>NZ_CDRNXG010000002.1:0-227500 GCF_977018605.1 [Rhizobium] kunmingense
CGTCGGTTATTTGACAATTTAATATGAGAAGAAAAGAGAAACGTGGTCGGCGGGTTTTCGCGGGCTGTTTCGGGGCTTTAGGGTTTTGGAACGGTCTGTTTAGAAGACAAGATGACGGTCACGTTTTGATTAGAGAACGATGGAAACGATTGCAGCGATGCGATTGGTGTACATTTAAAAAGTTCTCGTCGATTCAGAACATAGTGATCAGTCATGATTGAATTCTCAACTTGAGAGTTTGATCCTGGCTCAGAACGAACGCTGGCGGCAGGCTTAACACATGCAAGTCGAGCGGGCCCTTCGGGGTCAGCGGCAGACGGGTGAGTAACACGTGGGAACATACCCTTTTCTACGGAATAACGCAGGGAAACTTGTGCTAATACCGTATACGCCCTTTTGGGGAAAGATTTATCGGAGAAGGATTGGCCCGCGTTGGATTAGCTAGTTGGTGGGGTAAAGGCCTACCAAGGCGACGATCCATAGCTGGTCTGAGAGGATGATCAGCCACATTGGGACTGAGACACGGCCCAAACTCCTACGGGAGGCAGCAGTGGGGAATATTGGACAATGGGCGCAAGCCTGATCCAGCCATGCCGCGTGAGTGATGAAGGCCTTAGGGTTGTAAAGCTCTTTCACCGATGAAGATAATGACGGTAGTCGGAGAAGAAGCCCCGGCTAACTTCGTGCCAGCAGCCGCGGTAATACGAAGGGGGCTAGCGTTGTTCGGAATTACTGGGCGTAAAGCGCACGTAGGCGGATATTTAAGTCAGGGGTGAAATCCCGCAGCTCAACTGCGGAACTGCCTTTGATACTGGGTATCTTGAGTATGGAAGAGGTAAGTGGAATTGCGAGTGTAGAGGTGAAATTCGTAGATATTCGCAGGAACACCAGTGGCGAAGGCGGCTTACTGGTCCATAACTGACGCTGAGGTGCGAAAGCGTGGGGAGCAAACAGGATTAGATACCCTGGTAGTCCACGCCGTAAACGATGAATGTTAGCCGTCGGGCAGTTTACTGTTCGGTGGCGCAGCTAACGCATTAAACATTCCGCCTGGGGAGTACGGTCGCAAGATTAAAACTCAAAGGAATTGACGGGGGCCCGCACAAGCGGTGGAGCATGTGGTTTAATTCGAAGCAACGCGCAGAACCTTACCAGCCCTTGACATGTCCGGCTATCCAGAGAGATCTGGGGTTCCCTTCGGGGACCGGAACACAGGTGCTGCATGGCTGTCGTCAGCTCGTGTCGTGAGATGTTGGGTTAAGTCCCGCAACGAGCGCAACCCTCGCCCTTAGTTGCCAGCATTCAGTTGGGCACTCTAAGGGGACTGCCGGTGATAAGCCGAGAGGAAGGTGGGGATGACGTCAAGTCCTCATGGCCCTTACGGGCTGGGCTACACACGTGCTACAATGGTGGTGACAGTGGGCAGCGAGACCGCGAGGTCGAGCTAATCTCCAAAAGCCATCTCAGTTCGGATTGCACTCTGCAACTCGAGTGCATGAAGTTGGAATCGCTAGTAATCGCGGATCAGCACGCCGCGGTGAATACGTTCCCGGGCCTTGTACACACCGCCCGTCACACCATGGGAGTTGGTTTTACCCGAAGGTAGTGCGCTAACCGCAAGGAGGCAGCTAACCACGGTAGGGTCAGCGACTGGGGTGAAGTCGTAACAAGGTAGCCGTAGGGGAACCTGCGGCTGGATCACCTCCTTTCTAAGGAAGCTGTGGAATTGGTAAGACGCCTGACCTGATCTTCGGATCACCTCAGGATGAACCTTCCCGTGCTTTTTAGAACATAGATGGCGCCAGTCAGGCGACCATCGAAAACGTAATACGCCACGGAATGCTTTTAGCATCGGATGGTATGGCGAAGACCGCCGACTACGTTTCTCTTTCTTCATTAGGATATGTCCTCACGGCGGTGCCGCGATCCGAACGTCGATCTTCGATCGACTTGGATCTCTCGCCTCCGGACGGGGCGCCAGACGACTGGCGACGGCCTCTGGCCTGTATGGGCGAGCGTCATTGACGTGGAGTTCGTAGAGATCGGGCCTGTAGCTCAGTTGGTTAGAGCACACGCTTGATAAGCGTGGGGTCGGAAGTTCAAGTCTTCCCAGGCCCACCATTCTCCTTTTTAAGGCGGTTGGTTTGTTCGATCTTGATCCTCCTGGTGGCGGTGTCATCGGGTGTTGCGATGGTTGGGGCTGTAGCTCAGCTGGGAGAGCACCTGCTTTGCAAGCAGGGGGTCAGCGGTTCGATCCCGCTCAGCTCCACCAATTCGCATTTGGTGTCGAGAGAGTGGAAGACATATCCTTTGAAGAAAATACAAGTTTGCACTGACCTTGTTGGTCGTGTGCCTGTTCTGCAAAAATCGTGAAGAGAAGATTGATCTGGAGGCTTCCAGGTCTGGGATTTACCGCAAGGTAAGCCTGGGTTTGAAGCTGATCCTTATGATGTCGTTGATGGCCTAGCCGGCCGGACACGAAAGAGGGATCGGTGGAGATAGGAAGCTTGTCACTCTGGTCGGTCGTTGTTGGTGTTTTGACCCTTGGGTTATGGCATCTCTGACGACTTATTGATGTCCGTTTGCTAACCGCACGGACCCGGATTTAATCTCGAGAAGCTGGTCTTAAGACAAGACTGCAAGCGGGTCGCTCGGCGTGACCCCGATAAAGCAGGCTTGTCGAACAAGAACACGTCGATGTCGTCATGAGAAGGTCGGGTTGTAAAAGGTAGCCCTTCCGCCGTTCTGGAAACAGAGCGGCTATATTGATGAGCATTGGCAATGAGAACGATTAAGTGTCGTAAGGGCATTTGGTGGATGCCTTGGCATGCACAGGCGAAGAAGGACGTGATACGCTGCGATAAGCTGTGGGGAGCTGCGAATAAGCTTTGATCCATGGATCTCCGAATGGGGCAACCCACCTTAAATACCTAGAAAGTTTAAGCCGTGCTTCGGTACGGTTTAGGTTTCTAGGTATTGTTTATAAGGTATCTTACCTTCGAATACATAGGGGTAAGAAGCGAACTCAGGGAACTGAAACATCTAAGTACCTGAAGGAAAGGACATCAACCGAGACTCCGTAAGTAGTGGCGAGCGAACGCGGACCAGGCCAGTGGCAATGAGGAATAAAGCTGAACAGGTTGGAAAGCCTGGCTATAGTGGGTGATAGCCCCGTAAGCGTAGAACACTCATTGTCCTTGAGTAGGGCGGGACACGTGAAATCCTGTCTGAACATGGGGAGACCACTCTCCAAGCCTAAGTACTCGTGCATGACCGATAGCGAACAAGTACCGTGAGGGAAAGGTGAAAAGCACCCCGACAAGGGGAGTGAAATAGAACCTGAAACCGGATGCCTACAAGCAGTCGGAGGGCGCAAGCCTGACGGCGTACCTTTTGTATAATGGGTCAACGACTTAGTGTAACTAGCAAGCTTAAGCCGGTAGGTGTAGGCGCAGCGAAAGCGAGTCTGAACAGGGCGTTCAGTTAGTTGCATTAGACCCGAAACCGAGTGATCTAGCCATGAGCAGGTTGAAGGTTGGGTAACACCAACTGGAGGACCGAACCCGCATCTGTTGCAATAGATTGGGATGACTTGTGGCTAGGGGTGAAAGGCCAATCAAACTCGGAGATAGCTGGTTCTCCGCGAAATCTATTTAGGTAGAGCGTCGATCGAATACCCCAGGGGGTAGAGCACTGGATGGGCTATGGGGACTCACCGTCTTACTGATCCTAACCAAACTCCGAATACCTGGGAGTACTAATCGGCAGACACACGGCGGGTGCTAACGTCCGTCGTGAAGAGGGCAACAACCCTGACCTCCAGCTAAGGTCCCCAAGTCATGGCTAAGTGGGAAAGGATGTGAGGATCCCAAAACAACCAGGATGTTGGCTTAGAAGCAGCCATCATTTAAAGAAAGCGTAACAGCTCACTGGTCTAAATAAGGGTCTTTGCGCCGAAAATGTAACGGGGCTAAAGCCATGCACCGAAGCTGAGGATACATCGTAAGATGTGTGGTAGCGGAGCGTTCCGTAAGTCTGTGAAGGGGGACCCGTGAGGGCCCCTGGAGATATCGGAAGTGCGAATGTTGACATGAGTAACGACAAAGGGGGTGAGAGACCCCCTCGCCGAAAGACCAAGGGTTCCTGCTTAAAGTTAATCTGAGCAGGGTTAGCCGGCCCCTAAGCTGAGGCAGAAATGCGTAGGTGATGGGAACCACGTTAATATTCGTGGGCCTGGTGGTAGTGACGGATTGCGTAACTTGTAAGGTCTTATTGGATTGATCTTGCAGGGAAGCGGTTCCAGGAAATAGCTCCACCGTATAGACCGTACCCGAAACCGACACAGGTGGTCAGGTAGAGTATACCAAGGCGCTTGAGAGAACTATGCTGAAGGAACTCGGCAAATTGCACGCGTAACTTCGGAAGAAGCGTGACCCTCTTTTACGCAAGTGGAAGAGGGTGGCACAGACCAGGGGGTAGCGACTGTTTATCAAAAACACAGGGCTCTGCGAAGTCGAAAGACGACGTATAGGGTCTGACGCCTGCCCGGTGCTGGAAGGTTAAAAGGAGAGGTGCAAGCTTTGAATTGAAGCCCCAGTAAACGGCGGCCGTAACTATAACGGTCCTAAGGTAGCGAAATTCCTTGTCGGGTAAGTTCCGACCTGCACGAATGGCGTAACGACTTCCCCGCTGTCTCCAGCATAGACTCAGTGAAATTGAATTCCCCGTGAAGATGCGGGGTTCCTGCGGTTAGACGGAAAGACCCCGTGCACCTTTACTATAGCTTTACACTGGCATTCGTGTCGGCATGTGTAGGATAGGTGGTAGGCTTTGAAGCGGGGACGCCAGTCTTCGTGGAGCCATCCTTGAAATACCACCCTTATCGTCATGGATGTCTAACCGCGGTCCGTCATCCGGATCCGGGACAGTGTATGGTGGGTAGTTTGACTGGGGCGGTCGCCTCCGAAAGAGTAACGGAGGCGCGCGATGGTGGGCTCAGACCGGTCGGAAATCGGTCGTCGAGTGCAATGGCATAAGCCCGCCTGACTGCGAGACTGACAAGTCGAGCAGAGACGAAAGTCGGTCATAGTGATCCGGTGGTCCCGCGTGGAAGGGCCATCGCTCAACGGATAAAAGGTACGCCGGGGATAACAGGCTGATGACCCCCAAGAGTCCATATCGACGGGGTTGTTTGGCACCTCGATGTCGGCTCATCGCATCCTGGGGCTGGAGCAGGTCCCAAGGGTTTGGCTGTTCGCCAATTAAAGCGGTACGTGAGCTGGGTTCAGAACGTCGTGAGACAGTTCGGTCCCTATCTGCCGTGGGTGTAGGAATATTGACAGGATCTGTCCCTAGTACGAGAGGACCGGGATGGACATATCTCTGGTGGACCTGTTGTCGTGCCAACGGCATAGCAGGGTAGCTATATATGGAATGGATAACCGCTGAAGGCATCTAAGCGGGAAACCAACCTGAAAACGAGTATTCCCTATCAGGGCCGTGGTAGACGACCACGTTGATAGGAGGCGTGTGGACGTGCAGTAATGCATGAAGCTTAGCCTTACTAATAGCCCGATTGGCTTAATCGTTCCCATTGATCAATGCTCATCCGCCTGCAAACGCAGGCCGTGAGACAAAGACGTGTTCAAATCAATCACTCAAAGAGTGAACCAGCTTCTCTTCACATTGCCCTTAGATGACCTGGTGGTCATGGCGGGGCGGCCGCACCCGTTCCCATTCCGAACACGGCCGTGAAACGCCCCAGCGCCAATGGTACTCCGTCTTAAGACGCGGGAGAGTAGGTCGCTGCCAGGTCTTCTAAAGGCAATGTCCATCGCAAGATGGAAAACAATCTTCTCATAACGAAAACAAACGGCCCCTGGCCAATACCAAAGGGTCGCCCAAAGCGACCCTTCGTCGTTTGCAGGACAATACCGAATAAGGATGGAACCACAGGCTCAGGCCGGTGCCCTCCTTACAGGAGACAAAACCCAAAGGTTTTGCTCCGGCACAAAGCATCACAGCACAGCTGTGACGCTACCGCGCAAGCAAAAGGCTTGCGCTCAACGCGGGGTGGAGCAGCCCGGTAGCTCGTCAGGCTCATAACCTGAAGGCCGCAGGTTCAAATCCTGCCCCCGCAACCAATATTCCCAAAAATAAATCAACGAAGAAATGCTTCCCGGATCCAGATCGAGGCCGGATAAAGCCGCTTTGGAAATCGGATCTGCCTGGAACCTGCCCGGTCGTTTCCCATCGAGCCATCGCCGATGGGCGGTCATGGTCGCCTTCAGTTCGATTCCGATCTCGATCCGCCGTCGAGGCGGCGGTTCAGATGAGGCTCTGGATGCCGGGGCGGAGCTGGTAGCTCGTGCCGCTGATCGCAGCTTCGGAATAGGTCGCGACGAGCTTCCAGCCGCGTTCCCTGGCGAAAGCTTGACCTGTCACTGAAGTTTCATCCGGCTGCGGCAATTATCCCGGCATAGTCTGCCGGGATCTGGTATCCGAGCGATGAATGCGGCCGGAAATTGTTGTAGTCGTCCGTCCATTCCGCAATGGCGCTGCGGGCATGATCGAGGCCAAAAAACAGGCTCTCGTTGAGCAACTCGTCACGCATGCGGCCGTTGAAGCTCTCACATAGCCGTTTTGCATTGGTTTTCCCGGCGCGATATAGTGCCACTGGACCTTTTGATCCTTCGACCAGGCAAGGATGGCATTCGAGGTCAGTTCGGTCCCATTGTCCGAGACAATCATGCCGGGCTTCCCCCGTCGTTCGATCAGTGTCGTCAGTTCTCGCGCGACACGCCGTCCTGATATCGATGTGTCCGGTATCGCCGCCAGGCATTCTCGCGTGACGTCGTCGACCACATTGAGTGTACGGAAGCGCCTGCCGCAGGCGAACTGATCGTGGACGAAATCCAGTGACCAGCGGGCATTGGCCTTGGCTTCGACGAGGATTGGCGCACGCGTGCCGACAGCACGACGCCTGGCTTTCCGCTTGCGCGCGCAGAGACCTTCCTCGCGATAGGGACGGTAGATGCGATTGACACCGGACGGCTCTCCATCTCGTCGAGGCAAGATGAACAATCGACGATAGCCAAACCGGCGGCGCTCATTGGCCAGATCGCGCAGCTTCGCTCGCAACTCGACCTCAGGCGGTCGCGAGGATCGATAGCGGATCGTCTTTCGGTCTGCGGATACGATCTGGCAGGCCCGCCGCTCTGAAAGGCCGATGATGGCCTTCAGGTGCACGACGGCGTCACGCTTGGCGGCAGGCCCTACCATTTTTTTGAAAGAAGCTCGCGGAGTGCGGCTGTGTCCGGCATCTGTTCGGCGAGCAGCTTCTTCAGCTTGGCGTTCTCATCCTCCAGCGCCTTCAGACGCTTGGCCTCAGACACTTCCATGCCGCCGTATTTGGCTTTCCAGTTGTAAAAGGTCGCCTCGGAAATCCTGTGCCTACGGCAAAGATCAGCCGCTTTGGCTCCGGCCTCCTGTTCCTTCAGCACCCCAATGATCTGCCCGTCCGTAAATCGCTGCTTCTTCATAAGTCCGTCCTCAATGGGCCGGACTCTAATCCATCCTGGAGGAAATTCTCAGTGGCAGGTCACCATTCAGGAGGGGTGGCGGTTTCCGGTAGATGATCGAGCTGACCAAGTAAGGCCAGGATATTCTCCTGGATGCGATTGGCGCAATACGCAGCTCGCAGAATTCGGATGTCTTTCGCTGAAAATGACGTGATGCAATGTCGTTCTTGGTCATGCTCATTCCGTTTTTCTCGGCGTTAATGCCGAGGGCGAGCGGGAATAGGAGGCGAGCTTCAAGAAAGGATGTATCAGATTTATGACCGTGCAGAGACAGCCGATTTGACGATCTCCTTTATGCTTCTCGCTTGGAGATTGTGGAACGCTTGTGCGTTGGTCGATGCATAGGGTGATGTCTCTGCTCTTTCGCAGAGGAGGTGAGTCTGATATACCGTAATTCTAAAAAGGTATAACTCGTGTTGGGATCAAGATGAAAAAGATCGATCTCGTCTATCAGACAATGCTGGCGGAGCTGGGACAACGGTCAATGGACGCCGCCTGGACCGCTGACTTTTCACCAGAAGGCCGCTTTCAGCGCGTGGTGGTCAAGGAAAAAAGCTACTGGTACTTCGACATCCCCGATGGTTCTGGTGGTAAATCCCGGCGCTATGTCGGTCCTGCAGAAGATGGTGAGATCACGCGCCGCGTCGAGACACATCAGCGGCAGAAACATGATCTTATAGCACGGCGGCGGATAGTAAGCAGTCTCACTCGTGAAGGCGGGATGATTGCACCGGATACGATGTCAGGAGCGATCGTGGAAGCGCTCGCATCCGGCGGCCTATTCCGGCTCCGTGGTGTGCTCATCGGCACAGTCGCGTTCCAAACCTATGCAGGCTTGCTCGGCGTTCGATTGCCAGCGGCGGCAATTCTGACCGGCGATGCCGATATCGCCCAGGATTACGCCATCTCTCGCGAGGTTGAAGACACGCTTCCTCCCATCGTTGTTCTCCTTCAGAACGTTGATCCAAGTTTTCGGCCGGTCCCCCACCGATCAGGTTCGATTGCCTCGTCCGCCTTCCAGAATGCTACGGGATATCGTGTAGAATTCCTAACTTCGAACCGGGGATCTAATGACTACATCGACCAACCCGCAAGCATGCCCGCTCTTGGTGGCGCGAGTGCGGATCCACTCCGGTTTCTCGATTTCTTGATCAGAGATCCATTACGAACGATTCTGCTGCACAAGAGCGGCGTCCCAGTAACTGTTCCAGACCCTGCCCGATATGCGGTGCATAAAATGATCGTGGCCACGAGACGAAGAACGGACGGGCTGAGTGCGGTTAAACGCGACAAAGATATACGTCAGGCCGAGATCCTTTTCGAAGCTCTTTATGAGACCCGCAGAGCGTCCGATTTTGCGATTGCGTTTGAGGAAGCGTGGCAACGTGGGCCGGCGTGGCAGGAGGCTCTTCGGAAAGCTGCAAACAGCATGCTGTCTGTAGAAGGTCAAGGTGCGCTAAAACGCATCAGGAGACAGGGCAATATCGAGATCGGCTTAAACCCGCCGGAGGACATCCCTTTAGGGGCTTAGAATTCGGTTACGGGTTTACGGATCCAAAATCGCGCATAAGCTTCAAGACTTTGGGGATTCAGCCAGCTTGGCGTAGATTCAAGTCACATCGATAGCGCAGTGAAGCTGGGAAAACACGTCTTTTCGTCGCTAATGAGGGATTTGGACAGGTAGATGAACCTTCGCACCGACTTTTTTTGCTGCGGTGGCTAGGCGTTTATCTCTCGTCCACAAGCTGCACCGCTGGTCCAGGAGTGTAGAAGTCAATAGGTGTGCGTCAGTGTAACCAATCCCCATGCTGAATATCGATTGGCGTTCAATCACAGTCATCACCTCTACATGGGATGCTATCTTATCGTTTATCGCTGAGCTGCGAGAAACGATAAGATAGCATCCCGTTCTCGCAAACTACCCAGACGGCCGCTGCCTTCAAGGCGACCTTCCCGCGGGCGGTGCCCGCCGGCGACATCGGCGATACCGACGTCTATGGCGCGCAACAGCATGCGCCTCTGCTGGATGTCGATATCCCGCTCTAATTCCAATCCGCCAAGCGAGAGGGTTTTCCGACGGGAGCCGGAAACCCTGTCGCCCATACAAGACGATCCAGGGAGGAAAACATGACCACAGATGCACAGCGGATCCTGCGCAATGCCCTCGGCTCCTTCGCCACCGGCGTCACCGTCGTCACCACCCTTGCTGCGGATGGCAGGGAGGTGGGTCGCACGGCAAACAGTTTCAGTTCCGTATCGCTCGACCCGCCGATGATCCTGTGGAGCCTGTCGAAGACGTCCTCCAGTTTCGAGGATTACCGGCAGGCGAAACATTTCGCCGTCCATATCCTGTCGTCCGAACAGAGCGACATTTCCGGCCTGTTCGCCAGCAAGACGGAAGACAAGTTCGAGGGACTGACGGTCGAGAGGGGTGAGGATGGAATTCCGCTGCTGAAGGACTGTGCCGCCCGGTTCGAATGCCGTACGGCTTACCAATATGAGGGCGGCGATCATATCATCTTCGTCGGCGAGATTACCGGCTTTGCCCATTCCGGCACGCCGCCGCTGGTTTTTCATGGGGGGCAATATGGTCGCCTGATCCGCCATGTCGGCGAAAGCGCCTCTTTTGAGAAGAACGACAGCAGTCTCTCGCCGGACGATTTCATCTACCAGATCTCACGCGTCTTCTATCAGATCCGGTCGAATGCGGTTGTGGAGAGGCGCAGGCGCGGCTGGAGCGGCGCCGATTATGCGGTGCTGACGCTGCTCGGTCACGAAGATGGCCGCGTGCTCGACGACATCCGCGAGATCGGCCGGTCGCGGGGTGACGAAATTACCGATGCAACGATCGTCAAGCTTCAATCGCTCGGGCTCATCAAGGTGGAAGACGGTGGGTCGCCGCGCGCCTATCTGGCGCCCGACGGACGACAGGCGATGATCGAGATCGTTGCCATGCTGAAGGTGGCGGAAGCTGAATGCCTGGCGCTGCTCGATGAGAACGAGGTCTGGGTGCTGAAGCAGTTGCTGAACCGGCTTGCGACATCGAGCAACACCGGATGGCCGCCTTTGCGGCAGCAGGTGGCAAGATCGGCTTGACGTCGAAATAGGACGATATGAGGCTTGCATGGGCGCCGCTGCGGATGCGAGCTTTCGGGATGATCCGCGACTGCGCGGATTTTGGGAGAGAGACATGAAGATCAGAGCCGCGACGCTGCGCGAAATGGGCGCCAGCATGCCTTATTTCGAAAGCAGGCCGCTGGAGATTGCCGAACTGGATCTGGGCCGGCCAGGGCCGGGAGAGGTGCTGGTGCGCATCCGGGCTGCGGGGCTCTGCCACTCGGATCTTTCCGTCATCAACGGCAGCCGGCCACGGCCGATGCCGATGGCGATCGGCCATGAAGCGGCGGGCGAGGTGATCGAGCTCGGCGAAGGGGTCGATGATCTCGATGTCGGCGATCATGTCGTGCTGACTTTCGTGCCGAGCTGCGGCCATTGCCTGCCCTGTGCTGAAGGCCGTCCGGCGCTCTGCGAGCCGGGGGCGGCTGCCAATGGCCGGGGCACACTGCTTTCCGGCGCCATCCGACTTCGATACCGTGGCGAAGCGGTGCATCACCATATCGGCTGCTCGGCCTTTGCCGAACACGCGGTCGTCTCCCGCCGCTCGATCGTCAGGGTCGACAAGGATCTGCCGTTTAATGAAGCTGCGCTTTTCGGCTGCGCGGTGCTGACGGGGGTCGGTGCGGTGGTGAATACGGCCAAGGTGCAGGCGGGGCAGACAACCGTGGTGATCGGCCTCGGTGGTGTCGGTCTGGCAGCTCTTATCGGGGCGATCTCGGCCGGTGCGGCGCAGGTGATTGCCGTCGATCTATCGGACGACAAGCTGGCGATCGCCCGCGAACTTGGCGCGACCGCGACCGTCAATGCTCGGGATGCGGACGCCATTGAGCAGGTTCGGCAACTCACCGATGGCGGTGCCGATTTCGCCTTCGAATTCGCCGGTTCGGAAAAGGCGCTGGAGACCGCCTACAAAATGACCCGGCGTGGCGGCACGACGGTGACGGCAGGCTTGCCTGCACCAACCGCCGCGATGCCGCTCAATATCGTCAGCCTCGTCGCGGAAGAGCGGACGGTGAAGGGCAGCTATATCGGCACCTGCGTGCCCGTTCGTGACATTCCTCGCTTTGCGGCGCTTTACAAGGCGGGCCGTCTGCCGGTGAACAGGCTCTTGAGTGGTACGATCGGGCTGGATGAGATCAATGAGGGCTTCGACCGGCTGCACAGGGGAGAGGTCATCAGGTTGGTGGTCGAGATGTGAAGGTCGTTTCTCTCGGCCAAATTGTACAAGCGCATCATGCGCTCAGGTCGTCCCGCGACCAACGTCTTACGCGGGGAAATACTGCAGCACAGCCGGTCTCGTGCCGCGCTCCTATGACCCCCTCAAAAATTGAAACTTCCCGAGAATAGGCCCTCGCGGCCAGCGGGAGCGAGGCCAGGTAATCGGGGTCCTCATAACATGCTCTTGCCGTCTCGTAGCTTTCAAACCGCAGAATGAACTGGCGCGGGAATTTTTCTCCTTCGACCGTCGCCACCCGGCCGCGGCCCGCGATGATCTCGGCGCCGTAGCGCTTCGCGATGCTTGCGAAGATATCGTTGTAGGCTTTGAGTGCCTCGTTATCCGTAACCTCGCCACCTCTGACAATCCAGTAACCCGACATCCTGTTTCCCCGTGTTGAAGCGGTCCCTCTCAGGGTGACGGGACCGCGGTCTGTCTTGTTCCAGATCACACAGATCGAGTAATGCCGCCATCTACCCGCAGATTCTGGCCGGTAATGTAGCCGGCGCCTTCCGAGACGAGGAAGGAGATGGTGGCCGCCACTTCCGCACTGGTGCCGTAGCGTTTCATCGGGACGCTGTCGCGGCGCTCTTCCGTCGACGGCAGACTGTCGATCCAGCCCGGCAGCACGTTGTTGAGGCGGATGCCTTCACCGGCATAGGTATCGGCATAGATCTTGGAATAGGCAGCAAGCCCGGCGCGGAATACCGCGGAGGTCGGGAACATCGAGGATGGTTCGAATGCCCAGGCGGTGGAGATGTTGACGATCGCACCGGACTTCTGAGCCTGCATGATTGGCGTGACCAGCCGTACGGGGCGGATGACGTTCATCAGGTAGACGTCGAGGCCGGTGTGCCACTGTTCGTCGGTGATCTCGACGATCTGGGCGCGAGGGCCATGGCCGGCGCTGTTGACCAGAGCGTCGACGCGACCCCATTTCTCCATCGTGGTGTCGACCAGTCGCTTGAGGTCGTCGTTGGACTGGTTGGAGCCCGTGACCCCTATGCCGCCAAGTTCCCCGGCAAGCGCTTCGCCTTTACCGGACGACGAGAGGATAGCCACCTTGAAGCCATCGGCGGCCAGACGTCGAGCCGCTGCCGCCCCCATGCCACTGCCGCCCGCGGTGATGATTGCAACTTTTTCTACAGTCATTGACAGTCCCTTTTCTTCCGCGACATCCGATTGCCGAATTTCCAACACGACGGTATCGTTATTTCTCAATGGGAACGAGAGAGTTCTCGTCACCTATCTCAGTAGAAAAACTATCGTATCATGGACGTATTAGGCAGACTCCCGTCGCTCAACGGCCTCAAGGCTTTCGAAGCCGCGGCGCGGCATCTCAATTTCCGGCTTGCCGCCGAAGAGCTTGGGGTGACGCAGGGTGCGGTCGCCCAGCAGGTTCGCGGGCTGGAGGCGGAGCTCGGCGTCGCATTGTTCGAACGCCTGCCACGAACGCTGGCGCTGACAGGTGAAGGGCGGAGCTACATTGCGGATATCCGGCGCGCCCTCGAAATCATCTCGCAGGCGACCACGGAGCTTCGGCCGCAGCCTGTGAAACTGACGATCAGCACGACGCCGACGTTTGCGTCCAAATGGCTGATCCCGAAACTGCCCGATTTCACGGCTCGACATCCGAAGCTCGATCTTCATATTCTGGCGACGGACCGGGTATCGAACTTCCAGCTGGATGGTGTCGATCTTGCGGTTCGATACGGTCGCCCTCCGTTCGGACCTGGACTGGCGCATCAGCTGCTATTCGAGCAGGAAATCATCGCAGTCTGTAGTCCTCACCTGCTTTCGGATCTGGGCGCACCCGGCACTGCCGAGCAACTCGCCCTTTATACGCTTCTCCATGACGCGCACAATTTCTGGCCCGAATTCGTGGAATTGCAATTTGGCCGTCGCGAACAGACGACGTTCAGGGGGATCAGTTTCAGCCAGACATCGCACGCGATAGAGGCCGCGATCGCCGGGCAGGGCATCGTTCTTGCCAACCGTGATTTTGTCGCGCGCGACCTCGTCGACGGGCGTCTCGTGCGCGCGCTCGACGGGGCCCTGCGTGGGCCGTCCGACTTCTATCTGGTGTGGCCACGCTATCGGAAGTCGGACGCGCTCGATGCGGTTCGGATCTGGATCACAGCCGAGACATGAGCCGCATGCCCAGGCTCCAGGCCGAGATCAGATCGCGATACCCCGCACTGCATCAGCCAGCGGATCCAACGCTGCCATGTCCTGCTCCGTCAGCGTGATTGCCGCTGCGCTGACGTTTTCCTGCAGGCGGCTTCGTTTCCGCGTGCCCGGAATGGGAACGGTTTTCACATTCAGCCTTCGGGACTGGGTATAGAGCCATGCAAGTGCAAGCTGGGCCGGCGTAATGCCTTTGGCAGACGCGAGGTCTTCGATCCTGGCGACCAGCCGCATGTTCGCTTCGCGGTTTTCCGCGGAGAAACGGGGGAAATTCTGACGTGCGTCGTTACCGGTCAATGCGCCCGCAAATGCCTGCCCGGTCAGCATTCCGCGACCGAGCGGCGAATAGGGCACCATCGTCACGCCAAGTTCTGCTGCCGCCGGCACCACATTCCCTTCTATGTCGCGCGTGAAAATCGACCATTCCGATTGCAGCGCCGCAATCGGATGAATGGCGTGCGCGGCTCGTAATTCCGATGCGCTGACCGCCGAAAGACCGAGCCATTTCACTTTTCCCGCCGCCACCAAGTCTGTCATCGCCCCGACGGACTCTTCGAGGGGCACGGCGTCGATCCGACGGTGCATGTAATAGAGGTCGATCATATCGACACCGAGCCGCTTGAGCGAGCGATCGACAGCAGCGCGGATGAACTCCGGACGGTTGTCGATATTCCAGTCGTTGGGATTTTCCGGGCTGCGCGTGTAGCCGAACTTCGTCGCGATGACGACCCTGTCGCGGTTGGCTGTAATGAAAGGCGCAAGAAATTCCTCGTTCGCGCCGACACCATACATGTCGGCAGTATCGAACATCGTCACGCCGAACTCGAGGGCTTGTCCGAGTGTTGCGCGGGTTTCGACCTCGTCCGTTTCTCCGTAAAATTCGCTCATTCCCATGCATCCCAGTCCTTGGGCGCCGATCAGAGGGCCATCCCGGCCGAGCTGGACTTGAGGCATGCTAGTCATCCGGCTTGTCATATCGCGTCTCCATATTTCGACAAGCATGCCTTATAAGTATTGAGTGCAGTCCATGGTCAAGGATAGAGAATGCTGATTTCGGAATTTGCAAAAGCGACCGGGCTTCCGATCGATACGATCCGCTTCTACATCACCAAAGGGCTGCTGAAGCCTGAGCGCAGCACCAAGGGCGGCTCGAACCCATACCAGATGTTCAATCCCGATGACGTCACGACGGCACGAATGATCCGCCTCCAGCAGACGCTTGGATATTCGTTGGCGGAGATCCTGGCACTTAACGATGAATATCGCGCCGGGGCGCATTCGCCGGAACGCACGATAGAGGTTTTGAGGATGCAGATCGAAAGGCTGGAAGAAAGACAGGCCGCGCTGAGTGCGGCACTGTCCTTCCTTCGCGGCAAGGTGGGCTGGATCAAGGCCGGCAAGCCGGATGATGCGCCGCGCCTTGAAGATTATCAGTGCTGACCGGATCGAAATTCTTCCCGTCCATGTTCTTCTAAGATCGGCTTTTCGTATGCGAGCCCTGCTCGCCTGTGCTTCAAAGGTTGCTGATAGGCGGCCGGAAGTCAGTTGAGTGCCGCCGATCCAGGCAAGCCTGCTCGGGCGTGAGGTTTCAATGGGTGCGGGCACTCGTCATCGGCAGCTGCCCTGGTTTCCATTGAAAGCGTGTGGCCTGTCTTTTTGATCAGTTCAGCTGGTATGTTGTAGCTGCGTCGTCCGGGGGCTTTCGTTCCTGGGGGAAAAGAAGAGGAAGGCGATCCCGCCTGCGAGCGTGGAGGTTGTCGCAGCCAGAGCGATAACGCCGATATAGCCAAATGACGCCGCAAGGTTGAGTGCCAGTGCCCCCGAGGCAAAGCCGACAAAGCTGTAGAGGCTGTATTGGGCAGTGAAGTCCGTTCCCGCCGAGTTGGGATCGCATCTGTCCATCATCACGGTCATCATCACGGTCGCCAGCGGATTATAAATGAGGAAGACCGCCAGAAGGCCCGGCAAAATCTGAGATGTCGAGCCGGAGCCGGTTGCCAACGGCATTATTGCAAGGATTGCGGCGGCTTGGGCAAAGGCTGCGGCGATGATCATCCGGCGCCGGCCGAAACGTTGGACAAGCCAGCCCATGACAAATACAGCGCCGAGGCCTACGAGCGATCCGGCGATGTTGATGGTGAAGCCCACTTCGTCGGTGGACCACCCGATATCGACCAGCATGGGGGTGAGCAGGCCGAAGGTCATGCCGATCCCGATGGGCAATGTCAGCATGGTGACGATCCACCGACCGGTTCCGGGCTTTCTCCAGAAGCGCCAAAGCTGGGAATAGCCGATCGACCCGATTTTCAGGTCTTCATCGTCGGGTTCCGTCAACATGAAGACCTGGATGAGGGCGATGCCGAGCAGCGCTGCCATCAGCATGAAACATGCCTGCCAGCCCACCTGCTCGAAAATCATCAGCGTCGCGCCGCCGCCGAGCATGATGCCGATCAGACCGCCGGCGACCTGAACGCTATTGCCCCAGCTGCGCTTGTCAGGCGGCAGAAGCTTGATCGTCAGCGCATCGGTGGCGATGTCCTGAGTTGCGGCGAATAGGGTCAGCAGAAGGCTCAGGACAATAAGCTGGCTCAGATTATCGTTGCCGCCTATCTGGCCGATCACCAGAAGCAGCACGATCATCACGCTTTGCGTGATGATCAGCCATCCTCGGTAACGGCCCAGCTGCGAAAACGAAAACCTGTCCACGGCGGGCGCCCAGAACACCTTAAGCACCCAGACAAAGCCCAGAAGATAGAGCGCGCCGATCTCCTCCAGCGATCGGCCCTCGCTGCGCAGGATTGCCGGAAGCCCCATGAAGAAAAAGGCGACAGGCAGGAACTGCGTCACGTAGAGGCTGGCAATCAGGCACCAATGGGCAGGTTTCATTGAGGCATTCCAGTTGTTGTTGTGGGGCTGGTTACTAGAGGATGGCGTTTCGGCATCAGAACTTGACCGTCATGCCGAGGCCGAGGGTGCGTCCGCGCGAGACGACGACCGATTCCACGCCCGTGGTCATGAACGCACCCTGCTGATCCAGGAGATCGCCGACCAGATTCTCGCCGAAGACGTAGAATTCGGTGTCGTTTACCTTCAACCCGACGCGGGCATCGACCACATGCTGCGGGTCCAGCTCGAATGCATTGGCCGTATCGCCTTCACGCTTTCCCACATAACGATAGCCAAGATAGGTAGAAAGCTGCGCGGGCGTCTCGAATGCTGCGATATCTATGTCGGTGAGGTAGGTGAGGGACGCATTCGCAGACCAGAGCGGGACGTTGGGAACGCGGTTGCCCACTTCTGCCGCGAGTACGCCGTCGGCGGGAATGCCGGTGATCTCGGAGCCGGTGATCGTCACACCGGTCGACAGCGTCAGGCCCGAAAGAAGCTCCTGGCGAACTTCCAGTTCGGCGCCATAGGTCTGCAGGCTGAAATTCTCGATCGGGAAGGTGGCGGTCGCTGCGTCATAGCCAAAGATCGCCTCGTCCTTCACGTCGTTGAAGAAGCCTGCGATCCTGAGCGACGTTCCGGTCTCGACGAAGTCAGCCTTGTAGCCGATCTCGTAGGCCCAGATCGACGTCTCGTCATAGCCCTCTTCCGGAAGGCCGATCGTGGCATTGCCGGTGAAACGGGGGTAGCCGCCCGCCTTGGTGCCGCGGCTGACCGTGCCGTAGACGAGGCTGTCGTCGGTCGGCTTGTAGCTCAGCGAGACGCGGCCGGAGAGCATGTTGAAATCACGATCGTCATCCTGCGAATAGCCGGCTACCGAACCGGGGAAGCCGTTTCCGGTATAGATCGCGTCTATCCCCTTGCGCTCATAGGTGTAACGAAGTCCGCCGCCGATCTCGAAGCGCTCGGCGAAAGGCTGGGCGATATCGGCGAAGATCGCGGCGGATGTGGAGGTCAGGTTGACGTCGCGCGTCCCGTTGACGGATGCGGCCGTGCTCGACGTGCCTGTGACGTTTTCGGTGAAGTCGTTGTAGGACAGGACGCCGCCTACGACCCAGCGGGTATCGGCGCCGTCGAGCGATTGCAGCCGCACCTCCTGATAGAACTGGCTTTCCCGCTGATCGGTGACATTCACGTCACCATCAAAGGTGTAGAAAGCCGGGGGAATCGAGAGGCCGAAGGCCCCATAGGTGGCGCTGTTGACGTAACCGTCGGAATTGTCCGTCCAGTTGTAGATGTCGTAATAGGTGAAGCCGGTTGTTGTCTTGAGCGCGAATGTATCGAATTCATGTGAGACGTTGAGCGTCGTATAGGAAAGGTCGCGCTTGAATTCCGGCGTCTGCTGATAGGCATTGCTGTCCCTCAACAGGTACGGATAGCCGGTATCGCCGCTATAACGGTCATAGCCGGTGCTCAAGTGGACTTCCGTGCTGTCACCCGGCGTCCATAACAACTGTCCCTTGAAAGCGCCGAGCCCGAAGCCGCCGATGTCGCCCTGGCCCGGATGGTCGTTGTCCACATAGCCGCCGCGATGAAGATAACGGGCAGCGAAGCGTCCGCTCAGCTCTTCGTTGAGTGCGCCGCCGAGGATGAACTCACCCTTGCGATAGCCCTCCGTGCCAACCTCGGTGGTGATCTGTCGAATGGTTTCGTCGCTTGGCAATTCGCTCTTGATGTTGATCGCGCCGCCGGTGGAGTTTCGGCCGTAAAGCGTGCCCTGCGGACCGCGCAGCACTTCGATCTGGCCAACATCGAGAAGCTGTCCGGTACCACCGAAGGCGGGCAGAGGCACACCGTCGACGATCGTCGGTGCGGTGCTGTTGTCCGGCGACAGCATGGTCGAGAGCGTGCCGACGCCGCGAACGATCGGCTGGGCAGTGCGCGGATCGTCGCCGTAATTGGGCATCTGCAGGCCGACGACATGGCCGGAAAGATCCTGCACCTCGCTGATCCGCTCGCTGGCGATTTCGTCGGCCGTCACGGGTGTGACGGCGACCGGCACTTCGACAACACGTTCGCCATAACGGCGGGCGTCGATGACGATGGGCTCAAGCGTGGTGTCGTCGCTCGTGTTCGCCTCCTGGGCGAGCGCCGAATGGGTACTCAGCAGCACAAGGCACAACAGGGCGGTTCCCGAGAGGAGACGTTTTCGACCATGTCTGGATACCGCAGGTCCCCGAGCCGAAAGGATAGGTTGCCCACAATTGGCCGTGCCGGTCATGCCCGGTGTAAACATTCTTCACTCTCCGAAAATGGCGAACGGCGGGTCACTTCAAGACCGGCCAGCCCGCGTTCCTTGACGATGCAAGGTTATTCCAGCGGCGGACGGGCAGGCCATATGGGGGGTCTATGGCAGGAGACAGATCGCTTATGACGACGGATAAATCCTGCGGCTTCCGGTGCTTCCGGGCGATCGGCCGAAATATTTCTGGAACGCGGCGGAGAAGTTGCTGGCATGGCTGTAGCCGGTGAAATGGGCCGCCTGCGTCACGGTCCAGCCCTCAAGCTCGATACCCGATTGTGCGGTGTCCATCCGCACGTCATGCAGAAAGGCGAAGACCGACTGATCGTAAACCTGACGGAATTTGGTCTTCAGGCCGGAAACACTGACGCCGGCCTCCCTGGCGAGAGACTGCAGGCTGTGCGGCGCGCCCGGTTCGTCGATGATCCGCTGCCGGACCTTTGCCATGCGCTTGCGGTCAACTTCCCTGGCCGTACTTGGGAAGCGTTCTCCAGCATCGCCGATCGACTGGATGGTTCGTGCAACGAGTTCCAAAGCATAGCTCTCGATCAATAGACGTCCGACAGTGCCGGTGATGTTCTCGCTGAAGAGCTGTTGGGAGAGGGCGTTCACCCGCTTGTTGGTGCCGAGCGATATCATCTCGCTCGACCTGACACGTCGCTCGACAAACTCGGCCAGGGTTTCATCGAAGATCGCACCGGGCCGCAATTGCATCAGGATGGACTTGCTGCAATGGCCGGCGATATATCGTCCTTCCGTCTGCGCCTCGTCGGAAAAACTGAAGAGGGCGGCTTCGCCTGGCTGCAGTATCACCTTTTCCCGACCGCTCCCCGCATTGACTTCAGAGGGGCGGCCTTCGAGCGAAATCACCAGGCTGAGAGATCGAGGAAAGACGACCGCATGGTCGCTGTCGCGCAAGGCCCTGATATTGGCCGTGGACAGGTTGATGCCGGAACTCATCGCCCGTGTGTGCAGGTGTCCGTCGAAGAGGCGTGGTTCCTCTTCGCCTGCGGGTTCGGCCACGGCCAATGAATACCGGTCGCAGAACAGCATCGACGCTGCTGAAAATTCCGCTGCGGATACCGTCTGGCCGCTTGCGGCCCTTCGTTCGTGGAAATGCGGCATGACCTACCCGTCGCCCCTGCGATCCGCCTCATGTTCGCGAACCCTGTTAAAGAATTGATACGTCTGCTCACGCTTCAGTGCAATAAACATGATTATTTTAATCCAGATTAATGGACGGCTTTTTGGCTGCAGGCATAGGCGAAGGGGCTGCTGGCATAGGCATGCCGGGTCGCCTCGCTATCCAGCGATCCGCTAAAACCCTTCGGTGTCGGACATTGTTGTGCGGGGAAGTGGATGTCTCAGGTGAGATCGGGCGGTGAGAACGTTTCTGGCGGGGTTGTTTCCGATCCCGCCTCCAAGGGTATGCTCTCGGCTGCATCCGCGAAAATTATCATGATTGCGACCGTTCTGCTTTGCTCCGCGGCGCTTTGGAACGGGCCGGCTTTCGATATCGGTGAGGTCGGGTGGTTCGCGGCCTTTTTGCTGGCCATGGTGATCAGGGCGCCGCATTCGAGGCGAAATGCCGGAAATGCCATTGCTTCATCCTTTGCCGATGCGCGGGATATGGTCGTCTTTCCTCTGTTGCTGACCGTAATGGTCCTGCCGCTTTCCCATCTGGCAGGATGGCGGCCCTCAGGACTGGATTATCGGCTGCCATCCGGCTTGACCTATCTGGGGCTTGCGATGCAGCTTCCCTATCTCTGGATCTTTTATCGCTCGCATGCGGACCTCACCCGCAACTGGAGCCCCGGCCTTGAAATAAGACTTGGCCATGAACTGGTGACAGGGGGCATCTACCGGCATATTCGCCATCCGATGTATGTCGCCGTCGCGATCTCGGCGATCGCGCAGCCGCTTCTGCTGCAGAACTGGCTTGCCGGGCCGCCTGCGATGCTTGCGGCCTTGCTGTTTCTGGCGATCCGCGTCCCGGCTGAGGAGCGGATGATGGAACGCCATTTCGGCGCCGGCTATCTGTCCTATCGCGCAGTAACCGGGCATTTCTTTCCACGACGGCGCAAAGGCCGTCTCTCATGACTGCCGCAGGGCCAGACTATCTGGCGAGCTTCCGGTTGATCTCGCGTTTTCTCGACGGCTCGCGCCTGCTTCTCGGCAGCGCTCTGCTTGCCGCCGTCGTTGCCGCCTTCTGTGAACTCCTTCCGATCTGGCTCCTGACCGAAGTGATCGGCATGACGCTCGATGGCAGCCTTGCGTCCGGGGGCAGTCTCTTCATGGCTGTGCTCATGCTGGGCGGAACTGCTGCCTGCTTCATCGCGACGGGCATGGCCGCCATCCTTGGCCATCTGGCCGCGTTTCGGTCTATCCTCCGCATGCGGGTCACCATTGTCGAGCATATGGCGCGTGTTCCGCTCGGTCTTCTCGAAAGATATCGCAAGGGCGATGCGAAGCGTCTCGTCATAGATGATCCGGACGGGTTGGAAGGCCTCTTCGCACACGGGATACCTGACGCGCTGGGGGCATTCTGTCTTCTGGTGGCAATCTCGATCTGGTTACTCGCTGTCGACTGGCTGGTCGCATTGAGCGCGATGCTTCCCGCCTTTGCCGGACTCGGTGCGCTGGCAATCGCCATGCGACGTTCGGCAAAGCTTGCCGCGGCATTTCAGGCTGCCAGCATGAGGATGAACGCATCCATCGTGGAAATGCTCGGCGGGATCGCGGTGCTGAAGATCTTCAGGGGAGGGGTGGGAACCGGTGCCGCAAGGGATGCCGTAAGGGCACACACGCGTGCGGAAACGGCCATGTCCGTCGATTACATTCCGTTCGGTGCGATCTTCACCACCCTGATTGCGGCCAATGTCGCCTTCATCCTGCCGATCGGTCTAATGCGGATACACCAGCGTGTTATCGAGCCGGCTGACCTGCTCTTCGCCATCGCTCTTGGAACAGCCTACAGTCCACCGCTGCTGAAACTGTTCGCCCAGTTTCACCGGTTTGCCTCGGTCAGTCTGAGCGCGACACTGGCAGCCGATCTTCTCGCCGTCGCGCCGCAACATGATTCCGGCGAGATGCATGAGCTCATGCGATCGGATGTGGCATTCGAGCACGTCCATTTCGCATATGGAGGCACGCCCGTTCTTCGGAACATCACGTTTACCGCACCACAGGGACAGATGACCGCGCTTGTCGGTCCGTCGGGCGCAGGCAAGACGACGATCGCCAGTCTCGTGCCGCGTCTGCTCGATATCGCCTCTGGCGCCATTAGCATAGGCGGTGTCGACATAAGGAGGCTCGGTCTCAGGCAATTGCAGGATACGGTGGCGCTGCTGCCGCAGGACGCATTTCTGTTCAACGATACGCTGCTGGAAAACCTTCGTATCGGAAAACCTGAAGCGAGCCAGGCCCAGGTCGAGGCGGCTCTACGCGCGGCGCAGCTTGAGGCGTTCGTCGATCGGCTGCCGGACGGCTTGTCGACGCGGCTGGGTCGGGGAGGGGTGACGCCGTCCGGAGGCGAGAGGCAGCGGATCGCGATCGCAAGACTCATTTTGAAGGACGCCCCGATCGTCGTCCTCGACGAGGCCACCGCGCTCCTCGATACCGACAATGAGGCCGCGCTGATGAAAGCGATCGATGCGCTGGTGGAAAGCCGCACGGTTCTGATCATCGCTCACCGGCTGAATACCGTTCGTAACGCGGCCAATATTCTGGTGGTCGATCAGGGGCAGATCCACGAGCAGGGCACGCATGATGCGTTGCTTGCCCGGAACGCGCTCTACGCCCGTCTGTGGGAGACGGGGTCTGCCACGGTTGACCCACAGATCACCAAACTTGGCGGCAAAGTCTGATCGGATGATGCAACCGGAGCAGTCTCGATCATCGGTGATCCTATCGCTTGCGCGCCTATGGCAACTTGCGCCCCGGACAATGCGCCGGCTTATCTTGAAGGGGCTGGTTTTCCGAATGCTGCAGGCCTTCTGCCTCGCTGGCGTGTTCGGTATCATCAGCCTGTGGGCTCATGCCCTCGCAAGGGGATCCGCTACGTCATTGGAAGCGATCGCCGCGACGTGCATCGCCGTGCTTGCAATGCTTTTCTTGCAATTCCTGTTTGCCTATTGGTCGGTGGGCTGCATATGGCTGACGAGTTTCCGGCTTGTCGGCGCGATACGCCACAAGTTGCTTCGGCGCACCATCGATCTGCCGATGACATTTCATCTGTCTCGACCGAAGGGTGAACTTGCCAACGCGCTGACGAGCGATCTGGCGCTGATCGAAAACCTGCTGACCGATGGCCTGCCGCGCATGGTTCATTCGCTCTCCCTGCCGCTCTTCGTCCTCCTCGTCATTTGTCTGATAGATCCAGTGACGGCCGCCCTCGCCATCCTGCCGATCATTGCCGCGCTTCCGCTGCTTTTGCTCGCCTGCCGTCACCTCGCCAGGCTGTCTGACGATAAACAAAGCGCCCAGGCAGATGCCACCTCGCAAGTGTTGCAATGGGTCGAGGGCATGGCAACGGTGCGCACCTTCGGCATGCTTGAGCGCAAGCGCGCGCCTTACAAACGGCCGCTTCTGGAGATCCATCGAATTTCGGTGAGCATGGTCGCACGCCTGACTGCACCGCTGCTGGGTTTCGCAGCTGTGGTCACAATCGGGCTTGCGGTGGTCGTAGCCGTTGCAGGTTACCGCCACGGTGTCGGTGCGCTATCGGCGGGGCAGGCGGCGGCGATTTTGACCCTGTCGCTTCCGCTCTACGCGCCGCTTCTGGGGCTGGCTCAGTTCATGGAGCTTGCAGCGGTCGCGCAGGGCGCTATCGGTCGGCTGAACGCGATCATGCAGGCGAGACCGGCATGTCCTGCTCCGGGGCTGGTTCCCTCAGGATATGCCGTCACATGCGAAGGGGCCGGCTTTCGCTATCCTTCCGCAAGGCAGGCATTGAAGCCGGTCAGTCTCCATATTCCCGAGCGCGGGCTGACTGCGATCGTTGGACCATCCGGTACCGGCAAGAGCACGCTCCTTCACCTTATGGCCGGGCTTTTGCAGCCGACAGAAGGTCGGGTTCAGATCGGCGGCGTGGATGTCGTGGACATCAAGGCAGCCGAGCTGAACAGGCTGATTTCCTTCGTGTCCCAGGACGTGGTCCTGTTCAGCGGGTCGGTGCGGGATAACATTGCCATGGGCAATCCTGCCGCAAAACAGACCGAGATCGAGATGGCGGCCAGGGCGGCAGGCGCCCATGCCTTTATCAATGAACTGGCGGATGGCTACGATACGCAGATCGGAGATGCCGGTTTCGCCCTTTCGGGTGGACAACGCCAGCGGCTGTCGCTTGCGAGAGGTATTCTGAAGGCTACGCCGATTATTCTGATCGACGAGGGGACGGCTTCCGTCGACAACCTCGCGGTTCAACAGATCGTTTCGGCACTAAAGGTCATCGCCCGAGATCGCTCGGTCGTGCTCGCGACGCACGGCGTGTCGTTGCTTGGAAGTGTCGAACAGATCATCAGCCTCGACAGATCTCCATCCTGTTCACAGCAGGATGGAGATCTGACCTGAACGGCGGGGCTCGAGTCTAGCCAGTTTCCTTGGCAAGATGCAGCGCCCATGAACCCGACGAGGGAAAGAGGGCCGACCGTCCATGTCGCCGTGGCGGTCATCAGTCCGGCAAGTGTAAAGAGTGCAAGCCGCTTGCCTTCAGCAGATCGTCGTTGCTGGGAATGGCCGATTGCGCACCCTTGGAGAGGCACGTGATCGAAGCCGCCGTCGCTGCGCGCCCCAGTGCCTCCTCGAAGGTCATGCCCTGATCGAGGCCGCTGACGAGATAACCGCAGAAGGTGTCGCCTGCTCCGACGGTATCGACCGGCTGGATTTCAGGACTGTCGGCCTGCAGCAGTTCGCCATTGCGGATGGCTATCACCCCGTCCTTGCCGAGCGTCACGACATAGGTTTGTCCCGTCTGCTGGTGCAGGCGCTGCAGAGCCTGTTTTCGCGCCTGAAGATCGGTCGCCGGAAATCCGGTCAACATATCGAACTCGGTCTCGTTGGCGATGACGATGTCGGCGAGAGCGGCCAGTCTGCTGGCGTCGGAAGTAAATGGAGCGGTGTTCAGGATCGTGGTGCTGCCTATTTCGCGGGCGACGAGCAGGGCGCGCTCAACTGTTGCCGCCGGAATTTCCAGCTGCAGCATCAGGAAATCATCAGGTGACATTCCTTCGACTGCCGCCTCCGTGGAATAGGCATCCACCGCATCGTTCGCGCCCGGGATGACCGTGATCATGTTCTCGCCGGAGGCATCGACGAGAATGACCGCCGTACCGGTTGCCGCCGCTTGCGTACGCACCAGGGAGAGATCCGTTCCCGCCCCGTGCAGCAGCTTGAGCGCGGTCTCGGCGAAGCCGTCATCGCCGACCGCGCCGACCATGCGAACATGGCTTCCCGACAAGGTCGCGGCCAGCGCCTGGTTAGCTCCCTTTCCTCCAGGCGATGTCTCGAATGTTCTCCCGGCAACCGTCTCACCCGGTGTTGGAAGACGGTCGACGGTGGCGACGAGATCCAGATTGATCGATCCCAAGACGGTAATCATACGTGTTGCTCCTCCCGAATGTTCCGGTGTCTTGCTGACTGCCGTCAGCTGAATGCAATCCGGAACAATAACTTAACAAAAATCCCAACTCGGCCGCTTGACACTGTGTCGACCGTGGATAGTGTAGTGGTAATACCACGGTATGGACAAGGCATGACCGAGAAAAAATCAATTCGACGCGAACCGCAGGAAGCTGGTGCCCATAACCGGGTCTCGGCATTTCTGCGCGACCAATTGCTGTCGGGAGAGCTGAAGGCGGGAGACTGTCTGCTTCCGGAGCGTGAGCTTGCGGTTCTGCTCAACGTCAGTCGCCCGGTCCTGAGGGAAGCCCTGCGAGCCTTGTCGATGATCGGTGCGGTGGAGATCAGGCACGGCGTCGGGACGATCGTGAAACGGCCCGATGCGACGGCGCTGGGCGATGTGTTCAGCTTCATGCTTGCGCATGGCTCGAATGTTACCGGCGATATCATGGAGGCGCGAAAGGCGATCGAGCATCATGCTGTCCGTCTGGCATGCCAGCGTGCCACCGAACAGGATTTCGTCAATATCGCGAGTGCTCTGCGGCATATCGTGGAAACGATCGACGATCCGGATGCCGGCGGCCTTGCCGACTTCCAGTTCCATGAGGCGATCGTCAACGCCTCGCATTCGCCGACACTGGTGACGATTTACGCGTCGATATCCCAGCTCATGATGCGTTCTCACCTGGAGCGCCGTGAAAAGATCATCCGTGTCGAAGGAATTGAGGAGTTCCTGATCGACCACCATCGGCTGATCCTGGAAGCCCTCGCAGCCCGCGACCGGGTTCGGGCAGACGATCTGCTGCATCAGCACTTCGAAATCGGCGCGGATTTCCGCCGTCGGGCAAGTCTCTACGAACTGGCGAAAGGAGCGATTGCTCCAGCCTAGTTCTCATTCAATCAAAAGGGAGGAATTTCATGAACATTGTCATCGGTAGCGATCACGCGGGTTTCCCGCTCAAGGCGGACGTGATCGAGGTGCTGAAAGAGCTCGGTCACAAGGTCGAGGACATCGGCAGCTTCACCCCCGATCCTGTCGATTTCCCGGACATCGCCGGCCTGCTTTGCCAGAAGGTGCGCGACGGTGCTGCCGAGCGCGGTATTCTCGTCTGCGGGACCGGCGTCGGTGCAGCCATCGCCGCAAACAAGATCAACGGCATCCGCGCCGCAGTCTGCCATGACGTGCACTCTGCGCATCAGAGCGTCGAGCACGACGACGTAAATGTCATGTGCATCGGTGCCAAGATCGTCGGCCCTTGGCTCGCCCGCGATCTGGTCGTCGCGTATCTCGATGCCGAGTTCGACCGCAACGAGGATTTCGTCCGACGTGTCGAAAAACTCTCCGCATTGGAAAAGGCGCAGTAACGCGCCCACCAGTTCAATCGGGAGAGCAGACATGACGACCAGTAATTTTCCGAGGCTCGCATTTGTCGGGCTTGGCGTGATGGGCCGTGAGATGGCCCGTCACCTCATCACTGCCGGTTATCCGGTAAAGATCTACGATATATCGACGGATGCGGTAGCCAGCCTTGCGGCGCAGGGGGGCGTGTCGTCGACGAGCGTCGCGGAGGCGGTCTCCGGCGCGGACATCGTCATATCGATGCTGCCGAACACGCCTCAGGTCGAGGAGATCGTCTATCGGGACGGCGTACTTGATCATATGCCCTCCGGCGGGATCTTCATCGACATGAGCACGATCTCGCCCGAGGCGACGCGTGCGATGTCTTCAGCTCTTGCCGCCAAATCCATTGCGATGCTCGACGGTCCTGTCTCCGGAGGTCCGATCGGTGCCAAGAATGCGGCGCTTTCCATTATGGTCGGTGGCGACAGTGTCGCCTTCGACCGCGCCGAAGCGGTGCTCAAAGTCATGGGTACGACGGTTACCCATGTCGGAGCGTCGGGTGCAGGCCAAACGGTCAAACTTTGCAACCAGCTTATCTGCGCAGTCAACATTCAGGCCGTCTGCGAGGCACTTGCGCTTGGTCGGGCAAGCGGCGTCGATCTCGACCAGATGCGCGACGTGTTGCTCGGCGGTTCCGCGTCCTCCTGGATGCTGGACAAGCTGGGGCCGGCGATGATTGCAGGCGACGCAAGCGCAGGCTTTCGCATCGACCTGATGCTCAAGGATCTCCGGCTTGTTCTGGAAATGGCGGGGCAGAAGGACGTGCCGCTGCCCGCCACGTCGCTTGTCACTTCACAGTATGTGGAGGCGAGGGCGCATGGCGAAGGAGCAAACGGCAACCAGGCGCTGTTCCGGGTCTATGACCGTATGACCGGGCAGGATCAGCCGACGCCACAGCTCGCGGCGGCGCAGCCATGAGTTTCGATTTTTCAGTCGTTTTCCTTCGCTGGCAGATGCTGGTCGATGGTATGGCGCTGACCGCCCAGCTGGCGCTGATCACAACCGTGACGGGCTTCCTCATCGGAACGGCGTGCGCAATCGCGCGCCGCTCCGGCGGCACGGTGCTGCGCAGGATTGCCGCGACTTACGTCGAGAGTATCCGCAATACGCCGTTTCTGGTGCAGATCTTCGTAATCTACTTCGGACTTTCCAGCCTGGGCTTTTCCCTCGGGGCCATCTTCGTGGCCGTCGTGGCGCTGACGGTCAATGTCGGAGCCTATACCGCCGAGATCATGCGCGCAGGTTTCGATTCCATCCAGAAGGGACAATGGGAGGCCGGCGAGTGCCTCGGCCTGTCACCGGTGCAGCTCTACTGGCATGTGGGGCTTCGCCCTGCCATGGAGCGTGTCTATCCGGCACTGACGAGCCAGTTCATTCTTCTAATGCTCGCCTCGTCGGTCACTTCCCAGATCTCCGCCGAAGAGCTGACGGCTGCCGGAAATTTCATCCAGTCGGAAACATACCGGCCATTCGAGACCTATCTCGTCGTCGCCGTCATCTATCTGTTTCTGTCCCTCGTCATGCGCGCGTTCTTCTGGGCGCTGGGCATGGCGCTCTTCCCGCGCCGTCGCCGGCTCGGGACACCGTTGTAAGGGAGGCGGCCCATGGCAAGTGCATTCAACTACAACCATCTCATGTTCCTGCTGAACGGTGCCCTGTGGACAATCGTCCTGACGTTGATGGCATTCGTCGGTGGTGGTTTTTTCGGCTTTCTGGTGGCGCTCGGGCGCATCACGCCGTCGCGGGCGGTTCGTCTGGTGACCGCAACCTATGTTCAGCTTATCCAGGGCACGCCGCTTCTGGTGATCATGTTCATCATCTATTTCGGCCTGCCGACCCTCGGCTTGTCGATCTCCCCGCTCTTTGCCGCGGGTATCTCGCTGACCATCTATGTCAGTGCGTATCTCGGCGAAATCTGGCGAGGGTGCCTGGAATCGGTGCCGAAGGCGCAGTGGGAGGCGGCCGAGTGCCTGGCGCTTTCGCGAACGCAGCGGATGTTCAAGGTGATCCTGCCGCAGGCTGTGCGGATCGCCACACCGCCGACTGTCGGCTTCAGCGTGCAGATCGTAAAGAACACGTCGCTCGCATCCGTCGTCGGCTTCGTCGAGCTGACGCGAGCGGGACAGCTCATCAACAACTCGATCTTCGAGCCCTTCCTTATCTACCTCATCGTTGCCGCCCTCTATTTCTGCCTTTGCTTCCCGCTTTCGGCGTTCAGCCAGCGGCTTGAGACCATGGGTGCGAGGCGGCGTGTGGGGACGGAGCCGGAAACACAGGGCGCAGCAATACAGGGAGGCTGATCATGTCGATGATCGCACTAAAACAAGTGAAGAAGAGCTTCGGCGCACTGACGGTGCTGCAGGGCGTGAGTTTTTCTGTCGAGAGGGGGCAGGTGGCGGCACTGATCGGTGCCAGCGGCTCTGGCAAGAGTACGGCGCTGCGCTGTGTCGACCGGCTCGAGGTCATCGACAGCGGCGAAATCACGGTTGCAGATCACAACGTGCATGACCCCAAGCTCGATCTGCGCAAACTGCGTCTCGACGTCGGGATCGTCTTCCAGAGCTACAATCTGTTTCCTCATCTGACGATCGAGGAGAACATCATGCTCGCCCCGCGCTCCGTCAAGAATGTGCCCAAGGCCGAGGCCCGCGAGCTTGCACGGACAGCGCTCGAACGTGTCGGTCTCGGCGAGAAGGCCAACCACTATCCGGAGCAGCTGTCGGGAGGACAGCAGCAGCGGGGTGCTATCGCGCGGTCGCTGGCGATGGAGCCAAAGGTGATGCTGTTCGACGAAGTGACGTCGGCGCTTGATCCCAAGCTGACGGGGGAGGTGCTGCGCGTCATCGAGAAGCTCGCGGAAAGCGGCATGACGATGATCATGGTCACCCATGAAATGAACTTCGCCAGAAAGGTCGCCGACCGCGTGATCTTCATGCATCGCGGCCTCGTGCACGAGGAGGGCGACGCTTCAATCCTGAGCGCGCCGAAAACATCGGAACTCCAGGATTTCCTGAGTCACGATCTGTGAAACCATAATAAAACGGAGGAGAATGACATGTTGAAGAAGTTTCTCGCATTCGGCGTCGTGGGAGCGATGCTGACGACCCAGGCCGTTCCGGCGCTGGCCGACACCTATGCCGACGTCATCGCGGCAAAGAAGATCCGCGTTTCGACAGACCTTGCGATCCCGCCTTCCGGCATGCTCGATGCCAACCTGAAGCCTGTTGGCTCGGACGTGGAGACCGCGCAACTTCTGGCAAAGGACTGGGGTGTCGAGCTCGAGTTCGTCCAGACGACCGGAGCCACACGTATCCCGAACCTGCAGACGAACAAAGCTGATATCGTCATCTCGACGCTCTCGGTCACCGCCGAGCGGGCGCAGGTCATCGACTTTTCCAAGCCCTATGCTGGTCTGCTCTCGGTGATCGCCGCCCCGGCCGCGTCGCCGATCAAGGACTGGGCCGATCTCAAGGGACAGACGGTGACCGTCACTCGCGGGACGACGCAGGACAGCGAACTGACTAAGCTTGCGGGCGAGCACGGCTTTACCGTCACCCGTTACGATGACGATGCGACCATGGTCACCGCTGCGGTTTCGGGACAGGCGAAGGCGATTGCGACGTCTGCGACGCTCGTGAAGCAGGTCCACGACAAGAACCCGACACTCGCATTCGAGCCGAAGATCACCATCCGGGTTCTCAATCTCGCGATCGGCGTGAAGAAGAACGAGCCGGAACTGCTGGCGAAGCTCGACGAATGGGTCGTGGCGAACCTGAAGAACGGCAAGCTGAACGAGATATATCAGAAGTACCACGGTTCGCCGCTTCCGAAGGAGATCGTGAACGCCGAATAACTTTCTGTCGTGGGGGCCGCGCCGGACAGCGTTCCCGCGGCTCCCCGCGAAATCCACGCATGACTTTACCAAGGGGAGGAGAAGACATGACATTCAAGAGACTTGCAGCGGTGAGCGCCGTCATGGCCGTCATCGCATTTGCGGCGGCTCCGGCATCGGCCGATGCGCTGTCCGACATCAAGGCTGCCGGCAAGATCAGGGTATCGATCGATCTTGCCAGTCCGCCGAACGGAATGCTCGACGGCAATCTGAAGGCGACGGGATCAGATGTAGAAACGGCCGAGCTGCTTGCCAGGGACTGGGGTGTCGAACTTGAGATCGTGCAGACGACAGGCGCGACGCGCATTCCGAACCTGCAGACGAACAAGGCCGACATCGTCATCTCGACCCTGGCGGTTACCGACGAGCGCAGAAAGGTGATCGACTTCTCAAGAGCGTATTCCGGCCAGTTGTCCATGGTCGGCGCGCCGGCCTCTATGCAGGTGAAGGACTGGGCGGATCTCAAGGGCAAGGTGGTTACGGTGTGCCGCGGCACCACCCAGGACGTTGATATGACGAAGCGTTCTGCGGAGGTCGGCTTCACGATCGCGCGCTATGACGACGAGGGAGCGATGGTGACGGCTGCGGTCTCCGGACAGGCCACCATCGTCGCGACGTCGGAAGCCCTGATCAAGCAGATCGCGGCCAAGGCGAAGGCGCAGGAGTTCGAACCGAAGTTCGTCATCCGGGTCTTCGATCTTGCGGTCGGTGCCCGAAAGAACGAACCGGAGCTTCTTGCCGCGCTTGATGAATGGGTGGGTACGAACCTGAAGAATGGCAAGCTTAACGAGATCTACGAGCGCTACCACGGTCATCCGCTTCCCGAGGAAATCGTAAACGGGAAATAAGATGATCGGCTTCTGCGCCCAGTCGGATAATCCGCTGGCGCAGATGCCAAGAAATGTGTCTGCTCATCGAACAAAATGTCGCGGGAACACGCTCGAGCCTAATGTGCTTCCCGCGGCAATCTCTTTCAATCCGCTCTGCAAGATCGTCACGCTTTCGCTATCGCCGGCCGAAGCTTGGGCTAGTGCACATCTTCGAGAGTGTTGCTAGGAGCACGTTCGCATCGTGGCGATGTAGTCGCCATCGGGTTGTCGAACATCACTCTACCTCGGTCATGTGATGTTCATTGGCACGACCGGCTTTGACTGCTTCCGAGGCCAGGAGATGGGCTTTCGTCCGAGTTCGCTATCGTTTCCGGCACGGGCTGCGGCGCCTTTCTGGTCTCGTTTCCGGCGGGCTCTGCGGCGATCGAGGATTTCGGCAAATCGCCTTTTCGCAGGCCGGAATAGATGGCTCCCCTTGTTGACGGGACAGAGCATCGACCGGGTTCCGCGATGGCCAAACAGCCTACGTGCCAGATCGAAAGCTCGGAAAAGGGTCGGCCGGGATCATCCGATCATCGTCATATGAGACTGCACCTGTTCCTCGAAGAATTTTGAGAACGAGGCGATGCGCGGCGGCAGTGCCTGATAGGGCGGATAGTAGAGCGTCAGCCAGAGATCCGGGGGCGACCAGCCTTTGAAGACATGCACCAGTCTGCCGGTTCTCAAGTGTTCGGCAATATGGAAGCCGGGCAGCATCGCGACACCTGCGCCATCGGCTGCCATGTCCGCCAGGACTTCACCGCTATTGGCGCTGAAGGCGCGACCGGCCGAGATCGTCATGCTCGACCCGCCGTCCGAAAGCACCCAGCTTTCCCGCCGGCTTTCGCCGCTATAGGCAAGGCAATCGTCCGGTGAAAGCTCGCTCGGATGTTGCATATCGACAAACCGGCTGCCGGGGGAGGCCACCAGAATGCGCGGCACGACGCGGATCTTGCGCCAGATGGTGAACTTGTCGGAGGGTTGCGAAGAAATGCGGATCGCCAGATCGTAATCGTCATCGACGATGTTCACCAGACCGTCGGAGAGCGAGATCTCGAAGCTCATCTTCGGATAACGCTCCTTGAAACCCGAGAGGATCGGCGGCAGCACGGCCTTGCCGAACCATGTCGGGGCGCTGATGCGCAGTCGTCCCTCATCGGTCTTGTGGGCGTTCATCACATCCCGGCGCGCATTTTCAAGCGACTCTATCGCCGGTTGGACCTGCGCTGCAAAAACCGCGCCGTCAGTTGTTAGCGAAACCTGCCGCGTGGTTCTGACGAAAAGCTGCACGCCGAGATCGGTCTCCAGCGCCGCAATGGCGCGGGTCACGGCCGCCGGCGTCATGTCGAGTTCGCGGGCGACCTGGGCGAAATTGCGCTTTTCGGCGGCAAGCAGAAAGATCCTGAGGGCTTTGTAATCGTTCATCTGATTATTTCAAAAATTGCAACTCAATCGAAAGCAATATTGCAATTCCGCGAGATGATCAATCGGCCTAAATCTTTGCCCACGAACACAGATAAACGCCGAGAAAGAAAGGCACTCAGATGATCAAGGATATCAAGGGACTGCACCACGTCACGTCTATGGCGTCGGATGCCCGACAGAACAACCGCTTCTTCACCGAAACAATCGGCCTGCGCCGGGTCAAGCAGACCGTCAATTTCGACGACCCGAGCGTCTACCACCTCTATTATGGTGACGAAAACGGTTCGGCCGGCACCGTCATGACCTATTTCCCGTTCCAGCACATGATGCTTGGCCGTCCGGGCGTCGGCGAAGTCGGTGAAACCCAGTTCTCGGTCCCGAAAGGGGCGTTGAAATTCTGGCAGGATCGTTTTGCCGCGCAGGGTGTCAGCGGGATTGAGGTCGACACGGTTTTTGGCGCCAACCGCTTGCGTTTCATGGGGCCGGATGGTGATGCGCTTGCGCTGATCGAAGCTGCCGATGACAGCCGCAAGCCATGGCTGGCAGAGGGTCTTCCTGACGATGCCGCGATCCGTGGTTTCGCTGGCGCACGCTTCAGCCTGCACGATACGGCGGCGACCGAGGAACTGCTCGGCTTCATGGGCTACCAGCGTGCCGAAAAGGAGGGTGATGTCACCCGCTTCATCATTCCCGGCGGCAACGGTGCCGATACGATCGATCTCGCAGCCCTTCCGAAAACACCGTTCGCCCGGCAGGGGGCCGGTTCCGTCCATCACATCGCCTTTGCTGTCGACAACCGCGAAAAGCAGCTCGAAGTCCGCAAGGCGCTGATGGACACCGGATATCAGGTCACGCCGGTCATCGACCGTGATTACTTCTGGGCGATCTATTTCCGCACGCCGGGCGGCGTGCTGTTTGAAATCGCTACCAATGAGCCCGGTTTCAACCGTGATGAAGACACCGCGCATCTCGGCGAAGTGCTGAAATTGCCCACCCAGTACGAGCCCTTCCGTGACCGGATCGAAGCCAATCTGGAGCCGCTGGCAGCCTGATGACAGAATAGACAATCAAAACGCCGCGTGTCCGAGTGACCGCGGCGTTTTAATGCCTGTGGCGGGAGCATCCATACCGTTGTGCGATATGGGCGTTGAATGCCAGCGCGACATGCACGAGAAGCCGATCCCTGACATCGTCAGGCATGTCGAACAACGGCATCAGGGCAGCGCCGATATCGCGCACCGTGCGGTCTTCCACCCCGCGACAGATCGTCAGGTCATCGACGCGCGGTTCGCCTGCCTCGTCGGCAAGTTCTGTCAGATGCAGGCTGGGAATGTGGAAGACCAGTACTTCGAAACGGCCACGAATGGCAATGCCGGCGCCCTGTTTCAGGCTGATCAGGCAGATCGATCCTTTGGGATAAATTTTCAGCGGTGACGGCGGTCGATCCGGCCAGATATCGTGATGCTCGGCATCGACCAGATAAAGGACGACCAGGAATGCGTCATCGGCCGGCAGGATAACGGGATGATCGCCATCCTCGTAATGACGCCAGAGATGGGTGATGGAAAGCTCCGCGCGGCGCAATGGTCTGGTCGTCAGCGATCGGGCATTTTCGGTCCCGAAATAGTCGGCAATCTTCTCGCCCACCGGCAATGCTTTCATCACATGCGTCTCGCTTGTTCCCGTATGCTCGACGCTTGATGTCGCGGGTGTTGAGAAAAGTTGCAGGCTTCGGTCCGCCGTAAACGGCATGGCGTCATCAATTATATTCTAGAATCATCCGCGTGATAGAACGGAATGGACACAATCCTGCAGTCATGGCATCAAATCGCAATTCTCGCGTGAATGCTTGCATCAGAAGGTCCGTGCATCATGGTCCATAAATCCGTCGTCGGAACGAAATCTTCTTCCGGCCCGACAACCGACAGTTTCGGATGCCCTTTCGACAAGCTGTACAAGGACCAGACCCTTCACGGCGCGGATATTTCGTTTTTCCGCAAGGGCACGAAAGACGACAGAATAGAGCAGGTGATAACGTTGGCCAGCGATCGCGGGTTTGCCATCGGCATCTCCACGCTTGCCGGGCACACACGCCGGATTTTTCACGAACATCATGCGACATCTCACGTGTTCGAAGAGAATTCGCTCTACATTCGCAATCTCGCCGAGCCCTACAAGGCCGATCTCATTGGGGCTTTCGACATGCTCCTGCTCGAGATTTCCCCGGTTTCCCTGGCCAGGATCGTCGAAGAGGCCGATTTTTCCGGCGTGACGATGCTGGAGGCGGAAACGGCCTCCACCGATCCCGTCCTTGCCAATCTTGTCCGCGCGCTCATTCCGGCTCTGGAACGCCCCGAAGAGGCCAGCAAGCTGTTTGTCGATCAGTTGGCGACCGCAATCGGTACCCATCTGGTGCAACGGTATGGCGGCAAACTGCCGGTATCTTCGATCCGCTCCAGAAAGCTGTCGCGTTCGCACGAGGTTCTCGCCAAAAACCTTCTTCTCGAAAATCTGGAAGGCGATATTTCCATCATGGACGTGTCGCGCGCCTGCAATCTCTCTCGCGGCTATTTCATTCGCGCCTTTCGCGAAACGACCGGCGTGACGCCCTATCGATGGCTCATCAACGAGCGGATCGCGCGGGCACGTGAACTGCTGAAGAATTCGGATACGCCGCTTTCCGAAGTGGCGATTTCCTGCGGTTTTGCCGACCAGAGCCATTTTACCCGCGTCTTTACCCATGTGGTCGGAGCAACGCCGGGGCATTGGCGGCGCAACGCCTGATCGGATTTTTTTGTTCATCGCGTTGATGATACCCGGCTGGCTTTGAGCGCCCCGCCGGTCAGATTTGTTATTTGGCAAATCTGATGTTCCTTACGTTCAATTCACAGGACTTTGAGACAAGACCATTGGCGCCATTTGGGCGATTTTCCGCACTGCCGAACGATCATCATCGGGCTTCAGCCCAAGACGCGACGGGAGCCGGAAACACAGCGCGATAATTTCAAAAATCGCAATTCATTCGCAATTAATATTGCAATTCCGTGAATTTCGAAATCGCTTTAGGTTTCCTTTCAGCAGCCAAGACGAACGAGAGTGGACGGAGCGGCAACGCTCGAAAGGCTCCAGACACTCCAACAACCTCCTGAGACGCGCGCCGATCCCGGTGCGTGACCGGCAGGTGCTGCCCAGTCGAAACCTGCCGCATCAGCGGTTCAACAAACGCCAAGAGGAACCTTAAAATGTCCAAGCTCGAAGTCCTGACCCCGAAGAACAGCCAGCTCATCTTCATCGACCAGCAGCCGCAGATGGCGTTCGGCGTCCAGTCGATGGATCGCCAGGTTCTCAAGAACAATGTCGTCGGTCTCGCCAAGGCGGCAAAGATCTTCAACGTGCCCACCACCATCACCACGGTCGAAACCCTCTCGTTCTCCGGCCACACCTTTCCGGAACTGCTGTCGGTCTTCCCTGAAAACGATATTCTCGAGCGTACCTCGATGAACTCCTGGGACGACCAGAATGTTCGCGATGCACTCGACAGACATGCTGCCGAAGGCCGTAAGAAGATCGTCGTTTCGGGTCTGTGGACCGAAGTCTGCAACACGACCTTCTCGCTGTCTGCGATGAACGACCGTTCCGACTTCGAAATCTACATGGTTGCCGATGCTTCCGGCGGTACCACATCCGATGCCCACAAATACGCGATGGACCGCATGGTTCAGGCCGGCGTGATCCCGGTCACATGGCAGCAGGTTCTGCTCGAATGGCAGCGCGACTGGGCGCACCGCGAAACCTATGACGCCGTCACCGCGCTCGCCAAGGAACATTCCGGCGCTTACGGCATGGGCATCGATTACGCCTACACGATGGTCCACGACGCCGCAGAGCGCGTCACCCACGGCAAGCGCATCGGCCCGAACCCCGCCAAGTAAGTCTGATGAAACCGCTCCGATACCCCCTGATCGGAGCGGCTTTCCTGTCACCGAGGAGGTTTCCCCATGAAAATCTATCTTCTGTCTCTCGGCGCCGGTCTGCTGGTCGGCATCGTCTATAGCCTGCTCAACGTTCGCTCGCCCGCGCCACCGGTGATCGCTCTGGTCGGCCTGCTCGGCATTCTCGTCGGCGAACAGATCATTCCCTTGGCAAAGACCCTCTGGGCCAAGGAGCCTGCAGCGATCTCGTGGATCCAGCAGATCAAGCCGCACATGTTCGGCCATATGCCCAAGGGCAATGAGCGCACTGCCGATCTCGCCGGTAGTCAGATCTCATCGACAAAGGAGCAAGGCTGATGCCGACACGTCGAACCCTTCTCGGCGCGGCGTCCAGCCTCGCTTTTCCTTCGCTTTTCTCGTCGGCCCGCGCTGCCGATCCCGTCAAAACCGGAACCGATACAATGCATCCCGACACCATTCTCCATAACGGTCAGGTCACCACGCTCGACCGCGCCAATCCCAACGCCACAGCCATCGCCATCAAGGATGGACTGTTCCAGGAGGTCGGCAGCGATGCCGAGATCATGGCGCTTGCCGGTCCCGACACGAAGATCGTCAACCTCAAGGGCAAGCGTGTCCTGCCCGGCCTGATCGACAACCACACCCACGTCGTGCGCGGCGGCCTCAACTACAATATGGAACTGCGTTGGGATGGCGTCCGCTCGCTGGCCGATGCGATGGATATGCTCAAGCGCCAGGTGGCAATCACGCCTGCGCCGCAATGGGTGCGCGTCGTCGGCGGCTTTACCGAGCATCAGTTTGCCGAAAAACGCCTGCCGACCATCGAGGAAATCAATGCGATCGCGCCCGATACGCCGGTTTTCCTGCTGCATCTTTATGACCGCGCGCTGCTGAATGGTGCCGCTCTTCGCGCCGTCGGTTATACCCGTGATACGCCAAACCCGCATGGTGGCGAAATCACCCGTGATGCCAACGGCAACCCGACCGGCATGCTGCTCGCCAAGCCGAATGCCGGCATCCTCTATTCGACGCTCGCCAAGGGGCCAAAGTTGCCCTTCGATTATCAGGTCAATTCCACCCGCCATTTCATGCGCGAACTCAATCGTCTCGGTATTACCGGGGTCATCGATGCCGGCGGCGGCAATCAGAATTACCCGGACGATTACCAAGTCATCCAAAAGCTGTCGGACGAAAACCAGCTCACTGTTCGTCTGGCCTACAATCTCTTCACCCAGAAGCCGAAGGAAGAGAAGGAAGATTTTCTCAACTGGACATCCTCGGTCAAATACAAGCAGGGCAACGACTATTTCCGTCACAACGGAGCGGGCGAAATGCTCGTCTTCTCCGCTGCCGATTTCGAGGATTTCCGCCAGCCGCGCCCGGAAATGGGCCCGGAAATGGAAGGCGAACTGGAAGAGGTCGTGCGGGTGCTTGCTGAAAACCGCTGGCCCTGGCGCATGCACGCCACCTATGACGAGACCATTTCGCGTTCTCTCGATGTGTTCGAGAAGGTCAACAAGGATATCCCGCTCGAAGGCCTCAACTGGTTCTTCGACCATGCCGAAACCATCTCGGAACGTTCGATCGACCGCATTGCGGCACTTGGCGGCGGCATCGCCACCCAGCATCGTATGGCCTATCAGGGCGAATATTTTGTCGAGCGTTACGGCCATGGCGTTGCCGAAGCCACGCCGCCGATCCGCCGCATGATCGAAAAAGGCGTCAATGTCTCGGCCGGGACCGATGCCACCCGCGTCGCCTCCTATAACCCCTGGGTTTCGCTCTCGTGGATGGTAACCGGCAAGACGGTTGGCGGCATGCAGCTTTATCCGCGCGCCAATTGCCTCGACCGCGAAACGGCGCTGCGCATGTGGACCGAAAAGGTCACATGGTTCTCCAACGAAGAGGGCAAGAAGGGCCGGATCGAAAAGGGTCAGTTCGCCGATCTCGTCGTGCCGGACAAGGACTTTTTTGCCTGCGCCGAGGACGAGATCTCGTTCCTGACGTCTGAGCTGACCATGGTCGGCGGCAAGATCGTCTATGGTGCCGGTGAATTTTCCGCACTCGACGAAAGCAACATTCCGCCTGCCATGCCGGACTGGTCGCCGGTCCGAAAATTCGGAGGTTATGCCGCCTGGGGCGAACCGGAAGGGGCCGGCGCCCGCTCGCTGCGCCGCACGGCAATCTCGACATGCGGTTGCGCCAGCGACTGCGGTGTTCATGGTCACGACCACGCGGGCGCGTGGACCTCGAAACTGCCGATCGCGGACATGAAGGGCTTTTTCGGTGCGCTCGGTTGCTCCTGCTGGGCCGTGTGAGGCACTCGCTGACCACGGCCTTATGGGGCGCTCAAGCATAGAAACGTGATCCTCGGGCTTGTCCCGAGGATCTGTTCGCGTTGAAGACTGCGCATTGGGCCGATGGCTTGGATCCTCGGGACAAGCCCGAGGATGACGCCGAGTGGTGGGTTGGTCCGGCAGACCCGTCGAGTGGTCAACTAGATTTAATTGCGTTTATCGCAATTAAGTCGACATTTTTAATGCAATTGTTGGCCGCAATCTTTCCCGCCAATATCGCTCCATCAGCCGACAAAAACCGCCGACCGGTTCCACCGGCCAAACCTTTAGAGGAGCAGACATGACCGATCATTCTCCATCCACCGCTCGCCCGCGCACACTGCTTGCGCGCATCGTTGCTGCCCCTGCGACAGGCACGGCAGCGTTGCTTGCTCTCTGCGCGGCCTATATTCAGGGGCCGCTCACCAAGCTGTTCGATTTCAACGGAGCTTTGGCCGAAATGGAGCATTTTGGCCTGCATCCGGCCGCCTTCTTCGCGGTCGCGGTCATCGCCTTCGAACTGACGGCCTCCGCCATGGTCGTGTCCGGTTTTCTGCGCTGGGCAGGCGCGCTTGCGCTGTCGGGCTTCACGCTTCTCGCCACTCTCATTGCCCTTCGCTTCTGGGAGATGGCTCCCGGCATGGATCGCATGATGGCGACCAATGCTTTCTTCGAACATCTTGGCCTCGCCGGCGCTTTCGTCATCGTCGCCGCAATCGATCTGACCAAGGGAGAAGGCAAATGAGCGCCGCAAAATCCTCTGGAGGCAGCTTTGCCCCGCTCGCCCAACCGGTTTTTGCAGTCCTCTGGGCGGCGACCGTGCTTGGCAATACCGGCAGCTTCATGCGTGATGTCGCCAGCTCGTGGCTGATGACCGATCTTTCCGCTTCGCCGGCCGCGGTCGCCATGGTCCAGGCGGCGGGCACGTTGCCGATCTTTCTGCTCGCCATTCCGGCGGGCGTGCTGACCGATATCCTCGATCGCCGTAAATTCCTCATCGCGGTGCAGGTCCTGCTGGCATCGGTCAGCCTCACGCTGATGGCGCTCGCCCATACCGGCATGCTGTCGATCACCTCGCTGATTGCCCTGACATTCGTCGGCGGCATCGGTGCGGCGCTGATGGGGCCGACATGGCAGGCGATCGTGCCGGAGCTCGTGCCGCGTCAGGATGTCAAAAGCGCCGTGGCGCTGAATTCGCTCGGTATCAATATTGCCCGATCGATCGGCCCGGCTGCGGGTGGCCTGCTGCTTGCTGCCTTCGGGGCGGGCGTCACCTACGGCGCCGACGTTGCGAGTTATCTCGTTGTTATCGCCGCACTTGTCTGGTGGCCGAGGGCAAAGAATACCAATGATGCGCTGGCGGAAGGCTTTTTCGGCGCATTCCGTGCCGGGCTACGTTACACCCGTGCCAGCCGCCCGCTGCATGTCGTGCTCGTTCGTGCCGCGATCTTCTTCGCCTTTGCCAGCGCCGTCTGGGCGCTTCTACCGCTCGTGGCCCGGCAGTTGCTTGGCGGTGATGCCAGCTTCTACGGCCTTCTGCTCGGTGCCGTCGGCGCCGGTGCGATCGGCGGGGCGCTGGTCATGCCGAAACTGCGTTCACGCTTCGATGCCGATGGCCTTCTGCTCGGTGCTGCCATCATTACTGCACTGGTCATGGGTGCCTTGGCGCTTGCACCGCCAAAATGGCTCGCCATCGTCGTCCTGCTGTTCCTCGGCGCAGCCTGGATCACGGCACTGACCACGCTCAATGGCGCTGCCCAATCCATCCTGCCCAACTGGGTGCGTGGCCGCGGTCTTGCCGTCTATCTCACCGTCTTCAACGGCGCGATGACCGCAGGCAGCATCGGCTGGGGTGCGGTGGGTGAAGCCGCAGGCATACAGGGTACATTGCTCATCGGTGCTGCCGGATTGCTTGTCGCCGGTTTTATCATGCATCGCCTGAAACTGCCCACCGGTGATGCGGACATGATCCCGTCCAACCATTGGCCCGAACCGCTTGTTGCAGAACCCGTCGCCCACGACCGCGGCCCGGTGCTGATCCTCATCGAATACCATGTCGAAAAGCACCACCGCACTGCCTTCCTGCATGCTCTGGACGAACTCTCCCAAGAGCGCCGCCGCGATGGTGCCTATGGCTGGGGCGTGACGGAGGACTCGGCTGATCCGGAAAAACTGGTCGAATGGTTCATGGTCGAATCGTGGGCCGAGCATCTGCGCCAGCATCAGCGGGTCTCCCATGCCGATGCCGATCTGCAGGGCAAGGTCCTTGCCTACCACAGCGGTTCGGAAAAGCCCGTGGTGCGCCACTTCCTGACGATCAACCGGCCGGGCGCTGCCTGAGGAGACACGGAGAGGCGGTATCCGCTGCCTCTCTAATAATTTCAAAAATCGCAATTAATTCTAAAATATTGATGCAATTGTTGGGGCCGCATTTTCCGAGCAATATGCCTCCATCAGACGAACACGGGGTCGTTTGAACCAAGCGAAAACGATCCGAGGAACAGACATGACAACGAACAGCCTTCCCATCACCCGGCGTGGCGCTCTTCTCTCCGGCGCTGCCGTTGCCGCCACTTTTGCAATCCCAACATCGTTCACCCTCGCAGCCGATGCTGCAGCCACCGAAGGAAACAAGACCATGGCTTATCTAACCACCAAGGACGGCGTCGACATCTTCTATAAGGACTGGGGTCCGAAGGATGCGCAGCCGATCGTTTTCCACCACGGCTGGCCGCTGTCGTCCGACGACTGGGACGCGCAGATGCTGTTCTTCCTCTCCAAGGGCTATCGCGTTGTCGCGCATGACCGCCGTGGCCATGGCCGTTCTGCACAGGTTGCCGAAGGTCACGACATGGACCATTACGCAGCCGACGCCTTTGCCGTTGTCGAGCATCTGGACCTGAAGAATGCCGTCCATATCGGCCATTCCACTGGCGGCGGTGAAGTCGCCCGTTATGTCGCCAAGCACGGCCAGCCCGCCGGTCGCGTTGCCAAGGCGGTTCTGGTGTCGGCTGTTCCACCGCTGATGCTGAAGACCGACGCCAACCCGGAAGGCCTGCCGATCGAAGTGTTCGACGGTTTCCGCTCGGCGCTTGCCGCCAACCGCGCCCAGTTCTTCCGCGACGTTCCGGCCGGTCCGTTCTACGGCTTCAACCGGGACGGCGCCACGGTGCAGGAAGGCGTGATCCAGAACTGGTGGCGTCAGGGCATGATGGGCGGCGCAAAGGCTCATTACGATGGCATCAAGGCGTTCTCCGAAACCGACCAGACGGACGACCTGAAGGCGATCACCGTGCCGACGCTTGTGCTGCATGGCGAAGACGACCAGATCGTTCCGATCGCGGATTCGGCGCTCAAGTCCGCCAAGCTTCTGAAGAACGGCACGCTGAAGACCTATCCGGGCTTTTCGCACGGCATGCTGACCGTCAATGCCGATGTGCTGAACGCCGATCTTCTGGCCTTCGTGAAGAGCTGATGGCCGAACTGGAGATACGGCGCCACGATCGCCGTATCTCCATCCCGTTGGGAAGATGAGATGGAGATCCCATAGGGGCCGGCGAGATCGACTCGCAAGTGGTTTCGTTGGCCCGGAACAGGCACGACGCTCTTGGAGCGGCCGGCATAGACTGCCTTCGACAATGGCTGCGTCGTTCCGGATGGCGTGCCGGACTTGAACGGGCCGCATATGGGTTGAGGAATTCTTTCAGGCATTCGCGCTGATGAGATCCGACATGCGGATCGCCAGTTCGATTTCGAAGCGCCTTGCCTGTGTTTCCAGGTCGAGACCGAACATTTCCGACAGTTTGTTGAGGCGATAGCGCAATGTCGTGACGTGGATCTCCAGCACATCCGCACATTGCTGATTGCGATATCCGGCCTCAATATAGGCCTTCAGCGTTGTGAAGAACTGCGTATCATTCTGTCTGTCATGCTCAAGGATTGCGCCGACGGAGGTGCGGATGAAACGCCCGACCCAATCGAGATCGGCGGTGGCGACCAGCATAGGCAGCGGGCCGAGGTCCTCAGACAGGAGAATGCCCGTCCGTCCAAATGACCGAGCGATCTCCAGGATAATATTACAGCTCGCCCATTGCTGCTGATAATCCGCCAGACCGTGACATGGGGCGCTGAGGACGAGCGTGGGTTCCATCGGAGTGTAATGCCGTATTTCATGCAGAACCTTGCGCATTGTCTCTTGCGAGGCGGCATTCGAGAGGTTTTTCCACGATGGCATTAGCATGACGATGCGGTGCGAGTGGCCGATGATCACCGGACTTGCGTCGTTCTTTTCGAACAGCAGACTCATGCCTTGCTGGATGTTGGCAAGTGCTGCCGCAGCCATTCCATCCCGTTGCGGGAAAGCTGCGATGATCATGCGGTATGGCCGGTCGAGGCGTATTCCGTGTTTGAGGGCCCGCTGTGTCAGATCCTTTTCAGTCTTCCACTTCCCCTCGACGATTTCGGCGAAGAGATCATCCAGCGTGCGTCGCTCGGACTGGAAACGGATCAGGTTTCGCATCAGTTGGACGCTGACGGCAAGCCGCGCGCTGCCGACGAGTAGTTGCTCATATTCGCTCAGCTCTTCCTCTCCGAACAGGATGAGCGCGCCGACGACCTCGCCGTCGATCCGCAGGGGATGGACACTGGCAGCCAGATCGATGCCCTGACGTTGCATGAGGACGTGGAACTCGGCCAGTGTCGCACCCTCCAGCCGCATCGTCTCGAAAGGCAACCGGTGGATCTGCGGGCGCAGCTGGCCTTCGACGATCTCCTGCCATTCGTCATCCTTGATGAGATGCGGCGCCGGCGTGCGGCCAGGCAAGATCGTATTGGTCGTCAAGTCGATGACGAGTGCCGGGCGCATGATGATCGGATATATGGTTTCGCAGAGTTTCTGGACGGAGCCGTCCGAAATCGCCTGCTGCATCAGCTGCGTGTGGGTGGCCAGCACCATCTCCCTCGCACGCGCGGAATTCTTCTGCTCGGTAATCGTCTTCTGCTTCTCGACCGCGATCGAGCCCAGATGTACGACGAGCTGCATGAGCGCGAGATCCGTCGGCCCGAGATCCTTGACCTTCTCGGAATTAACCGTCAGCACCATCGGTCTGCCGTGCAGATCCGTTCCTCTCATCGGCATCACCAGGACGCTGGAATATCCCCGTTCGTGCGATTCCTTGCGAAACCCCGGAAATTCCTCGGAAGTTCGGGCGTCGGGTATGAAGACCGGCTGATTGCCGCGCAGGGCAACCAGCGACGGGCTGGTCGCCAGAACCCAGCGGTCCTCGGGTGTGCCAAGCTGAAGCGTCGGGTCGTAGCGGACGGTGACGTAGCCATAGCCGCTGGCGAGATCGATGCTCATGATCGAACCACGAAGCCAGTTGCCGTTACGGCAGGCCGCCACGATCAATTGGTGAAGTGTCGCCTCCGCATCACTGCCGCTGTTGATGAGGTCTGCGACGTCCTCCAGTCCCATGATCAGAGAATTGATATCCATAGCGAGGCCGCTCTCTCCAAATGCAGGGCAGAATCTTTCTTTGATCCTCTAAAACAAGGATGAATTTGACGTCTGTCAATAAGACCTTGAGGGCTTCAACAAGCGTGGAGGCCGAGCCGGCAGATGACCCTGACAATTCGCAAGATATTTTCCGCCACCGAAGAAGTGCTCATCGAGGGCGGCAAGCAAGCAGACCGCCCTGTGGTGGCTGTCGTGGTCGCGGCGGTGCTGACCAACCCCTGGGCAGGACGGGGTTTTACCGATGACCTGAGGCCGATCATCAACGAGTATGCGCCGGTTCTGGGCAAGCTGATGACAGATCGGTTGACCAATATGATGCCGCCTCAGCGTATCGAAGCCTATGGCAAATGCGCGGCGGTGGGCCTGGACGGCGAGATCGAGCACGGCTCTGCTCTCATTCATACGCTGCGTTTCGGAAATCTCTTCCGGGAGGCCGCGGGCGGCACGGCCTATCTGAGCTTCACCAATACGCGCAACACGGCGGGCAGCCTGCTGTCTTTGCCGATGACCCACAAGACGGCGACGGGAACACGGTCTCACTTCATCACCCTGAATTTCCAGATTGCCGATGCGCCCCGGTCCGACGAAATCCTGATCGCCATCGGTGCATCGGATGGCGGACGTGCACATGCCCGTATCGGAGATCGTTTCCAGGATATGGAAGAGATGGGGATCAAGCAGGCCTGATCTTCTCCGAATTATAAAGGGATGCACTGCGACGGTTGGTGCATCCTTTCCCATAAGAGAGGCCGGCATGCGCTCGTCATGCCGGCCTCTTGCCTTATGGACTCAAAGGTCCGCCGCTGTTTAGTTGGTTGCCGCCTTCGCGGCCTCTGCGACCCAGCCGTCGAAAGTCGACTGGTTTTGGGCAATCCAGTCCTGGCCAAGCTTGGTCAACGCGCGGTCCGACTTATCCTTGTTCAGGCCGGTCTCCCATTCTGCCCAGGTGGATGTCGGCCAGCGTGCCTGTTCGATGAGCTTTGCCGCTGCGGGATTTTCCTTGAGGAAGTCGTTGTTGACTCCCAGCTGCCAGTTCCATGAGCCGGTGGTCATGCGGCACGGGTCCTGTCCGCCGGCGCAACCGACCACGCCGTTCACCAGATGGCCGTTCTGCGCGGTAATGCCTTCCGGCAGCGCATCGAAGGGGATCGGCAGCCAGACCGTGTCGGTTCCCGGCTTGAGCGTGTCGGTCACCCAGGAGGGCGTCCAGGCGTAGGTGAGGATCGGCTCTCCGCGTTTGAAACGCGCAAAGGTTTCCGCCAGAAGGACCTCATATTTGGCGCGTACCGGCTGGACGGTATCCGTCAGGCCGAATTTTTCAATCTGGAAATCGACCACGTCACCGCATCGCCAGCCCGGATCGCAGCTCGGCATGTCCGCCTTGCCATCGCCGTTGGAGTCGAAGAGGGCGGCGATCTTGGGGTCTTTCAATTGCTCGATATTTGTCAGGTTATGGGCCTCGGCCGTCTTTTTGTCGACGAGATAGCCGTTGGTGCCGCCGCTGATGATCGAGCCTTCGGTGACGATCGAAACGCGATCCTTTACCTTTACATAGGATGCTTCCGTCTGCGGCATGTTCATGTCCGCCACCATATCGAGGTCGCCCTGCGCGGCCGCCTGAAGTGCGGGCGTGGTGCCAAGCGTCGTCATGCGTACGCCGTAGCCGAGCTTCTTCAGCCCCTCTACCAGGATTGCATCCTGGACATAGTTTGCCCCGAGGCTGTCGCTTCGCGCAAACTTGATGGTCTTGCCGTCACCCGGCAGAGCATCTGCCGAAGCCGTGCCGGCGAGCATGAGCGCGATGATTGCGCCGGTCGGAATTACACTGCATTTCCCCATGTTTTTCATTGGCAGTCTCCCAGTTGGATTTAAGTCTCGATGCTATTCTCCAACCGGATCACAGGGATCCGGAGGTTGCTTTCTCCGGCTCGACCCCGCCTCTCGGACGAGAGGAATAGAGCGAACGCAGAAATCGGGTGGCGAAGGGCGCGTTCTTTTTCGAGTCCGATTTTTTCGACGCGAGGGCCTGGGTCAGGCGGTCGAGAACCATGGCGAGAAGCACGATCGCGATGCCGCCGATGGCCGCCCTTCCGACATCAAGCCTGCCGAGGCCCTGCAATACGACGAGACCAAGGCCTTCGGCACCGATCATCGCAACGACCACGGACATGACCATGGCAGTGAGGACTGTCTGATTGAGGCCGCCGAGGATTGTCGGAATGGCGAGGGGAAGCTGGATCTCCCAAAGCATCTGGCGTCGATCCGCGCCAAAAGCTTGCCCGGCCTCGACCAGTTCCTTGTCGACCATGCGAATGCCGAGATTGGTGAAGCGGATGAGCGGCGGCGTTGCGGCAACGATGACGGCCACGCCGCCGGGTACCGTACCCACGCCGAAGAGCATGACCACCGGCACCAGATAGACGAATGTCGGCGTCGTCTGCATGATGTCGAGGATCGGTCGGACGATGCTCCAGACCCGATCATTCCTCGCCGACCAGACGCCGACCGGGATGCCGATGATGGTGCAGACGAGGATGGCCGTGGTTATCAGTGAGAGGGTCGTCATCGCATCGGCCCAGACGCCGAGTGCGGCGACGACGATCAGCGCGGCGGCGCTGAAGCACGCAAGCGGCAGGCTGGCCAGCCAGTAGGCGAGCGCGAAGACGAGGACCACGAAGATCGGAAACGGGGTTCCGAGAAAGACTGCTTCGGTGATCTGCAGCAGGTTTTCGACCGGCCACCGGATCATCAGGAAAAAGGGGCGGAAATTGAAGGCAAGCCATTCGACTGCCTGCTGTATCCACGCGTCTACCGGAAAGATGTTGAGGTCATCGGCTTCAAACATGTGAGGCTCCAGCGCTGTCTGGACGGGAGGAGGTCGAGGCTATCTTTGCCAGCATCTGTTCCGACGTCAGTTGCCCGACCATGCGTTTGTCCCGATCGACCACGACGAGCGGCAAACCCTCCCGATAGGCGCGGGCGGCATCGATCAGCTTCGTGTCGTCACGAACGGTAACCACGTCGGTGCGAATGCGGCCAGCAAGTGCGTCGCCGCTGCGAACCTTTTCGACATCGGCAGGCGCGAGCCTACCGACAACCCGCATGTCGTCATCGACGACGATGGCATCGGAAAACTTGCCGGCCGAAACGATCCTCGCGCCGCCGATATCGAGGACATCGCTGCAGGCGAGCATGGAACTGCGGGCATCGAAGAGCCTGGAGCGGTCGACGTCACGGGTGAAGGAGGCGACGTAATCGCCGCCCGGATCGAGGACGATATCGACCGGCGTGCCCTCCCGCACCACCCTTCCATCGGACATGATCGCGATGCGATTGCCGAGCTTGAGAGCCTCCTGGAAGTCGTGGGTGATGAAGACGATCGTCTTTTTCAGGGTGCGCTGCAGCCGCAGGAGTTCGTCCTGCATTTCCGAGCGGATCAGCGGGTCGAGGGCGCTGAACGCTTCATCCATGATGAGAAGGTCGGCGTCGGTCGCCAGTGCCCGTGCGAGCCCGACGCGCTGGCGCATGCCGCCACTCAGCTCATCAGGCCTGTGATAGGACCATCGCGCCAGGCCGACGACGGAGAGGACCTCTTCCGCGCGTCTGCGACGTTCCGACCGGGCGATGCCGCGCAGCTTCAGCCCGAACTCGACGTTTTCGATGACGCTTTTGTTGGGCAAGAGGGCGAAGTGCTGGAAGACCATGGAGATGCGTGTGCGGCGGACCTCCCGCAAGGCGGCCTCGTCGAGCGGCACGATGTCCTGTCCGTCGAGCAGGATGCGCCCGGCAGTCGGTTCATTGAGGCGGTTCAGGCAGCGTGCCAGCGTGGATTTTCCCGAACCTGACAGGCCCATGATCATGTAGATGGCGCCCGATGGCACGGACAGGGAAACGTCGTCGACGCCGACCACCAGGCCGAGCTCGCTCAGAACCCGGTCCTTGTCGGCGCCACCTTTCAGCATGGTGACCGCTTTTTGCGGCATGTCACCAAAGACCTTGTAAAGTCCTTCAACCCTAAGTCGTTCAGTCAATCGTTCGCCCTCTTTTTTGCCACCGCTTTGGTGTGCGGTGGTTTTCTTGCATGCTTGGCTTCATTGCAGCGGAGAGAAATCGGTCGGCAGCAGAATCCTGTTTTCCATGGTTTCGATGCAGGCGCTCAGGCGGGGTGTAAAGGCCTGCCAGCGTGGGTCTCCGGCAAGTTCCTGCCGTCTCGTTGACCGGTCGACGAGATCGTCATAACCCCACAGGTGCACGACGTGGTTCAATGGGCCGATCTCGGTGACGAAGTAGCCGATGAGATTGCCGAGGATGGGCTTCTGGATCGCAAGGCCCTCGTCGCGCACCAGCGCGAGATAGTCCCGAAGCTTTCCCGAGCGAATGCGGTATGTGCGCTCCTCCACGATCATACGTCGGCTCCGCAGGGTGTGAAGTGGTGTTGCATCATCCGGACCGGCTGGAGCTTGCCTGCTCGTGTTTGCGTCGAATGGCTAGACATCGGCGCCCACCCGTTCAGCGAGGAAGTCTTCAAGCATAGATGCGACGATATCCGGTGCTTCGATCAGTATGGAGTGTCGCAGTTCCGACAGGATTTTCAATTTTGCGCCGGGAATGTTTTCCGCCATGAAACGGGCCATGCGCGGATTGGAGCCGATATCCATTTCGCCCGTCGCGACCAGGGTGGGACGGTCAATCCTGTCCAGCAACCCGCCAAAATCGGTCTCCGCCAGAACGCGATAGGCAGCGGCGTAGCATTCGGGATCGTTCTCGGCGTTGCGGCGACGAAGATCAGCCATCAGTTGCGGGTTGTCGGCCTGGAATTTTTCGGAGAACCAGCGCGACATCGATGCGTCATAATGGGAGCCGCGCTCGCCCGAACGCAAGGCTTCGAGCCGCGCCGCCACCCGCTGCCGTTCCTCCGACGTCCGGCCCGCCACGGTCGAAAGCAGGGCGAGACGGCGAATGCGGTTCTGGTGCGTCAAGGCGATACGCTGGGCGACCAGGCCGCCAAGCGAGAAGCCGACGAGATGGAAGGTGTCGAAGCCGACCTTGTCGGCGAGAGCAAGGGTATCGTTGACGAAGTCGTCGATCTCATAACGTCCCTTGAGCTTGGCGGACTTTCCGTGCCCGCGAAGATCGAAGGTCAGTATCTTGAAGCGGTGCCCAAGCCGTTGCGTGATGTCATTCCAGGCTTCCAGGGAGGCTCCCACGCCGTGGACGCAGATCAGCGGTTCATTGCCTTCACCACTCAGGCGATAGTTGATACTGACGTCGCCGACCGCGTGCTGGCTGTCCTCGCTCATTGGGCAGCCTCCAGCGGTTCCGACGCCCTCTCGCGCTCGCGTGCGGCGAAGACCGGTATGATTTCTTCGGCAAACAGCTCCAGTGTCCGCTTCTGCAGCTCGAAGGGCAGATTGTAGTTCATACCGAGGCAAAGCTCGTCGACGCCTGCGGCCTCATAGGCCTGCAGCTTTTCGATCACCTCGTCCGGTGTTCCGAAAAGCATGTTGGCGCGGATGCTTTCGGGATTGTAGTTCTCGCGTCCGGCAACAGCCTCGTAGGGTACCGGCTGCGGGAACCCGTTGGAGACGGTGCCGATATTCTGAAACAGGTTTTCGAAATAGCGGCCATAATCCGCGCTGTGCTGGACGAAGGTCTCCCAGTCACTTGCCTTGTCGAAGACGCCCGCGCGCCGCTGCATCAGGAAGAGCGGGCGGGGTACTTCTGGATGATCGGCCACTGCCTTCTCGAATTTGGCCGCCAGGTTGGCCACCTCGGACATGGGCTGCGACAGGGGCGTCGACATGATGTTGGCCCCCAGTCCCACGGCCCAATCGAAGCTGCCCGGGTCGCGCGCTGCGACCCAAATGCGCGGATGCGGCTTCTGCAACGGCTTTGGAACAGAAGTCGCCGTCGGAAACTTCCAGATCTCGCCATCATGGGCGTAGTCTCCCTCCCACAGCTTCTTCACCGCCGGAAGCAGTTCCTTCATGTAGGCCACGCCTTGCTGCTGCGGCATGCCGCCGGCCATGCGGTCGAATTCGTACTGATAGGCACCGCGGGCAATGCCGAATTCCAGGCGGCCGCCCGTCAGGTGGTCGCAGAGCGCGGCTTCTCCCGCCAACCGGATCGGGCTCCAGTAGGGAGCGACGACGGTCGCGGTGCCGAGCCTGATGCGATCCGTGTGCTGCGCGAGCCAGGTGAGGACGGTGAAAGGGTTCGGCGCGATGGTGAACTCGATCGTATGATGCTCGGCGGTCCAGAGCGTTTGAAAGCCGCCGCGGTCGGCGATCTGCGCCAGTTCCAACATGTTGCGGGTGACTTCCGTCATCGACGCATCCGGCGAAGCGCGTTCCAGATGCAGTGAAAGCGAGAATTTCATTGTCTTCCCTTCCGGGTTTGCGAAAAGCGAAACTGAGATGTGCCCGTTATTTCAAGCGGATGACGAACGGGTCCTGCATGGCTCCGGAATAGTCGAGGACGACGTTCTTCACGCGCGAGAACTCGCGCATGACGTCGAAGCCGCCGCGCCGACCGTAACCGCTCTCCTTGAAGCCACCCATCGAGGACATGAAGGCCGCCGAGCGATAGGTATTGATCCAGACCGTGCCCGCATCGATCTGCGTGGCAAAGCGCATCGCGCGGTCGATATCCTTGGTCCAGATGCCCGATGCGAGGCCGTAGCGGGTGTCGTTGGCGAGCGCGATCATCTCCTCCTCGCTGGAGAAAGGCATGACGCCGACCACCGGGCCGAAGAGTTCATCGCGCATGAAGCCCATGTCGTTCCGGGCGTCGGTCAACACTGTCGGCTCGTAATACCAGCCCCCGGCGAGATCGCTGCGTTGCGGACGTCTGCCGCCCGCTGCAACCTTGGCGCCCTCGCGGATGCCGGATGCGACGTAGGATTCCACCTTGCTGACCTGGTCCAGCAGAGCAAGCGGGCCGATGTCGGATGTCTCCAGCATCGGATGGCCGAGCGAGATGCGGCTCGTGCGCTCCACAAGCGCCTCGACGAAGCGATCATAGATGCTTGCCTCGACGAAGCATCGCGACCCCGCTACGCAGGTCTGTCCTGCGGCGGCAAAGACACCCGCCACGACGCCGTTGACCGTGCGTTCGATATCGACGTCACCGAAGACGACATGGGGGGATTTTCCACCCAGTTCCATCTGGCACTGCACCAGATTGTCGGCGGCGTTTCGCGCGATCGTTCGCCCGGTCTGGGTACTGCCGGTAAAGACGATCTTGGCAAGACCGGGATGTTTGACCAAGGCGTCGCCGGTGGCACGACCGGAACCGGTGACGACATTGACGACACCGGGGGGGAAACCGGCGGCCTCGACAAGCTCCATCAGGGCCAGCGTGGAGGCCGTCGCATGTTCCGAGGGCTTGATGACGACGGTATTGCCGATGGCAAGGCAGGGCGCCAGCGTGCCGGTCAACAGCATCAGAGGCGAATTCCAGGGCGTGATCATCGCAACGACGCCGATCGGCTCGCGCATGGTGAAGTTGAGCATGTCCAGCTTGTTGACGGGGATGGTCTCCCCCTGAAGCTTGTCGGCCATGCCGGCGAAATAGGTGTAGGAATCGGGCAGCGCCCGCATCTGCGCCCGCATTTCCTTGATCAGCTTGCCGTTGTCACGCGTCTCGATCTCTGCGAGCAGGTCGGCGTTTTCCAGCATGAGTTCGGCAAGGCGGCGGACCAGTTTCCCGCGTGTGGTCTGGGTCATCCGGCGCCATGCGGGGTCTGAAAATGCCGCGCGGGCGGCTTCCACTGCGTCGGACACATCGTCCGGACCGGCGTCGGCGAATTCATACCAGGGCTCGCCGGTGGTCGGGTCGTAGCTCTTCAGATAGTTGCCGCTCTTCGGTTCGACGGACCGTCCCGCGATCACCATCTTCTGGCGGGAGCCCTCGAGTGACGTTACGGTCGTTTTCATGCTTACCCTCGCAAATGTTTTAAATCAGGCGCTGTAGGCGCTCTCGCTTTCGATCATTGCCACCCGGCCGCCTTCACGGCCGTCCATGTAGATGCCGAACCGTTGAGCTTGCCGCTCTCGGACATAGCGGCGCAGCACGGCACGCAATTCGCTGCTCCGCATCCGGTCGTAAGGCAGGGCGTCGACGGGAAAGAACTGAAGATCGTCCGGCAATTCCCGCTGCGAGGAACCTGCTGCGAGCCGGGCACGATAGATGATGTGACCGGGGTCGCTGTCGGCGACATCGAACACGGAGTAGAGAAATGTCCGTTCCGGTTCGACATGGACGGATTGTCCACCGTCCAGAAGGATATGATCGCCGTTGCGGCGCGTATTTGCGGTTGGCAGAGACAATTTTCCCGCGTCGTCGCTGCGCAGCAGGATGCACCCGTCGCCTTCGATCAGATAACCACTCACCATTCCGCGCGGCGCCAGCCACCCGGTCGGCAATGGGTCGTCGATCTTGACATAGCGCCCGCGGCAGAAGCCGAGCGGAGCGGCGGGGCTGGTGCCGAAAGCCCGGACGCGGCCGATCAGCACGAAATGATCGCCGGCATCAACCTGATCGTGAACGGTGCAGTCGAACCATGTCATGCTGTCGGTCAGGACCGGCGCGCCGGTGTGTACGTGGTCGGTGTTCACGCTCGTGAACTTGTCGTTCGTCTTCGAGGCGAAGGTCGCCGAGACATCCTTCTGATCTTGATGCAGCAGGTTGACTGCGAATTCGGTCGCCTGGGAAAAGGCGGTAGAGCTTGATGCAGACTTGCCGATGCAGACCAGAAGCAGGGGCGGGTCGAGCGAGACCGAGGTGAACGAGTTGGCTGTCATTCCGCGAGGAGTGCCGTCCGGCTCCCGTGTCGTGATCACGGTCACACCGGTCACGAAGGTCCCAAATGCTCGTCTGAGCTCAATCGGGTCGATGCTGCTGTCTCGAATGTCCATGGCGGATCTTCCTAATCGCGAGCGTCTGTGGGGCTCACGATATCGGAGAGGGCGCCGGCGGCTTCCTTCAAATCAGGGAAGGCGAGACTTATCTTTTATCAATTTCAAGTAAGGGCACGGGTGCCAAGGCCCGTGCCCCGTTCGTATCAGTCTCTCAGCGATGCGAGATCGATAACGAACCGATACTTCACATCGCTCTTCAGCATTCGGCCATATGCTTCGTTGATGTCCTGGATCTTGATGACCTCGACATCCGAGACGATTCCATGGGTGCCGCAGAAATCCAGCATTTCCTGCGTCTCGGCGAGACCGCCGATCAGCGAGGCGCCAAGCGACCTGCCGCGGAACACCATCGGCGCCGTGTTGAGGGTCGTGCTCAGCGGACCAAGGTAACCGACCAGAACAATGGTGCCTTCCGGCGCAAGGGTTGCGATATAGGGGTTGAGATCATGATCGTAGGGGACGGTATCGATGATCAGATCGAAGCTGCTCGCAACAGCCTTCATTTCCTCCTCGCTGCCGGAGATGACGATGCGATCTGCGCCCAGCCGGCGCGCATCGGCTTCCTTGCCCTTCGACCGGCTGAACAGCGTTACGTCCGCGCCCATCGCCTTTGCCAGCTTGAGGGCCATGTGGCCGAGACCGCCCAGGCCGACGACGGCGACCTTCTTGCCGGGACCGGCCTTCCAGCGGCGCAACGGGGAATAGGTGGTGATGCCGGCGCATAGCAGCGGCGCCGCTCCGGCGAGTTCCAGGTTCTCCGGAACGCTGAGAACGAACTTGTCATTCACGACCATCTTTTCGGAATATCCACCATAGGTCGGCGTTCCGTCATGGCGATCCTTTCCTGCATAGGTCAGCGTGCTGCCATTCGCGCAATATTGCTCAAGCAGGCTCTTGCAGGGATTGCAGTGCTGGCAGGAATCGACCAGGCAGCCAACGCCGACCGTGTCGCCGACCTTGAATTTACTGACCGACGGACCGACGCGCGTTACCTTGCCGATGATTTCATGGCCCGGAACGATAGGGTATGTTTCACCACCCCAGTCATTGCGGACATGGTGAATGTCGGAATGGCATACGCCGCAGAACAGAACGTCGAGTTCGACGTCATCCTGTCGCAGGTCGCGGCGGTCGAACGACCATGGCACGAGATCGGCATCTGACGCGTGTGCCGCATAGCCTTTGACTGTCGTGGGCATTTTCAAGCTCCTTGTTTGCTGCGCTCCCCGCCTTGCTCAGGTCGGTCGCACCTCGTTTGCGGAACTTAATGGTCAATCCGTTATGCGACTATGGTTGTTTGTTTGCATTCAGTTATCGATAGAGCTTATTAATCTTCGGATCGAAAAGAGCGGATTCTGGAGCGATGACATGCCGGTGGAAACCTCGCGGGAGACAATCCGGGATCTGGTGACTTTTGTACTCGTGGCTCGCGAACTGAATTTCACAAAAGCCGCTGCGAAGCTCGGCGTATCGCAATCGGCGCTGAGCTACACGATCAAGTCGCTTGAGGAGAGGCTCGGCGTGAGGTTGCTCACGCGCACGACACGCAAGGTCAGCCTCACCGAAGCGGGCGAAAAGCTGCTCGAGACCGCCGGGCAGCATTTCGACGGGATCGATGCGGCTCTGGCAGGCCTGACCAGTTTGCGTGATAGGCCGGCCGGAACCGTGCGGATTGCAGCGTCGGATCATGCCGCCGACACGGTCCTCAAACCGGTATTGAGGCGGCTTCTCGTGAGCTATCCGGATGTGAAGGCTGAAATCGTCGTCGACAACGCAATGACCGATATCGTTGCGGAGCGATGTGATGCGGGTATTCGCCTGGGGGAGCATCTTGCCGAAGGCATGGTTGCACGAAGAGTAGGGCCGGATATCCGCATGGCGGTCGTGGCGACGAAGGACTATTTCAATCTACGTGGCAGGCCGCGCGCACCCGAAGACCTGGTGAACCACAACTGTCTCGCGCTACGCCTCCAAACGCATGGCGGGATCTATTCCTGGGAATTCGAGAAGGGCAAGAGGACCGCCAACCTGCGCCCGAACGGTCAGATCGTCAGCAACATGCCGGCGCAGATCCTCGATTATTGTCTGAGTGGCCTCGGCATCGCCTGCATGCCTGAAAGCTATTTCGAAGCGCACATCGCTTCGGGTCGCCTGGAACGGGTGCTGGCCGACTGGTGTGCACCGTTCGATGGCTACTACATCTATTACCCAAGCCGGCATCAGCCGACACAGGCATTCAGCTTGATCCTGGATGCGTTGCGTGGTGCATTACCAAGCCGGTAGAAGCTCCGATTGATAAACTCGGCTTATTGGCGACTGCCAAACAGGCCTTTCACCGAGTAGAGAGTTCTTCTCCAGATCCGTTGGCAGCAAGCCGGCGCATCTTCTCGCCACTCGTAAGGTGGCATCGGAGGTCCCCGCCTTCGGACAGACCTCGCCAACAGATGTTCCGTCCCCTGCCTGTTTCAAGACAACTGCGATCTGTGCTTCCACAAGCTTCGAAGCCCTCATCGAATTCCCCTACCGGCATCATTGTCAGACATCCCGGTAGGGGCGTGAGGGAGTAAATCGGTAAACCCAACCGTTACTTCAGCGAGACGACGCCGGCTGCCACATCGGGCAGGACAGGGATGATGCCGCTGCTGGCGTACCATTCAGCCACGGCGCCGATCTGCTTCACATCCGCTTCGGAAACGCCGGTGGTCGGAACGGCGTTGTTTTCGCCGATCTTGGCGCCGAGGTCTGCCGGCACGTTCATTTCCTTGGCCCAGATGCTTCCGGCTTCGCCTTTGTTGGCCACAGCCCAGGCGTTCTCCGACTTTATGACATCGAAAACGAGCTGAAGCTGATCAGCCTTTTGCTTGGCAAATGCGCTGCTCGCCACGAGCACGACGGCGTTGTCGGATTTGATTGCGGCGCCATCGGCGACAACGCGACCGTCATAGGCTTTTTCCGCGATCGTCAGGAACGGGTCCCAGGTCGCCCAGGCATCGACATGCCCCTGGGTGAAGCTCGGGCCGCTGTCGCTCGGGCTCAGGTAAACTCGCTCGACGCTTTCGGGGTCGATACCGTTTGTCTCCAGCCCCCGCATCAGAAGATACTCGCCGGTGCCGCCGCGGTTGACGGCGACCTTCTTGCCCGCGAGGTCCTTGATCGACTGAATGTCGGATCCCGTCTTTACGACGATGCCTTCGGATCCCGGCGCCATCTTCTGGTAGGCGAAGACGACAAGCGGGATCTTCGCGGCAAGCGCCGCGATCGCCGATGTGGAGCTGCCGGCTGTGATGTCGATGCTGCCGGCATTGAGCGCCTCGAATGCGGGAGCAGCAGCCGGGAAGGGGCCGGCCCACTCGACTGCGATGCCCTTTTCGGCGAGCGCCTTTTCCAGCGTGCCGCGCGATTTGGCGAGCGTGATGTCATTGGGGCCTCTGAGCCAGCCGATCCGCACCACCTGATCGGCGGCGTAAACGGTGGGGGTGAAGCTGGTGGCGGCAGCCAGGAAAGCGGCGGCAGCAAGGAGTGTACGCTTGGTGATCATCGTTGTGTCCAATCTGCCAATCTGGCGTGAGGTTCAGGCGTGGAGAGGTTCGACGCCGAGTTGCTTCAAAAGCTCGGCTTCGATGCGGCTGGTTCTGGGATCGTCACGGCGGCGCGGATGATCGATGTCGACGCGGATTTCTCTGCTGAAACGGCCCTGGTCGAGCACCAGGATCCGGTCGGCAAGCGCCACGGCTTCCCAGACATCATGGGTGACGAGCAGCACGGCGGGGTGATGCTTGCGCCAGAGCTCGAATACCAGATCATGCATGCGCAGCCGGGTGAGGGCGTCGAGCGCGGCAAAGGGTTCATCCAGCAGCAGCAGTTCCGGTTCGCGCACCAGTGCCCGTGCGAGAGCCGAGCGCTGCGCCTCGCCGCCCGACAGCGTCAGCGGCCAGGCATCGATCCGGTGCGACAGGCCGACATCGGCCAGCGCCTGTGTCGCGAGCGTCCGCGCATCCGGGCGGCGCACGCCGAGCGCGACATTCTCAATGACGCTTTTCCACGGCATCAGGCGCGGCTCCTGAAAGACCACCGAGCGGCGAGCTGGAAGGTCGAGCCTTTGCGCCGGCGCTGTGTCGAGGCCGGCCAGAACGCGGAGCAGGGTGGATTTTCCCGAACCGCTGCGGCCAAGCAGTGCGACGAATTCGCCGGGCGCGATCGTCAGGTCGATGCCGTCGAGGACCGCCGGACCGCCGAACGAACGGTGCAAGGCCTTGATGTCGACGAGATTGCTCATGCGGTCACCTCCGGGCGCCAGCGCAGCGCATAAGCTTCGATCATGCGCACCAGACCATCGGTCAAAAGGCCCATGATGGCGTAGACGAGAAGGCAGACGACAATGACATCGGTCTGCAGGAAATCGCGCGCATATGTGATGATGAAGCCGATACCGCTGGACGCGTTGATCTGTTCGCCCACGACGAGGCTCAGCCATGCGACGCTGAGGCCATACCGTACGCCGACGAGAAGCGAGGGCAGGGCACCGGGAATGACGATATGGCGAATGATACCGAACGTGCCCAGTTCCAGCGTCTGTCCCGCCTCGATCAGCTTCCTGTCGATGCCGCGGATGCCGCCATGCAGGGTGAGGTAGATCGGAAAGACGGCGCCAAAGGCGACAAGTCCGATCTTCGGCGCCTCACCAATGCCGAACCACAGGATGAACAGCGGCAGGAGACCAAGAAAAGGCATGGCCTTCAGCATCTGGATCGGCGGATCGATGATTGTTTCACCGAGCCGCGACAGGCCCGAGATCAGCGCCAGAAGGACACCGAGGACGAGTGCGATCGAAAAGCCGGCCAGCACGCGCAGGAAGGATACGACAAGGCCGTTGATCAGATCTCCGGACGCGACGAGGCGGCCTGCGGCGGAAATGATTTCTCCCGGTCCGGCAAGGATACGCGGCGACAAAAAACCGGACATGCTGGCAATCTGCCAGAGAAGGATGATCGCCAGCGGCGAGGCCAGCCGCTTGGCCGTGCTGGCAAGGCCGCTGCCGCGCCGGCTCGGCGCCGGCTGTTCCACGAGTTTCCCGCCGGCCGTGCTGGTGTCAGCCATTTGCGGGTTTCCCCGACAGATCGCGATCGAACAGGGTCGACCACGTAAACTGCTTGCGTTCCGGCACCAGCCGTTCGACCGGCAGCTTCGGCAGCACAAGTTCGCCGAAGCGGTAGGCTTCCTCCAGAAGCGGCATGCCGGAGAGGATGAACGTGTCGACGCCGACCTTCCGGTAGGCCTCCAGCGTGCGGATCACGGTGTCGGGCGAACCGACGATGGCGGTTCCGGGACCGGGGCGCACGAGGCCGATGCCGGCCCACAGGTTGGGCGCGATTTCGAGGTCGCGGAGATTGGTCGGCTTAATGCCGCCATGCATGGCGCTCATCCGCTGCTGGCCGACCGAATCCGTGTTGGAAACGAAACGCTGGTTGCCCGCAATCGCCGTCTCGTCCATCTGGTCGTAGAGATCGGCGGCGGCTTCCCAGGCCTTGGCGTCGGTCTGGCGGACGATGACATAAAGGCGGATGCCATAAGTCAGCTCGCGGCCGTGTTCGGCAGCGCGGGCCTTCACCGTCTTGACCTTGTCGCCCATCTGCTCCGGCGTTTCGCCCCATGAGAGATAGGTTTCGACATGCTTTGCCGCCACTTCGATGGCGCTGTCGGAGGAGCCGCCGAACCACAGCGGCGGCGGCTTTATGTCGGTGCCGGCCGGAAGCGCCAGCTTTGCGCCTTCGGTCTGGAAATACTTGCCCTTGTGGGTGACGCTTTCGCCCGCCATCAGCCGGTGCCAGATGGTCAGGTATTCGTCGGCCATCACATACCGCTCGTCATGCGGCAGCGTCATGCCATAGGCGCCGAGCATCTTGGCATCGCCGGAGACGACGTTGAGCATCAGGCGACCATTGGAAAATTCCTGAAACGTCGCCGCCATCTTGGCGAGCAGCGTCGGGGCGATCAGGCCGGGATGGAAGGCGACGAGGAATTTCATCCGCTCGGTATAGGGAAGCAATGCGCCCGCCAGCGGCCAGACATCATGGGCGCCGGTGGCAAAAAGCGCGCCGGTGTAACCGAGATGATCATAGGCCTGGGCGAGCTGCTTGTAATAACCGTAATCGATGGTGCGCGAGCCTTCCGGCTTCCACGGATAGGCTCCGTCGGGAGCGCACATGTACCAAAGGACGTTCATGTTCAGATCCCTCTGCCGTTGTTCGTATCGCCGTTCGTGGTAGCAATGGTGAGTTTGGTCTCAAGGTCGCCATGGGCAAACAGCGTGTCGGCCTCCGCCTGCTGCTCGCGTAACAGGCGCTCGTCGGCGCCGATCACGTCCCAGTTCCGCTCGGAGACGATCCGCGTCCAGGCGCGTCGCGCGGTCTCGTCACCATCGGCGGAAAGCAGAGCCGCGGCCTTTTCCGGGTCGGCGGAAATCTCCTGTCCGAAGCTTTGCAGCTCGGCGGCGAACGCGTCGAGCGTGTCTGTCGACAGGCCGCGATCCTCGATCGTCCAGAAGATCGAGCGGTTGGGAATGAGATCGCCGCAATGGGCGAGCACGTCAAACTCACCGCTGACAAGAGACTGTTCCAGATGCGGCGCCATGGCGATCCAGGCGGATACGTCTCCTTTCCGCAAAGCCTCGCGGGATGGCACAGGCAGAATGTCACGGCGGTCGACATCGGTCAGCCTGAGCCCTGCCTCTTCGAGCCGCTTTGCCAGGAAGTAGGTGAGGAACGATCCGTCCACCAGGGCGATCGGCTTGCCCTTCAGGTCGGCGATGGTGGTGATGCCCGATGCCTTGGAAACGAGGATTGCGCCATTGGCCGGGCGCGGTGCCGAGGCGCCCGCATAGGCGACAGAAATGCCGGACGCGGCCGCCAGGATCGGTGGCGTGGAGCCGGTGCCGCCAATGTCGAATTCGCCCTCAAGCAAGCGGTTCGCTGTCTCGCGCCCCTCTACATAGCCGACGAATTCCGGCTTGAGCGAAGCAAAGGCACCGGGCCAAAGCGACGCCAGCCGCAGGTGAAGATTGTTGGGGTGGTGACCAATCCTGAGAACCAATACGTTCACCTCATTGAATATTGTTATATAAATTTATATAATGAAGGTAGCAGGGTCCGCGAGAAATGCGACGCTGAAATTGCCTGATAAGGAAGAAAAATATTCCTGCGTTGGAGGATGCGTCTTGAGCAACGATACAGAGGTCGGTGAAGAACGGCATCGCAAGCCGCATGTGCCGAAAATCCGATGCCAGGCTATCGGCGAGGCGTCCGACTTCATGAAGTCGATGTCCAACCCGGTTCGGCTGTCCATCCTTTGCGTGCTGATGGAGGGGGCGCGCACGGTCGGCGAACTGGAGAAAATACTCGACGTGCATCAGCCGACGCTCTCGCAGCAGATCGGCGAACTGCGCGAGGCGGGGATCATCGCCGGCGAACGCGCCGCCAAGGCGGTCGTTTACCGGCTGGCCGATCCGCGTGCCGGCCAGATCATCGGCCATTTGCGGCTGCTCTTCGCACATCCCCAGGCCTCGGCGATCTGGCGTGGGGCGCAGTTCGGCGAGACCGTTCCGGGCGAGATGGGGTAATGCCGGGGCGGGCGGGCGGTCTCATGGGCGCCACCACCGATGAAAGTGATGCACCGGACCGTGCCCGCCGCCGATCGCCAGTGATTTTCCGTCAACAAGGGCCTGCTGAAGGTAGGCCTTGGCGTGGCCCGTCGCCTCGGCCAGGGGCATGTCGAGGGCAAGACCGGCCGTCACCGCTGCAGCGAGGGTGCAGCCGGTTCCGTGGTCATTCAGCGTATCGATGCGGGGGGCTGAAAATTCCGTCACGCCCGAATGATCGACGAGAAGATCGATACTCGCATCGCCGCCTCCATGGCCACCCTTAAGCAGAACAGTTGCAGCGCCGGCAGCGAGTATTGTCTCTGCCTGACGGATCATCTGCGCCCGCGTTTCAGCCATTGGTGTGGCGGTGAGCAGGGCGGCTTCCGGCAAGTTCGGGGTGACGATCGTCGCCCTCGGCACAAGGCTGGCAATCAGGGCTTCGATCGCATCCTCGCGCAGCAGCCGGTCGCCGGAGGTTGCCACCATCACCGGATCAAGGACGACAGGCCCCTCATAGTCCGCCAGTTCCTGCGCAATCGCAAGGATCGTTTCGCTGCGCGACACCATGCCGATCTTGACGGCATGTATGTCGATATCGGCAAGCACCGCCCGGATCTGTGCCCGGATCGTCTCGGACGAGATATCCTCCACCGCGGTTACCCCAAGTGTATTCTGCGCCGTCACGGCGGTGATGACGCTGGTGGCATACACTCCCAGCGCCGAAAACGTCTTGATATCGGCCTGGATGCCGGCGCCACCGCCGCTGTCGGAGCCGGCGATCGTCATGGCTGTGGCAGTCATCGAGTGGCTCCCTTCAGGGCTTGATCGACGGAGCTGCGGAAATCGCGGCATGCGACTGCAATATCCGCTGCGCGAAAAATCGCAGAGATGACGGCGACACCATCGGCACCAGCCGTGATCACATCCGGCACCTGCGCCAGCCCGATACCGGCAATGGCGCCGACCGGCAGGCCGGGATCGAGTGCGCGCAATTGCGCCCGCAGCCGGCGAAAGCCATCCAGCCCGACCGGCGGATCGGGATTGATTTTCGACACGGTCTCGAAGACGCCGCCGATGCAGGCATAGCTTGCTGCTGCCCGGCCTGCACGTTCGGCATCCGCCGTTGTCTTGACGGTGAGGCCGATGATTGCGGCAGGGCCTAGCAGCCGGCGGGCGGTTGCGGCATCCATGTCGTCGGCGCCCAGATGAACACCATCGGCACCGGCCGCCAATGCCACATCGACGCGGTCGTTGACCACAAGTGGTACGCCCGTGCCTTCCAGAGCGGTGCGGATCGCCGTTGCCTTCTCGATCATTTCGCGGGTGGAGCCCGTCTTGTCGCGGTACTGGATCAGTGTTGCGCCGTTTTTCGCCGCAACAGTCGCCAGTGTCGCAAGCTCGCCTATATCGCCAAGGCTGGCATCGACGATCGCGTTCAATCGATAATCAAGTCTCATGTTCGATCCTCGCTTCCTTGCCCAGCTTCTCCGGGGTGAGGGCCGACAATGCATCCAGAAGGGCGACGCCGAAGCTGCCGGGGCCGCGCGCCTGGCCCGCTGCATGCTCGGCCGCAACGCCAGTTGCCGCCAGCGCCGCGGCGGCGGCGGCAAGCGCATCCGGCTCGACGGCCAGGAAGGCAGCAATCACGCCGCCCGACAGGCAGCCGGTGCCGGTGACATCGGCCATCCAGTGATGGCCGTTGCGCACGGTGACGACGCGTGCGCCATCCGTCAGCCGGTCTGCCGCGCCGGTCTCTATGCTCAGAATGTCGCCGGTGTCGCCGATCAGCGCCATCTCCGCCCTGTTGCCGCGAACCACTGTCGGTCGGTGTGCAATCAATGTTCTGGCAAAGGCCAGCCGGGAGGGGGAATAGTCGCAATGCACCGGATCGAGGATCCAGGGTTTTCCGGCATCATTGGCGATCTCGACCGCCCGTTCGATGACCTGGCGACGTTCCGCATCCAGCGTGCCGAGATTGACGGTGAGAACATCCGCCTTGGAGACGAAATCGGCGATCTCGTCCGGGGAAGACGTCATCGACGGGATGGCGCCGATCACTGTGATGCCGTCGGCAGTGAATTTCTGCACCACCGTGTTCATCAGGCAATGCACCCTAGGGCGCCGCGCGCGCACGCGCTGCAGAAGGTCGGCGGCTTGTTCCGCTGTCGGGAATGTCTGCGTCATGGTCAGCGGATCTCCAGTGCGATGTCTTCGACGGGCGGCGCCTGTTGGATGAGACCGCTTGTCTGCATGAAGTCGCCGAAACGCTGGTACCGGCGGCGATCGAGCGCTGCGGGGCGTTTGGCAAAACGCGGTAGCGTATCGATAAAGGCCTGCCGGTTGAGCGTATCGTCGAGACTGGGATAGGCGGCGATGAAGAGTTTCCACGCGTCATCGGGGTGATTGGTCAGGAAGATCGCAGCCTTCTCGACGGCTTCGAGAAAGGGTGGCAAGCGCGGATCGGCGATCAGCGCGTCACGAGTGACGAAGATCAGCTCGTCATAGACCGGCACGCCATGTTCCTCGGGGAAGAACGAACGGCCTTCATGGCCCTCGATGCGCATCTGCGTCAGTTCGAAGTTGCGAAAGCCGCCAAGCGTGGCATCGACCTTTCCGCCGATTAGTGACGGCGACAGCGCGAAGTTGACATTGATCAGCTCGACATCCTCAAGGCTCAGGCCTTCACCCTCCAGCATGCGTTTCAGCATCGCGTCCTCGAAGCCGGTTACGGAAAAGCCGATCTTCTTGCCGCGCAGGTCCTTCAGGCTTTTGATCGGACCATCGGCCAGCACGGTGACGGTGTTCAGCGGTGTTTCGACCAGCGTGCCGAAGCGCTTCAGTGGCAGGCCGGCGGCGCGGTCGAGATAGAGGTTCGGCTGGTAATGAATGCCGACATCGGCCTGGCCCGCCGCCACGAGCCGCGGAACCGTCGACGGATCGGCGGGCGGCACCAGTTCGACGTCCAGGCCGACGGCTTCGAAATAACCGTTGCGTGCGGCGATGACGAGTGGGGCATGGTCCGGGTTGACGAACCATTCGAGCATGACCGTCAGCTTTTCTGCGGCATGGGCGGCGGAGGCATTGAGGCTGGTGAATATGGCAATGGCGATTGCCAACAGGGTCCGTTTCATTGTTTGTCGTCTCTCCTCAGGATGAAAACAGTGTTATGGGATCGGTCTCTGTAGCCCAATGGGGATGTCCCCTTGTCAGGCGGTCGAAGATCAGTCGCAGGCTGACGCTGGTCAGTGCCAGGATCGCCATGGCGGCAAAGACGATATCGGTTTGCATGCGCGCGTTGGCCTGAACCATGACGAAGCCCAGGCCGGCGGAGGCGCCGACCCATTCGCCGATGACGGCGCCGAGCGGCGCCAGCGGCACGGCCACGCGTAGACCGGATACCAGCGACGGGATGGCAAGCGGCAGCCTCAACCGAACCAGAACCTGCCAGGGCGTCGCTCTCGTCAGCGCGGCGGCCTCAAGCAGCACAGGTTCGGTTCGCCTCAGGCCATCGGCGAAGGATGATGCTACGGGGAAGAAGATGACGATCGTCGTCATCGCCACCTTCGAGGCCATGCCGAATCCCAGCCAGAGTACCAGCAACGGAGCAAGCACAAAAACGGGGAAGGCCTGGAGGACGAGGACCATCGGCCAGACAAGCCTGCCGGCGCGTGGCAATGCCATCACCACAAAGGCCACCAACGCGCCAAAAATGCTGCCGAACAGCAGGCCCGCAAATATTTCTGCGAGTGTGATCAGCGCATGATGGGCAAGGAAGCTGCCCTGGCGCGACAATGCCTGTGCTACGGCAAGCGGCGAGGGCAACAGGTAGCGAGGTGGAGCGAACAGCTCCACGGCTGCCAGCCAGATCGCCAGCAGCAAAAGAAGCCCGCAGGCTGCAAACCGAAGCTGCATGTCAGTTGCGTGACGTGCAGCCATCGGACCACAATGGCCATCGGGCTAGTTTTTTCTTCGAAATACAAAGCATGGCTGATCTCCTGACAGCGATATCATGGAGATCCAGGCGAGCGGAGAATAAGAAAGTGGTGCACAATCGCGCCGTTTCCGTTCCTACGCCGGTATGACCCGGATCAGGTGAAATAAGGGTTCAGCTAATCGCTATCTCAGCGCCATACGGCGCACCCCTCGGAATGCGTAAGTTGTGGAATATAACAGGTTTTGTGTCAATCGCCTGTGCAACAGAATGCTAACACTCGCGGAAAACTCCGGGAAATGTGCGTGTTTATGTGAATGTTTGGCTTTTGAAATGACGCTGGACGAAATTGAAATCAAATGAGGTCGAGTAAAAAAGTGATGGGCGGCGAGATATGTTGTTGTGTGTTATGGTTTTTTGTGTCGAGCTACATCCCCAAAATAATACATTTAATATTGGTCGCCGAGAGAGCGCAAGAATTTCGTTGGAAACAAATTACGGCATTAAATTATAGGAGCGAAACGGTTGGTTGTCGTTCTGTTATCCTGTTCCTAAGGGGCGAGAGCTTCGGTTTAAGGGCAAGAAGCAAGTTCGCATCGCGCTAGGCACGAAAGATCGCGAAGAAGCGCTCGCCAAACGCCTCGTTTTAGCGGAAAAATTGCGACGCACTGGCGTGGGCAGAAGGTACAGCTGATCTCGCGCCCGACGCGTGCAAAGCGGCGGCAGACAATTCGAAAATTCCCGTTCTAAGCGCAGAGGCTATCCAAGCCACTCCGATAGCTGAACGTGCGGAGCTATCAGACACGATTTCAACGTGGCGAAGTCGGTCAACCCGACCGCAACAAAAGACGCCGTTCTTGTCGGCGCGGTTGGGAGGTGTAGTGGTGGGTCGAGCGATTGAAGTTAAGCGCTCCACAAGCACGCCGGGCCGAGACCACCCAGTCCTGACACATACCTTTCACCATCTCCCGCTTGCGAGCAGGCCTGAAAGCTAATGGGATGGTCCGCCCTGTCTCCGGAGAGGATAGCGGATACAGGCTATAGGAGGGCCTAGTGATGGAACGCAATCAACCGTGTGAATGCGCTGTTTTGGAATAGACATAGGGAAGAACCTGTTTCACGTTGTCGGTCTCGACCCAACAGGGGCAATCGTTCAGCGTGTGAAGTTTCGGCGCGAGACACAGCTCCAATTCTTCGAGCGAGCTTCCCGGACGCTGGTGGGAATGGAAGCTTGCCCCGGATCACAATGGCTCGCACGCAAACTGCGAGCGATGGGGCACTCTGTACGGATTATTCCCGCCCAGTTCGTGAAGCCCTATGTGAAGTCGAACAAGAATGACATCATCGATGCCGCCGCAATCGCAGAGGCCGCAACACGGCCAACGATGCGTTTTGTCGGCATCAAGCAAGCTGATCAGGTCGACCTGCAGATGCTGCATCGAGTTCGCAGCCGACTGGTATCGGCCCGGACGAATCTGATTTGCCAAATGCGCGCCTATTGCCTCGAACACGGTGTGGCGATGTGGCAGGGAGCTGGCGTATTCAAGATCGACATTTGCAGGGTTATGGATGACCTCGACAATGATCTGACGCCAGTGGGGCGATCTGTTCTACGAGATCTGCATGATGATTTTCGTCGGCTTGAAGCACGGGTCCGGCAGGTCTCAGACGAGATTGAGAAGATCGCCGATACCGACGAGCGTGCAAGGCGTCTTATGATGATACCTGGCATCGGCCCTCTAAGTGCAACTGCAATCCTTTCCGCAGTCGGAGACCCCGCACGCTTTTCAAAAGCCCGAGACGTTGCAGCCTGGCTGGGTCTAGTGCCGCGCCAGCATTCGACCGGAGGAAAGCAGAACCTCCTGGGCATTAGCAAACGCGGCAACAACTACCTTCGCCGATTGATCATTCATGGTGCAAGGTCATGCATGCTGCATCTCGATCGCGGAAAAGATCGGCTCGGCACCTGGATCGATGCCTTACGGCTCAGGATGCATGTCAACAAGGTGACCGTTGCTCTAGCCGCCAAGTTGGCGCGCATCGTGTGGGTCGTATTGACCAAGCCTGGCGCCACATACATGCGCCAAATCTCAGCTTAACCCCATCGCTTCTCTGGCCATCGCGGCCAGACAGATTGCGAGGTTCGAGGGTGATGACGAAACAGTTGATCGGCATTCTGTAAATCCTGTCTGAAAGCGGGCCTCGTGCCCGAAGAAGCTATTGGGAAACAGGATGTGCGCATCTCATCAGGGTCTGGCTGCAACAGCAGTCCACTCGCGAGAGGCCGGATACATTTACGCAAACTGCAATCGTCAGAACCTAAAATCCTTGCAATGACAGGGCGGACCATACATTTCGGCGAATGACGTCCTGTAGCATCTCACGATCCGGCGTCAGATCCGCGACAATCTTCTTCAGCCGTGCGTTCTCCTCTTCAAGCTGCTTCAGCTTCTTCATCTCCGGCGGCAGCATACCGGCGTATTTTTTCTTCCAGTTGAAATAGGTCGCCTGGCTGATGCCCGCCTTCCGGCAGATCTCGGCGACCGTCACGCCTTCATCACCCTGCTTCAAAAGAACGCCTGGGCGTCCGAAAACTGCGATGCTTTCATCGTCTTCCGTTCCTTTCCCTGCCAGGAAAATGCACCGGAAAACTCTGCCAAAACTGATCCAATTTGAAGGGGCAGATCACTTCGCACAGCTCGGCAGCTCACCGAAAGAGATTTTGGTCGGCGACGTGATCCGTATGGGATTCGATGGCGACTTCGTGACTTGCTATCGAAACGGCGAAAATTTCATTGGTCTTGAGCCGACGCTGCTAAACGCGCCGACACTCGTCAATGCAACAAAAGCTGGAACCGCCGTTCGCGCCAGTGTCGCACCACTAATTCCAAATTTTAGAGCAGGAGGCCTCGCGTAATGTGGCGGACCTATTTTATTGAGCCGTACTATGACGGCGACGATCCGGACGTACCGGGCTGGAAATTCTTTATGATCGAGGGCAATAGCGGCTGGTCTATCCAAAAACGCCTTTGATCCAGCGAAGTGGCGCGTTCAGGCGCATTTGACCGATGCTCAGCATGCGGCAATGATCGACCATCCGTTTGTATCGCTGACGTAAGAGCGGATCAATAGATGCTTTCTAGCAAGCCGAAGACATAGGCCGCGATCAAGATCAGGCAGGCAAGCATTGCGATGTTGGCGAGCGTTATCTTCATTATCGCGCACATAGCCCGTGTGGTTGGGCTTTCAAGCGCGAGAATTAGCCGCGTGCGATCAACTCGGCACTCTCGTCGCAGGCCTTGCGCAACCTGCCTTTTTCTATGAATCCCTGCCACGCATTATCGAAATGCCAGCCCACTCAGGTTGACCAACTAAGCCAGATCGCCGACGCGATCGTCAGTCCGATCATAGTGTTGAGGATGAGGTAGAATGGGAGATCATGTCGGTTCTTCTGTATTGTGCTTTCTTCCGCGATCCCAACCTTCGTCAGACAACCAAGTTCCCCCGCCATTGGAACAATCCCTGCCTCAATAGGTTAGCCACTCGTAAAATGGAGGAAACACAATGATAAAAATGCTCACAACTACAGCGCTTTGCCTAGGTCTCGCCATGGGTGGCACAGCTATGGCACAAGGCACGAGTGGCGGCGACGCTGGCGGTGCTGGTGGTGGCAACCAAGGTGGCGGCAGCTCGAACAGCGACACTGGAAGCGGTTCTGGCGATGCAGGCAGTTCTACTGGCGGTGGCGCGTCCGGCTCGTCAGACAGCACAGGCAGTTCCAACACTAACTGTGGCGCTCCGGGTGGTGTGAGCACAGACGGTACCGCACCGGCTGGTTCGACTGGTGCAGGTACAACGAATCCGGGCGCTGGCAACGCAGGGACTTCCTGCTAACACCGAGTTGGTTAAAACCGAAAAGCCCCGCTCAAACAAGCGGGGCTTTAACTGTCTAGAAAGGAGCCGACCATGACCATTACGCCAATGTTTGTTCTCGCCGGCCTCCTGATTTTTGCGCTAGCAGTTACGGCTTATCTCGTCTTTCGAGACTGGCGATCCAGCCGAGCGACATCGATCCAAGTGCCGGCTAAAGTAGCGACTAGGCGTTGGCTCAACCGTGAGGCTCGCAATGCGCGTCAGCACCAGAAGGAGCCGACACGTAGACCTTTCGGGAAGTTAGAGGTTAGCCGCCCAAACCCACAGGTCGTTGACCTGAACCGCTGAAATCTCCGTCAAATCGATTACGGTCTGAGCTGTGCTAGATTCGAGTCCCGCAATCATCATTTTACGATCAACAGGACCTTCCATCTGCGCCTTGATGGCGGTGAACTGCCCCCACTTTCGACCGGACACTCAGCATAAGCAGGCGGGCGCAAGCGCAAAGCTGCGTAAACGTACGATATCGTACTGATTATCACATTGTCTCCTAATCGACAGTGCAGGTATGTTCGTCGTCGATTAGGAGATTCACATGAGTGAATTGCGCAAAGCACTAGTGGAGCGAGTTCGCGCGGACATCGCGTCGCATCGGCTGAAGTTCGACGACGATCCGCGATATCTGGCGATCGAAGCCCGATGGGTAACGGGCGAGATCACGCTTGCAGAGTTTCGTGCTGAGTATCTTGAACTGTTGTTTCAGCGGCAGGAAGACGGCTGGCTGAAGCGGGCAATGGACAAAAGCAGGCAGAAGTAGCGCCAGCTCCGACTTTTCGGAAAATGTAAAAAATTTCGCGTGGCACCTGATATTGCGAAATATGTCATCTAGGCCGTGTCGGTTGAGTACCGAGCGATAGCCTGAAACGAGGAAAGCCCGCTGACATCATCCAGCGGGCTTTCGTTTGTTCGGATACAGCGTCTATCAGGCAGCTATACCACTTACGACGATGACACGAGACAGGATGCGGTCATAGCCGACGATCTCCTGCGCGATCCGAAGAACGCGGGATAGCTGAGCACCGCTATTCACGCAGCCTTCTAACACGATGTAGTCTCCTGTCACATCGACAGACAGAGCACTCGCGTCGAATTCGGGCAGGTAGCTCAGCTCAGTCTCGATGGCGGTCTTTTCGAGCGAGATGCCGTGATCAGGCGTGAGGGCGAAGGTTGCGGGAGGCTGAAGGGTGCTCAAAAACATGATAGCTGTCCTGTGAACATGAACGTCAGATGAATGAACTGTTGTGGCGCGTTAATGTTCCTGACCAGCGAGACTATTTTCCTGTCGCCATCCTCGACGCCTCAACAGACCGCTCAAACTCGCTATTCACGTGGGCCTCAAGCGCGTCCAAATCGCCGGTCGATTCCAGGTCAAGCGCATCAATCGCTTGCCACGCTTTGGCGTGCTCCATCTTGATCGCCATAATGGGGTTGCTTAGCTTTTGATTAGACGCAGCAAGGATGGCGGCATCGGCGATCATCTGGGTGATCGTGCGTTCGTTCGTCTCGACGGCGCTAGTCAGGAAGGCATTGCGCTGCACGAGTGTGTCGATCTCAGCCGACTTGATGCAGTTTGAGCCGTGCCAGCCGCCGCCGAGGGCGATAACGACGATGATCAGAGCGATGATGACATAAAGGTTGAGTTGGGCAAGCATCCATTATCTATCGCGCTCTGCGAATTCTTCTCTGACTAGCTCAATTGCGCGATAGGCGGCTGGCGAAGAGATGCGATAGTACACATCGCGGAAATCGCGCCTGCTCGACAAAATGCCGCTCACGCGCATGCGCATGAGAAGCTTCGTCGCTTTCATGGTCGTCATGCCGGTGGCTTCGGCTATCTGTGTGACTCTAAGCTCGTCCTGTTCTAGCGCGAACAGGATCTGAAGGCGGTCACCTTGACCGATGATCGCAAAGAATTCGCGCGCAGCGCCTAAGTCCAGCATCTATCCCCGCATTCAACATTTCCCTTTCGGATATCTAGCGAAGTATTGGTCGATCAGGAAGTCCACATCCTGCTGTTCGTGTTTAGTGTATATTCGCTGTATGTTCTGTTATAGTTCATGGCAGGTCCATGCAGTCGCACGATTAACTTAGCACCTTCACAAAAAATTAGCTGGCAAAGAATTTGCCTTCATATTATGCATTTCTCTAATTTAGATCGATCTAGAGTGTGGGCGATGGACGAGATTACTGCGCTTAGTCGGCATCTTGAAAAGCTGCGGCAAATAAAATTGAAGACAACCGCCGACCCATCTGAGCGGAGGGCGAAAATTTGCACCATCGTTCGGCAGTTACAGGCTTTGAGCGGCGAGCAATCCCACCACCGTCAGTGAGCAGCCCAGGCTGACGCGATGAGGCGGCGGAAATCGTCGATGTGCTCAGTAACACCGCCGGTGAAAATCGTTGGCATACCTTCTTCGTCGCGAAGACAGCGCCCATAGCACATAACCGCCGATACGATCCCGCGATGCCGGACGCGCACAACAACTGACGATAGCTTGCCGGTCAAAAGCGCGGTGTGCGTGGATCGTGCAGCGAGATCGCGATCCTCTTCGATGATGTGACCGATGATCCGCTCTATCGCCAAGCCCGTGACGAGTTGCGCCGGATCAATGTCGTAGAAGTCGGCGTATATTTCGTCCGCTGTGAGCCGGTTTTCAATCACATCCCACGCGAACAGGCCCAACTTTGGTAGGCCTCTGCCATGCACTGCGTCCAAAATATGCCACCCTATTAATTAGATTGGCCTAATATCGCTCAGTATCATGTGCCGAAAATTCCAAATTAGCGTCCATGAAAAATTGCTGTGCCGTAATGGTACAACTCGACTATCGTCGTAGAAAGAGGCCCGGTTGCACGACTGGACCTCAAGGGGAGGGGAGAGTCTACCAACACTCGAAGTAGGCCCGATGCCTTCAGTATTCGCGACTGCAAGATTTAGCACTGTGCGCGCCGGAACTTACGCCTCGGATCGCCGTTCTCAATTTTCAAATTTGGGGCAGGGCATGACATCTCACATAAATGAATGGCATATCGACACACGCAATCTCCACGAAGTCATCAAAGTCAGCGATTTTGCATTGAAACAGAAGCTCACAAGCGACGAGCAACTGCGTCTGTTGAAGCTGTTCGGGTCGTTTGCGACACGCCAAGAGCTGATGATGAACGCCCGCGTCAAATCCAAAATCCGCTACTAGAGCGGCTTCGCCATCGACCGGAGTTCGTCGGCGCTGCGGAATCCACCGTGCCACAGTGCGATAAGCTGAAGTGCGCATTCTTCGCCTTGCGGGCTTTTAACAGCGATTTGGCGATCGTCGCAAAGTTGATCGAGCACGCCGCGAAGAAGCGTCATGTCGTTCGCATCAAGCGCTTGGTCAGATGAAAAGTACATACTCTCGCCTCGTTCTCGCCATGATCGTACAAGGTTCCACACCAGCGGATAGGTGCGAGATTTAACCAATGCTCTATCGCGTCATTGACTCATTCCAAGGGCTGGAACATAGGAAGAACATTGCGAGAGGTGAAGACATGGATGTGCGAGAAGCCATTATTCTAGAGTTGCGCCGTGTGGGCTGCGATGAGGATACGCCTATCAATCGTTTGGAGGTCGGTCCGGTGCGCGTCGGCGCTGGCTACAACGAGCAGCAAATCGTCAATGGCTTGTTCTGGCGGCAAAGCGAGAAGGCAATAGAACTGCTCGATGGCAATCGAGCCAGATTACTGTCGTCAGGGCTAGTAGATCGTGCATTCGATCGAGTTGCACGACACGGATAAACGGCAGGCTGGAACGTCGACCGTCCGCATGCGTTGTCCGCTCATAACAAAACGTGGAGGAAACTATGCTGAAGGGTATTGCACTGTGGGCAATGGGCGTCCCGGTCTTCGTGATCATACTGCTCTATATGTTTGTCTTCTAAAGCAGACAGCAAACAAAAACAAAGGGTCCGAACATCTACTTTCGGACCTTTTTCATGCATTGTCGATTGCAGCTTACTGGCAGCTAAAGCCACCCCAAAATAATAGCACCGACAACGGCTAGCGCGCTCACAGTTAGAATAATCGCGAATGTGCTCAGCACGAAGCGGTTCGTACGCTTAGGCGGCTGATGGTCGGGGATATGGGTTTGACGGCTGGCAAGATATGACATGGCGGCTCCTTTAATCGCATAACTGAGCATCAGTCATATTGTTCCAATAACGTTTAGCCCTCGTCGCAAGGGAGATGCGACGAGGGTCTATGGCTTGGTCGGCGAGTGCTGAATGCACCGACGGTAGGTCAATAGTTCGCCGCTGTATTAGTTCCGGCTAAAATTAATTGACGAAGCGTCGACGGATAAGGGCTTCGTCCTCCGACCCGTCAAACTCGTCAATCAGTTCGTCAACGATCTCAAGCGCATCGTCAGATGACGGATGGATGCCCCGCGCTGCGCACAGTAGCTGGTGTACTTTGACCAGCTTCATCAGCCTGTCGCGCGGATTTATGGTAATCTTCGTCATGGCTGCCGATCCAAATCGCGCCGATCATAACTGTAACAATCATCGCATATTTTTAGAGGAAAGGGGAGGCCCGGTGGTCGGCGGGGGACGGGACGGCGCACCGGGCCTTATTGGCTGCGGGGACGAGCAGCTTCAGTGGAATGCAGCAGTGCAGCGTTGGTTCCCGTAAAACGGAAAGGGTCCAGAAGCTGGAGTCAGCCGTGCGAATGTTGGTGTGAATATCACCAAAAAGCGGTGCATTGATTTTATTTGATTTTTTATGCTTCACCAAACCCGGATCAGGTTCAAGGGTGCGGCTCACCGCCATCTCAGCACCGCTCGATGCTTCCCTCGGAATGGTTGTGAAGTTGAACCTTGAAGCCGTCTTTGTCAAATTGGGAATGAGTGTGTTCTGAGCACCATGGGCACTCCCTTCAATGGCCGCGCCGAGGGCTTTCGAGACCATGCCGCAGCATGCCTGACACAGGCAGTTGTCGAAATTGTATCGCAAGCATAGCCTGAGGCTATTTGTACTTGGTCTCTCAATTGCTTCAATGCCGGTCGGTGAGCGCAGACTTCTCGCCCCTATGCCCCAGCGGCCCAAAAACGCCAATACCGAGAGGCTTTCATGAGCTTTACATCCGACACGCGTATCGACCTCGAACGCTTCTGGTCTACCATCCAGCGATCGGCCGAGATCGGCAAGGGACGAGAGCGCGGCCTCGCTCGTCTGGCGCTGAGCGACAGTGACTGCGAGATGCGGGACCAGTTTGTGGCATGGTGTAAAGCCGCCGGTTTGACCGTCGAAATCGATACGATGGGGTCCATCTATGGCCGTCGTGCGGGATTGGACGACAGCCTCCCGCCGATCATGATCGGAAGTCACCTCGACACCCAGATCAACGGCGGCCGATTTGACGGTATTGGCGGCGTGCTGGCCGGCCTTGAAGTCATCCGAACGCTCAGTGATATCGGACATGTCACCAAGCGGCCGATCGTCGTGGTCAACTGGACGAACGAGGAAGGGGCCCGTTTCTCGCCGCCTATGGTGGCTTCCGGCGTCTTCGTCGGACAGTACGATGTCGAGTGGGCCCACAATCTCATCGCCGATGACGGCGCCCGTTTTGGCGACGAGCTAGAACGGATCGGCTACAACGGTAAGCATGTCTGCGGCGGTGACGTTGATGCCTATTTCGAGCTTCACATCGAACAGGGACCGATCCTCGATGCGGAAAGGCGGCAGGTGGGTGTCGTTACCGGAGGATATCCTAGTTATGGTATGCGGGTTCGCTTCGATGGCGAGACGGCCCATACCGGTCCGACGCCGATGGATCTGCGCCGCAATGCGCTGATTGCCGGAGCGCGCTTCCTGACCGCTGTCGACGATATCGGTTGGGATTTCGCGGTGCATGACGGCAAGGCCACCGGCTCGCGACTTGCGGCCTGGCCCAACAAGCCGGGCATTCTTTCCGAGACCGCGCAATGCGTCGCCGATGTTCGACATCCTGATCCGATCACCGCGCGCGTAATGGCCGAAAAGATGCGCCGAGCCGCCCATGAGGCCGGTGCCAAAGCCGGATGCACCGTCACGGTCGAGGACGAGTGGGCATGGGGTGGCGATATCTTCGATGCGAGCATGGTCGACGCGATTCGCGCCGAGGCAGGCCGGCAGGGCTGGAACTGGCGGGATATCCAGGCGCAGGCCGGGCATGACGCCTATCACATGGCCATGCGCTTCCCGACGGCGATGATCTTCACGCCCTGCAAGGGCGGCATCACGCATAACAACAAGGAAGACTGCACACCGGACGACTTTATCGCCGGGCTCAACATGCTGCTGCACGTTGCCGTACAGCGTGCCGACCGATAGGCCGGAGCGACACTCAAGGCAGGAAATGTCTCAGATCATGTCCGGATAGAGTTTAAGAAGTTCATCGAGCAGATCGATGAACTTCTGCTCCGGCGGTGTCGGCGGCGAGAGTGGGCTGTTGACGAGAAACACATCTGCGCCGAGCGGCTGATCGACCAGCCGCAGTGGCCAGAGCTTGCCCGCCGGTGACGCACCCGAGACGGTCATGACGGGCAGAAGGCCGATCCCCAGGCCGGACACGATCATCCGCTGGACTTCTTCCAGATCGTGGCTCGAGCCGCTGATGCGGCTGCCGAGCCCCATACCTTCGCGCAGCATGATCATCGGCTCCAGGCCCATGCCCTCGGTGGCGCAGTTGAAGGCGACGAATGGTTCCTGCTGAAGGTCGCGCGCGGTGACTTCCGTACGGCCGTAAAGCGGGTGTTCTATGCCGCAGAATATCGAGAATTCCTCACGGAAGAGGTGGCGGCAGGTCAGGTTGATCAGAGGTTTGGTCAGCAGGCAAATGCCCAGCCCCTTCTTGTCATTGCTGATCCGCCGCACGGTTTCGGCGGAATTCTGTACTTCGATGCGCCAGGTGATCGACGGATGCCGCTGGTGATAAAGCCGGATTGCTTCGTCGACGAGCCGCGATCGAAGCTGGCTTATGATGCTCAGCCTCAGCTCTCCGAACTCCTCGTCATTGCGGTCTTCGGTCAGGACGCCGATCCGGTCGACGGCGCGGAACATGTCGGCACATTCCTGATAAATCTTCTCGCCGCGCAAGGTCAGGGCAAAATGCCGGCTACCCCTGAAGATAAGCTGGCAGTCGAGCTGCTCCTCCAGCTTTTGCAGAGCAAGGCTGACGGACGGTTGGCTCATGTTTAACCGCTTGGCGGCGCGTGTCAGGCTCTTTTCTTCCGCGATGATGCAGAAGCTGCGCAACAGGTTCCAGTTGAGGTCGGAAAGTTCGGGACGCTGGGGCATGAACACATCTCGTCTTGGGCGGGCCGCTCTATCATGAATTCGCACGTGCGAAACTATAGGCGGGACCTATCGTTCGGATCAATCCGCATGGCTAATCCACGCTATGTCTCGGGTGGCTGAAACGCTAACCTTCGGCTCTGCTCATACCCGGCAATCTCCTATCGGGAGCAGCAATGCCAACCGATCGAGAGACGCAAGATGATTCCCGACCTGTCGCAAGTCCAGACGGCCACATTTGGGTCCTTCCTGTTCGAAGGCTTCATGGTCCCGTCCATTCAGGCACTTGTTCCATCGGGGCGGATCTGGGGGGCGGCGCTCACGGTTCGGCTGCCCGGCACGGACGGCTCGGCTCTGGTAGAGGCGCTGTCGGTGGCTCGCCAAGGTGATGTGATCGTTGTGGATCGCTGCGGCGACCTTCGCCACGCCTGTTTCGGAGCCGTCGCGGCCACCGCTGCTCAGGAACGCGGTGTGTCCGGCGTGGTCATCGACGGCTTCGTCAATGATCTTGCCGCACTGCTCGATATCGGCCTCCCGATCTGGTGCCGGGGACGTTCGCCGATCACCACCCGCAATCGCGGCATGACGGGGCATGTGGGTGGCATCATAAATTGCGGCGGAACCATTGTCGGGCCGGGCGATGTCATTCTGGCCGACGAAGACGGCGTCGTCGTTCTCGATCCTGCGACTGTCGCCAAGCATGCCGCAACGGCACTCAGGCTTCAGCAGGACGAGCTTGATATGCGTCGGAATCTTCAGGCCGGCCAGACGTTGAAGGATATCGTTCGACAGCGTGCATCCGATGCGGATATGCAGCGGCAGCAAGGAACAATCGCCTGAAGCGACAATCCCTCTCCGACGCTATGGTTGCCATAGGCAAGGCGTATTCAAGGGGCGAGACGCAGTAGAGCCGACAGTCTAGAGTGAAATCCAATCACAGCACTTACAAAAAAAGGGGACTTAGATGAAACTTTCCAACCGCCTTCGCTTTCTTGCCGTTGTGGCCGTGGCTGCCCTCGGCGCTTTTGCCGGTGCCGCACAGGCCGATGATCTTGCAGACATCAAGGCTGCAGGCGTTCTGAACGTCGGGATATTCCCGGACTTCCCACCGTTCTCCTCCGTTTCGTCGGACATGAGCACGGTCGGTTACGATGTAGATGTTGCCAACACCATCGCTAAGGTACTGGGCGTCAAGGTGAACCTCGTGCCGATCAACGGCCAGAACCGCGTCGCCTTCCTCAACGACAAGCGCATCGATATGCTGATGAGCGTCGGTTATTCGGACGAGCGTGCGAAGGCGATCGGCTTTGTTGCTCCCTATGCGCCCTATTACATTGCCGTCATCGGCCCCAAGGCAACCGAGATGAGCGGTGCGGCTGATCTGGCCGGCAAGACGATTGCCGTCAACCAAGGAACGCTGGAGGATACATCGCTGACCAAGGCCGCTCCGGAAAGCGCCACCATCCGTCGCTTCCCGAACTACAGCGCTGTGATCCAGGCTTTCATTTCCGGCCAGACCGATCTGATGGTTGCAGGTAACAATGTCGGCGCACAGGTTCTCGAACGCCAGACCGGCCTGCAGCCCGAGGAAAAATTCCAGCTTATGTCTTCGCCTTCGAACCTTGCCGTGCGCAAGGGGGAAGACGGCCTGAGCGGCGTGATCGCCGGTGCGTTGAAGACGATGATCGATGATGGATCGCTGAACGCAGCGTCTGAAAAGTGGCTGAAGACGCCGCTCAATCTCGAAAACCTCAAGCGCCCGCAGTGATGGATATCGTGCGGCTTGTGGCTGGCGCATGAACGGCGCTTTCGACTTCGGTTGGCTGGAAACTGGTTCTCGCGCGCTTCTGGAAGGCGCGGGAATGACGATCCTGCTAACCGTTTGCTCTACCGTGCTGGGGCTTATTATCAGCGTTTTCGGCGCCGCTGCGCGCCGGGGACGTATCCGCTGGTTGCGGGCTGTGGTCAGCGTTTATGTGGAGGCGATCCGCAATACGCCGTTCATCGTGCAGCTGTTCTTCATCTATTTCGGGCTTCCCAGCCTCGGTGTGAACCTCAACCCAATATGGGCCGGTATCATTGCCATGACGCTGAATATCGGCGCCTATGCGACGGAGATCGTCGCGGCAGGGCTTGGTGCGGTCAGCCAGGGCCAGCGCGAGGCGGCCGAGGCGCTCGGGTTGAAAAGAAATGTCGTGTTTTTCAAGGTCGTGCTGCCGCAGGCCATGGCTGTGATCTTTCCGGCTCTGGCAAGCCAGGTGGTCATCACGATGCTCGATTCCGCCGTCATCTCGCAGATTTCGGTGCGCGAACTTACCATGCATGCCAATCTCATCCAGAGTGAGACTTTCCGTCCCTTCGAAACCTTCGCGATCGTGGCTGCGATCTACCTGTTGCTGGCGATTGCCGTGCGGCGCGTTTTGGGCTTTTGCGCCCGTCGATATGTGGGGCCGGGGCTGTCATGATCGAATTCACTCTCTGGGATATTCTGCGAAACCTGCTGTTTGCAACGCGCTGGACTGTTCTTCTCTCTGCCGTTGCCTTCATTGGCGGTATAGCCGTCGGTCTTGCCATCCTGTTCGCGCGGATTGCCGAAAAGCGCTGGCTGCAAAAGGCTGCGGCCTGGTATATCGAGGTGTTTCAGGGCACGCCGCTTTTGCTGCAGCTGTTTCTGATCTTCTTCGGCCTGCCCCAGTTCGGAATCCGGATCGAAGCCTGGACTGCCGCGGCGATAGGGCTGACCCTCTATGCGTCCGCCTATCTCGCCGAGATCTGGCGTTCCGGCGTCGAGGCATTGCCGCGTGGACAGTGGGACGCCGGCACCAGCCTGGGGCTGAAGCGGTGGCAGGAACTGCGTCTTGTCATTCTGCCGCAGGCTTTCCGGATCACGACGGGACCGGCGGTGGGCTTCCTCGTGCAGCTCATCAAGTCCACGGCGCTCGCATCCATCCTCGGCTTCGAGGAACTGGTGCGCACCGCGGATGCACTCAATAACGCCACGTTCCAGCCTTTCCGGGTCTATGGTCTGGTGGCACTCATCTACTTCGCCATGTGCTTTCCGCTGACGCGTTACGCGATATGGCTCGAAACCCGTCAGACACCGCGCTGATCCACACGACCAGAAGGAAACGAGACAATGCAGCAAGCAAAGCGGGCTGAGGTCGCGGACGAGACGATCGTCCGGATCGAAGGGATGAACAAATGGTATGGTCGTTTCCATGTCCTGCGCGACATCGATCTTTCGGTGAAGGCAGGTGAGCGGGTGGTGATTGCCGGGCCGTCGGGCTCCGGCAAGTCGACGATGATCCGCTGCATCAACCGGCTGGAAGATCATCAGGCAGGCCGCATCGTGGTCGATGGCGTGGAATTGACGTCAGATCTGAAGAATATCGACCGGGTCCGTTCCGAAGTCGGCATGGTTTTCCAGCATTTCAACCTCTTTCCGCATCTGACGATCCTGGAGAACTGCACCCTCGCGCCGATCTGGGTTCGGAAAGTTCTCAGGAAGGAGGCCGAGGCGGCGGCGATGCACTTTCTTGAAAAGGTAAAAATCCCCGATCAGGCGCACAAATATCCGGGCCAGCTTTCCGGCGGTCAACAGCAACGCGTCGCGATCGCACGGTCGCTGTGCATGCGGCCGCGGATCATGCTGTTCGACGAACCGACATCCGCGCTCGATCCGGAAATGATCAAGGAAGTTCTCGATACCATGATCGAGCTTGCCGATGACGGTATGACGATGCTGTGCGTGACCCATGAAATGGGATTTGCGCAGGCCGTCGCCGACCGGGTGATCTTCATGGCGGAAGGCCAGATCGTCGAGCAGAACAATCCTCACGACTTCTTTCACAATCCCCAATCGGACCGGACGCGTCAGTTTCTCAGTCAGATCCTCGGTCATTGAACGGAAACCATCGTGAACCGAACGATTATTGAAGTCCCTGTCATTTCCGAGACCCTGGCGCGCCTTAGCGCGCCGGTCTCGGTTCTCGTACGGACAGGGGGCATGCTCTATACCTGCGGCATGCCGCCGATCGATCACCGGACCGGTGAAATCATCCGCGGCGACATCGCAACGCAGACCCGTGTCGCTCTGGATGCATTGGCCTTCACTCTGGAATATGGCGGTTCGTCGTTGGCGCAGGTGGTCAAGGCAACGGTCTACATCGCCGACAATGCGCTGGCCGGCGACATGAACGCTGTTTATCGCACGTATTTTCCAAATGGGTTCCCGGCGCGCACCTGCGTCGCGATCAACACATGGCCGGCATTCGATATCGAGATCGAATGTGTTGCGCCGGTCCTCTGATCGACCAGGTCCCGGCTTTCAGTGCGAGAGCCAGACATATGCTATGTGAGCCATCGCCAACACAGGCCCGATGCGGACAACCGGCTATTCGGTCGGCCGCAGATTGGCGGCCTGCGAGGTTTTCCGACCGCTCTCTATCAGCGCTTTCGTATAGTCCTCACTTGGGCGCAGGAAGATCTGTTCCGTGTCGCCCTGCTCGACGATCCGGCCGCGCTTCATGACGATCGTGCGGTCGCAGATCTGCCGGATGACGGCGAGATCGTGGCTGATGAAGACGTATGTCAGGTCGAGTTCGGCACGCACTTCCTGCAGGAATTCCAGTACCTGGGCCTGCACGGAAATGTCGAGCGCCGAGGTCGGCTCGTCGAGGATCAGCAGGCGGGGATTGAGCGCGATGGCGCGGGCTATGCAGACGCGCTGCTTCTGGCCACCGGAAAGCTCGTGCGGATAGCGATACTTGAACATCCGCGGCAATTGCACAATGTCGAGCAGGGCCTCGACCCTTGCCTCGATGTCCCGCTTGCTCATGTTCGTCTGTATGCGCAGTGGCTCGCCGATCGCATCGCCGATCGTGTGGCGGCCGTTGAGTGCAGAATGCGGGTTCTGGAAGACGAACTGCATATGCCGGCGCATCTGCCTCAGAGGTTCGCCGTTCAGGCTTGAAATGTTCTGGCCGTCGAAAATGATGTCGCCGGAGGTCGGCTCGATCAGCCGCAGCAGCATACGCGCCAGCGTCGACTTGCCGGAGCCGCTTTCGCCGACGACGCCGAAGATCTCGCCTTTGGCAACCGAAAGGTTGATCTTGTCGACGGCCGTGAAAGGCTCGCCCGACTGGCTCTTGTAGATCTTGGTGAGATCACGGGCCTCGAGCAGGGGCGTGGTTCGGCGCTCGATTTTCGGTGCGGCTGCAGCTGCGGTCACGCGCTTGGGCTCGGCCTCGATATCCGGCACTGCGGCCAGAAGCTGCCTTGTGTACGCATGCTGCGGATTGCCCAGAATGTCGGCCGTTGCGCCCTGCTCGACGATCTCGCCCTTGTACATGACGGCGCAGCGTGTAGCGATCGTCGCGATCGCGCCGATGTCGTGGCTGATCATCACCACAGTCAGGTTGAGCTTTTCCACCAGCGACTTGATCAGGTCGAGAACCTGCGCCTGCACCGTCACGTCGAGCGCGGTTGTCGGCTCGTCGGCGATCAGCAGCTCCGGCTTGCCTGCAAGCGCCATGGCGATCAACACGCGCTGGCGCATGCCGCCCGAAAGCTGGTGCGGATACTGGTCGAACAACTGATCAGGATCGCGCATGCCGACCTGGTCGAGCAGTTCCACGGTGCGGGCGCGGCGTGCCGCCTTCGAGGCAACGCCTTCGCCGCTGGCACGCTGATGCGCCGCGATGACGTCGGAAATCTGCTGCCCGATCGTGAAGAGCGGGTTCAGATAGGTCATCGGGTCCTGGAAGATCATCGAGATGCGGATGCCGCGGATCTTGCCCCAGGCCTTTTCTGTCAGACGGGTGATATCCTGCCCGTCGAAGGCGATCTGGCCTCCCTTGACCTCGGAGCCCTTCGGACCGATGCCCATGACGGAGCGTACCAGAACGGTCTTGCCGGAGCCGCTTTCTCCGACGATGCCGAGCGTGTCGCCGCGGTTGACGGTCAGATTGATGCCTTTGAGCACATGCACCGGTCCGTCGAAAGTTCCGATGTCGAGGCTGTAGTCCTTGATGGTCAGAAGAGGCGTGCTCATCGGCTGCGGCTCCGGGGATCGAGGATGTCGCGCAGGCCGTCTCCAAGCAGGTTGAAGCCGAGCACGGTGAGGAAGATGGCGACGCCAGGGAAGAAGGAATACCACCACCAGTCGGGCATGTAGGACCGCGCGACCGAGACCATGGCGCCCCATTCGGGTGCCGGCGGCGGTGCGCCCAGACCGATGAAGCCAAGGCCGGCGGCAGCCAGGATCGCCATGCCCATGTCCATGCTCATCTTGACGATGATCGGCGACATGCAGTTGGGCAGGATGTGGTGCCAGAGGATCCACGGCGTCTTCGCGCCGATCGAGCGGGCGGATTCGACGAAGAGTTCTTCCTTGACCGAAAGCGTCTTCGCCTCCACCAGGCGCACATAGCCGGGCCACCAGACGATCGCGAGCGCGATCATGCAGTTCGTCAGGCCCGGTCCGAGGGAGGCGACGATGGCGAGGGCCAGCGCGAGGCCCGGCACGGCAAGGAACAGCTCCGTCACCCGCATGATGCAGGCGCGCAGCCAGCCGCCCTTGTAGCCGGCGATAATGCCGAGCGGTACGCCGATCAGCGCTCCGAGGCCCGTGATGACGATGCCAATCCACAAGGATGTGCGCGCACCGGCAATGACGCGCGAAAAAATGTCGGCGCCCATCTCGTCGGTGCCGAACCAGTGTTCGGCGCTCGGCGGCAGAAGCCGCGCGGCAAGATTGACCGCGCCCTGTATGTCTTCCGGATAGGGTACGACATAGGGGCCGATCGCGGCGAGGATCAGGAATATGATGACCAGCACCAGCCCGAGCATCGAGGAGAAGCTGCTGCGGAACATATGGGCATAGAGCCGCATCTGGCGGATCTGGCTGGCATGGCGCTCGCGGAAGGAGAGAGGCCGTGTCGCCGTCGGTTCGAGATTGGACATCAGGCTCTCCGAAGGCGCGGATCGATCCAGGCATAGGCAAGATCGACGAGTGTGTTGATGACGATGAAGAGGAAGCCGATAAGAAGTGTCACGCCGATCACCGGCTTGAAATCCGAAGCGAGCGCCGAAGAGACGGCATAGAGGCCGATGCCCGGCCAGTCGAAGACCGTTTCGACCAGAACTGTCGAGCCGAGCATCCAGCCGAAGCGCAGGCCGATCATCGCGAGCGTCGGCAGAAGTGCGTTCTTGAGCGCGTAGAGAATGACGATGCGGCGCGAGGATATGCCGTGCGCGCGTGCGGCGACGATGTAGTCCGACTGAAGAACCTCGATCATCTCGGCGCGATTGACGCGGAGAATGGAGGCAAGGCATGGAAAGCTCAGCACGATCGCCGGCAGGATGATATAGGAGAGCGCCGTGTTGAACGTTCTGAAATTGCCGGCAAGCAGCGAGTCGATCAGCAGTGAGCCGGTGATCATTTCGGGCGGGCGCGTGACGAGCGGCAATCGGCCTGACACCGGCAGCCAGCCCAGGTCGACCGAGAAATAGAGCTGCATCAGGATGCCGAACCAGAAGGCGGGAATGGCGACGCCGGAAATCGAAAGGATGCGGGTAAAATGGTCGATCGGACCATCCTTGTAGACAGCTGACAGCATGCCGAGCGGAACGCCGACGATAACGCCAAGCGCCATGGCTACGAGCACCAGTTCGATCGTCGCCGGCGCGTAACGCAGAAGTTCGTCGAGAACCGGACGCGTGGTGACGATCGATGTGCCGAGATCGCCCGTAACGAGATCCTTCATGTAGATCGCGAACTGCTCGATCATCGGGCGGTCGAGACCGTATTCCGTGCGGATCGTCGCGACCATGTCCTCGGTCGCATTCGGACCTGCGACCAATCGGGCGGGATCGCCTGGCGCGATATTGGTGATGACGAAGGTCAGCACCGCGATGCCGAGCATCGTGCCGGCCACCGTCAGGAGCTTTCGCAGGGTAAAGGTCAGCATCTTCGTTCCGGGTCAGGTAGAGAAGGGAGGCGGCGGGCCGCCTCCCGGATGAAGCAATATCAGGTGGAAGGGGAAGACTATTCTTCCTTGATCCACAGCGGATAGAGATCGACCTCGCCGGTGAAGCGAACCGGGCTGAAGGTGAAGCCCTGCAGGTAGCTCTGGTGGGCCCAGCGGCGGTTCTGCAGCATGCCGAAGACTTCCGGCTGGTCGGCGACGATCTGCTTCTGGATGTCGGCATAGAGCTTGGCGCGTTCGTCCCAGTTGGTCGAGGCGCGGGCCTTGTCGATCATCGAGGAGACGTCGGCATTGTCGTAGAACGCCATGGCGTAATACTGGCCCCAGCTGTTCTTGTGATACTGGTAGGCGACCGCATCCGGATCTGTCGAAATCGGCGTGGTGAAGACCGAGGTCATGTTCGGCGAGGTCTCGACCTTGGAGCCGGCGGCAACCATGTTCGGCCACTGTTCCGGCTTGATGGTGACGCCGATATTCAGTTCCTTCAGGTTGTCGAGCAGCACTAGGCCGATGCGGCGCGCCTCTTCGAGACCGGCAACATGGACGTAATCAAGCGTGATGCCGCCGTTCGGATAGGCCGACTTCGCCAAGTATTCCTTCGCCTTGGCGAGGTCCTTGCGCGGAATGCCTTCCACTGCGACATGGCCCTTCATCGCGTCCGGCAGCGGGCTGGTTTCGAGCGATGCCGCACCGTTATAGACGCCGACGAGTGCATCATAGTCCATCGCATAGGCGATCGCCTTGCGCAGGTTGATGTCGGCGGTCGGGCCTTGCTGGGTGTTGAACTTGATGCCGAAGGTCGTCATGCCCTTGTGGTTCTGGATGACGATGCCCGGTACCTTTTCGATCTGCACGTAGTCGTCGGAGGTCAGGCCCTCGACGATGTCGGCTTCGCCGCGCTGGAGCGCTGCCTTCTGGGCGGCGGGCTCGCGGATGAGGCGGTAGATCACGCCGGCCGGACGGTTCTCGCCCTGCGGCCAGCCCTTCCAGTAATCGGCGACGGATTCGACTTCATAAAGAACATTCGGTTCCCAGCGGCCGAGCTTGAAGGGGCCGGAGCCGGCTTCGTTATCGGTCAGCCACTTCTGGCCGTAGTCACCATCAACCTCATTGGCCTTGACCTGAGCCGGGTTCACGACGAACCACCATGGCAGGAAGGAGAGGAACGGTGCGTAGGGCGCTTTCAGCTCGAACTTGACGGTATAGTCGTCGACGACGCTCACGCCTTCCGGCGCAAGGAAGTCCTTCAGCATCCAAGCGACACCCTTGTTGAGCTTGAGGCCGCGCTCGAAGGAGTAGCGGACGGCTTCCGCCGTCACGGCATCGCCGTTGTGAAACTTTGCATTCTTGACGAGATGGAAGGTCCAGGTCTTGCCGTCTTCGCTGGTTTCCCACTTTTCGGCGAGCCATGGTGTCACAACCGCCGGATCGCCTTCGTATTTGACCAGCGCGTCATAGACGCCCTGCTGGATCATGCGGGTCGACCAGTCGTAGCGGATATGCGGGTCGAGAACCGGGATCGCCTGGCGGCCGCCGAAGACGATGACATTGCCGTTGTCCGTGCGCTCGAAAGCGTGCGCCGGAGCGGCGAGAACCGACGAGGCCAGAAGCCCCGCCAGAGCGATATTCCTGATCACAGTACCGAACATTTCGTTCCCTCTCTTATGGATGTGCTTGGTGGTCAGATCATTTGACGGACGACGCCGGCAACGAGGCGGCGGGACAGAAGAACGGGGGCCTTGATGCTCTCGCGGGTGGCGTCGAGCATTTCCTTGGAATAGCCCATGCAATGCATGACCACGAGATCGCAGCCTTCCAGCATCTTCGCCTTCTCCGCCATGTCGTCACCCGCATAAGGGGATGCAGAGACGAGGCTCGGGGATCCGGAAAAGACGTGGCGCTCGGCAAAGTCCTTCACCTGGCGCTCAAGCGGCAGGATGACGCCGAGCTGGCGGGCGGAGGCGGCCAGCGCCTCGACGGTCGAATCGACGATACGTTGTGCCTCGACCACCAGCGTGTTGTTGAGCGGATCGATCCTGGTGCCGGTGCACAGGAGGACGATCAGGTCGAAACCCTGCTGGTCGATGCCCTGTAGGAGGATGTTGAGCTTTTCTTCCGTGCGCGGCTTGGAGGAGACGATCTCTTCGCCATTGGCAAGGCGCGTGGCAAAGGAATGCTCGCCGTCGCGGGCCTTGATGTCGTCGAGTTCCTCAGCGCTCATGCCGTCGAGAACTCCAAACTCCTTATACTCGATCCGGCCTTCGGGCAGACCCAGCGTGATGTCGGCCATCATTTCCGGCACCACGTCGATACGCGGTGTCTGGCCGATGGTGACGAAGGCGATCTTGAAGGGGGAAGGCATGCGGTCCGAGGTCCCTTTGTGATGTCTCTATGACAGGGAGCCTACCGTTGGCGGTGGCGCATTCACTATAGGGTAATGCCCCTAGGCGATCCCGAATCCGCGCTTATTTTAATGCCTCATTTTTCGGCAAATTTCGCGATTTGTCCAAAATGTTGATGGAAATTTCGTCAATCGACAGAAAAGTTGTCAAGGATGTCCCGCGGCCACGACCATGCGGATGAGCGTGTTGGCGGAATTGACCTCCATCTTGCCCATCACGTTCGAGCGATGGATCTCCACCGTCTTGGGGCTGATGCCGAGCTGCCTTGCGATCGCCTTGTTGGAAAGCCCTTCAGCCACAAGCGACAGAACTTGGCGTTCACGCGGCGTCAACCGCTGCAGCTTCTCCTCGAATTCCGGCGAAACACCGGGGGCGGCGACCGGATGGGTGCCGAGCAGAAGCAGCCTTATTGCGGAGACGATGATGCGCCTTGCAAGCACTACCGGCTTGCCACTCGCCTTGGCCACCATCTGCCGGTCTGCCTCGGTAAAGCTGACGGAATTCAGGACGATGATTTCGCAATCGGCAAGGTCTACGAGGGCACTGGCCAGCAGTCGCTTGTCCCCATCGGCGGCGTAGCTTGCGGTGATCTTGTAGGGAGCGAGTGCGGGAATATCGAGTTCGTCGACCTGCTGCGCCAGCGGCTGGATAAGGCCGACGGCAGAGCCGTGGGCGGCGAGCGAAATCACCATGGATTCCATGGCCCGCTGGGCGTTCACAGTTGGGCAGGTGCTTTCAAAATCGCGAAAAAGGCCGGTCGAGAGGATGACGATGAGATCGAATTGATGCGGCTGAAATTCAGCAGCTATCTGCGACATGCGCTCGGTGATCCGCGGCTTGGAAATGACGACATCGCTGCCATCGGCGAGGCGGGTGACGATGCTGGGTTCACCCGGCCTTACCTTGAATTCGTCGATTTCAGCCTTGGACAGACCGTCGAGCGCGCCGATTTCAAGTGCATCGATCGGCATGTCGAGGCTTTCCAGCATCTCGTCGATGATGTCGGCGCGCGGCGACTGGCCGACGCTCAAGAACATCACCCGATAGCGCGTCGCGGCATTGGCCGACGGTAGCGTCGCCGACGTCGGCATGTCCTTCCTGGCGCTCAGTGACGTGATCCTCTCGATGCTTTCCAACTCCCCTTCTAGCGATGCTCAAAAACAAGGCAAGCTCATTCTAGGGGCAGTCCCCTATAGGCAGCGCAGACCGCTCGTGGCTAGTTTCTAGCACATTCTTCGGAGGTAAACATGATCCGTGATTTTGATGAGAGCGAGATTGATCCGCTCGCGGTGGGCGCCTGGATTCTGGGTACGGGCGGCGGTGGCAGCCCGTATCTCGCTCAGCTCAACCTGAAAAAGCTCTACAAGGAAGGCAAGCGCATCAAGCTGATCGACCCGCTCGCGCTCGATGACGGCGATGCCGTAGCGGTCGTCTCCAAGATGGGCGCCCCGCTCGTCGGCCAGGAGCGTCTCGTCGATCCGGCCCATCTCGCCCGCGCCATGCAGCTGATGGAGGAATATACCGGCCGCAAGTTCCGCGCCGTCATGAGCGTCGAGATCGGTGGTGGCAACGCGCTTTCGCCTTTCCTCGCAGCCGCCATGCTGGACATTCCGGTCGTAGACGCCGATGCGATGGGCCGCGCCTATCCGGAAGCGCAGATGACGAGCTTTGCCATCGGCGACCTGCCGATGTACCCGCTGACGCTGGTCGATTGCCGCGATAACGAGGCGATCGTCGCCAAGGCCGCTTCCTGGAAGTGGATGGAGCGCATCTCGCGCAAGATCTGCACCGAGGTCGGCTCCACCTCGGCCACCTGCAAGGCGCCGCGCACCGGCAAGGAAGTGAAGGAATGGGGCGTGCTCCACACCGTCACCAAGGCCACCAGCCTCGGCCGCGCAGTACTCGAAGCCCGCGCCGCCCATACGGATCCGGTCGAAGCGGTGCTCGCCCATGAAGGTGGCCTCACCCTGTTCAAAGGCAAGATCACCGATGTCGACCGCACCACGACCGGCGGCTTCCTGCGCGGTGCCGCCCATATCGAGGGTCTCGACGCGGATCGCGGCGCCAAGGTCGAACTTGCCTTCCAGAACGAATGGGCAGTCGCCTTCCGCGACGGCCAGCCTATCGCCATGACGCCGGACCTGATCTGCCTGCTCGACACCGTCTCGGGCGAAGCAATCGGCACGGAAACGGTGCGTTACGGCCAGCGCGTCACGGTCGTGGCCCTGCCTGCGCCGCACGTGCTCACCACGCCGAAGGGGCTGGAGCATGTCGGCCCGCGTGCCTTCGGATATGACCTTGATTTCAAATCGGTGTTTGCAGCATGAAGCGGATCGGAATTGACGTAGGCGGCACGAATACGGATGCCGTGCTCATCGATGGTGAGAAGGTAATCTCAGCCATCAAGTTTCCCACCACTGCGGATGTCATGCAGGGCGTGGTCAACGCCATCGGTCACGTCGTCAAGGCGCAGCCGGCGGGGGCCTCTCCGATCGACGCGGTGATGATCGGCACGACGCATTTCACCAATGCCGTCGTCGAGCGTGCGCGTCTGGAGCGCATCGCTGCGATCCGTATCGCCATGCCGGCCGGCGCTTCGTTGCCGCCGATGGTCGACTGGCCGGACGATCTGCGTGAAAGCGTCGATCCCTTGTCCTTCATGGTCCATGGCGGCCATGAATATGACGGTCGCCCGCTCGTGCCGCTGGCCCGCGACGAAATCCGCGATGCGGCGATGAAGATCCGCGACGCCGGCATAACTTCCGTCGGCATCACGGCGCTCTTTTCGCCGCTGACCGCCGAATGCGAACTGGAAGCAGCAGAGATCGTCCGCTCGATCATGCCTGAGGCGCGCATCACCCTGTCGCACACGCTCGGCCGCATCGGTCTTCTGGAGCGCGAAAACGTCACGCTCTTGAACGCTGCCCTTCAGGGTCTCGGCCGCAAGACGATCGACGCCTTCAAGGACGCCCTCGTGCAGGCAGGCGTCAACGCGCCCTTCTTCCTGACGCAGAACGACGGCACCGTGGTTCTGGCGGATGTCGCTGCGGCCAACCCGGTCTACAGCTTCGCGTCGGGCCCGACCAACTCCATGCGCGGCGCGGCCTTCCTGACCGGCCTGAAGGAAGCCATGGTCATCGATGTCGGCGGCACCACCTCCGATATCGGCTGCCTCGTCGGTGGTTTTCCGCGTGAAGCCAACAACGTGGTGGAAGTCGGCGGTGTGCGCACCCTGTTCCGCATGCCCGATCTTCTGCCCATGGCACTCGGCGGCGGCACGATCATCGATCCGGAAACCCGCAAGATCGGGCCGCGCTCGGTCGGTTATCGCATCACCGAAAAGGCGCTCGTCTTCGGCGGCGATACACTGACCACGACCGACGTTGCCGTGGCCGCAGGCCTGGTCGAAATCGGCGACCGTGACCGGGTCAAGCATCTGGACAAGGCGATGGTCGCCGACCTCCTGAAGCGCATCGAAGCCATGGTGGAAGACGGCGTCGACCGGATGAAGACCTCGGCCGAAGGCGTCAGCCTGATCGCCGTCGGCGGCGGTGCCTTCCTCATCCCGGAAAAGCTCAAAGGTGCGAGCGAAGTGCTGCGCGTCGAACATGCCGGCGTTGCCAACGCACTGGGTGCAGCCATGGCGCAGGTCTCCGGCGAAGTCGATCAGGTCTTCTCCGATCTGTCACGCGACAAGGCGATTGCCGAAGCCGACCGTATCGCCCGCGAGCGCGCCATCGAGGCGGGTGCCGATCCCAAGTCGATCGTCACGCTGGATACGGAAGACATCCCGATCGCCTACCTGCCCGGTGATGCCCGCCGTGTGCGCGTTCGCGTTGTCGGCGATATCGCCTTCATGAAAGACCAGCAGAAACAGGCTTCGTAAACGCAGCCCACCGCGCTAACGTAACAAAAAATCAATGTCCCCGACCTCATTGAGGATCGGGGACTTTTTCATACCGAACAGGCGAGGATACGTCATGAAGGCCATGTATTACGAAGCGTTCGAACAGATGCCCGAGATCAGGACACTGCCTGATCCCGAGCCGACCTTCGGCGGCGTTGTGATCAAGGTCGGCGCAACCGGCCTCTGCCGCAGCGACTGGCACGGCTGGAAGGGGCATGATCCCGATATCCAGCTGCCGCATGTGCCGGGCCATGAACTGGCCGGCAAGGTTGTGGCGACCGGCAAGGGTGTGATGCGCTTCAAGGTCGGCGATCGTGTTACCGTTCCTTTCGTTTCCGGCTGCGGCCACTGCGCCGAGTGCCATTCCGGCAACCAGCAGGTCTGCCCGGACCAATTCCAGCCCGGCTTCACCCATTGGGGCTCGTTTGCCGAATATGTCGCGATCGACTACGCCGACACCAACCTCGTGCATCTGCCGGAAGAGATCGACGATGCGACGGCCGCAAGCCTCGGCTGCCGTTTCGCCACCTCCTTCCGCGCGGTTGCCGATCAGGCTCGCACCGGCCCCGGCGACTGGGTGGCCGTCCATGGCTGCGGCGGCGTCGGCCTCTCGGCAATCATGATCGCCACGGCGCTTGGGGCCAACGTCATCGGCATCGACCTCACCGAAGACAAGCTGGCAATGGCCCGCCAATGCGGTGCCGCCGCCACCATCAATGGCAGCTCCGTGCCGGATGTGGTGGAGGCCGTGCGCGAGATCACCAAGGGCGGCGCGCATGTCTCGATCGATGCACTTGGCCACCCCACAACCTGCTTCAACTCGATCAAGAACCTGCGCCGTCGCGGCCGTCACGTTCAGGTGGGCCTGATGCTGGGTGCCCATTCGGCGCCGCAGATCCCGATGGCGCAGGTTATCGGTCATGAACTGGAAATATACGGCAGCCACGGCATGCAGGCGTGGCGCTACGACGCCATGCTGGCGATGATCACCGCCGGCAAGATGGCGCCGCAGCAACTGATCGCCAAGCGGGTGAGCCTTGCCGAAGGCGTGACCGAACTGGTCAATCTCGACAAGGCCGAAACGCCCGGAATCGCCGTGATCACGAGTTTCTGAGGTGGTGAAGGCGGCGGCTTGAGACTTCGTCTGTCGCCGCCTACCGCTTCGCACTTCCTGTGCTTTCGCGGATCACGAGATGGAAGCCGGTGTCGTGCGTCGTGCCGTGGGACGTGTCCTGTTCACCGCTTCCCGTCGCCCGTCCGATGACCAGGGCCATGGCGCTGCGGCCCATCTCATAGGTGTGTGGTTGCACCGTGGTGAGGCCGGGCGTGATTTCCGAGGCGATTTCGTAATCGCCCCAGCCGGCCACCGCGATCCGTTCGGGCACTTTCCAGCCCCGGCGACCGCATTCGAAAAGGACGCCGGCGGCAACGATGTCGGTCGGGCAGATGATCGCGTCGAGATCGGGATCGATCCGGCAGAGACCCTCCAGCGCTTTCGGTCCGGCGCCGAAGCCGTCGGCCTGATCGATGAGGACGATCCTGTGGCTTTCAAGCCCGGCTGCTTCCACTATCTGCCGGAAGGCAGGCACGCGTTCGGCAAAGCGATGCGAGACCTCACCGTCATATCCGACGAAACCGATCCGCCGGTATCCCTGGTCGATCAGAAGCTGAACCATGGCTTTCGTCGCATCCGTGGTCGAATAGCCGACGGCCATGTCGAACGGGTTCTCGTGAACCCACGATTCCACCAATGGCACGCCGGTCTTTGACAGAAGCGTCAGTGCGTCGGCTTCGTGTTCGTCACCCACCAGTGCGATGCCCGCGACACGAAGGCCGACAAAGGTGCGGATTGCTGCCGCCTCCTGAGCGCGGCTGTCGGCGAGTTTGAGAACGAGCTGGTAACCGTGTTCGCCAACATGGTCCTGCATGCCGCGAACGTAATTGTAGAAGCTGGAGTTCTTGATCGATGGAATGACGGCGCCGATGACGCGGCTGCTGCCGGAGGCGAGATTGCCGGCCGCGTGGTTCGGCACGTAGCCCAGTTCGGATGCAACCTGAAGGACGCGTTTGCGTGTCTCTTCCTGGACGCGCTCCGGATAGCGGAAGGTGTTCGACACGGTCATTGGCGAAACGCCGGCCGCCAATGCCACGGACTGCATCGTGATCGTGGAAGTGTCTGTCTGTGTTACCATCTGGCCGGACCTGACCTTTGCTCTACATGCAATCGGGTGCTTAATTTCAAGGACTGATGACTGCAAAATATGCAGTGCTTCAAATGGCGCCAAATTGAGAAAAGCGATCCTTGACAGAAAGCAGCTTGAGAATATTGTAGCGCTACAAAAGACAAATGGGAACTCGCTTGTGTCGCATTCCTTGAATGTCGAAAATCTCGGGAACTATTCATGACGGTTGCAAAAGATCAGGTTGGAAACGGGCTCTCGCTGGCCGGGATTCACAAATCCTACGGCAAGGTTGCAGCGGTTCGCAATCTGGATCTTACCGTCAAGGCCGGCGAACTGGTGGCGCTACTCGGTCCTTCCGGTTGCGGCAAGACGACGACGCTGCGCATGGTTGCGGGTTTCGAGATGCCGGATAGCGGATCGGTGAAGATAGGCGCAGAGGAGATATCCGCTCTGCCGCCGCACAGGCGCCGGCTCGGCATGGTGTTCCAGAACTACAGCCTCTTTCCGCATCGCACGGTCGCCGAAAACATCGGTTTCGGCCTGCGCATGGCCGGCATGTCTAAGGCGGAGCGTAACGGCAAGGTTGCTGAAATGCTCGATCTCGTGCAGCTGCAGGGCAGGGGAGACGTCTATCCGTCAAAACTCTCCGGCGGCCAGCAGCAGCGCGTGGCGCTGGCCCGTTCGCTGGTGGTCAATCCCAAGGTGCTCCTTCTCGACGAGCCGCTCGGAGCGCTCGACAAGTCCTTGCGTGAGAGCATGCAGTTCGAAATTCGCGGCATGCAGCAGCGCCTCGGCATCACAGCCCTTCTGGTCACGCATGATCAGGAAGAGGCCATGTCTATGGCCGATCAGGTGGCTGTCATGAATGGTGGCCGAATCCTGCAGATTGGTGCGCCGACAGATATCTACGACAGGCCGAAAAGCCGGTTCGTGGCGGAGTTTCTCGGGACATCCAACATTTTCGCAGGGAAGGTCGCCGATGGCGGCAAGGCACTTGCCGTCGACGGACCGCAGGGTGCTGTCAATCTGCCTCTGCCGGAGCCGCAGTGTGTTGATCAGGCGGCGCTCCTTTCCGTGCGCCCGGAGCGCATCGCGTTCAAGCACGGCGAGGGCGTTGCCGGGTTTGCCGGGCGTATCGTCGGGGCGGTTTTCCGTGGCAATTATGCTGCCTATCAGGTCGAGGTTCCGTCCCTCGGACGCGAACTTTTCGTTTACCGGCAGGCCGATGGCCCGCTCGGCGCCACCACCTATCATCCCGGCCAGGCCGTGACGCTCGACTGGGCGCCGCAGGACGGCGTCGTCGTCAGCGCGGAGTAATTTTGAAAGTGACGAATATGTCAAACACTGGTGCTCGCATCGGGATCGACGTCGGCGGTACGTTTACCGATTTCGTGCTGTCCAACCCGAAAGACGGCAGCCTGACCTATTACAAGGAGCCTTCGACGCCGGACGAACCTTCGCGGGCGCTGATCGAAGGCTTGCAGAGCCTTCTGAAAAAGGCGGGCATGACATCGGCGGATGTCGGCACGCTGATGCATGGCACGACGATCGGCCTCAACGCGATCATCCAGCGTCGAGGTGCGACGATCGCGCTGGTCGTCAGCAAGGGCTATCGCGACATTCTCGAAATCGCCCGCAGCCGCATGCCGTCCTCCTTCGATTTCCATGCAAGCAAGGAAGAGCCGCTGGTGCCGCGCCTGCGCATCGTCGAGATCGATGCCCGCCTTTCGGCACATGGCGAAGTCACCAAGGCGGCCGATGAGGCCGAGCTGGATCGTGTGGCCGCTGAACTCAAGGCGCTTGGCGTGGATGCTGCGGCGCTCGTGCTGATCAATGGATATACGACGCCTTCGGTCGAAATCGGCATGGCAAGCAGGCTGTCGGAAAAGGCCGGCGGTCTGTCGATTACGTCTGCTGCCGCCATCTGGCCGGAAATCCGCGAATATGAGCGCACGCTGGTTGCCTGCCTCAACGCCTATATCCAGCCGCTGATGAAGCGTTATTTCGCCGGCTTGAAAAAGGGCCTTGAACGCGATGGCGTGGTTGCGCCGATCCTCGTCACGGCTTCGAACGGCGGTTCGCTCAGCCTCGTTTCCGCCGATGAGCGCCCGGTCGAAACGATTCTGTCCGGGCCTGCGTCCGGCGTCATGGCGGCGGCGCGTCTGGCGCAGGCGGCCGACGTGAAGTCGATCATCACCTTTGACATGGGCGGCACGTCTTCCGATATCGCCGTTGCGCAGGCCGGTTCGGCCGAGCTTGCAACCCGCACCGATATCGGCGGCCTGCCGCTGGTTCTGCCGGTCGTCGACGTATCGGCCATCGGCGCTGGTGGCGGTTCGATCGTCTGGGTCGATGACCACGGTCTCCTGAAGGTCGGCCCACAGAGCGCCGGTGCGATGCCCGGTCCTGTCTCCTATGGTCGCGGTGGCACGCAGCCTGCCGTTACCGATTGCTACCTGGCGCTCGGCTATATCGACCCGGCCGGCTTTCTCGGTGGCCGCATGCGGCTCGACATAGATGCCGCGCGCGCGGCCCTTGCTGAAGTCGGAAATCGCATTGGTTTGATCGGTGACGATGGCGCAGCGCTTGCTGCCGAAGGCGCGCTTGCCGTGACTACGGCCGGCATGGCGACCGAACTCTACAAGACGCTTGCCTCGCGCGGTCTCGATCCCGCTGCCTTCGCGCTCGTGCCCTTCGGCGGTGCCGGTCCGACCCATGCCAATCTTCTGGCGGAAGAGGCCGGTATCGGCCGCGTCGTCATCCCGCCCGCAGCCGGCACGTTCTGCGCGCTCGGGGCGGCGGCTGCCGACCTGCGCCGCGATTTCGTCCGCAGCCTGCGCCGCGCCGTCGATGAGACGAGTGCTGCCCTGATGCTCGAGGTGATGAAGGAGCTGGAGGATGAAGGGTCAGCCTGGCTTGACCGGGAAGGTGACGCCGGCCAGACACGTCGCTTCGAACGTGGTGCCGACATGCGTTACGCCGGTCAGGCCTATGAGCTGCGCGTCAAGCTCGATGAAAATGCCCGTGATGCCGCCTCGATCTCGGAAGCCTTCCATCTCGAACACGAGCGCATTTACGGCTTTCGCGATACGCAGACGGAGGTCGAACTCGGGACTGTTCGCCTTGCCGTGGTCGGCGTTACCGAAAACATCACCCAGCCTGAAATCGCGGCCGGCAATGGCAATCCGTCGCCCAAGGGCGAGCGGCCGCTGTTCCGCGGCGGCAAATGGGTCTCGGCCGGCGTCTATGATCGTAGCGCACTTGGCGCCGGCGACCGGATCAAAGGTCCTGCCATCATCGAGCAGGATGACACGACGACCGTTCTGCTTCCCGGCTGGTCGGCGCGTGCTGACGCCCTTGGAAACCTCCATCTCGAAAGACATGCGCAATGAAGCTTGATCCCGTCACGCTCGCCATTCTCGGCAACAAGCTCGCGGCCGTCAGCGAGGAAATGTGCCTGACGCTGCAGCGCACTGGCCGCACGCTCTATGTCAAGGAAACTGCCGATTTCGCCTGCGCGCTTGCGGGCCTCGACGGTCGTTTCTTCGCCTATCCGCGCTCCATCGGCGTGTCCGGTTTCGTCGGCCTGGAATGCGCGCCGTCGATTGCGGCCGTCTGCCCGCTGGAGCCGGGTGATGTCATCCTCACCAACGATCCCTATCGTTCGGAAGGTCTTGCCACCCATCTGCCCGACCTGCACATGATCGAACCCTATTTCCATGAGGGCGAGATCGTCGCCTATGGCTGGTGCTTCGTGCATTGCTCGGATGTCGGCGGACGCGTGCCGTCCAGCATCTCGCCGGTCAATACGGAAATCTTCCAGGAGGGCCTGCGCATTCCGCCGGTCAAGCTGATGAAGAAGGGTGAACTCAATCCCGACGTCGCGCTGTTCCTCAATGCCAACAGCCGCACGCCGGACGCAAACATGGGCGATATCCGCGCCATGCTGGCAGCCCTTGCTGCCGGTCGCCGCCGCCTGGAGCAGACGATTTCCCAGCATGGTGCCGCAACGGTTGCCACCGCCGCAGTCGATCTCGTCGCCTATTCGGCGGAAAAAGCGCGCACGGTAATCAAGCGCGTGCCGGCCGGCACCTACAGCTTCTCGGACTATCTCGACGACGACGCGGCAAGCCGCCTGCCGGTGCGCATCGCGCTTTCGGCGACGTTCGAGGACGGCGAGGTGCATCTCGATTTCACCGGCACCGACCCGCAGGTCGCGACCGCGATGAACATCCCTTCGCGCGGCCGTCCGCATGCCTGGCTGACATTGCGCGTTCTGGCGCTGGTCAACACGCTTGATCCGACGACGCCGCTCAATGTCGGCATGCTGACGCCGGTGAGGATCACGGCACCGGAAGGCAGCCTCGTCAACCCGCAGGAGCCGGCAGCCGTCGGCGTGCGCCATGCGGCGGCGATCCGCGTCAACGACGTGCTGAACGGTGCCTTCGGCAAGGCACTTCCGGATGTCATGCCGGCGGCCTCCTCCGGCACTGTCATCCCCGTCGTCATGGCGGAGCCGGATGGCCATGGCGGCCGACGTGTGCAGGTGGTCGAGCCGATGATCGGTGGCACCGGCGCGCGCAAGGGTCGCGACGGTATCGACGGTCGCGACAGCGGCATTTCCAACCTCGCCAACAACCCGGTGGAAACGGTCGAGGCGGAACTCGGCATCGAGATTTCCACTTATGCGCTTCGCCCCGATTCAGGCGGTGCCGGCCAGTGGCGTGGCGGCTGCGGCATGGAACTGACCTTCCGTGTGCTGACTGACGACTCGAACGTGCTGGGCCGCGGCCTCGAACGGCTTCTTTTCCGCCCATGGGGTTCCAACGGCGGCAAGCCCGGAATGCCGGGCCAGCTCATTCTCAACCGCGGCACGGAGCGCGAACGCCATCTAGGCAAGATCGATGTACTGACCGTCAACACCGGTGATACCGTCACCTTCCTGACGCCGGGCGCCGGTGGCTGGGGCGATCCGGCCAGCCGTGACCCGCAGGCCGTGCTCAAGGACGTGACCAACGGTTTCGTCACGGCGGGAGCCGCCGAAAGCGATTATGGCGTGGCGATCGTCGGTGATGCAGTGGATGCAGCCAAGACCGAGGCTCTGCGCAAGGCGATGGGTGCGAGCACATCCGCAATCGCGCAAGGGGCTGAGCGTGAACGCTGGGACGAAGCTTTTCCGGCCGGCGTCATGGACAGGCTGAATCGCGGTCTGGTGGCGCTTCCGGGGGCCGTTCGCCAACGCCGCCGCCGGGAGATTTTCGATACCGTGCTTGCCGAACTGCCGGAAGGTTTTCCGCGCATCGCGGCCAGCGCCGCGGCCGTTAACGCGGCCCGGCAAAAATTGGAGGCTGCGGCCGGCAGCTTCTGAAGACGCGTGTAACTGAATTCCCGATGTCACCTCATTCCAGCCTTGGAGAAACGCGATGACGATAATCAAGAGAAGACACTTCCTCGGTGGCAGCGCCGCACTTGGCGCGGGCCTCATCACGGGCGGCCTGCCGCGCCTGGCGAATGCGCAGGCGAGCGAAATTACCGTCACGGCCTTCGGCGGCGTGTGGGAAGAGGCCGTGCGTACCTGCTTCGTCGCGCCTTTCGAGGCGAAGACCAAGGCGAAGGCAAACGTCTCGCTCGGTGGCCCGCCGCAGTGGCTGGCGCAGGTCGAGGCCAATGCGGCCAAGCCGCCGGTCGACGTTCTGATCATGACGCCGGACCTGGCGCTGACCGCCGCCAAGGCCGATCTGGTCGATGACTTTACCGTCGACAAGCTGCCGAACCTCGCCAAGATCCCGAAGGAACTGACCGACAGCGTCATGGGCAAGGGTACGCTGTTCGACTACGGCGTCGGCGGCATCACCTTTCACAAGGAACGCGTGCCGAACCCGCCGAAGTCGTTTGCCGAATTCGTCGATCGCGTGGCCTCTGGCGATCTCGTCGCTTCCGTTCCATCGATCTCCTATGCCGTCACCCCGATCATGCTGATCTGGGCCATGGCCAAGGCGCTTGGCGGCGGTGTCGATAATGTCGATCCGTTCTTTGCGGCCATGGAGAAGATGAAGTCCAACCTCGTCTTCTGGGGCGGGCCGAACGACTTCTTCAACCACTTGTCTTCGGGCGAGGCCGATTGCGGCATCTATTTCGATGGTCGCACCTGGAACCACTATGACAGCGGCGCCACCTGGATCGACTTCATCAACCCGGAAGAAGGCGGCTCGCTGAACGGTGTCGCCGTGCAGAAGCCGAAGAATGCCAATCCTCTGGCCTGGGACTATATCAACGAAGTGCTGGATGCCCAGAACCAGACGAAGTTCGCCGACATCATGAACTACGGCGTGACCAATACTGACGTCGTCTACAGCGAAAAGCTGAAGCCGCGCATCACGCCCTGGCAGAACACCGCCTTCCCGCCCTACGAGCAGATCGCCGAGGTGCGCAACGAATGGGTCGATCGCTGGAACCGCGAGATCGGCCGCTAAGACAAAAAGGAAGGGCTGCGCCTTCAAGCGGCGCAGCCCGCCAACTGCCAAACGGACAGGGAACCATGAGCCAGACCAGCGTAGAACAGGCCCCGACAGGCCGTCGCCACCGGCTGCTGACGCCGCATCTTCTGGCGCTGCCGGCGGTGCTGTTTCTTGCCGTGTTCTTCGTCCTGCCGCTTTTCGACAACGGCATGCGCAGCGTGATCGACGGTGACGGCAGCTTCACCCTGTCGCGCTATGTTTCTCTGCTGACCGACAGTTTCTATCTTGGCATCATCGCCCAGACCGTGCTCCTGTCCGCTGGCGTCACGGTGATCTCGATCCTGATCGGCTATCCGGTCGCCTATTTTCTCGTCCGCAAGGCCGGACGATGGGCTGGCCTGATCATCTTCCTGCTGATCGCGCCGCTTCTGACCTCGATCATCATGCGCACATTCGGCTGGCAGGTGCTGTTTGCCCGCCGCGGCCTCGTCAACAATCTGCTCGTCGACCAGCTCGGTATTCTCTCCGCCCCGCTGCGTCTGACGAACTCGCCGGAAATTGCGATTGCCGCGCTTGTCCATGTGCTGGTGCCTTTCATGGTTCTGTCCATCGCCACCGTGCTTCAGGGCATCGATACGCGGCTGGAGGAATCGGCAAAAATCCTCGGTGCCAACCGGCTGCGCACCTTTTTCGAGGTAACGCTGCCGCTGTCGCTCGATGGCATAGGCACCGGCGCCATCCTCGTGTTCATGATCGCCAATGGCAGTTTCGTCACGCTGGTGCTTCTCGGTGGCGGCATGCAGACCCTGCCGCTGATGATCTACCAGCAGTTCAACACGACGCGCGATTTCGGCATGGCGAGCGCCATGAGCACCATTCTTCTGGTCATCGCCGTCGCCTGCCTGTTCCTGCAATTGCGCCTCGTGCGCCGCAAGGGAGCCTGACCGATGAAACGCGACTGGATCAATATCGGCCTTGCCGCCTTCGTTGTGCTCTTCTTCGTCTTCATGCTGGCGCCGATCCTGATCGTCGTCGTCGTATCATTCACCTCCGCCGGCTACGTCTCGTTCCCGATCCCCGGCTGGTCGATGAAATGGTTTGCGCGGATCTTCGAATACCAGCCGTTCATCGATGCGCTGATCGTCAGCTTCCAGATCTCCATCGGTGCGACGCTCGCCTCCTGTCTGATCGGTGTGCCTGCCGCCATCTACCTGGCGCGCTCCCGCAGCGCGTGGGCGAGCGCGGTGATGACTTTTCTGCTTTCACCACTTTCCATGCCGATGATCGTCATCGGTTTCGCCTCGCTGTTCTTTCTCTCCTGGCTCGGCGTCGGCATTTCATTCTCGGCGTTGCTGATCACTCATACGGTTGTCTGCCTGCCCTATATCGTGCGCACAGTGGCCGGCGTTTATGCCGGCATGCCGCGCTCCTATGAGGAGGCGGCGGCCATTCTCGGCGCCAATCCGCTCCTGACCTTCTGGCATGTGACACTGCCGCTCATCCGCCCCGGCATCATGGCGGGCTCTCTGTTTTCCTTCCTGACCTCCTTTGACAACCTGCCGATCAGCTATTTCTTCGGCAGCGCCGGCACCAACACGCTTCCGGTCGTCATGCTGAGCTATATGGAGAACCAGTTCGACCCGACGATCGCGGCACTCAGCACCCTGCAATTGCTGCTGGCCGTCGTGGCGCTCATCGTCGTCGACCGCGTCTACGGCATCGAGAAGATGACGGTGGCCGGATGAGTTTGTCGCTGGCCCTCGATCACGTTGTCGTCCTCGTGGCCGATCTCGACGCCGCGGGGCAGGCGTTCGAACGCGCCGGCTTTCAGGTCACACCGAAGGCACTGCACAGCGCTGCCATGGGCACCGCCAACCGCTGTGTCATGCTCGACGGCAGCTATATCGAGATCATGGGCATCGTCGCCGAGACGGATGCCAATGCGACATGGCGAAAGCTGCTGTCTGACGGTGCGGGTATTCGCGGCATCGCGCTTGGCAGCGTTGATATCGATGCGTCGGTCATTGAACTTGCATCGGCCGCTATTGCCGCCGAGCCGGTGCGGCATTTCTCGCGGATGACGGCAGCGGGGGAGCTGCGTTTCTCCGTTGCCCGCATCAATCCGCAAGCCACGCCCGGCCTGCAATGCCTTGTCTGCCAGCACCACACGGCGGATATTCTCTGGCTGCCGGACACGCTGGTGCATGCCAACGGCGCGTCCCGTCTCATCTCCATCACCATGCCGCAGGCGGCATCGGTGTCGAGACTGCCGAGAGAGGAGAGCGGCAAGGGCGTCACGGTCTCGGCCGGCAGCGGCAGGCTCGTCCTGTCAGGTGCTCAGGCGATGTTTTTCGACTTTCGCGAAACATGCGGCATCGAACTGGAGATCGTTGTCGCATGACCTCGTGGCCTGCAGATAAACCTTCGTCGTTGTGGATGTCGCTATCGCGTGAACAATTCGAGGCTCCTTCCCTGAACGGCGAAATGCAGGCCGATGTCGTCATCATCGGTGGCGGCATTTCTGGCCTTTCGACATCGCTTGAACTGGCCCGCCGTGGCCGTCGCGTGATCGTGCTGGAAGCGGTCCGTGTCGGTTACGGGGCGTCCGGCCGCGCCAACGGCCAGGTAATTTCCGCGCTCACCCGCCACGGGCCGGATGCGGTGAGAAAAGCCTGGCCCGGTGAACGTGGCGAGCGCTTCATCGCCCTCGTGAAAGGCGCCGCCGACCAGCTTTATGATCTGGTGGAACGCTACGACATCGATTGCGATGCGCGGCGGAACGGGTGGGTTCAGCCGGCACATACACCGGGCCGGGCAAAACGGGTCGCGGGCCTTGCCGCCCAGTGGGCGGCAAGCGGTGCCGAGACCGGAGTATTGACCGCCGTCGAGGTATCACGGCGCCTGGGCACCGATGCCTATTACGGCGGTTGGGAACACCGTCGGGGTGGCCATATCAACCCCTATGCCTTCACCGTCGGACTTGCGCGCGCCGCGGCGTCGGAAGGCGTCACGCTCTATGAAAACAGCCCAGCAATGGGTCTCGTGCACGGGGATGACGGCTGGGTCGTTGAAACGCCGCAGGGGCGGATCCGTGCGAAAAAAGTCGGGCTGGCGACAGCGGCTTACACCGGCGACCTCTGGCCGGAGCTTGCCCGTTCCATCGTGCCGGTTACCTCCTACCAGGCGGGAACGGAGCCGCTCGGGGAGCTTGCCAACGAAATATTGCCGAACGACGAAGCGTCGTCCGATACTCGCATGGACCTGCGTTACTTCCGCAAGACCCGCGACGGGCGGCTCGTCTCTGGTGGGGCGCTTGCCATCCAGATTGCCGCCTCGCGACGTTTGCCCAAAATGGTCGGAAAAAGTCTGAAGGAGATGTTTCCGGCGCTGCCGGACAACCCTATGACCTCGTTCTGGGGCGGCCGTATCGCCATGACAGTCGATCGCCTGCCGCGTCTGCACCGGCGCAATGACGGACTGTGCGCCTGGATCGGCTGCAACGGTCGCGGTCTGGCGCTTGCCTGCGCCATGGGGCCGGTTCTCGCGGATGCGATAGACGGCGTTCCGGACGAGGCGCTGGCGCTAAGGCCAACCGCGCCCATGCCGGTGCCTTTTCATTCGCTCGTCTCCCGCTTCGCCCGCCTCATCCTGCCTTGGTACCGTTTAAAGGACAGCCGCGAAGTGTGACTGCTTCCGACAACCGGTCGCCTTCCAAGCCCAGGCGGCCCATTCTTCCCTTGTGAGAATTGACGATGACTGAATTGATCGAAACCCTGGTCGACGACGTGGCCGATGACAGGCTGAAGCAGCTGCTGGCGCGCAGAGCCGAGTTGCTGGCGCTGACGGAGGCAAGCCGCAAGGCCGTGCTGACGCCGGCCGAGCCGGGTGGCCTGACCCATGCGCTGCGGGCGCTCATCGCTGTTCGTGCGTCCGAACGCCTCGGCGATGTCAGGATGAAGGATCACTATTACGAGCACTTCACCCGATGCGAGGATTTCTATGATCTCGTCGGCCTTGTCGATGCCGATGCAAAATCGGATGATCCGTGGCTGCAGGCAGTCCTCGATCATGCCGACATGCTGACCTGCCGTCCCCGCACTGCAACGAAAGCCGATATCGACGGGCTTCTTGCCGCAGGTGTCAGCGATGCGGATATCGTTCGGCTTGCCGAGCTTGCCGCCTTTCTCGGATATCAGGCCCGCCTCGTCGCCGGCCTGCGCCTTATGGAGATGACCCGATGAGCGACGCCGTCCACGATTACACAACCGAGGTTCTCGACTGGCGGCCCTTCGTCACGCCTGTCAGGCTCGAGGATGCGACGGCCGAGCAGATGGAGGCGATGAAGATCACGCCGGCCAACAAGAAGATTTCCGACTACGTGCTGACACTGGCGCATGATCCGGAATCGCTGCTGCATCGCTCGCCGCTTTTCAACGGCATCATGTATGGCCGCGACGGGCTCGATCGCGGCAGCCGTGAACTCGGTGCCATCGGTTCCTCCATCGTCAACCGCTGCATCTATTGCATCGCGGTGCATGCCCGCCATTACAATCAGGCGACCAAGACCACCGGGATCGTCGAGGAAATCTTCGCCAATGAGACAGCGGCGAAGCTGCCTGAGCGCGAGCAGGCGATCTTCGATTTCTCGGTCAGGCTGTCGGCATTTCCACCCATGGCCACCGAAGAGGACATGACCCGCCTCAAGGCTGCCGGTCTTGATGAACTGAAAATCCTGGACCTGATCCTCTCGACCGCTATCTTCGGCTGGGCCAACCGGCTGATGCATACGCTGGGCGAGCCATTTCGCCCAGAGCCGCAGAACTAGCTGCAAGGCAATTCAACCGCTCAGCAGTTGATCGGGCTTGCTGGATGATCGAGGCCCTTGATCCGGCGCAGCATGCCAGCGCTGGATCTCGACGTGCAGACCATCGGCGATGAACCCTTGTCATAGTCGCTCAGCGTCCTGTGAATGTGAAAACGATCGAAGCCGAAAAGCTCGCGCGCAGTCAGCCGGCATGCGCCGTGATTGCCGTGATCTGTGTAGCGGTACAGCGTATTGCTGGGCAAACTCCCTCTCAGACCGGCGGAGGGAGCGTTGCTTCCTCTCCTTTCGCATTTGTCATGTGTGGGTTAAGTTATGTTGACAATTAAGAGGTTTTCCGTGGTATAAAGATTACAACATGGGAGAGGCGGAGACCGGATGCTAGCCATTCTTGCGGATGACCTGACTGGCGCGCTCGATTCCGCTGCGCCCTTTGCCGGACGTGGACTTCGCGCCGAGGTTGCTCTCAACCGGGATGCGATCGCCAGCATCCTTGCGGACGGCACGGACGTCATCTCCATCAATCTCAATACCCGTGAAATTGCCGCGGATCAGGCGCGCGAGGCAACCGCCACCGTGATGGCCCTCCTGCCTGTCGGTACGCTGCTGTTCAAGAAGGTCGATTCCCGCCTCAAGGGCAATATCGCCGCTGAGCTCGATGCGATCCCTTTTTCCCACGCGCTCGTCGCACCGGCAATTCCGGAATTCGGCCGTATCGTCGCCGGTGGTTGCGTTGCCGGCTTTGGCGTCGATACACCGATTGCGATTGCCGACAAGCTAGGGCTTCATGCGGCGCGAGCCGTCATGCCCGACACTCTTACATCCGCCGACATGGATGCGGTGCTTGATGCGGCCCTGAATGGTGACGCCGATCTTTTGATCGGTGCGCGGGGGCTCGCCGAAGCTTTGGCGCGACGCATGACGGGAATGCCTGATGCGCAACCGGCAAAAATCCCGATCGGCCGCGCCGCCTTCGTGATCGGCTCACGCGATCCGATCACGCTCGCGCAGGTGGAAGCATTGCGCGCCGGCCATGACCTCGATTATCTGGTCGCACCGAATGGTCAGGTTACGGAAACGCCGGATGCCGATGCGGCGCTGACCCTGGTTCAGGCAACGCCGGGTGAAACGGAAATCAACCCGACACTGGTCTCGGAAATGCTGGCCGAGCGCCTCAAGCACAGTCTCGCCGGTTACGACGGCACATTGCTTCTCTCCGGCGGTGCAACGGCAGAAGCGGTCATGCGCGCGCTTGACGTGTCGCGCTTCACGTTGCACGGCGAATGCCTGCCGGGATTAGGTCTTGCCTCCAGCGAGGGGCGCTGCATCATCGCCAAGTCGGGCGGCTTCGGCGGGCCGGATACGTTGAAGGAGATCGCGGACATGGTCCTGGGGAGGGCGGTTTGAAGATGGGACTGGAAACCGGAGTTGCCCGCAAGGGGCTGGCCGACATCGTGTTCGAGCGCTTGCTGCGCGCCATCAAATCCGGCGCCTACAAGCCGGACGAACGCCTGCCGACCGAACATGATCTTGCCGCCGAATTCGAGGTGTCGCGACCGGTCATCCGCGAGGCGCTGAAGCGTCTGCGCGACCAGAGCCTGATCTATTCCCGCCGTGGTGCGGGCAGCTTTGTGCGCTCCGCGGGTCTCAGAAACCCGCTCGGGTTCGGCCAGCTGGAAAACGTTGCCGATCTTTTGAATTGCTACGAGTTCCGCCTGACGCTGGAACCGGCCGCCGCTGCTGCTGCCGCCACCCGCCATGATGCCGACAGCCTGAAGGCAATCCGACAGGCGCTGGAACTGCTGCGCGACGCGACCAACCGCCAGTCGCACCGCGAGGATGCCGATTTCCAGTTTCATCTCGCCATCGCCCGCGCCGCCCAGAACAACTATTTTTCGACCGCCATGGAAGCGTTGAAAGACCACATTGCCGTCGGCATGAAGTTTCACGGGGCCTCGATCAAGCGGGAAGCCTCCGGTCTCACCCGCGTGTTCGGCGAACACGAAGCGATTGCGGCAGCCATTGCCAACCGTGACGAGGACGAAGCGCGACGCCTGATGCTGGAGCATTTGAAGGGTTCGCGCGAACGGCTGTTTCAGTCGTCGCATCAATAGTCTTCAGGCATCGCCCGGATAGGCTGTTTTCGAAATATCGTTGCTGCCCCGCGTCAGAAGCGGTATCTGGCGGCATGGAGGCCGTATCGATGAGAGCGATATGAGCGCCAGCATCTATCCTTTACAAGAAATGGCGAAAGACCGATGGCCCGCAAGATCAGAGAGGATTTCGCTTCGTCGCAGGAGGAGCCGGAGCCGACGCTTTGCCCCTTGTGCGAACGGGTGATCCCGGTTGGCGACGAAGATGCCCATCACCTTGTTCCAAAAAGCAAGGGCGGCAAGCAGACCGTTCTGCTGCACAGGGTGTGCCATGACCAGATCCATGCCATCTTCACGAATGCGCAACTCGCCAAGACATTTTCGACGATCGAGGCTATTCTCGAAAATCCCGACATCCAGAAATTCGTTGCCTGGGTAAAAAGCAAGCCTGCCGGCTTCTCCGGCTCGGCAAAGGAATCGCAGCAGGGTCGAGGACGGAGATAAGAGACGTCGCCCAGCCCCGAGCATCTGAAAACCGGGCTAGGTGTAAAAAAGGCGGCACGATCGCTCGCACCGCCTCCCTCCTCCAAACCAGCTTCTTAGAAGCTGGCCCGGTAAATCGCCAGAACGTCCTCGACGCTCATGTCGGCAGGATTGTTGTCCATCAGCCTTCGGATGGCATGCGCATCGGCGGCAAAGCGCGGCAGGTCTTCTTCGTTCGCACCATGCCTGGCAAGCGACATCTCGATGCCGAGACCGGCACAAAATGAATGCGCCGCACCACTGAGATCAGCCTGCGACAGGCCTTTTCCAAAACCCAGCGCTTCCGCCACTTCCGCCGTCTTGTCCGCCACCACCGGCTGATTGAAGGCCAGAACATGCGGAAACACGATGGCGTTGGCGAGGCCGTGCGGCAGGTGCAGAAGCGTGCCGAGCGGATAGGCGATGGCATGGCCCGCCGCCGTGTTGACCGGCCCAAGGCAGATGCCGCCGTAATAGGAGGCCAGCATCAGGCCTTCACGAGCTTCACGATCCGATCCGTCCTTCACCGCGCGGGCCAGAAACTTGCCGACGAGCGAAAAACCCATGCGGGCAAACCCGTCGATCATGGGATGCGCACGCTTGCTGGTAAACGCCTCGACGCAATGCGCCATGGCATCCACACCGGTCGCAGCCGTCACGGCCGGCGGCACCGAATAGGTGAGTTCCGGATCGAGCACGGCGAGATCGGCAATCAGATGTGGGCTTTCGACGGCAATCTTGTTGCCCTTGACCGGATCGGTGATCAGCGAGCGGATGCCCGCTTCCGAACCGGTGCCGGCCGTAGTGGCGATCTGCGCCAGACGCGTTCGGCGTCCGACCACCTTGTTGGGACCGGCAACATCGGCCAGCGTCTGTTCGCCATCCCAAAGGGCGGCCACCAGCTTGGCGACATCCATAACCGAGCCGCCGCCGAGACCGACGACGAGATCGGGCTTGGCCGCACGCGCGGCAGCGAGCGCCGCATCGAGCGTGGCGATTTCCGGCTCTCCCGGAATGGCGTCGAACAGGGCGACCTTGCCCGGCAGTTTCAGACGGTCGACAAAACCGGCGGTGATCGGCGTTGCGATCACCAGCGTCGAGGAAACGTCGCCGGCCCAGGGGCCGACCTCGCCTACCGTGCCAGCGCCGACGATCAGCCGCTTGGGCTGATGCAGGATGATGACGGGGGCGCTGCTCATGCCTTGCCCCCTTTTCCGCCGGTTACCAGTTTGCGGGCATAGGCGATCGCTTCCAGCATGTTGCCATGGTTGGCGATGCCCTTGCCGGCAATGTCGAAGGCCGTGCCATGGTCGACCGAGGTGCGGTCGATCGGCAGGTCAACGGAGACGTTCACCGCCGTATCGAAGGCGACGAGCTTGATCGGGATATGGCCCTGATCGTGATACTGCGCGACCACCAGATCGAACGCGCCGGAATAGGCGCGGTGGAACACGGTGTCGGCCGAAATCGGACCATATGCATCGATGCCTTCGGCACGCGCCGCAGCCACTGCCGGTGCGATCTGCTCGTCATCTTCGGTGCCAAAAAGGCCGTTTTCGCCGCAATGCGGATTGATGCCGGCAACCGCGATGCGGGGAGCGGCATAACCGGTGCGCTTCAGGTGATCATCGCCTGCCTTGATGGTCGCCAGCACCCGCTCTGTCGTCGCGCGGCGGATCGCCTCCTGCAGCGAAACGTGGGTGGAAACGTGGATGACCTTCAGCTTTTCCGAGGCCAGCAGCATATAGGCCGCTGCCGATTTCGTCAGGCTGCGCAACATGCCGGTATGGCCGTCGTAATGGTGGCCGGCAAGGTTGAGCGCTTCCTTGTTGATCGGGGCCGTGACGACGCAACCGATCACCCCGGCTTCGGCATCGCGCACCGCCTTTTCGATGAAACGGAAGGCCGCATCACCGGCAACCGGCGACAGCGTGCCCCAGGGCAGCGGCGCACCTTCGATCGGCAGATCGACGACGTAAGCGGTCAAATCGATATCGACGTTCAGCGCCTTGCGGGCCGCTTCCAGCGTCGGCAGGTTGCCGTAGATACGGGTGGCGGCGCGGTCCGCCTCGCCCATTTCGGCCAACGCCCGAACCGTGATTTCCGGTCCGACGCCGCAGGGGTCACCCATGGTGATACCAATGATATTGCTCATGATTATTCTCCCACTGCGGTGCTGGCCCAGCCGGGGGCCAGACGAACATATTTAATAGTGCGCCTGTAATAGGTGTAGGCGATGTGAAGACTGCCGTCGGTGCCCTCAAGCAACCACGGATAGGACATTTCCTTGTTGTGACCGTCGATGGAATTGTTCGACAGGCAGGTGCCCGGACCATCCTCGATGACGATCCGCTGCGAAAAGCTCCTGGCTCCGTCATCGGAAATGCAGACGGCAACCGGTGCACGCGGCACGCCCCAGATCGGCACGCAGCCGCCATCCGGGCTGGCATCCGGCCGGTCGTCGTCTTCGCCCAGCTCGTCGTAAAGCGAGGCGCGGCGATCCGTGGACATGTCGGCATTCACTGGATTGCAGATCATCGCGATACGGCCATCCTTGAGGGTGATCGCGGCAACGGAAGAGTTGTTGTTGGGCACATCGGTCGCCTGCGGCGCGGACCATGTGCGGCCGCCATCGGCGCTTTCGGTGCGATAGACGAAATCGGCCTGACGGCGGCGGAACACGGCCGCCAGCTTGTTGTCACCGATCGATACCGGGCTCATGTGCACACAGCCGGTCGATTGCTCAAGATCTTCGAGCACCCAGGTCTTGCCGCCATCCTGCGAAATGCCGACCGCCGCGCGGTCATGGCTGCCGTTCCATTTCTGGCCGGGTCGCTGGATGCAGCGGAAGATCGGCAGAAGCCATGCACCATCATCGCGAACCGTCAGAGGTGCGCGAACGAAACAGCCGCGCGGCAGGTTGAGATACTCTCCTTCATCCGCCGTCAGGCTGGTCGGGTCGGCGGCATCGCGCGAAATTTCGGCCATGCGGATGCGGCATTCGTCCTGATTGCCGGAGGGCTGCGAGGTGTGGAACAGCACGAGCCTGCCATCGGGTGCTGCCAACAGAACCGGGTTCTGCTCGGAATGTTTCGGATCAAAGCTCAGTCGCTGCGGTTCACCCCATTGCTCGGAGCCATCGATCAGAACAGAGGCGAAAACGGAAATGTCCGATTTTCCTTCCAGCGTGCCGCCGAACCAGGCGCAGATCAGCGCGCCATCCTCGGTCAGGTGCAGGAAGGATGCGTGGTTCTGGATCATCGGCGAGGCCAGCATGGCCTCATGGCGTCCGCGGCCAACGGCTTTCACCGCGCCGGTCATGACGGTTGCAATCTGTTCAGGCGTCATCAGGGTCTCCTCTTACCCACATGAAAATCACCCAAATAACAAAGTTGTCAAGTTTGAAAAATTTGGCGATTTGCCATTGACGATCCGATCCTACGATACATGTATTTGAAATTAAATCGTTTTATGAATGGCAAATTTGTACAAATTGACAGTTCCGAATATTTAATTTGACAAACTTGCCGAGACATCAGATGGTTTGCGCCAGCCCGCTCATGGCGACGTTAAGGACGGAGGCATCCCGACCGGCGCACAGGGCTTCAAGGAGGAATGCCTTCGGAATCGCGTGAGCCGAACAGGCCGGAGCGAGACGAACAGCAAGCGGTGCGACCCGCACCATGAGGGAGGAGAATGACATGAAGACTTCGCATTTGCTTGGAGCCCTGCTGGGTTCTGTCCTCGCACTCGGCACCGGCGTCAATCCGGTTTACGCCGCATCGACGGATATCAAGATCGTCCTGCCGGAAGAGGCCGACCTGCTCGAGCCCTGCATGGCGACGCGCTCCAATATCGGCCGCGTCATCATGGAAAATGTCAGCGAGACGCTGACCGAACTCGACGTGCGCGATAAAAAGGGCGTCATGCCCCGCCTCGCCGAAAAGTGGGAACAGACCGCTGACGGCACATGGCGTTTTCACCTGCGTCAGGGCGTCAAATTTTCCGACGGCAAGACGTTTGGCGCAAAGGATGTCAAATACTCGTTTGACCGCATTTTCAGCGACAAGAACATCTGCGAATCCCGCCGTTATTTCGGCGGCATGAAATTCGACGTGAATGTCGTCGACGACAACACGATCGATTTCAAGGTCGATCCGGTTCAGCCGATCCTGCCGCTGCTTCTGTCGCTCGTCACCATCGTTCCGGAAGGCACACCGCTGGAATTCGTCCGCGAGCCGATCGGCACAGGTCCTTACAAGCTCACCAACTGGACGCCGGGCCAGCAGATCGTTCTCGACGCCCGTGACGATTATTGGGGCACGAAGCCCGCCGTCACCAAGGCAACCTACCTGTTCCGCTCGGATCCGGCCGTTCGCGCCGCCATGGTTCAGGCCGGCGAAGCCGATCTTGCACCGTCTATCTCGCAGGTCGAGGCCACCAACGAAAAGACCGACTTCTCCTATCTCGACAGCGAAACCGTCTATCTGCGTATCGATGGCAACATCGCGCCGCTTAACGACGTCCGCGTCCGCAAGGCGCTGAACCTCGCGATCGACCGCCAGGCCTTCATCGGCACGCTGGTGCCGCAGGATGCGGTTCTTGCAACCGCCCTTGTACCGCCGACCACGCTCGGCTGGAACCCGGACGTCAAGGTGCCGGCTTACGATCCGGATCAGGCCAAGAAACTGCTTGAAGAAGCCAAGGCTGCCGGCGTGCCGGTAGACACCCCGATCACCGTTGTTGCCCGCACCGCAAATTTCCCGAACGTGACGGAAATCATGGAAGCCATCCAGGCGCAGCTGCAGGATGTCGGCTTCAAGATCGATCTGCGCTTCGTCGAAGTGGCCGAGCACGAGGTTTATTATTCCAAACCGTTCAAGGAAGGTCGCGGGCCCACCATCGTCGCTGCCATGCACGACAATTCCAAGGGTGATCCGTCCTTCACCATGTTCTTCAAGTACGACTCGAAGGGCACTCAGTCCGGCTATGCCGACCCCAAGGTCGATGATCTCATCGCTCGCGCTTCGGCCGCCACCGGCGATGAGCGTGCAAAACTCTGGTCGGAACTGATCGCCTATGTCCACGACGATCTCGTCGCCGACGTCGCGCTCTTCCACATGGTCGGTTATTCGCGCGTCTCCGAACGTCTGGACTTCAAGCCCAGCATCGCCACCAACTCCATGCTGCAGCTCTCCGAGATCGGCATCAAGAACTAACCACCCCATAAACCTTAGGGCGATCCTGCACCGAGAGGGCTGGGGTCGCCCCAATCGAAGCGAAATGGACGGTGGTTTCGCCGCCGTCCATTCCAGCAAGATCGAGGTCACCATGCTCAGTTTTATCCGCAAGCGCGCCTTCGCCAGTCTCATCTCGCTCATCGGGCTGCTGGTCATGGTCTTCTTCCTGTCCCGTCTGACGGGCGACCCGGCATCGCTGTTCCTTCCCGTCGAAGCCTCCGCCGAAATGAAGGCCGAGTTCCGCGCCCTTCACGGTCTCGACCAGCCGCTGCTCGTTCAGTTCGGCCAGTATGTCGGCAATGTCGTGACCGGCGATCTCGGCGAGAGCCTGCGCAAGGCCCGCCCTGCACTCGATGTCGTGCTCGAAGCCTTCACATGGACACTCTGGCTCGCCGTCATCACCATGACGCTGGTCACCGTCTGCGCCATCGTCGTCGGCTCGCTCGCCGCTTTCCGCACCGGCGGTTTCTTCGATCGTTTTTCCTCGATGGTCTCGCTGATCGGCGCGTCCGTGCCGGATTTCTGGCTCGCCATCGTCGCCATCGTCGTTTTCGCCATCCAGCTTTCCTGGTTGCCGACATCCGGCACCGGCTCGCTGTCGCATTGGATCCTGCCGATCTGCGTGCTGTTCGTTCGTCCCTTCGGCATCATCGTTCAGGTCGTGCGCGGCTCGATGATTTCGGCACTGTCTTCGGCTTACGTGAAGACGGCCCGTGCCAAGGGCGTCAAATCCGGCCCGATCATCTTCGTCCATGCGCTGCGCAACGCCATGCTGCCGGTCATCACCGTCATCGGCGACCAGGCGGCCAGCCTTCTGAACGGCGCTGTCGTCATCGAAACCATCTTCGGTTTCCCCGGCGTCGGCAAGCTGATGATCGACAGCATTTTGCAGCGTGATTTCAACGTCGTGCTGGCGGCGATCCTCGTCACCGCGTTCGCCATCTTCCTCATGAACCTCGTGATCGACATGGCCTACGCCCTGCTCGACCCGCGCATCCGCTACTGAGGATCGACATGACCATGGCCATTCAATCCACACCCACCACCAAGGAAACAGTCGCGGAAGAACCGAGCGCTGTCGTGCGCATGGCGCGCATGCTCTGGGCCGACAAGTTCGCGCTCTGTGCCGCCATCTTCCTCGTTTTCGTCATCATCATGGCCATCATCGGCCCGACCCTTCTCGATGATCTCGCCACCAAGCAGAACCTGCGCGGCCGCAACCTCGCGCCCTTCATGTTCGACCGTGAATGGTTCATGTGGCTCGGCGCCGATGCACTTGGCCGCCCGCTCTGGCCGCGCATCATCGTCGCCACCCAGAACACCATCATGGTCGCCGCCGGCGCCGTGCTGATCTCGGCCGTTATCGGCACCCTGCTTGGCCTGATCGCCGGTTTTGCCTCGGAGCGCACCAGCCAGATCATCATGCGTCTTGCAGACGTCATCATGTCCTTCCCGTCGCTGCTGGTCGCGGTGATCGTGCTCTATATCCTCGGCTCGTCCATCCTCAACCTGATGCTGGTCCTGTCGATCACCCGTATCCCCGTCTACCTTCGAACCACCCGCGCCGAAGTTCTGGAAATCAAGAGCCGCATGTTCGTGCAGGCGGCCCGCGTCATGGGCGCGTCGTCCAAGCGCATCCTGTTCCGCCACATCCTGCCGGTGGTGCTGCCGACGCTGACGACACTTGCCACACTCGATTTCGCCTATGTCATGCTGGCGGAAAGTGCGCTGTCCTTCCTCGGCATCGGCATCCAGCCGCCGGAAATCACCTGGGGCCTGATGATTTCGCAAGGTCGCCAGTACCTCACCAATGCCTGGTGGCTGTCCTTCTGGCCGGGTCTGGCGATCATCCTCACAACGCTCTCGCTCAACCTTCTGTCCAACTGGCTGCGTATCGCGCTCGACCCCGTCCAGCGCTGGCGCCTGGAAATGAAAGGACCGAAAAATGGCTGATCATCTTCTCGAAGTCCGCAACCTCTCGGTCGATTTTCACACCGCAACCGGCACCGTCCACGCCGTGCGCAACATCTCCTACCATCTCGATCGTGGCGAAACGCTCGCCATCCTCGGCGAGAGCGGTTCCGGCAAGTCGGTCTCCTCGTCGGCGATCATGAACCTGATCGACATGCCGCCGGGAAAGATCGCGTCCGGCGAAATCCTGCTCGACGGCAAGGATCTGTTCAAGATGAGCAGCGAGGCCCGTCGCGAGGTCAACGGTCGCCGCATTGCCATGATCTTTCAGGACCCACTCAGCCACCTGAACCCGGTCTATACCGTCGGCTGGCAGATGCGCGAGGCGCTGAAAACCCACGGCAAGGGCAATAGCGAGGCCCAGGCCGAAGCGCTGCGCCTGTTCAAGCGCGTCGCCCTGCCGGAGCCGGAAAAGGCGCTCGACAAATACCCGCACGAATTTTCCGGCGGCCAGCGCCAGCGTGTCATGATCGCCATGGCGTTGGCACTCAAACCGGACCTGCTGATCGCCGACGAACCGACAACCGCGCTCGACGTGACGGTGCAGGCGGAAGTTCTGCTTCTCCTCAAGGAATTGCAGCGCGAGACGGGCATGGGCGTGCTGATCATCACCCACGATCTCGGCGTCGTCTCCGAAGTCGCCGACCGGGTCGTCGTCATGGAAAAAGGCCAGCTGGTCGAAAGCGGCACGGTGCGCGACGTCTATCGCAACCCTCAGCACGCCTATACCAAAAAACTGATCGCCGCCGCTCCGGGCAAGGGCGACATGCACGAACCGGCGACGTCAGGCGAGCCCATCCTCAGCGTCAAAAATGCCAAGAAATTCTACGGCGGCTTCGAAGCCCTGAAAGGCGTGTCCTTCGATCTCAAGGCCGGTGAAACCGTCGCCGTCGTCGGCGAAAGCGGCTCGGGCAAATCCACTCTCGCCCGCATTCTTCTGCGCCTCGAGGAAGCCGATGGCGGCACTGCGGAGTGGAAGGGAAAAGACCTTTTCACCATGTCACCGGGCGACCTGTTCAAGCTGCGCCGCGATCTGCAGATGGTGTTTCAGGACCCCACCCAGTCGCTCAACCCGCGCATGACCGTCTACCAGCTGATTTCGGAGGCCTGGGTCATCCACCCGGAAATCCTGCCAAAAGCGAAATGGCGCGAACGTGCTGCCGAACTGCTCGATCAGGTCGGCCTGTCGCCGGAACATATGGGCCGTTACCCGCACCAGTTTTCCGGCGGCCAGCGCCAGCGTATTGCCATTGCCCGCGCACTGGCACTCGAACCAAAGCTGATCGTCTGCGACGAGGCCGTGTCAGCCCTCGACGTCTCGGTTCAGGCGCAGGTGATCACGCTTCTCGACAAGCTGCGCAAGGAAATGGGCATCGCCTTCATCTTCATCGCCCACGACCTGCCGCTGGTGCGTGACTTTGCCGATTACGTGATGGTCATGCAGAAGGGCGAAGTCGTCGAATTCGGCACCGTCGCGCAGGTCTTCGACAATCCTCAAAAGCCCTATACGCAGGCGCTTCTCGCCGCCAGCCTCGATCCCGACCCGGACGTGCAGGCTGCAAACCGCAACGCGCGCCTCGCAACCGCATCCTGATTTGATTGATACCGGAGTAGAATGATGACCAAGAAAGCCTTTGTCGCGATCGTGACATGCTTCAACGACGACGAAACCATCAATTACGAAGCGACCCGCGCGCAGGTGCGCCGTCAGGTGGCGGCCGGCAACAACATCATGTGCGCCGGCACAAACGGCGATTTTTCGGCGCTAACCTTCGGCGAGAAGGTAAAACTGCTTGAGGAAGTGGTCGATGAAGTCGGCGGCAAGGTCGATGTCATCGTCAATGCCGGCATGCCCGCCACGTTCGAAACGCTGCAGCTGGCCAAGGAATTCGACCGTATCGGCGTCACCGGCATCGCCGTCATCACGCCCTTCTTCATCGCCTGCACGCAGGACGGCCTGATCCGCCACTTCTCCACGGTTGCCGATGCCGTCAAGACACCGGTTTATCTCTACGACATCCCGGCCCGCACCCAGAACCACATTGAGCCGGAAACCGCCCGCAAGCTTGCCACCCACGGCAACATCGCCGGTATCAAGGATTCTGGTGGCGCGCAGGAAACCCTTGCCGCCTATCTGCAGGTCTCCAAGGACGTCGAAGGGTTCGAAGTCTATTCCGGCCCGGACCATCTGGTGCTGTGGTCGCTGCAGAACGGCGCCGCCGGCTGCATTTCCGGTCTCGGCAATGCAATGCCGGACGTTCTCGCCGGCATCGTCGGCGGCTTCAACTCGGGCAATATTGCTGAAGCCGAACGTCAGCAGGACATCTACACCGCTTTCCGCACCGACCTTTACCAGCACGGCTTCCCGCCGGCCATGGTCAAGCGTGCGCTCTATCTGCAGGACGCGTCCGTCGGCGCCAGCCGCCAGCCGGCTCTGCTGCCGAATGCTGAGCAGGATGCCCGGATCGGTGAGACGCTGAAGAAATTCGGCCTGCTGTAAGGAGGCTATCATGTCGATTGTCGTTGCCACGACGTCGCCCGGTTTCGGGCGGCACGGACGTTTGCCGCGACTGCTCGAAGAAACCGGCTGGGAGATCATCCGCTGTACCGACACATCGTTGCCGGATGGCGGTCTGGCGCAGCATATCGATCGGGTTGATTTCCTCGTTGCAGGGCTTGTGCCCGTACGCGCGGAAACGATCGCCACCGCGCCGCGCCTTCGTGCGGTGCTGAAACACGGTGTCGGGGTCGACAATGTCGATATTCCTGCGTGCACGGCTAAAGGCCTTCCCGTCACCAATACGCCGGGCGCCAATTCGAATGCGGTGGCGGAACTGGCGGTGGGCATGATGTTCTCCATGGCCCGCAACATTCCTCAGGGTCACATGAGCGTCGTGTCCGGCGGCTGGGATCGCCGACCGGGAACGGAGATTTCCGGAAAGGTGCTCGGCATCGTCGGGCTCGGGAATATCGGCAAGCTGCTGGCTCGCAAGGCGATTGCGCTCGGCATGACGGTTGTGGCCGCGGATCTCTATCCCGACCAGGCATTCGTTGCCCAGCACGGGATCGAGATCCTCGAACTGGACGCACTTCTGGCACGTTCCGACTATGTGTCGCTGCATGTCTTCGGTGGTACGGGGAATGCGGCCATGATCGGCACGCGGCAGATCGCGGCGATGAAGCCGGAAGCCTGCCTGCTCAATCTCGCACGTGGCGAGGTTGTCGATAACGACGCGCTGGCAGAGGCGCTCGCGCAGGGCAGGCTCAAGGGCGCGGCGATCGATGCCTTCGCCACCGAGCCGCCGGATGTCTCGCACCCGTTGTTCAAGCTCCCGAATGTCGTCTTCACGCCCCATAGCGGTGCCGACAGCCTCGAGGCGATCGAGAATGTCGGGCTGATGGTGATTAGCGACATTCATGATTTCATAGCCGGACGCCGCCCCGAACGCGTTCTCAATCCGGAGGTTTACGACCGATGACCGATCCCCGCTATTCGAGCGATGCACTCGTCGCATTTGCCAGGGCACTTTTCTCTGCCGCCGGCCTGGAAGATGACAAGGCGGACGCTGTTGCCACCTACCTCGTCGAGGCCGACCTGATGGGGCATTCGACGCACGGCCTTGCGCTGGCCGGCTGGTATCTGCAGGGCATTGCCGATGGTGTGGTGACGAAAGCCGGTTCCTACCAGACGGTCAGCGATCGGGGTGCGGCGATCTGCTGGAGCGGCAATCGCCTGCCCGGTGCATGGCTGACATCCGAGGCAGTCAAGCTGGCGGTAGAGCGCGCTCGCGAATTCGGCACGGCGTCTGTCGTGATCGGCAATAGCCATCATATCGGAGCGCTGGCCGCTTATCTGCCAATCGCAACGGAAAAGGGGATGCTGGTCTCGATCGCGTCCTCGTCGCCATCCGGAGCGCAAGTTGCACCTTTCGGTGGAACGAAGGGCGTCTATACGCCCGATCCCGTGGCGCACGGCATTCCGACGCCGGGCGATCCGATCCTGATCGATATCTCGGCGTCGATCACGACGGTGAACATGGCGCAACGACTGATCCGCGAGGGCAGGCAGTACGAGGCTGACTGGCTGATGGATGCGGATGGCAAGCCGTCGCGTGATCCGAAGGTGCTGGAAGCCGGCGGAACGCTTCTGCCGACCGGCGGCATCGATCACGGCCAGAAAGGCTATGGCATGGCGCTGATTGCCGAAGCGCTGACGCAAGGGCTCGCCGGTTATGGACGGGCTGATGCGCCAAAGGGGACCAATGCAGCCGTTACCGTGCAGGTCTGGGACCCGGAAGCCTTCGGCGGCAGCCAGGCCTTTCTGCGGCAGACCGGCTGGCTGGTGGACGCCTGCCGCGCCAATCCGCCCCGGCCGGGCATTGCCGCGGTGAGACTGCCGGGCGAGGCGGCGATGGCGCGCAAGCGCGCGGCAATTGAAGGCGGCGTCGCCCTGCATGCGGGCATCATGGCTTCGCTGTTGACGCATGCCGAGCGTCTCGACATCGAGGCACCGGCACCGCTCGAATAGACCTCGGCCAAACCGGCCAGCCGTGATAATCACGTCCACAAACCGAATCTGTAATTCTCCGGAGACGCCTGATGAACGACACCTCCTCTGCATCCTTCGACTACAACGCCCTGGCCGGCAGCTTGTTTGACCTGCGCGCGGCAGGTCGATCGCAGGCGACTGAAAAGTTTGCCCTGCCACGGGATGTGGCGGAAGGGATGCGTGTTCAGCAGGCTCTCGCCGAGCGGGAAGGCGCGGCCGGTCATGCCTGGAAGGTTGCAATGTCGCCGGACAAGCATCCCGTTGTCGCACCGCTTCATCCCTATGTCGAAGCCAGCCGTGAGGCGGAACTGCCCTATCTGCCGGGGATGAAATTCGAGGTGGAGATCGCATTGCGCCTCGGCCGCGATCTGCCGGTCAGGCAAGATCCCTATTCGCGTGAGGATATCTACGAGGCGGTCTCAGAGGTCTATCTCGGCGCGGAACTGGTGTCGACCGCGATCGAGGAAGGCGGCAAGGTTTCGTTTCCGCTTTATCTCGGTGATCGTATCGGCAATCGCGGATATGTGCTGGGGCCGGTCGTGCCCAAGACGCTTGTCGACACGGTCGGCGGCGCGGCGCTGAGCGTCGTTCAAGCGGGCGTCGAGATCTATCGGGGGCCGGCCAAGCATCCGGTCGAGGACGTGCTTGCCTGGCTCGTTGCCTATGCCAATGACGCAAGCCGCCCCACAGGCTCGCTCGCTTCGGGCATGGTCATCACGACCGGTGCGATTTCCGGCGCAATGCCGCTGCCGGGGCCGGGCACGGTCGAGATCGTGCTGGCCGATGCGTTTGCGCTCGACGTCACGCTTTCTGCCTAACCGGTCACAAACCATGCTCGCCTCGCCCTCTCTGCGATCCGACCTCTGATATGGTCGTGTCGCAGCACATCCCGCAACGGGCTTCGTCGCTGGCGATCGCCTACGCGGCGACTGCCGCTGCCATGACCGCTGTCGATGTGATGATCGTGCGGATGCTGGCAGGCGAGGTACATCCTTTTGTCATGGCATTCTTTCGCGGCTTTTTCGGCCTGCTCGCGATCCTGCCATGGGTGGCGTTCCGGCCTTCGGTCCTCAGAACCCGCTTCCGGATCATGCATGTCTTGCGCGCGACGGTGAAGATATTGTCGATGGTGTGTGCGTTTACCGCCTTTGCGGTCGCACCTCTGGCGGATGTCATGGCAATCCTCTTCACCGCGCCAGTTTTCGTCACGCTGGGTGCCTGGCTTCTGCTGGGTGAGCGGCTGACGTTGATGCGCTCGGCATCCGTTCTCTGCTGTTTCGTCGGCGCCGTCATCATCATCGGGCCTTCGGGGGGCGGCGAGACGATGTTCGCGCTGCTCATGGCCGTGTCGGCGGCCGTTCTTCTGGCCGTGATGCAACTGATGCTGAAGAAGATGTCCTCGGTCGATCCCACCGATACGCTCGTCTCCTGGAACCTGATCGTGACGGTACCGATCGCGGCCGTTCCCGCATGGTTCTTCTGGACGACGCCGAGTTATGAAAACCTGATCCTGCTGGTGCTGCAGGGCATCCTGGGGGCGGCCAATATGTCGATGATGACGAGAGCCTTTTCGCTTGCGCCAGCCACCCATGTCGCCACGGTGGATTTCCTCAGGCTGCCTTTCGTGGCCTTCCTCGGCTTCATGGTCTTTGGGGAGATCGTGCGCCAGAGCACCGTGCTTGGTGCAGTACTCATCGTCGGCGCGCTCACCGTGCCGCTCCTCATGCGAAGCGGCAGGGCTTAGAGAAAGACAGACATTGAGCCGCCAGGGCTTGGGAGGTGGGTGCGCCCGGCGGCTCAAGTCAGACTGGACGAGATCAGATGTCCTCGTCGCCGCCGAAGTCCATGTCGTCCATCGGGGCCTCGGCATCAGGAGCCGCAGCTTCAGGCTCGGCAGCCTGAGCTTCGTCGCCGCCCATCATGCCCATGATCGCGTTGCCGAGCAGCACGCCGCCGGCGACACCCATGGCTGTCTGGGCCGCACCGGCAAGGAAGCCGCCGCCTGCGCGCGGCTGCTGCATGCCCTGCTGGCCGTAGCCGGCCTGACCCTGATTGCCCCACGGAGAGGCTGCCGGAGCTGACGGCTGCCCGTAGGCCGCCTGCTGCGGTGCCTGGCGCGGCATCTGGCGCTGGGGTGCGGCATTGCTGCCGAACATGGAAGAGAAGAAGCCGCCACCGCTGCGCTGCTGGCCCTGCGATGCCTGATATTCGAGCTCCTCGATGCGGCGCTGTGCCACTTCGAGTGCCTGCTCCTGCACGACGATCGTCTGCGCCATGTAATAGGGCGCGGCCGGCTGCTGGCTGATCCGATCCCGGATGAAGCCTTCAGATTCGGCATCACGATTGCCGGACTGGCGCTCCACATGGGCGAGCTTGGAGAACAGGCCGTCAATGGCCTGCTGGTCGTTGCGATCCATGATATGTCTCCTTGGGATGCTGCTTTTATTCTTCGCGCTGGCCGGTGAAGTTCAGCAGCAGCTGGAAGATGTTGACGAAGTTCAGGTAAAGCGACAGCGCGCCGAATACCGCCAGTTTCTGCTGGCTTTCCTGATCGAAACCGTCGGCATACTGCTCCTTGATGTTCTGCGTATCGTAGGCGGTCAGGCCGACGAACACGACGATGCCGATCACCGAAATGGCGAACTGCAGGGCGCTGGAACCGAGGAAGATGTTGACGATCGAGGCGATCATCACGCCGATCAGGCCCATGATCAGGAACGAACCGATCTTGGTAAGATCACGCTTGGTGACGTAGCCGTAGAGGCTGGTGGCGCCGAACATGGTGGCTGCGATGAAGAAGGTGCGGGCGATACTTGCGCCGGTGAAGACGAGGAAGACCGAGGCGAGCGACAGGCCCATGACGGCGCTGAAGGCCCAGAATGCCATCTGCGCCGAAGAGGCGGACATGGCATGCATGCGGAACGAAAAGAAGAAGACGAAGGCGAGCGGCGCCAGCATCACCACCCATTTGAGCGGGGTGGAGAAGATCGGCACGTAGAGCGCCGGCGTCGTGCCGACGACGAAGGCGACGAGGCCCGTCACCACAAGGCCGAGGCCCATATAGTTGAAGACGCGCAGCATATGCTGGCGAAGGCCTTCGTCGAACGCTGCCGCCGACGTGTTGGAAATGCCGCCGAAGCGGTTCTGGTTCGGATACATGAAAGTCTCCTGTTGGGATCAGTAAAGGGAATTCTTCAGAAGCTCTGCTTCGTCGGATAGGCCGGTGCCGGAGGTGCTGGAGACGACGGCATAGGCGACTTCGCCCAGCTGCCACCATGCCGCCTCGGCGGTGGAAAAGGTGACCGCCTGCACGGCCTCGACCGAAAAACTGCCCGGCCGTCCTGCAAACAGCGAAATCGATGCCCCGTCAGCGGTTCTCACCACCGCTTCGACGCTCGGGCCGAAATCGGACGGGAAGACCTGCACGTCCATGACCTGCCAATCCTTCGGCAGGTCGGGCATGGTGATCGCGGTGGCTGCCCTTATGTCGTCGCGGTCATAGGCGCGACTTTCCGGCTGCGACTGCATGCCGGCGCGCACGAGCGCGGTGTCATGGGCGCGTATCGCCTGCTCGATGAAGGCCGGCGGATGGGCCGAGGCATTGACCTCGCGGGTTCCCATGGATGTGTTGGCGAACCAGCCCAGCGACACGAGGATGCCGACGGCCGCAATCTTGCGCAACGTTGTCCACATGCGCGCTTCCGACAGGCCCGATTGCAGCTTGTAGGCGGCGTGGCGGGTCTTCGGGCTGCAGCCGGCGTCGTCCGATGTCATGGCGAGTTTCAATGACGAGCGGATGCCGAGATCCGCCATCACGCGGGCCGCCGTCTCCGGGTGGCCTGCCAGAAAGCTTTCGACACGGATACGGCCTGCCGCATCCAGCTGGCCATCGATATAGGCGTCGATATCCGCTTCGTGGATCGCTACCATGTCAGTCATTGCCGCCTCCGACTATTCTCAGATGGGTGGGCTGTTTCGTGGCGTTTTCGAAATCGCGCAGCGTGGCCCTGGCGCGCGAGACGCGAGACATCAGCGTGCCGACCGGAACGCCGAGCATGGCGGCCGCTTCCTGGTAGGAAAGCTCCTCGATGGCGATGAGATGCAGCGCCTCGCGCTGATCTTCCGGCAGTCGGTCGAATGCCTTCCTGATCTGGGCAAGGCGCACGCCATGTTCCTGGTGTGCCGGATAGGACATATCGGCATCGAGCACCGTTTCGGCGTCGCGACGATCGCGGGCGGAAGAGGAGCGCAGGCGGTCGATATGGGTGTTGTGGAGGATCGACATCAGCCAGCCGCGCAGGTTGGCGCCGCGACGATAGGTCGAACGGCGCTCATAGGCGCGCAGCAGAGTGTCATGCACGAGATCCTCGGCATCGGCCGATGTCTTCGACAGCGACCGGGCATAGCGCTTCAATGCGCCGAGCTGGCCCAACACGTCGAACATGCGTTTTCGATCATCCATACCGCCATATACGGAACGGGGCCGACATTGCTTGCATGAAGTGCCAATTTTTTTTGGCGTCAGGGTGTTTTTTCTTCGGCAGACATTTCTGTCGGCGCGTTTTTCGGGAAGGCAAAGGTCTGTTCGAGCCGCCAGGGGCCATCGAGATAGGCCCACAGGTCCATGCCGATGATGCGGATCGATGAGGGCTGGTATGCTTCCGACAGGCTGCGGAACAGCGTGTCGGAGGATGATTTCGACGCCTTGTTCTGGATCGTGATATGCGGCCTCCACGTATGCATGTCCTGTGAGCCGAGCCAGGGCAGGAAGGATTGCCGCAGCTGATGGCGGATCTCCTGCAACCCGGTGCCGGCAATCGCATAGGCAACGCCCATGCCGAGATGGCGTAAGCCCGTCACGTCGGCCTCAAGGCACGGGCGATCGCTGGCGGCATCCTCAAGCGTGTCCGTGATGCGCTGGCGATACTCGCCCGGCAGACGATGAAACATCGTCAGGTGGGCGGAGAGAAAATTTCGCTCAGACGGAAAATGTGTCCGTCGCAACCGGTCGAAGGGCGCTAGATCGTCATCGTCGATACGGGCGGTGAGAATCAGCGGCTGACGTGTTTTCACATCGTCTCCATGGGAGATGACAAGCGGCAAGGCCATCGGGTTCCTGCCCATATAGGACGTTAGCGTTGAATGGCGAGCGCGCTGTCATAGAGCGTGCAGAACTCCGCCGCGACATCGGATGCAATGCCGGCAATCAGCGATGACAGGCGCGAGGACGGGTTTTCGAGATAGACCGCGAAATAGTCCGTCGAGGGGAAATGCGGGCGGACATTCAGGACCTTGAGCGTGCCGAGCCGCAACTCGTTCTGGATCACGATCGGCGGCAGGACGGAAATGCCGATGCCGGCTGCGATCATGCTGATCGTCGTGGCAAGCGAATTGGAATAATGAACCACGACATCATTGAGGCCATCCTGCGGAAGATAGCTCAGCATTCTCTTGTGCGCGGGCGTGCCGAGCTCGTAGGAGATGATCGGATGAAGCGCCAAGTCGGACTTGCCGATCGCCTCCTCATTGCCGATGGCGATATCGCTCTTGGCGACCCAAAACATGCCGAGCGTGCACAGGTCGATGATCCGATACTTTTCGACATCCGCTCCATGAAAGCCGAGGATGATGTCGAGTTCTCGCTTCTCCAGCTTGTTGAGGATGGTTTGCGAGGCATCCGTCGTGACCGCGACGCGGACGCGCGGGAAACGGGTGCGCAGCGTCTCCATGATGCCGGGGAGAATGGCGAGGGCCATGCTGGGAAGCACGCCGATCCTGACCGTTCCCTCCACCGTTTCCGGCGGGGCGACATCGCTGACCAGGGCATTGTAGCGAACGATGATGTCGCGGGCCCCGTCAACGAAGGAGCGCCCCTCGCTCGTCAGGTGAACATCGCGCGTGTCGCGTTCGAAAAGGCGGATGCCGAGTTCCTGTTCCATGGCGGAAACACGGTTGGAAATGGCGGCAGGCGTTATGTTCATCCGGTCGGCGGTGGCGCGGAAACTTCTCAGCTCGGCAAGCCAGACCACGGTCTCGAGGAAGCGAATGTTCATTGCCGTAATACCCCGCCGCCTTGTCGACGATCAGGCGCCGGCGCACGCGGTGATGGTCGCAACTCGTTGAAATCGCAAATACTAAGTCCACTTGCTCAACAAGCTACACGGTGAGGAGAATATGGCAACGTCTGGCGATGTGCAAAAAATGTTCAAGCACAAAGAAAGGGCAGTCCGATGGATCTCGGACTGCCCGACCGGATGGAGAAGAGCTATTCAGGCGAGTTTCGCCATGACCTTTGCCGTTGCGCCGGTCATATCGCCGAGCTTCTGCACCTTGTCTCGCACGCTGGCTTCACGCTTCTTGCCGGTTTCCTGACGCTTCAGCGCCTCCTCGGAAACCGCACGCACTTCATCACGCGGGATGACCAGAACGCCACTTTCGTCGGCAAGAATGGCATCGCCCGGCATCACCACGGCACCGCCGCAGCTGACCGGGATGTTGAAGCCGCCGCCGAGGTCGTAAAGGCGTGTGGTGATCGGCGAGAGACCACGCGACCACATCGGGAAATCCGAATCCTGGATTTCGGTCAAGTCGGTGCAGGGGCCATCGACGATGCCGGCAACCGCGCCGGCCGCTTTTGCCGCAACGGTAACACCGCCGCCCCAGCAGGCATATTTGTCATCGCCCAGACGGTCGACAACGAGAATATCGCCCGGCCGGAGCTGGCCGGTGGCGTGGTGCAGCAGGGTCGAGTCCGGGCCGGCAATCGCCAGCGTCACGGCGGTACCGACGACGCGGCGGCCGGGAAGCAGCGGCTGGATCTGCCGGTCCATGAAGCCGAACAGACGCCAGTGGCCGACGGTTGCGGTTTCGACACCGGAGAGAAGATCGAGATCTTCCTGCGGGATTTGTTCCGGCATGTCTTTGATAACATACATGATAAAATTCCTTATGCGCAGGCGATGCGACGATGCTGCGTCATCGGGATGAGATTGCGCACGCGCTTGATTTCCTTGGCGTCGATGCGGGCGGTGACATAACCGACCGGATCGGAAGCGCGGGCGATCGTGTGGCCCCACGGGTCGCAGACCAGCGAATGGCCATAGCAGGCGCGCTTTTCACCGTTGACGGTGACGCTGCCGGTCTGGCCGCAGGCAACGAAATAGGTCTGGGTTTCGATGGCGCGCGCACGGGCCAGCACTTCCCAATGGTCCTTGCCGGTCTGCAGGGTGAAGGCGGCAGGCAGGACGATGATGTCGCAACCGGCCTTTTCGAGTTGCAGGAACAGTTCGAAGAAACGGATGTCATAGCAGATGGCGCAACCGACCTTCATGCCGTCGATCTCATAGGTGACGATGTCTTCACCCGGCTTGACGGTGGCGGATTCCTTGTAGGCCGTGCCATCCGGGGCGACGATGTCGAACATGTGGATCTTGCGATAGGCCGCCACTTCCTTGCCTTCGCGGTCGAACACGAAGGAGGTGTTGTAGATGCGGTTTTCGCCCTCGACCTTCTCCATGATCGTGCCGGCGTGGACAAACACCTTGTTCTCGCGGGCAAAATCCTGCGCCATCGTGTAGGCCGCACCACCGGCCGGCTCGGCCAGCGCCAGCTTTTCTTCGGTCGTCGTGCCGTAGACCTCGAAATATTCCGGCAGAACGATCAGGTCCGGCTGGTCGGTCTTCATGGCGTCTGCCATCAGATCACGGGTGATCTTCAGGTTGGCGTCGCGGTCTTTTTGCGGATTGGTCTGGATCAGGCTGATTTTCATGGGTAATCCCTCCGAATTGCGATGTCGCTCAGGCGACGATCTTTTCCTGCTTGAGTGCGTTGACGGTGGACATGATGCCGGCGCGCAGCGCCATGTTCTGGGTGGCGACGACCAGCATTTCGGCGCCTTCCTCCAGAGCGAAAGTGCGCTCGGCCGGTGTCCAGGCCGGCATGATCCACTTCTTGCCCGCGTCACGGGCGGCCTTGGCGATGCGGGACAGGTCGCGACGGTCTTCATCGTTGAAAGAATAAGCACCACGGCCGCAGGCGAGCGCCAGGTCGGACGGGCCGGGGAACAGGCCGTCGACCGTATCGAGCGCGATGATCTTTTCGACATCGGCCAGGCTCTCGGCCGTCTCGATCATCGCGTAGCATTTGGTGCGCTTGTTTTCCTTCTCGAACGCGTCGGAGGACGGGCGGGCGTAACCGAACACGCGGCCGCCGGCATAGGAGCGGATGCCGAGCAGTGGATATTTGGCCGCCTTGGTCACTTCGCGGGCGTGATCGACGCCGAGAATGTGCGGCAGGATGACTCCGTCGGAGCCGAAATCGAGGGCCTGCTGGATGGCTTCCGTTGTCGGCGCGATCACCTTGGTCAGTGCCGGAATGCCGAGCGACTTGGAAAAGGCCAGGAACTGGTCGAGCGTGGCGAGGTCGAATGTGCCGTGCTCGAGTTCGATTACGAGCTGGCTGACGCCGCAGGTCTTGGCGATTTCCAGAAAGCCGAAATGCGGTTGCGACATCCAGAGCGCGATATTGTCCATTACAGAAGTCTCCATTGCAATTTCAGTTACTTGCCCATGGTCTTGGAGAGACCGAGCGTGCGTTCGATGAGGAAGATGATGGCAAGGGTGGCAACGACGAGGACGACGGATACGGCAGCCGTCATCGGGTCGGTCTGGCTTTCCACGTAGTCGAAGATTTCAACCGGCAGGGTGCGCAGGCGCGGCCCGGTGATGAACAGCGAGATCACCACTTCGTCGAAGGACAGAAGGAAGGAGAGGGCGGCACTTGCGATGAAACCCGGCATCATCAGCGGCAGGGTGATGCGACGGACCACGGTGAAAGGCGAGGCGCCGAGCATGGTGGCTGCATCCTCGACCGATGGCGGTATCGTGGAAAATGCCGTCAGCATGATGCGGATAACGTAAGGGGTGGTGATGATCAGGTGGGCGATGATCAGGCCGGTATAGGTGCCGAGCAGGCGGGCCTGCACGAAGACCAGAAGGATGGCGAGGCCGAGCACGATGGACGGCAGAAGGAGAGGGGCCGTGAACAGGTTGAGCAGGAATTCGCGGCCGATGAATTTGCGTCGGCGGATGGCGAAGGCGGCAGGTACACCGGCGGCAAGGCCCAGCACCGTCACCGTGATGGCGATTACAAAGCTGATCCACAGCGCCTGGGCAAAACCGGCATGCGAGAACATCGCGGCATACCAGCGAAGGCCCCAGCTTTCCGGCGGGAAGGTGATGTAGCTGTCATTGCTGAAGGACAAGGGCAGAACGATCAGGATGGGCGCGAGCAGGAAGAGATAGATGCAGGCGACGAGGAGCCTGAACGGAGTGGTCAATTGGCCGATCATGTCAGGGTTCCTCCTTAATCGAAGCGCTTGACGACGCGGGAGTAGACCGCGAGCGCAAGGCCGAAGATGATGAGCACGATGACGGAGATTGCCGCGGCCGTCGGCCATTCCAGCTGAATGACGGCCTGATCGTAGATCTCGGTCGCCAGCAGGAAGACACGTCCGCCGCCCAGAAGTTTTGGCGTGATGAACGAGCTGATCGACAGCACGAAGCAGAGCAGGCAACCGAGTGCGATGCCGGGTGCCGTCAGGGGCAGGATCACGCGGCGAAACCGCGTCCAGCTGTTGGCGCCGAGCGATGCGGCGGCCTCCTCGTAGACGTTTTCGAGACGGCCGAAACCGGCGATCAGCGACAGCGCCATATAGGGGATCAGCACTTCCACCATGCCGATGAAGACGCCGAGCGTGTTGTTGGTGAGCCGCAGCGGGCTGTCGATAATGCCGGATGACATCAGGATGCCGTTGAAAACGCCCTGATCACCGAGGATGACCATCCAGCCATAGGTGCGCACGACGCTGCTGACGAGAAGCGGCGAGACCGTGATGACGAACAGCATGTTGCGCCATTTCGGCGAAACCCGGTGCAGGAAGAGCGCGATCGGATAGGCGCAACACAGCGTGATCAGCGTGACGCCGAAACCCAATATCAGCGAGTTGGAGACCAGTTCGAAGCTGAAACTGTCGGTGAAAAAGCCGATGTAGTTTTCCAGCGTGTAATTGTTGGTGAGCACGCCGCCGCTGCGGCTTTCGATGAAGGAAATCATGCCCAGCCGGACGACCGGCAGGACGAAGGCGACGAAGTTGATGATCGCCATCGGCAGAAGCAGCGCAATCAGCAGGAAAGGAAACTTTCTGCGGGCAGCGGGCGCCTCTGCAAGCGGGATGGATGAGGTGATCGCTGCCATGGTTCAGCTCCCTGAACCTTGACCGAAAACCTGCATATCCTGCGGCTTCCACTCACAGAGAAGCTTTTCGCCGCTCTGGAAACTGTGGCCGGCACTGGCGGTATGCACCTCGGTCGTCAGCGTGTTGCCGCCGATATCGATGTCGTATTGCACGACGTCGCCGATATAGGTGACGCGCGTGACTTTGCCTTGAGCGGCGTTGGTGGCCATGCTGACAAGCGAGCGGTCGCGGCTCGGCGTCAGGCTGATGCGGTGCGGACGGATGGCGGCTTTCGCCTTGCCTGATGTGAGGCCGCGGGTGTCGCAGGGGTAGACGGAAGCACCGATGCGTACACGGTCGAGTGCCTCGATTTCGCAATCGAGAACATTGGTGCGACCGACGAAGTCGGCTACGAACAGATCGGCCGGGCGCTCGTAGATGTCTTCCGGCGTGCCGAGCTGGGCAAGCTTGCCCTTGTGCATGACGCCGACGAGGTCGCACATGGTCAGCGCTTCCACCTGGTCATGGGTGACGAAAACGGTGGTGATCTGCAGGCGCTGCTGGATTTCGCGGATTTCGATGCGCATGTCGTCGCGCAGTTTTGCGTCGAGGTTGGACAGCGGTTCGTCGAGAAGAAGAAGGCGTGGACGGATGACGAGAGCGCGGGCAAGCGCCACGCGCTGCTGCTGGCCGCCAGACATTTCCTTCGGCTTGCGGTCGCCGTAACCGGGCAGGCGCACCATTTCGAGCGCTTCTTCCACACGGTCGCGCGCTTCGACGCGGTTGACGCCGCGCATTTCCAGGCCAAAGGCCACATTCTGCGCCACCGTCATGTGCGGGAACAGCGCGTAATTTTGGAACACGAGGCCTATATCGCGCTTGTGCGGGGGCTTGTGGGAAATGTCGTCGCCGTCGATGGTGATCTTGCCTTTGGTGATGTCCAGAAGGCCGGCGATCATGCGCAATGTCGTGGTCTTGCCGCAGCCGGACGGGCCGAGAAGACCAAGCAGCTTGCCCTTCGGCACGTCGATGTCGAGATCGTCGACGGCCATGTAATCGACGCCGTAACGCTTGGTTATGCCCTTGAGCTTGAGAAAGGCCTGATCGCCGGTATTGGTTTCGGCGGCCAGATGATCCTGGCGCAGTTCCTGAGTTTGCATGTCGTCACCATGTGCGGATTTGAGGTCGTCGAGGGCAACGGGACCAGAGGTCCCGTCACGATGGCGTGCGTGCTCGATCACGCGCGATTGGCGCGTGCCGCAGGGTCGTTGTTTTGAAACAGTGGACGGAGTCCGGGCCTCGGATGGCCCGGAACTTAATTTTAGCGGCCGGCCGGGATGATCTGGCGTCGCCACGGCTGCAGGATGTCATCGCGCATGTCGCCGATCGTCATCCAGTCGACCGGGATCAGCTTTTCGCGCTGCGCCGGGTCCATCATCGGAATGCGCTTGGCGGTGGCTTCGTCCACGACCGCCTTGGTGTTGACCGGTGCATAGAACATCGCCTTGGCAAAGGCTGCCTGTGCTTCCGGGCCGATGGCATAGTTGATGAAGGCCTGCGTTGCTTCGGGCTCGGATGCCTTTTCGATGGCGCTGAGGACGTTGATCTGCGAGGCAGTGCCCTCGGTCGGACCCACCGATGCCATGCGGCCTTCCGTCTGGTCGAAATAGAATTGCGAGCGGGCGTTCCAGCCGATCGAGACCGTGGCCGTGCCATTTGCCACCAATGTGTAGGCGTCCGGCCTCGGTTCCCAGGTCTGGACGCGCGGTGCCAATTCGACCAGCTTGTCGACACCCGGATCGATCGTTGCCTTGTAATCCTGCTCACCGGCCAGGCGGTTTGCAATGATCGTCAGCAGGATCGCCTGTATGTCGCCGCCGCCCTGCGCCGGCAGAACCACCTTGCCATCCTGATTTACATCCCACAGCGCCTCCCAGCTGGTCGGGGCCGTTGGGAAGGCTTCGCTGTTGTAGATCAAAGTAAGGGTGTCGTAAGTCAATGGCACGGCCGATCCGCCTAGATCCTTGCCGAGATCGGAGACGTCCGCGTAATTCGACAGGCTGAACGTATCGAGTTCGGCAACGAGGCCTTCCTCCTTGGCGATCTTGGCGACGGAAAGGTCGTAGATGACCGCATTGACCTGCGGTGCGTCGCGCTGGGCACGCATGTTGCCGAGCGACGTGGCGGCGTTCTGAACGCCATAATAGCGCACGGTGATGTCGGGATGCGCCTTCATGAACGGCTCGATCACCGCCTTGGTGTAGTTTTCTTCAAACGGGCCGCGATAGCCCATGACGGTAATTTCCGCGGCGCTGGCATAGGCTCCCGACAGCATGGTCGCTGCCAGAAGCGTGACGGAAAAGACTTTCGTGGAAATGCGTTTCATATCGATATTCCCCTTGTTTGCCTTTTTGGCCTTGCTTATGGGGAAACGATAGGCAGCGCGTTCGAAGCGGTCCAACGACTAAAATCTATCGGCTGTTCAGAAAAACTGTCCGCCGTTCAGGCGCCTTATCCTGCCCTGTGACGCGGCCTCAGTCCGGCGCGTCGAGGATGGGGGCGAAGGTCGTCGCGTTGAAGACTTCCAGCCGGGGCTCGTCCTTCGGGAAGGCGAGAATGGTCAGGCTGGCGGGGCCGACGGGAATGATCCGGGCGGGTGCAAGCGAGAGTGCGTAGTCGAGGGCGGCGCGGATGACGCCGCCATGGCAGACCATCAGCACGGTTTGGGCTTTCGCCTCAAGGGCCTTTTCGATCGCGGCACCGATACGGGCGCGGAAATCGTGCCAGATCTCGCCGCCTTCCGGCGCAAACGTGCCCGCCCGCCAGCCGGCATAGGCGCCCGGTGCCTCACTCATCAGATGGGCTATTTCCAGTCCCGTCCAGTTGCCGACATTCTGCTCGCGCAGGAGCGGCTCCCTCGCTGCGTCGGGATGGCCGAGCAGGGCGGCCGTGTTGGCGGCGCGCTTCAGGTCAGAGGTGAGCACCAGATCCGGCGAAAAGCTTGCGACCATCGGCGCCAGTGCGTTTGCCTGTTCTCTGCCGCGTGTCGAAAGTTCGATATCGGCCTGTCCCTGAAGACGGCGGACGGCGTTCCATTCGCTTTCGCCGTGGCGCACCAGAAGTATGCGTTTCATAGAATACGTGTTCCCTGTTTATCAAAAATTGCCGCCGGCGCCGCTGGCAGCCGGAAACGGAGTTTGCCGGAGGGGCGGGCTACCTGATCCGAGACCGCGGTGATGCGAATGCCTCCCGCGATGCCGGTTATCAGAAAACGGCCGGCCATCGGTACGACCTCGGCGAGAACCGCGTCGAAGGTGCGCGGCCCATCGTCATCGGCCAGTTCTATCTGTTCGGCGCGCACCATGGCATGGCCGGAATATTCTCCCAGAAGCGGATCGGCGATTGTGCCGAACCATTTGCCGTTTTCGATCGGGATCAGGTTGGCGGCAGGCGTGCCGACGAAGCCTGCGACGAAGGCCGAGGCCGGTTCGGCGAGCAGCCGGTCCGGTGCGTCGAACTGCTCGATGCGGCCGTTGTTCATCACGGCGACATGCGTCGCCATGGTCATCGCCTCGACCTGATCGTGTGTAACGTAGACTGCCGTTGCCCCGGTTGCGGCGTGAACCTTCAAAAGTTCGAAGCGCATTTCGACGCGAAGGGTGGCGTCGAGATTGGACAGCGGCTCGTCGAACAGCATCACTTTCGGGCGAGGGGCGATCATGCGTGCAAGCGCCACGCGCTGCTGCTGTCCGCCTGAAATTTCACCTGGATAGCGATTGGCGAGGTTCTCGATCCCCAGCATGTGCATGGCGACCGTGACGCGCAGGCGGCGTTCCTCCACCGGCAGCTTGGCGACCTTCAGTGGCCATTCGATGTTGCCGGCGACCGTCATGTGCGGCCACAGCGCGTAGGACTGGAACACAAGGCCCGCATTGCGATCGGCGGGCGGTAGCGCATGGCCGGCGTCACCATCGGCAACTAGGGTATCGCCGAACCGCATCTTCCCCGATGTCGGCTGGTCGAGGCCGGCGAGCATGCGCAGCATCGTGCTTTTGCCGCAGCCGGAAGGGCCGAGCAGCACCAGGAAAGCGCCTTCCGGCACCGAGAAACTGACGTCTGACACGGCGTTGGAACTGCCGTAGGATTTTGTGATCTTGTCGAGGGAAATCACGGGGCTTGCCTCAGGTAAAAGACTGGCGACGGCGGCCGCGCAGAAGCGTCGCGGCGCCGGTGGCCAGCATGGAGATGATCAGGATGACGAGCGTGACCGCATTGGCGAACTGGTGGAACGCGTCGGATGCATAGGAATAGGAGAGCACCGCCAGAAGCGGCGATGTCGGCGTGTAGAGAAGAATGGTGATGGCCAGATCGCCGATTACGTTGACGAAAGTGATCAACAGGCCGGCGGCGAGGCCGCGTGCGGCGAGCGGCAGGGTGATCGCACCGAGCCTTCGGAAAAAGCCGGCACCGGTCATGCGCGCCGCCTCGTCGATATCACCGGAGATTTGCGACACTGTTGCGCGGCCTGTCTGCACCGCGAAGGGCAGCATGGCCGCGGTGAGCGCCAGGGCGAGCAGCAGCTTTGTTCCGTAAAGCGCAGGAAGCGGGCCGATCGGTGCACCATAAAGAGCGATATAGGCGGCGGCAAAGGCGATGCCCGGCAAAAGCATCGGCAGGAAACTGAGCTGCGAGACGAGGTTGCTGAGCAGTGGCACCTTCTGGCGGGTAAGGGCGACGGCGATGAGGATGCCGATAATGTTGGCGGCAAGCGCTACCGATGCGCCGAGTATCAGGGTTGTCGTCAAGGCTGAGAGAAGTTGCGGATTGTGGAAAATGCCGGGCTGGCCGCGGGCAAAGGCAGGGTCGGCGTCGCCGATCCAATAGTGCAGCGTCCAGTCGGAAAACAGGGACAGCGAGGAGGGCGCGAGGCTGGCCGCGACGAGCAGCAGGATCGGCAGAATAGTGGTGAGGATACAGATGATCCATGCCGCTGCGGCAAGCGGCAGGCGCGCTCCGCCCAGCGCGAACTGACGCGGTCTGGCGCCTTTGCCGCTGATCGTCGCAAAGCTGCGGCGGCCGGAGAGCAGACGGTTTCCGAGACCAAGGAAGATCGCCGAAATGCCGATCAGAAGGATCGCGAGCACATAACCGCGTTCCGTCTGGCCGATCTCGATCATGCCGAACAGGCGGGTGGACAGCGTCTGCATGCGGACGGGAAGGCCAAGCAGGGCAGGGGCGGCGAAGTTCGAGACCGCTCCGGCAAAGGCGAGCGACCCGCCGGCGATGATGGCGGGTGTAACGACCGGCAGTACGATGCCGAACAGGATGCGCTTGCGCGAGGCACCCGTCATCTGCGCCGCTTCCACGAGGTCGCCGTTGACGGTGGCGAGCGCCGCAGCAATCACCGTGAAGGCGAGTGCATAGTAATGGGCGATCAGCACGATGATGGTGGGTGTCATGCCCCAGGACAGCCAGTCGGGAACTGCAAACCCAAGCCCTTCCAGCAGGCCGCCGCCGCCGCCGACGCGGCCGTTGCGGAAAACGGTCCCCCAGGCAAGCGCCGTGGCAAAGCTCGGGATCATGAAGGGCAGCGTCGCCATGAAGGCAATGGCCGGCCGGCCGGGCACATCGGTCATCACGACCAGCCAGGCGAGGAACCCTCCGAGCAGAACGCAGCCGGCGGCCACACCGAGACCGATGATCATCGTGTTGAGCGTCGGGCGCCAGAACAGGTTCTGCGACAGACGGCTTGCCAGCACATCACCCCAGGCGTCGGATGACGGATAGAATGTCTAGATAAGGATGGTCGCGAGCGGCGCCGCCACCAGCACGGTGAGGACCAGTGCCATGACGAGAGTCAGACCGCGTTTACTGAGTGCTGAACCGATCGGCCCGAGCAGGGTGGTCATGTGGTACTCCGAAAATGTATGGCGGCGTATGGCGCCAATCCTTAGCCCGTTTCCACCGCGCTCGGTGCACCGAACGGGCACGAGCAACGGGTCCCGTTTCTACCTATGAATACTCGTGGCGAGACTGGACTTTGCGGCATGTGTTCTTCTCCCCGTGCGGCAGGGAGAAAGTGTCGGCAGGCGGATGTGGAGCGACCCGACATCCGCCGCCAGAAACCCTACTGCAGGGCAAGAATGAAATCCGCTACTTCGGCGCGGATCTTTGCCGTTTCATCCGGCGCCATCTGCCAGCCCTTGAAGTCGGCAAGCGGGATGGCATCCTTGTGCGGCTTGATGTCGGAGCGGGTTGCCCAGTCGCCGGCCACGTAGAAGGGCTTGAAGCCTTCGCCGCCGGTTTCGCTTTCATCGCCCATCATGAAATCTACGGCCAGGCGGGCCGCCGCAGGGTTTGCCGGTTTCGGGTTCAGAGCCAGGAGTGCCGGAAAGACGATGCCGTTGGCCGGCGCAACGTCGTTTGCCACCTGCAGCGCCCAGCCCTCATCCTCGTTGTCGCGGCGATCCGAATAGCTGGTAAAGCCGATCGGCGGATTTTGCTGGCCCTTTGCGCCGATCGCCTTGTTGACGTCGTCGGTCGAGCCGACCAGGACGAGATCGTTGGCAAAGAGGTCGGTGATGAACTGCTGGCCTGCGTTGTCGTTGCCGTTGGTGAGTTCGATCTTCTTGCCGAAGGCGGCTTCGTAAGCTTGCGCCATCTGGTCCGACTGAAGGACGATCTCGGTCATCAGGTCGAGGTAATCGCCGCGCTGCAGCGGGTCGACCATGATCACGCGGCCTTTCCACTCCGGCTTGGTCAGGTCCCAGAGGTTCTTGACCGGGGAGCCGTTCGGATGGGCCTCCTCGTTATACATCAGGACCTTGGTGGAGAGGCGCTGGGCCAGAAGCGGTGACTTGAAGCTGTCTGCAAGGTCACCTGCCACGCGCGGCGGAATATAGGGGGACACCAGCTTGTTGGCGAAGAGTTCGGTCAGTACGACCGGGGCGTCCGAAATGTAGATGACGTCGGCACCCGGAAGGTTGGCCTGGGCCTCGCTCTTGATGCGGGCGATCTGCTCGGTCGACGACATGTCGAATGTGACCATGTCGATGCCTGGGTAGGCGGCCTCGAAAGCTTTCTCGACGCGGCCGATACGGCTGGTGAACGCATAGACCGTCACCTTGCCCTCCTGCTGGGCTTGCGGCAGCAGGTCGGCAGTGGACTTGGTGTCCAGGTCTTGGGCATGAGCTGTCGTCGCCAGCGCAAGTGCGCAAAGCGGGGCAAGAATTTTGTACATGGGCGTCTCCTCTTGGGTGAAACTATACCTCATGTAGACTTGTCTTGCTACAGTTTTGTGACGTGCAAGTTGTCTTGCAGTTATCTTTCGAATTTTGCAATCAGGTCGCCCAGCCGGTCAAGCTTGGCGAGCGCGTCCGGGCCGCGTCGGTCGGCCAAGGCAAGGATGATGGCGTTGCAGATGGCCATCGGTACGGTGAGCGTCTGAAAACTGTCGGGCATGCCGGCGCGGGGCGCAGACAGAAGCACGTCCGGCGCGGGGGTGAGCGATGGCCCCATCGTGCCCGAGATGACAACGGTCGGCGCATTCACCTCGGCCGCCACCTGCATCAGTCGTGCGTAGTCCGGCGGTTGCCGGCGAAAGGCGAACATAAGAAGCGTGTCGTCCGGCGATAGCGCCAGCATCTTCTCGGCCAGATCACGGGAGCTGCCTGAGAGCGGATGACTGTCGATGCCGAGCCGCCGCAAGCGGCGCTCCATCAGGATCGACAGGATCTCGGCATTGCCATGCCCGTAAATGAAAACCCGGCGTCGATCGAGTTTTTCAGCCGCTTCGGAGATGCGCTTGTCGGTTATGTGATCGCCGATCGCCGAAAGCGCGGTGATTTCGCTTGCCACGAGCAAAGGCAGGAAGCCGTGATCGCGGGCGTTGCTGAGCGTTGCCGAGATGCGTTCGGCTGGATCCGCGCCCTTGAGGAACTCACGCCGCAAATCATCACGAAATTCCGCATAGGAGGAAAAACCGAGCTTGCGTGCCAGGCGGGATGTTGTGGCTTCGTGCACGCCGATCCGGGCCGCGAATTCTCCGGAGGTTCCAATCGCCACTTCGCGCGGCGCCTTCAGAAGCTCGGAGATCAGCTTCTGCTCGGTCGATGTCAGGTTTTCCGCGACAGATTGCACTCGCTCGACAAGCGGCATTTCGACATCGTTCTTGGACATGGCATCACCGGTGATTTCGTTCGTCCCTCGGCTACCGTTCTAACACGTCAAATGCAATCGGACATATGACAGGTTATCTGACAACGTATACGGCGCGGCCGCCTTGCCGCATGGTCATCTTCCGCCAATCCTCAGTCTACGCCGGCGATGGCGGCTTATTGTGCAGCCGAAAACAGAGATATGCATAATGCGCATGGCTGGGCTGCGATGAACCTACTAACCGGCTTTGAGGGATGCTGTATAAACAATCCCAACGAAGCGATGCACCTCCTCCCGCAGAGCTTCGTGTTTCAGACGGCCCACTCCTCCTCCCAGGGACGTCTGAAGGAACGGCGACACTCCTCCTCCCAGTCGCTGTTCGGTTCTTTTCGAAAAGCCTGCCGCACCTCCTCCCGCGGCAGGCTTTTTCGTTTTTCCCCCTTTGTTCCATTTTCCGCCGAATGCCACTGTCGACCGGTTGCTGATGTCTGTGGCATGCGGCCCGCCTATTCGTGGCGTTGCCACAAGACAGCACTTTTCATATTCCGCCGCTGGCCGCCGGACTATGAAAAGGCAGGCCGACGGTGCCGGCCTGCCTCGCTGTTGTTCTGTCCTGTACGGATTATGCGTCGAGATAACGCTCGGCCAGGCGTGCCCACATGGCAGAACCGGTGGTCAGGCTGCCGTCGTTGAAATCGTATTTCGACGAATGCAGGATGGCGGAGTCCTTGCCGTTGCCGAGCCGCAGGAAACTGCCGGGGCGGTGATGGAGGAAATAGGCAAAGTCTTCGCTGCCCGGCAGCGGCGGGCAGGTCGAGACATTGTCCGTACCGACCAGTTCCTGCGCCACTTCACGGGCAAAGGCGGTCTCGGCTTCCGAATTGATCACGACCGGATAGCCGTACTCGTATTCGATGTCGGCGGTAGCGCCATGGCCTTCGGCAACGCTTGCCGTCAGCTTGCGGATACGCTCTTCCAGCAGGTCAGCGACGGCGGGATCGAAATAGCGGACGCTCATCGAGATCTTCGCCGTGTTCGGAATGACGTTCGACGCTTCACCGGCATGAATGGTGCTGACGGTCACGACGGCCGTCTGGGTCGGGTCGATATTACGCGACACGATCGATTGCAGTGTCGTCACCAGATTGCAGGCGATCAGAACCGGGTCGATGGTCAGATGCGGACGGGAGGCATGGCCGCCTTTGCCGTTGATGGTGATCTTGACCGTGTTGCCACCCGCCATGATGGCGCCGGGACGGGTCAGAAGCGCGCCCGCCGGCATTCCGGGATGGTTGTGCAGACCGAAGATGGCGTCGATCGGGAACCGCTCGAACAGGCCGTCGGCAATCATCTTCTGCGCGCCGCTTTCCTTGCCGGCCTCTTCGGCGGGCTGGAAGATCAACGTTATGGTACCGTTGAAGCGCTTGGTGCGGGCCAGATATTCGGCGGCGCCGAGAAGCATCGTCGTGTGGCCGTCATGGCCGCAGGCATGCATCTTGCCCGCAACCGTGCTGGCATAGGCCGCACCGGTCTCTTCCAGGATCGGCAGGGCATCCATGTCGGCGCGGATGCCGATGCTCCTGGTGCCGGTGCCGTTTTTCAGGGTGGCGACAACGCCGTGGCCGCCGACATTGCGGGTGACATCGTAACCCCAGGCTTCCAGCTTTTCGGCGACATAGCGGGCCGTTTCCGCCTCTTCGAAGGAAAGTTCGGGATGGGCGTGCAGGTGGTGGCGGGTTGCCTTCAGTTCGGCTTCCATTGCGTCGAAATCGGCAACGCGGGCGTACAGGTTGTCTTGGGTGGTCATGGCTTGTCCAGACTGTGCGGAATTCGAAAAAAAAGACCCCGGCCTTTCGGCCGGGGCTAGGCGGGGAGGGGGTTTAAAGGAAGCGCGACAGAAAGGCCTGCGTGCGCGGATGCTGCGGATTGCCGATCACATCTTCCGGCTTGCCCTGTTCGACGATCACGCCGCCATCCATGAACACCACGCGATCGGCGGCTTCCTTGGCAAAACCGATCTCGTGGGTGACGACGATCATGGTCAGGCCCTGTTTCGCCAGATCCTTCATCGTTGCCAGCACTTCACCGACAAGTTCCGGATCGAGCGCCGAGGTCGGCTCGTCGAAAAGCATGAGCTTTGGCTTGATCGCCAGTGCTCGGGCGATCGCCACGCGCTGCTGCTGGCCGCCGGAAAGCTGGCGCGGATAGTTTTCCGCCTTTTCCGACAGACCGACACGCTTCAGGAGCTGTTTGGCGTTCTCGATCGCATCCTTGCGGCTGTGGCCATGCACGCCGACCGGTGCCTCGACGATGTTCTGCAGCACCGTCATGTGCGGGTAGAGGTTGAATTGCTGGAACACCATGCCGATCTTTCGGCGCTGCTTGGCGATGCCGTTGGCGGAGAGCTTTTCGAGACGGTCGTTCTTGACCCGATAGCCGATCTGCTCGCCGTCCACCTCGATGAAGCCCTGCTGGATGGCTTCGAGGTGGTTGATACAGCGCAGGAAAGTCGATTTTCCGGAGCCCGAGGGGCCAAGGATGACTACGACTTCCCCCGGCATGACGTCGAGGTCTATGCCCTTCAGCACTTCGAGCTGGTCGAAGGCCTTGTGGACGTTGCGGGCCTGAACGAGAGGTTTTGCATCAATGCCGGTTTCTTGGGAAAGGGCGGTCAATGGCTTGCCTCCTCGGTTACAGCCGCGGGCTTGGCGGCGCCGGCATTGCGGCGTTCGCTGCGGCCGTAATAGGCTTCGATATAGTTCTGGCCGACATTGAGGATCGAGGTGATCAGCAGGTACCAGAGGACGGCGACCAGCAACATCGGGATGATCTCGAACGTGCGGTTATAGATCGACTGCACCGAATAGAGCAGATCGGCCATGGCGATGACGCTGACGAGCGAGGTCGCCTTTATCATGCTGATCAACTGGTTTCCTGTCGGCGGCACGATGGAGCGCATCGCCTGCGGAATGATGATCCGCCACAACGCGCGTGCTTTGGTCATGCCGAAAGCTTCCGCGGTTTCCGCCTGGCCGCGATCGACGGACAGAAGGCCGCCACGAATGATCTCCGCCATATAGGCAGCTTCGTTGAGTGCCAGGCCGACGATCGCCGCGGTCATCGGCGTGATCACCGAATTGGTATCCCAGCTGGCCAGTGTCGGGCCGAAGGGAATGGCGATCGACAGGTTCGGGAACAGCGTCGACATGTTGTACCAGAAAATCAGCTGGACCAGCAGCGGCGTGCCGCGGAAGAACCAGATGAACAGCGAGGCAAAGCCGCTCGCCAGCCTGTCCTGCGACATGCGCATGATGGCGATGACGAGGCCGACGGCGACGCCGATGATCATCGCTATGACGGTCAGACCAAGGCTGACATACAGGCCCTGGATGACGGTCGGGTCAAAGAAATACTGGGCGACGACCGGCCAGCCGAAGTTCTCGTTGTTGGCGACGATCCAGCCGAAATCGACCACGACGATGGCGATGACGAGCCAGAGAAGCAGACGGCCGGTACGGAAGGGCGTGTGGGCCGTTGCCACATCGCGGAAGTCTGCAGCGCCCGAGGGCGCTGCGCTGGTCACGGTGTTGGTGCTCATTTGGGAAGCTGTCCGCCGAGGTTGATGCCGGGTTCCTTGATCATGTTGTTCTCAAGGCCCCACTTGGCCATGATCTTGGCATAGGTGCCGTCCGCCATCATCACCTTGAAGGCGTCGACGAAGAGCGGGCCGAGCGGCGAGCCCTTCGGCACGACGGCGCCCTGGAAGATGTCGCTGAAGCCGTTGCTCTGGCCGACGCCGGTCAGTTCCAGCTGGCCGTTCGCCTGCTGGACGAAATAGGTCAGCGGCGCCTGCGACGAGAAGAAGGCATCGGCGCGCCTGGAGCGGACAGCCAGGATCGAGGCAGGCTGGTCGGTGTAGGACTGGACTTCGACGGCGGCCTTGCCTTCGGCAACACACTTGTCCGACTGGACCTTGATCACGCGTTCGGCGGAGCCGCCGGCCATGACCGAGATGCGCTGACCGCAGGAGGTGTCGAGCGAGGTGATGCCCTTCGGATTGCCCTTCAGCGTTGCGAAGACGACGAATTCCTGAACCCAGTCGACGAAGTCGTTGGCGGCTTCACGGTCCTTGTAGTCGCCCACCGGGCCGAAGGCGAACTGGTAACGGCCCGAGTTGACGCCGGCGAGCAGCGCCGGGAGACCGCCGACGGTCGCATGCTCGATCTTGACACCGAGCAGCTGGCCGAGCGCGTCGGTGAGGTCGGCGCTGGCGCCGGTCATTTCCGTGCCGGTGACGATTTCATAGGGAGGGAACGAGCCGTTGTTGACGGAGATCATCTGGCCGGCCGCCTTGATCTCTTCCGGCAGGCGGTCGTGCAGTTCCTTGTTTACCTCGAGCTTGATGGAGGCGTCCTGCGCTGTCGCCATGCCTGGGAGCGCGGCGCCTGCGAGAGCGGCGCCGGCCAGAGCGAGAGCGATGAGTTTCTTATGCGACATGTTCATTCCCCTTTGTTTTACAAGGCTACGTTTCTTGAGAGATACAAGTTTCAGATCCGGCTGCCGTCGGTATCGTATGCGAACAGTTCTTCCGGTTTCATGTGGCGCTTCATGATGCCCTGCGCATGCAGTTCGCCGGCAAAGTCGTCGATCATCCGACGGTTGGCGGCAAAGCCGCTTGCATCCCAGCCCTTGGGCAGTTCGCGCGAGGTTTTCAGCACTTCTTCGAACATCCAAGGGGTTGTCTCGGCATATTTGCGGCGCTTTTCGGTCCACATCTTCTGCGATTCATCCACCAGTCGGCTTACCTCGGCGATCACCCACGGGTTTTCGGCAACGATCTCGGCCTTGATGCCGATCAGGTGCATGCCGGGAACGTAACCGACCTCGTCAAAGTAGCGGCGTTCTTCGCCCCGGAAATCAGCCAGCACCTGGCGGAACGGCGAGCCCGGCTCGAAATAGCCGTTCGGCATGAACGGCGTGAAGATCGCATCCAGTCCGCCATCGCGCAAAAGATCCACCATCGGCTTTTCGCCAGGGCAGGCCTCGATCAGGCCGGGCTGGCCAAATCCGTCCAGACGGTCGGTGATCGGGTGCGCCTCTGTCAGGCGGCCAGCGTACCACATCGCGTCCTTGACTTCGACACCTTCGCGGCGGATGGCGGCGCGGGTCCAGGTGTTGCCACTATCGCGCCAGCCGGTGACGCCGATGCGCTTGCCCTTGAGCTGGCCGAGCGTGGTGATGTCGCTGTCGGCCATCGTCATGATGCAGCGATGACGGAAGCCGCGCATGATGAAATTCGGGATGCCGACGACACTCTCGTCGCCGTCGTGGCGAAGCTGGGTGTAGCGGCTGAAGGAGATTTCCGCCGCGTCGTGATCGGGATCCTTGCCCAGATGCGAGACCAGCGTGCCGATCCGGTCGACCTGAAGATCGAGCTTGTCGGAGGTGACGTCACCGAGAACCAGAGGCGTCATGTAGTCCCAGTCACGCAGTGCAATTTTAAGGCGCAGTGTCATTTGAGCTACTCATGTCAGAAAATGCTGATGGGCCGAGATTAAAATGTTCAATTCGAAATGATCAAATGTTATTACGTTATTGAACATTAAATCTGGTGACAAAATGAGCGACGCCTATAATTCGACCTGGTTTGCCGAAAAATTAAGCGACCGTACAATTCGCGGAATCGCCTTGGAAACCAGTGCCTTGATCCGCGCCGGCGCGCTGCCGGTGGGGGCGAAACTGCCTCCGATCCGCGACCTCGCCTTCTCGCTCGGTGTCAGCCCTGCGACGATTTCGGAGGCCTGGAGCGAGCTTCGAAAGCAGAAAATCATCACTGGCCGCGGGCGAAACGGTACCTGGGTAAGCGGAGATCGTTTCATCGCGAAACCGGAGCGCCTGGCAAGTTCCGGCTATTACGGCGCCGGCGTGCTGGATCTGACCATGGCCGTTCCCGACCCGACACTGCTGCCACCGCTCGAAAAGGCGCTTGCCCATGGGGCCTCTGCGGAGAATTTGAACAGCTACGAGCGCAGCCGGATACTGCCGGAACTGGAGGCGGAAGTTCGCAGGACATGGCCTTACGAAGCCGAGGCCTTTCTTGCGATGAATGGCGGTTACAATGCGGTCTACACGGCGATCCATGCTCTGGTGAGTAGGGGTGCACCGGTGGCGATCGAGGAGCCGACCGCGATGCGACTGCTCGATATTCTCGAGCATCAGGGCGCCCATATCATACCGGTCAAATGCGACCGGCATGGCCCGCTGCCGTCGTCGCTGAAGGACGCAATGCGGTTCAAGCCGGTCGTCTTTCTGTTCCAGCCGCGATTGCACTCGGTTACCGGCCAGACGGTCAGCGTCGAGCGTCTCTCCGAACTGGCCGATGTCCTGCGAAACAGCGATACGCTGATCATAGAAGATGACGGGATCGCAGATATTTCTGCGGCGAAGCGGTATTCCCTCGGCTCGCATTTTCCCGATCGCGTCATCCATGTGCTGTCGTTTTCCAAGACGCTCGGCCCGGATCTGCGGCTTAGCGTTCTGTCGAGCACCAAACCGATCGTCGAGCAGATCCAGTCCTACCGAAGTTTCAGCGCCGCATGGACCAGCCGCGTGCTGCAGGCGGCCGGTGCGTGGTTGCTGCGGCAGCCCGAAACATGGGATTGCGTCACTGCTGCCCGCGCCATCTACAGGCAACGCCGCGACACACTTGCAGCCGCCTTGCGTGCACGAGGACTTGTTATCCCCGAAGGAGAGGGGCTGTGCCTGTGGGTGCCGGTCGTCTCCGAGCCATTTGCCATGGTGACACTTGCGGCGCGAAACATCGCGGTGAATTCGGGCAGCAAGTTTTCCGTCGGACAGAGCAACCACATCCGTGTTGCGACCGCCCTTATGGGCGATCGCGGTGAGGACGTGGCAGACGCGATCGCGCTTGCTCACGTGATGTGACGCGGTCGCGGCATCCAATTCAGGCGGGTTTTTACTTGCTGAATACGCCGTCGAAATCCTTGAAGCCCTTGACCTCGATCGGGTTGCCGCTCGGATCGAAGAAGAACATCGTGCGCTGCTCGCCCGGTTCGCCCTCGAAGCGGACGACCGGCGGAATGTCGAAGGCGATGCCGGCATTGTTCAGGCGGTCTGCCAGCGCAAACCAGTCGTCGAGCGGCAGGATGACGCCGAGATGGGGCATCATGACCATGTGATCGCCGACCTTGCCGGTGCGCGTGGTCTCGAACGGCTTGCCGAGGTGAAGCGAAATCTGGTGGCCGTAGAAATCGAAATCGACCCATGTGTCGGTGCTGCGGCCTTCGGTGCAGCCCAGTACATCGCCGTAGAAGCGGCGACAATCATCGAGATCCTTGACGTGGTAGGCGAGGTGGAAAAGCGAACGCATCGGGTGTCCTTTCAGGGTGAAGGCCAAGCACTAGCGTATTTCACATGATGTATTTACTATCTTATTGCATCTCAAAGCGTAAGGAAATCTATTGGATATCCGTTTCCTCGAAAGCCTGCTCGCGGTCATCGACACGGGCTCCATCGCTGCTGCTGCACGACGCCAGAACCTGACGCCGGCTGCGATCAGCCAGCGCATTCAGGCGCTTGAAAGGCAATTCGGCAGCGCGCTTCTGGCCCGCAACGCCCATTCGGCCAAGCCGACCGAGGCCTGTCTGGCCCTGATGCCGCGTATGCGTCATCTGATCGTCGAGGCGAAGGCGCTTGCCGATGATCTGGCGAGCGGTGACCTGAGCGGCGAGCTATCCGTCGGCGCGATATCGACGGCATTGACGGGCATGATGCCCGCCGTGCTGAAGCAGTTTGCCGGTTCGGCGCCGAATGTCCGGCTGAAGGTCAGCCCCGGCGCGTCGGACATGCTCTACGAGGCCGTTCTGGCTGGCGAACTCGATGCGGCGATATTGGTGAAGCCGCCCTTTGCCCTTCCAAAGTCACTGAGCATGAAGGTGGTGCGCCGCGAACGGCTGGTGTTGCTGTCGCCACAGCCGATCGGCGGTGCCGGTCCGGAGGCGATCCTGAAGGGCGCACCCTACCTCCGTTATGACCCAGGCTCCTGGGGCGGCCGCATGGCGGCCCGCTTCATCGAGGAGCGCGGGCTGCAGCCCGACGTCTTCTGCGATCTGGACGGGCTGGAGGCGATCGCCATTCTTGTGGCGAACGGTGTCGGCAATTCGCTTGTGCCGGCATGGGCCGGCTTTCGGCCACAGGGGCTTTTCGTTGCCGAGGTGGATGACGATGGACGCTACGACCGTGAAATCGTCCTGCTTCAGTCGTCGCTGCCGAGGCGACCGAAAGCGCTCGACCTGTTTCGCAGGACGCTGGTCGAGACGGTCGACCAGCCCGTGTGATGGATCAGCGCGCCATCCAACCGCCATCGACCATGAGATTGTGGCCGGTCAGGTAGGTCGCCTCGTCGCTCGCCAGATACAGCACGGCGCGGGCAACGTCGATCGGCTTGCCGAGGCGCGGAAGCGGCGTGCGGCTTGCCGAATATTCGAGCATGTCCGGGTCGACTGCACGGCCACCCTTGCCGGTGAGGATCTTTCCGGGCGCCACGGCATTGCAGATGATGCTTTCATGGCCGTAGTCGGAGGCGACCTGCTTGGTCATGTAGACCATGCCGGCCTTGCTGACGCCGTAGGCGAAATCGCCCGGTGCAGCGATCATGCCGTGCTGCGAGGTGATGTTGACGATGCGGCCACGCGCCTCGTCGACGATCTCCTGGCGCAGCATCTGGCGCACGGCGGCGCGAAGGCAGAGATAGGCGCCCTTCAGGTTCACATCGGTGACGCGCTCCCACTCGGCCTCATCGGTGTCGACAAGCGAGGAGCCGCCGCGCACGACGGCATTGTTGACGAGAATATCGACGCGGCCAAAGCGCTTGGCGACATCGTCGAACATGGCCTCAACATCGGCGCCCTTGGAAATGTCGGCCTGGATGAAGGTCGCCTTGTCGGTGACCTTCCGAAGCTCTTCGAGAACCGGTGTCCCGCCTTCTACGACATCGGTCGTCACGTCGGCGGCAATCACTGTCGCGCCTTCCTGGGCGAAAAGAAGGGATATCGCGCGGCCGATGCCGGAGGATGCGCCGGTGATGATCGCGGTCTTGCCAGCCAATCTCATTGTCATGATCCTAGTGCCTGATGACCTGCTGCAGGAAGGTCCTGGTCCGCTCGTGCTGCGGGTTTGAGAAGAACTCTTCCGGCGTGTTGCGCTCGACGATCGTACCGCGATCCATGAAGATGACCTGGCTTGCGACCGAGCGTGCGAAACCCATTTCGTGGGTGACGCAGACCATGGTCATGCCTTCGCGGGCCAGCTCGACCATGACGTCGAGCACTTCCTTGATCATTTCCGGGTCGAGCGCCGAAGTCGGCTCGTCGAACAGCATGATCTGCGGTTCCATGCAGAGTGCGCGGGCGATTGCCACGCGCTGCTGCTGGCCGCCGGAGATCTGCGACGGCATCTTGTGCGCATGTTCGGCGATCCGAACGCGCTCGAGGTAGTGACGGGCAAGCGTTTCCGCCTCGGCACGTGTCTTGCCGCGGTTCTTCATCGGCGCGATCATCAGGTTCTGCAGCACGGTCAGATGCGGGAAGAGATTGAAGTGCTGGAAGACCATGCCGACTTCCTGGCGCACCTTGTCGAGATTGCGGGTGCTGCCGCCGATCGAAATGCCGTCGACAGTGATCGCGCCGGTGTCGAAGGTCTCGAGCCCGTTGATGCAGCGGATGAGTGTCGACTTGCCGGAGCCGGACGGACCGCAGATGACGATGCGTTCGCCGCGCGCCACATCGAGATCGATGCCATCGAGGGCCTTGAAGTTCGAATAGGATTTGGTGACGGCGCGCATCTCGATCACGGTGCGGCCGAGGTTGACGGTATTCATGCGCTTATCCTCTTCGGAAGCGGGGCAAAACGGGTAAGCCATTCGGCATGGTCGGTGGCGGCGGTCTCGCCGATGTAACGGGAACGATAGCCGGTGTCGGAGGAGAGCCGCTCGATGGAGAGCGGGGCGCGGTCCTGCGCCATCGTCACGGTGACGTTGGCCGCTTCAACCCCGGCTGCGAGTGTTGCGCCATTCCCGCCGACGACGGGAGAAAAGGCGTTCGCCCAATCGAGGATTGTTTCACGCGCTCCGGCGCCGACATTGTAAGTGCTGTGCTGCAGGGTGTCGGCCGTCAGCAGATTGACAAGGCCGGCTGCGGCGTCGCGGCTGTAGAGCCAGTCGCCACAGAGCGGACGCGCCAGCGTTGCTGCCGATCCTTTGCGCCATTGCGACAGGACCTGCGCGTGCGGGCTCAAGAGCGGCCGCACGCCGGTGTGATATTCCCAAGGGCCGAACAGCGGCCCGATGCGCGCGATCCTGAGGTCGAAACCATAAAGTGATGCGAGGCGCAGGGCAGTGTTCTCCGCCGCGACCTTGGTGATGCCGTAGAGACTTGCCGGGTTCGGCACGAAGCGTCCTTCGGCGATCGGGCCATCCTCGACACCGACATGGCCATAGACTGCGACGCTGCTGGCAGCGACGACGCGGGTGAGATCCGGTGCGTGGCGCAGCATCTTCAAAAGGGTCGCGGTGCCGCCGACATTAACGGCGATGATCCGCGCCGCCATTTCGCGTTCTGCTTCCAGATCCGGTGTCATGGCGGCGAGATGCAGCACGGCCTGCGGTTTTACTTTCGCGATCGCAGCGCCGATATCGGTCTCGCTGCAGATGTCGCCGAGGATGATGGCCGCGCCGGCAAGCTCGTCGGCATGGGCGAAGGCATCCGGCAGGCCCGCCGTTGCGAACAGCGTTACTTCATGGCCTGCCTTCAGTAGGGCTTCTGCCGTTGCCAGGCCAACAAAGCCGGTGCCGCCGGTGATCAGAATGCGCACGCGATCATGCCTTTCCGATGATGGCTTTGCGCTCGAGGCGGGATACCCAGTGGGAGAAGGGCCAAAGCATGATGAAGAAGATAACGGCGGCGGCCGTGAGCGGTGTCGGGTTGTAGGTCTGTTCCTGGGCGACGCGGGCAGAGCGCAGCAGCTCGGGCAGGGCAACGAGCGAGGCGATCGATGTCGTCTTGACCAGTTCGAGCGAATTGCTGGCGAGCGGCGCGACGACCTTGCGGATCGCCTGCGGCAGGATGATGTAGATCATGCCGCGGAACTTGTGAAAGCCGAGTGCTGCGGCCGCCTCATGCTGGCCCTTCGGGATAGACTCCAGGCCGGCGCGAAAAATCTCGCTGAAATAGCCGGTGTTGTTGATGACGAGCGCGACGACCACGGCGGTGAAGCTGCCTAGCGTCAGGCCGAAGAAGGGCAGGCTGTAATAGATCAGCACCAGCAGGACGAGGACCGGAAAGGCGCGCAAAAGGTCGATGAAGACGACCATCAGCCTGCGAACCCGAGTGCCGGCGAAGCTGTAGGTGACGGCGACCGTGAGGCCGGAGAGAAGCGACAACGGCAGGGCGACAATCGCCAGCAGCAGCGTCACCTGCAGGCCCTGCAGAAGCAGCGGATAGATGAGCTTGAGCGAGTCGATATTGGCGAAATTGATGAGAAGAAGATCCATGTCCGTTTCCCCTCAATGCGAGAATCGACGTTCCACATAGCGGCTGAAGGCCACCAGCGGAATGAAGAACAGAAGATAGAAGAAGGCGGCAAGCGTCAGCGGCGAAGGGTTCGCCTTGATCGACATGATGCTCTGGGCGCTGCCGAGCGTTTCCTGCATCGAGACCGCGACGCCGAGAGCCGTACCCTTGGTGATGGCAATCGAGCGGTTGGTGACGAGCGGCAGGGCCAGCCGCACGGCCTGTGGCAGGACGATGTAGGCGAGCGTGCGCCAGGGTTTGAAGGCAAGCGCCGTTGCCGCCTCCCACTGGCCCTTCGGAACGGCGACGATCGACGCCCAGAAGATTTCCGCAGCAAAGGCGGACAGCACAGCGGAAAGGCCGAACACCGTCGCGAAGAATGGCGATAGCGCAATGCCGAGATAGGGCAGGCCGAAATAGACGAAGATGAGAACCACGAGCTGCGGCAGCGTGCGGAAGACCTCGATATAGGTTGTGATCACCCCATCGATGACGCGATTGCGCAGACAGCGGAGGACGGCGAGCACAAGCCCCGTCAAAAGGCCGATGGCAATGACGGCGAGCGACGCCTGGACGGTCACCCAGAAGCCTGCCAGCACTTCGGGAAAAGCCTCCTTGAGGATTTCCCAGTTGAAATAGTTGTCGATAATTTTCTGCATCGCGCGCTCCCGGAAGAGGCCGCCGGTTGAAGATCGGCGGCCTCCGCGTTCAGGATTTATTTGCAGGCAAGTTCATGCGGGGTGGCATCGTGGCCGGTGAAGCCCGGAGCGCCGTAACCCGGATAGATGGTGCTGAGCGGGCTATCGGCAGCCGGCTTCTCGTTGTACCACTTCTCATAAAGGGCCACGAGAACGCCTTCCTGCTTCAGGCATTCGATCGCGTCTTCCACCTGGTTGCGCAGGGCGACGTCCTCGTTGCGGAAGGCGTAGCCGAACATGCGGCCGTCGAAATCCTTGAAGGCGACTTCGATCGCCGGGTTGCGGCTGGCGGCATAAACCGTGGTCGGGATTTCGTTGAGCGCCGTGAAGGCGCGGCGCGTCAGGACGGCCTGAACGGAATCCGGGAAAGTGTCATAGCGCTGAACTTCAAAACCGTATTTTTCGGCGTTTGCGGTTGCCCAGGTGTCGGACAGCGTGCCGCGGTTGACGGCGATCGCCTTGCCCTTCAGGTCCTCGAAGCCGGCAATCGTGTTGCCCTTGGCGACGATGAAGCCGTTGCCGGTGGCAAAGATCGGCTCGGCAAAGAGCATCTTGCCGGAACGGTCCTGGGTGATGTTGAGCGGGTTGACGGTGATGTCGATACGGCTGGCGAAGAGGGCGGCAAAGAGGCCGGAGAAGTTGACGTCGGTGATCTCGACCTTCGGGCGGCCGATCTTTTCGCCGATGGCATTGATCAGGTCGACGCCAAAACCTTCCGGACCGTTGGCGCCACGGACCATCCACGGGGCGACGCCGAAGTCGGAGCCGACGACGAGCGGTGCTGCGTCCTGCGCGGTGGCTGCGGATGCCATGGTCAGCGCCATGACGCCGGCGATGGTGGAGAGAAGCATTTTCTTCATTTTTCAGTTCCCCTTTTGTCGAACTATGCTTGAGCTGGGTGGTTTGCGTGCCAGTGACGGGCGATATCCGAGCGGGTGTTGACCCACACGTCTTCGCCGTGACCGGCAACGTGATCGAGAAAGCGTTTGAGGCCCGAGGCGCGGCCCGGATGCCCGGCGATGCGCAGGTGCAGGCCGACGGACATCATCTTCGGCGCGGTGGCGCCTTCCTCAATGAGCGTGTCGAAGCTTTCCCGCAGCATGCGGAAGAAGGCTTCGCCGCTATCGATCGCGCCGCGCATGAATTTCGCGTCGTTGTTGGTCAGGCTGTAGGGCACGACCAACTGAGGCTTGCCGTTGACGTCGAGCCAATAGGGCAGTTCGTCGTTATAGGCGTCGCTGTCATAGAGGAAGCTGCCGTTCTCGCTGAGCAGTTCGCGGGTGTTCATGCTCGGCCCGTAGCGGCAGTACCAGCCGTCCGGCGCGCGGCCCGTTGTCTGCTGGATCGATGCGACGGTGCGGGCGATGCGCTCGCGTTCCTCGTCGCGAGTCAGCGCGCGGTGGTGTTCCCAGCGCCAGCCGTGGGCGCAGATGTCGAACAGCTTGCTGTCGCGTACATGGGCGGCGATCTTCGGGTTGCGTTCAAGCGCAAGGCCGCAGGCCATGATCGTCGCCGGCATCCGGCGCTCTTCGAACAGGCGGGCAATGCGCCAGTAACCGACGCGGCTGCCATATTCGAACATCGATTCGGCTGCCAGGTCGCGGCCGGGGAAGTTGCCGGAGGCACCTTCCGTCAGTGCCGATTCCGTTGCCGGATCGCCATCCTCGATGGAAGGCTCTGAGCCCTCCTCGACATTGATGACGAAATTCAGCGCCAGCTTTGCGCCGCCCGGCCATTTCGGATCCGGCGGGGTCTGGCCATAGCCTTCGAAATTGCGGTTTGGGTGCTTGGCCTGCATCAGACGAGTTCCTTGAAATCGACGTTGAAGGGCTTGTCCAGCGGCAGGAAAATGTCGGTATCGGCCGCCGACCGCTCCATCGCCATGGTCACCACGAATTCCGACGGGAGATCGAGCACGGACATGCCCGTATGCCAGACGTTGCGGCGGTAGAGGATGCCCTGTCCCGGCTCCGAGACGAAGGCGCGCACATCCGACAGGTCCGGCCCGCCATCTTCCAGAGTTGGGCAGACGACGATCAGCATGCGCTGGCCGGAAAGCGGAAAGAATGCCTGATCCGAATGCGGGTGGCGCTCCATCTGCGATACGGTGAAGGGAAACGCGATCGCTTCGGCAACCTTCGTCACCCAGAATGCCTGACCAAGGCCGTCTGCGCCCTCAAGCGGAAAGTAGTGACGGCGTTCGCTGCCCTGATGGGCGATCACTTCACCGAATTCCGAGAAGGCTTCCGCGGACAATGGGCGGGCATGCAAATTCACGAGGGAACTCCGTCTGAGGATGCGCTTTACTAAGTTTGAATACCTGTGGTATCCCAGATGGATACTGACGGGATTTTTATCGTGAAAAAATCTTATGTAAAGAGTTTCGTTGCGCCGCAGCATAAAATATTGCGAAAGCGTCTGACGTCGGTCCTGCGACTGGTGTTCGGCATTCGCCTGCATTAACGAGTGTAGTTGTGGCGTGCTTTACGGCACACGCGATCAATTGGGAGACAGCACATGGCTGAGGCCGCAGAAATCGCCAGGACGGCAGGCAAGAGATCCGTCAGCCTGACGGAACAGGCCTACCAGTATGTCCGCAGCCTCATCCTGGCGCAGGAGCTTCAGCCGGGCGAGGTGTTCACCGAGCGCGCCCTGGCCGACCAGTTGAGCGCGTCAAGAACGCCGATGCGGGCCGCGATCAACCGGCTTGTCGGCGAAGGTCTGGTCGAGCGTCTTTCCAACGGCACGATCGTCATCAAGCAGGTGGCGATCGAAGAACTGATGGATATCCTGATCATCCGCCGGATGCTGGAAGGCGAGGCGGCCGCGCAGGCTGCACAGCGGCATGTGCCCGAAAGCGTCGAGGCCATATTGCAGAAGAGCCGGGACGTCGCGGCCAATCCGGAAATGGACCTGGAGCCGTTCTGGAAATACGATGACGAATTCCATGAATTCGTCGCGGAAGCCAGCGGCCGGCCGATCCTGAAGCAATATGTCCAGAACATCCGCCAGCGGGCGCGCATGTGCCATGTGGTGCGCATGGAGAAGAATTTCGAGCATCAGGCCATGGAACATATCGCCGTGCTGGAGGCGATTGCGGCAGGCGATGCGGCCCGCGCACGATCCGCAATGGAAGCACATGTGGACGGGGTCAAGGACCGTTTCGTTCGCTGGTATTTCGCCTGACCGCTTGTCGGATGATCAGGCCACCTGCCGCCAGCTGTGCCACAGAATGAACATGCCGACCGTCAGGATGACGAGGCGGAAGAGCCGGGAAAGCGCCGTGCGGCTTTTTGCCATGCGGGTGGCGAGAAGCGTCCCTAGAATGCCGCCGCCAAGCCCGCCGGCGATGAAATACCCGGCCACATGCCAGTCGATGAGGCCGGACAGGGCGTAATTGATCGCCGTGGTCATGCCGAAGGTGCCGACGGCCAGCAACGACGAGCCTACCGCATTGATGAGCGGCATGCGGGTGGCGAAGAAGAGCGCCGGAACGATCAGGAAACCGCCGCCGATACCGAAGAAGCCGGAGCATAGCCCTGTGACCAGCGCCGCAATGGTCGTCTTGCGATAGTCGCCGGTCGTCAGGGATTGCGGCGTTGTCTCTGATTGGGTGCTCACCGGCTGCATCACCAGGGCGACGAACATCATCAGCAGACCGAAGGTGAAGAGAAGGCTTTGGCCGTCAACCGTCTTGCCGAGACTGGAGCCGATATAGGCGCCGAGCGATCCCGCAATAGCGAAGATGAGGGCGCAGCGCCACCACACATGGCCGCGGGCCGCATGACTGATCAGGTTGAGATAGGCGTTGACGGAAACCGCCAGGGCGCCCGTGCCGATTGCCGTATGCACATCTTTGACGCCGACGACATACAGCAGAAGCGGCGTTGCCAGGATGGATCCGCCGCCACCGATCAGCCCCAGAACGAAGCCGATCAGCGAGCCGGAGCCGATCGCGAGCAGGGCCTGCGGGATCAGCCCGCTCACGAGGGGCTACCAGACCGAGCCGGGCAGGGCATCGATCGGGATTCTGATATAGCGGCGGCCATTATCCTCTGCTTCGGGCAGACGCCCGCCGCGGATGTTGACCTGCAATGCATGAAGGATGAGTTTCGGCATGGGCAGAGTGCGGTCGCGTGTCTCGCGCAGCGCCACATATTCCTCTTCCGATTTGCCGAAGACATGGGGGTTGCTGGCCTTCTGTTCGGCAACGGTTGCCTCCCATCGCGCCTCGCGCCCGCCCGGCCGATAGTCGTGGCCGGTGAAGAGGCGGGTGTCGTCCGGCAGGGCGAGTATTGCCTGGATGGAGTTCCAGAGGTTCAGCGCGCTGCCGCCAGGGAAATCGGCGCGGGCCGAGCCGCTGTCGGGCATGAACAGCGTATCGTGAATGAAGGCGGCATTGCCGACGACATAGGTGATCGACGCCAGTGTGTGGCCCGGCGAATGCATCACGCGGGCATTGAGTTCGCCGATCCTGAATGTGTCGCCATCAGCAAACAGGCGATCCCACTGGGAGCCGTCACAGGTGAGATCCGGCAAGTTGTAGATTTGCTTCCAGATCGTCTGAACGCCGCGGACGTGTTCACCGATCGCGGTAGGTGCGCCGGTGCGTGCCTTGAGATACCGGGCGGCGGAAAAGTGGTCGGCATGCGGATGGGTATCGAGGATCCATTCGACGGAAAGGCCGTTGGCCGAAACATGCGCGAGTATGGCATCCGCATTAGTCGTCGCCACCGATCCGGACTTCTCGTCATAGTCCAGTACCGGATCGATGATGGCGCATTTCCTGCTCGCGGGATCGGCCACGACATACTGGATGGAACCGGTACGGGCGTCGTAGAAGGCCGAAACATCGGGGCATTGCATGGTTTAAGTATTCTCCGTGACGGCCCGGGGGAAAAAGATCGCCCGCGCCGGGTTGAAATCGTAATCTTTCGCAAAAAGGCTTGCGTCGCCCGCCAGTTGAGCGACGCAATCGAGTATGAATTTGACTTTGGCGTCGCCGAGCAGAACGCTGAAATTGAGGCGCGTGAAGCCCGGCTTCCTTATCTCGTCTCCGGCCAGAATGGCCTGCCGCATATTTTCTGACTGTTCCTCATCAATGTCCAGCAATCGGTGGACATAAGGCCCTGCGCAGGCGCAGCCACCGCGCGCCTGGATGCCGAAGCGGTCGCTCAGCATGCGCGTCACCAGCTGTTGATGGACATGGCCGCCATGCCCGTCCTTCACGCGGAAAGAGAAGATCGGCAAGCGGTGAGGCTCGGCAAGTCCGAGGATTTCGAGATTGGGCACGGTCTTCCACGCGGCGAAGGCGCTTTGCGTGAGTGCCGCGTTGCGGTCGCTCATCCTATTCGCGCCGATCGCATCCTTGACGATGAAGGCAAGTGCTGCGCGGATATCGCCAACGACATTCGGCGTTCCGGCCTCCTCGCGCGCCTCGATACTGTCGCTGTAATCATGGCTCGTCGGAGAGACGAACCGGACCGTGCCGCCACCCGGCCACGATGGCTTTTTCGTCGCCAGCGCATCATGGCGCAGGATGAGGATGCCCGAGGCGCCGGGACCGCCGAGAAACTTGTGCGGAGAGGTGACGATTGCGTCGATCTCGGCTTCAGGCTCCGGCGACATGGCGATCGGCACGTAGGGACCAGCGCCGGCATAGTCCCAGATCATTTTTGCGCCCGCAGCCTTCACTCGCGCGGTGATCCCGGCCACGTCGGCCACGATCCCGGTAATGTTGGAGGCAGCCGAAAAACTGCAGATCGTCAGAGCCGGCGCGCCGCGCGCGAGCGCTTCATCAAGCTCGGCCAGATCCGGCCCGCCGGTTGATGCTTCCGCAATCTCGATGATGTCCGCGCCGCTTTCGCGCCAGGGAAGAATGTTCGAATGATGCTCATAGGGGCCGATGATGACCCGCACGGCCCTGTTCGCAGCGACCGCGTCGCTGACGCCGAAGAGCTTGACGAGCCGGTTGATGCCGGCGGTCGCGCCGGAGCCGGTAAAGATGACGGCATGGCGCTCGTCGGCACCGCAAAAGGCGGCAATCATCGAGCGGGCTTCGCGCCGCAGCCGGGTCATGAAGCCACCGCAATAGGAGGCTTCCGTGTGGCTGTTGGCGTAATAGGGAAGCACGTCCTCGAGCACGAAACGCTCGACCGTATGCAGCGCCCTGCCGGAGGCCACGTAATCCGCATAAACCAGATCGCGGGCGCCATAAGGTCCTTCGATCCTTGCCGTCGCACCAACCAGATCGTCGCCCAGATAGGCGACCGGATCGGCCTGCTGCATCAGGCCGGCGTGAAACCTTGCAAGCGGAGTGGCGGAGGCACCGGATACGGGATTTGTCGCGCTTCGCAGCAGGTTTGTGGCGGCGCTTGGCACAGTCTTCCTCCGAGTCTGAAATGTGACGCGGATTTTAATCTGGCTTGCCGGATAAAATTCACATTTTTTCGAACGAAATTCCTTCTTCAGTGGTGATTTTGATATTCTTTTGATGCAAATTTTGTATTTTTGATCGAATTAATGAGGATTGAAGGTCCTTCATGATATGCAGAAATAATCTGCCAGCTCTAAGATTGCTGAAAGCGGATTGTCGCCTCGAAGCCATCCGCCCGACCGCTCGCCGGCGAGAGGAGTGTGAGTTCCGCGTTCATCTCCTTCACGAGACGGTCCACGATCGACAGACCAAGCCCCGAGCCGGCGGCTTCCGTGCGCCCGCGGCCGAAGCGCTTGCGGATCGACACGAGTTCGGCGTCACTGATCACCGCTGATCCGTTGACGATGCGTACCAGGCCTTCGGTCTCGACGAACAGCTCGACCGGTTCCGTCGACCGGCCATGCACCAGGGCGTTCTCAATCAGATTACGCAGGACGATTGCGAAGGCATCTTCGCTATAGGGGCCGGCCAGTGTTGCACCGGCGGCCTTGTGCACCCGCAGGCGCTCCGGATTGTCGCTGGCGCGCCGGAAGTCCGTCACCACCATGTCTATGACGTGGCCGAGGTCTGTCTGTCGATCGGTCATGCCGATACCTGCCTCGGCGCGGGAAAGCTGCAGCAGCTTTTCGGCGAGGTGGCCGAGGCGCCGCAGAGAGGTCTCGATCTGGCCGGCGCGCTGGCGGTGGGCGGCTTTTTCCAGCTCGCTGATCAGCATCTGGGTCTGCGCCAGCGCGCCGGCAATCGGGGTGCGCAACTCGTGGGCGCTGTTGGAGGTGAACTCGCGTTCGGCATCGAGCGCCGTGCGCAGCCGTTGCATGAGAAGGTTGACCGAGATCGCGATCGGCTGCAGCTCGCGCGGCAAGCCGGCAGCATCGATTGGCTCCATATTGCCGCCGTCCTTCGTCTCGATGTCGCGGCGCAATTCGTCGACGGGCTTCATTGCTCTGCGCACGACGAACCATATCGCCATGCCGCTGACGGGCACGAGGAGGAGGATCGGCAGGAACAGCGCCATAGCCCCCTCCTGCAACGCCTCTTCCCGGTTCTCGAAAGCGTCTGCGACCTGCACCAATATGCTGCCGTCGGCATTGGTGGCGGTGTAGAACTGATAGGTGGCGTCCTTCCAGAACCCCGCTTTCAACGGGGTTTGGAAAGGCTCTTCCGGCGCATCGTGCGAACGGATGAGGATATCGCCCGAACGGTTCCTGACCTGATAGATCAGGTACTCGCGATCGCCGCTGGAACTGGCCGTCTGCAACTGTTGCGGCGAGGCACCGGGTGCGCCGCGGTGTTCAAGATCGTCTACGACGAGCGGAACCAGGCGTTCCGCGGTGTCTTGCAGGGTGCCGTCGAAAGTTTCGGCAAGCTCTTCCTCCATCACCACAAGGCCCAGCCCGACCGCCAGGAACCAGAGAAAGGTGATGACGAGGGTGAGCGACAGGATGAGCCGCCGGGTCATGGATGGCTGCGATTGCGTGAAAAGCGCCTTCATTGTTCCTGTCCAAGCCGGTAGCCGATGCCGCGCAGGGTGGCGATATGGTCGCGGCCGAGCTTCTTGCGCAGCCGGCTGACATAGACTTCGACCGTGTTGCTTTCGATCTCCGAGCCGAAGGCATAGAGTGCTTCCTCTATCTGCGCCTTGGAGACGACGGCGCCGGGCCTCGCGGCAAGTGCATCCAGAACCGCCCATTCGCGGCCGGAAAGCGCGATTGCCTCACCGGCTGCGGTGACGCGCCGGTCGGATGCATCGATTTCCAGATCGCCGATGCGCAGTGTCGAGACCGGACGGCCGCTGTATCTGCGGGTGACCGCCAGCATGCGGGCGGTCAGTTCACCGAGGTTGAAGGGTTTGACCAGATAATCGTCGGCGCCGCTGTTCAGGCCTTCGATGCGGTCTGAAATCTGGTCATGAGCCGTGAGGATGATGACCGGCGTTGTAATGCCCCTGGCACGGATCTGCCGCAACAACGTGATGCCGCTGCCGTCCGGAAGGCGCAGATCCAGCAGGACGAGCGCATAGCTGGTGGTCGATAGCGCGCTTGCGGCGGTGTCGATCGTCTTCATCCAGTCGACGGCATGATCGCTATTTGCCACATGATCACGCACGGCCCCGCCGAGCGTGATGTCGTCCTCGATCAGAAGAACCCTCAATATGTCTGCTCCATCCCGCGGAGTATCATTGTGCTGTCGATCTCTAGCAGAGAACGGCGGTGGAATTCGAGAGGAGATAAACGCGGTGGTGCGATCACGGCGTCGCCAGCCTCGGCAGGATGACCAGGCCGGCCATCAATGCGTTGACGGCGAGCATGCAAAGGACGGCGAAGGAACCGAGATCCTTGGCATGCCGCCCGGTGCTCGACCATTCCGGCGAGATGTGGTCGATGATTTCCTCGATCGCGGTGTTGAGCGCCTCCGCTGCCGCCAGACCGAGGATCATCATCGCCATGATGACGTAGTCGGAAAGGCTCGCACCGACGACCGCGAACGCAGCGAAAATGGCGGCGGCGGCGATGAGTTCATGGCGGAATGCGGTTTCGCGCAGCAACCTGCCGGCGCCGCCCAGCGAATAGCCGAGCGCCGCCAGCAGGTGCCGGCCGCCGGTCACCTTGCTGATGGAGGGGGCGGGGGGCGGTCCATCAGCAATCGGGGTAACCGGTCTCGTGACCTTTCCGATCGCGGCATGATCGGGGAAGGTCATGAGCTTGCTCCACGCTTCGCAGTATCTGTGCGGCACGCGGCCAGCACATCCAGCGCCGGCTTGTAGACAGATGTCTCGACCGCCATCAGGGCGAGCGTGGTGTGGAAGAGATTGTCATGCGAGGCCGCTTCGCTTGCCCGCGCAGACAGGCACCCGGCATCGACCGAGGCCTTCATCTCGGTTCCCTGCCACAAGACGAAGGGGACATGGGTCTGTTGCGAAGGGGCGACGAAATAAGGGGCGCCGTGCAGATAGAGCCCGTGTTCGCCGAGCGATTCTCCGTGGTCGGACATGTAGATCATGGCCGGTGCGATACTGTTTTCACGGGCCTTCAGCTTGTCGATGACCGATGCGAGAATGTGGTCGGTGTAGAGGATGGTGTTGTCATAGGCATTGACCACTTCTTCATGGCTGCAGCTGCCAAGTTCTCCGGTCCGGCATTCGGGCGTGAAGCGTGCGAAGGCTTGCGGATAGCGCAGGTAGTAGGTCGGGCCGTGGCTGCCGAGCTGATGCAGGACCAGAACGCTGTCGCCCTTGACGTTGGACAGCCAGTCGTCAAGATCTGCGACCATTACGTCGTCCAGGCATTCGCGGTCTATGCAGTAGCGGGGATCGTTTACATTCGAGTAGGAGTGATAGCGGGTGCGATCGGCGACGGCCTTGCTTCCCGTATTGTTATCCCACCATTCGGTCGTGATCCCGGCATGCCCGAGCACGTCCAGCAGGTTTTCGCTCGCCAAAGCGGCCCGGTGGGAATAGCCGCGACGGGTGAGGTTGGAGAACATGCAGGGGACCGAGATCGCAGTGGCCGTGCCGCAGCTGGAGGTGTCGGAGAAGTAGGTAATGTCTCTCTTTGCCAGTTCCGGATTGGTCTCGCGTCCGTAACCGCTAAGCGAAAAATTCTCTGCTCTCGCCGTTTCTCCGGTGACGATGACGAGAACGCGGGGCTTGCCCGATGCGGTCTTACCTGCGACATGCGCATCGGTGCCGAGCGGCTGCACCACGATATTCCTGTCGGCCTCCGTCGAAAAGGCGAACAGAAGTGCGCTGCCGACAGGAATGAACGGATTGAGCGTCATCATGAGGTCGCGATGCAGCCGTGTTACCGAGGCGATGCTGCGGGCACTGCTGACGCCGCATGCGAGTGCGATGAGAAGCAATGGCACGATTGCTGCGAGATTCCATCCGACCTTGGCCGGGAAGGGGCGGTGCGCGATCCTGACCCAGAACAGCAAAAGCACCGGGACGAGACCGAAGACGGTCATGTGCAGGATGAACGCGGGGGTAACCAGATGACCCGCCTCCGCCGGCGTTGTCTGTGCCGCGTTGCGGATCATGTCGACATCGACGATCGTTCCGAACCGGTCGAGAAACCAGGAGGCGGCGGCAGCGCTCATGATCAGCACGGCCAGAACCGGCTTGAGAAGATACTTGACCGAGATCGTGATCGTGAACGCCATGAACAGGCATGTCAGGCCGAGCGAAAAGGCAGCCAGCGTCAGATGATTGTCGAAATAGGCGTATGCGCGTGAAAAGAACGTGTGGTTGGTAAATGCGATCAGGTAAAGCGCGCCGATGACGGCGAGCGTGATGCTGCCGAGCGTCGGTCTGGCGAAACGCCGCGCGGGTCGGCGCAGGACGTTCGTACTATTTTCTATGGACAAGGATCATGCCCCCGGCTGTTGGATCTGCCGGCGGGATCGCACCCTATCCTGACACGCACCTGAAAGCGTCGGGCATTGCAATCTTCAGGTGGTTGTCAGCTTCGCCCCTCATTCTGCCGTCAATTGCAGCAGGAGTGGGCGTATCGTGAATGCGTTGAGAACACGTCTCGGAATGATCTATGTGGCGGCGCTGATCCTCGTGATCGTTTCCATTCCCCTCCTGCATGACGGCCGGCATGCGCATGCGTCGCAGAACTGGCCCGCCGGCATCGGCCGGCAGGCCTATAGCCAGCAGGGTTGAAGGAGGGGCGGCGAACGCCTACCCCTCATGCCTGAGGCAGCGGTCGTCCGACAGGATCAGAAGACGGGCACTGCGCCGGTGATTACGGCCACGAACAGCATCACCATGCCCAGCAGCGCCGCCCATTTCAGCGTGAACCGCTGATGCGCGCCGAACTCCACCTTGGCAAGGCCGGTCAGTACATAGGCGGCCGGAACGAGCGGGCTCAGCATATGCACGGGCTGGCCGATCAGCGAGGCGCGGGCGATCACTTCCGGCGGGATGCCGTAGGCGGATGCGGCATGGGCAAGCACCGGCACGACGCCGAAGTAGAAGGCATCGTTGGACAGGAAGAAGGTGAACGGTCCGCTCAGGAGTGCCGTGATAAGCGGAATGTATTCGCCGGCGGCATTGGGGATCATGTTGACGACGCTTTCCGCCAGCGCCGTCGTCATGCCGGTGCCGGACAGGATGCCGGTGAAGACGCCGGCGCCGAAGACGACCGAGACGACCATCAGCACGCTGCCCGCATGGGCTTCGATGCGCTCGCGCTGCTCGTTGATGCCGGGGAAATTGACGGTCAGTGCAATTGCGAAGCCGACCATGAAGATGAGGCCGAGCGGCAGGACATCCATGATCAGAAGGACAAGAATGGCGACGGTAAGGAGCGCATTGAAGACCTGCAGCGCAGGCCGGCGCGAAACGACTGCCTGGGTTGCGGCATCGGCGGCATTGCGGGCTTCCTCCTCCGCCTGACGGTTCATGGTGATCATGCCGAGACGGCGGCGTTCCTTGAGGCCAAGATAGGCGGCGATCAGGATGGCCGCGAGACAGGACATGATGATCGCCGGAACGAGCGGCAGAAAGACCTGGCTTGCATCGACCTTCAGTGACGCCATGACGCGCGCGGTCGGCCCGCCCCATGGCGCGATGTTGATGATCGCATTGGGCAGGACGGTGACGGCCGGCAGGATCAGCGGATTGATACCCATGCGGCGATGCAGCGGCATCATGGCACTGACGACGAGCAGGAAGGTCGTCGACCCGTCGCCGTCCAACGAAATGACCGTCGACAGGATTGCTGTGCCGACGATGATGCGCAGCGGATCGCCGTGACAGACGCGCACGACGAAACGGATCAGCGGATCGAAAAGACCTAGATCGATCATCAGGCCGAAATAAAGGATGGCAAACAGCAACAGCACGGCGGTGGGCGCAATGCTCTTCATGCCGGCGATCGCCATTTCCGGGATCTGCGGGCCGAAGCCGCCGATGATCGCAAAGACGATGGGTACCGTGATCAGCGCAATCAGCGCCGACATGCGGTTGGTCATGATGAGCGCCATGAAGGATGCGATCATGGAATAGGCAAGAACTGTAAGCAAAAGACCTCCTGTGGCATCCGCCTCAGGCGGATACTCCGTTGCTTCAACAAAACTGGGGGGCGATCCGGCCTATCGCCGGCGGTCAATCAGGCGATGGTCTGTCAGCGCGGCTCTTTCTCCTTGGCCGCAGAGGCTGCGTGATCTCTTACAAAGTCGGTCAGGGCGTCGCCGACCAGCGGGGAGGGCTGCAGATAGTTGGCTGCAAGTATGTCGCCATAGCCAGGCCCGGCCAGTGCTGTGCGAAATGCCTCGACCCAGAAAGCGTAGTCGGTTTCACTGACGTCAGGCCCCACATAGACGCCGCGAACGACCGGCCAGACGATGTCGAAACCCTGTTCGCGGGCGGTGGGCACGGAATTGAGCTTCCCGGACAGGCGCTCTGCCGAATAGACCGCCAGCATGCGCACCGGCAGTCCCTTGTCGATGCGTGACTGTGTGGTGGCGGCATCGTTCATGCAGACCTGAACATGGCCGCCGGAGAGGGCTGCAACGCAATCGCCGCCACCTTCGAAGGCGACGAAGCGGACGCGGCGAATATCGACATCGGCAAGCTCCGCCATGTTGGCGGCGCGCAGCCAGTCGCGTCCCTTGATCGTGCCGGACCCGCCGATCGCAATCGATTGCGGGTCTTTGGCCATCGCATCCACCAGGTCGCTGAGCGTCTTCCAGGGGGAGTCCTTGTGGACGGCTATGGCGCCGTGGTCGACCCCGAGAACCGCGACCCATCGCACATCGCGCCAGTCATGCGGGCCGAACTTGCCACGAGCGAGATTGAACAGCGACCCTTCGGAAAAGGCGACGAGAGTGCCGGGTTCTGAGCGGCGGGTGCTGGTGAAGGCATTGTAGGTGATCGCACCGACGCCGCCCGGCATGTTTTCGATTGCCAGAGGCCGAGGCAAGGCATCGGTCTTGGCAAGCGCTTCCCGCGCCAATTCGCAGGTCAGCTGAAAACCGCCATCCGGTGCTGATGGGACTATGCATAGCGGATCGGCCGGCGCGGCGACGCTATTTCCGGCGCAGGCCAGGAACACGGACAGGATGAAAAGAAATGTGATTTTCAATCGCCCCCTCCCAAAGAACGCTGATCCGAACATCGAAATCGACCGATACCTCATCGTTGCTGTCAGGAAGCTGTCAAGCTGCTGCTTTTTGTCGCAGCGGACTGTTGGGGCAGCTTCAATCTCGCCTCCAGACCGCCTTCAGCCCGGTTGGTAAGCGTCAGGCTTCCTCCGTGAGCCTCGGCAATTTCGACGACGACGGCAAGGCCGAGACCGGCGCCGCTGCGGTTTCCGGTCGGCTCTAGGTGACGGTTGCCGGCGCGTGCCATGTCCTCCGGTTTCATTCCCGGTCCTTCATCCATCACGATGATGTGCAGATGCTCCGGCTGCACGTTCAGCTGGATGGTAACGGCGCCGGCCTCCGGCGAGTGGCGCAAGGCATTGTCGAGGAGGTTGCTGACAGCCTCGAAGATCAACGTTTCCGATCCGCCGACGAAGACATTCTCCTCGGGCAGATCGAGGTTGAGATCGACACGGCGGCGGCGCGCGTCAGCCAGCCGCATGCGGGCGAGTTCGGTCAGGAGGGCTGAGAGGTCCACCGGCAGGCGCGCGTCCGGCTCGATCTCGCTGGCGAAATTGCGGGTTCGCGCCATGGTCAAAAAATGCGTCGTCGTGCGCGTCGCCCGATCGACGATCTGCCGCATGGCCTGCAGCACCGACAGCCTTTCCGCTTCCACCTTGGTGAAGAGGGCATAGTCTATCTGGGTTCTCAAGACCGCGATCGGCGTGCGCAGCTGATGCGATGCGTCGTCGAGCAGCCTGCGCTGCGCTTCCGCCTGTGCCGTATGCCGGCCCAGCAGGCGGTTGAACGTATCGACGAGCGGGCGGATTTCTCGCGGCAGCATGCTTGCATCGACAGGTGAAAGATCGTTGGGGTCGCGTCGTTCGAAGCCGGTTCGCAGGGCAGACAGCGGCGAGAGGGCGCGCATCAGGCCGGCGAGCAGCAGGACAACGACCGCGACGACGCAGAAGAGGTTGAGCGCCGCCGTGCTCCTGATGATGTCGAACCGAAATTCGTCGCGCGACTGCATGCTTTCGGCAACCTGCAGAATGATCGTCTGCGGCACAGCCGCGCCATAGAGCGGTCGATCCAGCTGCCGTTTGAGGATGCCCATGCGGATCGGCTTGCCGAGGAACTCGTCATTGTAGAAGTGAGAGCCGTTGCTTTCGAAATCACGCGGGCGCGGCAGAAAGCTGTCACCGATCTCGACGAGCCCATCCTCCGTGGCGACGCGGAAATAGACATCGCCCGACGCCGTCGCCTCGAAGGCTTCGAACAGGGGATAGGGCAGCTCGACGCCGATACCGCCGCTCTCGGTGGATATGTTGAGGTCGATCGCCCGCAACGCTCCGGCAATCGAGCGGTCATAGGCGCTGTCGGCAAGGCTCGTTGCCGTCCGGCTGGTGACGAATGTCGTGCCGGCCACCAACGCGACCAGCGCCGGCGCTATCCAGACGCTGAGCGTGAAGAGAAGCGAACGGCCGGAACCTGCCTCACTCCTGGCCATTGTTCGCCTCGAGGAAATAGCCCAGACCGCGGAGCGTGATGATGCGGACATCCGAATTCTCCAGCCTTTTTCGCAGCCGGTACATCATCACCTCGACAGACTCCAGCTGCATCTCCTCGTCGGAGCTTATCAGGCGATCGAGGATCTGCTGTTTTGAGATCGGCTCACCCACCCGCTGGATCAGGATGGCAAGCACCGCGTGTTCGCGCGCCGTCAGCGTCATCCTGGCGCCGTTGAGGAAGAAGAGTTGCTGCGACTGGTTGAAGCTTAGCGAACCGCACTCATAAACCCCGCGGCCATGCCCGCGGCTGCGTCTCACGAGCGCGACGAGCCGCGCCTCCAGCTCTTCCATGGCGAATGGCTTGGTGAGGAAATCATCCGCGCCGGCATGCAGAAGAGCCACCCGGTCAGGCAGGTCGTCGCGTGCGGTGATAACGATCAGAGGGGTTACATCGCCGCGATCGCGCATCTTGTCGAGCAGACGCGCGCCGCTCAACATGGGCAGGCCGAGATCGAGGATGATGGCATCGAAGGTCTCAGCGGCGATGCGCCGGTCCGCCTGCGCGCCGTCTTCTTCCCATTCGACGAACAAGCCGCGCTGTTGCAGCGAGCGCTGCAGCCAGAGCGCCAGATCCCTGTCATCTTCCACCAACAATAATCGCAAACCGGTGCTTCCTGTCGTTTCTGGTCGGGCTCGATAGACCGCAACCGCATCTCGCCCTGGGTCTGCCTTGCGGGCTGACGTGACTATGGAGCACGCATCAGCAGCGAAGAAAAGGCAAGCCGGCGGGCCCATCCAAGCTTACCGGAGGCTGACGATGCCTGTGGGAAATGTGTTGATCACGACCGCTGTTGGTGCCCAAAGTTGACGTCCAGATACCAGTTTAATACGCCAAGCTTCAAGTCGAAGATCTTGTTGGCTCATTTCAGGAGAAGTCCGGTGAAGCGTTTTCTGGTCGGTCTGGCGCTCAGCCTTTCCTTGGTCGTCCCGGCAGCAATGGCTGCTCCCATCACCGTCAATGACGGTACCCACACGATCACGTTGCCGGATACGCCGCAGCGCATCGTTGTCCTGGAGTTTTCCTTCGCGGACGCGCTAGCGGCGGTCTCCGTCGCTCCGGTCGGTGTCGCCGACGACAAGGACCCGAAGCGCATTCCGCAGGCAGTGCGGGATATCATCGGTACCTGGACATCCGTCGGAACGCGCGGCCAGCCGAGCATCGAGGCGATCGCAGGTCTGAAGCCGGATCTGATCGTTGCCGATCTGGATCGTCACGAGTCTGTCTACAAGGAGCTCAGCGCGATCGCGCCGACGATGCTTTTGTCGTCGCGGGGCGAAAACTATGAAGGCAGCCTGAAGTCTGCGGCGCTGATCGCCCATGCTGTCGGCAAGACGGCTGAAATGGATGCTCGTCTGGCCAAGCATCGTGAAACGATGGCGGCGATCGCAGCACAGATGCCGAAGGGCGTGTCGATCCTGTTCGGCGCCGCACGCGAAGACAGCTTCTCGATTCATGGCCCGGAATCCTATGCCGGCAGCGTTCTCGCAAGCCTCGGTGCCACCATTCCGACCATGCGGGAAGAAGGTGCTCCGACGGAATTCGCCGGCATCGAGCAGCTTCTGAGCCTTGATCCCGACTGGCTGTTCGTCGGCCACTATCGTCACCCGAACATTGTCGACAAGTGGAGCAAGGAAGAGCTCTGGAGTGTGCTGAAGGCCTCCAACGGCAAGGTTGTCGGCGTCGATTCGAACGTCTGGGCCCGCAATCGCGGTATTCTGTCTGCCGAGAAGATCGCAAGCGACACGCTGGCGATCATGCAGGGTACGTTCACGCCGGTCGAGTGACGGGCTGGATGTAAGAGCATGCCGATGCCAGCCCTTGTTGCCGATCGCCGCCTCGTTTCCATCGGGGCGGCAATCGCGCTGATCGTGCTTCTGTTCTGGTGGTCGCTTTCGGCCTTCTCCGCCTTTGCGATAAGTGCGGCGGATGCCTGGGCCGGGGTCTTCAACGGTGGGCAGGGGGCCGGCACGGCAGCACGTATCGTTGCCCATATCCGCCTGCCGCGCGCGCTCGCCGCGCTGCTGATCGGCGGCACGCTTGGGCTCTGCGGATTGCTGATGCAGGGCATCACCCGCAATCGGCTGGCATCGCCGACAGTTCTCGGTGTCACCGGCGGCGCAAGCCTCGGGCTTGCACTGGTGACCACCGGCCTGATTTCGCTTCCCTTTGCCGATGGCAATCTCGTCGCCACCATCCTGGGTGGTGCATGTGCCTGGCTTCTGGTGTTCATGCTGGGGACGGCATGGTCTCTCGACGCTTCCAAGGGCCGGCTGGTTCTGGCCGGCATCACGGTCGCGGCGCTCTGCGCCGGCCTCACCCGCCTTCTGGTTCTTCTGGCAGAGGAGCGAGCGCTCGGCATGCTGAACTGGCTGGCCGGGTCGCTTGCCAATGTGCGGTTCGCCGAAGTTCAAGTGATGACCGTCGTATTCGTCGCAGGCTTCATTCTGGCGGCGGTGGTCGCCTCGCGGCTAAATCTCGTCAATCTCGGCAATGAAACGGCGCATGCGCTGGGCGTGCGGCTGCGGCTGCTGCGCGCAACGGTGTTCGTCGCCGGATGCATCATGACCGGCGCCACCGTGGCTACCGCCGGTCCGATCGGGTTCATCGGCCTGATGGCTCCCAACATCGCGCGCCTTTTCGTCGGTTCCGATTATCGGCCGCTGGTGCCGATGAGTGCCGCTGTCGGTGCTATCCTTCTCTTGGCCGCCGACATCGCCGGCCGGGCCGTGGCCTTCCCTGCCGAAACGCCGGCCGGAGCGGTGGCCGCGCTCATCGGTGCGCCGTTCTTTCTGCTCATGGCGCGGGGGCAGCGGTAATGGAACGGTCTTCTGTCACCACCATCCCCATCCTGATCCTGCTTCTCGTTGCGGCAACTCTTGCCGCGCTCTGCGTCGGAGCGACGATGATCTCGCCGGTCGAGGCGGGAAGGATGGTTCTCCTGCGCGATGCGGCCGATTTCGTCGTCTGGCAGCATCGCCTGCCGCGCAGCCTGATTGCCATTCTCATCGGTGCAGCGCTCGGCACGGCCGGCGCCTTGATCCAGGGCGTCATCCGCAATCCGCTGGCCTCGCCCGATATTCTCGGGGTAACGCAAGGAGCGGGGCTTGCCGTTACGATCGCGCTTCTGCTGCTGCCGGCCGGAGGTTCTTCCTTTCTGCCGATCGTTGCCTGCCTCGGCGGTGCCGCCGGCGCCGCACTCCTGATGGCCTATAACAGTGGCATGGCCTTCTCGCCGGTACGCTTCGCGCTTTCCGGCGTGGCGGTGTCGCTGACATTCGCCAGCGTCACGGAATTTCTGCTTTTGACCTACCCGGTCGAAATCAATACGGCGCTTCTGGCGCTGACCGGCAGTCTCTGGGCGCGCGGCTGGACACATCTGACGCCGGCACTGCTACTGGTCCCATTGATCGGACTTGCCATGTTCCTTGCAAAGCCTCTCGACCTGATCGGCCTCGGCGATGAGGCGGCCGCGAGCCTCGGGGTTCGCCTTTCGCGGGCAAGGCTGGCGTCGATCACGCTTGCGGTCCTGTTGACCGGTATCTCCGTCTCGGTCATCGGGCCGGTGACGTTTGTCGGGCTTGTGGCGCCGCATCTCGCTCGGCGGCTGGTCGGAGGGGCACATCTTGTGCTGATCCCGACCGCGGCTCTCGTCGGTGCCATCGTCGTCGTGACCGCCGATACGCTCGGCCGCGGTCTTGCCCCGCCGGTCGAAATTCCCGTCGGCATCCTGACGGCGGTGATCGGCGCTCCCTATTTCCTCTGGCTCTTGTTCCGGATCCGATGATGCAGGCTTCCATGACCCAATCGCAGGACGCGACACAATCCTTGGCGGCAATTTCCGTCAGCAATCTTGCCCTCGGCTATGGTGCGGTGAAGGTGATCGACGACCTGTCGCTCGATTTTCCGGCCGGTGCGGTCACGGCACTGATCGGGCCGAACGGCTGTGGCAAGTCCACACTCTTGAAAAGCCTGACCCGTATCGTGCCTTCATCGGCCGGCCAGATCCTTATCGAAGGCAAGCCGCTCGCGGGCTATAGCGCCAAGGCGCTGGCAAGGCGGGTTTCGTTTCTTCCGCAGGTGCTTCCGGTTCCGGACGGCATCACTGTCCGGCAGCTGGTATCCTATGGCCGCAGTCCGCATAACGATATCTGGGGCCGTCTCGCAGGCGAGGATACCAGTGCCGTCGATGCGGCGATCCGGCAGCTCGAAGTCTCCGATCTGGCCGACCGCCATGTCGCCGATCTCTCGGGCGGCCAGCGGCAGCGGGTCTGGATTGCCATGATCGTCGCTCAGCAGACGCCGATCGTGCTGCTCGACGAGCCGACCACCTTTCTCGACATCAACCATCAGGTCGAACTTCTGAAATTCGCGCGCCGGTTGGCATCGGAAGGCAAGACCGTGGTCGCCGTCCTGCACGACCTCAACCAGGCCTTCCGCTATGCCGACCATGTGGCGGTGATGAAGGCGGGCCGGCTGGTCGCGGCAGGGAAACCCGGCAAGGTGGCCGATCCCGACCTGCTGTACGAAGTCTTCTCCATCCGCTGCACCATTATGCAGGATCCCGAATCCGGCACGCCGATGGTCGTAATCCGCGATTGTAGACTGTGATTACGAAAAAGGACCTGGATGTTACTCCAGATCCCTTGTCTCTCGTTTTCGCCGATCCGATTGGGGCGTACTTCTCGCTTAAGAAGCCGCCGCCTTCACGGCCGGGCTGTAGCGGATGAGGCTGAGGATCTCGAACAGCATCTGCGCGCCCGCATGGGCGGTATTGGTCGTAGCGTCATATTGCGGTGCGACTTCCACGACGTCACCGCCGACGAAGTTCACGCCCTTCAGACCGTGCAGGATGTCCAGTGCCTGCCGGCTGGTTAGGCCGCCGATTTCCGGCGTGCCGGTGCCCGGCGCATAGGACGGATCGAGGCTGTCGATATCGAAGGAGAGATAGGTCGGGCCGTCACCTACGATTTCGCGTGCCTTGGCAATGACGGCATCGATGCCCATCTTGCCGATCTCTTCCGCATGAATGACCGTCATGCCGCTCTCGTAGGAGAATTCCCAGAGATATTCGGCGGCGCCGCGGATGCCGATCTGGATAACGCGGGTCGGGTCGAGAACGCCGTCCAGCACCGCGTTGCGGAACGGGCCGCCGTGGTGGAATTTGGTCAGATCATAGGCGCCGCCTGTATCGCAATGGGCGTCGATATGGATCATGCCGACCGGACGGTCGCGGCCGACGGCCTTGAGAATCGGGTGGGTGATCGAGTGGTCGCCGCCGACCGACAGGGGAATGACGTTGGCGTCGATGACCTTGTTGTAATGCGTCTCGATGTCCTCGTGGCTCATTTCCAGCCGGTAACGGCTGCGGAACGGCACGTCGCCGATATCGGCGACCTTCATTTCGAAAGTGGGAGCGGTCTTCAGTACGTGGTTATAGGGGCCGACACGCTCGATCGTACGCAGCGCCCGAGGTCCGAAGCGGGAGCCGGGACGGTTGGTGACGCCGAGATCCATGGGTACGCCGATCAGCGCCACCTGCAGGTCGCCGAAATCCGGATTTTCCGGGTCGATGGCCATCAGCGGCGCGTCGAGCAGCGTGGGCACACCGCTGAACGGAGCTGCGCGCGTGCCACTGGCGGAAAAGATGCGGTCGGCGACGGCGCGGAATTCCGGATCATGGATGCTGCCGCCATGGCCTTCGCCATAACGTGCCCTGAGGTCTTCCAGCGCCTTCTTGTCGAATGTCATGTCGGTTCTCCCGGTCTTTCTCGGTGTGTTTTTATCAGGATGCTTGGCGCGCCGTTTCCAGCGCGTCGAAATGGTCGGCTATCTGCTGGCCTGTGGCAATCCAGACGTCGGATTTCGCCTGCACGTGTCGCAGAAAATCACGCAACAGGTGCCAGCGCATCGGCCGCCCCGAAACCTGCGGATGCAGGACGAGCGTCGTGACACCGCCCCAGGCGTGGGTCGCCTCGAATTCGTCGATCCACATCTGCAGCACGGCCTCGCGTCCGAAGATCGGTCGTGACGAGGTGCGGCTGGTCATGCCGAAATTCCAGTCGTCGAAGGCGAAGTTGACCGGGATCTCGATCAGCCCGCGTTCGCCGCCATGGTCGGCATGTCTATAGGGCAGGATATCGTCGCGGAACGAGCTGGAATAGCGCATGCCGGATTGCGAGAGATAGGCGAGCAACTCCGGGAAATTTTCCCCGGATGGTGCACGGTAGCCGATCGGTCGCACGCCGAGCACCTGTTGCAGCGCCTCGTAGCCAAGGTCGATTTCTTCGAAGGCTTCGGCGAGCTTGTCGCGATCCGGGCATTTGTGCAGATAGCCGTGATGGCCGATTTCGTGGCCCGCTTTCAGGATCGCCTCGCACTGGGCGGGATGCGCGCGCGCCGTCCAGCCAGGAATGAAAAATGTGGCCGGTAGGGAAAGTTCGTCCATCAGCTGGACGATTTTGGCGATCCCGACGCGTGCGTCATAGCCGCCATGGGACGTGGTGACCATGCGGTCGACATTGGATGGCGTGTTGCCGATCCAGGCCGTCTCCGCGTCGACATCGAAGCCGATGAACAGGGCGCTCTTGGCACCGTTCGGCCAGGTCATTGTCGGTGTCGCGGGGGCGGGATTGAGCGGACGGGGAGAAAGATCAAAAGCCATGAGGAATATCCGATGCCGGAATGGTTGGAACCGGGCCGCCGGCTGAAGGCGGCCCGGTATCCGGGCGCAGGACGGGACAGGTCCGCCACCCTGGCCCGGCTTTAGGAGAATGAAGCCGGGCCAGGGTTCCCGCCATGCGGAATGCGGACTTATTTCTGTGCTTCGCCGTTGACGTAGATGCCGTCGAGTGCAGCTGCCTCGAGGTTCCACTTGGCGAGGATCGTCTTGTATTCGCCGCTTGCCATCAGGGCCTTCATGGCCGCGATATAGGCATCGCGCAGTTCGGTGTCCTTCTTGGCGAAGCCGATGCCCTGGTAGACGGCGGTGTAAGGCGTGCCGATGGCTGCGTAGGCATCCTTTTCCAGGTTCATCAGGTAGGGAACGGTTTCAGAACCCTGGACGGCTGCATCGACGCGACCCTGCTTCAGCTGGGTGCGGGCATCGGCCGAGCCTTCGGTGCCGACGACCTTGATGGCCGGCAGACCCTTGGCTTCGCAGTTGGCGGCGCTCCACTTCGCGGTTTCATCCGGGAAGGAGGTGCGGCGGCTCATGCCGACAGACTTGCCGCAAAGATCGGTCTCGGTCTTCAGCTCGTCCTTGCGGGCAGCGGTCGTATAGAACTGAGCGCCGGACTTCATGTAATCGACGAAATCGAGGGCTTCGCGGCGCGTCGGCAGGTCGCTCATTCCCGAATGGATGATGTCGACGCGGCCGGTGGTGACGGACGGTACCATCTGCTCGAAGCCGATGTCGGACCATTCGACCGTGGTGCCGAGCTGCTTGGCAAGCGCCAGACCGAGGTCGATGTCGAGGCCCATCAGCGTGTTTGTCGCCGGGTCCTTGTATTCCATCGGCGGGTAGTTCGGCGTGTTGGCCACGACGACCTTGCCGGCCGACTTGATGCGTTCCGGCAGGCCTTCGGCCGAAACCGCGGTGGCGGCGGTTGCAGCGAGTGCTGCGAGTGCCACGATCTTCAGTGTCTTGGTCATGATATCCCCTATCCTGTTGTCTTTGGACGCTGGTTGATTGTCTGGGTTACTGCGCGGGCGGTCAGCTATGGACCGCCCGGATGAATTCCGCCGTGCGCGCGCTTTTCGGCGCGCTCAGCACTTCCGATGCCGGACCGGTCTCGACGACCCTGCCGGCCTCCATGAAGGTCACGGTGTTGGCGACGTTACGGGCGAAGCCGAGCTCGTGGGTGACGACGATCATGGTCATGCCGGAGGCCGCCAGATCCTTCATTACATCGAGCACTTCCGAGACCAGTTCGGGGTCGAGCGCCGATGTCGGTTCGTCGAACAGGATCAGATCCGGCTGCATGCCCATGGCGCGGGCGATCGCCACACGCTGCTGCTGGCCGCCGGAAAGTTCGGACGGATAGTGGTTAGACTTGTCGCCGAGGCCGACGCGGGCAAGAAGTGCCAACGCTTCCTCGCGCGCCTTTGCGGCCGGATGGCCCAGAACCTGGATCGGACCTTCCATGACGTTTTCGACTGCCGTCAGATGCGGGAAGAGGTTGAAGCGCTGGAAGACCATGCCGATGCGGCGGCGCTGGCGGGAGATTTCCTTGTCGCTCAGTTCGTGGAGGTTGTTGCCCTCGCGGCGATAGCCCATCAGCTCGTCATTGACCCAGATGGCGCCTTCGTCCATCCGCTCGAGAAGGTTGATGCAGCGCAGGAAGGTGCTCTTGCCGGAGCCGGACGGGCCGATGATGCAGGCGACTTCGCCGCGTGCCACTTCCATCGAGACCTTGTCGAGCGCCTTGAATGCGTCGAAGCTCTTGCTGACATCGATCGCCTTGATCAGAATATCTTTCGTCATGTCAGCCTCACATCGATGCGCGAATGGATTTGGAACCGCGACCGTAATAGAGCTCGATACGCTGCTGGATCACGGAGAGGATGGAAACCACGACGAGATACCAGAAGCTGGCAACCAGAAGCAGTTCGAGAACGCGCGTGTTGGCGTAGTAGATCACCTGCGCATTGTGCAGGATTTCGGAAAACTGGATGACGCTGGCAAGCGAGGTCAGCTTGACCATGCCGATCACTTCGTTGCCGACCGGCGGAACCATGACGCGCATGGCCTGCGGCAGAACGATACGGCGCAGCATCTTCATCTGCGTCATGCCGAGCGTGCGGGCGGCCTCGTACTGGCCGGCATCGACCGACAGGAGGCCGCTTCGAACGACTTCGGACGTATAGGCGCCCTGCTGGATGCCGAGGCCCAGCATGGCCGCCACGAAGGGCGTCATGATATCGACCGTACGGAATTCGAAAAGGCCCGGAATGCCCATGGTCGGGAAGATCAGCGCCAGGTTGAACCAGATCATCAGCTGCAGCAGCGCCGGTGCACCCCGGAAAAGCCAGAGATAGCCGATCGCAATCCACGACAGCACCGGATTGCCGGAAATGCGCATGATCGCGATGATCACACCCAGAACGATACCGATCGTCATGGCGGCGACAGTCATCACCAGCGTGTTGACGAGGCCCTGGAGGATGACCGGCGCGAAGAGGAAGTCGCCGACATAGGACCATTCGATCTGGCCGACGCTGAAGGCGCGAATGAGAGCGGCCATCAGCAGTATGACGATTGCTGCGGCCACCTTGCGGCCGAGATTGCGCTTGGGCACCAGCTTCAGATGGGCGATCTCGTATTTGCTCGCCTCGGATGTTGCGGTGGTTGTCGCTGTCATCAGAGCGCCGCCTTATCGGTTTCCGGCTTGGAAAAAGCCGAGCCGCTGAGCGGCGTGCTGGAGAAGCTGCGGAAAATGTCGAGCGCCGCATCGAAGCGGGCGATCTGCTCGCGCACGCTGGCCGGCGCCGTGGAGCCGTAGCCGGTGCGGCTTGCAAGCGCATGTTCCAGCGTGATGGCATTCAGCATGTCGGCGTTGAGGCGCTCGTCGATCTTCGGCAGATCTTCCTCCGTCAGGCCGGAAAGATCGTGGCCGCGCTCCTCGCAATAGCGAACCACGGCGCCGGTGATCTCGTGGGCTTCGGCGAAGGGAATGTTCTGGCGCACCAGCCAGTCGGCTACCTCGGTTGCCAGTGTGAAACCGCGCGGCGCTTCTTCGCGCAGCTTCTCGACTTCGAATTCGAGCGTCTCGACCATGCCGGCGAAGGCGGGCAGTATCAGTTCCAGCGTGTCGATCGTCTCGAACAGCACCTTCTTGTCTTCCGCGAGGTCACGGTTATAGGCGAGCGGCATGGCCTTCATCGTGGCGAGGAAGCCGGCGATGTTGCCGATCAGCGTGCCGGACATGCCACGTGTCAGCTCGGCGATATCCGGGTTCTTCTTCTGCGGCATGATCGAGGAGCCGGTCGAGTAGCTGTCATGCAGGCGCACCCAGCTGAACTGCTTGGAACTCCAGATGCAGATCTCTTCGGCAAGGCGCGAAAGATTGACACCGACGAGCGAGGCGATGAACAGGAACTCGGCGACGAGATCGCGCGAGGCAACCGCATCGATGGAGTTTTCGCAGGCGGCCGAATAACCCAGTTCAACGGCGGAGAGGTCCGGGCGGTTGACGATGCCGGAGCCGGCGAGTGCCGCTGCGCCAAGCGGCGAGCGGTCGAAACGGCGGTCGAAATCGGCAAAGCGCTCCAGATCGCGCAGCAGCGACTGCGCATGCGCCATCAGGTGATGGCCGAGCACGACGGGCTGTGCCGGCTGCAGATGGGTAAAGCCCGGCATGACCGTTTCGGTATGCTTTGCGGCCTGGGAGCGGATCGCCTCCTCGACGGAAATGATGCCGGCGCTGAGTTCGCGGGCCATGCGGCGCAGATAAAGACGGGTGTTGTTGGCTGTCTGATCGTTGCGCGAACGACCGGCGCGCAGCTTGCCGCCGAGCGCGCCGAGGCGGACGGTCAGCAGGCGTTCGAGAAAGGTGTGAACATCCTCATCGCCGGCAATCGGTGTCTCGCGGCCCGCCGCGACATCGGCCTCGACCGCATCCAGCGTCGCGCGGATCTTGGCGAACTCGGCTTCATCCAGCACGCCGGCGCGCTTCAGTTCGGACGCATGGGCGCGCGAGCCGGCAATATCCTCACGGTAAAGGCGGAAGTAGGAGGCGGGCGCACGGGACAGATTGGCCAGTGCCTCGGAGGGGCCGGACTTGAAGCGGCCGCCCCAGAGCTGGGTCGATTCGGACATGGATTTACTCTGCTTGTTTAGACTTTAGGCAAGGTTTGCACGTGCCCTTTTCTGCGGCAAATGAATTTATTTCTCGGCCGTATGACGAAAGCGACTAGCGCACTGAAGGCGATGCGGTTCCGTCATATCCTACCGGCTGACGAGGTGATCGAGCCGCAGGCGATGACGGTCGTCGGTGATGTTTCGCGCCGCCGCGTAGACGGCCAGAATGGTGCTCGCCGCACCGCTGGAAGCCAGAAGAAGCATGAGGAATATCTGGTATTTCCCTGCCTCGAGCGGGTCCTGCCCGGCGAGAATCTGACCGCTCATGATGCCGGGCATGGTGATGATGCCGGCGCCGACCATCTGGTTTGTGACGGGCAGAAGGCCTGCCTGTATGGCGCGCCGCATCAAGGGGCCGAGCGCCTGCCAGCGGGTGGCGCCGAGAGCGAGCTGGGCCTCGATGGCATTGCGCTCGTTGCCGACATTGGCGAACAGGGCATTGAGCGCGATACTGGCCGAATTCATCGAGGTGCCGAGAATGATGCCGGCAATCGGGATGGCATGCGCCGGCTCCAGCCAGCTTTGCGTTCCGAGAACGGTGATCAGCGCAAACGCCGATACCAGGCTGGTCGACAGGCTGATCGCGGCGCCGCTGACCAGAAACTGCAGCGTGCCCTTAAGCCGGCGCGGCAATCTCCCTCCTGTCTCATAGCTTGCAGCGCTCAGCATGAAGACAAAGACGATGAGTGTGATCCATGCCGACTGCTGTGCAAAGACGAAGCGTAGCAGCATGCCGACGAGCAGAAGCTGAACGGTCATGCGGACTGCCGACCAGGCGAGCGTCTTGTGGAAGCCGAGGGACAGGTACACCGACAGGAGCGCGCTCATCAGCGTCAGGCCGATCGCAAGTGTCAGTTCGATTGCACCGAGTGTGACCATGTCAGGCTCGCTTCAGAATGAGATGGCCATCGGCCAGGCGTTTGCCCTGGGCGGTGTCGTGGGTAACGACGAGAAGCCCGCCGCCGGATTTCCTGTAGTCGAGGAGAACTGCCTCGACATCGAGGGTCGCCTGGTCATCGAGGGCTGAGGTCGGTTCATCGAGAAGCAGGAATGCCGGGGCTCTGACGAGCGCCCTGATGAGCGCCATCCTTTGACGCTCTCCAGTCGAGAGGGTCTGGGGTGCGTTCCGGAGCTTTTCCGGCGGCATGCCGAGGCGTTCCATCAATGCCCGAGTGGCATCTTCCTGCTGAAAATGCTCGCCAACCGTCGGCTCCCACCAGCCGCTTTCCGATGCGACATAGGAGACCTTTCGACGCCAGGCGGGGCCTGCAACCGAAAACTGCTGATCGGCTCCCAGCGAGATGGCGCCGTCATGCGGGTCGAGATCGGCGACCTTGCGAAGCATCGTCGTCTTGCCGACGCCGGACGGGCCGGAGACGACGAGGCACCGGCCACCCGAAAGGGTGAAATCGACGCGTCCCGCGATCGATGTCGCCGGCAGGCTGACGGTCAGCAGGTCTTTGTCAGGATTGATCATTCTTGCGGCGCGCCCGGATTTTGTTCCATCGGGACTGGCTAACCCGGTGTTGAAGGCCTGCCAACCTGTTTTTCGCAGTCGGAGCTGCAGGATGAGGCTTTTCACCCTGCAATCCTCGCCGGGCTGCGGCAGCCGGGCGCCCCGGCCCCGGCCGGTCAAGCGGCGTTATTTCACGAAGAGCTGGCGCGGGAAGTTGGTCAGTTTCTCGTAGCCGGTTTCTGTAATCGTGATGGTTTCCGACATGCCGAAACCGCGGGCGAGCACGTAAGTGTGGAAGGTCTGGCCGGGTTCGAAGACCCAGGTGCTGTTTTCCGCCGATTCCAGCGGCTCGCCGCCGTTGGGCTGCAGGAGCAGGCCGACGGAATAGAAGGTCTTGTTCGTGTAGGTTTCGCGAAGGCCCGCCGACAGCACGCCGTCGCGATAGATCGCGTCGGGTACTCGGACAGAAACGCCCGGCTTCACCTCACGGATTGCCGCATCCTGGATGGCGATCAGCTGTTCTACCACCTTATGATCGTCGTCCTGAACCGGTCCGACGCGGATCGGGCGCATGAAACGGGCGTGATAATGTTTGACGTTCGGCGTCGTTTCGATCTGGATGATATCACCGGCTTCCAGCACGCGGTCGGAATAACCGCCATGCAGGTGGAAGGCGCGCTCGCCCGATGACATGACGCCTGGACCCGGCAGGTCGGAACCGGCGCGGATCATCGCGGCGCAGACTTCGGCGGCCATCTCGCGCTCGGTGACGCCGACGGCGGCGCTGTCGATCGCCGCCTGCATGCCGGCTTCGGCAGCCTTTGCCGCACGGCGCTGATAGGCGATTTCGGCAGGCGACTTGATCAGGCGCATCTGCGGCGTCATGGCGCTTTCATCCTGCCAGACGATGCCGGGCAGCGCCGATTTCAGGTATTCGTAGCGGCCGGCCGAGAGCGGCCAGGCCGAAAGTTCGATGCCGAGCTTGGCTGTCTTGCCGATACGGCTTTCGATAGCGGAGGCGGCAACCGCCATGCGGTCGTCGCTGTCGGTCCACATCACCCGATCGGAGAAGACGCAGGTGCTGTCGAGATAATATTCCTCGACGTCACGGCAGAACAGGGTCGGTTCGCCCTCGGCCGGGATAATGGCAAACTGCAGCGTGCCGTAGGCGCGGGTAAAATAGCCGGTGAGCCAGGTCACTGTTTCCGGCAGAAAGGCGACGAGACCGTCGAGCTGCTTTTTCTTCAGCTCGGCCTGGACGCGGGAGAGGCGGGACAGGAATTCGGCGCGTTCGAACCAGTAGGCGGGCGTAACCATTATTCTTCCTCGATCGGGATATTCTTTAAATCAGGCGTTCTGGACCAGTTCCGCAAAACGGGTCAGCATGGTCTTGGCCTCGGCGGCCTCGTGGGCCTGTGCCTTGAGGTCATCGATATTTGCGCCATCGAGCGTCATGCGCTCGCGGTTTTCCTCGAACCAGATGACGGCCTGCGCCTTGGTGATTTCCGGATGGCCCTGGATGCCCCAGATATCCTTGTCCTTGTAGCGCCAGATATGGTTGGGGCAGTCGTCGGAATAGGCAAGCACGGTCATGTCCGGGTGCGCGGCCTTTACCTCGTCATTGTGCCAGACGAACATGTAGGCGCTGTCGACCAGATCACGGCACAGCTTGTCGGTGCGGGCGGCTTCGGTGAGCGGCAGGTCCTTGTAGGCGATTTCGCAGGAAGTGCGGCGGAACACCTGGTCGCGGCCGCAAAGCGCGGATGCTAAAATCTGGCTGCCGAAGCAGATGCCGAGCATGGGGATTTCAAGCTCGGCTGCTTCGCGGATCAGGTCATGTTCGCGCAGGATGAAGGGCACGTCCTCATAGGCGCCATGCGGGCTGCCGGATAAAAAGATGCCGTCATAACCCTTCAGCGTCTCGGGAAACTGGCCATCATAAGCCCAGTAACGATCGACCTTCAGACCCCAGGCTTCGAAGCGGTCATCGAGCTTTGCTATGGACTGAAACTTGCGGCCATTGCCGAGATAAAGAAGGCGCTTGCCCATGTCATTCCCCATTTCCAAAATCAGCACACCAGTGGTATACCAACGGTGTTCATGGCGCAATCGGGAAATCGTGGCAATCATCCGGTGCCGTGTTATGCATCTCACCGGACGGCTGAAGACGGCCGGACACCTTAGAAGGGGAAGTCATGCGCATCGATCTCAATTCCGATCTCGGCGAAGGATTTGGCCCGTGGACGATGGGCGACGATGCGGCGATGCTCGATATCGTCAGCACCGCCAATATCGCCTGCGGCTTTCATGCCGGTGACCCGGACATCATGCGAAAGACGGTGCGGCTGGCGAAGGAGCGCGGCGTCGCGATCGGCGCGCATCCCGGTTATATGGACCTGATCGGTTTTGGCCGGCGGCGTCTGCCGGGATTGAGTATTTCGGACGTGGAGACGCTGGTCGCCTATCAGGTTGGGGCGCTGGCCGCGGTCGCGGCACTCGAAGGCCACCCGATTACACATGTGAAGACCCATGGCGCGCTCGGCAATGTCTGTGCCGATGACGATGAGATGGCTCTTGCCGTCGGCCGTGCAATCAAGGCCGTTGATCCGAAACTCGCCTTCATGGTGATGCCGGGGACGGCGACGGCGCGGGCGGCCGAAAAGCTGGGCCTGACGCCGATCAACGAGATCTATGCCGACCGGACCTATGCGGACAATTTCAATCTTTCGCCACGCTCCGAACCGGGTTCGGTGATCCATGATGCGGAACTGCTGGTGAAGCGGGTGATCGGGATGGTTTCGGAAGGGTGCCTGACTTCGACTTCAGGCAAGCGGCTGGAGGTGCCTATCGGGTCTGTCTGCGTGCATGGCGATACGCCCGGTGCGGTGGGCATGGCGCGGCAGTTGCGTGGGGCGCTGGAAGAGGCCGGATGGGTGATTGGGGCTGCGGTGTCGTGATTGGGGTGAAAAGGAGGGCGCTTGGACGGCGCGCCAACTTTTCCTCAGGCGGCCAAAGGATCGAAAACCTCTCCGTCGTCATCCTCGGGCTTGTCCCGAGGATCTGCATCCGTTCCAGCCCATTGCAACATCGCGGTCTTAGCACTGTGGTTAGATCCTCAGGACAAGCCCGAGGATGACGGCATCTTTTGAAGGATGCTGGTCACAAATTGCTTGCAGCACTCAATGCTTGAGACCCGCAATCACGGCGGTAAGGCGATCCTCGGCGTGGATTGCCTGTTCCTCCGCCAGGTCCGCCGAGATTGCCCGAAACAGAAACTGTTGGCCGGCCGGCAACTGCGCCAGACGCGCGAGATCGAAAGAGGCGATGGTGGCGATTTTCGGGTAGCCGCCGGTCGTCTGGCCATCGGCGGTGAGCACGATCGGCTTGCCCGATCCCGGCACTTGGATGGAGCCTATAACTGTGGCATCCGAGACGATGTCGTGGCCCTTGAATGCCTGGAGCGCCGGACCGTCGAGAACCATGGCCATGCGGTCGCGGGAGGTGGTGGTGCGATAGGACTGACGCAGAAAGGTCTTCCACGCGTCTTCATCGAAGTAATCGTCCTGCGGGCCGGGGACCACGGAGATCGGGCCGTGTGCGCGCAAGTAGGGCGTGCCGAGCATGCGGGGTTTAAGTTTGCCGGTTTCGCCAAGTGGCAGGACATCGCCTGCGGCGAGTGCCTTGCCGTTCAGGCCACCGACTGCTGTTCGCAAATGGGTGGAGCGGCTACCCAGCATCTTTGGGATCGTGATGCCGCCGGACATGGCGACATAACCCCAGACGGCACCGCGCAAGGCACCGACGGTCAGTGTTTCGCCGGCCTTGAGGAGGTGGCTTTCCCAGGTGGGGACCGGCTTGCCGGCAATTTCCACTGCGCAACTGCCGCCGGTGACCGCGATAAGGACATCGCGATCTGCGGTGAATGCGCCGCCGATGAGGGCGAATTCGATAGTCGCGGCATGCGGATCATTGCCGACAAGCGCATTGGCGATAGCGTGGGCGTCGCGATCCATGGCGCCGGATGTCGAAACCCCGCGGGCGCGAAACCCGTAGCGGCCGTCATCCTGCACCGACATCAGCGGGCCGGCGCGAGAAATGGAAAGGAGAGCGGTCATCGGGCGATCTCCTTGAGTTTGGCGGTGCCGGCCGCGACTTGCTCATCCAGTTCCCGGGCCTCGTTGAGGTCGACGCTGCGGAAGGTGATGCGGTCGCCGGCCTTGAGCAGAAAGGGTTCGGCGCGGGCGGGATCGAAAAGCCTGAATGGTGTGCGGCCGAGAAAGCGCCAGCCGCTCGGGCCGGGGACGGAATTGATGCTCGACTGGCGGCCGCCGATGCCAATCGCGCCGGCCTCGATCCGCTGGCGCGGCACGGCAAGCCGCGGCGTGTGTAAAATCTCCGGAAGCCCGCCGAGATAGGCGAAACCCGGCGCAAAGCCGATCATGTAGACCCGGTATTCGGCGGAGGAATGCAGCGCGATGACATCGGCAGCGCTCATGTTCTTCAGCGCGGCGAGTTCGTCGAGATCTGCCTGATGTTCGCCGCCGTAAAGCACCGGGAATTCGAGCAGCCGGCCAGTCTGCGGCGCGGCAATGTCATGCGTTGCCCGCTGCATCAATTCTTGGCCGAGAACGGCGCCGCGCACGATTTTCGGATCGTAGATCACGGTCAGCGAGCGATAGGTGGGGATGGTTTCGAGAATGCCGTCTATCGGCTCTGCGGCAAGCGATGCATCGAGCGACAGGACCTTGAGGTTTGCGGCCTCGCTGACCGTATCGGAAAACTCGATGCCGATTGCGCGGTCGCCGCATCGAAGGACGCGGGGATAGGAGATCTCGGGTATCGACCCGGCACCTGATTGCGGCTTGAACTGCATGTCTCTGCTCTACCCTGTCGTGCTCAGGTGCCGGTGGCCGGAAGCCATTCGAGCGGCTTCAGTTCGGCCAGCACCTTGCTGGCAACCTGAAAGCCCGTCTTTTCCAGCGCCTCGTCCGTCGAGCCGCCGATATGGGGAGTTAGCACAAGATTCGGGCAATCGAGGAGGGGATTATCTGACGTAATCGGCTCTATGGTCAGGACGTCGAGACCGGCGGCGGCGATGACGCCGTCCCTCAATGCGGTGGCGAGCGCGTCCTCGTCGATCAATGCGCCACGGGCGGTGTTGATCAAAATGCCCTGTTTGCCGATCAGCGACAGGCGGCGGGCATCGATGAGCGGCTTTTCCTCGGGTATGCCATGCAGCGAAACGATATCAGCCCATTCGCAGAGGCTGTCGAGATCCGGCAGAGACGTGATGCCTTCGCTTTGCAGTTCGTCGGCAGGCGTGTACCGCGATACGGTGGCGACCTCCATGCCGAATGCCTGTGCCAGATGGGCGACGAGTTTCGCAATATGGCCGTAGCCGAACAGGCCGAGACGGCGGCCGGAGAGCTCATAGGTGCGGTGACGCTGGCGAAAAATCGTGTCGCCGGTGCGCGATGCGTTGTCGGCGGCGATCAGCGAGCGCGAGCAGGCAAGCATCAGGCTGATCACCAGTTCGGCGACGGACTGGGCATTGGCGCCGGGCGTATTGTGCAAGGGGATGCCGCGGGCGGCAAGCGACGGCTTGTGCACCTTGTCGGTGCCGGTGCCGTGAACGCCAACGACCCTGAGATTGGGAGCCGCTTCGATTTCGCGGGCAGACAGGCCGTGATTGCGGGTGATGACCGCTGTGGCGACGGCAAGATAAGGTTCGAGATCGGCAAAGGCGGTAGAGGCCGCAATGTGGACGGCGAGCCCGGTTTCCTCCAGCATGCGGATGGCGCTTTTGGCGATCGGCTGGACGATGAGGCAGTCACAACGAATATCGGACATGATCAGGTTTTCAATGGCGGGTCGAGACAGAGCGCGGACACGAGCCGCGCTGCCTGCGTGAAATCGGCAATCTCCATCTGCTCGTCCGGATTATGGCTGCCATTGGCATTGCGGATGAAGACCATGCCGGTCGGCACGCCGGCATCGGCAAAGACCGCCGCATCATGGCCCGCACCGCAGGCCATGATTTCGGCCTCGATACCATGCTCCTTTGCCAGACCGGCGAGCGAGGCGACAATAGCGTCGTCCATCTTCGCCGCCTTGCTGTCGGTCAAACGGCCGAGTTCGAATTTGACCCGGTGTTCCGCCTCGATGCGGGCAACCGCATCGGCAAGGACGGCCTGCATCCTGGCGAGCGTTTCCGGCTCCTGGCTGCGGACATCGAGTGCAAATGAGAGCTTGCCGGCGATCTTGCTGAAGGCAGCTTCCGAGGCGTCGGTCGAAAACTGGCCGAAGGTGACGACGAGATCGGCACCTTCCGCCTGCAGCCTGTCCCAGGCCTTGTCGAGTTCGACGACCAGAGCCGAGGCTGCACGAACCGCATCGCTGCGGTATTCACGCGGAGTCGCGCCGGAATGGGCATAGGTCCCGATGCATTTGGCTTCGCGATAACGGAAGGAACCGCGAATGCCGGTGACGATGCCGATCGGCAGCTTTTTCTCGATCAGAACCGGCCCCTGCTCGATATGCGGCTCGATGAACATCGCGATACTCTTCGGGTCGAGCCAGGATTTGTCCGAGCGAAGGAATTCCGTATCACCGCCGGCTGCATCGATGGCGGCGCCGAGGGAGATCTGGTCGGAGGAGCGCTTGACCTGATCGAGTTCGCGTCCCGTCAGCCGGCCGAGTGCGGCGCGGCTGCCGATATAGGAGGCGCCGAACCAGGTGCTTTCCTCGGCGCGGATCGCCATGACGGTGATATCGCGCGGCGGGCGGATGCCGGCGCGGACATAACCGGAAATGACCGACAGGCCGAGAAGCACGCCGGCAGCGCCATCGAAATTGCCGCCCATCGGCACGGAATCGAGATGCGAGCCGATGAAGATGCCCGGACCCTCTTCGCGGCCCTTCATCGTCATGTAGAGATTGCAGCCCGGATCGGTCTTGACTTCGAGGCCGAGCTTGCGCGCCTCACGGCGGACCATGTCATGGGCGATCTGTTCGCCGAGACCGTAGGAAGCGCGGGTGATGCCGCGATTGGTGCCGGTGCGGCGCCTCAACTCGTCGAACAGCCGTTCCGCGAGAGAGATATCCACAGGGGCGGCGTTGCTGAGCACGGACGTTTCCGTCTGCGCTTGTTCTGCCAAAACGGTCATGCGCGGGTCAGTCTCCCGATAATGCTGTCTTTTACATGCGCGAGATGGTCGCGCATCATTTGTGCGGCATCGTCACCACGGCCTTCACGCAAAGCTGAAACGATGGCGAGATGCTCGCGGCAGGTCGCGTCGAACCGTTCCGGCATGCTTCTCAGGTCGAAGATCTGGGTCTGGCGGCGCAGCGTGCGGATGATATGGGCCAGTTGCGGATTGCCGGCGGCATCGCCGATACCGCCATGCAGGCGGTCGTCGACATCGCGGACGGAGCCGCGGTCCGGCTTGCCTTCGCCATCTTCCGGGTGGCCGAGAAGCGTGTTGAGATCGGCTTCCAGTTCATCGAGAGCCGAAGCCGGCATATGACCGGCGGCGAGACGTGCGGCTTCCGGTTCGAGCAGCAGGCGGACCTGAAGCGCGTCCATATAATCCTCGATGCGCATCTGCTTCACCTGAAGGCCGCGGCTTCCCTGGCGGATCAGAAGGCCTTCGCCCTCGAGCATCAGCAGCGCATCGCGGATCGGGGTGCGCGACATGTTGAGCGTTTCGGCCAGACGACGTTCGGTCACCATGGCGCCGGGCTGGGCAGCACCGGAAAGGATCAGGTTCAATATCTGCTCGTAGGCCTGCAGCGCCAGCCGCTTGTCGGTTTCAATCAGCATAAATATCCAGTCCCTCCCTTTGGGAGACGGCTTCAAATGACTTTCTGGTGCCACACGTTATGGCGGTTGTCACCAGCTCTTGCGCCCAACGGCTGTCTATCCTCAGCGATCCCTTTTCCCATGCGGTTTTTGGTGTGACGCAATTTTTGTATTCCGCTGGTTGACGAGTGGTATACCAAACCGTATCGTGAAGCAACATCGAGCTTTGACGATCGTGTCGAAAGGACGAACCTGTGAGTGCCATGCCGCAACCGAACCTCCCCTTTTCGAAAGAGGAGCATCTGCAGCGACAGGACCGGCTTCGGGCCGAACTCGCGGCGCGCGGCGTTGACGCTATGCTCGTGTTTGCACAGGAAAGCATGTACTGGCTGACCGGTTACGACACCGGCGGCTTCGTCTATTACCAGTGCCTCGTGGTGCCGACGGATGGCCGTCAGCCGGTGCTTCTGACCCGCCGCCCCGATCTGGTGCAGGCAAAACAGACGAGCATCATCGAGGATATCCGCATCTGGTGGGATGCCGAGGATGCAAACCCGGCCGCCGACCTGAAAGTGATCCTCGAAGAACTCGGCCTCGGCGGGAAAAAGATCGCCATCGAGCTGAACACCCACGGCCTGACCGGCTGGAACCTCTATCGCACGCAGCAGACGATCGGCAACTGGTGCGAGCTGGAAGACGACCGTCACCTGATCCGCTGGCTGCGTGTCTGCAAGTCGCCGGCCGAGATCGAATATACCCGCAAGGCGGCCCGTATTCTGGATGACTCGCTGAATGCCGTAATCGCGGCAGCGCGTCCGGGCATTCTCGACAGCGATCTGAAGGCAACCTATCTCACCTCGATCCTCGGCCAGGGCGCCGACATGCCGCCGAATGCGCCACTGTTCAATTCCGGGCCGCGCGCCGTCTACGGTCGCGGCGTTTCCGATCCGCGCCGACTGGAAGAGCAGGACCAAATCCTGGTCGAATACCCGGTCGCCTATCGTCGTTACAATGTGAAAACCGAATGGACGATCCTGTTCGGCAAGGTCTCCGATGCGCATCGCAAGATGTACGATGTCGGCATGGAGACGCTGAGGAAAATGACCGAGATCGCCCGTCCGGGCACGACGCTCGGCGAGATCTTTGACGTTTATGCCGACGGTCTCGACAAGGGCGGCTACAAACGCGCGCGCTACGGCGCGACCGGCTATTCGGTAGGCTGCACATTCGCGCCGACCAGCATGGATGTGCCGCCGATGATCTATTCCGGCAACCCGACCGTCTGCCAGCCGGGCATGACGCTGTTCTACCACGTGATGAACGGCGATGCCGATACGGGGCTGGCGATGGGCGTGGGCCACACGCTGCTGGTTACCGACGGCGCGCCGGAAGTGCTGACAGGATTGCCCGACGAGCTGACCGTGATCAGCTGACGGGCCAGGGAATAAAGCCGGGAAAATCACAAGAACAATGCCGCCCGGCTTCAGTCAAAAACCAAATTCAGAGGGAAAACGATGACGACTTTCATGATTACCCGCCGCAGCATGGTAATGGGCCTCGCAGGCGGTGTTGCCGCAATGGCGTTGCTTCCCACGCTGAACATGACCGATGCGCTTGCCGCAGGAACGCCGAAAGAAGGCGGCACGCTGAAGATCAGCCATTCGACGCGTATCGCGACGTTGAACGTGCTGAACTGCTCCGGTCCTGCCGAATATCCGGTGGTAGACATGCTCTATTCGGGTCTCACCCGCATGGGACCGGACAATGCGCCTATGGCTGATCTTGCCGAGCGCTGGGAAAGCAGCGAAGACGCCAAGATCTTCACCTTCTACCTGCGCCAGGGTGTGGTTTTCCATGACGGCACGCCGTGCACGGCGGACGATGTCGTCGCTACCTTCCAGGCGATCCTCAATCCCGACATCCCGGCTGCCGCCCGCTCGGTCCTCAACATGATCGAGAAGATCGAGGCGGTTGATCCGACGACCGTCCGTTTTACGCTCAAAACGCCATTTGCCGACCTGCCGATCTCCACGGCGCATGCCAATGCACGCATCATCTCGAAGGCCGCTCTTTCCGGTCCCCGTGAACAGCTGGATACGATGGCGAACGGCACCGGCCCGTTCAAGCTCGAGACCTATGATAGCGCCCGCATGGTGCGCCTGGTCAAGAACGAGAGCTATTTCATCAAGGGCAAGCCGCATCTCGATGCCGTCGAGATGATGCTGTTCCCCGACCTTGCCGCCGAAAGCGCCAATTTCCTGTCCGGTGCCGTCGACGTCATGCTGGTTGTGCAGCAGGCCGACTTCCAGCGTATCGCTGATGCGACCGGCATCACCGCACAGCGCATTCCGTCCGGCCGTTTCGTCAACATCACCATGCGTCAGGACCAGAAGCCGTTCGACGACGTGCGCGTGCGCAAGGCGCTTGCCATGTCGGTGGATCGCCAGATGCTGGTCGATATCGTGCTCGAGGGCCTTGGTCGCCCGGCTTATGACAACCTCGTCTCGCCGGAATTCCAGTATGCGATCGACACTCCGGAAATCGCCTATGATCCGGAAGGCGCCAAGAAACTGCTGGCCGAGGCCGGTTATCCGGACGGCATCACGATCAAGCTCGTCGCCTCCAACCGCCCTGCCATCCGTGCGCAGGTGGCGATCGCGCTGAAGCAGATGGCGCTGCCGGCCGGTTTCGACATCGAAGTCGAAACCATGCCGCACGACACCTATCTCGCCAATGTGTGGATGAAGGGCCAGTTCTACATGGGGTATTGGGGCATGCAGGCGACCGAGGACGCAACCTTCAACCTGCTTTTGACCTCCAATGCCTCCTATGAAGATACGGCCTGGAAGAATGCCGATTTCGACAAGCTGATCGCGGATGCCCGCGCCACTGTCGATCCGGCCGCGCGCAAGGAGCTTTATGCGAAGGCGCAGCAGCTGCAGCTCGACGAGACGCCGTATATCGTGCCGATTTTCGAGGATATCCTGACTGCCAGCGGTGCAGGCTCCGAAGATTGGACGATCGCGCCCCTGTCGCGCTATTACTATATTGAAAACGTCTGGCTGAATAAGGCCTGATCCGCATGACCAGGGCTTACCTTCTCCGTCGTTTGCTGGCTGTTTTCCTCGTGCTGGCAATCGTAACCTTCGCCGTGTTCGCGATCACGACGATGCTGCCGGGCAATGCCGCGATCATGATCCTGGGGGAATATGCCACCCCGGATGCGGTCGCTGCACTCGAAAGGCAGCTCAATCTCAACCAGCCCTGGTACATGCAATACTTAAGCTGGGTCACCGGTATTCTGCACGGTGATTTCGGCACGTCCCTCCGTCTTTCCTTGCCGGTGACACAGGTCGTCGGCGAGGCCTTCGTCAATTCCGCCATGCTGGGCGCGACGGCGCTTGTTGCCGTTACCATCACCGCCATTCCGCTCGGTGCGCTGGCTGCGTTGAAGCGCGGTACGGGAATGGATCTGGGCTTAAGCCTGTTCAGTTATCTCGGAACGGCGCTTCCGGAATTCGTCACGGCCACGCTGCTCCTCGTCTTCTTTGCAGCACCTCAGCACGGGCTTTTTCCCGCCGGCGGGTTCGTCGCGCCGTGGGAGAATCTTGCCGGCTTCGGCGCGCATGTCGTCCTGCCCGCCGCGACACTCGGCCTCGTGCTGATGGCTCACATATCCCGACAGGTGCGCTCGGAAATGTCGGAAGTGCTGTCTTCCGATTACATTCGGGCGGCACGATTGAAGGGGTTGACCGAAAGGCGGGTAATCCGCCGCCATGCGCTGCCGAACTCGCTGGCGCCGGCCGTCGCGGTCATCTCGCTCGATATCGGTTATCTGCTCGGCGGTATCATCGTGGTGGAGGAAATTTTTGCCTGGCCGGGCCTTGGTCGCCTGCTGATCTACGCGCTGGAAAACCGCGATCTTCCCGTCATCCAGGCCGTGACCCTGCTTCTCGCAGCCGTCTATGCCCTGTCCAATCTTCTGTCGGACATCGTCATTGCCCTGCTCGACCCGAGGGTGCGTTATGCGTAATTTCTTCTCTTCTCCCACAGCCATCGTCGGCACGATGCTTCTCGGGATCGTCTGTTTCGCGGCGATTTTCGGACCTATGATTGCCCCCTATGACCCGCAGGCATTCGATCCGCTGAACCGGTTGCAGGGGCCGTCGATGACGCATCTTCTCGGCACCGATCAGTTCGGCCGCGACCTGCTGTCGCGCGTCCTCACCGGTGCGCCCTCGACGGTCGCCTTCGGTGTCGGCGCGACGCTGCTCGGCGTCGGCATCGGCTCGATCATCGGTGTCATTGCCGGTGTATCCGGCGGCTGGGTCGACTCGACGATCATGCGCGTTCTTGACGGACTTCTCGCCGTTCCGGATCTGCTGTTCACGCTACTGATCGTCACCATTCTGGGGGGCGGGATGGAACACGCGATGCTGGCGGTGTCGATCGCATTTGCCCCGGGCATGGCGCGTATTGCCCGCAGCGCGGTTCTCTCGGTGCGTACCCGCGACTATGTGCGGGCAGCCGTGGCGCGCGGCGAGTCCGGCGTCTACATCGTCACCTGCGAAGTGCTGCCCAATGCGCTGAGCCCGATCGTGGTGGAGGCGACGATCCGCGTTTCCTTCGCCATCATGATCGGTGCGACGCTCGGCTTCCTCGGTCTCGGTGCACAGCCGCCGAGCACGGAATGGGGGCTGATGGTGGCGGAAGCCCGCCAGTTCATGTTCCGCAATCCGTGGTGCGTGGCGATCCCCGGCATCTCGATCGCCATTGCGGCGCTCGGTTTCAACCTTTTCGGCGACGCCCTGCGTGACGCCCTCGATCCCAAGAGGAGCCACGGATGACCTTGCAGACCATGACGCAGGAGATGTCGCAGACAGCCGAAAAGCCGGCGCTTTCGATCATCGACTATTCGCTCTCCTACAAGACCGCCAACGGGCTCGTCTCGGCGCTGAAGAATATCGATCTGACCATCCCGAAGGGCAAGACGGTCGGGCTTGTCGGCGAGAGTGGTTCCGGCAAGTCGTCTATGGCGTGGTCGGTGATGCGTTACCTGCCGCCAAACGCTGTCGAAACCGGCGGCGCCATCCGGCTGGCGGGTGAGGAATTGCTCGATTATACGCCATTCCAGATGGCCGACATCCGCGGCAGGCGGATGTCGATGGTGTTTCAGGATCCCTCGACATCGCTCAACCCGACCATTCGTCTGGGCGAGCAGATCGCCGAAGTGCTGATGCGGCATCGCGGACTGACGAAGATCCAGGCCTTCGCCGAGGCGGAGGTGGCTCTGGCGCGCACTGGCATCACCCGGCCGAAGGAAATGCTGCAGCGTTTTCCGCATGAGGCATCGGGCGGCGAAAAGCAGCGTGTCGTCATCGCCACCGCCTTTGCCTGCGAGCCGGAACTGATCATTTTCGACGAGCCGACCACGGCGCTCGATATCCTGACCGCGCGACAGATCCTCGATCTGTTCAACAAGCTGCGCGACGAGACGAATGTGTCGGCACTTTATATCTCGCACGATCTCGGGCTGGTTTCCCGCGTGGTGGACGAGGTTTCGGTGCTGCACAAGGGCGTCATTGTCGAGCGCGGGCTTGTCGGCGAAGTGTTTAGCAAGCCTTCTGCGCCCTATACGAAACAGCTGATCGGTGCGGTGCCGAACCCGGATCGCTGGATCGGCGTCGATGCGCCGGCCGAGCCGCAGACGCTGATCAAGCTCGACGGGATCGGTGTGCATTACGGTGCGCCATCGAAGATCCAGAAGATGTTCTGGCCGGAAGATGCCGAAAAGGTCGGTTTCTGGGGTGCGAAGGACGTCAATTTCGAGGTTCGCAAGGGCGAGCTGCTCGGCGTTGTCGGGGAAAGCGGATCGGGTAAGTCGACGATCGCCAAGGTTTTGGCCGGCCTGCAGGATTTTCAGGGCAAGCTTGAAATCGAGGGCAAGACGGTCGGTAGCCGCAAGGCGATCGACCGGGCCTATCGTCGACGGGTGCAGATCGTTTTCCAGCATCCCGATGCCTCGCTCAACCCGCGCCAGAAGATCGGTACGATCATTGCCCGGCCGCTGAAGCTTTACGGCGTCGTGCCGCGTGAAAAGATCAAGGCGCGGATTGCCGAGCTGCTCGAGATGGTCCGGCTGCCGGCCGAATACGCCGATCGTTATCCGCACCAGCTTTCCGGCGGTGAAAAGCAGCGCGTGGCGATTGCCCGCGCCTTTGCGGCCGAACCGGAACTGGTGATCTGCGACGAGGTGACGGCGGCGCTCGACGTGTCGGTTCAGGCGGCGGTGGCCGAACTGCTGGTCAAGCTGCAGAAGGATACAGGCGCTGCCTGCGTGTTCATCACCCACGACCTCAACCTGATCCGCCAGCTCGCTCATCGCATCGCCGTCATGCATCACGGCAAGCTGGTCGATTTCTTCGACAGGCCGGATGCGCGCGCACAAGACCGCGATGCCTATACCAAGGCGCTGCTCGATGCGGTGCCGGTCCATACGCCCGTGGAGGTTTGAGAAGTCGCATGAGCATGTATGTCCCGCAGGAGTTTGCCGGCGCAACGCGTGGCGGTCGCCAGGTTCTTCTGAAATTCAGGCAGGCCGAGTTCAACACACGTCTCGCGGCGACGCGTCGGCGGATGCGGGAGCGCGGTCTCGATGCGCTGATCGTGTTTTCGCAGGAAAGCCATTATTGGCTGACGAGCTATGATACGGCCGGCTACGTATTCTTCCAGGCGGGGTTGGTGCTGGCAGACGATGGCAGCGACACCGTGCTTCTGACCCGCACGCCGGATCTGCGGCAGGCGAATGTCGCTTCGCTTTATGACGATGTGCGTGTCTGGCTGAATGCCGAGGACGCCAACCCGGCCGACGACCTGCGCGCCATCATGGCCGAGAAGGGCCTTGCCGGCAAAAAGGTCGGCGTCGAATATGCGACCTATGGCCTGACCGGCGCCAACGCCCGCATGGTCGATGCGGCGCTCGACGGTTTCTGCGTGACCGAGGATGCGTCCGACATCATCCGCACCGGGCGGCTGGTGAAATCTGCAGCCGAGCTGGAGCATGTGCGCATGGCGGGCAAGCTGGCGGATGCCGCCGTGCGCGCGGCGATCGATGTGACGAAGCCGGGCATTCCCGACACCGTGCTTTCGGGTGCAGCACTCACCTCCATGCTTGCCGGCGGTGGCGACATTCCCTCCGGCGGGCCGCTGGTCAATTCGGGATCGCGCGCGCTTTATGGTCGCGGTATCGGCGGGCCGCGACTGATCGAGGAACAGGACCAGATCCTGGTCGAACTTGCCGGCTCGCATTGCCGCTATCATGTCGTGGTCGAGCATACGCTGGTGACGGGAAAGCCGGATCCACGCCAGCTCGACATGCTGAAAGTGGCGAAAGAGGCGCTCGACGGTATCAAGGATGCCGCAAGGGCAGGGGTGGCGCTCGGCACGCTCGACGATATCCATCGCCGCGTGCTGGACGATGCCGGTTTTGCCAAGGCGCGTTATGCAGCCTGCGGTTATGCGCTGGGCTGCACCTTCAAGCCGACCTGGATGGACGTGCCGCCGATGATCTATTCCGGCAATCCGCTGATCATGACGCCGGGCATGGTGTTCTTCGTCCATATCATGATTCCCGACGCGACGACCGGGCTGACGGCCGGCGTCGGCCAGACTTTTGCGATCACCGATGGCGCGCCGGAAGTGTTCAGCGAGCTTCCGGTTGAACTCTATTGTTGTTGAGCACGGCATCGACGGTGGCGCCTTCGCCCGCATCCGACTAGACATGCGATCAAGGCTGCGCGTGCCGAATGCGCAATTGAATTTTGGGAGAATACAATGACCTTCAGCACCCAGACAAAGGGCGTCTATGCGATCGCCGCCACCCCGTTTCTCGATGACGGCTCGATCGATTTCAACTCGGTCGACCGACTGACGGATTTCTATCAGGACAGCGGCTGCACCGGCATCACCATCCTCGGCATGATGGGCGAGGCGCCGAAGCTCGATGCGGAAGAGAGCAAGGCGATCACCAGACGCGTCGTCGAGCGCGCCAAAATCCCGGTCATCGTCGGTGTCTCTGCGCCTGGTTTCGCGGCCATGCGCTCGCTGGCGAAAAGCTCGATGGATATGGGGGCGGCCGGCGTGATGATCGCGCCCGCGCCGGGCTCGAAAACCGATGACCAGACGATCAACTATTTCGCCGGCGCCGTCGAGGCGATCGGTGACGACATTCCCTGGGTGCTGCAGGATTATCCGCTGACGCTGAACACCGTGATCGCTCCGAGCGTGATCGCGAAGATCATGACCAATCATCCGTCCTGCCTGATGCTGAAACATGAGGACTGGCCGGGCCTGGAAAAGGTCTCGAAGCTGCGCGCCATGCAGAAGGCGGGCGAGCTGCGCGAATTCTCTATCCTGTGCGGCAATGGCGGGATTTTCCTCGATTTCGAGCCGGAGCGTGGCGCTGACGGCGCGATGACCGGCTATGGCTTCCCCGACATGCTGGCCGAACTGGTCGATCTGGCCGCCGCCGGCAAGCGCGACGAGGCACACGATCTTTTCGACGCGCATCTGCCGCTGATCCGCTACGAGCAGCAGCCGGGTGTCGGTCTTGCCGTACGCAAGCATGTCTTGAAGCGCCGTGGCGTCATCACGTCCGATGCGCAACGCAAGCCGGCGCAGATGCTGACGGCAACCGCAAGGGCCGAGGTGGATTATCTGCTGGCGCGTCTTGCCAGACACGACAAGCGCGCCGCGCTCTGAACCCTACGGGGCTAGACCGAGCAGATGAACATGCGATCCCCGGCCATTCCAGTGCGCCGGGGATTTTTTATGCGCCACGTTCCGGCGAGCGTGCCGTTCCCTTCGGTATTTCCCCTATAAGTTTTATATTTATTGCCGCATTCCGGCATCTCGAAATCCTATGGCACCGAGATGCACATAACACTGCCGGTCAAAAGGATCGGCGACGTTATCCAAGGGTATGCACCATGGCATTCGATTACATCCTGAGCGGGATGGTGACGGTCGTCATCACCATCTATCTCGCTTACGCCCTCTGGCGGCCGGAACGGTTTTAGGTGCTGTCATGTCGCGTTTGATTGACGGCTGCCGCAGATACCTGTCGAGGCAGGTAGACGCCCGCAAGCTTTGCACCGGCTCAACCATCATCCTCGCACTCTGCGTCCTCTCCGGCGCCGCAACCGCCGTGTTGATGCTGATCGTGCGTCTCGCCGAGGCTGCTTGAACCTTTTCGACTGTTTCAACATCAATGGGGTCTCTTATGAGCCAGCCCAAAAGCGCGAGCATGTTCGATGCTCGCATACTCGTGCCTGCCATTGGCGGTGCATTTACCAAACTCAACCCGCGAACACTGGCCAAAAACCCGGTCATGTTCGTGGTCGCCATCGTTTCGACGTTGACCACCATCCTTTTCGTCAAGGATCTGGCGACCGGCGCCGAAGGCCTCGGCTTTTCCTTCCAGATCATTCTCTGGCTCTGGTTCACCGTGCTTTTCGCCAATTTCGCCGAAGCGGTGGCGGAAGGCCGCGGCAAGGCACAGGCCGATAGCCTTCGCAAAAGCCGTACCGAGACCCAGGCCAAGCTTCTCATCTCGGCGCAAGGGCGCGAGTGGAGGGACGTGGCCGGAACCTCGCTGAAGGTCAATGACATCGTGCTTGTCGAGGCCGGTGACATCATTCCGTCGGACGGCGAGATCATCGAGGGCATCGCCTCAGTCAACGAGGCGGCGATCACCGGTGAATCCGCGCCCGTGATCCGTGAATCCGGCGGCGACCGTTCGGCGGTGACCGGCGGCACGCAGGTGCTTTCCGACTGGATAAAGGTGCGTATCACGGCCGCTGCCGGTTCCACCTTCATCGACCGTATGATCGCGCTCGTCGAAGGCGCCGAGCGCCAGAAGACACCGAACGAGATCGCGCTCAACATCCTCCTTGCCGCCATGACGCTGATCTTCGTCATGGCCACCGCAACCATCCCCGCCTTCGCCTCCTATGCCGGCGGCGCGATCCCGATCGTCGTTCTCGTCGCACTGTTCGTCACGCTGATCCCGACGACGATCGGCGCACTTCTGTCGGCCATCGGTATTGCCGGCATGGATCGCCTCGTCCGCTTCAACGTGCTTGCGATGTCCGGCCGTGCGGTCGAAGCCGCCGGCGACGTCGACACGCTGCTCCTCGACAAGACCGGTACGATCACGCTCGGTAACCGCCAGGCCACCGAATTCCGCCCCGTCGGGGGGGTATCCGCAAAGGAACTGGCAGATGCGGCACAGCTTTCCTCGCTTGCCGACGAAACGCCGGAAGGCCGATCGATCGTCGTGCTTGCCAAGGAGAAATACGGTTTTCGCGCCCGTGACATGAAGGAACTCAACGCGACCTTCGTACCGTTCACGGCCCAGAGCCGCATGAGCGGCGTCGACCTCGATGGTTCATCCATTCGTAAGGGTGCCGTCGATTCCGTGCTCGGATATCTGAAGTCGCAATCGTTCACAGGCGGCAACGCCATGTCGGAAGCTGCGATCAAGGAAGGTCAGGCGATCGCCGACGAGATCGCGAAGGCCGGCGGTACGCCGCTCGCCGTCGCGCGCGACGGCAGGTTGCTCGGCATCGTCCACCTCAAGGATATCGTCAAGGGCGGTATCCGCGAGCGCTTCGCCGAGCTGCGCAAGATGGGCATACGCACCGTCATGATCACCGGGGACAACCCGATGACGGCCGCCGCCATCGCCGCGGAAGCCGGTGTCGACGATTTCCTTGCCCAGGCCACGCCCGAGAACAAGCTGCAGCTCATTCGCGAGGAACAGGCCAAGGGCAAGCTGGTTGCCATGTGCGGCGACGGCACCAATGATGCACCGGCACTCGCGCAGGCCGATGTCGGCGTCGCGATGAACACCGGCACGGTCGCTGCCCGTGAAGCCGGCAACATGGTCGACCTCGATAGCGACCCGACGAAGCTCATCGAGATCGTCGAGATCGGCAAGCAGTTGCTGATGACGCGCGGCTCGCTGACGACCTTCTCTATCGCCAACGACGTTGCGAAATATTTCGCCATCATTCCGGCGATGTTCGTGACGCTCTATCCCGGTCTCGACGCGCTCAACATCATGAACCTTGCCTCGCCGCAAAGCGCGATCCTGTCGGCCATCATCTTCAACGCGCTGATCATTGTCGCGCTGATTCCGCTGGCGCTCAAGGGCGTGGCCTACAAGGCGATCGGTGCCGGCCCGCTGCTGCGTCGCAACCTCGTCATCTATGGCCTGGGTGGTCTCGTCGTCCCGTTTATCGGCATCAAGCTGATCGACATGGTCGTCGCGGCCCTCAACCTCGCCTGATCGGAGACATCAATGACCATTCTTTATCTCATCCTCGGGCTGGTGGTCTTCGGACTGCTGTTTGCCCTCGTCTCAGCGCTCGATCGCGCGTGAGGCCGGAGACACGACAATGACACAAGCAATCGTCTTCGTACTCCTGATACTCGCCGGCACCGCGCTCATGTCGTGGCCGCTCGGCCGCTACATGAGCTGGGCCATGGACCCCGCACGCGGGCAGGGCAGCCAGAACGGCTTCACTGCACTCTTCCAGGGCATCGGCGGCCCGCTTGCGCGCCACGACCAGGACTGGAAGCGCTATGTCGTTTCCCTTCTCGGCTTTAACGTCGTGCTGTTCGTCATCGTCTTTGCGATCCTGGCCCTGCAGCAGTATCTGCCGCTCAATCCGGACGGCAAGCAGGCTCTCGACCCGAGCCTGATCTTCAACACGGCCGTGTCGTTCACGACGAACACCAACCTGCAGCATTATTCGGGCGAAGTCGCGATGAGTTATCTGACGCAGCTTGCGGGCCTCATGTGGCTGCAGTTCGTCTCGGCGGCCGTCGGTATTGCGGCGCTTGCGGCGCTCGCCCGTGGGCTTGCCGGCCGTAAGCTCGGCAATTTCTTCGTCGATGTGCAGCGCGCCACTTTTCTCGTCCTGCTGCCGGCCGCCTTCGTCGTCGCAATCCTGCTTCTCCTGACAGGCGTACCGATGAGCTTCAACGGCTCGGTCGTCGCAACGACGCTGGAAGGCGTGCAGCAGACGATCGCGCGCGGTCCCGTTGCAGCCTTCGTGGCCATCAAGCAGCTTGGCACCAATGGCGGCGGCTTCTTCGGCCCCAACAGCGCGCATCCGCTGGAAAATCCGACCTTCTGGTCAAACGTCGTCCAGACCGTATCGATCATCGTTATCCCGATGGCATGCGTATGGATGTTCGGCCGGATCATCGGCCGCGTCAGGCACGCCGCCGTGCTGTTTACCGTCATGCTGGTCCTGATGGGCGCGCGCATCACCGCAACTGTCGGCTTCGAGAGCGTTCCGACACAGGCCTTCAATGCGCTGCCGATCACTCAGGATGTCGGCAACCTCGAAGGTAAGGAACTGCGTTTCGGTGCGTCGGCCGGTCCGCTCTGGGCGGTTCTGACCACCTCGACCAGCAACGGCTCCGTCAATGCCATGCATGACAGCCTCAATCCGCTGGCGGGCATGATGCCGATGATCGGCATGTGGCTGAACGAAGACTTCGGTGGCGTCGGCGTGGGCATGGTCAACATGTTCCTCTACATCATCGTCGGCGTCTTCATTGCCGGCATGATGATCGGCCGTACGCCGGAATATCTTGGCTGGCGCGTCGAGGCCAAGGAGGTGAAGTTCGCCATGATGGGGCTTCTGTCCCACGGCTTCTTCATTCTCGTCGGTACGGCGGTCTTTGCCGTCACGCCGTGGGGAGCGGCCACGCTCAACAATGTCGGCCCGCACGGTTTCAGCGAAATCCTCTACGAGTTCTCTTCCTCCGCCGCCAACAACGGCTCGGGCTTCGAAGGACTGGGGGACGCGACCACGCCGTGGAATATCGCCACCGGTCTGGTGATGCTGCTTGCGCGCTTCATCCCGATCATCCTGCCGCTTGCGATCATCGGCTCGCTGTCGGCAAAGCGTCGGTCGACGGAGACGAGTGGTACGCTGTCGGTCGAGGATGGGACATTCGCAGGCATGTTGACCGCAACGGTCATCATCGTCGGCGCGCTGACATTCTTTCCTGCCGCCACGCTCGGCCCGATTGCCGAACACGTCATGTTTATGAAGTAAGAGGTCCCGACCATGGAAATCCTTCTCTCCAGCCTGCGCATCAGCGTCGCCACCCTGGCGATCTGCGTCGGCGGTTACTCCGCGGCGGTCTGGGCTATCGGCCAGGCGGTGACGCCGGATACGGCCGAGGCCTCGATCATCACAAGGGCGGACGGCACCATCATCGGCAGTCGCCAGGTGGCGCAGGCCTTCAGCCAGCCGCAATATTTCTGGCCGCGGCCCTCGGCCGTGGATTACAACGGCGCCGGTGCCGGCGGTTCCAACAAGTCGCCGACCAGTGCCGATTTGACGGATCGCGCCACCGAAACCGTTGCCGCCTACGGTGCGACACCGGAAAATCCGCTGCCGGCCGAACTGGCGGCAGCTTCCGGTGCCGGTCTTGACCCGCATATCACCGAGCGTGCGGCCCGCTATCAGGCAGTGCGTATCGCGGCGGCGCGAAACATTCCGTCAGCACAGGTCGAGCAGGTCATCGCGCAGAACAGTTTTTCGCCCGGCGGCATCTTCACCCCCGACAGGCTGGTCAACGTGCTGGAGCTGAACCTTGCGTTGGATGGCGTCCAGACACGGTGAACGGACGGCAAGAGCGGCTCCTGAACGGGGCCGCTCTTTTGTTTCGCCTTCGCCCGTTCAGGAGAGGGTTGCGCGTTCGTCACGTTTTGAATTTCGTCGGCTCCCTACCATTCCACCTGCCCACACAAAGGCGTAAACGGGTCTGGCAAGATGCGCGCCGGGAACCTCGGCCGGATGTCTTAAGGGGCAACGGGCTCAGGGTTTCGGCGCTTGATGAGAATGGACGTCTTATGCCGCATATCGTCGTGAAGATGATCGAGGGCCGCAGCCCTGAGATGAAGCAGGAACTGACCAAGGAAATCACCCAGGCGCTGATGTCGGTTCTGGGCAGCCGTGAGGACAGCGTGTCCGTCGCCATCGAGGATGTTGCGGCCGATCGCTGGGACACCGATGTCTTCGCACCCGACATCAAGGGCAAGAAGGAAACGCTCTACAAAAAGCCGGGATACGCATCCGTCGACTAAGGCGCGGGCGTGGTGGCGCCGGAAGCACTTTGAATGACGGCGATGGAAGTCGGACGCTTCCATCGCCGACTGGGGCCAGCCCTATTGGACCTCGTTCACATACCGATGGTTGGCAGTCGTAGCGCGGTGCGAGTTGATCAGGACCGGCACGGCCATCTGGTCATAGGCGATCTCGTCGATGGTCAGCACCGCCCCCGGCAGGTTGATGCCAAGCCAGCGGACATCATCATCGTTTGCAAGGTCTGCACCGATCTGTTCGCGGATCGCCGAAATGCGGATACCATAGTTTTCGAGCAGGTGCAGATAGAACAGCGGCGGAATGTCCTGCGCATTCTCGGGAAAGTCGACGACGCGTTCGCGCGGCAACGTCAGCGTTTCGTGCATGATCGGCTTGTCGTCCACGGACCGGACACGATGGAAGGAGACGACTGGCGCGCCTTCTGCGAGCTGCAGCTTGCCGGCGTCCAGCGCCGACGCAGAGCCAAAGGTGAGCGAGGTGACATTCGTCACCGACTTGCTGAGCGAACCGTCCAGGCCATGAAGTCTGAAATACTGAAAGAAAAGGCGAAGGCTGTGCTGCGGCTTTCGGCCGGTGACGACTGTGCCTGTCTTGCGCCTGCGGCTGAGCAACCCGTCATTGGTCAGATCCATCAGGGCGCGGCGGATGGTGCCGACGGCAACGCCATAGGTCTGTGACAGCGCCACCTCGCTCGGCAGCACGGCACCCGGTTGCAATTTGCCGAGCATGATGGCTTCCGTGAGTTGTCGTTTCACGATCTCATAGAGTGGCAAGGATAGTTCGCCTAGCCTCTGTGCGTCTGATGAAATATTGGGCAGTTCTGGCAAGTATTTGCCTCTTCTTTGGAGTTGACTTGGCAGGCCGTTCTACGCAGTATTACTATATAGTTTATATTAAATCACAAGCCGCAAGGCTGGTGCCGAAATTCCGAGGGCGTCGTGATGGCTGATCAGCAACCTGCCGTGCATAATGACACGCTTCCGTCTGCCATGGCAGCGATCGAAGCCAATGTCGAGAGTGCCGTTGCCGATCTGGCGCGCATGGTTGCCATCGATACGTCCTTTCCTCCCGGCGAAGGCTATGGTCCGTTCGCGGGTCTGATGGCGGAACTGCTTGCTCCTCTCGGCTTCTCCTTTGAGCGCGTGACCGTGCCACGCGACCTCTGGCATGTCGAAGGCGGGCCTGCTTCGGGCGAGCGCGTCAATCTCGTCGCCAGCCGGACCAGCGGCAAACCCGTCTGCGGTCTCTATTATCACGTCGATACCGTCCCGGTCGCCCCCGGCTGGGTGCGCAATCCGCTGGAACTGACGATCGAGCAGGACAATCTGTTCGGTCTCGGTGCGGCCGACATGAAGGGCACGATTGCCGCCACGCTTCTGGCGCTGCGTGCGGCGAGCGATTGCGGCGTCCCGCTCGCCTATGATCCGACGCTGCTTTTATGCACCGACGAGGAGGGCGGGCTTTATCCGGGTATCCGCTATCTCGCCGAACAGGGGCTGCTGAAGGGCCATATCCTCAATTTCAACGGCTCGGCCGCGCCGCGCGTCTGGGCGGGTTGCTTCGGCATCTTCAACCTGCAGGTGACGATCACCGGCCATGCGGTGCATGCCGGAGAAGGCAATCGCACCGGCACCGGAGTGAACGCCATCGAAGGTGCGCTGCCGGTCATGAATGCGATTGCAGCCCTGAAACCGGAAATCGCCAGGCGGTCGTCCGAGCTTGCGCCACCGCCGCATGCGACCGGGCCTCTGCGGCCATCCTTGACGATCGCCGCCGTCAATGGCGGGACGGCGGGCGGACAGGTGCCGGCGGAAATCAAGATCCTCCTTTCGCGCCGCTACGCGCCGGAAGAAAGCTATGATGAGGCGCGTGCCGAAATCGAGGCCGTCATCCGCGATTGCATCGTCGGAACCGACCTCGGCCTCAAGATCGATCTCGTCGGCCATCTGATCCCCACGGATGATCCCGACGGCCCGCATTGGCCGCGTTGGCAGCAGGCCCTGTCAGAAGGTTTCGGCTACAGTCCCGAGGACTTCAACAAGTGGGGGGCTGCAAGCTGCTCGGACTTCGGTTACGTGCAGAAGGCGGGTTTCGGGCCGGAGGTCCTGCTGGGTGGTCTCGGCCGTCCATCGAGCTGCATCCATAGCCCGGAAGAACACACGACCCGCCAGGACATCGTTTCGCTCGCCAAGAGCATTCTTGCCTATCTCGCGGCCGACTTTGCCGCAGACGCCATTCCAGAAAACCGCAGCTGAGTTAATCAAAGGGAACTTTCACATGCTGGAAATGAAACGCCGCTTCTTCCTCGCCGGCACGGCAGCCATCCTCGCCGCTCCGTCGATGAGCTTTGCCCAGACCGCTGCGCCCGTCAAAGGCGGTACGCTGAAGATCTCCGTCGATCAGGCAGCCAGCGTCATTCATCCGCTGCTGACCCGCGTCAACCCGGAATACATGATCACCGAGCTGCTCTACAGCAACCTGACGCGCCTCAAGGTCGACATGTCGGTCGAGCCCGATCTCGCCGAAAGCTGGACGGCCAATGACGCGCTGACTGAATGGACCTTCAAACTGCGCACCGGCGTCACTTTCCATGACGGTTCCGCATTCTCGGCAAACGACGTCGTCGCTACCTTCAAGGCGATCCTCGATCCGGCCACCGCTTCGCCGGGCCGCAACAATGTCGGCCCGATCGCCGATATCGTCGCCGTCGACGACGCGACCGTGCTGTTCAAGCTCTCCGGCCCGTATGCCGACCTTCCGGTCTCCGTCGCCTATACCAATGCCCGCATCATCCCGGCGTCGATCGCCACCGGCGACCTGAAGAGCCTGTCGACCAAGGCCGTCGGCACCGGCCCGTTCAAACTGGTTTCCTACGAGCCGGACCGTCTCGTCGTGGTCGAGCGCAACGAAAACTATTACGACCCGGCGCGCCCTTATCTCGACCGCGTCGAAGTCCAGGTCTTCCCGGATATCTCGGCCGAAGGATCGGCGATGATTTCCGGCAATGTCGACATCATCTCGACGCTGCAGCCGACTGAATACATGCGCCTCGACGGCAATGACGGCGTCGAAGTGCTGCGCACGCCGTCGGGCCAGTTCTGCAACATCAATTTCGGCTGCGATACGGCTCCGTTCAACGATCCGCGCGTGCGCAAGGCGATTGCGCTGACCGTCGATCGCGAAGCCATGGTCGGTTTCGTCACCGAAGGCTTCGGCATCACCGGCAATGATACGCCGCTCAACCCCTCCTACCAGTTCTTCAAGCCGGTAGCCCAGCGCGAGGCGAATATCGAGGAGGCCAAGAAGCTGCTGGCCGAAGCGGGCTTCCCGAACGGGCTTGAAGCGACGCTGATCGCCTCCGACCGTCCGGCCGTGCGCACCCAGCTTGCCGTCGCTTTGCGCGAAATGGCGAAGGAAGCCGGTATCACCATCAACGTCCAGACCATGCCGCATGCGACGTATCTGGAGCAGGTGTGGAAGAAGGGCGCCTTCTATGTCGGCTTCTACAACATGCAGCCGACCCCGGACGGCATCTTCAAACTGCTCTATACCTCGGATGCAGCCTGGAACGAGACGCGCTGGAACAACAAGGCCTTCGATGCTCTCGTTGCCGAAGCCCGCGGCACGACAGACGAGGCCAAGCGTACCGATCTCTACACCAAGGCTCAGGAAATCATGAACGAGGAAGTTCCCTCGATCATCCCGTCCTTCTTCGACGTTCTGGCCGCCAAGCGCAGCTGGGTACAGAACTTCGAAGCGCATCCGCGCGCATCCGTCTTCCGCCTCGACCACGTCTCGCTGAGCAGCGACGCACCGAAGCGCGGTTGATCCGTTACCTTGCCGGACGCCTTGGGGCGTCCGGCCATCTCGACCGAGGAATACGCCCCTGTCACCGAATTACATAGCCAAGCGGCTGGTGATGATCGTCTATACGCTCTTCATCGTATCGCTGATCGTCTTCGCCATAACCCAGATTCTGCCCGCCGACGCGGCGGTGATGATGCTGGGCGAGAACGCCACTGAGGAAGCGCTCGATGCGCTGCGCCAGACGATGGGGCTCGACGCGCCCATATGGCAGCAGTATTTCAGCTGGCTCTGGCATGTCCTCCAGGGGGACCTGGGCACGTCGCTGCGCACCGGTCAGCCGGTCGGGCCGGTCATGTTCGAGGCACTCGGTCGCTCGCTGCTTCTCGCACTGTTCTCCATCGGTCTGATGCTGGTGCTCGCCATTCCGCTCGGCATTATCGCCGCCATCCGTCGCGGCAAGGTGGCCGATATGGTGGTGAGCCTGATTTCCTATGCAGGTGTCGCGCTTCCCGAATTCGTCACGGCGACAGTCGCCGTTCTGTTCTTCGCCGACTGGATGAAGTGGCTTCCGCCGACCGGTTATGTGCCGCTGACGGAGAATTTCGTCGATGGCATCATGCACCTCATCCTGCCGGTCTGCGTCATCTCGGTCATCCTGATCGCCCATGTCTCTCGCATGGTGCGCTCGGAACTCGTCGACGTGCTGCATACCGATTATATCCGCGCCGCAAGGCTTAAGGGCATGTCCCGCGGACATGTGCTGCGCCGCCACGCGCTGCGCAATGCACTTTTGCCGACCATCACCATCGTCGCGCTCGATGTCGGGTATCTTCTCGGCGGTGTCATCGTGGTGGAGGAAATCTTCGCCATTCCGGGCATCGGCCGCCAGCTGATCGTCGCCATCCAGGCACGCGACCTGCCCGCAATCCAGGCCGGCGTACTGATCATGGCCGCCACCTATTCGATCGTCAATTTCATCGCCGACATCCTCTATGCCTGGCTCGACAAGAGGATCCAGTATGACTGAGTTCATGAAGCGCCTTCTCAAGACGCCGCAGGGCGCCATCGGTGTGTTTCTCGTCGTGGTGGTCCTTTTCATCGTGTTGTTCGGCCCCATGCTGGCACCTTACGATCCGGAAAAGCTGTCGCCGCTCGCCCGCTACAAGGGACCGAGCCTCGCCTACTGGCTCGGCACCGACCAGTATGGCCGTGACATCTTCAGCCGTCTGCTGATCGGCGCGCGGGCGACCGTCGTCATGGCGGTGCTGGCCACCATTGCCGGCACGCTGATCGGTGCGCTGATCGGCACTGCCTCGGCCTTTCTTGGTGGACGCGCCGACGAGCTGATCATGCGCACCATCGATGCCGTGATGTCGATCCCGAGTCTGTTGTTCGCGCTTCTGGTCGTAAACCTTCTCGGCTCCAGCACCGTCAACGCGCTGGTGGCCGTTGCCATCGCCTTTGCACCCGGCATGGCCCGCATCACGCGCAGCGTCGCGCTGTCGGTGCGCAAGCAGGATTACGTGAATGCGGCGATCGCCCGTGGCGAAAGCTCCGGCTATATCATTCGCCGCGAAATGCTGCCGAACGTGATTGCCCCGATCATCGTCGAGATGACCATTCGTGTCTCGTTTGCCGTCATGCTGTTCGCGACGCTTTCCTTCCTTGGTCTCGGTGCTCAGCCGCCCGCCGCCGAATGGGGACTGATGGTCTCTGAAGCGCGCCGCTACATGCATCTGTCGGCCGGCATCCTGATCTGGCCGAGCGTGGCGATCGCGATCGTCGCCGTCGGCTTCAACCTTCTGGGCGACGGTCTGCGCGATGCCCTCAATCCGCGGACCTGAGGTGACGCCCATGACGAATACGGAAATGACGAATACTGAAAACAAGCCGGTTCTCGCTATCGAGAACTACTCGCTGGATTACCAGACCGCCAACGGACCGTATCACGCGCTGAAGACGATCGACCTCGCCATCCATCGCGGCGAGATCCTCGGCCTTGTCGGCGAGAGCGGTTCCGGCAAGACCTCGCTCGCCTGGTCGATCATGCGCTACCTGCCGAAGAATGCCAGCGAACCAGGTGGCCGCATCCTGCTCGGCGGCGACAACCTGCTGGAAAAAACCGAGCGCGAGATGGAGGCCATTCGCGGCCGGCGCATCAGTATGGTGTTTCAGGACCCGAGCACGTCGCTGAACCCGACGCTGTCGCTCGGCACGCAGCTGGCGGAAGTTCTCGTTCGCCATCGCGGCCTGACCCGCCAGCAGGCGTGGAAGGAAGGCGAGGAGCGGCTGGCCCATGTCGGCCTCAAGACGCCGGCACAGATGATGCTCCGTATGCCGCACGAGGTTTCCGGCGGTGAGAAGCAGCGCGTCGTCATCGCCTCTGCCTTCGCCTGCAACCCGGAATGCATCATCTTCGACGAGCCGACCACGGCGCTCGACGTGATCACGTCGCGACAGATCCTCGATCTGTTCGTCGAGCTGCAAGCGCAGACCGGCGTCGCCTCGCTCTATATCTCCCATGACCTGGCGCTGGTTGCGCGCACCGCAAGCCGTGTCGCCGTCATCAAGCGCGGCGATATCGTTGAGCAGGGCGGTGTGAAGGCTATCTTCACCAACCCGCAGCAGGACTATACGAAGGAGCTGATCGCGGCTGTTCCCGATCCTGCACACCGATTGGTCAAGGATGACGTTGTCATCACCGACAAACCGCTGGTGAAGGTCGAGAATGTCAGTGTCCATTTCGGCCGCAAGCCCTTCCTTGCAGCCCTGACCGGCAAGAAAACCGAACGGGTCACTGGCAACAACGCTGTCAGCCTCAGCGTCAATCCGGGCGAGATCCTCGGCATCGTCGGCGAGAGCGGTTCAGGCAAGTCGACGCTTGCCAAGGCGATGACGGGTCTCAACCGGTTCGAGGGCAAGATCTGGTTCGACGGGCGCGAGATCAGAAATCTCGGCGATATGGACAATGCCTATCGCAAGGACGTGCAGATCATCTTCCAGCACCCGGATGCCTCGCTCAATCCGCGCCAGAAGATTTCGGAAATCCTCTCGCGGCCGCTGAAACTGTTCGGTGATGGCAGCGATCTGGAAAAGCAGATTGGCGACATGCTGGAACAGGTCCGCCTGCCGCGCACCCATGCCGACCGCTATCCGCACCAGCTTTCGGGCGGTGAAAAGCAACGCGTTGCGATTGCCCGCGCCTTCGCATCGAAACCGAAACTGGTCATCTGCGACGAGATTACCTCGGCGCTCGACGTTTCGGTGCAGGCCTCCGTGGTCGAGCTGCTGCTCGACCTGCAGAAGGCGAGCGGCACGGCCTACCTGTTCATCACCCACGACCTCAACCTGATCCGCCAGATCGCCCACCGGATCGCCGTGATGTATCGCGGCGACCTGATCGAGGTGGTGAAGGCAGACGAGATCGATAGCCCTGATCGGGCCGACTACACGCGTCGGCTGATCGAGGCGGTGCCACGCGCCGCGGCTCAATACGAATAACTTCCTCAATACCCCAGCAAGACCCAATGCCAGTGAGAATGCATCAAGGAGCATGACAATGGACCCGAAGTCCCTCGTGGATCGGATCGACGAAAAGGCCTGCCTCGATTTCCTGTCGAAAATGGTCCAGCACAAGAGTCATTCGGAAACCGAGGGCGAGAAGGATCTCGCCCGCTGGATGGCCAAGGAGCTTGAAAAGATCGGCGTGGAAGCCGAGCTTCAGGCATTCGACGAAGGCCGTCGCTTCAACACGATCGGCCGCCTCAAGGGTGAGGGCGGGGGCAAGAGCCTGCTGTTCAATGGTCATCTCGACACCAATCCGGTCACCGAGGGCTGGACGGTCGATCCCTATGCGGGCCTCGTCGACGACAAGTTCATCTACGGCATCGGCGTTTCCAACATGAAGGCCGGCGACGCCGCGTATTTCTGCGCTGTGAAGACGCTGCTCGACGCCGGCGTCAAGCTGAAGGGCGACGTCATCCTGACCTTCGTCGTCGGCGAATTACAGGGCGGCGTCGGCACGCTGGCGGCGATCCGGAGCGGCGTGAAGGCCGACTATTTCGTCAACAGTGAGCCGAGCGACCTCGTTGCCGTAACCATGCATGCGGCGGCGCTGAGCTATGTCATCGAACTGACCGGCGATACCCGCCACCTGTCGAAGCGAGAACAGTCTGTCGATGCGATCGCTGCGGCCTGCGACATCATTCCGCGCATCAACGCGATGACCTTCAGCGGTGCAAAGAGCGATACGCATCGCTCGATCAACCGTGGTCATGTCGGCGTCGTCCACGGCGCGCTCGGCCGTGATCTGGCAGAATGGCGTCCGCCGCAGGTGGCCGATTTCGTCCGCCTGCGCGGCTCGCTGCGTTATGCGCCAGGCCAGACGCAGGAAAGCGTTCTGGCCGACGTCGATGCGGAACTGCGCCTTCTGGAGGCCAGGTTCCCCGGCCTTGAAGCCAAGCTCGTGCCGGACATGATCGAAGGCCGCCCGCTGATGCCGCCCTTCGAAGTGTCGCCGGATAGCCGCATCGTCAAGTCGATCAATGCCGCCTACGAAGCCGTGCGCGGCGAAAAGCAGCAGACCGGCGCGATCACGCCGACGCGCTTCTACGGCACGGATGCCGGCCATCTCTACCATGAGCTTGGCATGGAAGGCATCGTCTGCGGTCCGGGCGGACGCTACAACACGATGCCCGACGAGCGCGTCGACATCGTCGACTTCCTCGACATGATCCGCGTCTACATGCTGACCATTCTCGACATCTGCGAGGTGGCGTAAGATGTTTTCCCGGGCGGAATATGATCGCCGTATCACACTCGCCCGGGAGGTCATGGCGTCTTCTGGCCCCATCCAGGGCGCCGATCTTCTGCTCGTCGACAGCGGCGAGCTTCTGGCCTGGCTGACGGGCTATACCGTCTCGGAAACCATGTATCGCGCGGCCTTTCTGCCGCGCGAGGGCGACGCGTGGTTCTGCCTGCGTGCGCTGGACGAAGCGCCGTGCCGGGAGAAGAGCTGGATTACCGATGTCGTCGGTTTTGCCGATACGGACGAAGCGCAGGCGGCGGTTGCCGCCAGCATTCGCGATCACGGCTTCGGCCAGGCGCGGATCGGGCTCGACACCAATTCCTACTGCATGAGCGCCGCAACCTTGACGCGGCTGCAGCAACTTCTGCCCGAGGCTGTCTTCGTGCCCATGCCGGGATTGAGCGATAGCCTGCGCTGGGTGAAATCGGCCGAGGAAATTGCGGTTCTGGCACAGGCGTCGGCGATTGCCGACAAGGCGATGGTGGAGATTGCGCAGCAGGCAAGGCCCGGCATGACGACGCGAGACGCGGCGGCGATAGCCTCCGGCGTGTTCCTGCGCGAAGGGGCGGATACCGGCGAGGTTGGGCCTGTGGTCAAGGCTTCCGGCAGCCACGAGTTTCTTCATGGAGTGTTCAAGACCGAGGCGATCGATGAGGGCGACGTGCTGCATGTCGAACTCATTCCACGCGTTGGAAACTATGGCGCGCGAATGATGCGGCCGATCGTGGTCGGCAGGCCATCGGCAGACCTTGAAGCTGCGGCTGAAAAGCTTGTCGCGTTGCAGGATCTCCAGATCGCCGCGATGAAGCCGGGTGCCATTGCCCGCGATGTCGATGCGATCATGCGTCAGGGCGCGCTCGATGCTGGGCTGCGGCCGGTCTATGAGAATGTCACCGCCTATACGCTCGGACTATACACCCGCACCCCGCGCACCAGCGACTTTTCCGGCGTGTTTCTGCCGACATCCGACTGGCCGCTCGAAGAGGGCATGGTCTTTCATCTCTATGCAACGGCAAGCGGTCTCGGCTTCAGCGAGACTGTGGTAGTGGGCAAGGCAGGCGGCATTCGGCTGACCCAAAGCCCAAGGCACATTCTCTCCAACGCAGGTTGACCGCAGCTCCACCCAGCCGCCCGCGCCAAGGACTGCGGGCGGTTTGAGTGTTGCAGCTCGGATCACGCTGGAGAACGAACCTATCGCTTGTTTTCCCGCATGATTTGATGCCTTGTGGTCTCATGATGGAAAAAGCCGAAAAAATCGATGAGTTTGATCTAAAGATCCTCACGCATCTGCAGCGCAATGCGCATCTGTCCCAGCGCGATCTGGCCGAGAAGGTCGGCCTGTCGCAGAATGCCTGCTGGAGGCGGCTGCAGCGGCTAACCTCGATCGGGATGATCCGTGGCGCGCATAGCGATATCGATCTGTCCGCGCTCGGGCTGGACCTGACCGTGTTCGTGATGATCCGTACCCGTCATCATTCCAGGGAATGGATGGAAAGCTTTCGGACGCATGTGGAACGGCTGCCCGAAGTCATCGACTTCTACCGCATCGGCGGCGACTGGGATTACCTGATCAAGGTCGTGACAAGCGGCATGTCCGGCTATGACGCCTTTTACCAGCGGCTGGTCACCAATTTCGATCTCGCGACCGTCACGGGCTTCTTCTCGATGGAAGCGATCATCAACAATCGTGCCGTGGACCTGAGGCGCATGTCGACTGCAGATCGCCGGCCCGCCATTTCCAGGGACAGAAGCTGAAAGAGGCAAGGCTGCCCCTTCCATACCCGTCAAGCCTGTAATCAGGCCATGGCCTTCAGTTTTTCATAGTTTTCCGAAGACAGCGGAATGCCGTCCTGCTCCGCCTTGGCACGGGTCACATGGCGGCGATCGCCGGGCAGGCGCTCCTGGCCGGCTTCCAGAACGAGATCGCAGATGCCCGCGACGCGCTCGGCAAACACGTCATTGCCGCCGCGTGCCGGATCGATGACGATGAAGAACTGTCCGGTGAACGGCGTCTGTGCGCCCTTGTGGCCGCTCCAGTCGAACTCGCCGGAGAAATAGCCGCCCGTGAGCGCAGCGCTGAGGATTTCCACCATCAGTGCAATCGAATTGCCCTTATGACCGCCGAAGGGCAGCAAGGCACCGCCATCGAGAATGGCCTTGGGATCGGTCGTCGGCTGGCCGTCGCTGTCGACACCCATGCCGGGCTTGAGTTCGTGACCGGCGCGCGCGGCGATCTGAACATCGCCATGGGCGATCGCCGAGGATGCCTGATCGAAGACGAAGGGTGGCTTGCCGGCACGCGGTGAGGCAAATGCGATCGGATTGGTTCCGAAGACGGCCGTCTTGCCACCATGCGGCACGACGCAGGCCATGCTGTTGACGACGCTCAAGGCGACAAGACCCTCCTCGGCAAAGGGCTCTACGTCCGGCCACAGCGCGCTGAAATGATGCGACCGGCGGATGGCGAGAACCGCCACGCCATTCTGCTTCACCTTTTCCATGAGGAGCGGCCTGGCGGCGAAGAAGGCCGGCTGGGTAAAGCCGCCCTTTGCATCGACGCGAACGAAGGCCGGACCGACATCCTCGACTTCGGCTATGGCCTTGCCGTCCACCCAGCCGCTGTTCAGTGACGAGACATAGCCGGCCATGCGAAAAATGCCGTGGCTGAGAGAACCGTCGCGTTCGCAGCTCGCGCAGTTCTCCGCCAGGATGAGGGCGTTTTCCCCGGACACGCCGTTCTTGATGAAGATCGACTGGAGCAGGTCGACGAGATCGGCATAAGGCAGGAGGATCTTGGCGTTGTCCGGCATTGTCATTCTCCTGCCTGCTATTGCTATGCCGCGCCTCGTCGGTAGCGTTTCGGGCGGTCGCATCCATTCGTTTTGATTTCGAAAGCATATCGGCAATGGCCGTGCATTCAACTGTGTTTCGACAGTTGGTCACAGCCGAGTGGTCGATAAGGCAGGCTTGCCGCCGGAGGCGCGGGAAATGATGCCACGGCCGTGGTATCATTACCGGACCGGTCGGGCGCCTCAGACCGCGGCCTTGCTCGCCTGCAGCGACTGCCAGGCGTCATAGGCGGAGATCACCGTTTCCATCTGCGCCGTGTGGCCGGTGATGAAATCGTCGCCATAGATTGTTTCATCCGGATATTCGGTGATCAGCGTCAAGGGAACCGTATGCCGGTCGTCGATCGATGATAGGCAGGGGAAACCATTGATGATGCGGAAGCCCGTTTCGCCGGCATGGGTTTCGTAAAGCGCGATCTGGCGATTGTTGTAATCGAGAATCCCCGGAATGGCGCCGAGATGACGGGTCACATGGTCGAGCATGGCTTCGGCCTGTTCGGTCCAGCCGGCATGATGGCGCATGATCAGGAAGAAGCCCTTCGGCAGCGTCCACATGGCGAAATTGCGCGGAACGTAGCCGGAGAGCGGCCGCGTCCATTCATGCGACGGATAGCCGTGCAGGTTCACATGCAGCTTTGCGCCGCTCAAGTCCTGCGCCTCGAAGCGGATGGCCTTCTCGTTCAGGTGCTCGCCGGCATTTTCGCGCGTACGGTATTCGAGATCATCGCCGAGTGCGGTGTAACGTGCGGCATGATGCATATGGCGCGGGTTGTCGACGCGCAGGCGCTGATGCAACGCGTAACCGTCCGGGTTTTCGAGGGGCGAGATGGTGAAATGCGCGTTGGCACGCTCTTTCAGCGCGCGGGCAGCACGGATGGCGCCGACGATGCCGGTCGTCTCATTGGGATGCTGGCCGCCGCTGATCATCACGGCGGCATCGCTGCCCTTGATGTAACGTGCCGAAAGCACGCGGCCGGAACGGGATTTGGCATCGAATTCCTCGCCGCCGATCTCGTTCAGCAGCTTTGCCATCTGCGCGGCTGCTGGAGGTTCGATCGCGGTGTCTATTGCCTGTTCCCGGCCGTCGAGGAACCCGGTCGTCAGCGGCCGGGTCTCGACGCGAACGGCGATCTCGCCATTGCTCTTGACGATTTCCGGTACGATCTGGCCCGGCTTCAAGCCTCGATCACCCAGCGGGCGGCCTGAATTCTTCTGGAAATATTCGAGCAGCGAGAAATAGAAGTCTTCATGCAGCGCCTCGCGCAGGCTGACCACCTCGTCGCCGACGGCAAGGTCCATATCCTCGGCGGGATGCGATACGCGGATGTTGAGTTCCTCGAAATAGGGTTCGGTCACACCCCAGTCGTAACCGCCGACGGCCTGAATGGCGCTGTGGAACAGGCGTTCGTAATCGGTTTCCAGACGCTGACCGGTCGCATCGCCTTCGGCACGGTACCAGCCGGTCGGCGAGACATTGGTTTCGCCGACGATGTCGTCATGCACGCGGTTCGGTGCCGGTACCTTCAGGGTTTCCGTCCGGCCATTACGGATCAGCGTGACGTCGTAGACGAATTCGCTGTCATCGCGAGCCACGAATTCGATCTTTGCGTCACCGACGAGCGATGCCAGCGGATAGGCTTCGAGGCGGAAGCGGTTGTCGGGGGCATTCGCATGGACCGGGTAGCGCACTTCGATCGCCGTCACACCGGCAAGGTCGATCTCTTCGACGAAGGTGAAGAGAAGCGGCTTGTAGGCGCTGCGGATACGGGCGGTGATGCCCTTCTCCTTCAGCGCCTGCTCGGTGGCGCGGCGGCTTTTCGTGTCGTCGAATGTCCAGGCTTCGAAGGACTGGCCGGGCGTGGCATCCATGACCAGAGTTTCAAGAGTGCGCTCGATTGAAGTCTCGAAGATCGTGGTCATGGTGCTAAAACCTTGCTGTCTGTCGATGTGGATTATCTGGATGTGCGGCCGGTCGGGTCGAGGCTGTCGCGCAGCCAGTCGCCGAGCAGGTTGAGGCCAAGCACGGTCAACAGGATGGCGAGGCCCGGGAAGACGCTGACCCACCATGCGGTCTGCAGATAGGTGCGGCCGTCGGCCAGCATACCGCCCCAGCTTGGAATGGTCGGATCGACGCCGAGGCCGAGGAAGGTCAGGCTGCTTTCCAGCAGAATGTTGTTGGCGACGTTGAGCGTCATCAGCACGATCACCGGCCCGATCAGGTTCGGCAGCAGGTGCTGGAAAATGATACGCCAGTCCTTCACGCCGATGGCTCGTGCCGAGAGAATGAACTCGCGCTCACGCAGGGTCAGCACGGAGCCGCGCACGAGGCGGGCATACTGCACCCATTGCGACACGATCAGGAGGATGATCGTGTTGGTCAGGCTGCCACCGACGATGGCGATGAAGGTGATGGCCAAGAGGATGAACGGCATGGCGAGCTGCAGGTCGGCGAAACGCATGACGAGCATGTCCCAGAAACCGCGATAATACCCGGCGATCAGGCCCATCAGCACGCCAAAGATGACGGCGCCGATCACCGAGGTGAAGCCGACCAGAAGCGAGATCTTGCCACCGGCAACGACGCGCGCCAGCACATCACGGCCAAGCGGATCGGTGCCGAAGGGGAAGGCCGGATTGGTGAACGGCTTTGCCAGACGCGCCATCAGATTGATCTTGTCGGCGCCACCGGGAAACAGCAGGTCGGAGAAGACGACCGCAAGGCAGATGATGACGGTCAGTGAAATGCCAAGGATGAATTCGAGGCTCGCGAAGCGCGACAGGCGGGAGGTTCTGGTTGCCATTGTCGTTTACTCCGTGCGGATGCGGGGATCGACGAGGCCATAGGCGATGTCGACCAGAAGGTTGATGCCGACGATCATCAGCGACAGAACGGTGATGACGGCCTGAAGCACCGGATAATCACGGGCGGCCACCGCATCGAATGCGAGCGAGCCCATGCCCGGCCAGTTGAAGACGCGCTCGATGACGACGATGCCGCCGAGCAGGCCACCGAACTGCAGGCCGAAATAGGTGATCAGCGGAATGGCGCAGTTGCGCAGCGCATGCTTGTAAAGAACCTTGCTTTCGGAAAGACCTTTCGCGCGCGCCACCATGATGTATTGCGACTGCAGCGTTTCCAGCATCGAGGTGCGCACGAGGCGGACGTTGGTCGCGGTCAGGATGACGCCCATGGTGATGGCGGGCATGACATAGCTGGCAAAACCGCCCATGCCGCTTGGCGGCAGCCAGCCGAGCGTGATGGCGAACAAGAGCACCAGCATGGTGGCGAGCCAGAAATTCGGAAAGGACAGGCCGATCAGCGAAAAGATTCGGATCGCCTGGTCGGCGGCCGAACCGCGGGCCGTCGCGGCCTTGATGCCGAGCGGGATCGACAGGGCGATCGAGACGACCATCGAAATGAAGGCGAGCAGCAAGGTCGCCGGCAGGGCGTCGCCGATCAGCATTGAAACGGACGTGCCGCCGTTGAAGCTGCGGCCGAAATCGAGTGTGAGCATGCCCTTCAGGAAGGTGAGATACTGCACGATGAACGGCTGGTCGGTGCCGAGCGACGCACGAATGCGCGCCAGGTCTTCCTCGGTCATGCTGCCGCCGCCCTGGAACATCATGAGCGCGGGATCGCCGGTCAGGCGAATGGCGAAAGAGACGACGAGCGTGATGGCGATGACGACGAAAATCGCCTGTAGCAATCGCTTGATGAGGAAACCGGCCACGTTCTAGTTCCTATAAGAGAAGTCCAGCCCCGCCCGCGGGGATGCGGGCGGGGGATTTTATCGAATGAAGAACGTGCCGATTAGTCGACTGATACTTCGTTCAGCTTCAGGCGGTTGTCCGGAGGCGCGATGAAGTCCTTGATCCGCTTGTTGATGCCGAAGATGGCGTTCGAGTTGTAGAGCGGCAGTTCCAGAGCGCGGTCGGCGGCATAGGCGCCGACTTCCTTGAGGATCTTTTCACGCTCGGCACGGTCGGTCAGCGGACGCTGCGATTCCAGCAGCTTGTCCATCTTCTCGTCGGCGTCGTAGGGGTTCCACTTTTCGCCGGAATGGTACATCGAATAGGCGGTGTTATCGTAGTCGAAGGTCCAGCCGCCCCATTTCTGCTGGAACATCGCGCCGGTCTTGCCCTGCGGGATGATGTCGTTCAGCAGAACATTGGTCTCGTAAGGCTTGATGGTTGCAGTGATGCCGACCATCGACAGGTAGCTGGAAATGACCTGTGCGACTTCGTTCATCGTCGAGTCATTGCCGCGAATGTCGATCTGCAGCGTCGCACCCGCCTTGACGCCGGCTTCGGCCAGAAGCTTCTTCGCGCCTTCCGGGTCGAACGGGATTGCCTTCAGGTCCGGGTCGAAGCCGAACGACAGGGCGCTCTGGAAGCTGGTGATCTCGGATGCCTGACCAGCGAGGATAGACTGCACGATCGTGGAACGGTCGACCGCCATGATGATCGCCTTGCGCACGTTCGGGTCGGCGGTGATGCCGTCGCGGGTGTTGAAACGCAGTGCATCGACGGTCGGGCCGGGAACGGAGACGATTTCCAGCTTGTCGTCGCCCTGGATGACCGGCAGCATGCCGATCGGAATGGTTGGCGGGACGACCAGATCGACGCGGCCGGCCTGCAGCTCGGCAACGGCCGTCGCCGGCTCGGCGATGATGCGGAATTCAAGCTCCGACAGCTTCGGTGCGCCACCCCAGTAATCCGGGTTGGCGTCCAGCTGGATGTTCACCTTCGGCTGATAGGATACGAACTTGAACGCACCGGTGCCGACCGGGTTGACGTTGAAATTGTCCTCACCCTTCTCAGCGATGTATTTCGGCGGGACTATGACGGCGCCATAGCCGGCGAGCTTGGTCAGAAGAACCGGATCCGGTGCCTTCAACTTGAGGTCGACAGTGTAGTCGTCGATCACCTCGACGCTGTCGATTGCCGTGTAGTTCGAGCGCTGCGGTCCCTTGGCACCCTGTTCGCCGAGAAGGCGCTCGAAAGTGAACTTTACCGCTGCCGCATTGAAGTCTTCGCCATTGTGGAACTTGACGCCCTGGCGCAGCTTGAAGCGAAGGCGCTTGCCTTCGTCCAGCTCTTCCCAGCTTTCAGCCAGGCCGGGAACCAGCTTGAGGTCGGGACCGCGATAGGTCAGGCCATCGAAGATGTTGGTGGAAACGGCAGCCCAGGCAACAACGAATGTATCGATCGGATCCCAGCTGCCCGGATCCTGCGGGATCGAAACGGTCATCTTGCCGGCGGCGAAGGCCGGAGCGGCGGAAAGCACGGTGCCGGCGAGAGCGAAAGCCACGAAGGCCGACGCCAGTCCCCTTTTGAGCATTGTCATTACCTGTTCCTCTTCAGATGCTTGCGATTGTGTCGCGGTTTATGATCCGGGTTTCCTTAGGCGCTTCTGGCGATGAAGTGACCCGGATTGATTTCCTCGTGGGAAAGAATGGCCGGCTCATCGCCGACGCGACGGACGGGGTTGGGGATTTCGCCCTCGATCAGCGCCGTGTTGCGCGGTGCCGTCGGATCGGCAACCGGAACGGCGGAGAGAAGACGACGGGTATAGTCATGGCTCGGGTTCTCGAACACCTGACGGCGTGACCCCATTTCCATGATCTGGCCGAGATACAGTACGGCGACGCGGTGGCTCATCTTTTCGACCACCGCCATGTCGTGGCTGATGAACAGGTAGGCGAGACCACGCTCCGCCTGCAGGTCCATGAACAGGTTGATGATCTGTGCCTGAATGGAAACGTCGAGCGCCGAAAGGGCTTCGTCCGCGATGATCAGTTTCGGGTCGGAAGCGAGTGCGCGGGCGATGCAGACACGCTGGCGCTGGCCGCCCGAAAATTCGTGCGGGTAGCGCGACGCGACATTCGAAGGCAGGCCGACACGCTCCAGCAGTTCATCGACGCGGCGGCGCACCGCCTTGCCGTCATTGATCAGGCCGTGCGTGTTGATCGGCTCGGCGATCGAAAAGCCGACCGTCTTGCGCGGGTCGAGCGAGGCGAACGGGTCCTGGAAAATGTACTGGACTTCCTGGCGCATGCGGAAGCGCTCGGCCGCCGACATGGACTGATAGGTGCGGCCGTTGAATGCAATTTCGCCGCCCATGGAGGCTTGCAGCTGCTGGATGGTGCGACCGATGGTCGATTTTCCGGACCCGCTCTCGCCGACCAGCGCCACTGTTTCGCCGGGATGAATATCGAAGCTGACCTTCTGCACGGCGCTGCAGCGATGCGTTGCCTTGCCAAAGATGTTCTTCTTGATGTCGAAGCGAACGAACAGGTCCTTTACCGACAGAAGCGGCTTCTCGTCGTATTTTGCCGTGTCCTGCACGCGCTCTTCACCGACCACTGTCGGCTCGCCGTCCTGAAGAACGGTCAGCGGCATGCGCTTGGGAAAATCTTCGCCGGTCATGCTGCCGAGCTTGGGGACCGCCGACAGCAGGGTGCGGGTATAAGGATGCTGCGGGTTGGCGAAGATGTCGGCTACCGGACCTTCCTCGACCTTCTTGCCCTTCCACATGACGACGACATGGTCGGCCATTTCGGCAACCACACCCATGTCATGGGTGATGAAGACCATACCCATGCCGAGCGTCTTTTGCAGGTCGCGCATGATGTTCAGGATCTGTGCCTGAATGGTGACGTCGAGTGCTGTTGTCGGCTCGTCGGCGATCAGCAGCTTCGGGCGGCAGGCAAGCGCCATGGCGATCATCACGCGCTGGCGCATGCCGCCGGAAAGCTGGTGCGGGAAGCGATGCAGAAGCTGGCCCGAGTCCGGCAGGCGAACCATATCCAGCAGGCGTTGGGCCTCCGTCATGGCTGCGGACTTGCCCATTTTTTCGTGCAGCATCAGCACTTCGCAGATCTGGTCACCGATGGTGAAGACCGGGTTGAGCGAGGTCATCGGCTCCTGGAAGATCATGGCGATCTCCTTGCCGCGGATCGAGCGCATCTCCTTCTGGCTGGTCTTCAGCAGATCCTTGTCGTTGAACATGATGCGGCCGGCCGCGTATTTCGCGCCCATCATGTCGGCAAGGCGCATGGTCGACAGCGAGGTAACGGACTTGCCGGAACCGGATTCGCCCACCACGGCAACCGTCTTGCCGGCTTCGACGGCAAAGGACAGGTCGTCGACGACGCGGCTCGAGCCGAATTCGACGCTCAGATTTTCGACCGACAGAAGCGGCTTGGTGGTTTCGCTCTTGGTCATGTCCGTGTCTCCGGCTTGGCCTGTTCGGTCGTTGAAGTGTTTTCGCCGGCGATGCGCGCAATCACGGCGCCTGCCGTCTGGGAGGAGCCAGCCTCGGCCAGGATGGTGATCGTGCCGGAGACAGGTGCGGGAACAGCCGTCTCCATTTTCATCACGTCCATCACGGCAAGAACGTCGCCTTTTTGCACGACAGCGCCATCGGCAACATTCCACTGAACCAGAATTCCGGGGACGGGGGCCGTTACAGCGCCCTCATCGTTTCTCTCGCCCGTATTGCTTTCGCCCGGAACCGCCGAAAGCGGGCCGAGCAGGCGCAGGAATGCGTCGGGAATGCCGATCTCGACACGCCTGCCGTCGATTTCGACATGGCCGCGCAGAAGACCGGCGACCGCCGCCGGGGCAGGGCGGCTCGCGGCTTCCAGCGTCTCGGCAAAATCGGTCTCGATCCAGCGCGTGTGGACGCGGAAATCACCGGCAAAATCGGCATGATCGATGACGGCGCGGTGGAAGGGCAGCACTGACGGTACGCCATCAATACTGAATTCACGCAGCGCACGGCGGCTGCGGGCTATCGCCTGTTCGCGCGTCGCGCCCCAGACGATCAGCTTTGCCGACAGGGAATCGAACATCGGAGGTATGGCAGAGCCGGTAGCAACGCCGGAATCCATACGAATGCCGGGGCCTGCCGGTGCCGTGAACCGGGAAATCTCGCCGGCGGAAGGCAGGAATCCGCGGCCGGGATCTTCCATGTTGATGCGGAACTCGATCGCATGGCCGCGCGGTTCCGGTGTCTGCGTAACGCTCAAGGCTTGACCCTCGGCGATGCGGAACTGTTCGATGACGAGGTCCAGGCCGGTGGTCTCCTCCGTCACCGGATGTTCCACCTGAAGGCGGGTGTTGACCTCGAGGAAGGAAATCATACCATCGGCGCTGAGCAGGAATTCGACCGTGCCGGCACCCGTGTAGCCGGCCTCGGCGCAGATATCGCGTGCCGCCGAATGGATCTTTTCGCGCTGTGTGTCGGAAAGGAAAGGCGCAGGTGCTTCCTCGACAAGTTTCTGGTTGCGGCGCTGGAGCGAGCAATCGCGCGTCCCCACGACCAGAACATTGCCGAGACGGTCCGCCAGCACCTGCGCCTCGATATGCCGCGGGCGGTCGAGAAACTGCTCGACATAACATTCGCCGCGACCAAAAGCGGCGACAGCCTCGCGCGTCGCCGATGAAAACAGTTCCTCGACCTCGTCAAGCTGACGGGCGATCTTCAGACCGCGACCGCCGCCGCCATGCGCTGCCTTGATGGCGATCGGCAAGCCGAATTCTTTCGCGAATGCCAAAGCTTCGGCGGGCGAGGAAATCGCGCCGTCGGAGCCGGCAACCAGCGGAGCGCCGACTTTCTGGGCGATCGCGCGCGCCTTCAGCTTGTCGCCGAGCGCTTCGATCACCTGCGGATCGGGGCCGATCCAGATGAGACCGGCATCGATGACGGCCTGCGCAAACTCGCTGCGTTCCGACAGAAAACCGTAGCCCGGATGCACGGCATCGGCGCCGCACCGTTTCGCTGCCGCGATCAGCTTGTCGATATCGAGATAGCTGTCCTTCGCCGTCACGCCGTTCAGGGCATACGCTTCGTCGGCAAGCGTCACGAACATCGCATCGGCGTCGGCATCGGCATAAACGGCGACCGAGGTCAGTCCGTAATCCTTGCAGGCCCGGATGATCCGCACCGCGATCTCGCCGCGGTTTGCTATCAGAACCTTCTTCATGGGCATTTTCCTGGAATGAAACGGGGGGCGAAGCTCGAGATCGCGTTGAAGCGGATCTTTGCGCCAACGGGTATCTGGCCTGCGAGATCGAGATGATGGCCGGCGACATTGGCGATCACCGGATAACCGCCGGTCAGCGGATGATCGGCAAGGAAAAGCACGGGCTGGCCGCTTGCCGGGACCTGCAGCGCGCCACGCACGGTGGCCTCGCTTGGCAGTTCCGCGTGCTTGGCGCGTTCCAGTGACACGCCGGCAAGGCGAATTCCGACACGGCTGGATTGCGGTGTGGCAGCCCATTCCTGGGTCAGGAAGCTTTCGACGGCTTCATCGGTGAACCAGTCGGTGCGCGGGCCCATGACGACGTCGAGCACGACGGTTTCGGTCGTCGTCGGCATGGCAAAGGCCGGTTCCTCTATGGAAACTAGCGATCCAACCGGAACATTCCGGATGTTCACGACATCGCCTGCCGTCAGGGCTGCCGGGCCGATCTGGGCCAATGTGTCTGTGGCGGTGCTTTGCAGAACCGGTGCCACCTCGAAACCGCCGCGCAGCGCCAGATAGGAACGCATTCCCGCCGACGGGGCGCCGAGCGAAACCTGGTCGCCGTCATCCAGCGCGATGGCTGTGTGATGCGGAGCGGGGATAGTTGTTCCGTCGGCGCCGGTAATCGAGATCGATGCCGTGGCGCCGGTCACGGCCATGACGCCGCGGCCGCGCATGCGCAGGCAAAGGCCGCCCATGGCGACTTCAAGCGCCGTCGTATTTGCCGGATTGCCGACAATACGGTTGGCGGCCTTCAGGTTTGTCCGGTCCGCAGCACCGGAGACGCTGATACCCTGACCGGCCTGTCCGGCGCGCCCGAGGTCCTGAAAGACGACGGGCAATCCTGTGGACAGGATTTCGATCGAAGCCGCACCCGCGTCGGCAGAGGAGGGGGCCTTGGCGGTGGCAGACTGGACGGCCTGCCTGATCTCGTAGGCAGCATCCTTCGCCATGTCGCGAAACCTGATGCGGCTGCCCGGTTGCAGCAGCGATGCCGGCGTCCGGTCGATGTCGAACATCGCAAGCGGCGTGGTGCCGATCAACTGCCAGCCGCCGGGGCTGGTCTTCGGGTAGATGCCGCTGAATTCGCCCGCGAGACCGACGGCTCCGGCCGGCACCTGGGTGCGTGGCGATTTGCGGCGCGGTACGGTGAGGCGCCGGTCGCCACCGGAAAGATAGGCGAAGCCCGGCGCAAAACCGGTGAAGGCAGCGACATAATCGCTTTCGCCATGCAGGCGAATGACGTCTTCGGCATTGATGCCGAGAATGCCGGCAACCTCGTTCAGGTCCTCTCCGTCATAGCGGACAGGAATTTCGACCAGCCCTCCGGCGGCCGCCTTGCGCTCGCCGCCGGCCAGTGCCGCCACGGCATCCGCCAGCATATCGTCGGAGATGATGTAGGGATCGAAGGAGATCAGCAGCGTGCGGGCGGCCGGAATGATTTCGCCGATACCGGCAACCGGGTTCGTCTTCAGCGCGTCGAAAAGTGCCAGCGCCTTACCGAGGTCTGCCAGTTCGACGAGAATGCAATCGCCCCGCACCGGCAGGATGCGCAAGGATGTGTCTCTGTTGGTATCATGCACTGCGGACTGCATGACGGCTCACGCAATGCCTGCAAAGGCGCGGATGGCAAGCCCGGACTGTTCGAAAACCTCGCGCAGGCGCTTTGCCATGGCAACGGCGCCGGGGCTGTCGCCATGCACGCAGATCGACTGGGCATCGACCTTGGTCAGCGTGCCGTCGATCGCCTCGATGACGCCTTCCTTGACCATCCGCACCATGCGTGCGGCGATCAGATCGGGGTCATGCAGAACGGAGCCTTTCTCCCGGCGCGAAACGAGATTGCCCTCTGGCGTATAGGCTCGGTCGGCAAAGGCTTCGGCGACAACGGTCAGGCCGGCAGCGCGTGCCTGTGCAACGAGCGGAGAACCGGCCAGCGCCATCAGCACCAACGAAGGGTCGACGGCAAGAATGGCGTCGATCACGTCCTTGCCCTGGCGGGCATCGACGGCAATCGTATTATAGAGCGCGCCATGCGGCTTCACATAGGTCACGCGGGTGCCGGCGGCGCGGGCCAAGCCCTGCAATGCGCCGATCTGGTAGATGACATCGCCGACCAGCTCTTCGCTCGACGGGTCCATGTTGCGGCGGCCGAAGCCGGCAAGATCGCGATATCCGACATGGGCGCCGATCGTCACATTGCGTTCGGCGGCAGAGCGAAGTGTCTTGAGAATGCCGGCAGGATCTCCGGCATGGAAGCCGCAGGCAACGTTGGCGCTGCTGACGATATCGAGCATGGCAGTGTCATCGCCCATCTTCCACGCGCCAAAACTTTCGCCCAGGTCGCTGTTGATGTCGATGTTCATCATGAACGCTCTGCCCTCTCCGCCTCATTTTGAACAAAAGCTAACAAAGGAGGACAATGCTGTCCATAGTGTTGAACAATTTTTGTGTATTGCCCTACAAAGGATCAGGTGCATATTGATTGGGCATGCTTGATTTTTGCACGGCTTAAATAGGTTCCGACTGTGGTCGCGGCGTCATTTCGCTTGTCGGGACGACCCGCGCACATTACCGGAAGATGAATACGGATCGGCGACGGAAGGGGCATCGCTTGGCTGCACGCAAACCGCTAGGAGAGGAAACGGGTATGCCGGCTCCGGGCAACCGTAATGCGCCAGCCGCAACACGCCCATCGGAGCAGGTCCAGACACTGGCGGAAACGATCGCAAGCCGTATCCGCGATCAGGTCATTTCCGGCCACCTGACGCCGGGAAGCCATCTTTCCGAATTGACGCTGAGCGAGGAGTTGCAGGTCTCGCGCAATACGCTGCGCGAAGTGTTTCGTATGCTGACCAAGGAAGGTCTGCTGCGCTACGAGGCCAATCGCGGTGTCTTCGTGTCGACGCCCAGCATGTCGACGATCATCGATATTTATCGCGTTCGACGCTTCATCGAATGTCCGGCGCTGGCGCAGGCGCATCCAGGACATCCGGCGGTAAAACGCATGCGCGCCGCCGTGGACGGGGCGCGGCACTGCCGCAAGGCAGGCGATTGGCTTGGAGTCGGCAGCGCCGACATCGCCTTTCATGCGGCCATCGTCGAGCTTTCGGACAGTCCGCGGATGTCGAATTTCTATGCGCAGATTTCCCTCGAACTGCGTCTCGTCTTCGGTCTGTTGAAAGACCCCGAGTTTCTGCACGGGCCGTTCATCGACCAGAATGTCGAGATCGTCACGGCACTGGAAGCCGGGAATTCTGCCGCCGCCGCCGCCCTGCTCGAAGCCTATCTTCTGCGTGCCGAGCGCTTCATCCTTGGCGCTTATGCACGTGTTACTGCGGAAGTCTGAAGACGCATCTTCCCGAGATATGGAAGCCGGGGCGGCTGATATGAAAAAGGGCCGCGGAGATTTCTCCGCGGCCCTTCGTATTTTCGTTCAATCGCTTACTTCATCAAAGCGTTGGTCTGCTCGACGATCTGCTTCAGGCCGTCTTCCGGCGATACTTCGCCGCGCATGACGGTGCCGATGATGTCGCGCTGGGTGCGCCAGATGCGAACGCTGTCGCCACCCGGATAGCCGGCCCACGGAAGCGAACGGTCAGCCTGCAGCGAGGCAGTCTTCACATTCGGATGCTCGGCATAATAGGGCGCCAGGAAGTCAGGACCGGTGGCGAGCTTGTTGGTCGGCAGGTAGCCGGTGATGCGAACGATGACGTTCTGGGCTTCCGGGCCGGTGACCCACTTCAGGTATTTCCAGGCAGCATCCTGCTTGGCTGCATCCTGGGTCAGCATGACGGCCGAATTGCCGCCGGTCGGAACGCCGCCCTTTTCCGGGTTGTCGAGCGGGAAGGTCGCGGTCTTCAGCTCGAAACGGTCGCCGACGAGACCTTCGACGGTCTGGACGTGGGCCGGGGTGGAGAAGATGAAGCCGGTCAGGCCAGCGCCGAACTGTTGGCGCGACTGATCCCAGTCGAGCAGGTTCTGGCCGCCTTCGGTGACGAAGCGACGGGTCAGCTTCAGCGCGTTCAAACCGATTTCGTTGTCGAAGCCGACGGTCTTCGTGGCTTCGTCGACCAGCTTGCCGCCCTGGTTGGTGATCAGAGCCTGCCACAGCCAGTCATCCGGCCACAGGTTGATGTCGTAGCCCATGCCGGAAACCTTCTCGTCCTGGGCATGGATCTTGTTGGCCAGTTCGATCAGGCCGGCGAAAGTCTTCGGCATGTTGTCCGGGTCACCGCCGGCCTTACGGACCAGTTCGGCGTTGATGTAGATGATCGGCGAGGACGCATTGACCGGCAGGCCGTACTGTGTGCCGTCGATCTTGCCCAGGGCCGCCATGTTCGACGTGTAGTTCTTGTCGAGGAACGCCTGTCCGCCTTCCTTCTCGATGAAGGGCGCGAGGTCGGTGATCTGGTTGCGCGGCTTGAGCGTGTGGACGAGTTCCGCCGTCAGGTTATAGCCGGAGAAATAGACGTCGGGCAGGCTGCCGGTGACGGCCGCGCGCAGAACCTGCTGCTGGCCTTCGTTGTAGCCGGTTGCAGGTGCGAGGAAATTGATCTTGATGTCCGGGTTGTTCTTCATGAATTCGTCAGCCAGCGGCTGATGGAATTTCGTGAAGCCGGGCAGATTGTAGAGGACGTTGAGGGTTACGTCCGCTGCAAGGCTCTGCGTCGAAAGGCCGGTCAGCGCGAGGCCGAAAGCCAGGCCGCCAATGGCAGTCCGTCGGTTGATGTTCATCGAGGATCTCCGAGGAGTTGGGTTGAGGGGAGTTGGGTTGAGGGAGGAGGAGGGGCTTACTTCACGCCGGTCATGGTGATGCCGGCGATGAAATGTTTTCGCGCGAGGAGGAAGCAGACCACCATCGGGGCCGTGATGATCGTCGCACCCGCCATCAGCGCACCGTAATTCGCACCGGATTCGACATCGGCGAAGAACAGCATGCCGAGCGGCGGCGGCGCGAGGTTCGTGTCGGTGACAACGATCATCGGCCAGTAGAGGTCGTTCCAATGCGCCACGAGCGAGAAGACCGAGAAGGCGGCAAGCGAGGGCAGCGAGCCGCGCAGCACCAGCCGCCAGCAGATCTCGAATTCCGAGAAGCCATCCAGGCGCGCCGCCTCGATGATTTCGTCCGGATAACTGCGGAACGACTGGTTGAAGAGGAAGATGGCGAAGACCGAAAGCAGGAACGGCATCATCATGGCGAAATAGGTGTTGAGCAGCTGCGCCTGCGCCAGGCCGACGAAAAGGGGCAGGGCAAGCGCCTGAATCGGCACCGTGAGCGCGGCAATCACCAGAGTGAGCAGCAGCTTGCGGCCGGGAAAGCGCAGCTTCGCCAGCGCATAGGCAGCCGGCACGGCCGTCGCTACCTGGACGATCAGGATGCCGAGGCAGACGATCACGCCGTTTGCCATGAATTTCAGCATCGGCACCTGGCCTGCCGCGCGCGCATAGTTGTCGAGCGCCGAAAAATCCTCCGGGATGGGCCAGAGCGACACGCTGAAAATTTCTGCCGGCGAGCGGATGGAGGTCAGGAACATCCAGTAGAAGGGCAGAAGCATGACGAAGGCGCCAAGCGCCAGCACGGCATGCGGAAGGTATTTGCGCAGAGCGGCCATCAGTAGTGCACCTTCCGGTCCATATGCAGCGTCTGGCCGATCGACAGAACCAGAACGATGGCGAGGAAGATCAACGTCAACGCGGCGGCATAGCCGGTGTTGGCGTATTCGAACCCCTCGAGATAAAGCGAATAGAGCAGCACTTCCGAGCCGGACCTGCCCTTGGTCAGCACCGCAACCGTCTCGAACACCTTGAAAGCGGAAATCGAAGTGGTGACGACCACGAACATTGTCGTCGGTCCGAGCATGGGCCAGGTGACGCTGAAGAAGCGATCGATCGGGTTCTTGGCGCCATCCAGGCGCACGGCTTCATGCAGGTCCTTCGGGATCGCGGTCAGGCCGGCGAGAAAGAGCACCATGTTGAAGCCCAGAACCTGCCATATGCCGATGATGGCCATGGTGGGGATCAGCAGTACCGGGTTGGACAGGAAGCCGACCGGCTCGAAGCCGAACCATTTGATCACGGCATTGACCGGCCCGAGCGAAGGATGCAGCAGGAACTGGAATACAGTCGCCATGGCTACGAGCGTTGCCGTGACCGGCAGGAAATAGGCGATCTCCCAGAAGGCGCGGCTGCGCTTGCGGTTATAGACGAGAAGCGCGATGCCAAGCGCCAGGAATACGCCGACCGGAATGACGATGACGGCGTAGAGCACGGTATTGGCGAGCGCCCGCATGAAGACGGGATCGCTGAACGCCTTGTAGAAATTCTCAAGCCCGACAAAATTCGTCGACAGGGCGCCGAGCTGGTAATCCGTGACCGAGAATACCGCGAGAACAAGCATCGGGATGATGTAGATGGCGAGCAGAAGCAGAACGGCGGGCAGGACGAAAATGATCCCGCGGCGCGCCATGCGGCGGGCGGGCGAGGACGTGCGGCTGCGCAGTGTTCCGGCGTCGGTTGTCGCAGAAACGGTGATGCTCACGCCGATACCTGCTCGATTGCTGCAAGTTCGCAACGTTTCTCGTTAGAGCCGAACAGGTGAAGGTTGGTTTCGCTGAAGCCGATGCGGATCCGTCCATCCATATCGGCGCCGATCGTGTCGCCTGCGCGTTGACGCATGACGACGCAAAGTGATGTGTCGTCGACAAGCTGGCAGGTGACGAAGCGATCGGCTCCCTGCATTTCCGTGCGCAGGATGCGCGCAGCAATGCCTGTTTCGCTGACAAACAGATCTTCCGCTCGAATGCCGAGCGTCGCCGGTCCGACCGATGCACCTGTCGTCCGCAGGCCGAGCTTGCGGCCTAGAAGTGCGATCTCGCCCGAAGTCCCGACTTCGACAGGCAGGAGATTGATCGAGGGCGTGCCGATGAAGCGGGCGACGGTCAGCGTGGCCGGCGTGCGATAGAGTTCGTCCGGCGTGCCGAGCTGCTCGATGCGTCCTTCCGACATCAGGGCGATGCGGTCCGACATGGTCATCGCCTCGATCTGGTCGTGGGTGACGTAGATGAAGGTCGCGCCGAGGCGGTCGTGGAGGTTTGTCAGTTCGCCGCGCATATGGGCGCGCAGCTTGGCGTCGAGGTTTGACAGCGGCTCGTCCATCAGGAATGCGGCGGGGGAACGCACGAGTGCACGCGCCAGCGCCACGCGCTGACGCTGGCCGCCGGAAAGCTGGGCCGGCTTGCGATCGAGAAGATGGCCGATCTGCAGGACGGCGGCTGCGTCATCGACGGCAGCAGCGATCTCGCCGAGTGTCTGCTTGCCGGCGAAGATCCGGCCGATCAGCGGCAGGCGCGACCAGAAGGACAGGCGTCGCATGCGCAGCGGCGTCGCGATGTTCTCGCGCACGCTCATGTGCGGGTAGAGCGCGTAGGACTGGAAGACCATTGCGAGATTGCGGTCGGCGGGATCGACGTCGGTTACGTCGCGCTCGCCGATCGATACCGTGCCGCGGTCGGCCATTTCCAGGCCGGCAATGATCCTGAGCAAGGTGGACTTGCCGCATCCGGACATGCCGACGAGCGACAGAAATTCGCCGGGGCGAATGGAAAGATCGATGCCCTTCAGCACATCGTCGGCGCCAAAGCCTTTGCCGATGCCCGAGAGATTTACGGATTGAGGCTGCATGTTGCGCTCCTTGTTCGAGGGGCGCCTATGATGGGTGCCCATGACAGCACCGCGACAGTTTTGCGAAGGTTCGGTTACAGGGTTGTCG
>NZ_CDRNXG010000002.1:230000-1277817 GCF_977018605.1 [Rhizobium] kunmingense
GATGTGGTGACGGATTTGACCTGCTGGATGGGTTTTGCGGAAACATGGTGTTGATGGACGGGCTTTTGCTAATTCCTATTGGCTAGTGCCTATTCCCTGACGAGATTGGGGCTGTAGCTCAGCTGGGAGAGCACCTGCTTTGCAAGCAGGGGGTCAGCGGTTCGATCCCGCTCAGCTCCACCATATTTGGTCCTGACGCTGTCGCATCCTTCGGATGCTGCGCTCCGGACGGGCCGCCGAACGATCGGCGCCGGCCCTTGGCCTTGCGAAGCTTTGCTTCGTTGGAGGCGAAGGCCGACATTGTCTTCTGAAGAAATAAAAGTTTGCACGACGCGATCTGCGTTTGTGCCTGTTCTGCAAAAATCGTGAAGAGAAGATTGATCTGGAGGCTTCCAGGTCTGGGATTTACCGCAAGGTAAGCCTGGGTTTGAAGCTGATCCTTATGATGTCGTTGATGGCCTAGCCGGCCGGACACGAAAGAGGGATCGGTGGAGATAGGAAGCTTGTCACTCTGGTCGGTCGTTGTTGGTGTTTTGACCCTTGGGTTATGGCATCTCTGACGACTTATTGATGTCCGTTTGCTAACCGCACGGACCCGGATTTAATCTCGAGAAGCTGGTCTTAAGACAAGACTGCAAGCGGGTCGCTCGGCGTGACCCCGATAAAGCAGGCTTGTCGAACAAGAACACGTCGATGTCGTCATGAGAAGGTCGGGTTGTAAAAGGTAGCCCTTCCGCCGTTCTGGAAACAGAGCGGCTATATTGATGAGCATTGGCAATGAGAACGATTAAGTGTCGTAAGGGCATTTGGTGGATGCCTTGGCATGCACAGGCGAAGAAGGACGTGATACGCTGCGATAAGCTGTGGGGAGCTGCGAATAAGCTTTGATCCATGGATCTCCGAATGGGGCAACCCACCTTAAATACCTAGAAAGTTTAAGCCGTGCTTCGGTACGGTTTAGGTTTCTAGGTATTGTTTATAAGGTATCTTACCTTCGAATACATAGGGGTAAGAAGCGAACTCAGGGAACTGAAACATCTAAGTACCTGAAGGAAAGGACATCAACCGAGACTCCGTAAGTAGTGGCGAGCGAACGCGGACCAGGCCAGTGGCAATGAGGAATAAAGCTGAACAGGTTGGAAAGCCTGGCTATAGTGGGTGATAGCCCCGTAAGCGTAGAACACTCATTGTCCTTGAGTAGGGCGGGACACGTGAAATCCTGTCTGAACATGGGGAGACCACTCTCCAAGCCTAAGTACTCGTGCATGACCGATAGCGAACAAGTACCGTGAGGGAAAGGTGAAAAGCACCCCGACAAGGGGAGTGAAATAGAACCTGAAACCGGATGCCTACAAGCAGTCGGAGGGCGCAAGCCTGACGGCGTACCTTTTGTATAATGGGTCAACGACTTAGTGTAACTAGCAAGCTTAAGCCGGTAGGTGTAGGCGCAGCGAAAGCGAGTCTGAACAGGGCGTTCAGTTAGTTGCATTAGACCCGAAACCGAGTGATCTAGCCATGAGCAGGTTGAAGGTTGGGTAACACCAACTGGAGGACCGAACCCGCATCTGTTGCAATAGATTGGGATGACTTGTGGCTAGGGGTGAAAGGCCAATCAAACTCGGAGATAGCTGGTTCTCCGCGAAATCTATTTAGGTAGAGCGTCGATCGAATACCCCAGGGGGTAGAGCACTGGATGGGCTATGGGGACTCACCGTCTTACTGATCCTAACCAAACTCCGAATACCTGGGAGTACTAATCGGCAGACACACGGCGGGTGCTAACGTCCGTCGTGAAGAGGGCAACAACCCTGACCTCCAGCTAAGGTCCCCAAGTCATGGCTAAGTGGGAAAGGATGTGAGGATCCCAAAACAACCAGGATGTTGGCTTAGAAGCAGCCATCATTTAAAGAAAGCGTAACAGCTCACTGGTCTAAATAAGGGTCTTTGCGCCGAAAATGTAACGGGGCTAAAGCCATGCACCGAAGCTGAGGATACATCGTAAGATGTGTGGTAGCGGAGCGTTCCGTAAGTCTGTGAAGGGGGACCCGTGAGGGCCCCTGGAGATATCGGAAGTGCGAATGTTGACATGAGTAACGACAAAGGGGGTGAGAGACCCCCTCGCCGAAAGACCAAGGGTTCCTGCTTAAAGTTAATCTGAGCAGGGTTAGCCGGCCCCTAAGCTGAGGCAGAAATGCGTAGGTGATGGGAACCACGTTAATATTCGTGGGCCTGGTGGTAGTGACGGATTGCGTAACTTGTAAGGTCTTATTGGATTGATCTTGCAGGGAAGCGGTTCCAGGAAATAGCTCCACCGTATAGACCGTACCCGAAACCGACACAGGTGGTCAGGTAGAGTATACCAAGGCGCTTGAGAGAACTATGCTGAAGGAACTCGGCAAATTGCACGCGTAACTTCGGAAGAAGCGTGACCCTCTTTTACGCAAGTGGAAGAGGGTGGCACAGACCAGGGGGTAGCGACTGTTTATCAAAAACACAGGGCTCTGCGAAGTCGAAAGACGACGTATAGGGTCTGACGCCTGCCCGGTGCTGGAAGGTTAAAAGGAGAGGTGCAAGCTTTGAATTGAAGCCCCAGTAAACGGCGGCCGTAACTATAACGGTCCTAAGGTAGCGAAATTCCTTGTCGGGTAAGTTCCGACCTGCACGAATGGCGTAACGACTTCCCCGCTGTCTCCAGCATAGACTCAGTGAAATTGAATTCCCCGTGAAGATGCGGGGTTCCTGCGGTTAGACGGAAAGACCCCGTGCACCTTTACTATAGCTTTACACTGGCATTCGTGTCGGCATGTGTAGGATAGGTGGTAGGCTTTGAAGCGGGGACGCCAGTCTTCGTGGAGCCATCCTTGAAATACCACCCTTATCGTCATGGATGTCTAACCGCGGTCCGTCATCCGGATCCGGGACAGTGTATGGTGGGTAGTTTGACTGGGGCGGTCGCCTCCGAAAGAGTAACGGAGGCGCGCGATGGTGGGCTCAGACCGGTCGGAAATCGGTCGTCGAGTGCAATGGCATAAGCCCGCCTGACTGCGAGACTGACAAGTCGAGCAGAGACGAAAGTCGGTCATAGTGATCCGGTGGTCCCGCGTGGAAGGGCCATCGCTCAACGGATAAAAGGTACGCCGGGGATAACAGGCTGATGACCCCCAAGAGTCCATATCGACGGGGTTGTTTGGCACCTCGATGTCGGCTCATCGCATCCTGGGGCTGGAGCAGGTCCCAAGGGTTTGGCTGTTCGCCAATTAAAGCGGTACGTGAGCTGGGTTCAGAACGTCGTGAGACAGTTCGGTCCCTATCTGCCGTGGGTGTAGGAATATTGACAGGATCTGTCCCTAGTACGAGAGGACCGGGATGGACATATCTCTGGTGGACCTGTTGTCGTGCCAACGGCATAGCAGGGTAGCTATATATGGAATGGATAACCGCTGAAGGCATCTAAGCGGGAAACCAACCTGAAAACGAGTATTCCCTATCAGGGCCGTGGTAGACGACCACGTTGATAGGAGGCGTGTGGACGTGCAGTAATGCATGAAGCTTAGCCTTACTAATAGCCCGATTGGCTTAATCGTTCCCATTGATCAATGCTCATCCGCCTGCAAACGCAGGCCGTGAGACAAAGACGTGTTCAAATCAATCACTCAAAGAGTGAACCAGCTTCTCTTCACATTGCCCTTAGATGACCTGGTGGTCATGGCGGGGCGGCCGCACCCGTTCCCATTCCGAACACGGCCGTGAAACGCCCCAGCGCCAATGGTACTCCGTCTTAAGACGCGGGAGAGTAGGTCGCTGCCAGGTCTTCTAAAGGCAATGTCCATCGCAAGATGGAAAACAATCTTCTCATAACGAAAACAAACGGCCCCTGGCCAATACCAAAGGGTCGCCCAAAGCGACCCTTCGTCGTTTGCAAAGCTCAAATGAATGAAGGACAGCGCACAGGATATAGCCGGTGCGCTCCTTACAGGAGACAACGAGCCAAGCTCGTTGCTCCGGCAGTGACCGTCACAGCGCAGCTGTGACGCACTCGCACAAACCAAAGGTTTGTGCTAAACGCGGGGTGGAGCAGCCCGTTCGACCGGCAATCGATACTTAATCGATTGCTTCCGGTCTCACCTCATCAGGCTACGCCTGACTTGCTTCCGGGCTGATAAGCCCGAATTCTTGGTGACGCGGGGTGGAGCAGCCCGGTAGCTCGTCAGGCTCATAACCTGAAGGCCGCAGGTTCAAATCCTGCCCCCGCAACCAATATTCCCCCACAGAAATAAAACACGCCAACACAGACATAGCGAGAAAGACACAAATACAGAATACCGCCGAACAGCGTGAAAGGCATATCGATCCTAAAGCCGGGACGATAGACTTAGCGCTGCAGAACAAAGCGGAGGGATGATCTGGCGAGAAAAGCGGTGATGCGCGTGCTGCGCCGCCTGACCGAGCGGGCGACCACCTATAATGACTGCCTGAACTGCCACGGAGGCCGCTCGCGCATCCGTCAGCCGTATTGGATCGCGTTTTGTGAGACATATCTCTGCGGAGAAGGGCGAGAGGCACAGCGCCTCTGTCTTCGAGACGGGGTCGGTTTTTTTGGGCTCCATGCCGAAACTCAGAACCGTCGCACCAGGACTTTCCTCTAGTTACCTGCCAGTCGCGCAGCGCCTGTCTTGAAGGAGTTCAAGAATCCGAGATAGCCTGCCTTTGAGGAAAACCTCGCGGATAGATAGATATGCGCGAAAATGCCAGAATCTGATCACGCCAATAACGCCATGTCGATCACTCCGCAGCCCCCGCTGAAGACATATGAGGGAAGCTTGGAACATGGGCTATTTTCAATGGAGGTATCCGGCAAAGCCGGAGCAGCTCTCATTGGCAATCAAAGCTTGTAGATCTCGACGCGGCAGATCGGTCCGTAAGGACTGCTCTGTCGCGGTGTCGCCATGCGCGGGCCCAGAGTAGACGTTGCTGGTGAAGGTCATGTCGCCATCGGTCGGCCGCGGTGCGGAGGCCTGCAACCCGCTCTCGCGCGCAATCGTCACTCTCCTGTTTTTATACGCGGCGAACAGGCCTGGAAACTGCTGCCCGGCAGCACGCCCATCACCACATCGATATCATAAAGCTGTTTGACCGTTGCGGGTGTCAGCACCTCGGTCGGCGATCCGAGGCCCGCAAACCTGCCCTCGTGCAGCAGCGCCACCCGGTCGGCGACCATGAAAACGTGGTCGGGATTGTGGGTGGAGAGCACGATTGCCATGCCTTCGCTTGCAAGCCGACGGACATGGGACAGAACCCGCATCTGGTTGCCGTAATCGAGACTGGCGGTCGGTTCGTCCATGACGAGAACCTTCGGCTCCTGCGCCAACGCCCGGGCAATCAGCACCATCTGCCGCTCGCCACCGGAAATCTCGGTATAGGGCCGATCCGCCAGATGGGCCATGCCGATCCGGTCGAGCGCATCGGCCGCGAGTTCGCGGTCCCGCCTGCCGGGCGCGGAAAACGGTGCCACCTGCGCCGCCCGGCCCATCAGCACCACGTCGCGCACAGTGAAGGGAAACAGCGCGTCGTGGGCCTGCGGCACATAGGCTATCCGCCTTGCCCGCTCGGCGCGGCCGAGCCTCGTCAGAGACGCTCCGTCAAACAATATGTCGCCGGCCTGTGGCGGCAAAAGCCCGAGCATGGTCTTGAACAGCGTCGTCTTGCCTGCGCCGTTCGGCCCGAGCAGCGCCAGGACTTTGCCGGGGCGAAGCGTCAGCGAGACGCTGCTCCCTATCCTTTGTGCACCATAGCCGAACGAGAGGTCGCGCAACTCCAGCATCAGGACCAGCCCCGCTTTCCCGATGCCAGCAGCCAGAGGAAGAAGGGGGCGCCGACCACGGCGGTCAGGATGCCGAGCGGGATTTCCGTGAGTGCAACGCTGCGGGCGAGCGTATCGACCACCAGCATGTAACCGCCGCCGAGCATGATGGAGGCCGGAAGCAGGCGGCGGAAGTCTGGCCCGACCAGCAGCCGCGCGATATGCGGAATGACGAGGCCGACCCAGCCGACAATGCCGGCGATCGACACCGAGGCGGCAGTGATCAGTGTTGCGCCGACCACCAGCGCCAGCCGCGTGACGCGCGTGTCGACGCCCAGCGTCTGCGCCTCCTCGTCGCCCAGCGTCATGACATTCATGCGCCAGCGCAGCAGAAAGAGCGGCAGGAGACCGAGGATCATGGCGGGCAGGATGGCGGCGACATCGGCACGGTTCACCGCCGTCAGGCTCCCGAGAAGCCAATAGGTTATGGCCGGGAGCTGGTCATAGGGATCGGCGAGGATTTTTATCAGAGAGATGCCGGCTCCGACCACGGCTCCGATCGCCACGCCGGCGAGAACCAGGGTCAATGTCGGATCGCGCCCGCGGATCACAGCACCCACCGCATAGACCGCGCCGACCGCAAGAAGCCCGCCGCAGAAGCTCATGATCTGGATAACGGGCACGGGCATGCGCCAGAAGATGGCCAAAACCGCACCAAGGCTGGCGCCAGCGGAGACGCCGAGAATATCTGGCGAAACAAGGGGATTGCGGAACAGGCCCTGATAGGTGGCGCCGGCCGCCGCCAGTGCGGCACCTATCAACAGGCCCGCCATGACGCGAGGCAGGCGCACGTTCCAGATCACCGTCTGCTGGATCGGATCGACATCCGATAGGCCGCCAGTCAACCCGGCCGCGAGAGCCCGCAGGATGGTACCGGGCGGGATCCAGTATTTGCCGATTGCCATCGCCCCCAGCGTCAGCAACAGCAGGCCGGCCACGCTTAGGACGACCAGCTTCCGGTTTGCGCGCTCGATATTCGCTTCAGGTCTCATCCGGGGTTAGCTGTGGCGCCTTTCAGCAGCGTGTCAAGCTGGGCGTCCGTCACGTCGACTTGATAGAAGAGCTTGAAGAAGGTTTTCACATCGGCCCTCAGATCGCCCTTGAAGGCCTGCGGATAAAGCAGCGCCTCCAGCCAGCGGATGCCGATCAGGCGGTTGATGCCGGGTGGCGCGTCGAACCAGCCGAAGGGCAAAGGCGGCGTGATAAAAACCTTGCCGTCCTTCACCGCCGTAACGCTGGCCCAGGACGGATCGCTCTTCACGCCGGCGGCGAATTTCGGGCTGGCGGCGAGGATGACGTCCGGGTTCCAGCCGAGTACCTGTTCCAGCGAGACATTGGTCAGGCCGCCCTTGCCGGCTGATGCCGCGGCATTGGCGGCGCCGGCGGCTTCCAGAATTTCCAGATTAATGGAACCGGCAAGCCCGGTCTCCAATCCCTCCGGGCCGCGGCCATAATAGACCTTCGGGCGCTCGCTGGAGGGCACTTTCGCCAGTCCGTCATCTAGGGTCTTCAAGGTCTGTTCGGCATAGGCCGCCAGTTCTTCGGCGCGCGGCTCGACGCCCAGAAGATCCCCCACCTGCCGGAGTGTCTCGGCGGAGTTTTTGAAGCTGCCGTCGAGCAGCACATAGGGAATGCCGGTCTGCTGCTGCACCTTGTCAGCGAGCGAGATATAGGTCGGGTTGACGCCGCCGACATCTATGATGAGGTCCGGTCTTGCGGCAATCACCGCCTCCATGTTGGCTGTGCCACCTTGCCCGGTTAGCCGTCCGAAGGTCGGCAGGTCGCGGACGTTGGGTGACAGGAATTCCTTCTCGGCCGCGCTCGGCTCACGCACCCAGCCGGTCAGCTTGTCTGGCGCCAGCACATAGACCAGCACTGAGGCCGGCGGTCCGGCGGTTAGCACGCGCGTGACATTGTCCGGGATCTCAACCGTTCGTCCGCCGGCATCGGTGAACGGCCGGGCAAGAACAGTGGTGGAGCAGAAGGACAGGAAGGCGATCGCGACGATCAGCTTCAGCATGAGGAGCCTCCAGATGAATTGAGGCGCAGTATGGCATGCCGAGATATCCCATGGAATATGTCGAGTAGGTTCGATTGCACTTGGCCACGGATTAAGGCCGATTGCAAACACCATTCGCCCTGCGGTTTAAACGGCGCAGACAGTCAAAGGCAGTATTTGATTGGGGCCGCAGCCCTTTAACCGGTGATCGGTTCGAAGCACATTGATTTAAGTGGACACTATGAACACGCGCAAGGCTAGGACCTCAAGCCAGTTGCGTTAGTCCACGCAGCTGGCGCCCAAGCGCCATTTTGGCGTGCTCATCGACGCTGCAGCGTCAGTCCAAGCGGCGTCGTGCGCTCATTTGCGCGTCACGAATGAGACCCGAATACATTCGGTCCTTGTCCGGATACCAAGGCATATTTCCGATCGAGGCGAAATTTGGGATCGTCTCCATATGCGCGACCATCCTGCGGCGCATCGCTTCGTCAGGAAGCGGGCCCGTCATGGCACGTAAATTGTCCGTCATATGGTCCGGATTGGATGTCCCGCACAAGACGCAGGTGACGGCGGGATGCGCCATGACCCATTTGAGGAAGAACTGCGCCCACGTAGTGGCTTCGAACTCGCTGGCGAAATCCGGCAGAGGGCGCCCCTCCACGACCTTGAGAAGACGTGCTTTCTCGAGGGGCAGATTTATCAGGACCCCGACACCTCTGTCGGCCGCCGCCGGAAGCAGGCGCTTCTCGGCATTCCGATCAAAGATCGAATAGTTCGTCTGGATGAAATCGACGCTGCCGTTCTCGATAAAACGGATCAGTTGCTCGTGTGCGCTCGTCTCATGATGGGTAACGCCGACATGGCCAACCTGCCCTTCCTTCTTCCAGGACTGCATCAGAGGGATGACCACTTGCGCATTCGTGATGCTGTGGCATTGCATCACCTCTATCCTGGAGCGCCACGTCCTGAGCCTGGACTGCCTGAAGCTTTCGACGGCATGGCTCTCGTCGCCGAGATATTCGCCCGTCGACCAGATCTTGTTGGTCAGAAAGATACCGGCTGCCCGCTCGCTCTCCCCCATGAACTGCCCGACGCTTGCTTCTGCCGAGCCGTAGAGCGGTGACGTATCGATCACTCGCCCGCCGCCGGCCAGATAGCGATGGAAAACCTCTCGCAGATCGTCACGAGGTTCCCCCGGTCTTTTGTCGAATGTCAGGAAGGTCCCCAGGCCGAGAAGGCTGACCTGCTCGCCGGTTGCGGGAACGGTGCGTGTCAGAACAGGAAAGGTCTGGGAAGACACGGAGTTGGAGGATGTTAGCGTGTCCGTTGCCTGCTGGGCGCTTGCGCTACCGGCTATTGCCGCACCGGCCACAGTCGCTCCGATCGCACCAATAAAACCGCGTCTGTCGATGGTTGTCGAGTTCATCGCTGATATCCTCTCGATGGAGTTCATTTTCTAGAACTGCCAGTTCGCGGGCACCCAGGCATAACCGCTATCCGTCTTGAGCATGTGCCCGAGACCGGGAAAGGGGTAATGGAAGCCGAGAACCGGTATTCGATCGGCTGCCGCCATATCGAATATACGGCTGCGGGAGGCATGTGCCGTTTGCTTGTCCCGGTCCGGCCCGGGGCGCCATGGATTGTCGATATTGACGACCGGATGGTAGGCGAGGTCTGCAGTCAGGAGCAGCTGGGCATTGCCCGAGTGAACCAGAAAAGCCGCCATTCCCGGCGTATGTCCTGCAGCCGGAATGGAGGTCAGGCCGGGGATGATTTCCACGCCCGCTTCGTAAAGCTCGACGTCTTTTCCGAGAGGTTCGACACTGCGCTTGATCGCCGCGCCGAACCGTTGCCTGAAATCCTCCGGCACCGGCATGTAGGAAAGATCGGGGTTGCCGCTGACGAAGAAGTCCCAGTCTGCGCGTGGTGCGTAGACGACGGCATTCGGAAATGCCCTGCCACCGTCTGTCGCACGCAGGTTGCCAACATGGTCGGGATGGGTGTGCGACACGACGATCGCATCAATGTCTGCCGCAGCGAGGCCGATCGACTGCAGGTTTTCGAAAATGCGTCCGCCGTTCGGCCCCATTGTCGTGCCTGCGCCAGCTTCCAGAAGCACACGTCTATCGCGGACCTCGATGAGCAGTATATTGAGATTGAGAGCCAGATGATCCTCTGGGAGGAACGCGCGGCGCAAAACTTCCTGAAGTTCGGCCTCGGATGCATCGCTTGCATAGATCCGCGGCGGTCCTCCGATTATGCCGTCGCTGAGAACCGTCGCGTCGATCTCGCCGATCCGAAAACGGTAATGGCCGGCATTGCCGATGAGCGGTGGCGGTGTTTGCGCGAGGGCCGATCCGGTCGAACTGCCGAGCAGCAAGGTTGATGCACCGGCCGCCACGGCGGAAACCATGATCGTGCGCCTGTTCAGGGTCAAAGGGCCCATGTCAAAATCCTTCTCGTCACCACCCCGCTTCAAATTGCGGACTGTACCTACATGACGCCGAAGTACTGCGCTGATAAGTGATTAAAACCCGATCAGGTTGATAAGGCAGGCTTTGCAATGGATGATGTGAGACTCGACAGCCTTGAGGTTTTTGCTTCTATCGTGAGATGTGGCGGATTTCGGGCTGCGGCCGCCGAACGAAGAATTTCGTCATCGGCGCTTAGCCAGACGATCAACGGTCTGGAAGAAGCTCTCGGGATCCGCCTGCTCAACAGAACGACCAGAAGCGTGTCACCAACCGATGCCGGCGCACGCCTGCTCGAGCGATTGAAGCCGGCGCTCGCGGATATCAGGATCGCGGTCGACGATCTCAACCAGTTGAAGGAAAAGCCATCCGGCACCCTGCGCATCAATGCGCCGGCGCCCGCGGTCGACCATTTTCTCTGCCCCCTCGTCTTGAAGTTCATGCAGCTTCACGAGGAGGTCAAGGTGGAGATCGTTTGCGACGCGGCGGTGATCGATATCGTCGAGCAGGGCTTCGACATGGGCGTTCGGTTTGGCAAGCAGCTGGAGCAGGATATGATCGCTATCCCTCTCGGACAGTCACTCCGATATTCGATCGTCGCCTCGCATGATTACGTCGCCAAAGCCGGATTGCCCATGGCGCCGGCAGACCTCGTCCACCACGAGTGCATCCGCCGCCGGTTTCCCGGCGGCGCGCTGGCCTCGTGGAAATTCGAAAAGGACGGAGAGGCGGTGGAGCTTGTTCCTCAAGGCCGCCTCACGCTCAGCTCAGCGCATAACGAACTTCAGGCCGCCCTGGCCGGCCACGGTGTAGCGCACGTTATCGATGACTACGCAGCGCCATATCTGGAGAGTGGCGATCTCGTCGAGGTCCTTCAGGACTGGAGTCCCGATCTCGCCAGCTGGTTTCTCTATTATCCGAGCAAACGCCATTCCAGCGCCGCAATGAGAGCCTTTCTGGACTTCGTTCGCGCAGACAACCATCGTCGCGCGAGCTGAAGGCATGGTTACGCCTCATCGCAGTCTTTCCCAGACGATCTTGATTTCGGTTCCATCGGGACGCCGGAACTCCTCTGTCATCGTGTCGCCTACCACCGTCATGCTGAGTTGTTCCCGCGTGCGCCGGTGACCGACCCAGTTGGGAAAGGTCGAGCCTTCGAGGACGTTGCCGTTGAATTCTCCGGCGTCATCGACTGTGTAGCGGCCGAAGAAACCGATGCTGCCCGCCATTGCGGCCCTGTTTTCGGCATCGGTCCCCCGGCCGCGAATGTCGGACTGGAATTTCGGAATGGTGGAATCTGTCAGCACCTCCACGAAGGTAAGTTCCTCTGTGAAGACAAGCCAGCCGTTCGGCCTCGGCCCATAGGCCGGGGTGTTGGCGCCAAGTGGGTCGATCTGGGCCGAGACCATTTGCCAGGTGCCGGCGACCTTGTTCATCGGCTCCGCCGCGCGCGCGTCGTTGTCAGCGCCCAGAAATGTAGCCGTGATTGTTGCGAAAACGGCGATGAATTTTCTCATGTCGTGATCCTTTCAGTGTTTCGATGGGTCAGGGCCGGTCGGCGGATAAGGCCACGGTGCGGAGTGCATGGACGGCCCGAAGACGTTCCTCAAGGACGCTGCTGATCTGCTCGAAGGCGCTGCTGCCGAGCGGCAAGCGGAACGGAGGCTTTACCGAATCCGCAGCCGCGATGATTGCATCGACGGTGCGGCCGGCATCTCCCTTGATTTCGAAGCTTCCGGTCTCGATGGCACGGCGAACTGCACCGGCAGGCGTATTGTCATAGACGGGCAGCACATCCGCCACGTCCAGAGCTGCCCCAAAGTTGGTGCCCGTCGGTCCCGGTTCCGCGATGATGAAGTCGATGCCGTGAGGGGCCACCTCCTTCGAAACCGCCTCGACGAACCCTTCGATGCCCCACTTTGTCGCGTGGTAGAGGCTGAAGCTCGGATAGGCGATCTGTCCGCCCTCGGACGAGACCTGAACGATCCGGCCACCGCCTTGCTTGCGCAAATGGGGCAGCGCCGCGCGGATCAGCTGGATCGACCCGACGAGATTGGTGGCGATCTGGCGATCAATCTGGACGTCGCTTACTTCTTCGGCGGCACCGAACAGCCCGTAGCCGGCATTGCTGACCACGACATCGACGTGGCCCGCCCATTCGAATGTTTCGGTGACGGCCCTCCGGATTTGACTGACGTCGGTGAGATCCATCACCACAGCGCGGAACAGATCCGGGTAGTTGCCCTGAAGGTCGATGATGGACTGGAGTTGCCTGACCGACCCGACGACGCGATCGCCGCGGTTCAGGAGTGTTTCGGCCATGCCTCTGCCAAGTCCGGCGGAGACGCCGGTGATCATCCATGTTTTCGTCATCGTGCTACCTCTTGTTGCTGGTGATTGAGATCAGGATAGCGACCTGCTATAGGTGCGAAAATATCGTATAATTCGCATGACATGGTGGGGAAATGACACCAGTTGAACGGCCGACCCTTGCCGATCTTGCGGCATTCTCAATGGTCGCGATGCATCGGAGCTTTCGTGTCGCGGCGGATTCGATGGGTGTTTCTCGCTCGGGCCTCAGCCACACGATTGCGGCGCTGGAGAAGCAGCTCGGGGTGAGGTTGCTCCATCGCACCACACGCAGCGTGGCGCTGACCGAGGCCGGCGAACGATTGCTGCGGCGGATGACGCCGGCGATCCGAGATCTGAACGACGCGATCGACGCCGTTGCCGACGATGGTGGAGAGCCCGCCGGAACGCTTCGGATAAACGGAGGAGAGGTGGCGATCCGTGCGCTGATGAAAGATGCAGTGCCGCGCTTTCTCCTTAAATACCCGAAGGCGTCGATCGATCTCGTCGTCGAGGGCGATCTTGTCGACATCGTTGCAGGAGGATTTGATGCAGGCGTGCGTCTGGCGGAAGCCGTTCCGCAGGACATGATCGCGGTGCCGCTCGGAGACGACGTCCGTTTCGTGGCGATCGCCTCGCCCGGCTATCTGGAGGGCAGGGCGCATCCGCGGGTTCCAGACGACCTCGCGCAGCATCAGTGCATCCGCCAGCGGCTGCCGAGCGGCAAGCTTTACCGCTGGGAGTTCGAGAGGCATGGACAGGAAGCCGTCGTAAATGTTCCCGGCGCTCTGATCCTCAATCATACCCTGATCACCGTCGAGGCTGCGGCAGCCGGATTGGGGATTGCGTATGTTCCCGAAAGCTCCGCTCGCCAATGGATCGACGATGGGCGCCTCGAGGTGGTGCTAGCCGACTGGTCGCCACCTGTCGCAGGATTGCGGCTATACTATCCCGGACATCGCCATGTGCCCCCTACCTTACGCGCGTTCATCGATGTCATGCGCGCGAGCTAAGTGGTAACTCACAACAACCACCATCCGGTGAGATGTCCTTGAACCTGTCTCAGGCGCTTGAGACCTTGCGGCCGGCATAGACCTTGTGGAGCCGCCGCTGGTTCATGACATCCCGCTCGACGGCCAGGTCGCGGGCTATGTTCAGTCCGGTAGGCTCGTCTCGCTGTTCGCTATACACCGAGATTTCCCGGCTTTTACCTCCATTATCCTGGCAGCGAACAGCCATCGCCAGCCTTGAGGGCGTTGATTGATCTTATCCATGAGTGGGTGCGATATGCTGAAGCTGGCCTTGAGAGCTATGGAGCCGCATAATGCGCTATGACCTCATCCAGAAACAGTCTGCCGGTGACGGGAAGGCCGGGTTTCAGCCAGGCAGCGGCGATCGGCAAGGGCGGCGGTGATGGCGTGACCGGGCGGTAGCAGATACCGGGCCGTGGTTGGCGAGCAAGCCCAGCAGTGACGAAGCCAAGCCCGGCGCCGGCCGCGACGAGGCCCGAAAGTGTCGTCATCGGCGTGACCTCCTGGATAATCCGGGGTGTCACGCCCTGCGACTGGAAGAGTGCGATCATGCGATCGTAGATGCTGGGACCAATGCTGCGCGGTGCTATCAGCATGGGTTCGCCTTCGAGCTGTCCAATCGCGACTTCCGCCAGGGAGGAAAGCGGATGGCTCTCCGGCAGCGCAAGCACGAACGTTTCGTCGGGCAAGGCGTGGCTTTGAAGGTCCGGATGCGCGAGCGGCGGATGCAGGATGGCGAGATCGATCGTGCCAGTGGCAAGCGCCGTTTCGAGCGACGGCGAATTCATCTCGACAAGTTCCACCTCCACGTCGGGGTGAAGGCGGCGAAACGCCTGGAGCGCCTGCGGGAGCAATCCGTAAAAGGCAATCACCGTAAAACCGAGACGCAGTTGTCCCACATCTCCCCGCACAGCCCTCAACGCCTGTTCTTTTGCGACGCGCGCGTTGTCGATGACCCTGCGGGCGGGTTCGAGGAAGGCCTTTCCGGCAGGGGTAAGCGCAACGCTGCGGCGGTCGCGGGCAAATAGAGCCGTGCCGACCTCTGCTTCAAGCACACGTATGCGCTGGCTGAGCGACGGCTGGGTGAGATGCAGCCGCTCGGCGGCGCGACGGAAGTGAAGCTCCTCCGCGACGGCCACAAAGCATGTCATGGCTCGGATATCCATCGATCCTCCTGATGCATAACGCCTATCACAGATCAATATATTCCAATTGGATGCCGATCAAAGAGGCGCCTATCTTTCTGTCCGTACCGGATTTGAACATGGAACGGAGAATGGGCCATGATGATTTCGCGTCTTCTTTCTAAGACAGTTCTGGCTGCGGCAGCGCTGATGTTCGCTGCTCAGGCATCGGCGCAATCGGTTGACGTTCTGGCCGGCATATCGGCGGGCAAGGTCGCAGTCATCTCGGATGGCGACTACCTAGCAAAAACCTATGCGGACTCCGTCCTTGCACCCGTAGAAGCCGGGCATAAGGATACACTGACCATCCTGTCCATCACCGATGGCAAGGTGACGCAAAGTGCCTTGCCGGTTTCAAATTCGGTGACGGCGGCGCCGGAGATTCTGGAACTGACACCGGACGGCCGAACCGCTTTCGTGACCGAGCGGCTTGGCGAACGCCCCGTCGGTGCTACGACCGTCAGGGAGTTGCCGGCCGGCAACCGGGTATTCGCCGTCGACCTCAGCGATGCCACCAATCCGAAGCTGGCGGATACGGTGGAGATCGGGATCAATCCGGAAAGCCTCGCCGTCAGCCCGGATGGACGGCGGGTTGCCGTCGTTTCCAATACGGCGGAAGAGAGCCTTTTGCAGATAGTGGAATTTCGCAATGGCCTGTTCGGACAGGTGGCACGCTTTTCTCTTGCGGATCTAGGTTTGAGCGGATCGGCGGAAGGTCTGCGTGGCGGCGTCACGGCAACCAATGTGCAATGGCATCCGTCCGGCCGCCATCTGGCGGTCAATATCAATACGCAGGATCGCGTCGCCTTTGTCGAGGTGACGCAAGGCGAGGGAGCGCTTGCGGTCAAGCTCTGGGGCGATCCTGTCGAGACGGGCCGCGACCCTTTCGTCGGCCGCTTCACGCCGGATGGCCGGCACTATCTGACCTCCAACTGGGGACGGAATTTCAAGGCGACGACGCTCGACGAGCGCATTCCCAATGCGGCTTCGACGATCAGCGTCATCCGTCTCGCCGAACCTGAAGCCGCGAACGGGCAGCATCGGCAGCTGGCCAGTGTCGATACGGATGTTTCCGCCGAGGGGATCGCCGTCAGCCCGGACGGGCGACTTGTTGCGACCTTCAACATGCGCGGCACCAGTTTTGCGCCCGGCACGCCACGCTACACCCGTGAGGCGGGAATATCGTTGCTGTCCTTCGATCCGCAGACCGGTGATCTGAGGAAGCTTTCCGATACGCCATTCGAAGCGGTACTGCCCGAAGGCGGTACATTCGATCTGACCGGTGACCATTTGATTGCCACCTCGTTCGAGGCACAGCCTGGCGCGGCACCGGGCGTTGGCGCCGGCCTTGCCGTCTTTCGTGTCGTGAAAGGCGCGGTACTACGGCTTGAAGAGGTTGGCCGGGTGCCGTTGCCGCACGGCGTTCATCATGTCGCCGTATCCCGATGATGGTCGGGCGCGGCGGGCGTAAGCGGAGACTTCTGTTCACGTCCAAGACAAGGATATGGGACAATTTCAGCCGGTCGTCGCGACACCCTCGATCGTAGCCTGTTTGAGCATCTGGTTGAGCACATCCTGATCAAAGTTGGGGGTGGAGATTGCGGACCGGGCTGACAGCCTCAAGGAGCGACGCGACGTCCAGGATGGTCGATTCCGCCTGCCAGCTGCCAACCAGCTGGACGTTGATCGGCAGACCATCCTTGCTGGTGCCAAACCGCATCGAGACGCCTGGCAGGCCCGTGAGGTTCAACGGAACTGTGGCGCCCTGCAGGTAGGTGGCATCGACCGTCCGGCCGTTGATGACGAACTGCTCCTGGCCGTGCTTGTGGGCGGGTAGGGGAAGGACAGGGGTGATAAGCACGTCGAACGTACTGAAGAATTCCGCAAAACCATCCCGTATGCGTTCGGCGGCCTGCTCAGCCCCGATGTAGTCCCTCATAGACGTGTCCGGCAGGCTGAGCATGGTCCTCGCCATCTTGTAGAGTTCGTCGTCGCGGCGACCGGCCGTCGCTTCCACGAAGTCCGGTTTCATTTCCATCACATGCAATCGGTTGAACACATCGAGGGCGAAATCACGCTCCAGCGCCGGGATGCGGACCGGTTCGACATGCAGGCCAGCGTCCTTCAGGGCATCTGCGGCTGTCTCGACCGTTGCAGCCACCTGCGGATCAATCGGGCCGAAGCCCGGCTCGACAAGCCAGCCTACGCGAAGCTCTCGATCGGATTGGCGGCCGATGCCCGCGTCGAATGGGACAGTACTGGTCGCGAAAGCGTCGAGGCCATCGGGACCGTAAAGCTGCGAGAATGCCAGCGCCAGGTCGCGTATGCTGCGGGCCATCGGGCCGACATGCCAGAAGCGGCGTGGAGCGCGTGGCCAGATGCCGGTCATCGGTATTCGGCCATGGGTCGCCTTCAATGACGAGATGCCGGTCTGTGCGGCTGGACCGCGGACAGAAATGGCAAGGTCGGTACCAAGACCGATCGGGGACATTCCGGCTGCGATGGCCGCTGATTCGCCGCCGCTAGAGCCGCCAGGTGTGCGTTCAAGGTTCCAGGGATTGTTGGATCGCCCGGAAAGCAGGTTGTCGCTCTCGATCCAGTACGAGAATTCCGGAAGGTTGGTCTTGGCCAGGAGGATGCCTCCGGCGATCTTCATCCGTGCGACGCTGGTGGCATCGGTTTCAGGAATTCGACCCTTGAATATCGGCGAGCCGCGCTGCGTCAGCACGCCAGCCGTGTCGATCGAGTCCTTTGCTGTGAATGGCACTCCATGAAGGGGTGCGAGTTTTCCGCCCTTCATCACAGCCGCTTCGGCTTCCCTTGCAGCATCCAATGCACGCTCGGAGACCGTGACGATGGCGTTCACCTTCGGATCGATCGTTTCGATACGATCCAGGTGCGCTTCCATAATCTCAACTGGTGAGACCTGCTTGGTGCGGATGAGCTCTGCGAGGTGCGTTGCGTCGGAATAGATGAAATCGGTGTTCATGTTCACCTCCAAAATAACTAACGTTAGTTAGGTAAAATTAGAATGCAAATTCCGGTTGGTCAAGGTCCCTTTTGCGCTAAAGAGAAATGTCGGTACGAGGCATAGAGATGAGCGAGAATTCCCGAGAGAAGATTCTGGAGGCGGCAACGCAGCTGGCGCAGGCACATGGTTACGGTGGATTGAGCATCCGCGACCTGGCGGCCGCTGTCGGCATCAAAGCGGCAAGCATCTACTATCACTTCCCAGGCAAGGCTGAGCTCGCGGCAGCTGTCGCCCATCGCTATTGGGAGTGCTCCGTTGGCGCTCTCGATGAAATCTGGAACACCCATCCGGATCCGCATGAGCGTCTTCGGCGCTATCCGCAGACTTTCCGCTGGGCGTTGGAAAACGATAACCGGATGTGCATGGCAAGCTTCATGGGGGCGGAGTATGACGACCTTCCCGACATCGTGAAGAGTGAAGTGCAGGTGTTTTGGGACGTCAATGTCGCATGGCTGAAGAAGGCTTTGATCGCTGCAGATGCGGTAACGGACGACCATGCGGATGCTCGTGCCCGCGCAATCTTCGCAGCCGTTGCCGGCGCGCAGCTAATGGCCAGAGCTCGAGCGGATATCGCGCTGTATGACACGCTGATCGAAAGCTATTGCTCGGTTGGGCTAATTCCGGGGTGATGCCAGAAAGGCGTTACCGGTAATGAAATCTGGAAGCGACAGGTTGAATTGGCCTGGGTGCTGCATCGGCGATCTGCGGGTTCATTCCATCACGATCTTCGTCAAGCGCTCGGTCGACCGATTGCAATCCATTTCCGCTCCGCCGGCGCTGTTGAACTCGGCTGAACGCCATGACAGTGTATTCCAAAACAGGAATGGCTCGTGGATCGCTTTTCGTCGCTTCAGTTATTCGTACGCGTGGTCGAACGCGGAAGCTTCACCCATGTCGGACGAGAAATCGGTATCGGACAGCCGGCGGTGAGCAAGCAGATTGCCGCGCTTGAGGCGCGTCTTGAAACGCCGTTGCTCAGCCGCACTTCGCGTGGATTGCGCCCGACTGCGGCGGGGTTGGATCTTTATGAATCCGCTATCCGCATTCTCGGAGATCTCGAAGAGGCAGAAGGTCGGATCAGGCAGAAAAGCGTCAAGCCGACAGGCAATGTCCGTCTGGCTACCCCGCCCGCCTTGGGCCGGATGTTCATCATCCCGCGACTTCCCGCCTTCTTCGAACGCTACCCGGGCATCACCATCGAACTTTCGGTTGCCGAGCGTCGCGTGGACCTTGTCAGAGACGGGATCGACGTTGCCTTGCGGGTTGGAACTTTGCCGGATTCCACGCTGATTGCACGCAGGATCGGGGACTTGCAGATGGTGATCGCAGCGTCTCCCGACTATCTCGGGCGCAACGGCACTCCTCATTCGCCAGCGGATCTAAGATCACACAATCTTATTGTCGGGCAGACGCAAGGTTCCACACAGCCCTGGAAGTTCAACGGTCCGGACGGTTTTATGCTGCTTGAACCCGAGGGAAATCTCGCAACCAATGATGTGGAGGACCAACGGGCGGCAATACTGGCGGGGATTGGCATCGGATATGTCGGGCGAGCCATGCTGGCCGCAGACCTGAAGTCGGGGAATGCCATCCCGATCCTTCAGCAATTTACGCCCGAACCCTCTCCGATTCACGCCCTGTATGCGAGTGGCCGCAAGATGCCGCAGCGTTTCCGCGTGGTCGTTGAGTTTCTTGCCGAGGTCTGCGCGGAGGAGCCCAGTTTGCGTCTCATGCCGTAACGTCATTCCGTCAAGGAATGGATGCTAGTCTCTCGGCCGGTCTCGGTTGCTGAAAGTCAGCCTCCTATGTTCCGTTCATCGCTGCAGTCAGGCAGCTCGACATGAAAGGAACTTCGCATGGGAAAACTCAGTGAAAAGATCGCGGTCATTACCGGTGGCAGCACCGGCATGGGACTGGCGACCGCAAAATTGTTTGCGCAGGAGGGTGCGCGGGTCATCATCACGGGTCGAGACCAGATGGCCATCGATACCGCTGTCGGCGAGATAGGTCATGAGGCCGAAGGTTTCCGTGGCGACATTTCCAAGCTTTCGGACCTCGATGCTCTGCGCGAGCATGTCGAAGGGCGGTACGGTCGCCTTGATATCCTGTTCGCAAACGCCGGCGGTGCCCGGCCGGGGCTGTTCGAGCAGGTCACCGACGAAGACTTCGATTTCACGGCGAATACCAACTTCAAGGGCACGTTCTTCACGGTTCAGAAGCTCATCGGGCTGATGGGCGCCGGAAGCTCCATTATCCTCAACACTTCGATCCAGGGCGTAAGGGGCACGGCAGGGCTGTCCGTTTACTCCGCGACCAAGGCGGCACTACGCTCGCTGGCCCGGTCACTGACCGCCGAATACGGTTCGAAAGGCATCCGGATCAATGCTCTGGCTCCGGGCTTCATTGATACGGACATCATGCGCCGTACAGGCCTCAGCAAGGAGATGATCGACGAGATGAACAGGCAGGCCATTGATCTGACGCCACTCGGTCGAAAGGGGACGGGCCACGACATTGCAAAGACGGTCCTGTTCCTGGCATCGGATGAATCCGAGTTCATCACCGGCATCGAACTGACCGTCGATGGTGGCTGGGCGCAGGTCTGAATGGATGAGGGCCGTGATCAAGCGGCCCTTTCTCCCGCGATAGCATGAAGGCGACGTCCATAGTGACCGCAGGTACAGGCTGTTTCGTCCGAGGCTTGCGACAAGCAACCGCCGCTGGCAGGGGCGTCTAGCGCATTGCATAGCCATTGGTTATGAGTGCGATTACCCCATAAGTAATGGACATGCATGGCATGGCTGTGCTGTCTCTTGTCGTGGAACCGGTGCCGTTCGCGCCGGATTGATGATTGGTGAAATCGTTGCAATGCAGAAAAAGCACAGAGATTTGTTTCGCCGGACCTTCCTGCTCGGCTCGCTTTCACTGACGGCGGGTCTGGCGGGATGCAGAACGCAGGGCGAGGTCGTTCCGTCTCAGCCCGCCACGACCACAATGCCACCGCCGCCACTTCCCGCATCAGACCCGGAGCTGGAAGGACGCTACGCCAGCTTCGAAGATGGAGGGCATTTCGTGCCTGCCATTCCTTACCGGGAAATGGATCCCAGATATTATCGACAACGCGTTGCCGATCCGACGGGCGAGCGGGCCGGAACCGTGGTTGTCGATACTCCCAACCGCTTTCTCTATCTTGTCGAAGAGGGCGGAACCGCCATGCGCTACGGGGTCGGTATCGGTCGTGAGGGGTTCGCTTGGCAGGGAGAGGGTATCATCCACTGGAGGCAGCACTGGCCGCGATGGAAGCCGCCATCCGAAATGATCGCGCGTCAGCCGGAACTGGAGCGCTACTCCGTCGCAAACGGCGGCATGGAACCCGGCATCATGAATCCGCTCGGTGCGCGTGCGCTCTATATCTTCCAGAACCGGCAGGATACGCTCTATCGGCTCCACGGCAGTCCGGAATGGCAGTCGATTGGCAAAAGCGTGTCGTCAGGCTGTGTTCGCCTCGTCAATCACGATATCATCGATCTCTACGAGCGCGTTCCCTATCATGCGCGGATCGTTGTCCATCAGCAACCGGGGGTGATGGCGACATGAGAACGGCAAAAGGCATGCCGGTGCGATGGAGATGGTGTCGTCATCGTCGACTTCGCCCCGCGGCTGCCGGGACATCCCAAACGTCAGAGAGGCAGGTTTGAATTGGACATTGCTGCAGCCCTCAGAGCTTTCGTGCGGACCGTCGAACGGGGATCGGTGACGGCCGCCGCCCGCGATCTCGACATGTCGCAACCGGGTGTCACGAAGCATCTGCGCAACCTCGAACGCCATGTCGGCGCACGTCTCCTCGAACGTTCGTCACGGATCGTCAGGCCAACCGCACAGGGGCAGTCGCTCTACGATGCGAGCCGCGAAGCCCTGATCGCAATCGATGCCGCGCTTGAAGGCGTTCGCCTGGATATGGGAGCGGTGGAAGGCAGTCTGCGCATCCACGCGCCGTCGTGTATCGGCGCGAAACACCTGCATCGCATCGTCATGGCGTTCCAGCGACAGTACCCCGCTGTCACCGTGGATCTCATCCTCGACAATCGTGACGTCGATCTGATCTACGAGAATTTCGATGTGGCAATCAAGTACGGTCGCCCGGCCAGCCAGGAACTCATCATTCGCCGGCTTGGTTCGATCCGTAGAATACTCGTCGCGGCGCCGAGCCTGCTCGAACGATACGGGCCGATCGATACATTCGAGCGATTGTCTGAAATAGGGTTCATTGCCAGTGCAAGACTGGTCGCTCCGGCCGACATTCTCACATTGCAGGGCCGCGGAGGTGATATCGTTGATGTTCCGATCCGACCCATCCTGCGGACGAACAGCGCCGAGGTGATTGCCTCGACCTTGGTGGAAGGTCATGCGGCCGGGCCGGTTCAACAGCTTTTGGTCAGCGCCGAGCTGGCGAGCGGTCGCCTGGTCCGCATTCTGCCGGATTACGAGGTGAAGCCGACGGAGGCCTTCTGGGTCTATCCCTCCGTTCGCTTCATGCGGCCGGTCGTCAAGGTTTTCAGCGAGTTTGCGACCCGGGAACTGCGTACCGTCGAGGGCATCGTCGCAGGTGATCGCTCGACGCAGGAGCCTTCGCAGCAGGCGCTCGTGCAGATGCTGGCCGGCGCGGCGGAATAAACGGGAGATGCTAGACATCTCGGCGAGCTGATGCCTGACAGCCGCCGCGCTAAGCTTCCAGAATGTACGATCCTGTCGTTGGCACAGGATACAGACCGGCGGCTCGAGGGCATCTAGAGCCAATTGGCGTCTAGTTGATCCGCGACAACCATTCGCTCAGAAACCGTGTGCCTGCCACCTCGAGAGCTTCGCCATGGCAATGCGTATCTCTGCGTAGAGCCACAGGACTGACGGCTGAAGTCGCCAGTTCGCTCGCGTGGCCGAGAAGCCAGTGTTCGAAGCGTGCCGCGAAAGGCTCGGGATGAAACTGGAGGCCGAGGATGTTCGGTCCGCGGGCGAAGGCCTGATTGCGGCATAGTGGGGTGGAGGCGAGGCGCACGCAGCCGATCGGCAGATCGAATGTATCGCCATGCCAATGCAAAACCGCTACCTCCCGCAATGCGGCCAGTGGATGATCTGCGCCGGCCTCGGTCAGCTCGAGCGGCGACCAGCCGATCTCCTTGGCCGGTCCGGGATAGACCCGTGCCTCGAGGGCGGCGGCCATCAGTTGCGCGCCGAGGCAGATGCCGAGCGTTGGCCGATCCGCAGCAATGCGTGCCCGCAACAATTCGATTTCCCGAGTGATGGTCGGATAGGCCTCATGATCGTAAACGCCGATAGGACCGCCCAGAACCACGAGAAGATCGGCGCCCAGCGGGTCGAGACACCCGACATCGCGGTCTGCGACATCCACATAGTCGATGTCGTAACCGGCCTCCCGCAAGGGGATTTCGAAACTGCCGAGGTCTTCGAAACCGATATGGCGAATGGCTTGCAGGCTGCGTCTCGTCATCGCGATGTCTCCGATGCCGGCAATGATTTCGCGGCTCGTGCGGTCAGGATGTGCTCGAGATCCTTCAACGCGGCAGCAGCGGTGGCAAGTGGCTCTTTACCTGATCCGATCGCGATCGTTTCACCCATCGCGTCGGTTGTGATGCGGATTGCCTTGCCCTTGCCGCGGATGTTGGCGAATGGATCGGAAAGCGGATATGTTCGGACGGCGACCTTGGCTTGGATTGTTCCATTCACCCGCGTGAGGCTGCCGACGAGTTTCGGAACGAGCCCTTGCCCGCGCCACGTTTCGATACGCTCCGCAGTGACCGAGTGGATGCCCTCGACCGCCAGATCATCCATCGCCAGATCGGCGCCGAGGCCGAAATTGGCGATGAGCAGCAGCTTGCAGGCGGTGTCCCAGCCTTCCGTATCGTTGCGCGGATCGGCCTCGGCGAAACCGCCTTGTTGCGCCTCGCGCAAGGCTTCCGCGAAACCAATCCCACGCGTCGTCATCGCATCGAGCAGGTAGTTGGTGGTGGCGTTCAGAATGCCTTCGACCTCGAGCACTTCGCAACCCTTGAGACTATGCTCGACAAGGTCGATCGTCGGCAGGGCGGCTGCGGCGGCACCGCTGAGTTTCAGCATCGCGCCAGTGTCTCGCGCAAGCTCGCGCAGTTGCCTTCCGCTATGGACCAGCGCGCCTTTCGATATGACGATCGTATCGCGCCCGGCCGACAAGGCGGAATGAAGGTAGGCGAGCCCCGGACCACCGGTGCGAAAATCGCTTGGTCCCGCCTCGATGAGGATATCGGCGCCGCTTGCCTCGATGAAGGCGGGTCCCGAAAGGCCGTCCTCGAGCGTGCCCAGTTGATGTTCCTCCAGGCCGTCGGCGTTTCCCAGACCGGCTTTCGATCCACATATCGCGACCAACCTGACATCCGCTCCGTAGGTTGCACGATAGTGTTCACGCCGGGCCAAAAGCAGGCTTGCCGTTGCCCGCCCAACGCCTCCGAAACCTGCAATGGCAATCTTATGTGTCTTCATGCATCCATCTCTCGCTTCGGCTGGCCGTTCCAGGCTCGGATTGCTGGTCGCCCATCTCCTATACAATGAAATCTGCGCTGCCGCAGTGTTTGGCAACTACACGGGACATTCTCACGCAACTGCTCCACACGCATGTCTCCGTGGTGCAAAACTGAATGGCATCCGGCGCCGCCAGGGACGGGGCGCCGGATGCGTTCGGATCACGACGGCATTCGCTGCCGTTCGCCTGTCCGCGCCGCCTGTTCGACGGCCTGGACGAGGCGGCTGTTGTGAAGCGCGTGCGCGAAACCCGGTGTTTTATAGGTGCCGGCAACGAGATCGCGACCGAGAGATGCGTAGACTTCGCCGACATTTATGGCGGCACCCGCCCAGAATGGAGCGGCTGTCGGCCCCACGCCGGTGGCGACGGGCATTTCAGGCGCGGCGAAATCGACGCTGGCAGAGAGGGTCAGGTCGCCAACCTGGACTCCCGCAAGATGGTTGCCGCTCAGCTTCAGCCAGCCGCCAGATCCACGGATCTCTAAGACAAAGCTTGCATCCTCGGCAGGCACGCCCGCCAGTATCTGGACCGAGACAGGCGCTCCGGTTGCGGTCTTGGCGATCAGATCGACGTGATCGGGAATGTCGCGGACTGACGTTTCACCGGTATCGACGATCTCAATCGTCGGCCATAGGCGTTCCGTACGCGCGTCGACCTCCGAGATATTGCCAAGCACAGCTTCAATGACATCCAGCACATGGCCCGTCGTAATCGTCATGAAGGTCGCACCCGAGGCCGCCTTGTTGAAATAGTCGTAAGCCTTGGTGGATTGCGGCCCGTAGCCGAAAGTGGTGGCGCTCACCCGCGCCGACATGGGACGGCCGATCCTCCCCGAGCCGATCAGCTCTGCCGCCCGACGGATCGCGGGGTTGTGGCGACCCTGAAGACCGATGGCCGTATGCAACGAGCCCGCGGCGGCGGCCATCTCTTCCGTCTCGGCCAACGTCGCTCCAAGAGGGGATTCGCTGTAGACAGCCTTGCCTGCCTGAAGCGCGGCGAGCACCAGTTCCCTATGTGCCGGGACTTTCACCGCAACCGTAACGATGTCGATGCTGTCGTCGCGGATCATCGCATAGGGATCGGAGAACCATAGATCGGCGCCGAAAGCGGCCGCCGCTGCCCGAGCACTTTCCTCGCGCCGCGTGGCCACGGCAGCAAGGACAAGTGATTGCTGTGATTGCAGGGCCGGAACATGGGAGGCGCCTGCCCAGCTTGCCTGCGTATCCGCACCAATGATTCCGACCCGAAATTTCCTGTCCGACATGTCTCTGCTCCGATATTGGATAAGTCTTGGCACCACGGCGCCAGTCCTTCGAAGATAGTGACGATCCAAAATCAGGGTTATGCGTTTTCTATCATTGGATTGCCCGATCATCTAAATCGACGCCGGGTCGCGGGCGCAGTGTGACGGCTCGCGAGCTGGAACGCGCCTTCAGCAAAATTTCGGATCGGCCCATCAGCTATCAGTGCAGATCCGCTCAGACGCCGCGGCGAAGGTCGGCCTGCGCAGTTCCGCTCTGCACGATGCTGTCTCTCTTCGCATCGCACTTCGATACATGAGCAGCCCATCCGACGGTAACGACCAAGGCAAGCGTTGCGAATGAACAAGACTGAAAGACCGACATTTTCGATATCTCCGATGATCATGATGACGCCTGAAGGCACGTCTTGAGCATACGGAAGCTTTGATCGGAAGCTGCGCGCTTTCAATCATTGAATGAGCTTCCACTCTCATCCGCTCGGCCGGGCAGTTCATCGGCGAGCGAATTGATCTCCATTGCGCTCGATGCTCCGGGGCACTCGGAGTGGAGCGCGTTTGATCACATCGTGCTGGATGTTGAGAGTATTTGCATAGCTGCTGCCTGGATTATCGGATGCAATGAGGTCGGGTTCATTGTCCCGGCTTGTTCCTCACGAGGTATCTCGGGCCGGGATACGGGGGCCGGGAACATCCAAACGGCCAAAAGGGAGGACTGCAATGACGGATATGCAAGAGACGAACGCTCTACCAGCCACGGGCCGCAGGCGGTTCCTGATCGGGTCCGCTTTGACAAGCGCTGCCCCTTTGATCGCACGAGGCGGGTCGGCCGTCGCTTCCGAAAATCCTGACGTCAGTGACGCCCGCGCGCCGGTGAGTATCGAGCTGAAAGTCAACGAGCGTGCCCACCGCCTTGACGTTGATACCAGAGTGACGCTGCTCGATGCTTTGCGCGAGGAGATTGGCCTGACAGGCGCCAAGAAAGGATGTGACCACGGGCAGTGTGGAGCATGCACGGTCCTGATCGACGGCCGGCGGGAACTATCCTGTTTGACATTGGCGGTAACCGCTGAAGGGCGTGACGTCGTGACGATCGAGGGACTAAATGGCGCGGGCGGAGATTTGCATCCGATGAAGCAGGCGTTCATCGACCACGATGCTTTCCAATGCGGGTACTGTACGCCCGGCCAGATCCTGTCGGCGGTCAGCTGCGTCCGTGAGGGGCATGCCGGCAGCCCTGATGAAATCCGTGAGTATATGAGCGGCAATATCTGTCGATGCGCGGCCTATCCCAACATCGTCGCTGCGATTTCGCAGGCGAGCGGACAGATGGGAGAATGACGAGATGCAGCCATTTCATTATGCGCGACCCGCTTCGCTTGCCGAGGCAATCGTTGTCGGCGGAAGGGATCAGTCTCGCAATCCGGACGTGACAGCGGCTTTCCTTGCCGGCGGCACGACGCTCATCGACCTGATGAAGCTGAATGTCATGCAGCCAGGTCGCGTGGTGGACCTCAATCCATCCGCCCGTGAGTTCTCCGCGATTAGGTTTGACGGCTCGGTGCTGCGTCTCGGCGCCTTTACAAAGATGGCGGCCGCCGCGGATCATCCCGACGTCCGCAGCGACTTCCCCGTCATCGCGCAGAGCCTGGCGCTCGCCGCCAGTGCGCAACTGCGCAACATGGCGACACTCGGCGGAAACGTGCTGCAGCGGACACGCTGCGCCTATTTCCGGGATCCGTCATGGACAGCCTGCAACAAGCGCTCGCCAGGCAGCGGATGTGCGGCGATCGGCGGCGCCAATCGCCAGCATGCGGTACTGGGATCCAGCGAGGATTGCATCGCAACCTATCATGGGGATTTCGCCCAGGCACTCATGGCGCTGGACGCGGCAGTGCTGCTTGTCGGCCCGGATGGGGCGAGAAGCATGCCCTTTGCTTCACTTCATCTGCGGCCCGGCAACACGCCTCATATAGAGACCAATCTTCTCGCCGGCGAGATCATATCGGAAATCCTCGTCCCCGCAGGCGCCTTGGCCCGTCGCTCACGCTACGTGAAGGTTCGTGACCGTCAGTCCTACGAGTTCGCCGTCGCCTCCGTGGCTGTGGCGCTGGAACTGGAAGGTGAGGTCGCCAAAGATGTCCGGATCGCTCTGGGCGGGGTGGCAACCGCTCCCTGGCGCGCATTCGATGCGGAAGCGCTGCTGCGAGGCAAGGCGTTGAACGAAGCATCCGCAACCGATGCCGCCAGAGCGGCTTTTGCAGGCGCCGTCGCGCAATCCCATAATGCATTCAAGATAAATGTCGGGCAGGCCGCGATCGTGCGGGCATTGCTTGAAACCGCAGCAATGGAGGTGCGTCGTGGCTAATACTCTATTTCCGCAGGCGACAGGTACGATGGGGCAGCCCTATCGGCGCTATGAGGCGCTTGAGAAAGTCAATGGAACCGCGACCTATGCCAGCGACGTAAAGCTGGCAAAGACGGCGCATGCCTACCTACTGACAAGCCGGATCGGGCGCGGCGTGATCCGATCGCTCGATCTGAACAATGCAAAAGCGATCCCCGGCGTCATCGACATATTGACCCACCAGACTATCGGCGAAGACGTCAGGCAAACCCAGGCGCTATATGCGGGGGGATATGTGGCGGATTCCGTTCGTCCGCTCGGTTCCGCAGAGGTCGCCTATTGGGGCCAGCCGGTCGCGATGGTCGTGGCGGAAAGCTACGAGATTGCACGTGAGGCGGCGGGCAGGATCGACATTTCCTACGATGTCACCGAACCGGCATCCAGCTTCGATTCCGCCGGAGTGGAGATGGCGGCGCTGGAGCCGATGAATTTGGGCGTCGGCGATTTCGAGACCGCCTACGCCGATGCTCCCGTCAGGATCGATGCCCGTTACTCGACGCCGGTGCAGCACCACAACGCAATGGAGTTGTTTGCGACGCAATGCGCATGGGATGGCGATCACCTGACGGTCTATGAGCCGGGGCAATATCTCAACAACATCAAGCATGGTCTGGCAGAACAGCTTGGTATCGATCCGGAGCATATTCGCGTCATCAACCGCTATGTTGGTGGAGCTTTCGGCGCGAAAGGGTTTCTGACGCAGCGCACGGCGCTGGTCGCCGTCGCTGCTCGGCGGATCGGCAGGCCCGTCAAGCTGGTCGCAACGCGTGAGCAAGGGTTCTTTTTGTCCGCATACAGGGCGGAGACCCGCCATCATGTGCAACTGGCCGCTGGCCTGGACGGCAGGCTCATGGCCAGCAGGCATGAAGGCTGGGAGATTACCTCGCGCGCGGACGTGCTGGCGCTGGGCGGCAACGCCATTACCGTCAGGCTCTATGCGTGTCCGAACATCGAAGGCCGGGTCAATGTCGTGAAGGCAGATCGCTCGACGCCGGGTTTCATGCGAGGCCCAGGTGAAGTTCCCTACGCGTTCGCATTCGAAAGCGCTCTCGACGAACTCGCCTATGCGCTCAAGATGGATCCCGTCGAATTGAGACGGGTCAACGACACCAGGGTCGAACCGATCGCCGGACTGCCCTATACGAGCAGATCGTTGATGCCGTGTTTCGATGCTGCAGGCGCAGAGTTCGGATGGGAAAGAAGAGCAGCGGAACCTGGATCGATGCGCGATGGTGACTGGCTCCTCGGCTGGGGGTGCGCGGCCGCGTTTTATCCGACACAGGTCGGTAATTCGGCGGCGCGCGTGCGGCTCGGTTCCGACGGGCGGGTCCATGTTTCCAGTGCAGGGCACGAGCTCGGACAGGGCATGTACACGATGATGGCGCAGGTCGCGGCCGAGCAGCTCGGAGTGCCGATGGAACGTGTCACCGTGTCGCTTGGAGACACCGATCTGCCGCCTACCATCGTTGCAGGCGGTTCGGCCGGGACGGCCAGCCTCGCCCCTGCCATCATGGCGGCCTGCGATGCAATCCGCCAGCGTCTGCAACTTGACGGTTCACCCAACGCGGATGTGATCGCCGCGATGCAGGCTTCTGGACTAGGCTCCATCGAGGAGTTTGCCGAAACACGTGCTCACGGGCTGCCACCGGAAAGCGTCCAGGGCATGTATCGGGGAAGAGTTGCAATGAGCGGAGGGGTTCATTTGCCGGATCGCGTTCAACTGGCCTTTGGAGCGCAGTTCGTGGAAGTCAGGATCCACGCGCGAACCCGCGAGTTGCGTGTGTCGCGCGCAGTGGGCGCGTTTGCCGCCGGGCGCATCATCAACCCACGGACGGCTCATGGACAGCTTGTCGGAGGCATGATCTGGGGCATCAGTTCCGCCCTTCACGAGCAGACCGAGATCGATCCGCGTAATGCCAGCTACATCAATGCAAATCTCGCTGACTACCTCCTGCCTGTGAACGCGGATATTGCCGATGTTCAGGCCATCATGGTGCCGGAGGAGGATAATTTGGTCAACGCGGCCGGCGTCAAGGGTGTCGGCGAGGTTGGGACGGTGGGGATGGCTGCTGCCGTCGCCAACGCCGTATATCACGCAACAGGGAAGCGCTTGCGTGATCTTCCATTGCGTATCGAACACGTTCTGGAGGAGGTCTGATCCCAATGAATAAGCCCACATTCTCTGACTTGCTTGCGGTTATCGAACATCATGCGCGGTATGACTACGTCACGCCCGTCCCGGGGCTGAAAGTCGGCCGCACGGACTCGCCGTCGGAGGTCGGGCATTCGATCTACCAACCGTCGTTCGGATTTGTGGGGCGCGGGGTCAAGGAAATGATGGTGGGGGAAACGCCTTTTCACTACGCAGCGGGAGAATCCCTGTTGTGTGCGGCTGACGTGCCGGTGACATCACAGGTCACCGACGCCCATCCGTCCACTCCATATCTGGCCATCCATCTGGAAATCGATCCCGCGGTGGTTGCGGATCTCGTGCGCGAGCAGTCAGGGCACCGCCCGAAAGCGCCCGACAATCAGGTTGCCGGAAAATACAAGCTCGATCCGGACCTCTTCGACCCGCTCATCCGGCTCGTATCGCTGATCGAGCGGCCTCGCGACATTCCCGTCATGGCGCCACTGATCCGGCGGGAGATTGTCTGGCGTCTGCTTCACACCGAGCACGGACCGCTTTTAAGCCAGCTCGCCTTTGCCAACGGCCATGCGGCGCGCATCGGCAGAACCACTGCCTGGATCAGAGAAAACATCTCCGAGGCACTGAGCATCTCCGACCTCGCGGCCCAGGCAAACATGAGCGTTCCGAGCTTCCATCGGCACTTCAAGGCGGTGACCTCAATGTCGCCCGTGCAATTCCAGAAACGCGTGCGGCTTCAGGAAGCCCGACGCTACCTTTCGACCGCGAATACCATTTCCTCGGTCGCCTATGACGTGGGATATGAAAGCATCTCTCAGTTCAATCGCGACTACCGTCGATTGTTCAATCTGACGCCGAGCGACGATGCCGCAACGCTGCGAGCGACCCTCAAGCGGGAACTGGGCCAGTCCGCCCAGCAATAGCGCCGTCAGTCACCACAAGATCATTTCGACCTGTTCGCTCTGCTCTTGAGCGTACGGGAACGCGTGTACGCAAAATTCGCACAAAGGGAGAATGGCCGATGTTCACTCGATCGGGATTGCGTTTCCAAGGGATAGCTTTGGTTCTCTTTATATTCGCCACAACGCTATCTGCCGGGATGGCACAGGCGGAGGATGCGCGGCAGGATAATTTCGGCGCTGACAATGGAAATATAGGCGTCACGCAGGTGCAACAGATGAGCGTCGTGATCGAGGCGCCAAGCGGTGTGATCTACACCGATCCGACCGGCGGAAAATCCATGTATGATGGCCATCCGGCGCCCGACCTAATCCTGATCTCCCATGAGCACCATGAGCACTACGATGCGGATACGCTGGAGGAGATCTCAGGTGACAATACGCAGATCGTCGTGCCGCCATTCGTCATGGAACAGCTTCCCGCAGAGTTGCGGCGCAAGGCAGTCTCGCTTTCAAACGGCACGTCGGTGGAGCTTGGTTCCGTCGGCATCGATGCGGTACCTGCCTACGGCCTCACGGGCGCCTCTGCACAGTGGCATCCGAAGGGGCGCGGCAACGGCTATGTAGTGACTGTAGACGGTCAACGAATTTATATCGCCGGGTCGTCCGACGCCATTCCGGAAATGCGGCAATTGAAGGATATCGATATCGCTTTCCTGCCGCTCTATCCGCCTTATGCGCTTGATGTCGACGCCGCCATCGAGGCCGTCGCGTCATTCAGACCCGAGGTCGCCTACATTTACCAGTACAACAGCATCCGCACCCGTGACGAATTTGTCGAAAGGATCAAACACAACAATCCGAGCGGGACGATAGTCGTTGCCCGCGACATTGGTTCTTGCCGGACGCTATCGTTCCTCTGTTCGGATTAGATCGAGAAGCAATTTCGACATTGCAATCACTGCGGAGTGCTTCTTCGTGCTGATCAGATCATGCGGGCGACCGCTTCTGCGATGGGGGTTCCGCCACCCGTAACCTCCAGAATGGATCGGCGGATCTCGGGGCGTTCCATAAGCGCTATAAGTGTCTCGGCAACGTCGTCACGGCGGATTTCACGGTGCACCTTGGCAAGTCCGAGATCGACTGTTCCTACTCCTGGCTCATTGGTCAGGGCAGAGGGTCGAAGAATGACCCAGTCGATATCGGTAAGGGTAATTTCCGTTTCCGCCCTCTTCTTTTCAACCATGTACTGTTCGAAGTCCTCGTCCATCCGCCGCTCGCGCCAGGCTTCCGGAAAAACCGAGACGAGATAAAAGCGGTTCACGCCGGCAATTTTCATGGCCGCAGCCACCTTTGCCGGTCCATCGCCATCGACGGCGATCGTCGCCTCCGGGCCGTCTCGACCGCCAGCGCCTGCTGTGAACAGAACCACGTCGTGGCCCCTGACAAGATCGGCGAGCGTCGCAACCGTGTCAGTGGCTACGTCGCCGACGACAGCTGCAACTCCTTCACGCTCGAGCCGATCCATCTGTTCGGAACGGCGAACCACGCCGGTAACCCGATGACCCTGAGCAGCAAGACGTTTTGCGACACGGGCACCGACACCGCCGGTTGCGCCTACAATGATGACTTTCATGATATGCTCCTTTGAAAACCGGAAAACCAAAGCCATGAAAGGGATGAGCATCCCGTTCGTGGCTGATCATGGTCATTACAGGTGTGGCTGTGGCACCATCGTACGCATTGCAAGCAATGGTGCCGTAACCGTCGTCATTCGGCATCCATTTTGTACCGGCTTACCGCAACCACAAGTGCTTCAGCCGCCTCACTGGAAGACGCCGGGTTCTGTCCGGTGATAAGCTGACCATCGACGACCGAGTGGACACCCCAATCCTTTACCTTTGAAAACACGGCGCCAAGACGGATGAGCTCGTCTTCAACGAGGAATGGGACCACCTTGTCGAGGCCGACTGCAGCCTCCTCGGTGTTCGTAAACCCGGTCACATAGCGACCGTCGACGAACGGAGTGCCGTCGGGTTTGCCTACGTGACGTAGAACGCCCGGAGCATGGCAGACCAGTGCGATCGTCTTGCCGGCCGCGATGAAGGATTCGATGAGACGGATAGAGGTCCGGTCTTCCGCGAGATCCCACATTGGGCCATGGCCTCCAGGGTAAAAGACCGTGTCGAAATCCTTCTGGTCAATACTGTCGAGGCGCACGGTCGTAGCCAACTGAGCATTGGCTTCTGCATCCGCGGTGAAGCGTCGCGTCAGATCCGTCTGGAACATGGGCTCGTCACTCTTGGGGTCGAGCGGCGGCTGGCCACCCTTGGGCGACGCAAGCGTAATCTCGGCGCCGGCGTCCTTGAAGACGTAGTAGGGGGCCGCAAGCTCCTCCAGCCAGAAGCCAGTCTTCTTGCCCGTATCGCCGAGCGTGTCGTGGGATGTGAGAACCATAAGGACTTTCATTGTCGTATCCTTGTCATTGCAGCCGCGCCACCATTTCACGCAGCAGGGGTTGAAGCCTGTTCGACAAGCCGTGCCGGCTTCCCGATGACGTGAACATGCCACGCGCATAAACATTCAAGAAATTTACTTGGTGGATTTTAGATATTCACGTGGCATTATATCTGCATGAAATACGATCTGAATCTGCTGCCCGTGTTCATGGCTCTCATGGAAGAGCGGAGCGTGACCCGCGCGGCCAATCGGTTGGGTATCTCACAGCCGGCGCTGTCGAATGCGTTGAACCGGCTGCGCGAGACGCTTCGCGACCAGCTTTTCATCAGGGAGAGGTACGGCATCCGGCCGACGCAGCTTGCCGAGGAAATCGCTCCGGCGATCGCAGCGGCCTTGAGCCAGCTGGATAATGTTGTTGTTCACCAGCAAGAGTTCGATGCCGGCAAAGCGAAACGGCTGTTTCTCATCGCACCCAACAGCTATGCCGAACTCGTCCTCATCCCGGCTCTGATAACGCGGCTTCAGCAGCAGGCGCCTGGGATCAGCTTGCGGATGACGCCGTTCGGCAACGATCTCGGGGAGACCGGCGTGATCTCGGGGACGACCGCTTTGGTGTTGGGAAGGGTGGTCGATCCTCCCGACAATCTCGTGGTCCAGCACCTGATGGACGACGGACTTGCCTGCGTCGTGCGCGCCGACCATCCGGATGTCGGCGACACCTTGTCCAAGCGACAGTACGAAGCGCTGAGACACGTCAATGTCCTTCCTCCTGGGCGCATCCGGGCCGGTGTTTTTCAGGCGTTGGCCAAACAGAACCTCAGAAGGGAAGTCGCCGTTTCCGTTACGCATTTCCTCGCCGTCCCCGAAATGATCGCCGTGACGGACTACTGCGCGACGCTACCCAAACTGATTTGTCGACATCTCCAGCGCGATTCGAGATTGAAGATGGTGCCTGCCCCGGTGGATCTTGGGACGTTCCCTGTCGAAATAGCCTGGCATGTTCGATACCGTCATGATCCGGCTCATCGCTGGCTGCGCGAGATCATCAGCGACACCGCGCGCTCGTTTGGTGAAGCTAGCGGGCGTGGAGCTTGATCTGGCGATCTTTTTGTCCGGGTGGAGTTGCGACGAGCGCGCAGCTGCCTTCCGCTTCCATCGCTCGAACGACTTCAGATGCCAGGTCCGGCGGGTTCAGGTAGGTGGTGCCGAATTCAAGCTGCAGGCCAAATCCGGGTCAGGGGTTTGCTCATGGTGGCGGACGGAATCGGCGGCGCTGACCTAAGCCGGTTGCCACCCCCTGTAATATGTTCGCCCGTGACTTTCGCATCGAAGCATTTGGGTTGAACGTGCGCAATATTCGCTGAGCGCGGGCTTCAAACTGCGTCTCGTCGGTCCTGCTTCGTTCATTGCCGAGATGCAAAGCCGTGATTTCGATACGAGGTTTCGGAACGGTCGATTGGGACGCGGGCCGATCCGGCCCACGTCGCATAGCTCAATACCTATTATGACTTGTATTTTTCTTCCAGAAGATCGAGCAGATTGAAGGCGGTCAGGATATTGCCGAACAGGAAGTCGGCCGAGGGCAGTTCTATCTTTTCGCCTTTCAGATTGGCGAAGGTAGGCAGGGCTTTCAGCTTTTCGCTCATGGCGCCCGCACCCTTGGCGCCGTCGTCCTCCAGAAGCAGGATCATGTCGGCTTCCAGAAGGTCGAGGCGTTCCAGGCTGATATTGATGAAGGCGTCGTCACCGCTTGCCTGCTGCTGCGGCGGTGCCTTGAAGCCGACATCCTTCAACACCGCCCATGTGAAGGAATTGTCCTGGAGCATGTAGCGGACAAGGTTGGTCCGTACGCGCGCGACGGTTGCCGTTCCTGCTCTGTTACCGATGATGGCGCCCACCTGCGTGGTCCGGTTTCGGTAACGATCGAGTAATTCCCTGGCCTCTGCCTGACGTCCCGTGATCTCGGCTATCGTGGTCAGCGTTTGCTGCCATTCCTTCTGGTCGACGTCGATGAGCACGGTCGGTGCGATCTGGCTGTAGCGATCATACATTCCCTGCTGATCGGGCAGGTCGTCATTGCTCATCAGGATGAGATCGGGCTCCATGTTGAGCACCGCCTCGTAACTCGGCTCGCTGGACGTGCCGATATAGCCGATATCGGCCGGCAGGCGTTCGGCCACGCCCCTAGCGAAGCCGCCGGTGTATGTCGGACGGGACGCGCCGACCGGCTTGATGCCAAGCGCGACGGTCGGCTGCAGAACATCATCGCCGTCGGTGACGACGATGCGCTTGGCCGCCTTCGGGATTTCGACCGAGCCGATCACATCCATGACGGTGATGGTTTCCTGGGCAAGGACGGGGCTGGCGGCAAAGGCCAGCGAGGCGGCCAGCATGTCGCGGCGTGTCAGGTTCAGGGGCACGGTCGTTATCCTTTCGTGAGGTCCGGTGAATTGACGTGGAGACCGCGCGGTACGACCAGCGGCGTGCCGAAGATCGGGTCTGCGATGATCATGCTGTCGAGGCCGAAGACGTCGCGAACCAGGGCTTCCGTGACGATATCGGCGGGACGGCCTTGTGCCACCGCATGGCCGTCGCGCATGGCGATCATATGGGTTGCGTGCCGGCAGGCTTGGTTGAGGTCGTGCAATACGGCGGCGATCGTATAACCGCGTTCCCGGTTGAGCTTTTCCAGCAGAAGCATGAGTTCCATCTGGTGCGCGATGTCGAGAAACGTGGTCGGCTCATCGAGCAGCAGCAAAGGCGTTTCCTGCGCCAGGACCATGGCAATCCAGGCGCGCTGGCGCTGGCCGCCCGAAAGCTCGCTGACACGACGGTCCGCAAGCTCGTTCATGCCCGTAGCGTGGATGGCCGCGGCAACGGCGTCTGCGTCGGCCCGGCTCCATTGGCGCAGCAGGTTCTGGTGCGGATAGCGGCCACACGCGACGAGTTCGGTGACGGTGATGCCATCCGGCGCAATTGAGCTTTGCGGCATCAGCCCGACACGGCGGGCAAATTCCTTCGCCGGGATGGACGATATGATGCGGCCGTCCAGGAAGACGGAACCCCGAGTGGGGGCAAGAAGGCGCGACAGGGCCTGAAGAAGCGTGGACTTGCCGCATGCATTCGGGCCGACGATGGCGGTGAACGAACCGGGCGGGACCGTGACGGTGAGATCCTGTGCGATGACCCATTTGCCATAGGCAAGTTCGACGGATTGCGCTTCGAGGCGGGGAGCGGCTTGCGATGCGACATGTACTGTCATGTGCGGCGTGCCTCCTTGACGATCAACCAGAGGAAATAGGCCCCGCCGATGCAAAGCGTGACAACGCCGACCGGAAGCTGGATGGGGGCAAAACTGTGCTGTGCGACGTAATCGGCAGCGGAAAGCAGAACGGCGCCCGTCATCATCGAAGCGGCGAGCGACGTGCCGGCCGTGCGGGTTATGGCATGGGCGATTGGCGGCGCCGCCAAAGCCACGAAGGGGATGGGACCGGCAATTGCCGTGACGAGAGCGGTGGCGACGATGGCAAGCGCCATCAGCGACAAGCGCACGGTCTCGACCTTGATGCCAAGTGCACGGGCGCGGGCATCGCCCATTTCCATCAGCCGCAGAGGTCGCGACAGGAACAGCGCGGCAATGATGACGGGAAGCGCCATCCAGACCACGGGCGTCAGTTGCTGGCTGCTGACCTTGGCGAGTGTGCCCATGCCCCATGTATTGGCGGCCATTGCGGTCGACAGCGTCGACCTAAGCAGGATCCAGTGATTGGCGGAGGTGAGCATGGCGCTGACGCCGATGCCGACGACGATGAGCTGAAAGCCCTGGATCCCCTTGTGCCAGGTGAGAAGATAGACGGCGAGTGCCGTCAGCAATCCACCGGCGATGGCGCTCCCGGCGAGAACCAGCCAGCCGCCGCCTGCAAATGTGATGGCGAGGATGGCGCCGGTATAGGCGCCGGCATCGAAGCCGACAACATCCGGACTGCCGAGCGGGTTGCGGGTGATCGACTGGAAGACGGCACCGCCGAGCCCCAAGAGCGCACCGAAAAGAGCGGCTGCTGCGGCGCGTGGCATGCGCCATTCGAGCACGACCAAACGGGTGCGGCGCTGGCCATCGCCCATCAGCACATCGATCACCTCGGTGACCGGGATGCGTACCTGTCCGCTGACAAGCGCGGCGATCAGGATGGCGAAAGACAGTGCGGCGAGGACGGCACAGACCAGCAGAAGCCTTTTGTCGATGCTTATGCCGACACGATCGCCGAAGGCGCGAAGGGTGAGGCGCCGACGCATGAAGGAGGGATGCAGGCTCATAGCGCCGTCACCTTGCGGGCGCGCACCAGCCAGATCAGCACCGGCGCACCGATGAATGCGGTGACAATGCCGACCTGTATTTCCGCCGGGCGCATACTGAGCCGACCGACGATATCGGCACCGAGCAGCACGATCGGTGCCAGAACGATCGTGTAGGCAAAAATCCAACGCTGATCGGTGCCGCCAATGGCACGGGCGACATAAGGGACCATCAGCCCGAGAAAACCGAGCGGGCCGGCGGCCGCTGTCGCGGCGCCCGTAAGCAGCATGACGGCGACAACGACCATGAAGCGGGCGCCGACGAGACCTGCGCCGAGTGAACGCGCCTGATCGTCACCGAGCGCAACCACGTTGAGAACCGGTGCCGCCACAATGGCAAGCACTATGCCCGCAATGACGAAGGGAGCCGTATAGGTCAGGCTGTCGTAGCCGGTTATGGCGAGCGAACCAACCTCCCAGTTGAGCATGTGATCGAATGTGTTGGGATCGAGAAAGATCAGCGCCGAGGTGAAACCGCGCAGCACCGAGCCGATGGCGACGCCGGCCAGCGTGAGTTTCAGCGGCGTGGCACCGCTGCGCCCTCCCATTGCCGCCGCATAGACGGCGATCGCGGCAAGCCCGGTCCCGGCAAAGGCGAACCAGATCAGTGAGAGCGGATGAGACATGCCAAGAAGGCCGATGGCGACGACCATGGCGAAAGCAGCACCGGCATTGATGCCGAGAATACCCGGATCGGCCAGCGGATTGCGTGTCAGGGCCTGCATCAATGCGCCGGACAAGGCAAATGCGGTTCCGGCCATCAGGCCGAGTAGTGTTCGCGGCAGGCGCAGCGACCAGATTGTCTCGCTGTCGATGCCGGAATCGGGTGCAAGCAGAGCCGATGCGACATCGGTCAGCGCGATGGTGCGCGCTCCCACTGCCAGACTGACAAAGGTGACAAAGACGAGGACGATTGCCGCAAAGGCAAGGCCGAGGCCTTTTCCATGACGATGGGTGGCAGAGGTAAAATTACCCGTGCCGGCGGCGGTTCCGAGGGGGCTGGCACTCATGAAAGCGATCGCTCGTCCTTCTGAGATCGCCTCCCGTCGATCTTTTGATGACAAATTTAGTCATCTTTTGGCCGGCCAGCCGGGATAAGTCAATTGAAGTGCGGAATTTTCGCGGAAGAATCCTTGAACTCGCTTTTGGATTACGAGTTCGGAGGTGCGAACCAGTCCACCAATCAGGGCTTCCTGTTCGATCTCATCAGAAGCGAAATTCCCCATATTTCCAATGCTTGCGCGTCAGGTGCCGCCGGTTGCGTGCATCAACAAACCTTTGCCGCCGTGCTCGATATCATCCCGCATGGCAGCCTGGGCCGCTTCCGCGTCCTTGTCGCGCAAGGCTTTGACGATGCGGCGGTGAGGGTGTGGCTCCCAGTCCGGCAATCCCGCATCGTAGAGATGGGACAGGATTGGGCCGCAGCGAATCCAGAGCGTTTCAACAATATCGTAAACGATGGGCAATCGTCCCATGCGGCACAGTGTCAAATGGAATTCTGTATTAAGATCAATGGCTTCTTCGAATGTCTTGGATGCATGACACTCGGAAATGCGAGCGTGGATCCTTTCCAGGGCGTCGATCTCCTCCACACTGGCGGCCGCCGCTGCCGCGCCTGCGGCTCGACCTTCGAGATCCATGCGAATCGCGCGGATCTCCAGGAGCTGATCGAGCGTCAGGGTGGGCACCATGACCGTTCCACGGGCGTCGAGCGTCAGGGCCTTTTCGCTGACGAGCCGCAATAGCGCCTCGCGCATCGGCGTGGCGCTGATGCCGAAACGTGCCGACATCGGACGTAGGCGCAACATTTCGCCCGGCTTCAACTGGCCGCGCATCAGCGCCTGCCGCAGGCCGAGATAGGCGCGGTCGCTCAGGTTCTCCTTCACGATCGGTTGAGCCCAATCGGTGCTAGTGGCGGACATCAGGTTATTTTCAACTGCGGTTCTTGACACTCATCACCCATCATGCAGATAGTGTTATAACAAATAACATATAGTAAACTCCGACTTGTGCGAAGAGGAATCGTACACCAGTGACAGGCGAGGAGGCCAGTCGCAGCCGGGGATGAACTTGGAGGAAGTTCATGATTGCGCTCCGCAAGACCGCGGCCGCTTTCGGGCTCGAGCTGGTATCGCTCGATGCTCTGAAGTCGCCAGCCGCCGATGAGGTGCTGATCGAGGTTGCCGCAGCCGGCATCTGCGGCAGCGACCTGCATGCCTATGAATGGTCGCCCGGTTACGAGTTCATGGCCGCGAACCTGCCGCTCACAGTCGGGCACGAGTTTTCCGGTGTCATTCTGTCCATTGGCGCAGGCGTATCGAATTTCAAACCAGGCGATCGTGTCGTCTGCTGGCCAACCAAGACCTGCGGAACATGCCCGTCCTGCCTGGCCGGCGAGCCGCAGAATTGCAGCCGCCGCAGCATCATCGGCCTGCATTGCGATGGCGGTTTTGCCGAAATGGTGATGGTACCGGCCGAAAATTGCCGGCATGTCCCGGATGATCTCGATCTTTCCATCGCTGCCTTGAGCGAGCCGCTGGCCGTCGCCGTCAACGCCGTCGATATCGCCGATGTGCGGCCGGGAGCGCGCGTCGTCGTGCTCGGGCCGGGGCCGATCGGGCTCGGTATCGCATGGGTCGCAAAACACCGCGGCGCCCAGGTGTTGATCGCCGGGTTGCGCGATCCTTTGCGCCTGTCGCTGGCATTGCAGATGGGCACAGACCATGCCGCCGATCTCGACGGGAAGAGCCTGGAGCAGGCGGTGACGGAAGCCTTCGGCCAGCCGGCGGATCGCGTCATCGAAGCCACCGGCGTCGCACGCTCCGTCGTCGACGGCCTTGCGGTTTTGCGCCCCGGCGGTGTGTTTGTCGTCGCCGGCATCCATTCGAAACCGCTGGAGCTCGATCTGACGCGCTTCGTGCGCGAGAAGAAGCAGTTGCGCGGCGCCCATGACACGACGGATCGGGCCCTGGGTGAAGCGATCCGCCTTCTGGCTGAACATTCCGATGCTCTGTCGAAGCTCATTACTCACCGGCATCCGTTATCGAGCGGCGTCGAGGCGTTCGAACTGGCGCGCAGCCGGCAAGCGGTGAAGGTTCTTCTTCTTCCGCAGGGACATGATGTGACATTCGAAGGGAAAGACGCATGAGCGGAATGACGCGAGCCGTGATCGCCAAGGGCGCGGGTGGGCCGGATGTCCTTGCCATCGTCGAGCGCGAGCTGAGCGCCGCCGGTGCGGGGGAAATGGTTGTGCGGGTGCATGCAGCCGGCGTCAACCGTCCGGACGTGATGCAGCGGCAGGGCAATTATCCGCCGCCACCCGGTGCCTCGGATGTTCTGGGCCTCGAATTGGCCGGCGTGGTGGAAACGGTCGGGCCGGGTGTTTCGCGTTTCAAGACAGGCGATCGGGTGATGGCGCTTGTCCATAGCGGCGCCTATGCCGAACGCGCGATCATTCAGGAGGGGGCAGCTCTGCCCATACCGGACGGCATGTCATTCGTTGAGGCGGGAGCGTTTCCCGAGACCTATTTCACCGTCTGGAGCAATGTCTTTGAGCGTGCCGGCCTCAAGGGCGCGGAAACGCTGCTCATTCATGGCGGCACATCGGGTATCGGCACCACGGCGCTGAAACTCGCCAAGGCCTTCGGCGCAAAGGTGATCGTAACCGCCGGTTCAGCTGAAAAATGCCAGGCGTGTCTCGACCTCGGTGCCGATGCCGCGATCGATTATCGTCGGCAGGATTTCGTCGCCGTTTCCAAGGAATTGACGGACGGCAAGGGGCCTGACGTCATTCTCGACATGGTCGGCGGCGACTATATCCAGCGTAATCTCGAAGCCATCGCCGCCGATGGCCGTATCGCCCAGATCGCCTTTCAGCAGGGCTCAAAAGCCCAGCTTGATCTCCTGCCGCTGCTGATGAAGCGCGTCACCCTGACCGGATCGACGCTTCGAGCGCGGCCGATCGAGATGAAGGCGCGGCTTGCGGCTGCGCTGCAGGCAAATGTGCTGCCGCTGCTTTCAAGGGCAGAGGCGCGGCCGCTGATCGATTCCACATTCGCATTCGACAAGGTTGCCGACGCCCATGCGCGCATGGATGGCGGCAGCCACACAGGCAAGATCGTTCTCGTCATGGAGAAACAGGGCTGAATCACGGTCCTGTTTAGGGAGAGGAAATGGGTATGAACGTCATGAGCAAGCCAGAGGCGCAGACAGCCGCCAACAACATGACCGGAGCGCATGTTCTGGCGGCGGCCCTCAGCCGTCACGGAGTGAAGGAGGTTTTCGGGCAGAGCATTCCGTCAGCTCTGTTCCTTGCCGCGCCCGATTACGGCATCCGGCAGATCGGCTACCGCACCGAAAATGCCGGGGCGGCGATGGCGGATGCGTTTGCCCGCGTCTCCGGCAAGGTTTCCGTGGTCACGGCGCAAAACGGCCCGGCGGCGACCCTATTGGTTCCCGGCCTTGCGGAAGCGTTGAAGGCCTCGATCCCGATCGTCGCCATCGTGCAGGATGTTGCCCGCCGGTTCACCGACAAGAACGCCTTCCAGGAACTGGATCATTTTGCCCTTTTCGGCGGCGTGGCCAAATGGGTACGCCGGATCGCCGATCCCGCACGCATCGACGACTATGTCGACATGGCCTTCGCCGCTGCCGCGACCGGCAGACCCGGACCCGTCGTCCTGCTCGTGCCGCTCGATGTTCTGGATGAACGGCCGGACATCGACCCTGCCGCGCCGCGCCGTGATGCGACGCTTGGCACATTCCCGCTCGATCGCACGGTCGCCGATCCGGCGCGCGTCGCCGAGGCGGCCAAGCTGATCGCCGGGGCTGCACGGCCGATCGTGATTGCAGGCGGCGGCGTGCATGCCTCGCAGGCGGCTGCGGAAGTCACTGCGCTACAGGCACTTGGCCTGCCGGTTGCGACGACGGTTATGGGCAAGGGGGCGGTCGATGAGACCAACTCGCTCTCCGTCGGCGTGGTCGGCTATTTCATGGCGCCGCGGGGACGCACGTCGCATCTGCGCGACCTCGTCACAGAAGCGGACGTTGTTCTGCTTGTCGGCAACCGCACCAACCAGAACGGCACTGACAGCTGGTCGCTCTATCCGAAGAACGCAAAATTCATCCATCTCGATATCGATGGTGGTGAGATCGGCCGCAATTACGAAGCGCTGCGTCTCGCAGGCGATGCCAAATTGACTGTCGCGGCACTTACCGAGGCACTGAAGGGCCATGATCTTTCGGCCATTGCCGGCCGCCGCAAGGCGCTGGAGGAAAAGATCGCCTCCGGTCGCACCGCCCATCAGGAAGACATGAAGGCACTGGTGAACATGGATGCCGCCCCCATCCGTCCGGAAAGGCTGATGGCCGATCTCGATACGGTGCTGACGCCGGAGAGCATCGTCGTTGCCGATGCGAGCTATTCGTCGATCTGGGTTGCCAACTTCCTGACCGCCCGCCAGGCCGGCCAGCGTTTCATCACGCCGCGCGGCATTGCCGGTCTCGGCTGGGGCCTGCCTTACGCGCTCGGCGCCAAGACGGCGCGCCCCGACGCACCGGTGATCTGCCTCACCGGCGACGGCGGGTTCGGCCATGTCTGGTCGGAGATGGAGACTGCGCGGCGCATGAAGCTGCCGGTCGTGCTGATCGTGCTCAACAATCAGATCCTCGGTTACCAGAAACATGCCGAGCTGAGCCTGTTCGGCAACTTCACGGATGTCTGCGACTTCGAGGCCGTCGACCACGCGGCGATTGCCGGGGCGGTAGGCTGCCGCGGTGTACGCGTCGAGAAGCCGGAGGATTTTCTGCCGGCCCTGAAGGAGGCGCTGGCGGCCGAGACGTTGACCGTCATCGACGTCGTGACAGACGAGCGGGCGCATCCGCCGATTACCAGTTTCCAGGGCAAGGAGGCGCTGGACTACTGACGAAAGTCGCATTGCAGCAGACCACGGCTTTTCACGGGAGGAAAAGATGAAATTGCCGAACTTGTTGAAAATGACCGCCGCAGCGATCGTGCTGTCGGCATCCGCAGCCCATGCCGACGTCAAGTTCGGTGCACTTTATCCGTTCAGCGGTCAGCTCGCGCTTCTCGGGGAGGAGAGTGCGCGCGGTCTGGAGATCGCCGTTGATGAAATCAATGCCGCCGGCGGCATCCAGGGCGAGAAGGTCGTTCTGGTGAAGGGTGACGCCGTCGACAACAACCAGGCGATCGGCGAAGCCCGCCGGCTGATCTCGCTGGAAAAGGTTTCCGCAATTTTCGGTACCTATTCCTCGGCGCGCTCGATCGCTGCAAGCCAGGTCGCCGAGCTTTCCGGCATTCCCTATTTCGAGCTCGGCGCGGTGGCGGACGAAGTCACCAGCCGCGGCCTGCAATACATGTTCCGCACCAACCCCTATGCCAAGGACATGGGCGCGATGGTGATCGACATGGTGGTCGAGAAGGTGGCTCCGGGTCTCGATAAGCAGCCGACCGATCTCAAGATCGGCATCATCTACGAGGATTCGAGCTACGGCACGTCGGTCTCAAAGCACCAGGCCGACTATGCCAAGCAGAAGGGCCTCAACGTCGTGCTCTCTTCCGGTTATCCGGCAGCGACCGTCGACATGTCCTCGCTGGTCCTGCAGTTGAAGCAGGCCGGCGCCGACGTGGTGTTGCAGACCTCCTACCAGAACGATTCCGTGCTCTTCCTGCAGCAGGCCAACGAGGCGGGTTACAAGCCTTCCGCGGTCATCGGCGGGGGCGGTGGTTACTCGATGCAACCGACCGCCGATGCGGTGGGGCATGACGTGATCGAGAACGTCCTCGACGTCGACTTTACCCAGTTCCTCGTCAATACGGCGGCGACGCCGGGGCTCGAGGGCTTCGTCGAGGCCTATAAGAAGAAATACGGCATTCCGCCCCGCTCGGGCCATTCGCTCAACAACTATGTGGGCGGCAAGGCGCTTATGGAAGCCATTGGCAAGGCGGAAGGCTTCGAGCCCGACACGATCGTCGAGGCGGTGAAGGCGATCGACATCCCCGATGGTCAGACGGCTGCCGGTTACGGCATCAAGTTCGGCGAGAACGGCCAGAACGAACGGGCCGCGATGATGGGCATGCAATGGCAGGGCGGCAAGCTCGTGGCCGTTTATCCCGACGCCGCGGCGGTCAGCCCGCTGCGCATCGCGAAGTAAACGCGAGCGGGCGGCGGTCCATCCGTCGGGCCTCCGCCCGCCTTCACAACTCCTGCAGCCATCCCGAAGGCGGTCCGCCGTTTCGGCCCCGAATGTAATAGCGAGGCGTGATGGAAACGTTTCTACAAGTGCTCGTCAGTGGACTGATGCTCGGTGCGCTCTTCGCCATCGTCAGCGTCGGGCTCACCCTGATCTTCGGTATCGTCAAGGTGGTGAATTTCGCCCATGGCGAATTCCTGATGCTGGGCATGTACCTGGTCTACCTGATCACCACCAAGCTCGGCATCCATCCGCTGCTCACATCGGTGATCGTGGCACCGCTTCTCTTCGTGGCGGGCGTCGCGACCCAGCGCTTCATCATCCAGCCGCTGATGTCGGCGCGGGACGACCATATCCAGATCTTCGCCACCGTCGGCCTGTCCACGGCGCTGATCAATCTGGCACTGCTGCTGTTCGGTGCAGACATCGCCAATACGCCGTCTTCCGGTCTGCGCACCCCGATCACCTTCGGACCGGTTCGCGTCCTGCTCGGCCAGCTTCTCATCCTGGGCGTCTCCATCCTGCTGGTCATCGGCCTGCAGGCCTTCCTGAAGCGCACCCAGACCGGGCGTGCCATCCGCGCAGTGGCGCAGAACAGGGCGGCGGCGCAGCTGATGGGTATCAATGTCAACCGCATCTACATGCTGACATTCGGCATCGGCGCGGCCTGTGTCGGGCTCGCGGCCTCCATGGTTGCGCCGCTTTATCCGACCTCGCCCAATATCGGCACCTATTTCGTCCTGACTGCTTTCGTTGTCGTCGTTCTCGGCGGGCTCGGGTCGCTGACCGGCGCATTCGCAGGCGCGATGATCATCGGTCTGATCGACTCGTTTGCCGGCTTCTACATTGGATCGGACGTCAGGGAGGTCGTCGTCTTCGGCGTGTTCCTGCTGATCCTGATCCTGAAACCCTCGGGGCTGTTCAGCAACCGCCTCACCCTTTCACACGTTTCGCCCTGAGGGCGCCATGAGGAAGACCGTGACAGACACCACGCTCGACACCGACATGACACAAGCGCGCCCGAACTCGCTGCACTGGAAACGGATCGGCCTTTTCGCCGCAGGCATGCTTGCGCTTCTGGTCATCCCGATCCTGATCGGCGACCAGTTCATCTCGCATATATTCGTCACCATCTTCATCTTCGCCGGCCTTTCGACCGCCTGGAACATCGTTGGCGGTTATGCCGGCCAGCTGTCGCTTGGCCATGCCATCTTCTATGGCATCGGCGCCTATGCCGGGATCATCTTGATGAACCTCGGCATATCGCCCTGGCTCGGCATGTTCGTCGGCGCGGCCGTCTCGATGGTCGTCGCGGTCGCGATCAGCTATCCCTGTTTCCGGCTGCGCGGGCCGTTCTTCTCGCTCGCGACAATCGCCTTTCTCGAAGTGTTCCGCGTGCTTGCGCTGCATTTCCGTGAGCTGACAGGCGGCGCGACCGGGCTGATGATCCCGCTGAAATTCGGCTGGGAATGGATGGTCTTCCGCGATCGCACACCGGGACTTCTCATCGCCTTCGGCATGCTGCTGGTCGCACTCGGCGTCGCCTGGTGGATACGCTCGCACCGGCTCGGCTTCTATCTCGTCGCGACCCGCGAGCGCGAAAGTGCCGCCCAGGCAGCCGGCGTCAACACGGTCAAGGTGCGTCTGATCGCAGTTGCGGCATCGGCAGCCCTGACGGCGATGATCGGCACGTTTCACGCCATGTATCTGACGTTCATCGACCCGAGTTCGGTGTTTTCGCTGACGACATCGATCCAGATCGCAATGTTCGCGCTGATCGGCGGTATCGGCACGATCTTCGGGCCGCTGGTCGGCGCGGTCTTCCTCGTGCCGCTGTCGGAGCTTGCCCGCGGCTGGCTCGGCGCTCAGGCGCTCGGCCTGCACGGCTTCGTCTATGGCGTCGTGCTGGTACTGGTCGTGCTGTTCATGCCGAACGGCATCGTCGGTCTTACCGGGCGGTTCTTCGCCGGCAAGAATGAGGAGAAAAGTGTGCAGGCCGCGCCGATCGCAGCTGTGGCCCGCACCAGCCGGCCACCGATCGGGAACGATCTTCTGGTCGTCGATCATCTCGACAAGCATTTCGGTGGGCTGCATGTCACCCGAGACGTCAGTCTGACCTTGAAGGAGGGCGAGATCCTCGGCCTCATCGGCCCTAACGGTGCCGGCAAGACGACCGTCTTCAACATGATCTCAGGCTTCCTGAAGCCGTCCAGCGGCACGGTGAAGGTGCGTGCGCAAGACGGATCGATGATGATGCCGGTGACGCCAGGCGATTTCGCCGCCATCGGCGTCGGCCGCACCTTCCAGATCGTCCAGCCTTTCGCGGCGATGACGGTGGAGGAGAACATCATGGTCGGCGCCTTCCATCGCCATTCGGATGTGAGGGAGGCGCGCGATGTGGCGCGCGAGACGGCGCATCGCATGGGGCTTGGACCCTATCTCAATGCCGAGGCGAGGGGGCTGACGATCGGCGGCCTGAAGCGCCTCGAAGTCGCCCGCGTCATGGCCATGAAACCGCGCATCCTGCTGCTCGACGAAGTGATGGCCGGCATCAACCAGGCGGATGTACGCCGCGCCATCGACCTCATGCTGTCGATCCGCGACACCGGCGTGTCGATCATCGCGATCGAGCATGTGATGCAGGCCGTGATGTCGCTGTCCGACCGGGTCATCGTCCTGAGCTCCGGCCAGATCATTGCCGAGGGCAAGCCGCAGGATGTAGTGCGCGACAAACAGGTGATCGAAGCTTATCTCGGAAAGGATTTCGTCCATGCTGAGGCTTGAAGGCATTCACGCCGGTTACGGGCCGACGAGCATCCTCCATGACGTATCGCTGGAGGTGAAACGCGGCGAAGTGGTGACGATCGTCGGTGCTAACGGCGCCGGCAAGACCACGACGTTGCGTACCATCGCGGGGCTGATCCAGCCGACCGAAGGAAGGATCTTCTTCGAGGATCGCGACATTACCAGCATGCCGGCCCATGAGGTCGTCGATCTCGGCATCACGCTCATCCCCGAGGGGCGGCAGCTTTTTGCCGACATGACGGTCGAGGAAAACCTGCTGATGGGCGCTTACCGCCGAGAGGCGCGCAGCCGGCAGGCCGAAACGCTGGAACATGTTCTCTCCCTGTTTCCGCGGGTGCACGAAAGGCTTGCCCAGAGCGCCGGATCACTGTCCGGCGGTGAGCAGCAGATGGTCGCGATCGCCCGCGGGATGATGGCTCGCCCGAGCATCCTGATGTTCGACGAGCCGTCGCTGGGCCTTGCACCGATCATCGTCCAGCAGGTGTTCGAGGTCATCGAGTCGATCACCTCGACCGGTACGACCGTACTGATCGTCGAGCAGAACGTGTTCAACACGTTGAAAGCCTCCGACCGCGGTTACGTACTCGAAAACGGCGAGATCGTGCTCTCCGACACGTCGGAAGCGCTGTTGACCAACGACCATGTCCGCCAAGCTTATCTGGGAATCTGATCATGCCGCAGAGAGAAGAAAATCCGCAATCCATCGCCAATCGCCCCAGCCATGCCGGCCGGCGTGTGCTCGTCACCGGGGCCGGTCGCGGGATCGGGCGGGCGATCGCGCTGGGCTTCGCCGCCCGCGGCGCGACCGTCGGCGTGGCCGACATGAACGAGGCGGACATTGCCGAGACGGTACGGCTGATCGATGCGGAAGGTTACGGAAGCGGCGTGCCGCTGATGCTCGATGTGGCCGATTATGATGCCGTATCCTCGACGCTGGGCGAGGCCGCCGGCACAATGGGCGGCGCCTTCGATACGGTCGTCAACAACGCCGGTATCTCGCCCAAGCATGACGGCGTCGCCCACAAGGTCTGGGAAATGAATCCGGCCGAGTGGGACCGCGTCGTCGCGGTCAACCTGACGGGTGCCTTCAATACGATCCGGGCGCTGACACCCTCGATGCGGGATGCCGAGCGCGGCTGGATCGTCAATCTCTCTTCTGTTGCCGGCAAGACCTATTCACCGATCGTCGCATGCCATTACGCGGCGACGAAATCGGCGCTGATCGGCTTCACCAAGCATCTGGCGGCGGAACTGGGACCATCCGGCATCCGCGTCAATGCTCTGGCACCCGGTCGGATCGAGACGCCGATGGTGCGCGGCGTGGCGAAGGAGATCAATGACGAGCAGGTGAAGATGACACCGCTCGCGCGTCTCGGCCAGCCGGAAGAGGTGGCGGATCTCGCGATCTACCTGACCTCGCCGGAATCGAGCTTCGTCACCGGCCAGACGATCGACGTTGCCGGCGGGCTCTATATGACCTGAACCCCGCCGGGCGCGATAGACATGACAAGAATGCAGATCGAACGGGCCGACATGCGTGAACAAACCGACCATGAGATCACCGGTCGCACCCGGATATATGGCATCCTCGCGGACCCTATTTATCATGTGAAGACGCCGCAGGTGATGGCCGACGTATTTCGTCGTCACGGACTGGATGCGGTGCTGATCCCTTTCCACGTCAGGCCGGACGGGCTGGCCACGCTAGTCGCAGGCCTGTCGGCGATGGAGAATTTCGGCGGGTTTATCGCCACCGTACCGCACAAGCCGGCCATGCTCGAAATCTGTGACGAGATCACAGAAGAGGCGCGGCATATCGGAGCGGTCAATTGCGTTCGCCGCGAGGCGGATGGGCAAATGGTCGGCACGATGCTGGATGGTATCGGTTTTGTCGTAGCACTCAGGAATGTCACCGGCTTTGATCCCGCCGGTAAGGCTGCCTATGTCGCAGGTGCCGGCGGCGCGGCCTGCGCGATTGCTTTCGCACTCGCCGATGCGGGCGCAAGCCGCCTGACGATCGCCAATAGAAGCCTCGACAAGGCCGAGGCGCTGGTTGCCCGACTGAGAAAAGTTCATCCATTGCTGGAGCTTTCGACCGATGCCCGGTCGGTTGCCGAGCACGATCTGGTCGTCAACGGCACATCGCTCGGGATGAAGCCGGAGGATGCCCAGCCGCTGGATTTCTCGCTTCTCTCGCCGGATCAAGTTGTGGCCGACGCAATCATGGACCCGGTGATGACGCCGCTTCTCAGCGCCGCCGAGGCCAAGGGCTGCCGCATCCAGCGTGGCCTGCCGATGCTTCAGTGCCAGATCGAGTTGATGGCCCGGCATATGGGAGCGATCGCATGACGGACTTTCGTCCACTTCTCGATGAGTTGCGCCGTATATGCGGTGAGAACCATGTTCTGACCGCCGCTTCGGATGTCGAAGCCTACGCCACGGACTGGAAGCGCAGCGTCACAGGCACGCCGCTCTGCGTCGTGCGGCCGGCGAATACCGCAGAGGTCGCCGCTGTTATCAAGGCGGCCGGAAATCGCGGCGCGGCGATCGTGCCACAGGGCGGCAATACCGGTCTGGCAACCGGCGCTACGCCGGGAGACGGCGGCGACGAGATCGTTCTATCGCTTGGTCGCATGAAGGCGATCCGTGGTCTCGACCCGGTCGGCATGACTGTAGAGGTGGAGGCCGGCGCCATCCTGCAGATAGTCAGGCAGGAGGCGGAAAAACATGGCAGGCTGCTGCCCGTCAGTCTCGCCGCTGAAGGCTCGGCGATGATCGGCGGGATCGTTTCGACCAATGCCGGCGGCATCAACGTACTGCGCTACGGCATGACCCGTGCGCTGGTGCTGGGGCTCGAAGTCGTGCTGGCGGACGGGACCATCGTCGATGGCTTGCGTCACCTGCGCAAGGACAATGCCGGCTACGATTGGAAGCAGCTTTTCATCGGCGCCGAAGGGACGCTCGGGATCGTCACGGCGGCCGTGCTGCGGCTTGTGCCTCTGCCGCGCGAAAGCGTTACGGCGCTGTTGTCGGTCGCCGATGTCGAGACCGCGCTCGGCCTTTTTGCGCTGGCTCAGGACACGATTGGCGATGCCCTGTCGGCCTTCGAGCTGATTTCCGCGACCTCGATCGGTCTGGTCGAAAAGCATGCCGGACTGAAGAGCCCGATCGCTGCCGGTGAATGGTATCTGCTGGTGGAGGCATCCTCCAGTCTTTCCGGTCTTGAACCGGCGATGGAAACATTGCTGACGGAGGCGTTCGAAAGAGGCCTGGCGCTGGATGGTGTCGTTGCCGCCAGCCGCCAGCAGGCACAGGCGCTCTGGGCTTTGCGCGAACACGTTACCGAGGCCGAAGCGCGTGAAGGCGGCGGCTTGAAACACGATATCTCCGTTCCGCTCGCAGCGATGGCAGACTTTCTCGTCGAGGCCGGAGAGGCCGTCACCGCCTCCTGCCCCGGCGCAGGTTTCAACGTCTTCGGCCATCTGGGTGACGGCAACCTCCATTACAACGTGTTGTTGAACGGCGCGGCGGATCACGAGGCGGTCAATCGTGCGGTCCACGATATGGTCGTTCGTCATCGTGGCTCGATTTCGGCCGAACACGGCATCGGCCGCTACCGGTTGTCCGAATGGCTGCGCACCAAGGCAGAGCCCGAGCAGCGTCTCTCGCGGGCAATCAAGCAGGCGATCGATCCGGGCGGCCTGTTCAATCCCGGTAAGCTGTTGCCGAAAACGTCGATCGACGGAGGCGCGGAATGACCCCGGAATCGGACGCTTACGACTATATCATCGTCGGCGGCGGCAACGCCGGCTGCGTGCTCGCTAACCGGCTGACGGAAGACGGTCGCCACAAGGTCCTGCTACTGGAGGCCGGCGGTGCCGCACGCAGCATCTGGATCGGCATACCGGCGGGTTTTTCCAAACTGCTCGTCGATCCGGTCTATAACTGGCGTTTCAAGTCGGAGCCGGAGGAGGCGACCAACAACCGGGTGATCTCGGTACCGCGGGGCAGGGGGCTCGGCGGTTCGACGCTGATCAACGGAATGATCTATGTGCGCGGGCAACAGCAGGATTACGACGGCTGGGCGCAGGCCGGCTGCGGCGGCTGGAGTTTCGACGACGTGCTGCCCTTCTTCCGCAAGCTGGAGGATTTCGACGGGCCGCCAAGCCCTTTGCGCGCGCGTGGCGGGCCACTGCCGCTGACGACGGTGGCACTCAGGCCGACGATCGGCGAAGCGTTCATCGCGGCTGCCGGAGAGGCCGGTTACTCCCGCAACCCGGATTACAATGCGGAGAGCCAGGACGGGTTCGGCTATTATCAGGTCAACCAGAAGGACGGCCGGCGTGTGAGTGCGGCCGACGCCTATCTGAAACCTGCGATGAAGCGTTCCAATCTGAGGATATTGACCGATGCCCATGTGCTGCGTGTCGACCTTGACGGCACCCGCACCACGGGCGTGACCGCAAGGGTCGGGGGAGTGGAACGACGCTTCGTCGCCAAAGGCGAGGTGATCCTGGCGGCCGGTGCCGCCCAGACGCCGCAACTGCTGGAGCTTTCGGGCATCGGTAATCCCGATATTCTCCGAACCCTCGGCATTCCGGTGAGGCACGCGCTTGTTGGCGTCGGGGAAAACTATATCGACCATTTTTGCACACGGATGAACTGGCGGGTGAAGCAGCCGGTCACGCTCAACGAGCAGACGCGGGGACTGCAGCTGGCACGCGCCGTTGCACAATATGCCGCGACCCGGAAGGGCATCCTGACGCTCGGCACAGGGCTGGTGCATGGTTTCGTGCGCACGCGCGAGGGGCTGGCTGGCCCTGATGTGCAATATTTCTTCATGCATGCGAGCTACGCGAACGCAGCCGAGCGCATTCTGGATCGGCTACCCGGCATGACCATAGGCGTAACGCAACTGAGGCCCCAGTCGCGCGGTTCAATCCATGCCGCATCTCCCGATCCAATGACAGGACCGTTAATCCGGCCAAATTTTCTGGCAGCCGAAGAGGATCGCCGCGCCATGGTGGAGGGCATGAAAATCGCCCGCCATATCGTTGAGAGGCCCGCAATGGACGCATTTCGCAATGAAGAGATCAGTCCGGGGGCGGATTGCAGGCGTGATGAAGACTGGCTGGAATTTGCCCGCGCCAACGGCCAGACCATCTACCATATCTGTGGTACCTGCAGGATGGGAGGCGATCCGGGCGCTGTCGTCGATCCGAGCCTCAAGGTAAACGGGATACAAGGGCTACGCGTGGTCGATGCCTCGATCATGCCAACCATGGTGTCCGGCAACACTCAGGCTGCCGTTTTCATGATCGCGGAGAAGGGCGCGGATCTGATCCTTGCAGGGGCAAGGTAATCGGTCTGGAAGACGATATCCGCGCACCTAATTGACGGCGTCAGATACGGTTGATGCGGGCGTATGCCCATTCGTCATCTTGAAATTTCAGCGCATGATGTTTGGGCGCAAAAATCTCGAATTCCTGATTTATTACTCTGATCATCTGCGCGGTCGTGCTTGGCTGGATTGCTCGTCAGCAGTTCTTGTCCGCTGTCTCGTTCAGCGCCTGCCGGCTGACGCCACAGCTTTTGCGGCGCCACCGTCTCGTTCAAGTTCCTCTACCAGCATCGCAAGAAGACCGGGAAATCGAGCTTCGATGTCTTCCTTCCGTAGAGAAGACGCACGCCTGTTTCCGTAATCGACCTGGCTGATCAGCCCAGCTTCGCGGAGAACCTTGAAATGATGGGTGAGTGATGCTTTCGCCACGGGAAAACCAAAGGAAACGCAGTTGCGCTCCGCGCAATCCGGAAGCGCTGCCAAAATCGCAATGGCGGTGCGGCGAAGTGGATCGGACAACGTGGAGAAAACGACACCGAGGTCGATCTCGTCGCGAGCGGGTTGGGGCAGCAGGTCTGGCATCGCCAGATTTTACCTGGACCAGTCGCGGTCCGCAAGGCTTAAAGGTACGCCTTGACGCATACCTTGAGAGGCAATAGGTATGGGGTAGGCCATACCAATGTCGTTCGCTGATGTTGGCGACACCGGTCGATATCCCGCGTCACACTTGGCGCTCCGTTAAAGGAGGGCTTGGTTAAGACGTCAAACCTGCCACGTTAAGAGTAAGCCAAATGCCCCAGCCGCAGCTATTCACGCCGTTCAAGATCCGCAATCTCGAACTCGAGAACCGTATCACCATTGCTCCAATGTGCACCTATTCCGCCGTCGACGGATGCATGACGGATTGGCACCTGATCCATCTGGGGCAACTCGCCCTGTCCGGCGCCGGTTTGCTGACGATCGAGGCAACGGCAGTCGTGCCGGAGGGGCGCATCAGCTACGCGGATGTTGGCCTGTACGACGATGCCACAGAGGCAGCTATGCGCCGGACACTGGACGGCGTCCGCAAGTGGTCCAACATCCCTATTGCCGTACAATTGGCGCATGCCGGCCGGAAGGCGTCTTCGGACCTGCCGTGGCGCGGCGGCGCGCAGCTTGCTGCCGATCACCAGGATGGATGGCAGACGGAGGCTCCGTCTGCGGTGCCCTTCAAGTCGACCGACAGCATTCCGACTGAGCTTACCCGCGAGCGTATGAAGGTTATCCGCGATGCCTTCGCAGAAGCTGCAGCCCGCGCAGCGCGTATCGGTGTCGACGCCGTTCAGATCCATGCTGCACACGGCTACCTCCTGCACTCGTTCCTCTCGCCGCTCTCAAACCAGCGGACTGACGAGTATGGCGGAAGCCTTGAAAATCGAATGCGCTTCCCGCTTGAGGTCTTCGATGCGGTGCGGGCCGCTTTCCCCGCTGACAAGATTGTAACGGTTCGTGTCTCGGCCACCGACTGGCATGACGGCGGCTGGGATATCGAGCAGACCATCGAGTTCGCAACGGCTCTGGAGCTTCGTGGCTGCGACGCGATCAACGTATCCACCGGCGGCCTTCACGTCGATCAGAACATCGCCATCTCGCCCGGCTATCAGGTGCCGTTTGCGCGGGCCGTTAAGGCCGCGGTGAAGATGCCGGTCGTTGCCGTTGGATTGATTACGGAACCGGCCCAGGCGGAGGCGATAGTGGCGACAGGCGATGCCGATCTGGTCGGTCTTGCCCGCACGATCCTGTATGATCCACGCTGGCCGTGGCACGCCGCGGCCGCGCTTGGCGGAGAGGTATCGGCTGCCCCGCAATACCATCGCAGTCAGCCTTCCACCTTGAAATCGCTGTTCAAGGTTTAACGTTTGAAACTCGAAAGGCTCCGCGTTCGATCACGCGGAGCTTTTCATGTGGCTCAAGCTTTGGAGCGTACTGTGATTTGAGAGCGCAAATTTCCCACTGGATCGACGGGCCTGGCGATTCTGCTTTACGCTACTGGCGTTCGTTCCCGACTATCCGCGAAACCTCGCCCGAGTTTTTTGTTTCTTCGGATATCGGCCAGCCGCAAATGACTATGAGTGGCCGAAGTCGGGTGGCTGTGGCGACACGGGACGCTTTTTGACAAGACTGTTGGCTGTCCTCTCATCCTGCCAAACATCAAACATCAGCAGAACGGATATCTCCACGACCAGGATGGGCTAATGCCAGGTTTTGCCACCGGCAGTGCCCTCGCGGGATGCTAATGGTGACTGGTATCATACGAGGCCACCGAACCTGACGTGAGAGCCCCACACTTATAAAACTACGGGGATGGGACATCCGCCGCATTCCCTAGACGATAAGCATTCCCGCAGATCTCTTTGGCATTAGAAACTGGGAGGCGTGCAGGCGCTGATCACTTCACACGGCACAGGCCCGACGCAGCGAAAACGGTGTGGTCTGCGGCTTTCAAAATAATAGGCATCGCCCGGCCCGAGAATCCTCCGCTCGTCCTCGACGGTCACCTCCAGCCGGCCGGACAGAATGATGCCGCCTTCCTCGCCCTCATGCACGAGCGGTACCTTTCCCGTATCGGCGCCCGGCTGGTAACACTCCTTGAGGATCTGCAGGCTGCGTCCAAAGAGATTTTCGCCGATCTGGCGATAGGATATCGGTCCCTTGCCGATCTCGACCAAATCCTCGGCGGCATAAAAAGCCTGTTTCGGCTTTTCCGGCTCGAAGGCGAAAAATTCGGCAAGCCCGATCGACAGGCCGTCAAGGATCCGCTTCAGGGCGCCGACGGATGGGTTGGCCGAATTGGACTCGATGAGCGAGATCGTCGAATTGGTCACACCGGCCCGCTTTGCCAGTTCGCGTTGCGAAAGATTGCGCGCCATGCGCAGCTGGCGAAGACGGCTACCGACATCAACAGACATGGCATTCCTCCTGTTTTCGATGTTCGAAATATCACAAACACGGATATCGTTTGCAACAAAATCAATGAATTAAAAGACAGAAGAAAAGGACTTGTTCGCCTCAGCGAAATAGCCAATCTGATAGGAACCAATGGAGCTTCTTATGGATTACGCTGGCACTTCAAACACCGTCAATCTCGACAATTTCTGGATGCCGTTCACGGCCAACCGGCAGTTCAAGGCAGCGCCTCGTCTGCTCGCCGCCGCCGAGGGCATGTATTATACCGATGTCGACGGCAACAAGGTGCTGGATGGCACGGCGGGCCTGTGGTGCTGTAATGCCGGCCACGGGCGCAAGAAAATCACCCAGGCGGTCGAGCGACAGCTGGCGACCCTGGACTTCGCGCCGACCTTCCAGATGGGCCACCCGATCGCATTCGATTTCGCCGCGAAACTTGCAGCCAATGCGCCGGGTGGTGCCGCCGGCAAACTCGACCGCGTGTTCTTCACAGGCTCAGGCTCGGAATCCGTCGATACGGCCCTGAAGATTGCCATCGCCTACCAGCGTGCCATCGGCCAGGGGACACGCACCCGCATCATCGGTCGCGAAAAGGGCTATCACGGTGTCGGTTTCGGTGGCATTTCGGTGGGCGGCCTCGTCAACAACCGCCGCGTCTTCCCGCAAATCCCCGCCGACCACATGCGCCACACGCTGGACATCGATCGCAATGCCTTCAGCAAGGGGCTGCCGGTACACGGCCTGGAACTTGCCGAGGACCTGGAGCGGCTGGTCGCGCTGCATGGAGCGGAGACCATTGCGGCCGTCATCGTCGAACCGATGTCCGGTTCGGCCGGTGTGATTCTGCCGCCGAAGGGGTATCTTGAGCGCCTGCGGGCCATTGCCGACAAGCATGGCATCCTGTTGATCTTCGATGAAGTCATCACCGGTTTCGGTCGCCTCGGCACGCCTTTCGCAACGGATTACTTCGGCGTCGTGCCTGACCTGATCACCACCGCCAAGGGCATCACCAATGGCACCATCCCGATGGGCGCCGTTTTTGCAAGCAGCAAGGTCTATGACGGCCTGATGACCGGCCCGGAAAACGCCATCGAACTGTTTCACGGCTATACCTATTCCGGCCATCCGGTCGCCTGCGCCGCTGGCATCGCCACCATGGAGATCTACGAGGAAGAAGGTCTTTTGACCCGTGCGGCGGAGCTGGCGACCGAGTGGGAAAATGCACTTCATTCACTCAAAGGCCTGCCGCATGTGATCGACATCCGCAATCTCGGTCTGGTCGGCGCCATCGAACTCGCCCCGCGCGACGGTGCGCCTGGAACGCGTGCCTATGACGTGTTCGTCGATTGCTTCAACAAGGGTCTGCTAATCCGCGTCACCGGCGACATAATCGCACTGTCGCCGCCTTTGATCATCGAGCGCGAGCAGATCGGCTCCATCGTATCGATGCTTGGCGATGCCCTGAAGCGCGCCGCCTGACGTTCCTTCGGGCCGGTGTTGCGCAACCGGTCCGATCGTTTTTGCACATCAAATCAACCGCAGCTTTGGGAGGAGGACTGCCCAACGCCGGAGACTATGATGCCGTTAATGAAATACCATGTGCTCAAGGGCCGCTCGAAGGAAGAGATCAAGCTTTTTCTCGATACCACGCACGATACGATGGTGCGTTCCTTCAAAGTGCCCGAAGGCGACCGCTACCAGATTCTCACCGAACACGAGCCGTCGCACCTGCAGGCCCTCGACACCGGTCTCGGCATTCCGCGCACGGAAAAGTTCGTGCTGCTGGAAGTGGTATCGCGTCCCCGCAGCCGCGAGGCAAAGCTTGCCTTCTACAAGAATCTCTGCGCCGACCTGAAAGAAAAGTGCGGCATAGAATCGACCGACATCATGATTTCATTCGTGCAGAATACGGATGATGACTGGTCGTTCGGTCTGGGCCGCGCTCAATTCGTCGAAGGCGATCTGTAGCTCACGTTCGCCGATTATCGTGTGAATACATATTCTTACAATCTGTCGAGGCCGAAGATGTCCGCATCTTCGGCCTCATCGTGTTGCCTAAGCTTCAATTTTGCTTTCAAATAAGATAAATGTAAGCAAAAAAGCGTATCGAGGAGCTCTGAAATTATGATGGATGAGATGTCCGACATTGTCGATGTCGGGATCAGTTATTGGCAAAAAGAACGCCCGGAAATTGACTGTGCGGGTAAGGCGATCACCGGCCGGATACTGCATCTCAACGAGATGCTGATGGCTGCTATGAACGCCAATCTCGCGAAATTCGGCATCAAATATTCCACCTACGCTATCATTGCCACGTTGCGCTGCGTCGGAGCGCCTTACCGTCTGTCGCCCACGCAGCTTCAAAACACGCTGCTGATTACGTCGGGCGGCGTGTCCAACCTTATCCGCAAGGTCGAGGCGCAGGGCTATGTGCGCAGGCTGGTGGACCCCAGCGACGGACGCGGAACAATCGTCGAGCTGACAGAACAGGGCTTTGATCTGAGCGAAGTGACGATGCCGTCGCATGCGGATCTGGAGACCTACCTGGTGCGCATGTGCAGCAAGGAGGAGCTGACCTTCCTCTCCGGGCTGTTGAGACGGATCATGATCGTCAACAGCATGCCGCATGGACCGATCGAGCTGAACACGCGGGAAGGGTAGCCGCAAGCTGAGCATGATTTTCGGTTTGCTTAACCTGAGGGCGTTTGCCTAGGAACTGAACAGCAATTGCAAAATCTTTCAGCTATCTTTCATGAAAGATATTATTGCATTCCGTCAAGACTTGGTGTTCCATGGCCTCAGCAGCCAGACGCAAAAAGGGGAACACCAATGAAGTCCAGATTGCTTGCTATTGCCCTCTCCACCACCATGCTTGCATCAGCAGTTCACGCCGAAGACATCGTCGTTGGCGCGTTCGGCGGCAGTTTCGCACGGTCGGTCGATGCCTGCCATATCCAGTCCTATGCCAAGGCGAGCGGCAATACCGTCACTGTACAGCAGGGAAGCTCTTCACAGTTTGCTTCGATGATCCGCGCGACCGGTGGCCAGTCTGACTTCGATGCCGTCTATATCGATGACTCGTTTGCGACCCAGCTGGCAGCCGAAGGGCTGCTCGAAAAGCTTGATGTCAGCAAGCTCAGCAACGGCGGCCAGCTTGCGCAGGGCGTTGTCGGTGATGGCGACTACTTCATCCAGTACCAGTGGGGCGCGACAGCGATCGCCTATAACCCCAAGATTGTCACGACCCCACCGACTTCGTGGGCCGATTTGTTCAAGCCCGAATTTGCCGGCAAGATGGCGCTGCCCGATATCTCCGGCACGTCCGGCGTCCACTTCCTTATCGCCATGAATCGTCTTGGTGGTGGTGATCTCACCAACCTCGACAAGGGTTTTGAGGCCGTCGCCAAGCTGAAGCCCGGCGCCGTCGCCTTCTACACCCAGGCCGACCAGGTCATTTCGATGTTCGAGCGTGGCGAGGTGGTCATCGCGCCATTCTATCCCGACCGGGCGGCCGTTGCTGCGGCGAATGGCGTGCCCATGGCGACCGCCTATCCTAAAGAAGGTGCCATCGGCATCAAGGTGACGATGGTCATTCCCAAGGGAGCCCCGCATCCGGAAGCGGCGCTGCAATATATCGACAATCTGCTGTCCGCCGATGTCCAGAAATGCTTTGCCGAAACCCAGTATGCCGGTGCCATCAACACCACCGTCACGCTGAACGAGCAGGCGTCCGCGGTCGTGCCACCGGAAATGTATGGCCAGCTGTTCTTCCCGTCGCCGTCGGTGATCGCCAAGGACGTCGCTTCCTGGCGCCAGCGCTGGCAGCGTGAAATCACCCGCTGATTGCGGCCCACCCGCCCCAAAAATCTGAATCTCAAGCAAGGACGGCCCCATCGTGTCAGGTCTTTCTATCCGCGCCCTTGTCAAGCGTTACCACCAGACGACCATCGTCAACGACATCAATCTCGATGTGAAGGAGGGTGAGTTCGTCTCATTGCTCGGCCCGTCGGGTTGCGGCAAGACAACGATCCTCAGAATGGTGGCCGGCCTGCTTGAGCCGACCTCGGGTGACATTTCGATCGGCGGCCGCGACGTGACGCGGCTGCCGACGAACAAGCGCAATATCGGTCTGGTTTTCCAGTCCTACGCGCTTTTCCCGCACATGACTGTATTCGAAAACGTCGCCTTCGGCCTGCGTCGCCAGAATGTCCGCGGTTCCGATCTGGAAAAACGTGTCCGCGACGCATTGGCCCGGGTTCGCCTCGACAAGCATGCGGATCGTTATCCGCGCCAGCTTTCCGGTGGCCAGCAGCAGCGTGTTGCTCTTGCCCGCTCGATCGCGCCGCGTCCGGGCATCCTCCTGTTTGATGAACCCTTGTCGAACCTCGACGCGATGCTGCGTGACGAAATGCAGATCGAGTTGAAGCGGCTGCAGCAGGAACTGAACATGACCAGCGTGTTCGTCACCCACGACCAGCACGAGGCGATGTCGCTCTCCGACCGGATCTGCCTGCTCGCCTCCGGCGACATACAGCAGTACGGCACGCCGGAAGAAATCTATTTCAACCCGGCCAACGGCTTTGTCGCCGGCTTCATCGGCAGTCCCAACAAACTCGATGGCGTCGTCAGCCGCGTCGAGGGCAAGGCCGGTTTGGTCGAACTGGCTCCGGGCGTGGAAGTACGCGCCGAAAAGGTAAGCTTCCTTGCCAGGCAAACCGTCGGCGTTGTCATTCGCCAGGAGGATATCACCCTCAATCCGACCGAGACCGCAGCGATCGAAACCTCGGTGCCGGGCAAGGTTGCGATGAAGATCTTCTCCGGCTCTTCCATCCAGTATCTCATCAGCCTCGGCGATCGGATCGAACTGCTAGCCAAGGCCTCTTCGACAGGTCCGCTTGCCGGACTGGAAATGGGCCAGGACGTTCGTGTCTCGATAGATCCTGCCAAGGTTTTCGTATCGCCACTGGTCGGGGGAGCCGAATGACGCTGTTGCCCAAATCGAAGGCCGGAGCGGCGCTGATTTCTCCGTCACTGGCGCTACTTTTAATCGGCTTCGTGGTCCCGACGGTGCTGATGTTCATCATGAGCCTGCGATCCTATGAGGCCATGCAGGGTTTCGGCAGCGAATGGAGCATCCTCAACTATGTCTCCGTCCTGTCTGACGGGTACTATCTGGAGATCATCGCCCGCACGCTGGCGCTCGGTGCCATCGTGACGATAAGCTGCCTGATCATCGGCTTTCCGCTTGCCCTGTTCATCGTGCGGTCAAGCCCGAAGATTCAGACGGCGGTGCTGTTGCTGACCATCTTCCCGCTGCTCCTCAACGTCGTCGTCCGCTCCTACGGCTGGATGATCCTGCTGGCGCCACGTGGCCTCGTCAATGACAGCCTGATGCAGCTCGGTCTTATCTCCGAACCGCTGGATCTGATGTATAATCTGGTCGGCGTACTGATCGGCCTCACCCAGGTCTATCTGCCCTTCATGGTTCTGCTTCTTGTGCCTGCATTGCAGAATATTCCGGCCGATGTCGAAGCTGCCGCACAGACGCTGCTTGCCAGCCGACCCCGCGTGTTCTTCGCGATCACCATACCGCTGGCACTGCCCGGCATCATTACCGGATCGATCCTCGTCTTCGTTCTGACGATCAGCGCGCTGGTGACGCCGCGCATGCTGGGTGGCCCGACCTACAAGGTGATGGCGACGCAGATCTACGACGAGTTCATGACCGACCTCAACTGGCCGGCCGGCGCGGCGCTCGCCTTCGTCCTCACCTTCCTGACCTTGTTTCTGATCTGGGCGGCCAATCGGTTTGCCGCACGCTGGACGAAAGGATTTTCGGCATGATGGCGCGAACACCCTCGGTAATTCTGACCGCCTTTGCCTGCCTTGTCTTGCTTTTCCTGAACGCGCCGACCGTCGTCATCGCTCTCGCATCGTTCAGCAGCACGGCTCTCCTGACCATTCCGCCGCAGGGCTGGACACTCGACTGGTTCTCGGTCGTCCTGAACGACGCCAGCTATCTGCGCGCGATAGGCACCAGCCTGTTCCTGGCCGCATCGGCGACGGTCGTGTCACTGATCCTTGGCACGGCCGCCAGCTATGCGCTGCATCATCGGCTGGTGCCGGGCAGGGATGCGATCATCTCGCTGCTGATGGCGCCGCTGGTCTTCCCGGCCGTCGTCATTGGCGTGGCATTGCTGCAATATGTCAGCATGGCGGGCATGCGCGGCAGTTTCGTTGTGCTGGTTCTGGCGCATGCGATCATCACGCTGCCTTATGTGGTGCGCTCGGCGCTTGCGAGCCTTGCAGGTCTGAACCCGCAGATTGAAGAGGCGGCGAGGGTGCTCGGCTCTTCCGGGTTCACCGCCTTCCGGCTGGTGACGCTGCCGATCCTCAGGCCGGGTCTCGTTGCCGGCGGCATCTTCTCCTTCGTCACCTCGCTCGACAACGTGCCGGTCACGATCTTCCTTCTCTCGCCGCGTCAGACGACGCTTCCGGTCAAGATCTTTGCAGCTGTCGAGCAGGGCGTTGACCCCAGCATAGCCGCCGCATCGACCCTGATGATCGCCGGCACCGCAATTATTCTCATGGTGGCCCAGCGCTGGGTCAATTTCACCCGGTTCTTCTGACCGGGCGCACAGATCAAATTTAAGGAGCATACCAATGGCCTATACGAGCAAGGGCTTTCCCCTGATGCTGACCTTCGATCTCGATTGCGAGACCATGTGGACCGCACGCGATCCGGAAGCAGGCAAGCGCCCGATCCTGATGTCCCAGGGCGCCTACGGCTGGAAAGTCGGTGTCTGGCGCGTCATGGACGTCCTGCGTCGCTATGACATCAAGTCGACCTTCTTCATTCCAGGCCAGGTCGTCGAGGCGCATCAGGAAGTCATCGACGCGCTGCTGAAGGAAGGCCACGAGATCGCCCACCACAGCCACACCCATCGCTGGATCGTCAATCTCTCTCCTGAAGAAGAGCTCGAGGAGATGGAGAAGGGCTACCAGGCCATCGTCAAGGCAACCGGCAGCGCGCCGCGAGGCTGGCGTTCGCCGGCGGCTGAAGTGACCAGCCACACGATGGATCTGATGCTGAAATACAAGTTCGACTATTCCTCGAACTTCTTCGACAACGACGCACCTTACCTGCTGAACATCCGCGACAAGCAGACCGACATCGTCGAACTGCCTTTCCGCTACATCCTGACGGATTCGCCGTTCTTCCAGTTCTCGAAGATCCTGCCAGGCCGCACGATCACCAACCCCAAGGACGTGCTCGACATCTGGTCTTGGGAATTCGATACGCTTTATGCGGAAGACCGCATGATGGTTCTCGCTTGCCATCCGGAATTCATCGGCCAGCCGTCCGGCGCCAAGTTGCTCGGCAAGTTCCTCGATTACGTCACCTCGCATTCCGGCCTTTGGATCGACCGTTGCGATGCAATCAGCGACGACATGCGCATGCTTCTCAAGAGGCAGGCGGCATGAGCGACCAGGTCGAAGGACTGAAATTCCTGATCGTCGGCGGCGGTGCCGGCATCGGTTTTGCCACGGCAAAACTGCTGGCCGAGCGTGGCGCCAAGGTGGCGATCATCGACCGTGACCAGTCCGGCCTCGACCGGGCGGTGAGCGAAATCGGACCTGCCATCTTCGCCGGCCTGAAGGCTGATCTTCTCGATCATGCTGGTTTCGAAGCAGCCGTCGAACAGGCGATCTCGAGCCTCGGCGGGCTCGATGGACTGATCAATTGCGCCGGTATCGATCTCGAAAAGCCGATGGAAATGATGACCGGGGCCGAATGGGACCGGGTTATCGGCGTCAACCTGACCGGCCCAATGCGCACCAGCCAGCTTGCCTTCCCGCATCTGACGAAATCGAAGGCGGCGGTGATCGTCAACCTGTCTTCGGGGGCCGGTCTCGTGCCGCTTCCCAATCGCACCGCCTATTGCACCGCCAAGGCCGGCATCGTCATGATGAGCAAGACGCTCGCCATGGAATGGGCGTCGCACGGCATTCGCGTCAACACGGTATGCCCCGGCGCGGTCGACACACCGCTTTTCCGCACCAGCTATGAAAACAACCCTGATCCGGCCGGCCGGCTCGAGCAGATCAAGGCACGTTATGCGCTGAAGCGCATCGCCGATCCGCGTGAACTTGCCGAAGCCATCGTTTTCCTCGCTTCTCCGGCGGCAAGCTACATCACCGGCTCCGCCCTTGCCGTCGACGGCGGGCGCGTGTTTCACTGAAGGAACAAGACATGATGCGTTATAGCGACAAGGTCGTCGTCGTTACCGGCGGCGCGCACGGGATCGGCTTGGCAACGGCCAAGCGCTTCGTGGCCGAAGGAGCTCGCGTCGCCGTGCTCGATCTGGACGAGGTTCAAGACACCGACAAGATCGATGGCCTGATGTCCGTCGCCGGCAGCTGCACCGACAAGGCGGTGCTGGAAGGCTTCTTTGCCAAGGTCGAGCAGGAGATGGGCGAGATCGACGTGCTGTTCAACAATGTCGGGCAGGGCGGTCGCGAGCGGGCGAGCCTGTTCGTCGATTCCGACGAGGACGTCTGGCGTTTTGTCGTCGAGATCAACCTGATGACGACCATGCGCTGCTGCCGCATGATCGCACCGAAAATGCAGGCACGGGGCAAGGGGCGGATCGTCAACATGTCTAGCGACGCGGCGTTTTCCGGCGATCTCAATCTCGCCGATTATGCCGGCGTCAAGATGGGGATCGTTGGCTTTACCCGCGCGCTGGCTCGCGAAATGGCGCCCCATGGCGTTACCGTCAATGTCGTGGCACCCGGCGCGATTGCCACCCGCGCTCACCAGAAGATACCGCCGTCGACATTGAAGACGCTCGTCGATGCAACCCCGGTCGGCTTTATTGCCGAGCCGGAAGATGTCGCCGGCCTGGTCGCCTATATCGCCAGCGATGAAGCGCGCTTCGTCACGGGACAGACGATCGCCATCAACGGCGGCCGCAACTTCATCTGATCGAGCCGCCGTTCGACCAACAACCTCGTCCGCTTTACAAGGTCATCCCATGTCCGAGATACACGATCTGTCCGCCGTCGCGCTTGCAGCGGCCATCCGCAACAAGGAAATTTCTCCGGTCGATGCCGTCAGGTCGGCACTGGATCGTATCGAAGCCGGCAGCGCGCTGAACGCCTTCGTCACCGTTACGGGCGAAAGGGCGCTGGCGGAAGCCCGGCAGGCGGAAAAGATGGTGATGGCGGGCGAGGCGCTTGGGCCGCTGCACGGCGTTCCCTATTCCGCCAAGGACATGCTCAACACCGCTGGCGTGCGCACCACCAACGGCTCGAAAATCTTTGCCGATTTCGTGCCGCCGGAAGATGCCGTGTCCATCGCCCGCTCGAAGAAGGCCGGCGCCATCCTGATCGGCAAGACGACGACACCGGAGTTCGGCCACAAGCCGTCGGCGACCTCGCCGCTGACCGGCCGCACCCTGCATCCGACCCATCCGGAATTTTCGCCGGGCGCTTCCAGCAGCGGCGCAGCCGTTGCGATCGCCGCCAAGATGGGACCGCTCGCGCTCGGCACCGATGGTGGCGGATCGATCCGCATTCCGGCTGCCTGCTGCGGTATCGTCGGTTTGAAGGCAACGCTTGGCACCATCCCGCACCTGCAATTGCCGGACATGTTCGGCGCCAATTCCTATGTGGGGCCGATGGCGCGTGACGTTGCCGATACGGCGCTGTTCTTCGACGCGATTGCCGGGTTCGACAGCCGCGACCCCTATGGGCAGGCCGAGATGCCGATGCAGAAAAAGGCGGCCTCGCTGAAGGGCGTCAAGGTCGGCTGGTTGCCGACGGGCGGTGCCCGCGTCGACCGCGAAGTCGCAGCCGTCACCAGGGCCGCGGTCGAAAAGATGGCCGCCGCCGGTGCGATCGTGGAGGAAATCGACATCGATTTCAAGGCGATGGAACCAGCCTTCATGACGGTGCTGAGCGTCGGACTTGCCGGCCGCGTCGGCCTTCACTTGGAAAAATTCCGCGATGTGATGGACGATACCCTGGTCGACCGCATCGAAGAGGGCCGCAAGCGAGGCGCGTTGGAGGTGGCAGATGCCGCCTTTGCGCGAACCGCCTTCTTCCGCAAGCTGCAGGAAGCGCTGGCAAAATACGACGTCATCGTCTCTCCGGTGCTGACGGCACCGCCGCTGCCGATCACTGTAGATACCCATGGCGAGATCGAGATCGAGGGCAAAATGTGCGGTACGGTGCGTGGCGCCTGGTATCCGTTCACCTTCCCGCTCAACCTTACCGGCCATCCGGCCATCTCGATGCCGTGCGGCAAGGCTGCGAACGGTTTGCCGATCGGCCTGCAGATCATGACCAGCTGGTATCAGGAACTGTACCTGCTCGATGTCGCGGGCCTGACCGAAGCCGTTCTTTGAGGCTATGGCCTCTGTTTGAAAGACCGGCGTGTCCGTGGTTTGCTGTCGGCATCCACGGCGCGCGAAAGGAGCATACCGGTGAACATGTTGGAACGGCCCATGTCGGACGACGCCTTTATCCGTCGCGGAAGCGGGCCGTTCCGTCGTGTAGCGGTCTCGATGGTCGCCGCCGGTTTTTCCACTTTTGCGTTGATGAACTGCGTGCAGCCGTTGATGCCGGTGTTTTCCGAGGAATTCGGCATCGATGCGGCGGCCGCCAGTCTGGCGCTGTCGATCAATATCGCCATGCTCGCCATTCTCATGCCGGTGACCAGCGCGCTTTCGGAGGTCGTCGGCCGCAAGCCGGTGATGGCGGCCTCGCTGGTGATCTCGTCGCTTTTGACGATCGCTTCGGCCTTTTCCGAAACCTGGTCGACATTTCTGCTTTTCCGCGCACTGCAGGGCGCGACCTTTTCCGGCGTGCCTGCCGTCGCCATGGCCTATATGGCGGAAGAAATCGACCGCCGGCAGGCGGGCTTTGCCATCGGCCTTTATGTCAGTGGCGCAGCAATCGGCGGCATGGCCGGCCGGGTCATCGCGGGCGTTATGCTGGATTACGGCAACTGGCATCAGGCCATGCTTGCCATCGGTATCGTCAGCCTGTTTTCAGCGGCTGCCTTCATCTGGTTGCTGCCGGCATCGCGGCATTTCGTTCGCCATGCGCCGGTTCCCCGGCAGATCCTTGCCAATTACGCCTCGCATCTGCGCGATCCGGTCCAGCTTCGTCTCTATATCGCCGGTTTTCTTCTGATGGGAACGCTGGTCGCCATCTACAACAATCTCAGCTACCGGCTGCTCGCGCCGCCCTTCGGGCTCAGCCAGAGCATCGTCGGACTGCTGTTCAGCGTCTATATCGTCGGCATCACGAGTTCCACCGTTGCCGGATCGCTTTCCGATCGGTTCGGGCGCCGTTCGGTGCTGATGACCGCCACGGCGACGACGCTGGTCGGTATACTGGCTATGCTTTCCGAAACGCTGCCGGTCGTACTTGCTGGTCTCGTCATTTTCACCATCGGCTTTTTCGCCTCGCACTCGGTCGCCAGCGGCTGGGTCAGCCGGCAGGCGACACATGCGAAGGCGCAGGCCTCATCGCTCTATCTCTTTTCCTACTACATGGGCGGCGCCATTCTCGGCTGGGTCGGCGGCCTGCTGTGGGAAATCGGCGCATGGCCCGGCGTGACGGGCCTCGTTGCCCTTTGCATCGCAATCTGCTTCCTTCTCGCCTGGTCCTGCAGGCAGAACGAGGCGCAGACAACACACTCATAAACGACGGAAGGATTAATGATGGCACATGAACTGAAGGTTGGCGGCGAGGCTCCGGCGATCCTGCGTAATGCTTCCCTGGACAGCGCAGACATCCGCGAGGCGCGTATCGATCTTGCTGCGTCCTTCCGCATGGCCGCCAAGCTCGGTTTACAGGAAGGCATCTGCAACCACTTTTCTGCCGTCGTTCCCGGCCACAGCGATCTTTTTCTGGTCAACCCTTATGGCTGGGCCTTTGCGGAGATCACGGCCTCGCAGCTGCTGATCTGCGATTATGAAGGCAATGTGCTGGCGGGCAGCGGCAAGCCGGAAGCCACCGCCTTTTACATCCATGCCCAGCTGCACAAGGCATTGCCGCGCGCGTCGGCTGCTTTCCACACCCACATGCCGAACGCCACTGCCCTTTCCATGCTGGAAGGCCAACCGTTCATCTGGGCCGGCCAGACCGCGTTGAAGTTCTACGGGCGCACCGCGGTCGATGAGGATTACAACGGTCTTGCACTCGATGATACCGAAGGCCAGCGCATCGCGGCGGCAATCGGCGATGCCGATATCGTGTTCATGAAGAACCATGGAGTCATGGTGCTCGGCCCGACCATCGCCGAAGCTTTCGACGATCTCTACTATCTCGAACGGGCCGCCGAAGTGCAGGTCAAGGCTATGTCGACGGGACGCACGTTGAAGCCGATCCCGCACGAGATCGCGCAGAAGGCTTATCTCGAAATGCGCGAAGGCGACCCGGAAAGCGCACGCCTGCACATGGAAAGCATCCGTCGCCAACTCACGATTACCGAGCCGGAGTTCGCGAATTGAGGTAAGGCCTCCATCCCTTCACCCTGTTTCGGGGATCGGGTGAAAGCACGACGGAAACTTGAAAGGTCCCTAAGTGCCGCAGATCGAGTAAACCCATCCTTATGACGGAGGGCGAATGATCCGGTGGTTAAGACCAACCATGGCCGTGGGTACTTGGGAATTAACTCACGGCCTATAGGCTGAACTCCAAGACCTCGAAGGGGGCACAATCATCCCGATCGAACTTTGTCGTATCAGCGAGCATCCCGCGCAGTCCCATAAATCACGGCTGTCCCACGAATTCGGAATAGCGAGCCAGAAGGCCCGATCATTTCAATAGCGCAATCGCATGGGTCATCAGAATGACTGCGGCGAAAGCCGCCGCAGTCATTCTATAGGAAGACATCAGCTCTTCACGAAGGCCAGAAGATCGGCGTTCAGCACATCGGCATTGACGGTCAGCATGCCGTGCGAAAAGCCCGGATAGGTCTTCAGCGTGCCGTTCTGCAGCAGCTTGGCGGACTTGAGCGCCGAATCCGCGATCGGAACGATCTGGTCGTCTTCGCCGTGCAGCACAAGCGTCGGCACGGTGATCGCCTTCAGGTCGTCCGTCTGGTCGGTTTCGGAGAACGCCTTGATGCCATCGTAATGAGCCTTTGCGCCGCCCATCATGCCCTGACGCCACCAGTTCTGGATCACGCCTTCCTGCACCGTGGCGCCGTCACGGTTGAAGCCGTAGAACGGACCGGCGGGAACGTCGCGGAAGAACTGCGCGCGGTTGGCGGCAAGCGCCGAGCGGAAACCGTCGAACACTTCGATCGGCAGGCCTTCCGGGTTGGCTTCGGTCTTCAGCATCAGCGGTGGAACAGCCGACACCAGAACCGCCTTGGCAACGCGACCGGCGGGCTGGCCGTGCTTGGCGACATAACGGGCGACTTCACCGCCGCCAGTGGAATGGCCGATATGGACGGCATTCTTCAGGTCCAGATGCTCGACAACGGCAAAGGCGTCGGCTGCGTAATGGTCCATGTCGTGACCTTCGGCAACCTGGGCAGAACGGCCGTGCCCGCGACGGTCATGGGCAACAACGCGATAGCCCTTGGAGAGGAAGAACAGCATCTGCGCGTCCCAGTCGTCGGACGACAGCGGCCAGCCGTGGTGGAAAACGATCGGCTGCGCATCCTTCGGACCCCAGTCCTTGTAGAAGATTTCGACGCCGTCCTTGGTGGTTACAGTGTTCGTGGTCATGTTCGTTATTCCTTGCGTTTGAGAGTGGGAAGTATCTTCTGCGATCGCCGGCAGCTTAAATCCGGCAAGCGAAACGGCGGCTCCTGCGCCAATCAGTATGCCGCGTCGGGTCGTCCAAGGGCCGGTGCCCTCGATAGCCGTAACCATTTTCGTTCCTTTCCCGGACCAGCCAGCTGTTGTTTGCTTCGATGTGGACAGATCTAATGAATTCGGGCATCAGAGTGAGGTGGCGAAAATGACTTTAAAGAAGCTGAAAGTGACAAAATGGAGCGAAAGGTCGATCTGGTTTCCGAAATTGGACTGCTGATCTATCCGGATTGCCAGCTATCGGCGGTCTACGGACTGACGGATCTCTTCCGTATTGCCAACCAATGGACACCTCAGCAAACCGAAGTGACGCGGGCGATCCGGGTGTCACACTGGCAGGTGCGGGATGATGGTGTCGACTGCGTATGGGACAGCCATCCCGGCAAGGCCCACCGACTTGGCTATGTCATCGCGCCGCCGAGCATCGTGATGCCGGCCGACATGAAGCCGATGCCGACTGCGGCGGCCTGGATGCTGCAACAGCATGCGTCCGGTGCAACGGCTTGCTCCGTTTGCGCCGGAGCGTTTGTCCTTGCGGAAACCGGCCTGATCGACGGGCGCAAGGCGACCACGCACTGGGCTTTCAGCGATGAGCTGGCCACCCGCTATCCGAGGATCGAGCTCGCTGCCGAAAAGCTCGTGATCGACGACGGTGACATCATGACGGCCGGCGGAATATTGGCCTGGACGGATCTGGGATTGACGTTGGTGGAGCGATTGATGGGACCTGGCGTCATGCTTGCGACGGCCCGCTTCCTGCTGATCGACCCACCGCGCCGGGATCAGGCCCTCTATCGCACGTTCATTCCGAAATTCGATCATGGCGACGCTGCGGTCCTCTCGATACAGCACCACATTCATGCGGATGTCGCCAGCTCGCATGAGATTTCAGAGTTGGCCGCGCGCGCCGGACTGACCGAGCGTACATTTCTGCGGCGTTTTACCAAAGCGACCGGTCTGCGCCCCACGGAATATCTTCAACAGGTCAGGGTCATGAAGGCACGTGACGGGCTGGAGACGACCCACCAGCCGATCGAACAGATCGCCTGGAGCGTTGGGTATTCCGATGTGACCGCATTTCGTCGGGTGTTTCATCGGCTTACGAGCCTGACGCCCGGTCAATATAGGCATAGGTTTGGCGCCGTAGAGGGGCGGCCCGACCGCTGACAACGCGATCGGATCAATGATGCGCCTTGACCATAGTCGTCAGTGTTGTCTGAAAAGGCATGAACGGCCGCCAGCGCGGCCGTCGATAGCCTCGCCATTGGCGCCTTGATCAGCACTTCCGCCAGATCGAGCCTTCTTCTGAATATATGTCGATCCCAGTCTCCAAAAGCCGAACGGGGCCGTTCCGCAGCCCTTCTGCTTCAGCAGGCCTTCAACGCAGCAAGCAGTGCAGTCACCTGACGCTCGATATCCTGCCTGCTCACGGTCTTGCCGCGAACGATTGCTTTCCAGTAGAGGGCCGAAGGAATGAAGTCGAATGCCAGTTCCCTGTCTATCGACGCATTGACCTCCTTGCGATCTATAGCGCGATCGATCATCGCATGACCGCGGCTCCTGCGCGCGGCGGACAAGGTGGCCAGGATGTCTGCCAGATCACCGGAGCGCATTCGCTCGGCCACAAGGTCGGGCACGATTTGCCGAACGATGCGGTGGCGCAGAACTTTTCGTGTCATCATCAGATACGCTCTGATATCGGCCTCGAGAGATCCGCAGTCGGAAAAGTCCGCGAGCGCGATGCCGGCGGTCTCCATGGCTTCCAGTGCGAATTCCCGCTTGGAGTGCCATCGGCGATAGATCGCGGCCTTTCCCGCGCCGGCGCGGGACGCGACCCGCTCCAGGCTGATCGCGGCATAGCCTTTTTCCGCCCACTCCTGGAAGAACGCGCGATAGAGGGCATTGGTCAGATCTTGCCGAAAGACCGCCGCACCGCTGGGCTTTGACCTGGTTTTCTGGTCGATACTCTTGCGTTCCATCCATCGTGCTCCATATTGGATGGAACGATACCGTTTCGCCCAGGAGGAGTGAAGTGAAATGACCAGCAAAGTCGATCAGTTTCCAAGCCTTTCAGCTCTGCTGCGTGAAGGGCTTGGCGACGCGCTCACACTCAAGGGTGAGACATTTCTCGATCTGATGACGGACGACATCAGCTTCGAATTTCCCTTCTATTTGCCGGACGGCATCAGGAGCATCGAGGGCAAGGCGGCGCTTGCTGCTTACCTTCCGAAGGTCGGTCAACTCTTTACGATCGAATCCATGACGCTCGATCGCACGATCCTATCAGCCGACAAGAAGACCGCGGTTCTGGAGTTCACATCCAAGGCACACGCCGTCGGGTCCGGCGCGCGCTATGATCAAACCTATGTGTCGGTTGTCGATATACGGGGTGGCTTGATCAGTCGCTACCGAGACTATTGGAACCCGCTGATCGTCCTATCGGCTACCGCCGGATCTGATGCCGTGAATTCCGTACTACAGGGTAATGCACGCCATGCGTGATATCCTTATCACGGGCGGCAAGGGGACTACCGGCAGGCTGGTTGCTCGCAACCTGGCGCAACTGGGGCTTTCCTACAGGATCGGTACGCGCAATCCCGATGGGCACAGAGATGTGGCCTTTGACTGGAAGCTGCCGGATGCTTCGCGGCCAGTCTTCAAGACGGTTGGTGCGGTTTACATCGTCGCTCCGACGGATACGAGCGACCATGCCAGTATCGTGCTGCCAACACTCGAGCAAGCCGTTCAAGAAGGTGTGACACGTTTCGTGCTTTTGAGCGCGTCATCGCTGGAGCCCGGCGGGCCAATGATGGGGCAGATTCATTCCTGGCTTGCCGAAAACGCATCGGAATGGGCAGTCCTGCGTCCAAGCTGGTTCATGCAGAACCTGCACAATCAGCATCGCCAGTCGATCATGGACGAGCAAGCCATCTATACTGCGACCGAAGATGGCCACATCGGCTTCATCGACGCTGGCGACATTGCGAGCGTTGCCGTCAGCGCCTTGACGGCGCGGGACAGTTGGAACCGGGACTACATTCTGACCGGCCCCGACGCCATGAGCTACGCCGACGTTGCGGCCATCTTGAGCTGGGAGATGGGCACGACGATAAGGCACCTGTCTCTCGACATGGAGGCTTATGCCGGGCGATTGGCTGGGCAAGGATTGGACAGGACCTATGCGCAGGCGTTGGCCGCAATGGACGGCCGGATCGCCAAGGGAGCCGAGAACCGGGTTACCAATCATGTTCATGGGCTTACGGGGCAAAAGCCCATATCAATGACCGAATTCGTCGAGCGAAACATCGATAAATGGCGAGGCGATGACGGCTGAGGCAATGGCGCGCCGCGCCTGATTGAAGACAAAGGTCTCGCCAGCTGACGGCAGGATGAACGATTTCATCCTGGTCATCCAGCTTGGCGCACAACAAGACCGGGCCGTGACGAAAGCGCGGGCCGAGTTTTGGCAGCCCGATCCTGAAGCCGGCGGAGATGCGACATGACAACTTCTTTCGATGCAGAATCTACAGCAGATGACGTTCTCCATGGCGTCGATCTGCGCGGAAAGCGGTTTCTTGTGACTGGGATCTCCTCTGGCGTCGGAGCAGAAACCGCACGCGCCCTTGTCGCGCATGGTGGCGCGGTGGTCGGAACCGTTCGGAATGCCAAAATGGCGGAGAGCGTTTTGAGTGTAATCCGGGCCGCTGCCGAGACGGCATCCACTACCCTCAAGGTGGTGGAGTTGGACCTGGCGTCATTGGCAAGTGTCCGTTCGGTTTCCTATCGTCTTGTGGCGGATGATCTGCGGTTCGATGGCATCATTGCCAATGCGGGTATCATGGCAACCGATTTCGGCCACACCGAGGACGGGTTCGAAACCCAGTTCGGCACCAACCATCTCGGTCATTTCGTTCTGGTAAATCGCTTGGCCAGCTCGCTTCGCAATGGTGGTCGCTTTGTCAGCCTGTCGTCGAACGGGCACCGCGGTGCCGATGTCAATCTGGATGACCCCAACTTCAGGCAATCGGAATACGATCGCTGGGAGGCTTACGGTCGTTCCAAGACGGCCAATGCCCTGTTCGCGATCGCGTTTGACCGTCGGCATCGCGATCGCGGCATCAGGGCCTGTGCGGTGATGCCGGGTACGAGCGACACACCTTTGATGAGGCATCTGTCGCGGGAAGATCTGGATGCGGTGATGGGTAAGATCGCCGCAGATCGCGCCGAGGGAGGCGTTGCGCCTCTCAAGCTGAAAACCGTGCCGCAGATGGCGGCAACATCGGTATGGGCCGCCGCTGTCGCCGATCCGGATGAGATTGGCGGAAGATATCTGGAGAACTGCCATGTCGCGATGGTGGACGACATTCCCGGCATTCGCGACGGCGTGATGTCCTATGCAATCTCTCCGACGAATGCGGAGCGCCTGTGGGCAAAAAGTGAAGAGCTTGTTGGCGAGCGCTTTTAAAAGCAGCCAGATCGAGACAACAGCGACCTCGAAATTTTCTTGATCCGAAGACAAAAAGGAAAAGTAATGAAACGCGAGACAACGCTACGCCTTCTCTTTCCTCAATGGCAGGGCGGAGGTGACCCTGCATACATGATCGGAGCTCGAATGCTGGCCTGGCTCGCGCCTGAAGCGGACGGGCCGGTCGAAGAAGTCACGGTGGCCGCGCCGGATGGAACGCCTCTGGAAATATCGGATGGGATTTTGGCGCGGGAGGCTGTCGTTAACCAGTTTCGGGACGCGCGCCGTCGCATCGATCGCCATAACCCCGACCGGATCGTCGTGCTCGGCGGCGATTGCGGTGTCGACCTCGCTCCATTTGCATACCTCAACGAACGCTATGGTGGAGAGCTTGCTGTGCTCTGGGTCGATGCCCATAGCGATCTGTTCTCGGACAAGGTTTTTCCCAACTCCCATGCACATGTGCTCGGTAGCCTGATGGGGCAGGGGGATCCCGAATTCCTCTCAGCCGTCAAGATGCCGATCAAACCCGGCAATGCGCTGGTCGCAGGTTGGCGAAGGCTGCCGGACGCGTTTTCAAAGCTGCAGGAATTCGAGAGCGAGCTTGCCGAGCGGATGAAAATCCAGCGGGTCGGACCGGAAGAACTGGCCAACAGCAGCGAACCGGTTCTCGCGTGGTTGCGGCAGACAGGCGCAAAGCATGTGGCGATCCATTTCGATCTCGACGTTCTCGATGCCTCGCTGTTCCGATCGCTGAGCTTCTCCAGGCCTGGCAGCCCGGTGCCGACCGAGGATGATATTCAGGCAGGGCGAATGACCCTTCCGCAGGTCGTACGACTTCTCACCGATGTAGCAAACCAGGTTGATGTTGTCGGCCTGGGCAGCACCGAACATACACCTTGGGATGCAATTGCACTAAAGGAGGCGCTCTCGTCGCTGCCGTTGATAGGCGGCTCAAAGTCGGGCTGAGGCCAATGCCCCGACGGCCGTGTTCGCAATCCGACCCCGGACATGACCGCTATTTGAGGTTTTCAAGTCTTATCGAGGCCGTGGCGTCACCGGGTCGCAGAAGGGTAAGGTGCTCGCCCGGCGAATGGCCTGGGCTAGCCTATCATTGACTTCTGCAAGTGTCGGCACCTGCCCGTATTTCACTGCGGCGCGGCTGACGGTCTCGTCGATGATGCGCATCGCCGCCGCAACGGTTGCTGCGCAAAGCCGTACCTCAAAATCCGTTGGTGAGAGTTCGAGGCGGGCGGCGATAACGCCCGCCATCAGGTCCTCCGCCGCCCGGGTCGACGCGAACCACGGCTCAAGTAGTGCCGGTTCTTCCTCTAGTCTGGCGATCAGATGCACCACCAGAGCGCTGTCCTGCAGCTCCTCCTTCTCCATCTTGCTAAAATCGTAACTCATCTCAAGAAAACGCTCGACCGAAACATTCAGCGGCCAGCTTTCAAGCCTGGCTGCGAAACGCTTCGAGGTGAGCGCGAAGAGTGGCTCGACACAGCTTTCCTTTGTTCGGAAGTAACGCCACAGGGTCCGTTTCGAGATGCCTGCCGCCTCGGCAATCTCGTCGCCGCTCGTGCCCGCCACGCCGTTTTTCAGGAACAGGCGCGCGGCGCTACGTGCCACGTCTATATGCGCACCGTCCCGGATCGTCCTGCTCATTTCAGTCTCCAAACAACTACTTGGGCATATAATATGGCTTCGAGTGCCATTTTATCAAAGTTGACATCCCGCCTTCAGCAGATTTTCCAGTGAATTCAGATCACAATAATGACACTAAGTGCCATTATTGATTCTGCTTATGCCATACGACTTAGCTCCATATCAGCGAAGCATTGCCATCGGGCTGCCTATGAGAACAACCGCCGCAATTGCCATCTCCTTTTTTCTTCAGGTTCACAACGTGTCCGCCCAATCCATGGAGGATAATTTGCAGAAAACCACCTATCCAACGACTGAACGCATTGACGTCACCGAAGAGCATTTCGGCCGGACCATCGTGGATTCGTACCGCTGGCTCGAAAATGATGCACCGGATGACCGCGCCGTCGTAGCGTGGATCGAAGCGCAGAATGCCGTCACGCAGAAGCATCTCGACACCCTTCCCGGCCGAGAGCATTTCCGCAAGCGGATGGCTGAACTGCTCGATTACGATCGCTACACCGTCCCGCGGAAGCGCGGCGACCGCTACTTCTTCAATGTCATTAAAGGGAACGAAAATCAGCCCTCCCTCTATGTCCGGGACGGCGTCTTCGGTGAAAGCCGCTTGCTCATCGATCCCAATAGGTGGTCGAAGGATGGTGCCGATGCGATGACGGACTGGAGCGTGTCCGATGACGCACGCTACGTGGCATTCGGTGTTCAGGAAGGGGGCACCGATTGGCGAACCATCAGAGTGCTCGATGTCGAAAGCGGCAGGGAGTTGGATGACGCGCTCGACGGCGCACGCTTCACCCGCATTTCCTGGGCCCCCAACGGATCGGGTTTCTTCTATTCCCGCATGCCGAAGCCCGAAAAGGGCAAGGCCAGAGGAACGGTCGTTGCCAATCATGCCGTCTATTTCCACAGGCTCGGCACCGCCCAGGCCGACGACCGCCTCATCTATTCCACCCCAGATCGCCCCGAACTGCTGCACATAGCCGACAGAGTATCCGGCGGGCGTTACCTGACCGTCACATCGACGCCGGGAACAAACGAGAATGCCCTGACCGTCATCGACCTTCAGGCCAAGGACTGGACACCGCGGACGATCGTGGCAGACATGGATGCCGCATGGTCCGCCATCGGCAATGACGGCAGCACGCTGATCCTCGCCACGACCCACAGAGCCGAGCGCTTGCGCATCGTGTCGCTGGACCTCTCCTTGTCAAACCCGGAGCCGAAGGAAATCGTCGCAGAGGCCGCCGACGGAGCGGTGCTGGACGCCGTTGTTCTGGCCGGCGACACGCTGCTGGCGAGCTACCAGATCGACGTCAAGACGGAGATCCGCCGTTTCACGCTCGATGGAAAGCCGGATGGCACGGTCGATCTACCCGGTGTCGGAACCGCCCGATTTCTGGAAGGCGACGCCCGCGAGGCCTTCTTTGTCTTCACCAGCTACGACACGCCGATAGCGATCTATCACTACGACATCGCTTCAAAATCCGTCACCCCCTGGGCGGAGCCGAAGGTGCCGATCGATCTCGACAAACTTCATGTCGAGCAGCGCTTTTATCGCTCGAAGGACGGCACCGAAGTGCCGTTGTTCCTGATCCGGCGCAAGGATGTAACCTCCGCGGCACCGACCCTGCTCTACGCCTATGGTGGTTTCGGCATCAGCCAGGTCCCCATCTACAATCCGATCCAGCTTGCCTGGGTGGAGCAGGGCGGCGTGCTGGCCGTCGCCAACATTCGCGGCGGTGGCGAATATGGCAGGGCATGGCACCGCGCCGGCCAGTTGGAAAACAAGCAGAATTCCTTCGATGATTTCATCGCCGCCGCCGAATTCCTGAAACGCACAGGCATAACCTCGCAAGACGGCCTCGCGATCCAGGGCGAGTCCAATGGCGGCCTTCTGGTCAGTGCCGTCACCAACCAGCGTCCCGATCTGTTCGACGTGGCCCTGCCGGGCGTCGCGGTCACGGACATGCTGCGCTACGACCAGTTCACCGGTGGCGGATTGTGGACAGGCGAATTCGGCAGCCCTACCGAGGAGCGGCACTTTAGCAACCTCATGACCTATTCGCCCTATCATACGATCCGGCAAGGGACGGATTACCCTGCGATCCTGGCGACGACGGCAGATGCCGACGACCGGGTCGTGCCTGCCCACACCTTCAAATACATCGCCGCGCTGCAGGCTGCCGATCTTGGCGCCAAACCCCGTCTCGTACGCATCGAAACGCGTGCAGGCCATGGCGCCGGCATGCCGATCGACAAGATCATCGCTCAGCACGCCGACATGTGGGCCTTCGCCGCCTACTGGACCGGCCTAAAGACGAAATGAAGCCGTTGAACGGGAGAATGAAGAGAATGACGAAGAAGCCGTCCGACATCCTCGTGAAAGCCGCTACATCTGCTTTCGGAAGTGGTCTGGTCCTCCTGACGCTGGCAAGCTGCACGACTGCCGGAGAGGACCGCCATGACGACAGACACAGGTGCTCGCAGGACAGATATTACAACGATTGCATGGATACGCAGCAGTATCGACGTGCTCGCGAGCAGCTCCTGAACCAGGAGAAGGCGCTCATCAATGCCGAGCAGGCCCGCGAGAATCTGAGAATGCTGCGCGAGATCAGAAGAAGGCGAGGGGACTGATGAATGCACCTCGCTCCCGCGATTCTTCGGAAACGACACGTAACTACCTCGAAAAGTTGCGCATCTACGCGGAGGGCAAGCCGGTAACCGTTACTGGCCAGCCTCCGGTCACACCGTTCCTTTCACACTAACGACAATGGAATGACTATGAACCAGTCCATCCGCTTCGCGTGGCAGGCGCTTGGTGCCCATTTCAATGAGCAGGACCTGACCGCACTAAGCTCTTCACGTCGCCGCTTTGCGCCGCATCTGCTGCCTGACCTGCAGACTGTGATCGAAACGCAACTCTCCACGTTCTCGCCTCGGCTCGTCGGTGTCCACCAATTGCACGAGTTCCTTGCCTTGCGGCTGTCAGACCTCGTCATTCGCGAGGGTCAGCATGTCGTGGCATTAACGCCCCTTCAATTCCAGGATATCGCGATCGGCAGCAACGAGACCTATCCTTCGTTGAACAGCGGGCTATGGCTGTTCGAGGTTGATGGCGAGCCATTGGTTATCCTTCTGTCGCAGTTCTTCGAGCCGCGTGGCGGCCGCGTCGTGCAGGTCGAGATCGGCTACTTGCCGGGCGAACGCGCCGCCTCTTTCGCCGGCGAATTCCTCGGTAAGATCCAGACCGCGGGGGAGGCTTCCCGCTTTTATCGCGGCAAGATGCTCTCCTTCGAACCCAGTGCCGGTTACGACGGCACACACGGTACCATGCGGGTACACGACCTGCCGACTGTCGAGCGCCATCACGTCATTCTGTCCGAAACGACGATGGCAAGGCTCGATTCTCATGTGTTCGAATTCGACCGTCACCGCGACGGATTGAGGCGCCTTGGCCAATCGACGCGCAAGGGGATACTGCTATACGGACCTCCAGGGACGGGTAAGACGCATGTAATCCGGTATATTGCGGCAAACCTGCCCGGTCGTAGCACGGTGCTGGCGACAGCTGAGCAGATGCCGGCGATCGGTCAATACATTGCTCTGGCGCGTACCCTTCAGCCGAGCATCGTCATCCTGGAGGATGTGGATCTCGTTGGCCGTTCCCGCGAGGAAATCCATAACCAGAAGTCGGAGAGCCTGCTTAATCGGTTGCTCAACGAAATGGACGGGCTGGCTCCTGATGCCGATATCCTTTTCATCCTGACGACCAATCGGCCGGAGAGTATCGAGGAGGCACTTGCTTCACGACCCGGCCGTGTCGATGAGGCCATCGAAATCCCGCTTCCGGATGCGGACTGCCGCCGGCGGCTGATCGAGCTTTATGGCCGCAAGCTGGATTTCGCCGAAGGCGCAGTGGCGCAGGCTGTCGAGCAGTCCCACAACGGAAGCGCTGCCTATGTAAAGGAGATGGTGCGACGTCTCGCGCAGCGAGCCCTTTCTCGTGGTGGTGACAATGCCGTTTCCGTGGAGGATGCCGCATCTGTTTTCGGTGATGCAGGTGTCCTTTCGAGCCGGATCAACCGTCGGATGATCGGAATTTCGACCGAGCAAGACAAAAGGCGAAATGAGGATGCCGACGACTGCTGCAGCGGCTGAGCACGTCGATGCGCCAAGGTCGCGAACCCCATACATAGATCACGAGGAGAAACGGCATGCAGTGGGATTACATGACGATCGAACACAAGCTGGAGCAGGATGAAATGAACCGGCTGGGCACGGAAGGCTGGGAGCTCGTGGCCGTGGTCTCTCCGGCGCATTTCGTTCTGCACTATTTCTTCAAGCGGCAATCCACATCATGAGCCGGACTGCCTTTACGCTCAACTGGATGACCTGTCGCGTTTACAGGCGGAGGCGAAAGTAATGAGAGTTGACAGTCTGCCCATCCCGGTGCTCGGGGCGATAGGCAAAGAGGGCCGGCCGGTTGCCGATTTTACACCCAGTCCTGATCTTGCCGAAATGGCGTTCAGCCTGGAAAACGGGCCGCTTTCCAAGCATGCCGATCTGTTTGTGTTGCGCGGTGTCAATCCAGAGATTCTGTCTCTGCGCAAGTGGCTGGATGGCGGCGGACGATCTCTGCTGGAAAGAGTGCGGGTCTACCGGCGGGCTCCAAAGAAAAGACAGGTTCGTAGGTTTTCCAGGATGGTAATGATGAAGAAATTGATCCCGACCGCTTTTCTCCTCGCCTGGAGCCTGCATTCGCAACAGGCTTTGGCGACAGAAGACGCCGTTCTTGCGTCCGTGAAGGCCGTAGAGGCTGAACTTGGCGCTCGGGTCGGAGTTGCCGTTTTGGACAAGAATGGCAATTCAGTCTGGGAGCATAGGTCAGCCGAACTGTTTCCGATGGCCAGCACGTTCAAGGTGCTGGCCTGCGCAGCGTTGCTCTCCAGGGTGGATGACGGAAAAGAGCAGCTTGGCCGCACTGTCGAAGTCGTGCGAAGCGACCTTGTCGATCACTCACCGGAATTGGAAAGCCGTGTCGGCGAGAAGGTCAGTTTGGCCGATCTGTGCGAGGCGACGATGACAACAAGCGATAACGCGGCTGCCAACAAGATTCTCGAAGCGCTCGGTGGCCCAGTGGCCGTCACTCAGTTCGTTCGCAGGCTCGGTGATCGGGTCACACGGCTCGACCGGAATGAGCCGACGGTCAATGAAGGGAAACCGGGCGATCCCAGAGACACGACCTCGCCGGCATCGATTGCTTCAACAGTGCAGAAGCTGGTCGCCGGCAATGCGCTTTCAGTCGCATCACGGGAGAGGCTGACGGCCTGGCTTCTTGGCAATCAGACAGGTGGTCCGCTGTTGCGGTCGGAATTGCCATCCGGATGGCGTGTTGGCGACCGGACAGGTGCTGGTGGATTTGGAACCAGAGGGGTGGTTGCCGCTATCTGGCCACCTGATGATAGGCAATGGTTCGTTGCGGTATATGTCACTCAGACAACTGCGACAATTGACCAGCGGAATGCCGCTATCGCATCGATCGGTAAGGCTCTGTCAGGGGCTGTTTTCGAAAAACGGTGACGAGGAGGTGGTGGTCGATAAATAACTCCAGCCATTCAATTTACGGGGCTGAAAGTTCGGATTCTCTCAAGAGTTACAGGACGCCGACCGGGCGTCTGTCCTTGAATGTTACCGGTGCACGGTTATCGATATGACCGGCTTAGTTTTCTCATTTCGCCCTTCTGTTTCAACGCTATAATTGCACCCGCCATGTGATCGAATTCGATGATCAGCTGTCGCGCGAAAAGATCGGCGGAACTTCGATCAGCGCATGTTCCGATATTCCGCTGTCGATGATCCCGAAGGTCGCGGTAAGCATGCCCTGTACGTCCTGCCGAACCATTTCGATGTCGTCGCCGAGAAGCGCGACGAAGGGATCCCAGTCGAAACAGCCAGTCACCGGCCGGTTGTCGCCGTAGTAGCCGGAGCGTTTGATCCAGCGTATGACGCCTTCAAGTGAGATCGTCGAGTTGACGAACATCCCGTTCGGCAGCTGTCCCTCGGACGCTGCAAGTGCCTGCAGAGCGTCTTCCGCCTTTTCGGGCGCGTAGCCGCAAGGTAGGATATGGCGCTCGTTAACTGCCACGCCCATGTCGGCATGGGCGGCGCGAAAACCGCGCACGCGCTCCGACGTATTATGGTCGTTGCCACGCCCGCCGATGAACAGAATTGGGCGGACTTCACCCAGCCGGCGGGTGTTGTTGGCAAGAATGCGCCGGGTCAGCTCGCGCGCGCCTCCGAAATTGTCCGAGATGACCGAAGGCGCCTTGGTGCCTGGAAGGTCCAGATTGAGACTGTGCGCGCCGATCGTGCTGCACAGGTCGCTGATCCGGTCGGGATCCGTCGCGCCGGTCGAAATCAGCCACTCGACCTGATAGGACAGCATGGTGCGCGCCGCCTCGATCTCCATCATCGGGTCGCGCAACGTACAGGTGATGATCGGAAACAGACCGCGGTCGCGCGCCATTTTCTCGAATGTCTCGACGATCGAGCCGAAGTATCGGTTGTCGTATTTTGGCACGATCATCCCGATGATTTTCGATTTTTCCCGTCGCAGCAGGCTCGCCTGCATGTTGACGGCATACCCTTGCTCCTCGGCAATCCGGGTGATTTTCTGGGCAAGCTGTATGCTGATCCGGCGTTTCTTCCAGTTGCCGTTCAGGACTGCGCTGACCGCGCTTGCAGACGTGCCGGCCAGCTCCGCCAGATCATAGATCGTCGTCTTCTTTGCTGATCTGACCTGGCTCATTCGGAACTCCACTTCACACCCAACTTGACATCAATACGCAATGGTGGCAAATTTTGCTTCATCGATTGAGCAGATCGCTTTTCGATGATTTTGGTTGGCTGTGGAGGGCCGGCCGGGGAGGCGCCTTAAGAAGACCTGACTGTCTGACCGTGTCGATATCGCTCGATGCGGCCGGTAATCCGCATCCTTTGCGTGAAGCGAAGGGGCAGGGTCGACTGGGTAGAAAACCGGAACGCACTTTCGGCACGGGTTTCGCAAAAAAGGGAGGAGACTATGAAATTTTCCAGGATGCTGATGGTGTCGGCCGCTGCCGCTGCCATGTTCGCAGGCTCAGCTTCTGCACAGGATGCCGCAACCGTCGCGTTCCTGATGCCCGATCAGGCATCGACACGTTACGAGAACCATGACTATCCGGGCTATAAGGCGGAGATGCAGAAGCTCTGCGCCAGCTGCACCGTGATATACCAGAACGCTAACGGAGACACCGCGCTCCAGCAGCAGCAGTTCAATTCGGTGATTGCGCAAGGCGCCAAGGTGATTGTTCTCGATCCGGTGGATTCCGCTGCGGCTGCCGCCCTTGTCGAGATTGCCCAGTCGCAGGACGTCAAGGTCATCGCCTATGACCGCCCCATTCCTGACAAGCCGGCGGATTTCTACGTGTCCTTCGACAATGAAGGTATCGGCCATGCCATCGCCGCCTCGCTTGTTGAACACCTCAAGGCGAGCGGCGTGGAAGCCGGTGCAGGAGTTCTGCAGATCAACGGTTCGCCGACCGATGCGGCCGCAGGCCTCATTCGCGATGGCATTCATCGGGGACTGAAGGATTCCGGCTACAAGACGCTCGCCGAATTCGATACGCCGGAATGGGCACCGCCCAAGGCGCAGGAATGGGCGGCCGGCCAGATCACCCGTTTCGGTGCCGAGATCAAGGGCGTTGTCGCGGCCAATGACGGCACCGGCGGCGGCGCCATCGCGGCCTTCAAGGCGGCCGGTGTCGATCCGGTTCCGCCGGTTACCGGCAATGATGCGACGATCGCGGCCTTGCAGCTGGTCATCTCCGGAGACCAGTACAACACGATCTCCAAACCGTCCGAAATCGTAGCCGCGGCTGCCGCAAAGGTGACGGTGCAATTGCTGAAAGGCGAGACGCCTGAGGCCAAGACGACCTTGTACGAAACGCCGTCTGAGCTTTTCGTGCCCGCAGTGGTGACGGCAGCAAACATCAAGGCGGAGATCTTCGACAAGAAGATCCAGACCCCGGCTGAAATTTGCACGGGCGAGTATGCCGAGGGATGCCGGAAGCTCGGCATCACCCAGTAAGCCCCTCCCGAGGTGTCCGGCCGGGCTTTGCTGCCCGGCCGTTCTTCCCGACCGGATGGCCTGTCCCCGAAAGGGCGCATGGCACAACAATAGAGCGTCCAACCATGGTGCAACCCGAACATAGCGTTCCCGAGAAGGGTAGCGTGATCCTTCGTCTTAGCAAGATTTCCAAGAATTTCGGTGCCGTCTCCGCGCTGACTGACATCGATCTCGAAGTCAGGGCAGGCGAGGTCGTGGCGCTCGTCGGCGATAACGGCGCCGGCAAATCCACCCTCATCAAGGTCTTGGCCGGCGTCCATCAGCCGTCGTCCGGTACGGTCGAGTTCTGTGGACAGGAGGTGGTCCTGTCGAGCCCGAGTCGGGCGCTCGAACTCGGTATCGCCACCGTCTTCCAGGATCTTGCCCTCTGCGAGAACCTCGACGTGGTCGCCAACCTCTATCTTGGCCACGAGATCTCGCCCTTCAATCTCGACGAGGTGGCGATGGAAGTCCGCGCCTGGACGTTGCTGCGCGAACTAGCAGCGCGCATCCCGTCTGTTCGTGAGCCAATCGCGTCTCTGTCCGGCGGTCAGCGCCAGACGGTGGCGATCGCCCGCTCGCTTCTGCTCGATCCGAAGATCATCATGCTGGACGAGCCGACAGCGGCATTGGGCGTGGCGCAGACCGCCGAGGTCTTGAACCTCATCGAACGGGTGCGCGAGCGCGGGTTGGGCGTCATCATCATCAGCCACAATATGGAAGACGTCCGCGCCGTGGCTGACCGTATCGTTGTCCTGCGCCTCGGGCGCAACAACGGCGTTTTCGACCCGGATGCATCCAACCAGGAGCTTGTCGCCTCGATTACCGGTGCCACGGAAAACTCCGTGTCGCGCCGCATCGAGCGCAAGAAGCATGGCAACACCGAAACCGGCGGGAGCCCCGCATGAGCAAGCCAGTTCAACAGGATAAAGTCAACAATACGCAGGCCCTCGACCGCAGCGATGTGCGCGTGACGCATGATGACGGTCTGGCGGGGATGGTCCGCAGTTCGATCGGGCGCATCCGCTCCGGCGATCTCGGCATGTTGCCTGTGGTGGTGGGACTGATCGTCATCTCGACGGTCTTCAGCATCCTCAATCCCGTCTTCCTCGCACCGAACAATCTCGTCAACCTGCTGTTCGATTGCGCCACTGTCGGCATCATCTCGCTCGGCATTGTCTGCGTGCTTCTGCTGGGTGAAATCGACCTTTCCGTCGGCTCGATGAGCGGTCTCTCCTCGGCGATCGTCGGAGTTCTGTGGGTGAATACCGGACTTCCGATTGCCGTCGCGATCTTCGCGGCGCTCCTTACGGGTGCCCTGGTCGGCGCCCTCTATGCACTCCTCTACAACCGTCTCGGCATGCCGAGTTTCGTCGCGACGCTGTCGGGGCTGCTCGCGCTGCTCGGCATGCAGCTCTACATCCTCGGTCCGACAGGCAGTATCAACCTGCCTTACGCCTCGCCACTGGTACGGTTCGGCCAGATTCTCGTCATGCCGGACTGGCTCTCGCATGTGCTTGCACTGTTGCCAGGCCTTGTGATGGTCGTCGTCGGCGTGGCGGTCGCCAGGCGTCGTGCGGCTGCAAACCTTTCGTCCCAGCCACTTGGCACGCTTCTGGTGAAGGCGGCTGTTCTGACCGTGGGTCTGGAATTCGCGATCTATTATCTCAACCTCGGCCGCGGTGTGCCGTGGATGTTCGGGCTTTTCGTCCTGCTCGTCGTTATCGTGAACTATGCGCTGACCAAGACGAAGTGGGGGCGTTCGATGTTTGCCGTCGGCGGCAATCGCGAAGCGGCCCGCCGCTCCGGCATCAACGTACGGCGGATCTATCTGAGCGCCTTCATGCTATGTTCGACACTCGGCGCCCTCGGCGGCGTCCTGTCCGCATCACGGCTTGCCTCATCCAGCCAGCAGGCCGGTACCGGCGACGTCAATCTCAATGCCATTGCGGCGGCCGTCATCGGCGGCACGAGCCTCTTCGGCGGACGCGGCAGCGCTTACTCCGCTTTGCTCGGCATCATCGTCATACAGGCCATTTCGAATGGTCTGACCCTGCTCAATCTCAATTCCTCGCTGCGCTACATGATCACCGGAGCCGTACTTGCGATCGCCGTCATCGTCGACTCGCTTGCCCGCCGCTCCCGTGTCAGCCATGGCCGCGCGTAAATACCGACCGGAGACTATCCAATGACTGAACTGATGAAGGGCAAGGTTGCCGCAATCACCGGCGCGGCTTCCGGTATCGGGCTCGAATGTGCCCGAACGCTGATTGCCGAAGGCGCGACGGTGGTCCTGATAGACCGCGCGAAGGATCGGCTGGAGGCGCTCTGCGCGGAGCTCGGCGAACGGGCGCGTCCGCTCGTCGTCGATCTGCTGAACGGTGCGGAAGTGTCCGCAATGTTGCCGCGCATTCTGGAAGCGGGCGGTGGCCTGGATATCTTCCATGCCAATGCCGGTGCCTATATCGGCGGCCCGGTTGCTGAAGGAGATCCGGACGCGTGGGACCGGATGCTCAATCTCAACATCAACGCGGCGTTCCGCTCCGTCCACGCGGTTCTGCCGCACATGATCGCGCAGAAATCCGGCGACATCCTCTTTACCAGTTCGATTGCCGGTGTCGTGCCTGTCGTCTGGGAGCCGATCTACACCGCCTCCAAGTTCGCCGTGCAGGCCTTCGTGCATTCGACGCGCCGGCAAGTGGCGCAGCATGGCGTACGCGTCGGTGCCGTTTTGCCTGGCCCGGTGGTGACGGCACTGCTCGACGACTGGCCCAAGGCGAAGATGGATGAGGCGCTGGCCAATGGCAGTCTGATGCAGCCGAAGGAAGTGGCGGATGCCGTACTCTTCATGCTGTCGCGGCCGCGCAATGTCACCATCCGCGATCTGGTCATCCTGCCCAACAGCGTCGACCTCTAGGGTCTGCGTGCGACCGAATTCATCCTGCCCGACCGAAGCGAGAGACAATGAGTGATACAGCTGACACGCCACAAGAAAACGCCAGATATGTGATCGGTGTCGATGTGGGCACCGGCAGTGCTCGCGCCGGCCTGTTCGACCTTGAAGGGCAGATGTTGGCCTCCGCCAAACGCGACATCACGATCTTCCACGAACCGGGATCGATGGTCGAGCAATCAAGCAGGCAGATCTGGGAGGCCGTCTGCGCCTCCGTGCGCGAGGTCGTTTCGAGTTCCGGGACAGATCCGGCCTGCGTGGTCGGACTGGGTTTCGACGCAACCTGCTCCCTCGTGGTTCTGGGCGAGGGCGGCACGTCGCTTCCGGTCGGCCCTTCGGAGGATCCCGAACGGGACATCATCGTCTGGATGGATCATCGCGCCTTGCCGCAGGCAGAACGCATCAACGCTCTCGGCCATGAGGTGCTTCGCTATGTCGGTGGACGCATCTCCCCTGAGATGGAAACGCCGAAACTGCTCTGGCTCAAGGAAAACAAGCCGGATGTCTTCGATGCCGCCTGGCAATTCTTCGATCTTACCGATTTCCTGACATGGAGGGCAACCGGCGATCTGGCGCGCTCGACCTGCACTGTGACCTGCAAATGGACCTATCTGGCTCACGAAAAGCGCTGGGATGCCGGCTATTTCCACCAGATCGGTCTCGGTATGCTGGCGGATGAAGATTTCGTCCGCATCGGGCAATCGATCGTCGAGCCCGGTTCGCCACTCGGTCAGGGGCTGAGTGCTGCGGCGGCGGAAGAACTCGGCTTGCACGCCGGGACGGCAGTTGGCGCCGGATTGATCGACGCGCATGCGGGCGGTGTAGGTACGGTCGGCATCGGCGGCGGTCCGCGAACCAATCTGGCCTATGTTTTCGGCACCTCGTCCTGCACCATGACATCGACCGCGACGCCGGCCTTCGTGCCGGGCGTCTGGGGACCTTATTACTCGGCAATGGTGCCTGGACTGTGGTTGAACGAAGGGGGACAAAGCGCGGCCGGTGCCGCGATCGACCAGCTTCTGTCATTTCATCCAGCTGCCGGTGAGGCAAAAAGCCTTGCTGCCGATGCCGGCGTTCCGCTCCCCGTCCTGCTGGCGGATATGGCGGCGAAGATGGCCGGCGTTGCATCCGACGCCGTTCATCTGGTCGCTGGCCTGCATGTCGTTCCCGAATTTCTCGGCAACCGCGCGCCATTCGCAGATCCGCATGCCCGCGCGATTATCGCCGGCCTCGGCATGGAGCGCGATATCGATAGCTTGGTCTTGCTCTACATCGCCGGGCTGTGTGGTATCGGTTACGGCCTGCGCCAGATCATCGACGTGCAGGCGAAAGCCGGTATTGAGATCGACAACGTGGTCGTCAGTGGCGGTGCGGCGCAGCATGATTTCGTGCGGCAACTGCTTGCTGATGCCAGCGGCAAGCCGGTCATCGCTACAACGGCGGAGGAACCGGTGCTTTTGGGGTCTGCGATCCTTGGCGCTGTTGCGGCCGGGCAATTTTCGGATATAGCGCAAGCGATGAGGAGCCTGTCTTCCATCGACAAGGTGTTCTCGCCGGCCTCAGGGGATATCGCTTTTCTGCATGCCGGGCGCTATCTCGGCTTCAAGGAATTGCAGTCGGTTGCGTGCAAGTTCCGGAGTTGATTCATCACCCCTCGGGCGCTCGGGAAATTCAGGTCAGATTCTTCAAAATTCGCTGTCATTTCATAGACGAGGAGCAAGAGTGAGGTTCGCGTCCGTTCAAGAGTGGAACAAGGACGTCTGCTCGGATGTAGGCTTTCATCAGCATCCGAGCCAAGTATTTCCTATCGTCGAAGGTCTCATTCCGATGAACAACGGCGCATAGAGCTACCAATATGTGTCGCCGAACCGCGGCCTCAAGTTGCTCGTGGAGATCGCCGCACCTATGCGTAAGGGTGAGCGGCTGTTCGATTTCGCTCAAGGGCAAACAATGTCTGGTCGGATAAGCTCAAGCTACCTCGATCCGTCGTCCGCTGTTACATACGCCCATCCGCAGGAATAATCATTGCTTCGAACATTGACATATCGGTAAATGTCGATATATATGCCGCATGGAATTGCTCGAAATATTCAAAGCGCTCTCAAACCGGACACGTCTTGAAATCGTGAAAGGTTTGAAGGACCCGGTGAAGAACTTTCCTCCTCAGGATGAAGGGGACGTTCATACAGTAGGGGTCTGTGTCAGTAGCATTCAGGAAGGCGTTGGTCTGTCCCAGTCGACGGTATCCGACTATCTGGCAACGCTGCAACGGGCTGGCTTGGTCGAAGTCAGGCGCATCGGCCAATGGACTTACTACAAGCGGAACGAGGCGACTATCAGTGCTCTTGCCGAGATCATAGGGACAGAGCTGTGATCGTTTACCGTATTATATCGGGAATTCTCTATATCTCGTTTAACAAGTGAGGATCAGATCAGAAATGAAAGCGATGACACTCAACTCATTTGGTGGCCCGGATTCGTTCGAGCTCCGCGATGTGCCGAAACCCGTTGCGCATGAAGGACAGGTCCTGGTGCGTGTGTACGCCACGTCGATCAACCCATTGGACTACCAGGTTCGTCGCGGCGACTATCGTGACCTCGTACCATTGCCGGCCATTACCGGTCATGACGTATCCGGGGTTGTCGAGGCAGTCGGGCCGGGCGTAACGATGTTCTCTCCAGGAGACGAAGTCTGGTACACCCCGCAAATATTTGACGGGCAAGGAAGTTATGCCGAGTACCATGTCGCGAGCGAGAGCATCATTGCAAGGAAGCCCTCCTCGCTAAGCCATCTCGAGGCGGCGAGCCTCAGTCTGGTTGGCGGAACGGTGTGGGAAGCCCTGGTCTCGCGTGCGGCTCTCAGAGTGGGGGAAAGCATCCTGATCCATGGCGGTGCCGGAGGGGTCGGCCATGTGGCGATCCAGGTGGCGAAAGCCATCGGCGCGCAGGTGTTCACCACCGTACGCGAAGACAACTTCGAGTTTGCAAAAAGTGTCGGCGCGGATGTCGTCATCGACTATCGCAAGGAGGATTATGTCGACGCCATCATGCGAGAGACGGGTGGCCGCGGAGTAGACGTTGTGTTCGACACGCTTGGTGGCGACACATTGTCCCGCAGCCCGAACGTGCTTGCACAGCTTGGCCGCGTTGTCACGATCGTGGACATCGCGCAGCCGCAGAACCTCATTGAGGCATGGGGCAAGAATGCAAGCTTTCACTTCGTTTTCACAAGGCAAAATCGCGGCAAGCTTGATGAACTCAGCACATTGGTCGAGCGTGGTCAGCTGCGGCCACATGTTGGCGCTGTCTACTCGCTCGCTGACATCCCTTTCGCCCATGCCCGGCTTGAGACCCCGCACAACGGTGTTCAGGGGAAGATCGCGATAGCAGTCGATCCTGCCGCCGACACTGGGCGTGCAAGTTCATAAACGCGTCAGCCCGCTTTGAGGTGCAACCATGATTTACGAGATCGCTCTGCTGCCCGTTCACGAGGAGCATATTGAGACGTTCAGACAGGCATTCGCCGAAGTTGCTCCGTTGCTTGCCCGCGCAGAAGGTTACCGCGGTCATCTTCTGGCACAAGGGATAGAAAGGCCCGAACTGTTCCATCTGATCGTGCGATGGCGCTCACTTGAGGACCACACTCCGGGCTTCGAAACGAGTGAAGACCATCAGATGTTCATGATGGGCTTGCAGGCGTATTTTTCGGAAGAACCGAGCGTCCATCATATCGAGGCGGCAGCTTTCGCGGCAGGCGACGGTCTTTTCTAAGAGCTACGCAAAGCGCGGTTGTTGCAGGTCGCACAGGAGATGACGATGAAAGCTGCAGTCTATGACAAGCCAGGTCCTCCGACAGTCTTGAGATATGCGGACATGCCGGATCCCGTTTGTGGGCCGGATGATGTTGTGATTGCCGTCGAGGCGATCTCGATCGAGGGCGGCGATCTAGTCAATCGCCGGTCGGCGCCACAGCAAACGCCGTGGATACTCGGTTATGCCGCCGCCGGGAAAATTGTTGGGGTCGGCAGAAACGTTCGGGACCGAAAGGTCGGAGAGAAGGTCGCCGCCTTCGACATGCAGGGGTCGCATGCGGAACTCTGGTCCGTGCCAGCTTCGCGCACATGGCGGGTTCCCGGTGGCCTGGACATGGCACAGGCTGCCGCGCTGCCGATTTCGTTTGGAACCGCCTATCATTGCGTGCTTTCCAAGGGCGGCCTGCGTGTTGCCGAAACAGTTCTGGTCCAGGCTGCTGCCGGGGGTGTCGGCTTGGCCGCCGTTCAATTGGCCTGCAATACAGGTGCTACCGTTATTGCGGTGGCCAGCGGCATTGAGAGAAAGAAACGCCTGATCAGCCTTGGGGCGTCGCATGTCATCGACCGTTCGGAGAAGGACATCGTGAAGCAGGTACTGCAACTGACGGGCGGAAAAGGCGTCGATCTCGTTATCGATCCGGTTGGATCGACCTTGCAGGCCTCGCTATCCGCGCTTGCTTCAGAGGGGCGCCTCGTCTTTGTGGGAAATGCTGGCGGTGGCGATCTCAGTGTCGATCTGTGGCAGGCGATGCAAAACAATCAGACGCTGTACGGCGTGTTCATGGGGGCTTTGTTCGAAGTGCCGACCGTGCATGCGACGGTGGACGAGCTTTTGAGGGCGGCGGCTGAGAAACGGCTGGATGTTGTAATCGACCGGGCGTTTCCGCTGCGCGAGGCGGCACAGGCGCACGGATACGCAGAGACTGCAAAGCCACTGGGCCGTGTCGTAATGATACCGTAACCGTCGCGGCATGCGAGACCTTGGCGGTTGGTCTTCAGCGTTTCATGGTTGCGCGGCCCTAGGCAAAGCCGGGCCATGGTTGAAGCATCCGATCAACATCTCGGTCAGCACCCGGACCTTTCTTGCAGGATGCTGGCCGGGCGGCCTGACCACGTATATTCCGGCCGGCGGCGGCGGATGGCGCTGCATCACACGAACCAGTGCGCCCGAGTCCAGATAGTCTTTTATAAGCTCGTCAGGAAGCGCTGCGACTCCCAAGCCGGCGACGGCGGCTACGGCAAGTGCGACCCCGTTATCGGCCTTGAAAAGCCCTTGCGGACGGACGGTGGTGATCGTCTCCCCATCCATCACCTGCCAGGTCTCCGTTCCCTGCAAAAGGGCTTGGTGGGTCACCAGTTCTTCCGGTGTTTCCGGAGAGCCGTGGATCTTGATGTAATCCGGGCTTGCGACGTAATTGCCATAAAGTGGGCCGACGCGTTTAGCCACAAGGTTGGAATCCTGAAGCGTGCCGACGCGGATCGCGCAATCGTAACCTTCGGCGATCAGATCGACGAAACGATCACTATAGCAAGTCTGGATTTGAAGTCGGGGATGCTGGCGCGCCATCTGTGCGATCACCGGTGCAAAATGCGTTGGCCCGAAAGAGAGCGGCGCGGCTATTCGCAGCCGGCCCTGCAGCTCTCCGGCGGGAAGAATCATCTCCCTCGCCGTGTCGATCTCGGCGCACACCCTGGCGGCATAGTCGCGGAACGTCGCGCCTGCCTCAGTCAGCGACGCGCCACGTGTGGAACGGGCAAGAAGCTGAACGCCCAGCTCCGCTTCCAGCCGCACGAGCCTCCGGCTTACCATCGACTTGGAGATCCCGATCCGCAGCGCTGCAGCCGATACTCCGCCCGCATCGGCAACTTCGACGAATGTCCGTAGGTCTTCGATGTCCAACCAGCGTTCCCCATTCTGCGACACAGCTTAACAGTTGCAATGACTACCGCATCGCGAACGGGAATGACAAGTTTCGTCCCGTGGCAACGCCTCAGAGGCGAATGTCTTCTCTGCAAAAGAACATCAACACCGTCAACATAGGATGACACCATGACCTTTCGTAACGGCCTTGACTCGCTTCTCCGCCCCGAAGATTCCGTCCTCGTCCTGATCGATCACCAGCCCTATCAGCTCGCGAATGTGAACAGCCACGATCCACAGATGGTGATCAACAACACGACGGGCCTGGCAAAGGTCGCCAAGGTCTTTGGCGTTCCAACCATCCTGACAAGCGTCATCGCCGACCGGGGAGGTCACATCTTCAAGCATGTCACGGATGTGTTTCCGGGACAGGAGGTGATCGACCGGACGTTCATCAATACCTGGGAAGACAAGACCGTCGTTGATGCCGTCAAGGCGACCGGCCGCAAGCAGCTGATCATTGCCGGCCTCTGGACGGAAATCTGTGTTGCTATGCCGGCAATCCAGGCTGCGGGCGAAGGCTGGGACGTGACGGTGATTACCGACGCCTCTGCTGCAGTTTCGCTTGAAGCCCACAATGTGGCGATCCAGCGCATGATCGCGGCCGGCGTTAACGTGATGACCTGGGTAGCGCTGGCCGGTGAGTGGCAGCGTGATTGGGCGCGCATCGACACCGCGATCGCGCTCAACGATGCGATGGTGCCGCATGGCGGCGGCAGTGCCATCGCCTACATGTGGGAACAGCAGTTGCTGAATACCCCGGTGCCAACCACCAAAAGCGGTCACTAAATCCAAGCAAGGACGACGAGGTTAGGCGGAAGCGCTGCAAGATCGCGGCCCTTCCCGGCACCCCGTCGCCCCTCTTTCATGCTGGGCATAACAGCGCGATGCGCCTTTGCTCATCCCCCTAGTTTCAGGGACCTCACGCAAGGACCTCACGATGGAAATCGGTATCGACAGTTTTGCAGCCATCCTTCCGGATCCCGCAACGGGCAACCTTCCGTCAGCAACGGAACGCATGGCCGAACTCATTGAGGAGGTTGTCATCGCAGACCGCGTCGGTCTCGATGTCTTCGGTATTGGCGAGCATCATCGCGGCGAGTTTCTTGATTCCGCTCCAGCGATCATCCTTGCTGCGGCCGCGGCACGCACCAGCCGGATCAAGCTGACGAGCGCGGTGACGGTGCTGAGTGCTGCCGATCCCGTCCGGGTCTTTCAGGAATTCGCAACGCTCGACCTGATCTCGAAAGGTCGCGCGGAAATCGTTGTCGGCCGAGGCTCCTTCGTCGAGGCCTATCCACTGTTCGGTCTCGACACGCGTGACTACGACGATCTTTTCGCAGAGAAACTCGACCTCTTGCTTGCACTTGGGGAGACGACGAATGTGACCTGGGAAGGGCGGTTTCGCCCGCCGCTCAGAGGCCAGGGTGTCTTTCCGCGTCCCCATCAGCCGCAGTTGCCCATATGGATCGGTGTCGGCGGCACGCCGCAATCCTTCGCGCGAGCCGGCGCACTCGGCCTACCGTTGATGGTTGCGGTTATCGGCGGTGGCTTCGAACGGTTTCGCCCACTTATCGATCTCTACCATGAGGCAGGCAAGCGTGCCGGACATAGTTCCGAACTGCTCAAGGTCGGAATCCATGCCATGGGTTTTGTCGGTGAGACCACGGATGCGGCAAAGGACGCCTTTTTTCCAGGATGGGCGCATCTGACGACCACGATCGGTCGCGAGCGCGGCTGGTCGCCGCCGTCGCGTCAGCAGTTTGACGCCATGGCGGGACCTGAAGGCGCATTCCTGGTCGGCGATCCGAAGACTGTTGCAACCAAGATGCTGAAGGCGAGCGACACTCTTGGCGGCATCTCCCGCATTACCTTCCAGATGAGCACGGCTTCGCTTGAAACGGCGGCGATGAGGAGATCGATCGAACTTCTGGGTAATGAGGTCGCGCCGATCGTGAGGGCCGCGCGATAAGTCCGTATGACAGGCTATTTCCCAAGGCGGAGAAAACCGAATGGATATCGAGGATTTGCGGACATTCGTGGAAGTCGCTGATGCCGGCGGCGTTTCTCCTGCGGCGCGCCGACTTGGTATATCGAAGTCGATGGTCAGCCGTCGCCTCATCCGGCTTGAGGAAGCGCTCAGCACCCAGCTCTTGGCAAGAACGACCCGTGGTGCGGGGGTGACGGAAGCGGGGGCAACGTTCCGGGATTACGCCGCAAGGGTCTGCGCCGAGATCGATACTGCCAGAGAAACCTTATCGCCGGCGGGCGAGCTTCGTGGGCGCCTGAGGGTCGCGGTGCCGCTGACATCGGGTCCTGTGCACTTTGCACCCGTTCTCGCAAAAATGGCGCGGCGGCATCCGCAGCTTCAGATCCATGCCGAATATAGCGACCGGACTGTCGATCTGATCGCGGACGGCTTCGATTGTGCAATCCGCGTCGGTATCATGCGCGACTCCAACCTGATCGCCAAGCGTGTCGGCCAGATCTACGGCAAGCTGGTGGCGAGCCCCGACTACATCAGGATGCATGGTTTGCCTGAAACGCCCGAGGAGATAGGCGCTCACGAGGCTCTTATAGGTGCAGAAACCTGGCGGTTCATGGATGGTGAGACGGTCGTCACGGTGCAGCCGCAGGGTCGTTTCAGTTCCGATAATGGTGCAGCGCTCGCCAGCGCGGCGGCAGCGGGTCTTGGTCTCGCGTGGCTTCCCGACTGCGTGACTCATGACTATCTGGTAGCCGGCACGCTCGTGCCCGTAATGACCCGCTATCCGCTGCCGGCAGGTGGCGTCTATGTCGTTCGGCCACCCAGCCCGCATCCGTCAAGAAAGGTACGCGTGCTTTCGGAGTTTCTGACCGAAAGATTGGAGAAAAATCCGCATTTCTGAGCTCCGTCATCGATCGGATTGCCGCCATGGTCGCTGCGCTGATCCCGCCGCCACCATGGCTGTGACAGGCTAGAACGGCTGGCCCATCCTGTTGTTTCAGCACAAGGCGTGTCGTTGCAATGTCGTCGGCGAGACTGGTATGCCGCAGCTGGACGACGCTGATAGACAGTTCTTCGATCGTGAGTATGGCATAGACTTGCCGCACCCCGATCCATCCATCGAGAAACATACAGGCACGCCACGTCTTGCGCGCACGACACCAAACCGTGTCCGCGACACGAGCGGTATGAATTCATGCTGGAACGCCGCTCAAAGGCGGATGGAGGTCAAACGCCTACGTCCATTATTCGCTACGCGATACGACTGGCGCGCTGACAATTACCTCGCCGCCCTCAAGCTTTCGGTAACGAGCCTATGGGTTGCGTCAGTCAATGCGTCTCCATCCTAAGCCGCGAAATCGTGGGTGGATGGCTCGATCTCATCAAGCGCGAACATAACTCTCGACGCATGACACAAGATCTTCAAAATCCTCTTTGCTTAGAAAAACTAACGAAAATCGCTGACTTTCTAAATTGAGCTAAGTTTCTCAGGGGCGTAGGTTTGTGATCAAGCTGCTCGGGAGGCAGCTGGGAGTGGCAGGTCGCACTGCTATCCCGCGGAGGAGGAGCGTCCATTCGATCCAAGCGAGTGACCGAGGCATTGATGCCTTGGCACAAGGTCGAGACATGTGCCTTGAACCAGCGGGAAACTCCTCACACTTGTCGCTAGCTGAGGATGTAGTCTCAATGAACCTTTCTTCTCTTTTGTCGCTTCGCGCAGCCGAAGGACGCCCCGTGCGGGTGGCGCTGATTGGCGCCGGTAAATTCGGCTCCATGGTCCTGGCGCAGGCCCAGAGGATCAGCGGTCTCCACATGGTCGCTGTCGTCGACCTGGATGTCGGCAAAGCGCGTGAATCCATGCAGCGTGTCGGCTGGCCGGAAGAGCGCTACGAGGCGAAGAGCTGCGGTGATGCAATCAAGACAGGCCGGACATATGTCACCGGCGACGTCGCGGAGGTTTTCGGTTGCGACGAAATCGAATGCGTTATCGAGGCAACCGGGCATCCTATCGCCGGGACGCGGCATGCACTGGGCGCCATAGAGGCCAGGAAGCATGTCGTCATGGTCAATGTCGAAGCGGATGTTATGGTTGGTCCGATCCTGGCCGAAAAGGCGCGTGCCGCCGGGGTCATCTATTCCATGGCCTATGGCGATCAGCCCGCACTTATTTGCGAACTCGTCGACTGGGGCCGCGCGACCGGTTTCGAGATCACCGCTGCCGGCAAGGGCATGAATTTCGAACCGCGCTATCGCTATTCCACGCCTGACACGGTCTGGGGCCTTTTCGGCTGGACCGAGGAACAGGTTGCGGCCGATAATCTCAATCCGAAACTCTACAATTCCTTCACGGACGGAACGAAGGCTGCCATCGAAATGGCAGCGGTTGCCAATGGCACTGGGCTGGATTGCCCGGACGACGGCCTGGCATTCCCGCCTGCGGGTCTTCACGATCTTGCCCGCGTCTTTCGTCCCGTCTCCGATGGCGGCCGCATGGCGCGTTCGGGCCTCGTCGATATCGCGGCGAGCCAGGAGCCCGATGGCCGCGAGGTGTTCAACAACATCCGCTATGGCGTATTCGTTACGTTCAAGGCGCATAACGAATATGCGCGGGCCTGCTTCAAGCAGTACGGCCTGCTGACGGATCCGTCCGGCTGGTACGCTTCCATGTGGCGGCCATTCCACATCATCGGCCTCGAAACCTCGATCAGCGTGCTGTCGGCAGTGCTGCGTAACGAACCGACGGGATGCTCTTCGGAGTTCCGTGGCGATGCGGTTGCGACCGCAAAGAAGGACATGCAGCCGGGTGAGATGCTGGATGGCGAGGGTGGTTATGCGGTTTGGGCCAACGCCATTCCGGCAAGCCGCAGCCTCGACCTCAAGGCGCTACCGATCGGTCTTGCCCATAACGTCAAGCTCAAGCGGCCGATCAAGAAGGACCAGATCGTCTCCTTCGACGATGTCGAAATCGTCAAGGATCTGGACGTCGTCAACCTGCGCCGCGATATGGAGGATCGCTTCCGTCCGGCCAAGATGGCGGCCGAGTGATCGGAGAGGTTCGCAGCATGAGCACGTATGCCTTCGTGGTCCTTGCCGAATTCCGCATCAAGCCAGGAAAGCTCGATGCTTTCCTGGCCGCCGCCAGGGACGACGCCATGCATTCAGTCGCCGATGAAGCGGGCTGCCGGCAATTCGACGTGGTGTGCTCGCAGGAGGATGGCGATACGGTCGTGTTCTACGAGGTCTACGATAGCCGCGCCGCATTCGACGCCCACTTGGAGACGCCGCACCTGCGGCGCTTCCAGCAGGCTTTCCCGCCACTCGTCGTCGAGGAGCGGCCCGTCCGCTTCCTGCAGCGGCGATATCCTTGATGCGGAGGACAGGCTGATGGCCGATAATGTCTCCAAGATTGCCGTGGTCGGCACGGGCATCATGGGCGGCCCCATGGCCGGGCGGCTGGCTGAGGCGGGATTTTCTGTACGTGCCTGGAACCGCACGTTGGACAAGGCTGCCGCATTGCGGGAAAGCGGGGTTGTCGTTGCCGATAAGGTCATCGACGCCGTCAGCGACGCGGATGCGGTCATCTGCATGCTCAGTTCCGGCCCGGTTTGCGAGTCTGTGCTCACAGGGCCGGCGGCCGTCATCGCAGCGATGCGGCCCGGTTCCATACTTGTCGTCATGAGTTCCATCCCGGTGGAAACCGCTGTTGCGATCGCACATGCCGCTTCTGAACAAGGGGTCGCGTTCCTCGATGCACCAGTCTCCGGTGGGGAGAAAGGAGCCAAGGAGGGAAGCCTTGCGATCATGGCGGGTGGTGACGCGGCGGTGGTGGACAGGATGCGACCGGTCTTGGCCCATCTTGGGCGCGTCACGCATGTCGGCCCGGTCGGAAGCGGATCGCTGACCAAGCTCGCGAACCAGTTGATCGTCGCCTCGACGATCTGTTCGGTCGCCGAAGCGCTGACGCTCGCCAGGAGCGGCGGCGCAGACCCGGCACGGGTGCGAGAGGCATTGCTCGGGGGCTTTGCGGATTCAACCGTGTTCCGTCAACATGGGCTTCGAATGGTAGAGGGAAATTTCGAACCCGGCGGCCCGGCGAAATATCAGGTGAAGGATACATCCACGGCTCTGGGTTTTGCCCGAAGCCGCGGTTTGAGACTGCCGGTCAGCGAGGAGGTTGACCGACTATTCCAGGCTATGGTCGATAATGGCGATGGCGACCTGGACCACAGCGGAATTATCCGCGAACTGCAGCGCATGAATGCAATCTGAGAGTGCCATCGGCATTCTCGAATCGACGAACAATGGGAGGAGAAACCAATGAACTATCTGAACATCCGCAGCCTTATCGCCGCAGCCGCCATTTTCACGGCCGGTGTCGTGCAGGCCGAGACCTTGACCCTGTCTACGCCCGATCCGGATACATCCGAGATTACCCTTGCGGCAAAGAAATTCGCCGAACTCGTTTCGGCAAAGACAAACGGGGAGCTTACCGTCAAGGTCTTCCCGAACGGCACACTCTACGGTGGCGATCCCTCCGCTGGGGTCAAGCAGCTGGCGGGTGGTTCGCTGGATATGCTGCTCAACTCCACGTCACTTTATGCGACCTTCAATCCGAAGTTCACGGCGATCGCCATTCCCTATCAGTTCCGGGATATCGATCAGCTGCGCGCCTATCTCGACAGCGATCTCGGCAAGGAACTTCAGTCCGATCTCAGCAACATCGGCATCCAGGGACTGGACCTCTGGTCCCGCCCATTGCGCCAGATCACCAATTCCAAGACCGCGATCACCTCGCCGGCCGATATGAAAGGCATGAAGCTGCGCGTTCCCAACAATCCGCTCTGGGTGGAATTCTTTGGAGCGATGGGCGCCGCACCGACGCCGATGGCATTTGCAGAGGTCTACAACGCCTTGCAGTTGAAAGTCGTCGACGGCCAGGAGAACCCGATCAATGTCCCGGTGAGTGCAAAGCTCTACGAAGTGCAGAAGTATGCAACCATCAGCAACCATATCGCCGATGCCTGGGTGCTCGGCATGAACCCGGCCCGCTATAGTGGCCTGAGTGACGCCTTTAAAACAGCGTTGAACGATGCAGCGAAGGAAACCGAAGCCTGGAAGGCCGAGAACGATGCCGCTGATATCGAAAAATCGCTGGCGACGCTCAAAAGCAACGGCATGGAGGTCAACGAGCTGACCGAAGAACAGCGCAAAGCCTTTGTCGACGTCGCTGCCGGGCTCTCCGACAAGTTTTCGGCGCTGATCAAGGACAAGTCCTTCTTCGAGCGCACCCGTAGCTTCATCGCGACGAACTGATGTTACCGCGGCACTTTGCCGGAAAGCAAAGTGCCGCCATCGGACCTCTCATCTCTGTTTGAAAAGGGTAACGTCATGCGCGCCTCCCTGGGTTCTTCGCTTGGAACATTCGTCAGGATCATTGCAGATGTCGCCGCAGGGGCAGCATGCTTCGGGATACTGGTCGTCGTCTTGCTACAGGTGGTCGGACGACTGACCGGTCATCCGCTACCCTGGACTGAGGAGGCGACCCGCTTCCTCTTTATATGGATGGTGTTTCTGGGCCTAGCCGCCGGCTTTCGAACCGTCGAAAGCGCTCGGGTCGTGGTCTTCCTCGTCATGGGGCGACGCCTGTTCCAGCATCTGGCGGTGCCGATCTATGTGGCTTCGTCGGTCTTTTTCTTCGGTTTGATGGGCTGGACGGGCCTCACTCTGGTTCGCCAGCAGATCATGATGAACGAGACAGCTGCGACCCTCCCCATTCCAATGTGGGTGATCGGCATAGTGATGCCTGTTTCCGCCGTCATCGCGGTGCTTGCGATCGTCGAGTCGCTGCGTAGTCGCCGGGATCTGATCGCACTTCCCGAACTCGGTTTGCCGGAGGGCGAGATCGCCCATGCCGATATTTCCATCACTGCGAGGCATTAGTCATGTCGGTATTTCTTCTCGTTGCTTTTTTCGGCTTGAGCATGCTTGGCATCCCTCTCGCCGTTGCCTTGGCTCTGGCAAGCGTCGGCACACTCTGGCTCTTCACGTCAATGCCTATGGACCTCATGGCGCAGACCATGTTCTCGTCCATGAACTCATTTCTCTTGGTCGCGGTGCCGCTGTTCATTCTCGTCGGGACTGTCATGGAACGAGGGCGAGTAGCGGAGAGGATCTTCGATTTCGCCGAAGCGATCGTCGGCTGGCTCCCCGGCGGGCTTGGTCATGTGAATGTCATCTCGTCGGTGATCTTTTCCGGTGTATCAGGCTCGTCAGTGGCTGATATCGCGTCTGTTGGCGCAATCGAGATCAAGGCGATGGAACGGCACGGCTTTCCGAAAGGTTATGCCGTCGGCATGACGCTCTGCACGTCGACCCTGTCATCCATCATTCCGCCGTCGATCCTCGTCGTCATCGCCGGTTCGATTGCGAATGTATCGATCGGAACGCTTCTCGTCGCGGGCCTGGTGCCAGGCCTGTTCATCGCCTTCGCGTTCCTCGTCTTCAATCACTTCTATTCCGTTTACTACGGCTATAACCCGCCATCACCATTCAGCATGCGCATGGTCGTAGTCACGGGCCTGCGCGCCATCCTGCCAATGCTGACGCCATTGATCCTGATCGTCGGAATTGCCAGCGGGCTGTTCACGCCGACGGAAGCGGCTGCGATCGCCGTGGTTTATGTCGCGATCCTCGGAGTTCTCGTCTATCGAACGCTTCCGATCAGCGAACTGCCGGACATCCTCATCTCGACGGCCCGTATCTCGGGTACGATCCTCTTCATTGCCGCCACGTCGCAGATCGCCGCCTGGGTATTTACCTATGACGGACTGCCGGAAAAGGTCGCCGAAGCTTTCCAGGCAATGCATCTCGGTCCACTGACCGGAATGCTTGTCATCTTCGTCTTCCTTTTGATCATCGGCATTTTCATGGAAGCGATACCGGCCATGTTCATCTTGATCCCGGTGCTGATGCCACCTGTTCAGGCGATCGGGATCGATCCGATCCACTTTCTGATCGTGACCGTGATGACGTTGACCCTGGGGCTCGTGACGCCGCCGGTGGGCGTCTGCCTGTTCGCCGCCGCCCAGGTGGCCAACATGAAGGTCGAGGATGTCATCCGGGGATCGCTTGCGCCGATGACCGTGCTGACGCTCGCCATCTTCGCACTGGTCCTGTTCCCCGTGCTGACACTCGGGCCCATTCGGCTGCTGGGAATGTACTAGCGGATATTCTAATCTGGCAGGGAGCCCGAAGGATAGGCTGCCTGCCATTCTCCACGTTCGATGCGCAGCCAGTCCAGGAACACGCGAACCTTTTTCTGGCGGAGGTGATCGCGCGGACAGACAATCCATTGTGTGACGAGCTTAACGGCGGGCGGTGAGATCACGGGGCAGACAAGCCGTCCACTCTTGAGCTCATCACCCATCATCAAGGTGCTTTCAAGCGCGACGCCCATACCGCGTACCGCAGCGTCGATTGCCATATGGCTGCGGTCGAAAAGTACCCGCTGCCATCGCTGTTGTGTCGTGACGCCCGCCAGCGGAAACCAGCTGTTCCACTGTGCCTGCGACTTTGCGGAGTGGATCAGCCGGTGATGAAGCAGATCCTCCGGAGTTATACTTTCCGCTGCCGCGTAGTCGGGTGAGCAGACCGGATAAAAGCGTTCGTCGGCGACGCCTTCGACGAAGAGACCCGGCCATCGGCCATCACCATGCCTTATCTCTATATCGACCAGCTCTTGATTGAAGTCCGTAGGCTCGTTCGTACCGTCCAGCCTAATTTCGAGATCGGGGTGCTGATCGAGCAGACCTCCCAGCCGTGGCAGTAGCCATTTGTTGGAAAACGTGGGTGTCGCGCGGACGGTCAAGCTCGTGACCGAGCGAAATCCGCGTATCGTGCCCGTGGCCTCCTCGATACCCTCGATCTGGTCGGCAATCATCGAAAAATAGCGCTCACCGGCTTCCGTCAACGCAACTCCGCGGCCGGCCTTGGCCAGAAGCGTGACGCCAAGCTGCACCTCGAGAACCTGGATCTGCTGGCTGACGGCCGACGGTGTGACGCCCAGCTCCGCCGCCGCCCGGGCTATACTTCCTGCGCGTGCTGCGGAATGAAACACCAAAATTGCCTTGATCGGGATTTGCATTTCTGTCCTGGCTGCCTTCAGCACGATCTATATCAGGACCCGAGATCGTAAGCGGAGTGGATGATCATCAGGCGAAAACGCATTGCTGCGATGCAATAGCGACGACTACTTTGAAGCGACTTGTTCGTCTATCTGTATACTGGCAACTCCAGATCGCAAGGCACATCAATGAACAGTCACTCGAATAGCAGCCGTTGGGTCGGAGCGCAGAAAGTCTGGCAGGCGTTCGTCTCCGGGCGGACGCGGGAAGCGAAGCGGATGCTTATGCAGGTCGCTCGGACCGCGGGTGAGGGCTGACATCTCATCGTTGGGTGGTTGGCTTTGTCGCTCTTGAACTGCCGCCTGCCCACTCAAGAAGTACGCCTTTTTGCTGACGTGAAGCCTTCACCTGACTGTCGCAGTGAGGCTGTGTGCGGTTGCGACCTTTGACGACTGTCGATCCAAGGCCGGCTTTACGTTTCCGATAAGCGATTGATTATGCTCGTACGTTGCTTGGTCTGCGCGAGATTGGGGATGACCCGCCGCTCGTATGCATTCAAGATCTCGGCTCCGGTGAAGCGCATCTGGCAATAGCTATGATCTTTCCGTCTTCCCGGATGACATCCGCTGCAAGCGCTCCATTGGCGGACGGAGAGTGGAGGCAGACGGAAATGTTCTCCCCGGCGCGAATGTTGCCGAAGAAAAAGACCTCCTGGCGTTTGAAGCGCTTTTGGTCCAGCTTCGATTGTGAAATGGCTTGGGCGACGAAGCCCTGAAAATTGGCAAAATACAAAAGTCCTGCACCATTGAAGTCCTCGTCCGGGCGCGGCGAAAAACTTGCCTCGAAAATTTTGCTTTGGCCCTCATCGTCAAAATTCCGCGGGACAGCAGCAGTCTTTCGCATGGCGGATGCTCGGCCTGCCAATTCGCTCGTGCTGAGCTGTCGCGCCAATGGCGACGGCTTCTCCACCCGGGCCAGCGTGTGATTATCGGTCTCGGTCTGCCTCGCGACGAAGGTCGAAACCAGCTCTACCTCGCAGATCCGCCGGCCTCCGATCTGCAGATGGTGAAGGCTCGAGTGCTGATTTTTTGCCAGGAAAGAGATGGACGAACGGATCTCCAGGATGTCGTTGGGCCTTGCAATTGGCAATCCGCCATCGACCTGTTCCAGCGCGCTGGCGCAGATCGATGCATAGGCCTCGCGGCCGTCCGGTGTGCGGAAGTCGGCGTCGTCCATGCCGAGCCGTATGGCAAGCATCAGCCAGTGCCTGTGGCCAAGCTCCTTCAACAACCAGGTTTCCGACAGGCCGAACGGTGTGAGATGCGGCATGCCGAGCAAAATGTAAGGTTCAAGTGCCCGCTCCATGAGTGATCGGGTTGTCGGCGCAATTGCCTGCAGATGCGGGACAGCCATGTTCATGCTCAGATACCTGCTGCCTGGCGAAGTGCCGATTGCCCAGACGCGAGATAATCGCAGAGGTGATCGGTCACATGCTCGGCGTCCCTGCCGACGGCGAGGAAGCGGCCCGAGCCCCAAGTCCACAGCCATGGCAGGCCGAGAACATAGACACCGTCCACGCCTGTCACGCCGCGCCGCTGGACCGGATATCCGGAGCCATCGAAGATCGGCAGGCCGACATAAGACCAGTCCGGAGTGAAGCCGGTCGCCCAGATGACGGATGTGACGCCTTCAGCAACAAGGTCGAGTTCGGTCGGCTCCTTGGCCGGCTCCCAGAGCGGCTGATAGACACTTGCAGGCGGCGCATCGATGTCGTTGACCGCAATATGCTTGTCGATGAACGCGTTGATGCCATTGTAGACCCGGTCGGCGGCATCCAGGTTGGCTTTGAGATTTGGCTCGAACAGCATCTTTCTGCCGAAGACGCCATTCATGCGGCCGTAGAGCTTCATGCCCTCCGTCGCGAACTTGCGCAGGTCGATGTCGCGGCCACCATCGCGTCCGGTCAGATAGTGGTTCGTGTCGTGCTTCTTCCTGGTCATGCCGTCATGCTCGACGGTGATTTCGTACTGACCAATATCCGATAGCCAGTCCACGACGTCGCGGCCGCGGTAGAACCGGGCGCAGCGCGGCGCGTTGCCGGTCACCATATGCACCGTCCTGCCGGAAAGATGCAGGTCTTCGGCGATCTGGGCGCCCGACTGGCCTGAGCCGACCACAACAACCGCACCATCAGGCAATTGACCCGGATTGCGGTACTCGACCGTGTGAAGCTGGACGATTTCCTCCGGCAACCGTTCGGCAGCGCGGGGGATCGCAGGTCGGGCATAGAGGCTGGTCGCAAGCACCACGCTGTCGGTCGTCACCGTGCCGGCCGAACTTTCCATCCGGAATCCGCCACCAGGCCGCCGCTCCAGCGAGGTCACGGTCGTGCCTTCCAGCACCGGCGCATCGACTTTCTCGATGAAGCGGTCGACATAGGCAAGGATCTCCTCCTTGACCATGAAGCCGTGTGGGTCGTCACCGTCATAGGGGTGGTCAGGGAGCTGGCACTGCCAGTTGGGCGTCACAAGGCAGAAAGCGTCCCAGCGCTCGTCCCTCCACTTATGCGCCACCGTCTTCTTCTCGAAAACGATGTGATCGATACCACGTTGCTTGAGGAAATAGCTGGCGGAAAGGCCGGCTTGTCCACCGCCGACGATGACGGCACTATAATGCTGCTTCAAATCATGGGGCATGAATCGAACCTTTTCATAGAATGAATGTCTTGCAATGGACGCGGGCGTCGGCGTCCTGCAGGAAGGGGATGGCAGTGCTCTCGATGCGGGCGAGCTGATCGTTTGCCGATGAACAGGCAAACCCGTATTTCGCTTCCACCCGATCGCTGGCGATGGTGAGCGCCTTTCGGCTCCGTTCGACGAAATCCGCGACCCGATAACTCTCGCCCTCGGCAAAGAACTCACGGATGATCAGCGACGGGGAGTAACAGCTTTCTTCCTGACCATCCGGCCAGGTGATGATGAAACGCATTTCAGGCATTCGCAGCCTCCTTCAATGTCGAATAGGCGGTCAGATGGGCGGTGGCGACGCGCTGCCATGAGAAACGCCTGGCAACGGTCAGGCCATTGGAGATCACGCGCTCGCGGACCGGTGGCACCAGTGCAAGCGCCATGGCTTCCGCAATCGAGGCCGAGTGATACGGATCGCACCACAGCACGTCCTCGCGGCCGAGATACTCGGTGAAGGGCGCAATCGAGGAGGTGACGACCGGCACGCCACTCGCCATCGCCTCCAGTACGACGAGCCCAAATCCTTCCTTCAGCGAAGGAAAGACCAGGGCGTCGGCAAGGCGGTAAAGGTTCGGCATGTCCTCGTCGGCGATCGGACCGATCAGATGCACGGCGGCCGAATGGTCGTGCAGCAGGGCGAGTTCGGAGCGGAATTCGTCCTGGTAGGCGGCATGGTCGAGCAGCGATGCACCGCCGGCGATTACCAGTTGCGCGTCCGGCGTGACAGCCCGTAACTGGCGAAAGGCGTCGAGAATGCCAATCGTGTTCTTGCGCGCCTCTATGCCGCCGACCGCCAGGAAGATCGGTCCCGATGAAATGTTGAGGCGGTCACGCAGGGCAGTCAGCTCGCCACCCCATTTTGGAGAGAAGCGTACGGTATCGACGCCGTTTCCGACGATATGGGCGGAAATTCCGCGATCCTTCAGCACATCCCGCCAAGTGGCGCTGACAGTCAGAAAGACATCCGCGTCGTCGATCGAGCGATCCTGCAGGGCCATCAGGCGCGGATCGGTGAACTGGTCGATATGATGAACGGTGCGAACAAAGCTGGCGATGAGGCCGCGGCGCTTCAGTTCGGCCAGCGCGTTGCCGGAAATCCCGTCATGGGCATGATAGAGATCAAAGCCGCGCTTCGAAGCGTGTTCGAAATGCCGGATGTAGTCACCGATCCGCTGCTCGACCATGGCGGTCATCTCCGCGGGTGCCGGACCGACGGGAAAGGCGACGGCATTGCATACGGGTTTGCGGAAGAAGCCTTCTCCCTTCGTGTCCGGCGCAAACAGCACCACCTCATGGCCAATCGCGGTTAGAGCCTCCGACAGTTGCATGGAGTGAACCACCCCGCCGCGCGGATTGGTCGAATGGGTCAGCATGGCGATGCGAAGAGATCGCGACGTGGCTGGGCTCATGCGGCATCCTCCCGCGTTTTGCCTTCGCCGCACTCTCGTGTCCCAAGCCCCATAAGCGGCATCGTCCGATAGTCACGGATGACGGCACGATGTTCTCCGTCGGTTATAGCCACCGCGCTGCCGGCAACGACCCGGCCGATGGCTGCCGCTGCGATGTCGTGACAGTCAAAGCGGCCCAACACCGCTTCGACACGATGCGGCGGAACAGACAGAAGGTAGCCATAGCTCGGGAAGGTCGAGAGCCAGCGGTCCAGCGGAACACCTTCGGGCAAAGGGATCGCCGAGACCTCGATATCGATCCCGACGCCGGAACATTCGGCCAGCATGATGGCCGTGCCGGGAATGCCGCCCTGGCTGATGTCCTTGGCTGCAAGCGCCAGGCCGGCCTCGGCGATCTCTGCCATCACCTCCAAGTCGCCACGCAGCCGGGCGGCGGGCGCATCCGTCGCTGACTCCCAGTTATTGAAAGGCTCGCGGTAGCGGCCGCGATGATCGACCGCCGCGATCAGGACGTCGCCCGGCCGCGCATCGAAACTCGTGAGCAGCTTCTTTGCCCGACCGAGAATGGCAACCGACAACTGGCCGCGATCCGTTCTTATATTGGTATGTCCGCCGACGATCGGCACGCCATAGGTGGCTGCGGCTGCCCGCATGCCGTCCAGCACCGGAGCCGCTTCCGCTGCGCCATTCGCCCAGACGGCGTCGACGACGGCGATGGGTCTCCCGCCCATCGCGACGATGTCGGAGATGTTGACCATCACGCCGCACCAGCCGGCAAACCAGGGATCTGCGGCGACGAACTCGTTCATGAAGCCTTCGATGGCGAGTAGCAGGAAATCATTGCCATCGGGCAGGGCGGCGCAATCGTCGCCGACCGCTATGTCGCGCCCCGCAAGGCCGAGGGCGCCGGTGATGGCGCCGATATCGGCCTTGGCAGCAATGCCGGCGGCTGCCGAGAGCCTTGCCGCGAGATCAGCCAGGTCGACTGCTGTCTTCGTCATGCGGCTCTCCTCGGCAGCGCCACGAAACCCGCCTCCGGGGTTTTGCAGGGCGGATACCATTTCAGATCCGCCCTCATCCGGAGATGCGGTTTTCCGTAGATCTCGAATTCCTCCACCACATCCCAGTGCAGTCGGCGAAACAGCAGGCCGTTCTGAACCTGCACATTGGCGAGGAACGTGTGGCAGCCCATGGCATTGGCGGAGGAGACGGCGAGCTTGATCAGCGTTGCGCCAAGCGCCCCGATCTTGCGGCAATCCTCGCGCACCGCGAGCCGAGACCCCCACCAGAGGCCCGGCGCCGCCTCATGGATGCGCACGGTCCCGACCAGCTCGTCGGCGGCGACGCCCATCATCGACAGCGCGACGATCGGTATGGCGTGGTCGTCGGTCTGATCACGGTCATCGTGTTCGAAGATCTTCTGCTCGTGACAGAAAACAGCGCGGCGCAGCGCATGTGCCTCGCGCCGTTCCCATTCCGATGTGGCGAATTTCACCTGGAATTCGCCGGTCTGATAGGGGGCAAAGGGTTCGACGATCATTTGGCGCCCCTTCCATCAAGCATCCTCTCGTAGCTCGAAAGGGCCGAACAGGCGCCGCATTTGCCGCAGCCGGCCTTGATGTCGACGGCTTTCAGCCCGCTATCGACGAGCATTCTAGACAGCGGGTCGAGGATGGAGTGCATGAAATCCGGCTTCGGGCTCGGATGGCTTTCCAGCGGCGTGCCCGAAATCGGCACGAAGGGGACGACGAAGGGATAGACGCCGATCGCCACCAGCTTTTCACATATATCTAGGATGGCTTCCCGCGTGTCCCCGAGACCGGCGAGAATGTATGTGGAAACCTGGCCGCGCCCGAAGACCGCGACCGCGGCCTTGAAGGAGGTCATGTATTTCTCGATCGACACCTGCGCCTTGCCGGGCATGATACGGGCGCGGACTTCAGGTGTGACCACTTCGAGATGCATGCCGAGCGCATCGACGCCAGCATCCTTCATGATCTGCAACCACGCATCGTCTTCCGGCGGCTCGCATTGGGCCTGGATCGGAATGTCGACGGCTGCCTTGATGGCCCTTGCACTGTCGGCAAGGATGGAGGCACCCCGGTCTGATCCTTTCGGCGTGCCCGTGGTCATCACCATGTGTTTTACGCCGTCGAGCTCGACGGCTGCCTTGGCGACTTCAGCCAGTTGCTCAGGGGTCTTGTGGGCAATCGTGCGGCCGGCCGCCAGCGACTGGCCGATGGCGCAGAACTGACAGGTCTTGGTGCGGCTCTGGTAGCGGATGCAGGTCTGCAGCACGGTTGTGGCCAGCACGTCTCGGCCATGCAGGACGGCTATCTGGGAGTAGGGGATGCCGTCCGATGTTGACCGCTCGTAAAAGCGCGGGCGCAACGGAAAGGAAACTTCACCCAGAACCTTTCCGTCGCGGCTGATCCTGCTCTTGCCGGCTTCGTCGGGCTTTTCGACAAGATAGGGGCTCTCGAATGCCGGAGCGGTGTGGACCGGCACCATGACGGTCATCCCGTCGATGGTCATCGGCTTGTGGTCGGAGGGGCCGGCTCCGCCGCGGCGGCTTTCGTGGCCTGCCTTCGGATCAACCAGCCTGGCTCCGAAGGACTGCAACTCGTTGATCAGGATCTCGGTCGGAAGACGCGTGGTCGAGCTGTCCATCGGAATTGCTCCTTTCGCCGGAGGCGGCTGTGGTTTGGAACGGGGTCTGGGAGGAGATCATCGGTGCCGTGGCGCGGGCATCGATGACGAGATGCAGCAGTTCAGGGCGGGCATAATGGCCGACGGAATCCATCATCCGCTTGCGCTTGACGATAAGGCTCATGTCGAGGTCGGCGATGAGTATGCCTTCGCCCTCGGTGATGGGCGGCGCAAGATGCTTGCCCTCCGGCGAGATGATGGCGGTCATGCAGCCGCCGCGCAGCGCCTTCTGCAGTCCTTGGTCGGGGGTGATCGAGACGATCTGCTCGTCTGTCAGCCAGCCGGTGGCGTTAACGACAAAGCAGCCGCTTTCCAGGGCGTGGTGGCGGATCGTCACCTCCATCTGGTCGGCGAAGATCGGCCCGACCATCGAGCCGGGAAACTGCGCGACGTGGATTTCCTCGTGCTGGGCCATCAGCGCGTAGCGGGCCAGCGGATTGTAGTGTTCCCAGCATGCCAGCGCACCGATGCGGCCGACATGGCTGTCAACCACCTTCAGGCCCGACGCATCGCCCTGGCCCCAGATCATCCGCTCGTGGAATGTGGGCGTGATCTTGCGGCGCTTCAGGATCATCCGGCCGTCGGCGTCGAAGACCAGCTGGGAATTGTAGAGCGAGCCGTGATCGCGCTCGTTGATGCCGAGCACGACGACGATGCCATGTTCGCGGGCGATGGATGCGACGGCGTCGGTCGCAGTCCCCGGTACCGTGACGGCCTCCTCGTAGAGCCGGACATGCTCTTTGCCGGACAGGACGGGCGGCAGCACGAACGAAAAATACGGATACCAGGGAACGAATGTCTCGGGGAAGACGATAAGTTCGGCGCCCTTCGAGGCTGCCTCGCGGATCGTCTCCAGGACCCGGACCAGGGTCTTTTCCCCGGAGGTCAGGTCCGGTGCGATCTGGGCGGCAGCCGCCCGCACGATTGCTTTATTCGCCATGCAACACTCCTTGTTGAGGTGAGGCGGAGCGCATGCCCCGCCTCCATGGGTCAGAGTGTCCAGGTGTCCAGGATGAAGGCGCCGTCGCGGCGGTGCAGGAGCACAAGATCCAGCACGTCTAGCGGGCTGATCGGGATGATGCCGGGGATCAACGAGCCTTCGCCATGGCCATACAGCGCCTGAAGAGCGAAACGGCAGGCATAGACCTTGCCACCTTCCTCCATGAAGCCCTTGATCTGGTTGTTGAAGTTGAGGTGGCCCGGAAAGGCTTCCGCGCCGAGCTTGGGAAAGCCGCGCTGCACGCCGAGGGTCACGCCCGGACCGTAGAGCAGGACGGATGTCTCAAAACCCTTACGTTTGAGCCGCTTGGCCTGAAGCAGATTAACGAGACCGATCGATCCCTCGAAGGCGACCGTGTGAAACGTGATGAGCGCCTTTTCGCCTTCCTCGGCCTGGACGTCCTCAAAGACCTTGTCTTCGTAATCGACGAGATAATCGCCGTCGGCATGTACGGGTGCGGTAACTGCAGGCATGAATGGCTCCTGTGTTGAAATCAGGCCCCACGCGGGGTGCAGTCATTCAATTGCAAGCGCTATGCCAATATTATTTTTGCCTAAAATACGTTCAAAAACGCAATTTATGCAGTCAAATGTACGGTCATTCCGAGGGTCAATTTGAACGCTAGCCTTGATAAAGGGCAATTTCATGCTGAAAGCGGAAGCAACAATGCTGCCAATGAATGCATTCAATGTGCATACATTGATGGCGCCGATGAGTGTTCGTTTGAATATCTGATGGTGTGGAGTAAATGTTAGAGGATGACAAGCTGCGAACGCAACAATATACAGTCAATCGGACGAATTGTTGGAAGCGATCGCATGAAGACCTGGCTCCCGGACCTTACCCGCAGCAATGGCCCCCGTTACATGGCGATCGCCGACGTGATCGAGATGGATTTGCGAAGCGGTCATCTCGTTGTTGGCGACAGGCTGCCGCCGCAGCGTGAGCTGGCGCGCAGCCTGGATATCGACTTCACTACGGTGGCCCGCGGTTATGTCGAGGCCCAGAAACGTGGTCTGGTAAGTACACATGTCGGTAGGGGAACTTTCGTGACCGGGGGCGGAGATCGCGAACGGCGCGGGTTTGCTTTCGACGCCGCACCGGATCCGCGGCGCAGCGCTTCGATCGATTTCTCGATGAACATGCCGCCGGAACCGGACGATCCCGACCTTCTGTCGAGGATGCGCGAGGGGCTGTCTGCCGTTGCGACCAATCTTGTGCCCTTGCTGCGTTACCAGGGGTTTGGTGGCGCTGGAATGGACAAGGATGCGGCCGCAGCCTGGCTGAGCAGGCGTGGGCTCGTACCCTCCCAACAGCGTATATTCGTCACGCCGGGCGCACATCCGGCGCTTCTCGCCATCTTCGGCATGCTCGCCAAACCTGAAGAAGTTGTGCTCTCGGAAAATGTCACCTATCCGGGCATGCGCTCGATCGCGGCACAATTGCGTCTGAACCTCGTTGGATTGCCGATGGATGACGAGGGGATCATTCCAGCCGCGTTCGCTGCAGCTTGTGAGGAGAAAAGGCCCAAGGCTCTCTACCTCAACCCGACCCTGCAGAACCCGACAACGCTGACGATCCCAGAACGACGTCGCGAGGAGATATGCGCAGTTGCGCGCAAATATCATGTGCCGTTGGTTGAAGATGATGCCTATGGCTTCATTCCATTGCACAGCCCGCCGCCACTTGCCGCCATGGCGCCGGATCTGACCTGGCATATCGGTGGACTGGCAAAAAGTATCGGTGCAGGCCTTCGCCTCGCTTATGTCGTTGCGCCGGATACAAAGGCGGCCTGGCCGTTTGCCAGTGCCATGCGCGCCAACAATGTCATGGCGTCGCCTCTGTCGGTGGCGCTTGCCACACGCTGGATCGATGACGGAACGGCTGACGGCATATTGCGGTTCATCCGTGCGGAGGCGGCAGCCCGCCAGGCGCTTGTCGCCGAGATCCTGCCCGCGGGCAGTTATCGCTCCGATCCGATCAGCTTCAACATATGGCTTCCGCTTGCAAACGGCTGGACCCGTTCGACCTTCGGCAGCCATATGCACAATGCGGGCATCGGTGTTGTTGCCAGCGATGCGTTCACCGTGGATGGCGTCCCCGAAGAGGCCGTACGTGTTTGTCTGGGCGGCGCGATCCGAAAGCCTGAACTGAAGGCCGCCCTGGAGTTCATGGCCCATGCGCTCGAAAGCGCGCCGGAAATGGCAGGGTCGTTTTTTTAAGCGTGGTTCATGCGCGGACGATGGGGAACAGCACACATGCGGCGATGAAAGAGAATTCTCTGAGCGATCGCTAGCTCGGTGCCGTACATTCCCCGATGCCTAGACCAAATCCCTGATAGGCCGGTTCCAGGCTGGGAAACAGCCTGCGCTCGACAATGATGTCGATGATCTCCGCAGCTTGGTTCTGCATCGTGACCACAAGCTCAGCGTCGATCTGACGCGTTCTCCGGCAGCCATTGATGAGGTCAAACTGAATAGCCCCGAGTTTCGTAGATACCCTCGAGTTAGATTTTCTGCTGCTTCTCAAACTCTACGGGTGACAGCATCTCGTTCCTGACGTGATTACGTTTCGGGCTGCAGAGCGTCTCGATATAGTCGCACACGTCCTAGTGCGCTCCATTCAGGCGATACTGGCACTGCCAAACGAAACCCGTCTGTTCACCGGGCACGATTATTGCCCCGGCGGACGCGAGGTTCTGTGGGAAAGCACGGTTGCGGAGCAGAAAAGGACCAACTCGCATGTGAGCGGCGTGACCCAGGACGAATTCGTGAGGCTGCGCGAAGCGCGGGACCGGACATTGCCGATGCCAAAGCTCATCCTTCATGCCCTGCAGGTGAATATTCGCGGAGGCGAACTGCCCAGTGCGGAACAATGCGGCCGCCGCTATCTCAAGATCCCGCTTGATGCCCTGCCGGGCGCAGTCTGGGGCTGAAGACGTCGAGCGAAAACATCATTGCCGCTCAGGCGATCGCGTCGATAGTGTCAGGATGCTGTCCGGACCGTCTCATCGCCGGAGGCGAACACCTGGCCACAAAGTCGATCGATATCTCTGGCTGCTGAGAGCGCGACCGCTGTCCGAGTGCCCTCGCGGGCTGGACCGCATGACACGGCTCAAGATCGGCAGTCGCGATAATGTATCGAGTTGCTGACTTCAAACCTTGCAGCATCATCCACAGGACGAAAGCCTATCCAATACCTTGACCGATATCACGGCGTTTCCCTTGACTGATGAGGGATCAGAGGAATGATACCGCCAACGCCAGGCGAGGTCTTCTGGCACGGGGAGGTGCAATGAAAATCCTGCTGGTCGAGGACGACGCGGAACTCGCGACGTGGTTGATGAAAGCGCTGAAGCAGCGTTTTGATTTCATGATCGAATGGGCAGATGACGGAGCTGTGGCCGATACCCGCCTGCGGATGGAAGAGTTCGACGTCGTGATACTCGATCTCGGATTGCCGATCATGGATGGTCGATCGGTTCTGTCCTCGATGCGGTCGCGAGACGATTCCACTCCCACCTTGATCCTGACGGCCAGGGATACGCTGACCGAGCGGATTGGTAGCCTACACGAAGGTGCGGATGACTTTCTGGCGAAACCATTCGCGGTTGAGGAATTGGAAGCTCGGCTGGTGGCTCTCGTAAGACGGTCGCATGGCCGCCAGGCAGGGACCTTTTCCTGCGGGGGGCTTGTTTATTCTCCGTCGGACCAGAAGTTCACGCTTGAGGATTGCGCCCTCGAACTTACACCCCGTGAGCACGCGATGCTGCGGGTCATGATCCAGCATGCGGGCGAACCGATGTCCAAACAGAAGATCATGGACCGGATGTTTTCCTACGACGCCGATATCCACTTGGAGGCTATCGAGGTCATTGCCCATCGACTGCGGAAGAAGTTATCCGGAGCCGTTCAGATAAGGACGCTGCGCGGAATAGGCTACGTTCTCGAGGAAGCGAGCCAGCCATGAAGCCGGAGGCGGAACATAGCGGACGTCGATTGGCGGTGACGATCGGTTACTGGATTTTCCCTGCGATCATCACTGCAATGGCGTCGACGCTATGGTTCAGTGCCACCACCATCCAGGAACTCGCTGATAGCGCTTACGACCGCTCGCTTGCGGGCGCCGTAAGAGCGATCGATGCGAATATTTCGACCGAGAGCGGCGGTGTCGGTGTGGAGCTGCCCTATCACCTGTTCAACTTCTTTCAGCTGACCGCTCAGGGCATGGTCTATTTCAACATCTCAACCAGCGACAATCTCGTCCAGATCGGCGACATGCTGCTGCCCAAGACACCAGGGCTGGAGAGTGGTGAACTCAGGTTTCACGATGGCACCTATTTCGGGGAGAGCATTCGGATAGGAGCGCTCAAGCGTCCGCTCGACCCGTCTCGGCCCGATGGCGTGCAGATCACCATTCAGGTGGCCGAAACCAAAGTCTCGCGCATGTCGTTTCAGAATGAACTGATGGGCCGCGCCATTCTCCGCGACATTCTCGTGGTTCTTATCCTTGGCGTGCTGATCGCATTCGGCGTGTTCCAAGCATTGAAGCCGCTAAACCGGCTGAAAGAGGCCATCGATGCGCGTGAGCCCGACGACCTGAAGCCCGTCGCCGTTGCCTCTCTGCCGATCGAAGTTCGCCCCCTGGTACAGGCCATGAACGGAATTATGCAGCGCACCGCGGAAGAGGCAACGCAGCAGCGTCGTTTCCTCGATGATGCGTCGCACCAGCTTCGTACTCCGATGACGATCCTGAGGACACAGATCGAGTACGCTCTCCGTCAGAACGCGCTCGATGACGTGCGGGTCACGCTTTTATCGTCCCAGGGCGTGCTGGAACGTTCGATCCGAACGACGAACCAGCTTCTTGCTCTCGCCAAGGCCCGTACGGCGCAGGGCACGGAAATCTATCCGCAAGAGCGGCTCGTTCTGTCGGAAATGATCGCTGATACGATCCGGATGATCTGGCCCCGCATCAGGAGCAGGAAGATGGACTGCGTCTTCGAAGCTGCTGAGCCGGAGCTGGCGGTACGTGCGAACGAAGGTTTCTTACGTGAAGCGCTGGTCAACATCATGGACAACGCCGTTCAATATGCACCCGAAGGCTCGCTTGTCACGATCACTCTCGCCTCAGAAGGCGGCTTGGCGATAATGGAGATCGTCGATGAGGGGCCGGGAATGGCCGAGGACGACATCCTGCACGCCGGAACCCGTTTCAGAAGTGGATCAAAGACAGGCAGCGGGCTCGGCCTTGCCATCGCTCTCACTGTCGCCAGAGCGAATGGCGGCACGATGACGGTCCGCAACCGCGAAGAGCGCCCCGGCTTGATTGTAAGGATTTCCCTGCCTGTCATCCATTGAAAGCTGATTGAAAGCTTGGCTACGATATATTCGACTCCTGCAGATTGGAGGTCTGCATTATCTTTTGGAGGAGAAATCAATGTCATTCATTTCACGCGCTGCCGTTACGGTAGCCGCGGCCTCGTGTATTTTCGGGGCTTCGTCGTCGATTGCGCTTGCCGAACCCAAGAACCCGGAATGCGTCGCTCCGGCGCAGCCTGGCGGCGGCTTCGATATCACCTGCAAACTGGCGCAGGCCAGTTTGAAGCAATCCGGTGCGGTCAAGTCACAGGTTCGCGTCTCCTATATGCCGGGCGGAATCGGCGCCGTTGCTTACAACGCAATCGTCGGTCAGCGGCGGGCAGAGCCGGGCACGATCGTGGCATTCTCTGCCGGATCGTTGCTGAACATCGCCCAGGGCAAGTTCGGTGCCTATACCGAGAAGGACGTGCGCTGGGTGGCCAGCGTCGGCACCGACTACGGTGCCGTCGTCGTTCCCGCCGATAGCCCCTACAAATCGCTGGGGGACCTCATGAATGCGATCAAGCAGGATGTGGGTTCGGTGATCATCGGAGCAGGTGGTACCATTGGAAGCCAGGACTGGATGAAGGCGGCAATGGCGGCACGCGCCGCCGGCATTGATTACAAGACGATGCGTTTCGTGGCGTTCGAGGGCGGCGGCGACTGCGCGACCGCGCTTCAGGGCGGGCATGTCAACGTCTGCATGAACGATGTCGGAGACAGCCAGGCCGCCATCGATGGCGGTGCGCCGCTCAAGCTGCTCGCCATTTTCTCGGAAGAACGCTTGCCCGGCAAGCTCGCGGAAACGCCGACAGCGAAGGAGCAGGGGTTCGACATTCTTTGGCCGATCGTCCGTGGCTTCTATGTCGGGCCGGAAGTTTCCGATGCGGACTACGAATGGTGGACCAATGCCTTCGAGACCACGATGAAGTCTCCCGATTACGCTGCGGCTCTCCAGCAACGAAATCTCTTCCCGCTCCCGATGACAGGTGCGGAGACGACAGCATTCGTCGAAAAGCAGGTAGGGGCCTACAAGACGCTCGCTGCCGACTTTGGGCTCGTGACTAAGTAAGGCTTATCAAATGAACACGGACCGCATTCTTGGTGCGGCCGCAATCGCGGTCGCGACGATCCTGCTCGTCTATGGCTACGGCTTGGAGGCGCCTTTTGCCTACGAGCCTGTCGGGCCTCGGGCATTCCCCTTAATCGCAGCGGCCATCATCGCCGTCTGTGGAGTGTTCCTGGTGATCAAGCCGGGTGCGGCCGATGTATCCGAAACACCGATGCCCGGCAGAGCCATAATCGCTCTGTCGGGGTCGCTCCTGGCTTACTCCCTTCTGTTCCAGCCTCTTGGGTTCGTCATTTCGACGACGGTCCTCATGATCCCCATCGCCATGATCTTCGGTGCGAAGTGGTGGCAAGGGGCTTTGACCGGAGGCGTTCTCGCCGTGTCCTCGTTCCTGCTCTTCGACCGCGTACTTGATGTTGTGCTTCCTGTAGGACCATTCGGGGGTATCGTCTGATGGAAACTCTCGGATATCTGATGCATGGGTTCGGCGTCGCATTGACGCCAACCAATCTGCTGCTGGCGTCGCTCGGGGCGATCGTCGGCACAATGGTCGGCGTTCTGCCGGGGCTGGGTCCCATCAACGCGGTCGCGATGCTTGTCCCGGTCGTGTTCGCGCTCGGCCTTCCGCCGGAAAGCTCGCTTATTCTCATGGCGGCCATCTACATCGGCTCCGAATATGGCGGCCGTATCAGCGCCATTCTCCTGAATGTCCCAGGAGAGGCATCCGCTGTTATGACCGCGATCGAAGGCTATCCGCTGGCACGGCAGGGGAAGGCGGGCATCGCATTGTCGCTTTCGGCGTGGACCTCGTTTGTCGGTTCGGCGATAGCGACAATCGGAATCGTGATCGCCGCGCCCATACTCGCCAGTTGGGCGCTGGCGTTCGGTCCGGTCGAGTATGTCGCCCTCATGGTCTTCGCCTTCGCGTGCCTTACAGGTCTGCTGACGGATCAACCCGTGAAAGCAATGCTGGCGATCGCGCTCGGTCTCGCCATTTCCACGATCGGGATCGATGCGAATTCCGGTGTCTACCGTTATACTTTCGGGTCCCCGAATTTGGTCGACGGGGTTCAGTTCGCCACTGTCGTGATCGGCCTTTTTGCCATCAGTGAACTGCTGATCATGCTTGAATCGATGCATGGCGGGGCGGCCGTACGCATCCAGCAGATGGGACGTGCACTCTTCAACCGCAGCGAAATGCGACTGACCAACGCGGCAACGCTGCGCGGTTCGCTCATCGGGTTCTTCGTCGGGATTCTACCGGGCGCCGGCGGCACGGTTGCTTCGGCGCTTGCCTATACGACGGAAAAGCGGGTCGTCGAAAAAAGCGATCCGGAAGGAAGCCGTTTCGGCAAGGGCGACATGCGTGGACTGGCTTCCGTTGAAGCCGCGAACAATAGTGCTTCCAACAGCAACTTCATCCCGATGCTGACCCTTGGCATTCCGAGTTCTGGCACGACGGCAATCATGCTGGGGGTCTTGACCCTCTACAATTTGACGCCCGGCCCGGCACTGTTCAGATCACAGCCAGATCTCGTTTGGGGCCTGATCGCCTCGCTGTTTATCGGCAACTTCATCCTGCTGGCGATCAACATCCCTCTGGTCGGCGTCTTTGCCCGCATGCTGTCCGTACCGGCATGGGTATTGGTTCCGTTCATCGTGGTGGTCAGCGCGATCGGCGTCTACTCCGGAAAGTCGACGACGTTCGAACTCGTCCTCATGGTCGGGCTTGGGATCGGAGCTTATTTCCTGCGCCGTCTCGGCGTCCCGATGGCGCCGTTGATCCTCGGGCTCGTACTAGGCAAGATACTCGAGCAAAGCCTTCGGCGGGCTCTTTCCCTGTCCGCCGGCGATATCGGCATCCTTTGGTCCAGCCCGATTTCCATCATCCTCTGGGGGATGGCCGCCGCCGTGTTTCTTGTCCCGCTTCTTCTGCCGAAATTTCAGCGCTGGCGCAGTGCAATGATCGCTGAAGAGGAGTGAACAGACCATGCCCTATCTCTTGCCATCCGATGACGAGGCGGTGTCTGCGGCTATCCGGTTTCGAGAAATGCTGGCCAAGCCCGAAATCGTAAGAATGCCCGGAGCGCACAATGGCTTGTCGGCCCTCCAGGCGAAAGCTGCCGGGTTTGAGGCGCTCTATCTGTCTGGTGCGGCCATGAGCGCATCGATGGGATTGCCCGATCTCGGGATCCTGACGATCGAAGACGTCCTGTTCTTTACCCGCCAGGTCGTCAGGTCGTCAGGCCTCCCCGTGCTCGTTGACGGGGATACCGGCTTCGGCGAGGCGCTCAATGTCATGAATACCGTACGCAGGCTTGAAGAAGCGGGTGCCGCGGCGATCCAGATCGAAGACCAGGTGCTGCCCAAAAAGTGCGGACACCTGAATGACAAGAAGCTGGCCAGCCCAGAGGATATGGCCGCAAAAGTGGCCGCCGCGTCTCGGGCAAGGCGATCCCTGGTTATCGTTGCGCGCACGGATGCGGCAGGTGACGAGGGCATCGAAAAGGCAATCGACCGCGCGAAGATCTACGTTAAGGCGGGCGCTGATGTGATCTTCCCTGAAGCACTGACGACGCAGGATATGTTCGAGGAGTTCGCCGCTGCCATGAAGGGCGTGCCGCTCCTGGCAAACATGACCGAGTACGGCCGCTCGCCTTCAATGACGGCCTTACAACTTCAGGAAATCGGCTATCGGATCGTCATATGGCCTGTCTCGTCATTGCGTGTTGCCAACAAGGCGCAGCAGGAACTCTTTGACGATCTGGCAAGCAACGGTACCACGAAGGCTTCGACAGCGCGGATGCAGACGCGAGCGGAACTCTATGACCTGATCGATCTTGCCGGCTACGAAGCGCTTGACGCAAGCATCGTGGCGAGCCGCCTGCCCAGCACAGGGTAGGCGCGCAGCGCGACGTTGGGAAAAGATCGAAGAGATATGGAGTAATCGCCCGGCGCGGGCGAATGACCGTCACTGCGGTGGTTATACAGGCTCAAGAACTGGCGGCGTATTGCGACGAAATACGACCGCCGGCCACGAGCTATCTCGCAGCCGTCGCTCTCGTTTCAGCTGTCATCGCATGGATAGATCGTGTCCCCATCCTAGCTTATCAGATAGCCGCCATCCACCGGCAGGACGGTGCCGGTGACGAAGGATGCGGCCGGGCTGCACAGGAAGGCGACCGTTCCGGCGATGTCCTCCGGCTTGCCCCAGCGTGCGAGCGGCGTGCGGTCGAGGATGGGTTTCGAGCGTGCCGGGTCTTCCTGCAGAGCCCTGGTCAGGGGGGTGGCGATCCAGCCTGGTGCGACTGCGTTGACCCGGATGCCTTCCTGGGCATAGGCGATCGCAAGCGATTTCGTCAGCTGCGCCACCCCGCCCTTGCTCGCGCTATAGGCGGGTACGAGGCCGCCGCCGAAGAAGGAGAGCATGGAGGCCGTGTTGACGATGCAGCCAGCAGTCTGCGCCAATTTGGCGCGTGCAGCCGTGCAGACACGCATCGTGCCGGTCAGATTGATCGAGAGCACCTTCTCGAACACATCGAGCTGATGTTCCTCCACACGGCGGATGACGCCGGCGCAATTGACCACGATGTCTAGACGGTCGAGGCCCGTTATCAGCGCCGAAACGGCCGCATCGTCGCAGACGTCCAGTTCGCGCGCTTCAATCTTCAGTCCGGCAGGAGCGGTGAAGGCGTCTGCGCCAAGTCCGGCGGCGATGACGTCTGCGCCGAGTTCGGCCAGGTGCGTCGCAATTGCAGCGCCGATCCCGGTCGTGGCGCCTGTGACCAGCGCCGTTTTTCCGGAGAACAGATCCGATTGGAATGTCATTTGAAAAATCTCGTGTGATGAAGCTGTCGTTGCGTAGAATGCGCCGCCGGGCGGATGGCGAACGGTCGCCCCGCTCCGACGGTGCGTGACGATCAGCGGATGAACTGGTCTGCGTAATCGGCCCCGAGACCGATCTTCTCGTAATGGGCGCGGCACATTTCGATCTTGGTGAAGACGTCCTCGTAGCCGTTGTTATTGCCCCAGGGATCGACGTAGTACATGCAGCCGTTCACCTGGAAATAGGTGATCATTTCCTCGACGCCCTCGTCGACGACGAGCGTATGCGTCTCGCCGGGCGGCTCGAATGCGTAGGATCCCTCGGTCGCGACCCAGTCATGCTCCAGGTAGCGCCAGCTGCCCTTCAGCACAAAGGCATGAACCGGACCCGGATGGCGGTGGCGGCTGAGCACGCCGGACTTGCGAACCTTCAGAAGGTTCATCCAGTAGCCGGATGAGCGGTTCAGACACAGCGGCCGGAACCAGACGTTTTCCGACTGCGGCACCCAGACGCGGTCATCCGTCGGAATGGCATGCGGCACGACGAGATCGGGAAGGATGCCGTCCGGCTGCGGCTTCTGATAAGGCATGCGGCGGATTCGCTCAGCCTCGATTTGCTCTGGCGACAGGTTGTCCATGGTCTCCTCCTTGTTTTAATCAGCCCCGCGGCAAAGTCGGCACAGGAGCTTCACGTGATCGTTAGAAGCCTAATAAATTAAGGGAAAACATAGGCTTGAGATCTCCCCATCTCAGGCTTTTCCTCATCGGAATGGCAAAGCCTAACACATTAAAACTTGACAATCATCAGATGAATGTAAAAAATCATCGTATAAATGGGAGGGAAGATCTGATGTCTGGAGCCGCGCGGATACGTCGCTCGGATAATGTTCTCGATCGACTTGGGGGCGATATCGCCGCCGGGCGGTTCGAGCCTGGGCATACGATCCCGATCGAGAGCGAGCTTATGGTGCTCTACGGTGTCGGGCGTTCATCGGTGCGCGAGGCGATTTCGACGCTATCCGGCCTCGGCATGGTCACGACTGCACCGCGTCGCGGCACGACGGTGACCGACAGGAGCGAATGGAACACGCTGAGCCGCGACGTGCTGCGCTGGTTGATGGACAGCAAGGTCATGACGCCCGGTATTCTTGAGGCGATAGACGAGGCGCGCCGCGTATTCGAACCCGCTTCGGCCGGTCTTGTCGCTCGCCGCGCGACGCGTCTGCAACTCATCGATATCGAGACGGCCTATGCCAGGATGGAGGATGCGGCGCTGCGCGGTGACGCCGAGGCGGCAGTGCTCGCCGACCGGGAGTTCCATCTCGCCATCCTGAAAGCGACCGGCAACCCGATCCTGCAGGCTTTCGACAGCGCCATAGACAGCATTCTGGGCCTGCTGTTCGGCGTCACTGCCAACCACATGGAGAATTTCCGCGCCAATCTCGGCAATCACCTCGCAGTGCTCGAGGCGATCCGCAGCCATGACGCGGCAGCTGCCGAAAAGGCGATGCTGGATACCATCCAGTTCACGACCGAGAAGATGAGGGTCGCGAAACTGATCGAATAGACGCAAGGCATAGAGGAGGAGAAACCAGTGCCAGTATTGAAATGTCTTATGATGACTACCGCCGTGATGGGGATGTCGGCGGGTGCGGCTTTTGCCGACTATCCGGAAAAGGCGATCACGCTGATCGTTCCATGGGCTGCCGGCGGCGGCACGGATGCGGTTGCACGCGTGCTTGCAGGCGGGATGGAGAAGGAACTCGGCGTTTCGGTGAATGTCGTCAACAAGCCGGGCGGCAGTTCCGTCGTCGGCCATTCGGAAATGCTGACGACCAAGCCCGATGGCTACACGCTCGGCTTTGCCACGGCCGAACTGGCGACTTTCTACTGGGCTGGCCAGAGCCAGTACAAGGCGACCGACTTCAACCCGATCGCACTCGTCAATTTCGATTCCGGCGCGTTCCATGTTGCCACCGCCGGCGAGTGGAAAGACGTCAAGTCGGCGCTCGAAGAGATCAAGTCCAAGCCGAACGGTACCTATACCGTAACCGGCACAGGCACAGGCGCTGCCTATCACCTCGCTTTCGCGGGCTTCCTCAAGGCTAACGGTGTCGATCCGCTCGCCGTGACGCTCGTCCCGTCGCAGGGTGCGGCGCCGGGCTTCCAGGAACTGGCAGCCGGCGGTGCGAACGTCGTCCTGTCTTCCCTGCCGGAAGGGATCGCGATGATGCAGGCCGGCAAGACCACGCCGCTCGCCGTCTTCGCCGGCACGCGCATATCTGCCTTCCCGGATGTCCCGACGTCGCAGGAAGCGACCGGCGTCGCCTTCACCGGTGGCACCTGGCGCGGCGTCGTCGGCCCGCAGAACCTGCCGGACGACGTGAAGAAGAAGCTGTCGGATGCCGTCGTGAAGGTGGCAAATTCGGACGATTTCACCAAGTTCATGAACGAGAAGGGCTTTGGCATGCAGGTGCTGGATTCCGAGGGGTTCGGTGGCTTCCTGGCCGACCAGTACACCCAGGTCGGTACCATCATGAACGATCTCGGCATCGCTCAGCGCAAGGAGTAGCATCATGCGCCTGCCAGATTTCTGGACGGGCCTGGCATTTGCGATCCTCGGCATAAGCATCGCATACCTGGCCCAGGGATTTCACGTCCCGGCAGGCGCAGCATCCCCAAGACTTCTTCCGACAATCATCGGAAGCGTGATGGCCGTCCTCGGCGGCCTGATCGCGCTGCGCGGCTGGCGCAGCGCAGGGGATGTCGCACTGCCTGAATGGATCTCGTCACCCCGTCAGATCGCCCTGATCGCCTTTATCCCGGTTGCCCTGATTGCTTATGGCCTCCTGGCACCGGTGGTCGGTTCGATCGTCATGGCGATGATCATCGTGACCATTCACTGCCTCATCTACGGGGTACGTCCGCTGACGGCACTGATCGTCGGAGTGGTCTCCGGTGTGGTGATCTCCGTTCTTTTCAGCCATGCCCTCGGCATACCCCTTCCGCAAGGCATTCTGGAGGAGATGATCGGATGAGCGCTTTTCTCGATGGCCTTGGCCTGGTGATGCAGGCCGACGTGCTGATTACCATTTTCGTTTCCGCAATCTTCGGCCTGTTCGTCGGGATGATCCCCGGCCTCAGCGCCACGATGGCGGTCGCGCTTCTCGTGCCGGTGACCTTTACCCTGTCACCGGTTGCAGCGCTTGCGACGATCATTACCTGTTCGGGGATGGCAATGTTTGCCGGCGATATTCCCGGCGCGTTCCTGCGCATTCCGGGAACACCGGCATCTGCCGCCTACACGAATGACATGCATGAACTCACCAAGAAGGGCCGTCTCGACGAGGCGCTCGGCATGTCGGTCATCGCATCCGTCATCGGCGGCATCATGGGGACGATCGTGCTGATGTTCGGCGCTCCGCTGCTCGCCGACTTCGCGATGAACTTTTCGAGCTACGAATATTTCTGGCTCGCACTGCTTGGGCTTTCCTGCGCCACGCTGGTGGCCGGCGACGACGCCTTGAAGGGATGGGTCTCGTTGATGGCCGGCCTGTTCCTGGCCGTTATCGGTCTGGATTTCGTCACCGGTATCCAGCGCTACACGTTCGGTGTAATGAACCTGCAGGGTGGTATCAGCTTTATTGCCGTGATGATCGGCGCTTTCGCCTTGGCCGAGATATTGAGGAAGGCAGCGAGCTTCGACGGCAAGAACCTCGATACCTCGATCAAGGTCAAGGGGCGCCTCTACCCGTCCAATGCGCTTCTGTGGCGGGAGCGAAAGCATATCGTCCGCGGTGGCTTTTTGGGCACGCTGATTGGCGTGCTGCCCGGTGCGGGAGCGGATATTGCCGCCTGGGTGACCTATGCGGTTTCGAAACGTTTTGCGCGCAATCCGGAGCTTTTCGGCAAGGGCTCGCCGGAAGGCGTGGCGGGTGCCGGGTCGGCGAACAATGCTGCCGTCTCGGGCGCCTATGTGCCGACGCTGGTCTTCGGCATTCCGGGGGATTCGATTACCGCGATCGTCGTCGGCGTGATGATCCTCAAGGGCATCCAGCCCGGTCCGCTGGTCTTCGTCAATTCGGCGGACATGGTCAACGCGATCTACATCATCTTCCTGCTCGCCAATATCATCCTGATCCCGCTTGGCATTGCGTCCATCTATCTCGGCCGGTTCGTCATCTCTGTCAGGGAAGCCATTCTCTACCCGCTGATCCTGTTGCTCTGCATCTACGGTGCCTATGCCGTCAGCAACAACATCTTCGAGCTCTGGGTGGTTCTGGCAATCGGAATTATCGTCTGGATCATGCAGGCGAACGAGTATCCGGTGGCGCCGCTGATCCTCGGGCTAGTTCTCGGTCAGGTCGTGGAGCAGAACTTCATGTCCTCGATAATCAAGGCGAACGGCAATTACATCAACTTCTTCAATCGTCCGATCTCCGGCACGCTTGGAGTGGTGACGCTGATCGTCTGGACCTATCCGCTGATCGCGGCATTGATGAAATGGCGCTCGGCATCGTCGGGCAAAGAAACCGAAACGTCTTCGGCGCCCAACTGAGACGACGCCATGGGCATGCCCGGCTTCGGGCATGCTTCTTTTCCGCGCGTGCAGCCGTGTTCCATCGGACCGCTGTCTGCCCGATCGCGGATAGCTTATTCAACGAAAATTGCGAGCAAAAGTGATGAAGGCAATCGTCTATAGCGGTGCAGGCCAGCTCGTCGTCGAAGATCTGGAAAGGCCTCAGGGTGAAGGGGTGTTGGTCGAGGTTGAAGCCTGTGGCATCTGCGGCACCGACCTGACGATCTTTGCCGGCAAGCATCCGCGCTCCAGAGCCCCGCTGGTCATCGGCCACGAATTCGTCGGCCGCGTGAGCGAGCCGGTGCCGGAGGCGGGCCTTGCCGCCGGAGCCCGTGTCACCTGCTTCCCGCTCTATTCCTGTGGCCATTGCGAGGCCTGTACCTCCGGCCTCGAACATGTCTGCGAGACGCTCCGCCTCGTTGGTATCGACGGGCCGGGCGGCATGGCCGAGGCAGTCAGGCTGGCGCCTGACCTGCTTTATCCGGTTCCGGACGACCTTGCGGCAATCGTCGCGGCGCAGGCAGAACCCGTAGCGGTCTGCGTCCACGCGGCGAATGTCGGCGGCATAAGGGGAGGGGAGGCCGTCGCCATCATTGGAGCTGGGCCGATCGGTATCACTCTGGCGATCCTTCTGCGCCACCGTGGTGCCTCGCAGATCGTCGTCTCGGACACAAACCAGGATCGCTTGGCCGCTGCACGCGATCTCGGCTTCACGACCGTGACGGCCGGAGAAACGCTGACCGGCGCGCTGGAAGCGCGATCCGGTTTCGACGTCGTCTTCGAATGCGCCGGTGTCGCTCCAGCGGTAACGGCGGCCATCGCCAGTGCCAGGGTCGGGGGAAAGATTGTCATCGTCTCGATCCATAAGGCGCCGCAGCCGGTAGACCTTCAGGCGCTCTCCTTCCGAGAGCTGCAGATACTCGGCACGCGAGTTTATACTCGGCAGGAATTCACAGAGGCGATCTCGCTGCTTCCCGCAATGGCCGAAAGCCTGAGCAAACTCGTATCATCGGTCGTGCCGCTCGCTCAAGCTCAACACGCGTTCGAGAAACTCGTCAGTGGCGCGCCTGACCTGAAGATCATCATTGATATGCACCGTACCGCTTAGCGAAGTGGCATCATGTAGCAATCGTGGCTTCAGTCCGTGATGCTCAGGCATATTCAAACGTCAACATGGTCATTCTTGACCGAAGCCCTGGAAATCGACACCCATGTTGACGTTCCGGGTCGGCGATTCAGTCAGACCGCGGACAGGGCTTTTGCAAGCCCCGCCGTAATCAGGTCCCCGAGGAGGGGGCCTATCAGACGCTGAACGCTGCGCCGATCAGGGCCTTGGTGTAATCGGCCTGCGGGGCGTCGAAGATCGCGTCCGTCTCGCCCTGTTCGACGATCTCGCCGTTCTTCATGACGATCACATAGTCGGAGATCGCTTTGATCACAGAAAGGTCGTGGCTGATGAAGACATAGGAGAGGTTGTGATCGGCCTGCAGCTTGCGCAGAAGGTCGATGACCTGGCCCTGGACCGACCGGTCGAGCGCCGAGGTCGGTTCGTCGAGAATGACGACCTGAGGCTTTAGGATCATCGCGCGGGCAATCGCGATGCGCTGGCGCTGGCCGCCGGAAAACTCGTGCGGATAGCGGTTGCGGGCTGCAGGATCGAGGCCGACCTCGGTCAACGCCGCGATGGCACGGCGGTCGCGGTCGGCCTTGCTGAGGCCCGGTTCATGGACGAGCAGGCCCTCGGTGATGATCTCGCCGACCGTCTGGCGCGGCGAGAGCGAGCCATAGGGATCCTGAAAGACGAGCTGCATTTCCTTGCGCAGCGAGCGCATGCGCTTGCGGTCGTGGCGGGAGATGTCCTCCTTGCCGAAGCGGTAGGCGCCGTCGCTCGGGAGCAGGCGCAGAAGCGCGCGGCCGAGGGTGGACTTGCCGGAGCCGGATTCTCCGACGACGCCGATCGTCTGGCCCTCGTGCAGCCTGACCGTGACGCCATCGACGGCGCGGAAGGTCTTCGGCCCCTTGGAGAACAGGCCCTTGCCGATCTGGAAATCGACCGTGACGTCGCGGCCTTCGAGAATGATTGGCGCGTCGTCGGCCGGCGGGGCCTTGCGGCCATGCGGTTCGGCGTCGATCAGCATGCGGGTATAGGACGAGGTCGGGTTCTCGAAGATCTGCTCCGTCGTGCCCTGTTCGACCACTTCGCCGCGGCGCATGACGACGACGCGTTCGGCAAAGTGGCGCACGATGCCGAGATCGTGGGTGATCAGCACTATGGCCATGCCGAAACGTTCCTGCAGCGAACGCAGGAGTTTCAAGATCTGCGCCTGGATCGTCACGTCAAGGGCTGTGGTCGGCTCGTCGGCGATCAGCACGTCCGGCTCGTTGGCGAGCGCCATGGCGATCATGACGCGCTGGCGCTGGCCGCCGGAGAGTTCGTGCGGATAGCTGTCGATGCGACGGGCCGGATCGGGAATGCCGACAAGTTCCAGGAGTTCCAGCACACGGGCGCGGGCTGCGGCCTTCGAGCCGCCGCGGTGGTAGAGGATCGGTTCGGCAATCTGGCGACCGATCGGATACAGCGGATCGAGCGAGGTCATCGGCTCCTGGAAGATCATGGTGATCCTGGCGCCGCGGACCTTGTTCAGTTCCGATTTCGGCAGGCCGACAAGTTGCTTGCCGCGATAGCTGGCCGAGCCGGTGACGGTGCCGTTCTTCGCAAGCAGGCCCATGATGCCCATCATCGTCTGGCTCTTGCCGGAGCCCGATTCACCGACGACGGCCAGCGTTTCGCCCGCCTTGATGTCGAATCCAATGCCCTTCACCGCATTGACGGTGCCGTCGGGTGTCGAGAAATCGACCTTCAGATCGCGGATGGAGAGGATGTTTTCGTCTGTTCCGGTCATGTCAGCGATCCTTCGGGTCGAGTGCGTCGCGCAGGCCATCGCCGATGAAGTTGAGCGAGAAGAGCGTTGCCACGAAGAAGATGGACGGGAAGATCAGAAGCCAGGGGGCCGACTGGATGTTGCTTGCCCCTTCCGAGATCAGCGCGCCCCAGCTCGTCAGCGGCGCCTGGACGCCCAGTCCGAGGAAGGAGAGGAAGCTTTCCAGAAGGATGACCTTCGGCACGACGACCGTGACGAAGACGATGACCGGGCCGATCGTGTTGGGGATGATGTGACGGCGGATGATCTGCCAGTCTGAGAGGCCGAGCGCCTGTGCGGCGCCGACGAATTCACGGCGTTTGAGCGCCAGTGTCTGGCCGCGCACGATGCGGGCCATGTCCAGCCATTCGACCGCGCCGATGACGAGGAAGATCAGGATGAAGGAGCGGCCGAAGAAGACGACGAGCACTACGACGAGGAAGACGAAGGGCAGCGAATAGAGGATCTCGACAAAGCGCATCATGACGTTGTCGACGCGGCCGCCGAGATAGCCGGATGTCGCGCCGTAGAGCACGCCTATGCCGAGCGAGACGAGGCTGGCGAGAAGGCCGACGGCGATCGAGATCTGGCCGCCGAGCATGACGCGGGCGAGCATGTCGCGGCCGTTCGGATCGGTGCCGAAGAAGAAGTATTCGCGGCTGACCTGGCCTTCGACCTTCAGCACGCGACCGTCGTTTTCGGTGGCGACGACTTGCGTGCCGTCGAACTCGTTGGCGCGGTCGAAATAGCGGGTGGCGCGCGGATCGATCGGATCGTCGGCGCTCAGCGTCGCGGTAAACGTCTGGCCCTCGACGTTGAATTCGTCGAGATTGACGCGGGCGCGGGTGGCCACGCCGCGCATGGCGCCTTCGAGCGAGGCTTCGTCGGGGCGTGCCTCAAGGCTCGGGCCCACCGTCACATAGGAGGAGTAGACCTGGTCATAGCTGTGCGGCACGAAGAACGGACCGATATAGGAAAACAGCGCGATGAAGGCCATCATGAAGCAGCCGGCCATCGCGGCCCGGTTGCGACGGAAGCGCATGGCGGCGAGCTGGAAGAGGCTGCGGCTTTTGGTTTCCGGTTGAGTTGGCCCGGTATTGGTTGCGATATCAGTCATGGCGGACCCTCGGATCGAGCAGGCCGTAGAGAAGATCGACCAGAAGATTGAAAACGATGACGAAGATGGCGATCAGCACGACCGTGCCCATGACCAGCGTATAGTCACGGTTCAATGCGCCGAGGACGAAATAGCGGCCGATGCCGGGAATGGTGAAGATCGTCTCGACCACGGCCGAACCGGTCATCAGCGCCGCGGCACAGGGGGCGAGATAGGAGACGACCGGCAGCATGGCGCCGCGCATGGCGTGGGTGACGACGACGATGCGCGCCGGCAGGCCATAGGCGCGGGCGGTGCGGATATGGTCGGCATGCAGCGCCTCGATCATCGAACCGCGGGTGAGGCGGGCGAAGACGGCCAGCTGCGGCAGCGCAAGCGCGATCATCGGCAGGAGCAGATAGGAGAAGGATCCGTCACCCCAGCCGCCGGCGGGCAGGAGCGAGAGGAGAATGGCGAAGACCAGCGTCAGCACCGGGCCGACGACGAAATTCGGAATGGTGGTGCCGACGGTGGCGAGCGACATGATGGAGAAGTCGAGCACGCTGTTCTGGCGCAATGCGGCGATCGTGCCCAGCGTGACGCCGCCAATCAGAGCCAGCAGCAGCGCATAGAAACCGAGCTCGATCGAATAGGGCAGGCCCTTGCCGATCAGTTCCGCAACCGTGTTGTCCTTGTAGATGTAGCTTGGGCCGAAATCACCCTGAACGGCATTGGTGATGTAGGTCACGTATTGCCGCCACAAGGGCTGGTCCAGCTGGTAGGTCCGCATGATGTTCTCCATCGTCGCGGGCGGGAGCGGACGTTCCAGGTTGAAGGGGCCGCCTGGAGCAAAGCGCATCAGGAAGAAGGAAATTGTGACGACGATAAACAGTGTCGGCACGGCGCTCGCAAGGCGGCGCAGGACAAAAGCCAGCATGTAGGGTGTCTCCTGCAAAACGGCGCCCGCGGGTGCGCGGGCGCCATCTCATCAAGTCGGATTATTCGGAAACGCTGAGGAAGCGGCTGAGGTGCTCGTTGGCCGCATTGTCCGCCCAGCCCGAAACGCGGTTGGAGACCAGCCACAGATCGGCTTGGGTCAGGAACGGGGCAACCGGCTGATCGCGCGACAGAAGCGCTTCGGCTTCATGCAGAAGCTTGGAGCGGGCTTCAGGGTTTTCTTCGGCATAGGACTTCTGCATCAGAGCGTCGAATTCCGGATTGTTGTATTTGCCGTAGTTGAAGGTCTTGTTGGTCGACAGGCTGAGCGCCAGGAAGTTTTCGGCGTCGGCATAGTCGGCCACCCAGCCGGCGCGGGCGACATTGAACTTGCCGCCTTCCTGCAGGTAGGCGTAATGCGACGAGACGTCGAGATTGGTCATCGTCACGTTGGCGCCGAAGGTGTTTTTCCACATGTCGGCGACGGCGGTGGCGACGCGCTCGTGGTTCGGGTTGGTGTTGTAGCGGATCTCGATATTGAGCGGCTTGCCGCCTTCACCGTAACCGGCTTCCTTCATCAGTTCGATCGCCTTGTCCTCGCGGTCGAGCTGGGACATGTCGGCAAACGAGGCCTTGGACGGTTCGCCATAGGTCGCCATGCCCGGCGGGACGATCGAGTAGGCCGGGATCTGCGAGCCGCTGTAGATTTCCTTTGCAAGGAAATCACGGTCGACGGCCATGGAAAGCGCGTTGCGGACGCGCACGTCGTCATAGGGGGCCTGGCTGCTGTCGAAGGCGTAGTAATAGGTGGCGAGCGTCGGGGAGACGCGGACCTGATCCTTATAGGCGGCGCGCAGGCGCTCCAGCTGGTCGGCCGAGAAGTTGAAGACGAGGTCCATTTCGTTGGCCTCGAAGCGGCGCACAGAAGCGGCCTGATCGTCGATCGGGTAGAAGATCACCTTGTCGAGCTTGGTGTTGGCTGCATCCCAGTGGTTTTCGTTCTTGACGACGACGAGGCTGTCGTTCGGGACGTGGCTTTCAAGCTTGAAGGCGCCGTTCGACACCATCGTGCCCGGCTTGACGAAATCCGCACCGTTCTTTTCGACGCTCGCCTTGGAAACCGGCAGGGCCGTCTGGTGGGCGAGCAGTTCGAGGAAGAAGGGGGTGGGGCGCTCGAGCGTGACTTCCAGCGTCTTGTCGTCGACGGCCTTGACGCCGAGCGTGGCGACCTCGGCCTTGCCGTTGTTGATCGCTTCGGCATTCTTGATCGGGTAGAGAATATTGGCGTATTTGGCCGCCGTCTTCGGATCTTCTACGCGCTTGAAGGAAAACTCGAAGTCCTGTGCAGTAACGGGCGTGCCGTCGGACCATTTCGCATTTTCGCGCAGCTTAAACGTGTAAGTCGTTCCGTCTTCCGACAGTGTCCAGCTTTCGGCAGCGCCCGGGATAATCTTGCCGGCGGCGTCGTAAATCGTCAGGCCTTCGTAGAGATCCTTCAGAATGAAGGCTTCGATATTGATCGACGTCTGTGCCTGATCGAGCGTCTGCGGCTCGCCGGCATTGCCGCGGTGGAGCACAGCCTCGGCAAAGGCAGGGGCTGCGGAGAAGAGAACGGAGCTCAGAAGAGCGGCCGCCGAGAGACGAAGAAGACGAGAAGACATAACCATTATCCTTTCCCAGTTTATCCGGTCAGTTGCAGGAATGAATGCCAGCATGGCCTGTAATGCAAGGGTTTTCTCGCATTTTCATTCCTGGCGCGCCATGTTGGCGTCATGTCGGATCGCAATGGTTGTATTTGGTCTTTCTGTTTGAGTCCGCTGTTCCGGCGTTCTTTCGAGGAGGCGAATGGAGGCCGGCGGCTGTTGAACCGACATCTTGCGCGCGGCAATGAAACTGCGGCGAATGTTGTTCTTCATGGCACACGCACGTGGCGCAATTTTGTTGCGTGGTGCCGGCTTTGATCCGGCTATGGCGCGGATCTCGCATTGCCACACGGATGCACGCAAGGCGAGTGTGCTCCGCCCGCCCGCGCCACTCTGGAACATGTGGATATCCCGTTCGCGACACGGGGTTTGGCGTGCGGAATGGCATGTCTGCTTGTTGGTCGAACAAGGCCGCAGTGATGACTGCGTGAGGGCCGCCACTTGACCTTGGCGGAGCGTTTTGCCTCATTATGGAAGATATTGGCGGTGCCATCCGCAGTGAGGCGGCAGGCGGCGCGCGTTTTCGGATGTGGGATCGATATTGGTTTTGAGATTTTTCCAGACCCTGTCCGCTGTTGGTATCCTGCTGGCGCTGCTTTTCTTCGCCGCGTCACTGACGCCGAGCCTGATGCCGCGGTCGTGGCTGGTGCAGGGGCTGTTGTCCGGCACGACGGCGGCAGTCGGCTATCTGATCGGCGTGGCCGTCGGCTGGCTGTGGCGCTATCTGGAGCTGCCGTGGCTGGAACGACAGGCGGTGCCCATCCGGGTGTTCACGCTGATCTCCGCCGTCATTATTGCCGCGGTCTTTCTCTGGCATGCGGTGGGTTGGCAGAATTCGATCCGTGTCCTGTGGCAGATGGAACCGGCCGACAGCGCCGATCCGTTCCGGCTGGCATTGACGGCCGCGGCGGTGTTTCTATTGCTCGTCGGGCTGGGGCGGCTCTTTCATCTGGCAGCGAGCCGTTTTTCCGACTTTCTCGACACCTATGTGCCGCGGCGTGTCTCCAACGTCATCGGTGCAGCGCTTGCTGTGGCGCTGTTCTGGCTGGCGGGCGAGGGGCTGGTGCTGAGGTTGGCGCTTGACGCAGCCGACAGCTCCTTCCAGAAGGCTGACGCGCTGCTCGATGCGGATATTCCCGCTCCGAGCGCGCCGGAAATGGAGGGTAGCCCCGCTTCGCTCGTCTCATGGGAGGGGCTTGGCCGGCAAGGACGCCATTACGTTGCCACCGGCCCGAAGGCCGACGCGATCGGTGCATTCTGGGGCGAGGCGGCGCAAAATCCGGTGCGCGTCTATGTCGGGCTCAACAATGCCGAGACGGTGGAGGCGCGCGCCGCACTAGCGCTGGCGGAGCTGAAACGGCAGGGCGGGTTCGAGCGCAAAGTGCTGGTGGTGATCGCGCCGACCGGCACGGGGTGGATCGACCCGGCAGCGGTCGACAGTCTCGAATACCTGCAGCGTGGCGACGTCGCCAGCGTGGCGCTGCAATACTCCTATCTGACGAGCTGGCTTTCGTTGCTGGTCGAGCCGGAAAACGGACTGGATGCGGCGCGCGCGCTGTTCCACGAGGTTTATTCCCACTGGAAGACGCTGCCGGAAGACGCGCGGCCGCGGCTTTATCTGCACGGGCTTAGTCTCGGGGCGCTGAATTCGCAGATGGCGACGGATATCTATGACGTGGTCGGCGATCCGTTCGACGGAGCGCTGTGGAGCGGGCCGCCGTTTCGCAGTGAACGCTGGAATGCGATCAAGGCGATGCGCGAGGTCGGCTCGCCGGCATGGCTGCCGCGTTTTCGCGACGGATCGGTGGTGCGGTTTTCAAATCAGGTAACGGATCCTTCGAACGGTTACGGCGCATGGGGGGCGATCCGGATCGTCTATCTGCAATATGCGAGCGACGCCGTGACCTTCTTCGAGCCATCATCCTTCTGGCGCGAACCCGAATGGCTGCAAGGCGAGCGTGGGCCGGATGTGTCGGCAAGCTTTACCTGGCTGCCGGTCATCAGCGGCTTGCAGCTTACCTTCGACATGATGATCGCCACATCTTCACCGATCGGCTACGGCCATGTCTACGCGCCGGAACATTACCTCGATGCGTGGATGGCGCTGATGGATGTGGAAGGGGTGACTGCAGAGCGGATGGGCGCGCTGAAAGCTCTGCTCCGTCAGGAGGTCAGCGAGGACTGATGGCATTTGCGAGCGGATGAGCGGGAACGTCCATGCGAGAGCAACGAGACGGACCGGGAGACGTGAGGCGGTGTCCCGGCAACCATCCCTCATCGCCGCGAGTTGGCCGTCTCCCGCAAGGAAGTGCGCAGGAGCAGAAATCGATCCGATTCCGTACGCTGTCAGATCGGAACGAAAAAGCTCGCCAAAAACGAAATCCGCCGAGTTCCAGCCGAACCTGTCTTGCGTGTGCATCGAAAACGCATGGGGCTTGGTCGGCGGAGGCTGCTTGGGCGTCCCATGCAAGGATCGGCACACCCTCTTTTCAGCAATGGTGCCATACTGTGAACGCCAATGCAGGGGCCGATAGCATTACGATGCCTCCATCATAATGCTTTGAAACGGCGCCCGGAAGGCGATCCCAGACGCCCGCTTTGCGAAAGCGGAAGACCCGATTTTACAGCGTGATGCGCAGGCCATAATGGTCAGTTACATCGCGCGGGGGCAACTCGGTTCGGAACCACCAGCAAGATGCCGCCGATTTGCTGGCGGTCATCAACCCGTTCAAATCCGAGGCGGTTGGACGGCCGCATCGGTTTGAATTGAACCCCAGGTTATGGAGAGGCCGCCTGGATCAGGCGGCCTTGGTCTCGGTGCCTGACTTCTGCATCAGATACGCGACCAGATCCTCGATCGTGATCACCAGCAGTCCATGTTCCTCGGCGAATTTCTCCAGCTCCGGAAGCCGGGCCATGGTTCCGTCGTCTTTGGCGATTTCGCATATGACGCCCGCCTGTCGCTTGCCAGCAAGACGGCAAAGATCGACGGCCGCTTCCGTGTGGCCCGGGCGGCCGAGGACACCCTCTGGGTTCGCGCGCAGCGGAAAGATGTGGCCGGGGCGGGCGAAGTCGTCCGGGCGGGCTTCAGGGGCGACGAGAGCCTTGACGGTTGCGGCGCGGTCAGCCGCCGAAATGCCGGTCGACGTGCCGGGGATGTAGTCGACGGAAACGGTGAAGGCCGTTTTCATCGATTCCGTGTTGTTCGGCACCATCAGCGGGATATCGAGCTCGTCGAGGCGATCCTGCTCCATGGCGACGCAGATCAGGCCGCGCGCCTTGTTCATCATGAACGCGATCTTTTCGGCCGTCGCATCTTCGGCTGCAAAGATCAGATCGCCTTCGTTCTCGCGGTTCTGATCGTCAACAGCCACCACCATCTCTCCACGAGCGATGGCGTCGATTGCATCTTCAATTCTGGAAATCGGCATTTACAAGTCTTTCAAGGGTTAAGCCGGTTAAGGCTGTTGCATCGGCTTTCACCGACAAAACTTTCCCTTGGGCGAACAAGCGCCACGGGCAGCCCGGTCAAGGGCCGCCGCGGGTTGGTCTCTTTCATCCGGACTATGACCGTCGGCTCCGGCATCTCACCGGATCTGCTGACCTTCCTTTTTAGGAAGCGCTCGCGGGCTCCGGGGAAATCCCGATACCGCCGGTGGGGAGTTACACCCCGCCCTGAGAACGAAGGAAATGTATTTCAATCCTTGCTGTAAATGCAACAGCTAAACATTCCCGAATAGTGCGGAATGCCAGATAAATGTTGCGGGTGCGAACGGTCCGGCGGTTTATTTTGCTATGAGAAGTTCAATGCCGCGCTTCTCGAATTCCTTGGCATCGCGATCGGAAATTCCGTCGTCGGTGATGAAGGAGTTGATCACATCCAGCGATCCGAGACGGGTGAAGGACGAGCGGTTGATCTTGGTGGAGTCTGCCACGAGATAGACATGCGCTGCCGCCTTGATCATCGCTTCCTTCAATTGCAGGTCGGCGAAACTCGGGTACGTGAGGCCCGCATCGAGTGCCACGCCGGCGGTGGCGAGAAACAGTTTTCCTGCAAAGATGTTGCGGAAATACTCGACCGACTTGTCGCCGGAAAGCGAGAGGGTCGGCGACTTGAACTGGCCGCCCGGCATGTGGACGGCAAACGTTGGCACCGATCCCAGGATCACGGCGATGTTGAGCGCGTTGGTGATCAATGTCAGGTCGCGGCGGTTGGTCAGGCGTGTGGCGATTTCCGTCGTCGTCGTTCCCGCATCGAGGATCAGCGTTTCGCCATCCCGAACAAGGCTTGCGGCAAGGGCGCCGATGCGGCGCTTCTTGTCCATGTTCTCCTGATGGTGGAGCGTCATGGTGCCGGATTGCGGTGCTACGGAATTGAGATAGGCGCCGCCATGCTCGCGGGTGATGAAGCCCTCGTTTTCCAGCCGTTCGAGATCCTGCCGGATCGTCGCTTCCGAGACGTGAAAGGCAGCGGCCAGCTCGCGGACGCGGGCCGAACCTTCCTCCTGAAGCCATTCGAGAATACGTCGACGTCGCGGCTCGGATAAAAGCCCGATCATCGATTCCGACGCATATAGCTCGTCTTTCGCTTCCATGTGGTCCTGCCTGATCCCGGAAATCGCAATCAATCGAAACCGATCGATTCTCCTTCCACCCTTACAGCATGCATTTGTGGCATCAAATGCTCAATTGGCATTCTGCTGCAACACGACGCGTGCCTGAAGTTTCTGTTGCAACTGGTCCACTACGACGGCCGCGATGATGACCAGACCCTTGATCACCGTCTGCCAGAATGAGGACACGCCCATCATGATCAATCCGTCCGCCAGGATGCCGATGACGAATGCGCCGACGATCGTACCGGCAATGCGGCCGCGGCCGCCCGACATGGAAGTGCCCCCGAGCACGGCTGCGGCAATGGCGTTCAATTCGAAGGTTTCGCCGGTCGCCGGATGGCTCGCCTGCAGCTGGGACGAGATGATCAGCCCGACGAGTGCGGCGCAAAGGCCCGAGAACATATAGACGAACAGCTTGATGCGATCGACGCGCACGCCGGAAAGGGCGGCCCCTCGTTCGTTGCCGCCGACCGCATAAATGTGCCGGCCCAGCGGCGTGCGGGTGGCGAGATAGGCCGCGATCAAGGCGACGACGACCATGATCCAGACCGAGATGGGAAGGCCCAGGAACGTGCCCGAGCCGATAATGCGGAACGTATCGGATCCGTATTCGGGACTGCCCGAAAGGTTCGGAAACGTGCGGCCTTCGGAAAATAGCAGGGCTGCGCCGCGGGCGACATAAAGCGTGCCGAGCGTGGCGATGAACGGGGCGACATTGAGCTTGGTTATCAATAACCCGTTTATCCAGCCTATGAAGATGCCGGCGACCATGACGATCAGGCAGATTTCGATCGTGTTGAACTGGATGCTGTAGGCAATGCCGATGAAGCCCAAGTCGATGCCGTAGAGCACCAGATAGCCGGCCACCATGGCGCACAGACCGACAATCGAGCCGACCGAAAGGTCGATGCCGCCGGCGATGATGACGAAGGTCATGCCGATCGCAAGCAGGGCGTTCAGTGCCACATGCTTGGAAATGATCACCATGTTGCCGGTCGACAGAAAGTTCGGGGCGGCAAAGGCGAAGAAGGCGAAGACCAGGATCAAGGCCACGAAGGTGCGCATGTGCAACAGCAGCAGCAGCGCCGATGTGCGGGATCGGTGGCCTCCGATGACGGTTTTGACGTTGCCTGCGGCGTCGATGCTGCTCATGATAGTTCAACCCTGTTGAGATTGGGCGTTGCCGCCGAGACGACGTCGGCTGCGTTGGCGCCGGCCGGAAATTGTCCGGTCAGCCGGCCGTTCGCCATGACGAGAATACGATCGGAGAGCGCGAGAACCTCTTCCAGATCAGACGTTACGAAAAGAATGCCCAGGCCATCTTCCGCGAGCTTGCGCATGGTGCGAAAAATTTCGGCCTTGGCGCCGATGTCGATGCCACGCGACGGCTCGTCCATCAAAAGGATCTTCGGCTTCGTCATCAGCGCCTTGCCGATGACGACCTTCTGCTGGTTGCCGCCGGACAGGCTGGAGACGGGGTGTTCGAGGCTGGCGATCTTGATCGCCATCCGCTTGACGAACTCCGCAGCCCTGGCGGCCTCCGCCTTGAGGCTCAGGTGAAAGCCTCGGGTGAAATCGGCGAGCGACGACATGGTCAGGTTTTCGCGGATCGTCATGATCTGCACCAGCCCGTCGCGCTTGCGGTCTTCCGGGATCAGCGCCAGGCCGCGGCGAATGCGTCCGGCGACGCTTTTCTCCTTCAACGGCTTGCCGCCGACGAAAAGCTTGCCGGAGGAGTTCGGATGCTGCGCCATGATGCATTCGAGCAGCTCGGAGCGCCCCGCACCCATCAGCCCATACAGGCCGACGATCTCGCCTTGCCGGATCGACAGGGACATGTGATCGACGGCATAGCCGCCGGCCGGGCTCGGCAGGCAGATGTTCTCCACCCGGAACACCTCGTCGCCCAGATCGTGCTCACCCGTCTTCGGGAACTCCTTCGAGGCGCTGCCGATCATGTTGGCGACGATCCAGGGAATGTCGACGCCCTGCATAGAGCGGGATCCAGTGATCACTCCGTCGCGCAATACGGTGATATAATCACCGATGCGGATAAGTTCTTCCAGCCGGTGCGAGATGTAGACGATGCCGACGCCTTGTTTTTTCAGGTCGCCGATGACACGGAAGAGGACTTCGACTTCGGTTGCCGAAAGCGCCGAGGTCGGCTCGTCAAGGATCAGGATACGGGCGTTCTCTGCCAGCGCCTTGGCGATTTCGACGATCTGCTGCTGGCCTATCCGCAGGTTTCCGAGTGGTGTGTCCGGCTCGATATCCTGCTCCAGCCGTTTCATCAGCGCGCGCGCCGCAGCGGTCTGCGCCTGCCTGTCGATATGGATGCCGCCGCGCGTCTTCTCGTGGCCGACAAAGATGTTTTCCGCCACGGTCAGGTTCGGAAACAGATTGAGCTCCTGAAACACGATGCCGACGCCATGTCGGGCGGCATCGGACTTGTCGGCAAACACCACCTCTTCGCCATCGAGTTCGATCGTGCCGCCATTCAGCTGTTCGACGCCGGCGATGATCTTCATCAGGGTCGATTTGCCGGCGCCGTTTTCGCCGACGAGCACGTTGACCGCGCCAAGTCGAAGGTCGAAATCGACGTTCTTCAGGGCCTGCGTGCCGGGATAGATCTTTGATCCGTTGCGGATTGTGAGGCCGATCGGGTGCGGCTCGCCTGCCGGTTGCCCGGTCAAATTTTGTCCCGTCATGGCGCCACCTCGATGGAGACGGGCATGACGAGCGGCTTTTCGCTGGCCGAGCGGATCACCACTGCGCCAAGGAAAGTGACGCGCTTGCCCTTCAGGCTCACGTCGGTGCCGGGAAGCTTTGATACCGCCTTGTCGTTCAACGCCCGGCCAAGCCGTGCGTATTCGATCTGATCGCGGAATGTGGAGAAATCATAGAGCGCGGTGGTGTCGCGAAGCGCCGTTCCCCTGATCACCGGTCCGAGCTGCAGCGTCGCATCGGCGGTACCGTCGCCATCGATATCGAATTCGGCAACCGCTGCCCTGGAGGCGCGGTTTTCGTCGATCACGGTGCCGGTTCCCTTGACCGGGAAATTCCAGCCGCCGCCGGCGCCGCCGACGCGTACCCCGTGCGCCTGGCCAGCCTTGTCCAGTCCGGCGCGGATTGCGTCGCGCAGGCTTGCCAGATCGACGGCCTTCTCGCTGAGCGCCGGCACAAGCTTGGCGTCGAATGTCGTGTCCACGAGCTCGGCGATCGGATCAGCAGACGTGCCGCCGGCCTCGCCTGTGTCGGTCTTGACCAGTTTGCAGCCGGAAAGGGACGCGGCAAGCACGCTTGCCACCAAAAGGGTGGTGATTTTCATCGGTATCCGCACTTTCTTGAAAGCCAGAACCACTCGGGAGACAAGGCCTCCCGAGTGGCGGTCGCGGTATCACTGTGCGAGCGCGAATGTCTCGAGCTTGCCCGCATTGTCGGCATTGATGAGAATGCAATCCATCAGCTGCTTCTCTTCAAGGCCGGTGGAGCCGGTCTTGATGAACTTGTCGGCCTGCTCGACGGCATTCTGTGCCTGCTGGTATGCGGGCTGCAGAACGGTCGCCTTGATGCCACCCTTCTTGATCGAGTCACGCACGTCGTTGGAGCCGTCGAAGCCGACGACGATCACATCCTTGCGGCCGGCTGCTTCCAGCGCGGCATAGGCGCCCATCGCCATCGTGTCATTGCCGGAGATCACGCCCTTGATGTCGGGATGCGCCTGCAGCATCGATTCCATCACCGTATAGGCTTCGGTCTGCGACCAGTTGGCGGTCTGCTTGGCCACCAGTTTCATCTCCGAATACTGGTCGATGACGTCGTGGTAGCCCTGCGAACGGATGCCGGCATTGGTGTCGGATTCCTTGCCGAGCAGCTCGGCATAGGTACCCTGCTCGCCCATCAGCTTGACGAACTCCTCCGCGCCGAGCTGGGCGCCCTGGTAGTTGTTCGACACGATCTGGGAGACGGCGACGCCTGTCGTGGTGATCTCGCGATCGATCAGGAAGGACGGAATGCCTTTGTCCTTGGCCTTCTGGACCGCCGCGACGGATGCATCCGCGCCGGCATTGTCGAGGATGATGGCCTTCACGCCGGCGGCGATCGCACTGTCGAACAGCTCGTTCTGCTTGTTGGCGTCGTCATCGTGGACGAGCACCATCGTCGCGTAGCCCAATTCCTTCGCTTTCGCCGCCGCGCCATCGGCCTCGGCTTTGAAGAAGGGGTTGTCGTGGCTCGGTGTAATGATTGCAATCGTGTCGGCGGCAAGTGCCGCACCGGACATCGCACCGGCAATACCGATGGCGACGACGGACATCAGAAGACGCTTCGTCAGTTTCATGAGGACCTCCCGTTGAGAAAACCACCCTCCAGTGGCTTATCGACGGCAACTATCGATCACTTTCGTTTGTTGTCAATATGTTTTTGAACGTGGCCGTTTCACAAGTCGATGACTGAACTTTCCTCCGGTTTATGCTGCGTTGCGGTATTTTCTTCGCGGTCGCAGCGACGATAAGGGCGAGAAAGCGCTTGAATGGCGCTGCGACTTATGGCACTTGTTCTGCGAAACGAAAGAGATCGAAAGTATTCAAAAGTTCATCTTGGTCTTTTGATGCTGGTCGCCACGTCTCGGGAGGAGCGGAGCGTGTCGGTTCGTTCGGGAGCTACGGTGTTCCTTGCCGGCGGGCTCGGTGATGTCGCCTGCATCCGCGGTCGTGACCTTGCCGTCTGCGAGCGGGTGCTTCCGAAAGGCAGAAGGAAAGCGTCGCTGCGGGCATGAACAGGCACCGCGCAGGATATTCGCATATCAGGAGGAAACCAATGGCTAAACAACTTTTCGGCGCCGGCATCTGGCACTTCGCCACCTATCTCGACCGCTATGCAACCGATGGCTACGGTACGCCGCGCAGCGTCATAGAGGCGATCGATCTGGCAGGTCAGGTCAAGGATCTGTCGGTCGTCGACATCAACTATCCCTTCTTCGGTGGTGACTTTTCCAACGCTCAGGTGAAGGCGGCTCTGGATCGGAACAATCTCGGCGTCATCGGCATCACGCCGGAAATCTACACCCGCGAATTCGTCAAGGGCTCGTTCACCAATCCGGATGCGGGCGTGCGTCGCCGTACCCATGAACTGGTGACGGAAGCCTGCGATCAGGTCCGCTATTTCGGCGCGGATTATGTCAAGCTGTGGCCGGGGCAGGATGGCTGGGACTATCCGTTCCAGGTCGATTACGGCACGCTCTGGAAGCATTCGCTCGATGGCGTCGGCCAGCTCGCCAGCGAAAATCCCGATCTGAAATTCGTCATCGAATACAAGCCGCGCGAGCCGCGCGTGCGCATGAGCTTCGGCTCGGTCGCCCGCACCCTGCTTGGAATTGAGAAGATCGGCCTGCCGAATGTTGGCATCCTGCTCGACTTCGGCCACGCCATCATGGGCGGTGAATCCGCTGCCGACAGTGCCCAGCTGGCGATCGATTACGGCCGCCTGTTCGGCATGGATGTCAACGATAACTACCGATCCTGGGATGACGATCTCGTCGCCGGCAGCCTGCATCCGATCGAACTCTTCGAGTTCTTCTACACGCTTCGCAAGAACAAGTGGGAAGGCGTGTGGCAGCTCGACCAGTTCCCCTTCCGTGAAGACAGCATCGCCACCGCCAATCACGCGATCGATTTCCTCAAGGCTGCCGAAAAGGGGCTCGATGCGCTGGATGTCGAAGCGTTGACGGAGGCGCAGAGCCGTCATGATGCGATCGGCGCGCTGAAGATCGCACAGAAGGCCCTGTTCGGCGCCATGTGAGGCTCCGGCGCGGCAATAGCCAGCTTTGGCAATGAAAGGCCATGACAATGTTGAAGAATGATATCGTCGAAACGATCAGCGAGAAGGCGCTGTGGATGCGCCGCAGGGCCTTTACCATGGTCTTCAATGCGCAGCTCGGTCATCCGGGTGGGGATTTTTCGGCGATCGACATCATCGCGACGCTCTATTTCGGCGTGATGCGCTACGATCCGAAGAAGCCCGATATGGCCGATCGCGATCGCTTCATCATGTCCAAGGGCCATGCCACCGGGGCGCTCTACACGGCGCTCTGTGCCGCCGGCTACTATCCCGAAGACTGGCTCGCCACCTATATGCAGCCGAAGTCGATGCTGAACGGACATCCGAACCGCAATTATCTTCCCGGCGTTGAGACCAATACCGGACCGCTCGGCCACGGCATGCCGGTCGGTCTCGGTATTGCCATCGCCGGCCAGCTGACGGGGAGCGATTATCGAACCTTCGTTCTGACCGGCGACGGCGAGCTGCAGGAAGGCTCCAACTGGGAGGCGGCGATGACGGCCGGCAATCGCCGTCTCGGGAAATTCACCCTGATCGTCGACCGCAATCGGCTGCAGCAGGGCATGGGCACGGAAGAGACCAATGGCCTCGATCCGCTCGACGACAAGTTCCGCGCCTTCGGCTGGGATGTCGAAGTAGTAGACGGCCATGACGTTTCGGCTCTTGTAACCGTGCTGTCGGAGCCGCCGGGCGGACGCTCGAAACCGCTTTGCGTCATCGCCAACACTGTCAAGGGCAAGGGCGTGTCCTTCATGGAGAACAAGGCCTCCTGGCACCATGGCGTGCCGAATGCCGAACAATACGATACCGCCATGGAGGAACTGGTCTGATGGCTGCTCCCGCTGCAAAACAGGAAGGTTTCCACGACTGCCGCGACGCCTGGGCGCGCGCGATCGAGGCGCTTGCCGAGGATGACCCGCGCATCGTCGCCGTCGTTAATGATTCCGTCGGTTCCTCCAAGCTCGGCGGCTTCCAGAAGAAGTTTCCCGATCGCCTCGTCAATGTCGGCATCGCCGAGCAGAACATGGTCGGCGTCGGCGCAGGCCTTGCCAATGGCGGCCGCATTCCCTTCGTCTCGGCCGCATCCTGCTTTCTCACAGGCCGTGCGCTGGAACAGGTGAAGGCGGATATCGCCTATGCCAATTTCAACGTGAAGCTCGTCGGCCAATCCTCCGGTGTCGCCTATGGCGAACTCGGCCCGACCCATCACTCAATCGAGGATTTCGCCTGGCTGCGGCCGCTGAGCAATATCAAGGTCGTCGCGCCGGCGGATGCCTGGGAAACGGCCGAGGCGGTCAAATGGGCCGCAGCCTATGACGGCCCGGTCTATATTCGCCTGAGCCGCATGCCGGTGCCGGATCTCGCCATCGAAAACCGCAGGTTCCAGCCGGGCAAGGCAGAGCTTGTCCGCGAAGGGGGCGATGTGACGCTGATTGCCTGCGGCACCATGGTTCACCTGGCGGCGCAGGCGGCACGCGAACTCGAGGCCGGGGGCATCTCGGCCCGCGTTCTCAACATGGCGACGATAAATCCGATCGATGAGGCGGCGATCTCGCTTGCCGCCAGCGAGACCGGCGCGATCGTCACGATCGAGGAGGCCAATATCCATGGCGGCCTCGGCGGGGCGGTGGCGGAGCACACCTCGGCGACCACGCCTGTGCCTGTGGAACGCATGGGCTTTCCGGGCTTCGTCCCGACCGGCTCCGTCGAGTGGCTGTTCGATCATTTCGGTCTCACCTCCGCCGGTATCGCAAGAACGGCGCGCAAGGCGATCGGGCGCAAGCGCGGATGACGGGTACTCGGGGAGGAGGAGCCGTCATTGCCATCGACCAGGGGACGACCAATACCAAGGCGATCCTGGTCGCGGCCTCGGGCGAGATCATCGCCAAGGCGTCGGCGCCGTTGAAATCGAACTATCCCCGGCCAGGCTGGGCCGAGCAGTCGGCGGACGCTATCTGGGAAAGCGTCCAGTCCGTCATTGCAGAGATCGCAAGAGGTCGGGAGCAGGATATTGCGGGGCTGGCGATCGCCAACCAGCGCGAGACGCTCGTCGTCTGGGACGCAGAGACAGGAGCGCCGATCGCGCCTGCGATCCTGTGGCAATGCCGGCGCACCGCCAAGGCCTGCGAGGCGATGATTGCTGCGGGTGCCGATCCCCAGGTCGTCGAAGCAACCGGGCTTTCCATAAATGCACTTTTTCCCGCATCCAAGCTTGCCTGGGTCATGGCAAACGTACCGCAAGCCACTAAGCTCGCATCAGAAGGCCGGCTGCGGGCAGGCACGGTGGATAGCTGGCTGCTTTACAAGCTGACCGGGGGCCGTGTTTTCGCAACCGACCATTCCAATGCGTCGCGCACGCAGCTTTTCAACACCGAGACGCTGCGATGGGATGATGCGCTCTGCGCTCTCTTCGGCGTGCCGTCATCCGCTCTGCCGGACGTGCGCGCCTCCAGCAGCCGCTTCGGCGAGGTTGCTTCAGGAACGACCGCGCTTGCCGCCGGTGTGCCGATCCTTGCGATGATGGGCGATAGCCATGCAGCGCTTTACGGTCACGGCGTGCGTGCGCCGGGGCTGGTGAAGGCGACCTATGGCACGGGGTCTTCGCTGATGACGCTCACGCCGCAGCGGGTTCTTTCGCGCAACGGTCTCTCCAGCACGATCGCCTGGAGCGACGAAGGCGGGGTGGCTTATGCGCTTGAGGGCAATATCACGGTTTCCGCCCAGGCCGCCGCGTTCGCGGCCGAGATACTCGGCTTGGGCGATGTGGGCGCTTTGTCCGCACTGGCGCAGACCGTATCCGATAGCGGCGGCGTTACGTTCGTGCCGGCCCTTGCCGGTCTCGGCGCACCGCACTGGAACGACAATGTGACGGGCACGATCTCGGGCATGACGCTGGCCACCACCCGCGCCCACATCGCCCGCGCGACGCTTGAGGCGATCGTGCTGCAGATCACCGATGTGTTCAGCGCCATGGAGAAGGATATCGACGGTACGCTGCAAGGCCTGCTGGCGGATGGCGGTGCGTCATCCAACGATGCGCTCATGCAGTTGCAGGCCGACATTCTCGATCGTCCGGTGAGCCGCAGCGGTCAGGCGGAAGTCGGGGCAATCGGGGTGGCTGCCATGGCACGCCAAAGCCTGCATGGTCCGGTATCGCTCATCGACGGATCACGAGCGAAATTCGAGCCTGCCGGTCATGCGTCGACCGAGGCCTGGCGCTCGGATGTGACACGCAACTGGCACGCCCTGCTGGCGCGCCTGACTGCGGATTGAAAGACAACATACGGCCCCGGCGGAGGAGCCGTGGCCTGAAGGGAGGACGTCTCATGGGATCAGCAATCAGGCCGCTCGTTGCCGGCAACTGGAAGATGAACGGCATGCGCGACAGTCTTGCGCGGATACAGGAAGTGGCGGCCAGCCGGGTCCTTGCAAGGGAAAGCGTCGAGGCGCTGATCTGCGTTCCCGCGACGCTCATTCATTCCGCGGCCACGATGACTGCCGGATCGCCATTGCGGATCGGCGCGCAGAACTGCCATCATGAAGAGGAGGGCGCCTTCACCGGAGATATTTCGGCGGCCATGATCGCCGACAGCCTCGGCAGTCACGCCATTGTCGGGCACTCGGAGCGACGGCTTGGGTATCGGGAATGCGACGCGACTGTGCGTGCCAAGGCGATTGCCGCGCACAAGGCGGGACTCACCGCGATCATCTGTATCGGAGAGACGGAAGAAGAGCGTGCAGGGCAGCTTACGCTCGATGTGCTCGGTCGCCAGCTGGCCGGATCGTTGCCCGACGGCGCCAGTTCTGCGGACATGATCATCGCCTACGAACCTGTCTGGGCAATCGGCACGGGCCGTGTGCCGTCAATCACGGATATTGCGACAACCCACGCATTCATTCGCTCCGAACTTTCCGCTCGCTTCAACGGCGATGGTGGTCGTATCCGCATACTCTATGGCGGCTCGGTCAAGCCCTCCAACGCAGCGGAAATTCTCGAGATAGACCATGTGAACGGGGCGTTGGTCGGTGGCGCGAGCCTGAAGGTCGAAGACTATCTGGCCATTTGTGCCGCCGCTTGAATAGAGGCCGCCGGAGGATGGTAGCCTTCCGACTGCTTCTGCGGGCATTGGAGGGTGATGAAGTTTTCGATATAATTAAGCTGAAATCAAAGGCATTCGAAAAGATTTGACATGAAACGAAAATGCTTTGATAGTTCTCGATGAGGGCTTGAAACGATCTTTGGGAGGAGATCAGATGAAAACTTTCGCAAGGCTTATGGCTGCATCCGCGCTTACGGCATCGTCGCTGGCGGCAGGTGCAACGGTAGCTCAGGCAGAGGACTTGACCGTCTGGACGATCAGCTATTCAGCTGAATCCCAGGTCAAGGCACTGCAGACGGCGGCCGAAAATTTTGAAAAATCCCATCCGGGCGTCAATGTCGAGATCGTCATGCGCGGCGTCGACGAGCACAAGACGGCCCTGCGGGTCGCGGCCGGTTCCGACAGGGGGCCGGACGTCTATATGAGCTGGGCCGGACTGGGGCTCGGCGGTGAATATGTGAAGGCGGGCCTGAGCAAGGACATCACTGCCGATTACGCAAAATACGGCTGGAACGACCGTCTTACAGCACCCTCGCTGGCATTTTCCAGGAGCTATGGCTCCGGCCAGCATGGCGTGCCGTTCCGCTTCTCGGGCGAAGGTCTCTATTACAACAAGGCGATGTTCGAAAAGGCTGGCATCACAGCAGAGCCGAAGACCTATGAGGAACTCGTCGAGGCAGCCAAGAAGCTGAAGGAAGCGGGAATTCCGGCTTTCACATTCGGCGGCTCGGTCAACTGGCATCTGATGCGCCTGATGGACGAGATCCTCGAGACGAGTTGCGGCGCAGAGGTGCATGACCAGCTGAAGGCGATGACCGCCGACTGGAGCACGACCGAATGCGCCACCAAGGCTTTCGGCGAAATGCAGATGTGGGGGCAGAACTACATCCTGTCGCCATTCATGGGGGTCGATCAGAAGCAGTCCTTCACCCTGTTCCTCGCCAAGCGGGCGGCGATGATGCTCGAGGGCGACTGGCTGGTCTCGCAGATCAAGGAGGGCGGCAATGTCGACGACTACGACGTCTTCCCGTTCCCCAACGGCACCGGCCGCCTCTATGGCTTTGCCGAATATTTCTACATCTCGTCGAAGACCAGCAAGGCGGAGCTTGCGGCGGAATTCATCAACTCGTTCACATCTACCGAATTCCAGACGGAAATTGCCGGCACGTTCGGCGCACTTTCCGTCAACAAGGACGTGAAGCTGAAGGACGATGCCTCCGCCATGCACAAGGAATGGACCCAGATCTTTGCCGATGCGAAGGGGACCTTCGTCAACGGCGACCAGGCCTTTCCGCTCGACGTGACGACCGAGTATTTCCGCGTCATCAACGATGTTGCGGCTGCCAGGATCGAACCGCAGGCTGCTGCGGCTGCGATGCAGACATTCATCGGCAACCGCAAGAAGTAAGTCGGACGACGAGCCGATCTCTCCGCGGCGTTCGTGCCGCGGAGACCCGTCGACCTGCGTGACAGGTCAGGATCCGGACAAGCGGGTTTCCAATGTTCAATTCGAAAATCATGCAGTCCTCGCGGACGCAAGCCCTGATGCTGATCGGCCCGGCGCTTGTCGTCTATGCCACCTTCGCGATCTGGCCGATGATCGAGGTGGTCTTCCTGAGCTTCCAGCGATGGAACGGCCTCGATCCGAACAGGGAGTGGGTGGGGCTTGCCAACTACCGCTACATTCTGACCAACGACCCTGTCTTCTGGGTGGCGTTGCGCAATACCGTCACCTGGACGATCCTCGCCGTCATCTTTCCGCCGACGATCGGCCTGCTTCTGGCGCTTGGCCTCAATGAGCGGCTGTTCGGCCGCGTTCCGATGCGGGCGATCTACTATCTTCCCGTCATCATCGCGCCGATCGCGGTCGCGACCATGTGGCGGTGGATGTATGATCCGTTCTTCGGCCTGTTCAACCAGGTTCTCACCAATCTCGGCTTACAGGCCTGGATCAGTGACTGGCTCGGCGACCGCGAGATCGCCCTCTACTCCATGTTCGTCGCCTATACATGGCAGTATGTCGGTTTCTCGATGGTGCTGTTCCTGGCCGGCCTGCAAAGCGTCGATCGCTCGCTCGTCGAGGCCGCGCGCATCGACGGTGCCAACCGTGTTCAGGTGTTCCGGCATGTGACGCTGCCGGCGCTCAAGGTGACGCTGGCAATCGTCCTCGTGCTTTCGACGATCTCGTCGCTGAAGGCTTTCGACATCGTCTACGGCATGACCGGTGGCGGGCCGGCACAATCCACCCAGATGCTGGCGCTGTGGGCCTTCATGCAATCGATGCAGATCTTCGACTTCGGCAGGGGATCGGCGATTTCCGTCATCCTGCTTCTGGTCACCCTGACGATCGTCGTTCCCTACCTGCGCTGGTCGCAGCGCGATGAAGGAGCAAGCGAATGACCATCATAGCCGGCCGACACGATGACCAATCCCTGCAGCTGAAGCCACGCCGGGATCCGTTTCTCATCCTCCTCTGGATCGTGCTTGTCAGTTTCGCGCTGGTGTGGATCGCTCCGGTTGTCCTGATCGTCTTCACGGCACTCAAGTCGAATGCCGAGGTCATGGCGACGAGCGCATTCACCCCGCCGGAGGCAATCGCCTGGAACAACTTCTCCGGTGCCTGGGCGCGTGGCAATTTCGAGACGACATTCAAGAACAGCGTCATCATCACCGTCATCAAGGTACCGCTCGGACTGATGATCTCGGCGATGGCGGCCTACGCGCTGGCAAGGATCAGGCTGCGCTTCGGCAAGCTTCTGCTCGTGTTCTTCCTGTTCGGCGCGATGATCCCGTTCCAGGTGATGCTTGCCCCGATCTTCACGCTGGTGAACGGTTTTGGCCTGATCGATACCTATCCCGGTGTTATCCTGCCCTATCTCGCCTTCGGCGTGCCCTATCAGGTCTTCATCCTGCACGGCTTCTTCAAGGCGGTGCCGAAGGAGTTGTCGGAAGCGGCACTGATCGACGGGGCGTCGCATGTCACGGTCTTCCGCCGGATTTTCCTGCCGATCTCACTTCCGGTTCTGGCGGCGCTGCTGATCCTCGATTTCGTTTCCACCTGGAACGAATTCGCCATGGCGCTGGTGCTGCTGCAGGATCGCCACATGTGGACGCTTCCGCTGGGTCTCATGTCTTTCCAGGGGCAGTTTTCGACAGACTATGGCCAGCTTAACGCGGCTATCGCCATGACCGTCTTCCCGGCGATCCTCGTCTACATGATCTTCCAGAGATACTTCGTCAGCGGGCTGACATCGGGTGCCGTAAAAGGCTGAAATCCATCGATATTGAGGAGTTGGAAATGACAGAAAAAGTAAGCCTTTGGGACGTTTTCGAGTTTGCCGCCATAGGTCCCGCCGACGGTAATCCCTATCTCGACGTCACCTTCGCCGCGACGTTCTCGCTGGGCAATCGCGAGGTAACGGTTCCCGGTTTCTACGATGGCGACGGCACCTACAAGGTTCGCTTCTGCCCGGATACGCAAGGAGAGTGGCGGTTCGTCACGACCTCCAGCGACAAGGCGCTTGCCGGCCTCGAAGGCGGCTTGACGGTCGGCGCCGCAAAGGCTGGCGTCCACGGTCCGGTGCGGGTGCGCAACCAGTTCCACTTCGCCTATGCCGACGGCAAGCCCTATCTGCCCTTCGGAACGACCTGCTACGCCTGGACGCACCAGACGCGTGAACTTCAGGAGCAGACATTCAGGACTCTCGCCGACGCGCCGTTCAACAAAGTCCGCATGGGCGTCTTCCCGAAGGATTACATCTACAATACCAACGAGCCGCTTCACGATGTTTACGAGAAGCGTGCAGATGGCAGCCACGATATGGACCGGCCGAATTTCGAATGCTTCCGGCATTTCGAAACGCAGATCGCGCGTTTGGCGGATATGGGCATCGAGGCCGACATCATCCTTTTCCACCCCTATGACCGCTGGGGGTATTGCACGATGACGGAGGAGCAGGATTTCCGCTATCTCCGCTATATCGTTGCCCGCATCGCTGCCTATCGGAACGTCTGGTGGTCGCTCGCCAACGAATACGATTTTCTTCTCGACACAAAGCCGATGGAACGCTGGGACCGGTTCTTCCACCTCATCGAGGAAGGCGATCCGCTTCGCCATCCGAAATCTATCCACAACGGCGATGTCGACAAGAACTACGACCACCGCAAGTCGTGGGTCGATCACGTCTGCATCCAGAACTGGGACGTCAAGAAAACGCTCGACTGGCGCGCGGCTTACGGCAAGCCGGTCATCAACGATGAGCCGGAATACGAGGGCAATATCCCGAAGGAGTGGGGCAATATCGATGGCCACGAGCTGATCCACCGCTATTGGCTGACACTGTGCCGCGGCGGATATATCGGCCATGGCGAGACCTTCCTGGATGCCGCCGACGAACTCTGGTGGGCAAAGGGCGGCGTGCTGCATGGCGAAGCGCCGGCGCGGATCGCATTCCTGCGCAAGATCTTCGAGGAGGATGCCGTCAATGGCCTCACGCCGATGCTGGAGCGCGGAACCACTTACAAGCGTGTCTCTGCCGTTAAGGATGGCGATGTCCGCTACATCTATTTCGGCGAGCATCAGCCGGTCGAGTGGGCGCTTGGCCTGCCGGAAGAGGATGGCGACTGGGAGATCGATCTCATCGACGTCTGGAACATGAGCATCACGCCGCTTAAAAAGGGGCCGCTGCCGAAGGTTCACCCGCAACGCATTACCGGCGGCTCCCACATCACCAACCAGTTTGCCGCCGCATTCGGGCTTCAGCTGCCCGGCAAGCCCTATTTGGCCGTGCGCATACGCCCCGCCAAGACGCAGTAGAAAGGATTCATCATGGCGACGGTTCAGGTCTCCGATCTGCGCAAGAGTTTCGGCGCATTCGAGGTGGTCAAGGGAGTTTCGATCGACATCCGGGATGGGGAATTCCTCATCCTCGTCGGGCCGTCCGGTTGCGGAAAGTCAACGCTTTTGCGGATGATTGCCGGACTGGAGGACATATCCGGCGGGCGTATCGATATCGGCGGGCGTGTCGTCAACGCGCTCTCGCCGAAGGAGCGCAACATCGCCATGGTCTTCCAGAATTACGCGCTCTATCCGCAGATGACGGTGGCCCAGAACATGGGCTTCTCGCTGGAAATCTCCGGCATGAAAAAGGCCGAGATCGACAAGAAGGTTGGTGATGCCTCCGAAATTCTCGGGCTGACGCCGCTCCTCAAGCGCAAGCCATCGCAGTTGTCCGGCGGTCAGCGCCAGCGTGTTGCCATGGGCAGAGCGATCGTCCGCGATCCGGACGTCTTTCTGTTCGACGAGCCGCTCTCGAACCTCGATGCGAAACTGCGCGTACAAATGCGGGCGGAAATCAAGGCACTGCACCAGCGGCTCGGCTCGACTATCGTCTACGTGACCCACGACCAGGTCGAGGCGATGACCATGGCCGATCGTATCGTCGTTCTGCGCGGGGGTTCTGTTGAGCAGATCGGCACGCCGCTCGAACTCTACGACCGCCCTGAAAACATGTTCGTTGCCGGGTTTCTCGGGTCTCCATCGATGAATTTTCTGCGTGGCAGGCTGGAGGGGCGATCACTGCTGCTTGCCGGCGGCGAGCGTCTTGCACTGCCGTCCCTGCCAAAAGGCGGCGATGCCGGCGAGGTGGTTGTGGGCATTCGCCCGCAGGGATTTGCCGTCGGCACGCAGGATGGGGCCAAGGCAACGATCAAGGTGGTCGAACCGACCGGTGCCGACACGCATGTCCTGGCCGAGCTCGGTGGGACCGAAATAACCTGTGTCGTCAATGACCGGGTGGATTTCGCTCCCGGCCAGGAGGTCCGGTTGTCCGTCGCATCGGCCCAGGTCCACTATTTCGATCCGACGAGCGAGAGGGCGCTCGATTGATGCCCTTGGGTCTGATCTTATGTCCGTTCCTTCGGCAACAGAAGGTGTGGGCGCGCAATACAGAAAAGCCCGGCATTGTTGCCGGGCTTTCCGTTCAGACCTGAATGTTCAGATCAGAAGCTGCGCTGCAGGCGGAGGAAACCGTCCCACTTATCGGTATCGGCAGAGCCGGTGTCGATGTCGGTGTAGTTGACGGTAGCCTTGGCTGTCAGGTTGGTGGTAACGCGGTAGTCCGCGGTTACGCCGACGCGCCATGCATCGCCACCGTCGAATTCACCACGGCTGTCGAGAACGATGTTATCGAAATACTGGGCGCCGGGGCTGATGCTGAACTTGTCGGTGATGTTGAATTCATATTCGGCACCAACGGTCCATTCGGATGCATCGTAGTAACGGTTCTGACCGAAAGCGTAGGCTGCGAAGATGCCGAGCGTACCCGGACCCAGGTCAGCGTTGATGGTCGAAGCCAGGGCCGCGTTTTCGTTGTCGAAGTCGTAGCCTGCGAAGAAGTCTACAGCTACGCCGCCGAACTTGCCTGCGATGACGCCGTTGATGCCGATTTCGTCAGCATTGCCTGCCGAATCGGTCTTCCAGCCGTCCTGCGAGTCGAAAGCGTCGACCTGACCGTAGACGGAGAATGCGCCGCCGTCATAGGTATAACGGATAGAGTTGTTGATCGTGTTTGCACCTTCGCCGCCGTTATCGAACGGAGCAGCGTCGTGCATGACGGTTTCGCCGGACAGACCGATATCGAAGTAGTTATAGAAATAACCAGCGCGGAAGCCGCCGAGTTCGATGAACGTTTCGTTCAGGCTGAACTCTTCTTCGCGGTTCGATTCTGCGCGAAGCGTGATCAGCGAGCGAAGTGCGCCGAGCTCGGTGTCGGTGCGTGCGTCGAAGTAGACCTGGGCGCGGGTGTTGGTGCGGTAGCCGGCGTCGTCACCGGAAAGGTCGTCGTCGCTGCGGCCGTCGGCCTGAAGACGGATGTAACCGCCGACGCGCAGGCAGGTTTCGGTGCCTGGAATGTAGAAGTAGCCCGTGCCGAATGCGTCGCAAACGCGAACATATTCCATCGGCTCCGGTTCAGCGGCAACGATTGCGTCAGCAGCCTGGGCGCCGGACACGGCTACCAGGGCGGCAGCAGAGCCAAAAAGAACGCTCTTGATGTTCATTGAAATCTCCAATCAGACGATGGGCGTCAGCCGCATCCATAAAATTACCGAAGTTCAGTCCGGTGAGAAGAAATTAGTCTCGCGGGCCGGCGTACAAAAGATCAGGTAACGCTCGTTCATCGAAAACACAGGGCGGCACGCGCCGAGCTGTTGCATCTAATCCTCGGTTTGTAACGATGCGTAATCGTCGGGTAACCGAAAAGTATCGAAACGAGCCCTGTGGTGGTTGCGGCGACGATCAAACCCGCCAAAGGCCGGACGCTTCTCAAGACTTCGTGCAGGAATGACGATTCGATGGGTCGAGGGATAATGCGATTGGAGACGATGGAACGCAGGGCGTCTTCACGTAGGGCTTAGTCTGACCAGGGAGGGAATGCCGCTTGCGACCGTTTGGGATAGGTTCACTTAAGCAGAAAGGAAGTGGCAGACTTCGGAAGGAGCGTGCTGTTTTCAATCAGGCAAGACAAGAGGCGGATGCTTCTTTGGCATCGCTCGCCAAGGGAAGTTGCAAGTGTGGCCGACCCAGATCTCCCCGGCTCGCGGCCATGCAGGGCGGACATTCTCTCTATACACCGCTGATGGAGATCGGTGAGGGAGGAAGGGGGCGAAGCGGTGATCGCACCCCCACGGTATTCTTGCTAATCCGCCTTGCCTTCCAACGGTTTCAGCTATCGGCGGTGACGTCACATACGAGGGAATAGCCGCCGCCACGGACCGTCATGATAAGCTCTGGGCGGGCAGGGTCGCGCTCAATCTTGCGGCGCAGCCGGCTGACCTGGTTGTCGATCGCGCGATCGAACGGGCCGGACGTCCGGCCACTGACCGCTTCGAGCAGCCGGTCACGCGACAAGACCGTACGGGGCCTTTCCAGAAAGGCGAGAAGAAGCTGGAAATCGGTGGATGTCAGGACAATATTCGCCTGACTTTCGTCCTGAAGCTGCCTTTGGTCGATATTGAGTATCCACTTGCCGAACCGCAGACATTTTCCGTTATACAATCCGCCGTGGCTCGGCAAAATCGGTTCGGCACGCCGTAGGATCGCCTTGACCCGAGCCAAGACTTCGCGCGGATTGAAGGGTTTGCAAATGTAATCGTCGGCGCCGAGTTCCAGCCCGACGATGCGGTCCGTATCCTCGGCGATCGCGCTCATCATGATGATCGGGGTCTTTGCCGTCGAGCGGATACGCTGGCATATCGACAGGCCGTCTTCGCCCGGCATCATGGCATCCAGTATGATCAGGTCGAAATCGTGCTCGACCATCAGGCGATCCATCGATGCTCCGCTATCGGCGATTGCCGCCCTCATCGCATTGCGCTCGAGATAGCGTTTCAGGGCATCGCGGACTTCCGCATTGTGATCGACGATCAGGATATTCGGCGGTAGGTGCATGTATTTTTCTATCTGTTGTCGCGAAGAAGCGTGCGGACGCCATGCAAGGCGTACACATCTCATCAGACGTGGCGCACTACTCCGCCCCGGAGGGTTTTCTCCAGTCGGCTTGTCAGTGTCCAGGATCTGCTGTCGGCAAATATCGGAATTGGATCAGGTAGGGGGCATCGGGTTACCAGGACGGCGGAGCGGCTAGCTCCGGATCAGTGCCTTAGCTGTTATACAATAACGACAATATCCAAGTGTTCGTCACTCAAGGCAACTCAAAAATCCGTTAACGATAGTTGTTCGGTGTGGTCCATACGCGGGGAGGCGAATGGAAGCGAAGCGCAGCTGGAGCGTTCTGACTGGAGGTCAAATGAACGAATATGGGCCAGCTGCGCTTCGATGGCGGCTCTTCACGAGAGGTGGTTCTCTCGGCCGTGAAGGCCGCCATTTAGGTGTTGATCCGGCCCGCCGGGCGGTGCGGTCAACCAGTAGGAATGCTGATCTGGGTCATTCTGCCATCCGTTATAGTGAGGAATTGTCGCTGAATTATCCCGGCAGCACCCGCATAACGTATCAATGTGTCGCAAGCGCCGCCTCTGCGACGTCCCGATACAATTTCGGTTGATTGATATGAATTTTCGCGTGGATGCCTGCGCAAAATTGATCCGAGCATGGTGCCGCGAGCTACAGAGAACTGCCCCGGTCATCGCTTTCATGTCATCGAAGAGGTCGTTGGTACGGTCGATATTGCCGCGAATGTGAAGGCATAAGGCAGAGATTCGCACGGCTGAAACGGATGGCGATAAGTTTCAACGCTTATTTTTGGTGAATACTGCAAGTAATTTGCGGATGGCACGCCGACGTTAACTGTCTTTAAATAAATGGTGGGAACCGCATAACCGAGTATATCTCAAAGGTTAACGAAATATTGCGTTTTTGACAGCGGTGGCGCTCCTTGTCCCAAATTCATTCTGGGGGTTCCTTTATGTCCATCGAAGATCTGCGCGTATCCGCCGCAACCGAAGAGACGGCAGCTGACCATTTCGATTCCGAGATCGCCGACGCAATCGCGCTGCCGGATGCCGACCGTCGCCTGGATGCCGGTGCGATCCAGGTCGCCCAGGCTGCCCCGACAGGCGATCGGCTGCCAGCCGGGATCGAGACATCACAGCTGACCGAGAGCGCACCTGCCATCACCGAAATCACCCCGGATGCGGCGAATGTCGTGCGTCTGGCGGCCACCACGTCGATCGACGACATTCGCATCGAGGGTGCCAATCTCGTTCTCGTCCAGGCGGACGGCACCGAGATCGTCATCGTCAATGGCGCGGCGCGGGTGCCGACCATCCTGCTCGGCGATGTCGAGCTGCCGCAGCAGACCTTCATCGCGGCCCTGGAAGGCAATGGCATCAATGTCGCCGCGGGTCCCGATGGTTCCTACTCGGCGAGCTCTGCGCCCGGCAGCTCCGGCGGCGATTTCGACGATACGATCAGTGCGAGCCAGAATGATCCGATCGCACTGGCTGATCTTCTCGGCGACACGTCCTTCGACGATGAGACCGTCTTTGGCGAACAGGATACTGGCAAGGACGTACCGGTTGCCTTTTCGTCCGCTTTCGGCGCAGTGCTCGCCGAACAGGCGGATGCGGATGGGGTGTTCGAGCAGTCGAGCTTTTCCGGCCGCCTCAATTTCATCAGCGGTTCGCAAGACGGCCGCGTCGTCTCGGTCACGCTGAACTCGGCGCTGACATCCGGCGGCGTCGCTGTACTGACCGAAATGACCGTTGGCGCAGGCGCGAATGGTCCCACTGTGACACTGACCGGTACCACGGCCGATGGCCAGGTTGTGTTCGTTCTGGAAGTTACCAACACGCTGACGGGTGAATTTACCTTCACGCTCCTGAAGGCGCTCGACCATCCCGCCGCCGTTACCACAGGTGCGGGCGATCTGCTCGGATTGCAGTTTGGCTACACCGTCATCGACAGCGATGGCGACCCGTCCTCCTCGACCTTCAGCCTGCAGATCGCCGATGACGGCCCGGCAACCACCGATGCCTCCCAGTCGGCGGTGCAGGACGAGGCTCTGGTCGGCGGCAATGTCGATAGCGAAAATGCGACGGCGACGCTCGCCAATGTCTCGCTGAACATCGATTGGGGCGCAGACAGCGCCAATGCCGGCGGCACCAATGACCGCTCTCTCGTCTTCACCAATGCCAATGTCACCGTCACGGGCGCCTATGGCGTAGCCCTGACGTCCGAAGGCCTTGCCGTGAGCACGATCGTACTCGCGGATGGCACGCTGGTCGGTTATACCGGTGCTGCACCAAGCTCTGCCAATGCCGAAAACGTCGTCTTTCATGCGACGTTGTCCGACGCCGGCAATGGTTCCTACTCGTTCACGCTGGTCAAGCCGCTCGATCATGCTGCAGGTGACGGCGCGACCGGGCAAGCTGCGCTCAGCCTGACCTTTGGCTATACCGCGACCGATTCCGACGGCGACAGCGCTTCCAACCAGTTCATCATCAATGTGGCCGACGACACGCTGGCCTTCATGCCTTCGCAGGGCGCGACGGTTTCGGAAGACGACCTTCCGAACGGCAATGTCGATGGCGGCGATCCGGAAGAGGAAGGCAATCCGGGAACCGAAGTGCCGGTCCTGTTGCGCGCTCCTGCCGTATCGGCGGCAAACGCGACGACCGGCGGCAGCCTGGGTATCCTCTGGGGCGTCGACGATGGAAATGCACAGGGCAATGCCGGCCTGAGCGCCAACGGAGCGAACGATCGTGGTGTTGGTTTCACGCTCGCGGATGTCGATGCGCTTTATGCCCAGGAACTGACCTCGGACGGGATCAGCCTTTTCTATGTTGTCTCCGAAAACGGCACGGTTCTGACGGCCCACAAGGGCAGCGAAACCGGTGAACCCGTCTTCACCGTCAATCTTTCCGACGATAGCGACAACGGCTCCTACACATTCGAGCTGCAGGGCAATCTCGACCATGTGCCGAGCCAGGGTGACACGGCGCTCGACATCGAATTCGCCTTCACGGCGCGCGATTCCGATGGCGATGTCGGCCACGCGTCCTTCACCGTGACCGTTGCCGATGATCGCCCGGTGATTGGTGAGGCGGAAGAAGGCAACCTCGACGAGGAGAATGTTCCCGGGCTCAACGGTAATGCCGGAGACACCTATGCGGAAGGCGAAGGCTCCGAAGGCCCTGCTGCCCGCAACTCTGCTATTGGCAGTGTCAGCGGTTCGCTCGGCGTTTCCTGGGGCGCGGACGACAACAATACGGGCGATGCCCAGCGCTCGCTGTCCTTCAACGGCTATGATGCCGACGTTGTCGACGGCGTCAGCACCTACCGGCCGGTGAGTATCGATTCCGAAGTGCCGCTTACCGCCGGAGGACAGAACGTCTTCTATTATGCGACCGAGATCGAAGGTGTTCCGACACTCGTCGGCTTTACCGGCTCCGATCCGCAGGTGGAAGCAAACTGGGTCTTCACCGTCACGCTCGACGATACGACCGATACGGGCACCTATACGTTCACGCTGTTGAAGGCGATCGACCATCGCATCGAGAATCAAGAAGGCGATGATAGCGTTCGTTTCGACTTCGACTTCATTGCCACAGACTCCGATGGCGACAGTGAAGAGGGCAGTTTCAAGGTCAATGTCAATGACGACGCGCCGGTTCGCGGCGAGGAGGAGGTTGGCACCGCCAGCGATGACGGGCTGGATGCCGGACCGGCATCGGCCGCGATCGCCGAAGGCGGTCTCAGCATCAGCTGGGGTTCGGATTCCTACGACGACGAAACCATCACCGAGGGCACCGGCAATCGCTCTGTCGGCTTTGCGGGAAGCGCGATCACAGTTGAAGGCGCCTATGTTGAAGGCGGATTGACCTCGCTTGGTAGGAACGTCTCGACCGCGATCGTCGACGGCGTGCTGATCGGTTATGTCGGGCAACGGCCGACCGTCGATAACACGGTCTTCAAGGTGACGCTGTCCGACGACGGCAATGGTTCCTACCGGTTCGAGTTGGTTAAGCCGCTCGATCACGCCGCGGGCGAAGGTACGGGCTCGCTGTCCCTGACGTTCAACTATACGGCAACGGATTCGGACGGCGATGCAATCGACGGCCAGTTTACCGTCAATGTTGCCGATGACGTTGCGACCATCGGCACGCCTTATGCCGGCGGCGTGGTGGAAGAGGAACAGCGCGAGGTTGCCGGTATCGGCAACGAGGATCGCGATGGCCGCGGTGACCGCGACACAAACCGGGACGAGGATCGCACGAGCCATATCGCCGGCGGCACGCTGGCTATCGATTGGGGTGCAGACAGCGCCAACGACCGCAACGGCCAACCGGGCGACCGCTCGGTGCAGTTCACCACGGAGGGGGTCGCAGCCCTTGAAGCGCAGGCGCTGACCTCGGATGGTGCCGAGATCCGTTACACGACCATCACCGTCAACGGCCAGCCGACGCTGGTCGGCTATACCGGAGACATCGAGCCGACCTCGCTGCCGCGCAATGCGGGTGCTGCCGTAAACGCCAACATCGTGTTCACTGTTGCGCTGTCCGATCGCGGCAATGGCACCTACGGCTTCACGCTGTTCGATACGATCGACCATCCGGGTTCCGTATCGGGCGAAGACAGCCTGACCCTCAGCTTCCAGTTTACGGCGACCGACAGCGACGGCGACGTGACCCCGGCGGCGAATTTCTCGGTCAGCATCATCGATGACACCCCGATCGCGATCGGTACGATCCTCGATCGCTTCGTCGAGGAAGAGGAGCTGTTCGGCGGCAACGAGGACAATCGGCCGGGCGGCATCGCCCCCGATGCGGATGGCGACTATCCTTTCCTTGGCCAGCAGAACCCGACAACGGACAAGACCGGTGGCCCGCTCAACATCGCCTGGGGCGGTGACGACGGCAATGTCAGGGCGAACGGCGGCTTCACCGGTACGCAGGTCGCCGGCGACCGGTCGGTCGTGTTTGCAGCGCAGGCTGGAACGAGCGCCGCGGTCGTCGATGCGAGCGCTTTCGTTGCCGTCAAGAGCGGCAACAACCTGCTCGCCCTGTCGGAACTGACGTCTGCCGGCAAGGCGCTGGTATTCACGCTTTCCGCCAATGGCACGATCCTGACGGCGCATGCGGGCGGTGCTGACGGGGACGTGGTCTTCACCGTCAAACTCTCGGATACCGGAGCCGGCTCCTACAGCTTCGATCTGGATGGCGTTCTCGACCATCCGGTCAAGGCCTCGGGTGCGGCCAATGAGGATGTTCTGTCCTTCACCTTCAAGTTCACGGCGCGTGACGGCGACGGCGATATTGCCGTCAACGACTTCACCGTCGGGATCATCGACGACAGCCCGATCGCCCAGAAGGGCGAGACCTCGACGGCCGAGGATGAGGCGGTCCGTGGCGGCAACCAGGAGACCGAAAGCCCGGTCAACCTCTCGGCAATTGCCACAGGCAAGCTGAACATCAAGTGGGGTGCCGATGCCGCCGATGACGAGACAATTGTCTCTGGTCCGGGCAACCGGTCGGTCGCTTTCACCAATGCAAGTGTCCAAGTGACGGATGCTGCCGGATCGGCTTTGACGTCGCTCGGCAAAGTCGTCAATACCGCGCTCATCAATGGCGTGCTGGTCGGCTATACCGGCGACAGTGCTCCGGGATCGATCTCGGCCCCGAATGTCGTCTTCCACGTTTCCCTGTCTGATGACGGCAAGGGCTCCTATTCCTTCACGCTGGTGAAGCCGCTCGATCATGCGGCAGGCCATGGCGAGGATACGCTTGCGCTGAAGTTCGGCTATACCGCCACCGACAGCGATGGCGACACGGCCAGCAATTTCTTTACCGTCAAGATTGCCGATGACGTCGCCGAAATCGGCACGCCGTTTGCGGGCGGTGTCGTCGAGGAGGAAGATCTTCCCGGTGGCAATGAAGACACAACCGGCAATGGCGATGAGGACCGTTCTGGCTTCTTTGGTCTTTGGTTCGACGACAACACAATCGAGAAGACCGGCGGCACGCTCGCCATTTCCTGGGGTGCCGACAATCTGGACAACGACGCACCCGGTGCCGTTATCGACAGATCGGTGCAGTTCACCACAGATGGCATTGCTGCGCTTGAAGCGCAGGGCCTGACATCCGATGGCGATGTCATCAATTACAAGGTGATCACCGTCAATGGCCAGCCGACGCTGCTCGGCTATACCGGCGCCGCGCCGATGGCGCTTCCCGAGAACGCTGCAGCGGCTGCCGCTGCGGGTATCGTCTTTACGGTAACGCTTTCGGACAATGATAACGGTTCCTATAAGTTCACGCTTTTCGAGACGCTTGACCACAAGCCGGTCGGCGCCGGCAGCACACCGGTGCAGGGCGAAGACGCCCTGACGCTGAATTTCCAGTTCACCGCCACCGACAGCGATGGCGACGTGACCGATCCGGCGATCTTTACCGTCAAGGTGATCGACGATATGCCGATCGCCGGTGGTGTCCGCGATCGCTATGTCGAGGAAGAGGCGCTTGCCGGTGGCAACGAAGACATCCAGCCGGTCGGCGTCGAGCTGATCGGCGCGATTGCCAACGGTATCGATTTCATCACCGACAAGGTGGGAGCTTCGCTGAACATCGGCTGGGGTACCGACAGCGGCAACAAAAACGTCAACGGCGGATACACCGGCACCCAGGTGGCCGGCGACCGCTCGATCGTCTTTACCGCCGGAACAGGGGCGGTGCGGGTTCTTGAGACGGCCGATGTCACCAATATGCTGAGCGTCCGTGGCGATGCCGGTCCCGTTTCTCTGGCAAACCTCACGTCTGGTGGCGAGGCACTTGTCTACACCTTGTCGGCCAATGGTACCGTGCTGACGGCTAAGACCGCCTCCGGCCTCAGCGTCTTCACTGTGACGCTGTCGGATGCGCAATCCGGCCGTTACGATTTCGAACTGCAGGGCGTGCTCGACCATCCGGTCAAGGCATCTGGTGCCGACCGCGAAGACGTGCTGTCGCTGACGTTCAAGTTCACGGCCCGCGACGGCGACGGTGACAAGGTCGACAGCAATTTCACCGTCAAGGTCATCGACGACAGCCCGATCGCGCAGACCGGCGATGCCTCAAAGGTCGAGGATGAGGCCGTCAATCACGGCAACAACGAGGATGACGGGCTTTCGGCGAAGGTCGAGAACGTCTCGTTGAACATCAAGTGGGGCGCGGATGCCGCCAATGATGGCAACGGCCAGCCGGGCGACCGCTCGGTCGTGTTCTCCAATGCTTCGGTTGCTGTTTCCGGCCAGGATGGTGCTGTCCTGACCTCGCTCGGTAAGCAGGTTCATACGGTGTTGATCGGCGACAACATGCTGGTCGGCTATACCGGCAACATTGCTCCGACGAACTTCGATCCCGCTCAGCCCGCCTCCAACATCGTGTTCTTTGCTAAGGTTTCGGATGCGAGCCATGGTGCGTACTCCTTCACCCTGGTGAAGCCGCTCGACCATGACAACACGCCCGCCAACACGGAAAACACGCTGTCGCTGCGCTTCAGCTACACCGCGACGGATTCCGACGGCGACAGGGCATCGAGCACGTTCACCGTCAATGTCGTCGACGACAAGCCGGAAATCGGCGATGCGCCGGCCTTGCGAACTGTGTTTGAGGATGGCGCAAAGAGCCTTTCCGACGTGGCTCTCTCGGTGAGCTGGGGCAGCGATGACGCCAATGCAGGCGGCAGCAATGATCGCAGCCTGCATTTCTCCAAGGCACTCGCCGGCCAGAATGTCAGCATTTCCAGCCAGGCCGGCTCGCTGCAGGGTATGACTTCCAATGGGTTCGCCGTGCAGTTCGCCTTCATCGGCGCCTATCTGGTCGGATATCTCGGCGACACCGTACCTTCGAGCGCCAATGACGCCACGAAGGTCGTCTTCAACGTATCGCTCTCGGATCTCGACAAGGGCAGCTACAGCTTCAACCTGTTGCAGCCGCTCGACCATCTGTCCCCGGTCGATGGCGTCGCCTATCTGGACCTCGTCTTCACCTATGCGGCGACGGATTCCGATGGCGACACCAGTGCCGAGCAGACATTCGTCGTGCGTGTCGATGCGGCCGGTGAGATCGGTTCGATCGATTATTCGGCATTAACGAGCGGCGTTTTCGTCAATCTCGATGACGAGACGCAGACGACGCAGGGACAGACGGTTCTCGGCGACCGCGCGACCGATCGCGCCGGAGCCAATGTCGTCGGTATCGACGGCATGACCGGCATCAACGATGCCAAGGGCGGCTCGGGCGACGACGTTCTGATCGGTGGCGACGAGGCGAACAGGCTCACCGGCAATGCCGGCAACGACTATCTTGATGGCGGCCTCGGCGCCGATATTCTCGATGGCGGTGAAGGCAACGATACTTTCATTCTCGGCGCGGACGTGATCGGCTCGGGCACCCGCGCCGTAACCCTCGGCGACGGAAGCGTCGTCAATGTCAGTATCGCGGGTCTGGCCGGCACCGCCGACATTGTGATCGGCGGCAACGGTTCCGATACGATCCAGCTTCAGCGAGATGGCCAGGCCGGTTTCGTCGCAGATTACGCGACGGCTCCCGGTTACATGTCGGGTGTCGAAAAGATCATCGGCACGGATGGCGACGACGTCATCCTTCTTGCCGCCAACCCGACGGCGAACGGCACGATCGAGATCCATGGCGGTGCCGGCAAGGATGTGATCGCCGGCTCCAACAACGGCGACAAACTCTATGGTGAAAACGGTAACGACCTGATTTCCGGCCTTGGCGGCGATGATTTCATCAGCGGCGGCAATGGTGACGACACCGTTTATGGCGGTGAGGGCAATGACCGCATCAATGGCGACTGGGGCAAGGACACGCTCTACGGCGATGCCGGCAACGACACGATCTATGGCGGCGGCTACGATGATCTCATTGACGGCGGCGCTGGTGATGACATCCTGCACGGCGATCAAGGCAATGACACGCTGGTCGGTGGGGCCGGCAAGAACCAGCTTTTCGGCGGCGAGGGTATCGACACCGTCGATTACTCCGGCAGCGGCGAAGCGGTCTATGTTCAGCTTGGTTCCGGCTGGGCATCGACCAGAGCCAATGAGGCGCTCTACGACTATGATGGGCTGCGCGCACGCGTCCTCGCCAACACGGTCGACAACGACAAGCTCAACAGTATCGAAAACATCACCGGCTCGCAGTTTGACGATATCCTGAACGGCAGCGCCGGCGACAACGATATCAAGGGTGGCGGTGGCCGCGACTGGATCGAGGGCGGCGCCGGCAACGACACGCTCTTTGGCGAGGACGGCAACGACACGCTGCGTGGCGGTACAGGAGACGACGTTCTCGATGGCGGCGCCGGCAACGATACGCTGGTCGGCGGCACGGGCAAGAACAAGCTCGACGGTGGCGACGGGATCGATACGGTCGATTACTCGGGCGATGCGGCTGGAATCTATGTCCAGCTCGGCTCCGGCTGGGCCACATCGCGCACGGTGTCCGACAACTTCGTATACGAGGATCTCAGGACGCTTGTCGAAAACGACCAGGTTGACAACGACAAGCTGAAGAACGTCGAAAATGTGACCGGCACCAGGTTTGCCGACATTATCAACGGCAATGGCGGCGACAATGTCATCAGAGCCGGCGACGGCGGCGACTGGATCCAGAGCGGCGCCGGCAACGACACCGTTTATGGCGAAGCCGGCGACGACATGCTGATCGGCGGCGCGGGCGACGACATGCTCGATGGTGGCGAAGGCAATGACACGCTGCGCGGTGGGCTCGGCAATGACTTGCTGAAGGGCGGCGCAAATTCCGCCGTAAGCTTCAGCTCGACGGCCGCTTCCAACGCCGCGGCTGCCATTCTGACGTCCGCCAAGGGCGGCGATACGGCGGACTATTCGGACGTTGCAACCGGCGTCGTTGCCAATATCGGCACCAACAACCCGATGTGGCCGACATCTATTGCTGCCGGTACGGCAACCGACGCTACAGGCGGCTCCGCCGTCGGCACCGACACGCTGACCGGCATCGAAAACCTGACGGGTGGTTCGGGCAGTGACATTCTCGTCGGCAATGACGAGAGCAACATCCTCATCGGCGGCGCCGGTTCCGACACGCTGATCGGCGGCGGCGGCAACGACCTGCTCGTCGGTGGCGACGACAATGTCGCCGACGGTCTTTATGCCGGCGCAGGCGATGACGTGCTGATCCTCGGAAACGGTGGCGGCACCGCGAAGGGCGAAGGCGGCAACGACCTGATCTTCGGCGGAAACGGCAATGACTGGCTTTATGGCGAGGATGACGGCAACCAGAACCCGGCAGATGCCGGCGACGACATCATCTTCGGCGGTGGCGGCAACGACTATATTCAGGGCAATGCCGGCAACGACACGCTGGATGGCGAAGATGGCGACGACACCATCTTCGGCGGTACCGGCAACGACATCCTGCGTGGGGGTGCGGGTAATGACTATCTCGACGGCGGCGAAGGTGTTGATCGCCTGGCAGGCGGAAGCGGCACCAACACGCTGATCGGTGGCGCCGACAGCGACCAGTTCTTTGCCACCGGTGGCAATGATACTATCTGGGGTAACCTGGTCGGTGAAAAGGGAGCCACCGCCGGCGAAAACGACATGGTTGTCTATTACGGCGCCGGCTCGAATTTCGTTATCACCCGCCTAGGCGATGGCGGCTGGCAGGTGCTGGATACCCGTAGCAGCGATATCGACAAGCTCTACGGCATCGAGACGATCAACTTCGATGGCGGGGAGATCGAGATCGACCTGCGCCTTGCGGTTCAGCTGTTCGACGGCCAGGCTCTGCTCGGCACGTTCGAAACGATCACCGCCGCGAATGCGGCGGCTGTTGCCGGCAACCGTATCGAACTGGTCGGCGATGTGAGCGGCCAGACGGCGGAAATTACCAAGAACAACCTGACGATCGTTGCCGATACTGAGAACGGCAGCAACCAAGATATCGTCCTGACGCTCAACGGAGTTTCGAAACTCACGCTGGAAGGCAGTGCCTCGATCGAGGTTATCGGCGATGCCGGCGGCAACGAGATCACCGGCAATGATGGCGGCAACACGCTGGACGGTGGTGCCGGTGGCGACATCCTGCGCGGCGGTGCGGGTGACGACCATCTCGACGGCGGTGACGGCGTTGATCGCCTGGCTGGCGGCCGCGGCACCAACACGATGATCGGCGGTGCCGGCAGCGACCAGTTCTTCGCCACGGGCGGCAATGACACGGTCTGGGGCGACACTGTCGGCGACAAGGGTGTCACGCCCGGTGAAAACGACACGGTTGTCTACTACGGCGCCCGCTCGAATTTCGTCATCACCCGCATGGGGGACGAGGGCTGGCAGGTTGTGGATACCCGCACCGGCGATACGGACAAGCTCTATGGCGTCGAGACGATCAATTTCGATGGTGGGGAGATCGAGATCGACCTGCGCCTTGCGGTTCAGCTGTTCGACGACGAAACCCTGCTCGGCACGTTCACGACGATCGCTGCTGCGAATGAGGCAGCCTCTGTCGGCAACCGTATCGAACTGGTCGGCAATGTAAGCGGCCAGACGGCGGAAATCACCAAGGACAACCTGACGGTCGTCGGCGGTGCCGCAAATACCGGTATCGTTCTGACGCTCATCGGCTCTGCCAATGACATCACGCTTGAAGGTGAGGCGATGATCGACGTTGTCGGCAATGGTTTCAGCAACAGCATTCAGGGCAATGATGCGGCCAACGTCCTGACCTCTGGTGGTGGCAGCGATACGCTGCACGGCGGCAAGGGCGATGATACCTTTATTGTCAGCGCCGATATTGCCGACGCTTCCGGCGAGGGAAGCCGTAATTTCAAGATCGGCGACGGCACGACGACGCAGGTTTCGGTCGGACATCGCTCCGGTGAAGGCGACAGCCTCGATGGCGGCGAAGGTATCGACACGGTGAAATTCGAGGCTGCCTCAGGCGCTTCGGGCTTCATCTTCGATCGCTACAATGCCGGCGGCGTGCTGACGAGTGTCGAGCGGTTCATCGGAACTGACGGCGGCGACATGATCCTGCTGCCGGAAGGCTATGGCAGCAGCGAAACGGCGCGCATTTATATCGACGGCGGCGCCGGCGACGATGTGCTGCAGGGCTCGAATGCACAGGGAGACGAAATCCTGGGCGGTGAAGGCAACGACCTGATTTCCGGTCTTGGCGGCGACGACATTCTGGATGGCGGCGCCGGTGACGACGAAATCTGGGGCGGCGAGGGTGCCGATATCATCCGCGGCGGTCTCGGTGCCGATACGCTCCACGGCGGTGCCGGAGACGACCGGATCGGTGGCAAGGAAGGCAATGACGTCATCTACGGCGGCACGGGCAATGACCGGATCTGGGGCGACGAGGGAGACGACACGATCATCTGGAAGGCCGGCGATGGCCATGATGTCGTCAACGGCAGCAACGTAAACGTCGGCCGGACCGGAACCGACACGTTCATCGCCAACGGCAACGCCGAAGACGAGGCGTTCCGTGTCGAGACCAAGGCTGCCTATCTGGCCCGTACAGGCGGCAGCCTGTTCGACAGCGGCAGCGAGATCGTGGTTTCGCGCGGAATGGACGTTGCCAGCGAGCTTCGTAATATCGACGAGATTGAAATTCATGGCGGTGCCGGCAGCGACACGTTCGTCATGAGCGGTGACTTTTCGAGCACCGATCTCGACGCCAGCACGATCCATATCGATGGCGGCGCCGGGAACGACATCATCGATGCTTCCGGAATCACCAGCAACCACCGCGTCGTCGCCGAGGGCGGCGAAGGCGATGACACACTGCGCGGCGGCGCCGGGAACGACATTCTCGATGGCGGGGCCGGTATCGATACCGTCGATTACGGCCGTGACACCCAGGGCGTGTATGTCCAGCTGGCCGCTGGCTGGGCAACAACGCGGGCGATTGGTCAGCAATATTCAACAAGATACGCTGAGCTTGAGGCCGATGTACTTGCCGGTACGATTAAGAACGATCGGCTTGTCGGTATCGAAAACGTGACGGGGACGGATTTCAACGACCTCATCAACGGCAATGGCGCAGATAACGTCATCCTTGGTGGTGATGGTGCTGACTACATTATCGGCGGCGCCGGCAATGACACACTGCACGGCGAAAATGGCAATGACGTGCTCGTCGGTGGGACTGGTAATGACACCCTGATCGGTGGCGAAGGCAACGACACGCTGAACGGCGGTGCAGGCAACGACATCCTCGATGGCGGCGATGGCATCGACACGGCGGACTTCTCCGGTGACGCAGAGGCCGTCTACGTCCATCTCGATCAGGGATGGTCGATGAAACAGACTGACAGAACGGGATGGGCTAACATCGTTGCGGGCATCGAGAATGGCTCGATTGCCCACGACAAGCTGCGCGATATCGAGAACATTACCGGATCTGGCCTCGACGACAGCATTACCGGTGACCGTAATGCCAACGTTATCGATGGTGGTGCCGGAAACGACTATCTGGTCGGTCTCGGCGGTGACGATACGATCGTCGGCGGTCTCGGTAATGATCGGCTGTTCGGCGGTGAGGGCAATGACACGTTACGTGGTGGTACCGGCAACGATACGCTGAATGGCGGCGCGGGTAACGACATTCTCGATGGCGGCGATGGCATCGACACGGCGGACTTCTCCGGCGACGCCGAGGCTGTTTATGTCCATCTCGACCAAGGATGGTCCATGAGCCAGGCCGATAGAACGGGATGGGCTAATATCGTCGCGGGCATCGAAAATGGCTCTATTGACCATGACAAGCTGCTCGATATCGAAAACATCACCGGGTCGGCCCTCGACGACAGCATTACCGGTGATCGCAATGCCAACGTCATCGATGGCGGTGCCGGAAACGACTATCTGGTCGGCCTCGGTGGTGACGATACGATTGTCGGCGGTCTCGGTGATGATCGGCTGTTCGGTGGAGTGGGTAACGATAAGCTGGTTGGTGGTGAGGGTAACGACGCGTTGGATGGCGGCGCTGGTTTCGATACCGCCGTTTATGACAACGCTCATGCCAACTACACGGTTGCCGATGTCCGCCTGAACGGCTTTGTCAGCAGTTTCGTTTCCGTCACCGAGACCGTCGTTAACGGCGTGAACGAAGGTACGGACACGCTGAGCAATGTCGAGGCGATCAGGTTCGGCAACATGACGCTCGACCTGACCGACAATGTGCAGCTGTTCGACAGCAGCGACCGCCTGATCGGCACGTTCGACAAGATCCAGGACGCGATCAATGCCTCCGGCTCTGTCGCCGGTGCGGTGAAGGTCGTGGTTGCGGCGGGAACCTATAACGAGAACCTCGTCATCGACCGTGACAATCTCACGTTAGTTTCGCGAGATGGAGCGGGTGCGACGTTCATCAACGGTGTGCAGTCGGGCTCGGAACGGGGAGCTATTGAGCTCAAGACCGGCGCCGACCGCATTACGATCGGCGGGGTGGACAACGGCTTCACCATTCGTGGGCTGGATGGCTCGGCGACAGGTGAGAAGGCAGCGATCTATATAGATGGCCGGCACGAGAACGTCTCGATCATCGGCAACGTGGTCAAGGCCGATGGCGGCTCAGCATTGATGACGAATGGAATCGCACCGATTTCCGGCCTGGTGATCGGCAACAACATCTTCGGCGGCAAGACCTTCTCGGATGCAGCGCCGTTGACTGGCGACAACGCGCCTCGCGGCCTGGTGGTGATCGGCAATGGCAATGTGGATGCCCACACGATCAGCGGCGTAAATTTCCACCACAATACGGTGGGGGGCACTGCGGGTTCTGCCGGTGAAGGCAGCGCGCTCGTTACCATCGACGCGCGGGATTCCAACATCGGCCAGAACGTCTTCTCCGGCGTCACGACCGCTGAAAATGCAGCGCTTGTGGCGCGTGGACCCAGGATCAATATTGCCGAGAATATCGTGCACAACGCTGCCAATGGCAGCGAGTCGATCGGCTTCTTCGTCGACAACAAGGGAAGCACTCCGAATTACAATGCCAACAAGGTTATCGGCGGCGTGTCCGGAGAGATCCTGTTCGGCACCCCGGGCGCCGACAGGATCGAAGGTGGCGCCGGGAACGATCACTTCACCTGGAGTGCCGGTGACGGTCGCGACACGATCGATGGCGGTGATGGCAACCTCGATACGTTGAACCTGTCGGGCCTCTGGAGCGATTACACAGTCTCGCAGGCCCATAACGGTGACTTCACCATCACACGCAACGATGGCGAAATGGCAGTGGTGAGGAATGTGGAAGAGTTCTTCTTCCAAGGCGAGAACAACGGCCTCGGCAGCGTCGTCTCGGCGGAGGATCTGATCGATATCGGTCCTGCACCCGGCCCTGTTGCTTCCCGCATGGCGGTCTTTGCGGAGGACGACACCACCGACGCGCCGTGGGCGATCAACCATATCCTGCCGGCTGGTTCCGCCGATGACGCCATCGAATTCGATTTCGACAAGCCATTCGGCAGCCAGCCGGATCATGTGGTGATCGGCGGCGAGGGCAGTGACATTCTGGTGGGAGGCGCAGGCTTCACCCAGTTCACCGGTGGCGCGGGCGCGGACACTTTCGTGCTCGATCCGGCGGCATTGCAGACGCTCGACATGGCCGATGTGGTGACCGACTACAAGGCCGGCGAAGGCGATGTGCTCGACGTCTCGAAGCTGCTCGACAGCATGCTTGGTGACCAGGGCGGGGATGCCGCTGCGGCGGCAGCCGCAAGTATCAAGACCACGGTCTCCGGCAATGACACCATCGTCAGCGTGGCGGTGGACGACAGCTGGAAGGACGTCGCCGTTCTGCAGAACCACACCGAGGCCGTCAAAATCCTCTTCGACGACAAGCATACGGCGGATGTCGTTCATCACTGATGGGCGGCTGCGCAACGGAACTGACAAGAGGCGCTGCTGGCGCCTCTTGTTAAGTAGTTAATTCTAATGTTAGGCCGGCATCTCAGAGTAAATCCGAGATGCGCCTAAAGTGATACAGTAACGGATTGATGGCTGTGGTTGCAGAGACACACTGCGCATCAATCGCTTTGTATCCATGTCGAATATCCGCGCCGTCCGGAGATTTTTCCATGTGGAAAATCCGATTATCCGGACGTAATTCGCATATATCGATAGTTTAATTACATGTTTTTCGAGGGATTATGGAATTTACCAATTTTGGTGGAATCATCTAATCTTTGAGTGAAGTACTTCCATTTGTTTAAACGCCGATATAAGCGTTTTTCCATGGGGCTTTCGGGCAGGGGACGTCAGGTTGACTAAGCATAAAAGTATAATTGCATCCTTGAGTGCAGGTGCGGCCGTAATGGCTGCATTCGTTTCGCCGTCTTTCGCCATGTCTCTGGAAGAGGCTATCGGAAAGACTCTCAAGACCAATCCGCAAATCATGCAGGCGGTGGAAAATCGTGAAGCCGTCGAGTTCGAGCTTCGCCAGGCGCGGGGCCTCTACCTGCCGTCGGTGGATCTTGAGGCCGGTGCCGGACGCCGCCGTCTTTCCAACAGCAGCTCGGGAACGCTGTCCCGTGATCATGATTACTATTCGCCGACCGATACCAGCCTGACGATCACCCAGACGCTTTTCGATGGCGGAAATCGCCGTTCGCAGGTGGAGCAGCAGGCTTCGCGTGTCGATGGAGCCTCCTTCCGCGTGCTGGAACGCTCGGAATCGCTGGCGCTTCAGGCAACCCAGGACTATCTCGAATATATCCTGCAGACGAAGATCGTCGGTGTCGCCCAGCAGAACGTCTCCGTCCACAGTGCGCTGGTCGGCGATATCTCCGAAAGCATTCGCGGTGGCGCCCTGACCGACGCCGACAGGCTGCAGGGACGTGAACGCATGGAAGCCGCCAAGGCACGCCTGCGTGAAGCCCAGGAAGAGCTTGAGGCGACCAAGATCCGCTTCCTCAGAACGGTTGGAGAACCGATCGGTACGAGCGTCAAAATGCCCGCTTCGCTTGCCCGTCATATCCCGAAGACCGTCAACGATGCGATCATGATCGCCCAGGCCAACAATCCCGGCGTTCATGCGGCGAATGCAGACGTGGATGCCGCCGATGCCGGCGTGCGCGGCGCCCGCGCCAACTATCTGCCGAAAGTCGACCTGCAGGGCATTGCCCAGGTTGGCGACGACATCAACGGCGATGTCGGCAACACCAACGATGCGCAGGTGCGGGTCGTGGCGCGCTGGAACCTCTATCGCGGCGGTATCGACAAGGCGCGCGAGCAGGAGCAGATCCGCCGTGCCAGCGAGCAGCGATATGCGCTCGCCAATGCCCATCGCGAAGTCGAGGAATCGGTACGTTCAGCCTGGAACGAGCGCAGGAGCCGCAGCGAAATCTCGGCCATCCTGGGCAGCCAGTCGGCAACCAATGCCAGCCTCGTTACGTCCTACCGCGAACAGTTCAAGGTGAACCAGCGTTCGCTTCTCGACGTGCTCGATGCGCAGAACACCCGCTTCAACACCAGCATTCTGGCCGAGACCGCACGTTTTGCGTCTCTGTTTGCCGAGTACAAGATCCTTGCCGCTTCCGGCAGCCTTCTGAATGCGATGAACCTCAAGCCGGTGGCGCAGGTCGAGGCCTATGCCCGTCAGGAATTCGCGGTCAAGGGTGGCGCACCTGCTGATCCCGGCTACACCAAGATCGAGTCCCGTCAGAAGGCCGGCATGCCGATGGATCTTCTGGCTCCGGTCCGATAAGTTCGGGCGCCGGGAAGATGCTCAACGTCAAGATCGACACATCAGAGACGGTGAGGCTGCAGACCTTCAAGACGGCATTCCGTTCGGTCGCTATCTTCTATGCCCGCCCGTCTTCGGATGTCGTGCTTTATTCCGGCATTCCCGACGAGATCGTCGAATCTCTGGAAGCCGATGATGTAGAGCATCTTGCCCACCGCATCGGGCTGGAGGTCATTCGCCACGGCGAACGCGAATGCCGCGAGGGCAATTTCGACTGCCCCGCGATCGTCATGTTGGAAGGCGGCGGCGTGCTGCCGCTTCTGGAGCGGACGGAGGCTGGCGACTACAGAACCGAAGTCGGCGCTGATGCCGGGCCGGATACCGTCTTCAGTTTTCAGGACATTGCGGCACTGCGGCCGAAATTCGGCTTTGCCTTCACGCTGTTCTACCAGAACGCATCGGAAGACAGTGTTGTCGGCACCGCTGCCGAAATCGAGCGACGGCACTGGCTGCTACGGGCGCTGGTGCCCTATTGGCGCACCTATCTGCGCGTCATCATGGCGGCATTCTTCATCAACGTGATTGCGCTGGCATCGCCGCTTTTCACCATGAATGTCTATGACCGCGTCCTGCCCAACAAGGCATTCCCGACGCTTTGGGTTCTCGCGGTCGGTATAACGCTCGCCTATACGTTCGATCTTCTTCTGAAGACGGCCAGGGCTGCCCTGATCGACCATGCCGGGCGCAATGCAGATCTTCGCCTGTCGCAGATGATCTTCGACAAGGTGCTGAATTCCACCATGGCCTCGCGTCCGATGTCGACCGGCGAGTATGCCAACCGGGTGACGCAATACGAATTCGTACGGGAGTTTTTCACCTCCAATACGGTCGGCCTGATGATCGATACGGCCTTCGTCTTCATCTTCCTGATCGTCATTTATCTGATTGCCGGCTGGCTGGTGGTCATTCCGGCCGTGGCGCTTCTGCTGTCGGTTCTTATCGGCCTGCACGCTCAGGCCATGATCGGCCAGAAGATGGCGGCGGCGACCAATGAAGCGTCGCGCCGGCAGGCACTCCTGATCGAGACGATCTCGACGATCGAGACGGTCAAGAGCCTGCGTGCCGAGGCCGGCATGCTGCGCCGCTGGCAGGAGCTGATGAAGCTTTCCAGTCGCACCAGCGAGGATATCAAGCACGTTTCCGCAAACGCGGTGAATTACACCGCGTTCGTGCAGCAGATGGTTGCCGTGCTGATCGTGATCGCCGGCACATACGAGTTTTCCGAGGGGCGCCTTGCCATGGGTGCGATCATCGCGACGGTGATGCTTTCCAGCCGCGCAGGGGCGCCGCTCGGGCAGATCGCCATGGCGCTGGCGCGTTTCCGCCAGGCGATGATGTCGCTGCGCATTCTCGACAAGGTGATGGAACAGCCGGAAGACCGGCCCTCGACCGTCGGCTTCGTCAATCGCCAGATCCGTCATGGCGGCTTTGCGCTCCAGGATGTGTCTTTCGCCTATCCGGGCTCGGACTATGCCGTGATCAACAAGATGTCGATTGCGGTCGCTCCGGGCGAACGTGTCGGCATCATTGGCCGTATCGGTTCCGGCAAGACGACGCTCGGGCGTCTGCTCGACGGTCTCTATCTGCCGTCCGAAGGCCGGGTGATGATCGATGGCGTCGATATCCGCCAATACCACATGGCCGAAGTCCGTTCCGCCGTGGCGATTGCCGGCCAGTCGTCGGACCTGTTTTCAGGTACGGTCAAGGAGAACCTTCTGATCGGCAAGCCGGATGCGAGCGACGAGGAGTTGCTGGAGGTCGCGAAAATGACCGGTGTCGAGGATTTCGTCGCCAACCATCCGCGCGGTTTCGACATGCCGGTGGGTGAGCGCGGCAGCAATCTTTCGAGCGGCCAGAAACAGGCGCTGGCGATCGCCCGACTGCTTCTGACAAAGCCGAAGATCGTCTTCCTTGACGAGCCGTCCGGTGCGATGGACCTGGCAAGCGAGCGGCATCTGCTCAACAGGCTTTCCACGGCCTTCAGCCGCGAGACGACGCTGGTCATCGCCACGCACCGGTTCAGCATGCTGGATCTGGTCGACCGCCTCGTCGTGGTGGACAAGGGGCGCATCGTTGCCGATGGCCCCAAGGCTCAGGTGATAGCCGCGATGCAGGGAAAAGGGGCAGCGCAATGAACGGCACTGTTCACGACAACCCGCCCTTCTTTGCACGAATACTGGTGTTCCTCGTCGGTGCCTGCATCCTCACATTCGTCGCCTGGGCCGCCTATGCGGAGATCGACGAGATCGCGCGCGGAGACGGTAAGGTCATTCCGGTGTCGAAGACGCAGATCGTGCAGTCTTCGGAAGCCGGCGTTGTTCAGGATATCGCCGTTCAACTCGGACAGGTGGTGCGCAAGGGCGATCTGATCGTCCAGCTCAACAACACGACGACGGAATCGACGCTGGGTGAGGTGGTTGCCAAGGCGCGCGCACTGGGAGCCAAGATCAACCGCCTCGAACTTGAGGAAAGGGGCGATTACAGCCACGATTACCACTGCCCTCAGGATGTGATGGCGGTGGCGCAGAGCGTCTGCGAGAACGAGACGCGGCTGTTTTCTGCCAACAAGGCGGCCTATGAGAATAAGCTCGGGGTTCTGGAGGAGCGGGTCAAGCAGCGCCAGAACGAGATGAGTGAGGCAAACGCCAATATCGATCGCCTGGTACAGAACATCGCCGCCTCCAGCCGCCAGCACGACCTTTACGGCCCCTTGGCGAAAAGGGGGTTGGTGGCGCAAACGCAGTTGCTGGAGGTGGAAAGCCAGCTGACCGACCAGGAAGGCCAGTTGCGGGTTTATCGCGAAAGCATGGACCGGTTGCGCGGCGCCGTCGAGGAAGCGCGGCTGCAGGTCAGCGAAATCTCGCTTGCGCTGCGCCAGCAGGCACTGACCGACAAGGCGCAGGCCCTGGCGGAACTGTCGGTGATCGACGAGACGATCCGTGGCGCATCCGACCGCGTCAAACGCACCGATATCCGGTCTCCCGTCGATGGCATCGTCAATACGCTCGAAGTCAATACGCTCGGTGCCTATGTCGATCCCGGCCGGGTGGTGGCGGGCATCGTGCCGACGGCAGATACGCTGCTGATCGAGGCGCGTATCTCGCCACGCGATGTTGCCTTCGTGCGCCGCGGCCAGAAGGCGATCGTCAAGGTCACGGCCTACGATTTCGCCATTTTCGGCGGCCTCGACGGTGAGGTCACCAATGTTTCCGCCGACAGTATCGTCGAGAAGGAAAAGGGCGAGACCTATTACGTCGTGCAGGTGAAGACCGACAAGTCGGCGCTGGACCGTAACGGAATCTCCTACCCGATCATTCCGGGCATGATTGCCTCGGCCGAGATCATGACCGGCCGCAAGACCGTATTGAGCTACCTGATGAAGCCGATCAATCGCGCGCGCTCCGAAGCGCTGAGCGAAAGGTGAGGGGAGAAAGCATGAAGCCGGAGAATGTAGCGCCTTCGCTCGAACCCATCGGCGATGCCCTGCCCATGATCGACCAGGCTGAGGTCGAGCCGCGCTTTCGTGCCGTCGTTGCCCGAAACGGCGAGCGGCGCGGTATCCGGCTGGAGCAGATCTATTGGGAAGGCCTGAGCCGCATGTCGGCGGCCGGCAAGGTGACGACCGGCGATCTGGTGGAATATACCGCCGTGCAACTGCCGCAACCGGGCAATCTTACATCGTTGCTGCGCGTCCTGAGCCTGAAATGGGCGCTCGGCCGGCTGGCTTCCGTGGAAGACATATCCTCCATGGATAATCTCAATGCGCTGGTGCAGGCTTCGCCTTCACCGACGGTGGTTCTGACGCGGGACAAGCGCATCCACCTGTTCAACGAGGCGTTTCTTTCCATGCTGCGCCAAAGGCTGATCATCGACGAGTATGCGCAGCTGATGAAGACCCTGAAATTCTCGGTCGACACCCATATCGACGACGCCATGGAAACGCTTCAGGCCAAGCGCGGCAAGACCCTGAATACGGGCTTTTCCATCTCCTGCGGCAAGCAGAGTATTACGGGCCAGATCAACCTGGCACTCGCGCCGGCGCATGAGAGACCGATGTTGATCGGCTATATTTCCCGGTTCTGAAAACAGCTCTACATTGCGGAACGCCACGCCGGCAGGAACGTAGATGGCCGGCTGTTCGGTTTCCGGCTCTCCGTGCAACGACGCCTGTCTTCGTATCGCGAAATTGCTGTCGCTCTCTGATGTGGCGTACTTCCGAACGCAAAACCGCGGCGCTGTTTTTCTGGACTGCTCGCCTCAGTTCACGCCCGCGCCGGGAGCGACCTTGTCCAGCGAGGTGATGGCGCTGGCGATCTGTTTCTGGCGCTGCGAGCCGTGCAGGAAGCCTTTGCCGCCGCGGATCGAATAGAGGGCGACATATTCGGGGATCTGGCTGTCCTGCAGAACCTGGTTGCGGACATTGTCGAGAATGAAGTGACGGCCGGATACTTCTACCGAAAGGACGGCATGGTAGAGGCCGCGCTTCTGGTCGAACAGTGCGATGATGCTCATGGCGGCCGGATCGACGCCCTGGGCGCGCAGCGCTGCCATTTTCAGGATGGCGAAATCCTCGCAGTCACCCTGACCGCGCGCCAGCGTCTCGCTCGGCGTGCTCCAGTGATCGGCCACGCCGTTGGTTTCCATGTCGGATCGGTAGGTGATCGCCTTGTTGATGGCGGCATTGACGGCGTTGAGCTTGTCGCGCAGCGACGCCTGCGAGGCGCCGGTCATGGCCACATTCATGGCGATGCCTTTTTCCATCTCCGCAAGCGAAGGCGCCAGCTTTTTCAGGGCCGGAAGGCGCTTGAACGGTACGGCGACCGTATCGAAGGCACCGGCGGACGGTGCCTTGAGGGCGCCGGACGGAATGCCGGTGGGGCGGCTATCCGGCTTGAGCGCCACCGGAGTTATGGCGGTGGTGTACTTCTGAGCTGCCGAACCGGTCCCGTTTGCTGCGGCGATGGCAAGATCGACCGATAAAGTGGCGACGGAGGCAAAGGCTGCAAAAGGCTGCGGTAGATAGGTTGCGACGGCTTCCACAACAGCTGCCACCTTCGGGGCTGCCAGCGTCGATACTTGTGGTTGATTTGCGTATGCTTGCTGGGAACTAAATGAAAGCGCTGCTGTGAAAGCAATGAATGCAACTTTATTGTTCTTATTATGAAGCATTTCGATCTCTCCTTGCACGGAAAGACTATCAATCGCCTCTGAATTTCTGGTTCGTGAGGATGGATACTTAGTATTGAATTTGCGAGCGAAAAATTTCGTAAAATTTTCGGTATTTATATGATCGCTTGTTAAGTCGTTTTGCCTGCGTTAGCATGCATGAGTTGCAAGACAGAAAGCCATGCCGGTCCAATACAGATGCATTTCTCAAGCTTCTCGTTTCTCGTTACCGGACCGCGCCTTGCGATATCACGGTCGCTCCCGTTCGTTTTGGTTGGTCGTGTTCTCAAGGTTGGCGCGATGCTTGCCGGGATCGCGGCGCTTGCTTCCTGCGAGGCCGAGACGATCGGCGCAAGGATGGCCAATGACAAGGCGCTAAAGCCACCACCATCATTGGTGGAGGAGACTTTCGGGCGAGGATCGCATGAGATCACGCTGCTGATGGCAAAGTCGCAAAGCGGTTATTACGAGGGGGCGTCCAGAGATATTCGTGACGGAGCCGCACTGGCGGTCCGTGAACTGGACGAAGCCGCGATGATGCAGATCAAGGTGGTAGATGTGGCTTCCGGGGCGACCTCCGCGCCCGGCGTGGTTTCGGCGGCCAACGGCCGCGGTTCGGGCCTGCTCGTTTCGTTCCTGCCGCAGGCCAGCACATCGGCCGTCGCTGCGGTCGCGGCGGATCAGCGGCCTGTGTTGATCAATCTGGCTGCGCCCGTTTCCGGGCCGAAGCTATTCAATTTCAGCTTCGATGAGCTTTCGAGCGCCGTTGGCGGCGTACGCCACGCGATTGGCGCCGGGCAGAAGGCGATCGCGGTTCTGGTCCCGGCAAGCTTGTCGGCATCCGACGAGGCCGAGTTGAAAGCTGCCATTGCCCAGGCGGGCGGCTCGGTGACAGGTGTGATCCGTTACCAGGCGGGAGATGGCATGGATCGTATGGTTCGCAGCAAGCCCATGCTCGATGCCGCCAAGGCGGCCTTGGTCATGGGCGATGGCAATGGTGTTGGTGGTGCGCTCAAGCTTCTGCGTGCCTCAGCGCCTTCGCTGCAGGTGGTTGGTACCAGCCATTGGCCTTACAGTCTCTATGCCGACCCGTCGGCTGCCGGTGCGATCGTCGCCACGGCAGATCCGGAAGCGATGCGCGTGATCGGTGCGCGATACGAGGCTGCCAACAAGCGGCCGTTCTCCATCAATGCGGCGCTCGGTTACGACAGTATCGCCATCACCGTCGGCATCGCCAGAAGCGCCGGAGCGGTGGCGATCACGCCGGAAGCACTGACCAGCAAGACGGGGTTTCGCGGTGTGACCGGGCTGTTCCGCCTGTCGGCGAATGGGCGGGTGGAGCGCCGGCTTGGCCTCTACAAGGTAACCGGCGGGCGACTGGCGCCGGTCGAGGCCGGTGCCGAAAGTTTTTGATATCGGATTTCTTTAACTAGGCTCCGGTCTTAACCGAAGGGCGCCTGACGTGCCGGCTTGGGCAGAGTGAGCCGACAAGGCCTGTTACGCTGAAATCCGGAGCTGCCGGAAACTCTCATCCTGTCCGTCCTCCGCGCGTGGGATGCGGAGAAAAGAAAGGTCACCCTTCGCTCCCTTGAGCGAGCATCACCTTGGCGCGATTGCGGCCGGCATGCTTCGCCTCGTACAGCAACTTATCCGCCCGGCGGTACAGCTCCGCGAAGCCCATTTCGGTGTCAGCCGGAGCATCCGTCATGCCCATACTGGCGGTCACGCTTCGCCCGAGGCCCTGGACTGCACCTGCGACGGCACCGGGGATTGCCTGGCGCAGGCGCTCGGCCTTCAGTCGCACGTCGTCGCCGCGCAGCAGAAGAACGAACTCCTCGCCGCCGAGGCGAAATGCATGAACCTGCGGGTCCGCCTTCAAGACGTCGGCCACGGCCTTCAGCACCAAATCCCCGACGATATGACCGTAGACGTCGTTGATCGACTTGAAATGGTCGAGATCGAGCACCGCGAGGGCCGTAAACCCATCCGCGCGGTATTTCTCGAAATACTGATCGATTGCCCGCCGATTGAACAGGCCGGTCAGCGTGTCGCGCTCGGATACGTGCTTGTGGGCATCCGCTTCGAAACGTGCCTGGTCTCTCTGGCGCCTGAGCGACATGAAGCGATCGGCAACGCCGAGCGTGGTGAACAAAACCTCGCAGACGCAGCCTATATAGAAAAGCAGCATCGCATCATTGCTTTCCAGCCAAGGCACGACGCCGGTCACGAGGCGGATCAATCCGGCCATGACGACCGGCACATACCCTATGGCCTGAAATTTTGCGGCGCGGCTGCCCCGGCGCAGCGCATCGGCAAGCGAGGCGACGAAGATCACAAGGATCGGCGCAAAGGCCGCCGTGTAGACCGTCGACTGGACCGGCCGGGCCACATACGGGAACACCGCGTGAAAGGTGCTTAGAAACATCGCCCAGAGCGCGGAGTAGAGCAGCGCCCGCCGAAGAACGGGATGCATGCGGTCCGGCTCGACGAAACTGTGGGTGAACATCGCACCCGAGGCAACGGTGAGGCCGAAAATCACCGTCGTCATCCAGCTCAGCGTCATCGCCGGCGGATCGAAAAGCACAACGGCCAATCCCGAGGATACGAGGATGGTCAGCAGCAGCGATACCGTTAGCGCCGAATGCCAGAACACGAATGGCTCACGCAGAATCCGGTAGAAGGCCGCGTTGAAGATGAGCGGCATGCACAACATGCCGGCAAGGAGGGCGAGGAGCAGCAGTGAACGGACGAAGTCCTGGTCGAGGGCGATGTCGGAGGTCGCGAGGTACGCGCGTTCCAGTGTCATTCGATGGCTCGGCAGATCGAGCGCAACGACGACCTGCCGGGTCTCACTGTTGATCTCGGGAAGTGCGGCCTTGAAATATCCGCCACGCAGAGAGCTTTGCAGGTCGCCCGATGCAAACGACGTCTGGCGCACCGCGCCGCTCTCGTCGATTGCCAGCAGATGCACCGCCTCAAGAGCGCTTCGCCTCGACAGGATGTAGCGTGGCGGCGGGACATGGGGATCTATCTCGAAACGCAGCAGAACCCGCGCGCCTTCAAGCGAATAGTCTTCACTTCCGCAGGTCCAGACTTCGGGAGATCTTGCGATCCTCACCAACTCATCCGCGAGGTTGCTGGATGCCCAGCAGGAGCTGTGTACTTGCCTTGCCGCCGACGCATCAATGGGGGCGGCACCAACGGATGCCACCATCACGAAACTCAACAAGATCGCCGCGAGCGATTTTCGGAGACCGGCCCAGAACATGTTGGGACGCTATAAGGCAAATATTGCAATGCGGTTACGCCGGGATGGCAGCGGGTGAAGGGGTTGGGAAAAACCAGCGGTTCGGTTTGCCGACACGAAAGCCGTGTTGCCGCTACCCTCGCATGATCGCGACCGGCGAGACGGTGTCTGCCATCCCAAGCGCGGGGAATGCAGCGATCTGGCCGTTATTCGGCTAGATGTCCGTCAGAGGCGTGCATGCCAACTTCCCCGATGAGGGACGCTCAGCGCCAAAGATGCGTCTGGTGTTCGAGAATGTGATCGACGCCGCTCTGAATGTGCCGCCTCACACAATCCTTCGCCGCTGCGATATCTTTCCTCAGGGCGAGTTCGAACAGCAACTGGTGATCGACGACGACGGCCTGTCCGCGAAAGCTCTCGGCAAGCATGTGATAGCGCAGGAAGCGGTCGAAGACGGAAGACAGGTTTTGCATCAGCGTCGCCGAATTGCAGGCGGAAACGATGGCCTGATGGAATTCCCAATCGTAGCGGACCCAATCGATGGTGCGCGATTTATCGCCCGCGAGGAGCTTTCGCTCCACTGCGGCCAGCCGGTGGTGGGCCGCAACGATCCGTCCTTCCCACTCCAGATCGCCTGCCGCGAAGGCAAGGCCGATCGCATGGCATTCCAGTACGATGCGCAGGTCGGCAAGTTCCATCAGTTCCTGCCGTGAAACAGGGCTGACCTCGAAGCCGCGCTGTCCTTCGGCCACCACCAGATTTTCCGCCGTCAGCCGGTAAAGGATTTCCCGCAGCGAGGATACGCTGATCGAATAGCGCTGCCTGGCCTGTTCCAGTTTGATCTTCGTCGCTGGCGGCAGCACGCCGAGGATGATGTCCTCGCGCAATTGCCGGAATACCGTTTCGCTGACGCTGTCGCCGGAGTTTTGCGATGGCGGCATTCCGGATTGAACTGGTGGCTGGTGTTTCATGCTTGCGACAGCGGCTTTCTGGTGAGCGCGTGTTCCACGCCACCCTGGATATGTCGTTCGAGCACGTCCATGGCGAGTTTCTGATCCCGTCTCATCGCGGCGTCCAGAAGGTCCTGATGTTCGTTGGCGGCGACATCGCCGCGGTAGGAAAGCGCGACCATCTGGTAGCGAAGATACTTGTCGAACACGACGGAGTGCGTGTCCATCAGCAGTTTGGAGCCGCAGGCGGAAATCAGCGCCTGATGGAATTCCCAGTCATAACGCTTCCAGTCTTCTGCCCGCGTGGTATCGCCGCTGGCCATGATCTGTTCCATCCGGGCCAGCTTGTAGTGAGCCGAAACCAGTCTCGCTTCCCAGTCGACGCCGCCATTCTCGAAGGACTGGGCCAGTGCATGGGTTTCGAGAAGCAGGCGCAGTTCCGCCGTTTCCTTGAGGTCCGCCACCGAAATGGCCGCCACTTCGAAACCGCGCTGCCCCTCCGCCGTCACAAGCCCCTCCGAGGAAAGCCGGTTGAGGATTTCACGCAGCGTGCTGACGCTGGTCGTGTAGCCGTCCTTGAGTTTTTCGAGCTTGAGTTTCTGGCCGGGATACAGCCTTCCGAAAATGATGTCGGCCCTGATCCGCTGATAGGTGCTTTCGGCAACCGTTTCGATGGGTGTTTCCATAAGCATCAGCATATCTCGGGCATTTCTTTTATCCTCATATAATCGTGAACGCCTCGGCTTCTCAAATGTTATCGTCGCTCAGGTGACAAAAAGCACTGGATGCCTGCCTAAAGTCTCGGAACGCCCTCCGGCCGAAGGGCCTTTCTGAGTGCGGCAATGCGGAAAATGGCATTGGCCGCGCCATACCCGCGATAGCCGCTGCGCTGTACGATCTCGAAGAAAAAGCCCTCTCCGAAGGTCGAGCTGTAGAGCTGGAAGTATTCGCCGTGATCGTCGCGGTCATAGAGGATGTTGTCGGCCTTCAATCGTTCGGTGAGATCCGGGTCGAGGCCCAGACGCGCTTCGAGGTCGCCGTAGTAGTTGGATGATATCGCCAGCGTCTGGAAACCGTTGGTGCGCAACGCTGCCGCTGTTGCGAAGATATCATCCGTCTGAAAAGCGATGTGCTGTACACTGGAGCCGAATTTTTCGGCGATGAAATGGCCGGCCAGCGTGCGGCGGTTTTCGGCTCCATTGAGGGTTATCCGCAGACTGCCCGATGCATTCTCAACCACTTGGCTGCGCACGACACCGGCGGGGTCGATAATATCGACCATCGGTGTTTTGTGGGTCTCGAAGATCGAATTGTAGAAAAGCAGCCAGGTCAGCATCTCGTCATAGGCAACGGTCTGAGCCACATGATCGACATGCCGCAAACGTGTGGGCGCGATATCGGCGCCGTCGGTCACCGGTCTGAAATCGATCTCGGCGAAACGCCCGAGTTCGCTGTGGTCGTCGATCAGGTAGATCAGCCCGCCACCGACGCCGCGGATGGCCGGGATCTCGATCTCGCCGGCTGCGACCGGCTGGATGAAGGGCTCCGCACCCAATGCGGTCGCCCGCGCAAAGGCCTTGCGGGCATCATCCACCTTAAGCGCCACCGCATAGGCGGATGTTCCATGCACGGCGAAGGAAGCATTGGCGAAGCCCTGCTCATCGGTATTGACGAGCAGCCGGATGTCTCCCTGCTCGAAGATCGACACTTTCTTGCTGCAGTGAACGGCGGTCCGGCGAAAACCGAGCGTGCGAAGAATGGCCGAGAGATTTTCGGCATCGGTTTCGTCGGCAGAGAATTCGACGAAACCGACACCATGGACGGCGGCGCGCTCCGGCATGTCCGGCACCGTCAACGTCGTCGCATCGGGGCTGCGGCGCACCTGATCGCCCAGATAGATCAGCGAACGATGCCCATCCGCGGCAATGGCTTTCGGGGAGCCGCCGCGAAACTGGTCGTTGAATATTTCCAGGGATAGATAGCCGTCGTAACCGGTTGCGGCCACCGCCGCTGTGAATTCGGCAACGGGCAGATCGCCTTCGCCCGGCATGTTGCGGAAATGCCGTGACCAGTAAAGCAGGTCCATGTCGATAAGCGGCGCATCGGCCATCTGGACGATGAAGATCTTGTCCTTCGGGATGGAGCGGATCGAATTTATGTCGATCTTGCGTGACAGGGTGTGAAAGCTGTCGAGGATGATGCCGATATTGGCATGATCGGCGCGGCGAACGATCTCCCATGCATCGCGGTGATCGTTGATATGGCGTCCCCACGCCAACGCTTCATAGCCCACCTTGAGGCCGCGTTTGGCGGCGCGCTCTCCGAGTTCGTGAAAATCCGCAGCCGCCCGGTCTATCCCGCCAAGCGCTGCGGGCGAGACATTGGAGCAGACCAGCACCAGATCGGTGCCGAGTTGCTGCATGATGTCGAACTTTCGTTCTGCGCGATCGAAAGTCCGGCTTCGGAGAGGCTCGGGCATTCCCTCGAAATCACGGAAGGGCTGGAAAAGGGTGATCTCCAGCCCGTGGTCGCGCACCATGCGTCCGACATCGGCCGGGCTTCCATCGAACGTGAGGAAGTCGTTTTCGAAGATTTCCACCCCGTCGAAACCTGCGGCCGCGATGGCCGCCAGCTTTTCCGGAAATTCTCCGCTTATCGAAACCGTGGCGATGGACGTCTTCATGGCGCTCTCCTCACACGCTCCTCCCGAGCCTCTTTAGCATATATTATAACCACAATTTGGTGAGCAAACAAAAAACATCATAGATTTTTAAAAAACTATGTTGATGCGGGGTCGATCTCATGGCAACTTGCCGATTGTCAGCTGGAGGAAGCTGGCATGCCGCATTAGGTCTTTGGAGGAGGATCACATGTTCAATTTCGTATTGAAGCGCCGTAAAATGTTGCTGGGAAGCCTTGCGCTTGCCGCCACCGCAGTGCTGGCACAGCCAGCTGCAGCCATTACACCGGATGAAATCAAGGCCAGAGGCAAGATCATCGTCGGCATCCAGGGTGACAATCCGCCCTGGGGCTTTGTCACCAGCGCCGGCAAGCAGGATGGTTTCGATGCGGAAATGGGCACTCTTTTTGCCAAGGAGCTTGGTGTCGAGGTCGAATTCGTGCCGCTGGAAGTCAATAACCGCATCCCGGCGCTGACCTCCGGTCGCGTCGATATCCTTTTCGCAACGATGGCGATGTTGCCGGACCGCGCCAAGGCGGTGCAGTTCAGCCAGCCTTATAACGCCAACGCCATCGTGCTCATCGGGCCGAAGGACAAGTCGATCAAGTCCAACGAGGACATGGCAGGCCTGACGATCAGCGTTGCCAAGGGTGCGGCTCAGGATACGCAGGTCACCAAGAACGCGCCGTCCACTGCGACGATCCGGCGTTATGATGGCGATGCGGCAAGCGTTCAGGCGCTCGCATCCGGCCAGGTCGATGCGCTCGGCGGCAACATCTTCTACCTCGATCGTGTCGAGAAGGCGGTTCCGGGAAAATACGAGAACAAGCTCGAATTCCAGAAGCTCTATAACGGTGCCTGCACCCGCCTGGGCGAGAAGGAACTCAATGCGGCGGTGAATGCCTTCATCGACAAGATCAAGGCCAATGGCGAGCTGAAGACGATCTACGACAAGTGGATGAAGGTGCCTGTTCCGGAATTCCCGACGAGCCTCGAAGGCATTTCGTTCACCGCGGGTTGATCCGAACCTTTTCGCGATGTCTGCACGTTCCGGCGTGCTGACACACGCCTTCCCAGTGCCGGTGCCGGGCTGATGCCCTGGTGCCGGTGCCGCTGGAGCATGTCCCCATGAGCAAGCCAATCTTCATTCTCAACGGCCCCAATCTCAACCTTCTTGGCGAGCGGGAGCCGGAAATCTACGGCACGACGACCCTCGCCGATATTCGCGCATCATGCGAGGCGAAGGCGGGCGGGCTGGGCCTTTCGATTGATTTCCGTCAGACCAATTTCGAGGGCGAGTTGGTGGAAAGCGTCCATCAGGCCCGCAGCGATGCCTGCGGCATCATTATCAATCCGGCCGGCTATACCTTCACCTCCATCGCGCTTCTCGATGCGCTCAAGATGTTCGATGGGCCCAAGATCGAGCTGCATATCTCCAACGTCCATGCGCGCGAGAGCATCTACCACAACTCTTTGATCTCGCGCACCGCGAGCGGCATCATGATCGGCTTCGGCGCCCGCGGCTATGAACTCGCCATCGAGGCGATGGCCGGCATGATCAAGCAGTCCTGAGGTCGTCGCAAGGGAACGCCATGAATTACACACTGGACTTCACCCCCGTCATCGACGGACTGCCGAGCCTGCTTGCGGCCTGTCTAGGCACGTTCACGCTGGCCATCTGCGGGATGCTGCTCGCCACCGTCATCGGCATCGTCGGTGTGATCCTGCGCCAGTCGCCCTACGCGGCGCTGCGCTGGCTGGTGATCGGCTTCGTCGAACTGATCCGCAACACGCCCTTCCTGGTGCAGATATTCTTTATCTATTTCGCACTGCCTCTGGCCGGAATCAGGCTCGATCCCACACCGACGGCTATCATTGCGCTCGGCATCAATGGCGGCGCCTATGCGATCGAGATCATCCGCGGCGGCGTGCAGTCGATTTCCAAGGGGCAGATGGAGGCGGGGCTGGCGCTCGGCCTGCACAAGGCAGAGGTGTTCCGGCTGATCATCCTGAAGCCGGCGCTCCGGGCGATCTATCCGTCGCTGACCAGCCAGTTCGTGCTTCTGACGCTGTCGACCAGCATTGCCTCGGCAATCTCGGCCTATGAGCTGACATCGGTGTCGCAACGGATCGAATCCGACAGTTTTCGCAGCTTCGAGGTCTATTTCACCGTGACGGCGTTCTACCTCGTCATCTCCTGGGTGATGATGCGCATCTTCGCGCTCTTTTCCGCCCGCTATTTCAGCTATCCGGTGAAGTGAGGACATCCCCATGGGTCGCGAGGAATTCGTCTTTCTTCTCATCGGTCTGAAATGGACCGTCGCTCTGTCTGCCGTTGCCTTCGTCTGCGGCTCGGTCGCGGGACTTGTCGTGGCGCTGGCACGCACATCCGGCATCGCCATCGTCGATCGCATGACGGCCTTCTACATCGCCGTCTTTCAGGGCACGCCGCTGCTGATGCAGCTCTTCGTCGTCTATTACGGGCTGGCGCTGATCGGCATCCGGATGGATGCCTGGGCGGCGGTCTCGGTGGGCCTTACCCTGCATGCCAGCGCCTATCTCGGTGAAATCTGGCGCGGCTCGATCGAGGCCGTGCCGCGGGGCCAGACGGAGGCCGCCAAGGCCCTGGCGCTGGGCTATGTCTCACGCATGAAGGATGTGGTCCTGCCGCAGGCGATCCGTATCTCGCTGCCGGCGACAATCGGCTTCCTGGTGCAGCTGATCAAGGGGACTTCGCTTGCCTCGATCGTCGGCTTCACCGAGCTCACCCGTGCCGGCAACATCATCTCCAACCAGATTTTCCAGCCGATCACCGTCTTCGGCATCGTCGGAGCCCTCTATTTCATCATGTGCTGCCCGCTGACCATCTGGGGCGCACATCTGGAACGCCGCTTTGCCGCCGCGATGCGCTGACGATGTGGCGCATCAGGACAACAGAACAGACCATTTCGGAGCTTCACCCATGACAGAGACCACCAACCGGGCCGCCAGTCGGGCAGACAGCCGGGAACCGATGATCAGCATGTCCGGCGTCGGCAAGTGGTACGGTGCTTTCCAGGCGCTGCACGATGTAGATATCACCGTTTCCAAGGGCGAGCGGATCGTGCTGTGCGGGCCTTCGGGCAGCGGCAAGTCGACACTGATCCGCTGCATCAACCACCTGGAAGCCTATCAGAAAGGGGAGATCCATGTCGGCGGTCTCCTGCTCGGCCACTCGCCGAAGACGATCGATGCGGTGCGCCGCGAGGTCGGCATGGTTTTTCAGCAGTTCAACCTCTTCCCGCATCTCACGGTACTGCAGAACTGCATGCTGGCGCCGATGAGGGCGCTCGGCCTTTCCAGGGCCGAAGCGGAAGATCGGGCAAGGACGCTGCTCGAACGGGTGAAGATCTCCGAACAGGCGGATAAATATCCGGCACAGCTTTCCGGTGGCCAGCAGCAACGCGTGGCGATTGCGCGGGCACTGTGCATGCGTCCGAAGGTGATGCTGTTCGACGAGCCGACCTCGGCGCTGGACCCGGAAATGGTCAAGGAAGTGCTCGATACGATGATCGGGCTGGCGGAAGAGGGCATGACCATGATCTGCGTGACCCACGAAATGGGCTTTGCCCGGCAGGTCGCCGACCGGGTGATCTTCATGGCCAGCGGCGCGATTGTCGAGGAGGCGCCGCCATCCGAATTCTTCTCCAACCCCCGCCACGAGCGCACCCGCAAATTCCTGGGTGAAATCCTCGGGCACTAGCGGGCTTACAGGGAAACGCCGATGATCAACGGCAATACGAAACTCATCGCCCATCTCGGGTATCCGACGCATTCGTTCAAGGCGCCGCTGATCTACAATCCGTATTTCGAGAAGAACGGCATCGATGCGGTCGTGGTGCCGATGGGGTGCCGGCCGGAAGACTATCAGTCCTTTCTCAAACTCGTGTTCAAGCTTTCGAATATCCATGGCGCGCTGATCACCATGCCGCACAAGATATCCACGATGGCGCTGCTTGGCGAAGTTTCCAAGAATGCGCAGGTGGCCGGGGCATGCAACGCGGTGCGCCTGAAGGCGGACGGCACGTTGCTCGGCGACATGTTCGACGGCGAGGGGTTCGTGCGTGGTGTTTTGCGGCGGGGGCGTCGGATCGAGAGCGGCCGGGCGATCATGGCTGGCGCAGGTGGCGTCGGATCGGCGATCGCCGCCTCGCTTGCCAAGGCGGGCATCGACGAGCTGGCGCTATCCGATGCGTCGGCATCGATGATGGAAGGGTTGGCCGCGCGGTTGCGACTTCACTACCCGGCGCTCAAGGTTGAAACAGGCATTTCCGATCCGGCCGGTTACGACATTGTCATCAACGCCACGCCGCTTGGCATGAATGACGGCGATCCGCTGCCGTTCGACGTCACGCGCATCGCACCGTCCGCCTTTGTCGGTGAGGTCGTGCTCAGCAAGGAGATAACGCCTTTCCTCGCCGCGGCGCGTGCTCTCGGGTGCCAGTATCAGGTCGGCACGGACATGCTGTTCGAGCAGATCCCGGCCTATCTGGAATTCTTCGGCCTGCCGACGACGAGTGCGGAGGATCTCCGCTCGGTCGCCCGGCTTTGATGGAGGGCAAGATGAGCGCATCGCCCCTCAGAATAGCGCTGCTCGGTGCCGGCCTGATCGGTCGCGAGCATGCGCAGTTACTGTCTCGAACGCCCGGTGCGGATCTTGTCGCGATTGCCGACCCGTCGGACGCGGCAAGAGCCGTGGCTGACGCGTATGCGGCGCGATATTTTGCCGACTTCCGGACGATGCTCGACGCGGTAAAGCCGGAGGGTGCGATCATCGCCCTGCCGAATGCCCTTCATGCGGATGCGGCAATTGCCTGCGTCGAGCGCGGCATTCCCTGCCTGGTGGAAAAGCCAGTGGCCGACACGCTGGATGCGGCGATGCGGATCGTCGAAACATCGGAGCGCGCTAATGTCGCGGTGCTGGTCGGTCATCAGCGACGGCACAGTCCGGACATCGCCAAGGCGCGCGACATGATTACGGCGGGTGCGCTCGGCCGTCTGGTGGCGGTCAATGCCATGTGGATGGCGGACAAGCCGGAGAGCTATTTCGATGCGGCCTGGCGCAGGCAACCGGGTGGCGGGCCGTTGCTGATCAACCTCATCCACGACATAGACTGCCTGCGTTTCATCTGCGGCGAGATCGACGAGGTGATGGCATTTACCTCCAATGCGGTGCGGGGCTTCGAGGTGGAGGATACGGCGAGCATCGGCATTCGCTTCGCATCGGGTGCACTCGGCACGATGTTGATGAGCGACGTGGCCGTTTCTCCGTACAACTGGGATACGGCCGCGGGGCAGGCGCTCTATTTCCCCCACCAGCCCGAAAACGCCTATGTCTTTTCCGGCACCCGTGCGGCGCTGGCGCTGCCGATGATGGACCTGTGGCAACACGAGACGGGTGATGGGCACTGGCAGGAGCCGTTTTTGAAGCGGCATGTCACGCTCGACGGCAGCCGTGCCTATGACAATCAGCTCGCCCATTTCATCGACGTTATCGCCAATGGAGCAAAGCCGCTCGTCTCAGCTCGCGACGGAATGATGACGCTGGCGACTATCGAGGCCATAGTCCGGTCGGCGCGGGAACGGCGGCCCGTTCGTCCCTGACGCTTGCCGGTCACGGGGTGTCGGACGCGCCGAGCTGTTCGATCTGCGCAAGAAGCTCCTGGCCGAGACGGAGTGCCGAGGCCGTCGCCATCAGCATCTGGGGCAGGATCAGCCACTCGAGTGTCCAGGCGGAGCCCGACCGCTCCTGTTCGTGTACGAGGGATTGGTTGAGGCCGGAGACCTGTACGGCGTTGAAACGTGCGAGCGTTACCAGCGTTTCGGCAGCAACGGGGTTCTGCTTGTGCGCCATCGCCGACGACGTTCCGCCGCCGGCGAGCCCAATCTCGCTACCGGCCTGCGCCATCAGGGCGATATCCTGTCCCATCTTGCCTAGCGCGCCGGTGACGAGCGAGAGCCAGTGGCCGATGTTGACGACAGGTTCGCGCTGGCTCTGCCACTGGCGACGATCCGCCAGTGCAAGTTCGAGCGCAAGTGCCGCGCGAACCTGATCGGCTGCGCTGCCGAGCCGGTCGAGCGATCCTGCCGCACCGCCGAACTGAAGCGGCAGTTCGATGCGGCCGAGCGCGTGGCTGTGCCTGAGCAGCGGATCGCGCCAGGCATGCAACCGGTCAGATACGGTGATCGGGATGGCGGCCTGCATGCGCGTATAGGCCATCAGCATTCTCTTGCCGAAGGCGTGGTCCAGCATGTCCAGAGTGGCAATGATACCGTCGATCCGGCCGGCAAGAAGCGGCAGTATCGCCTTCAGTCTCAGCATCAGTGCGGTATCGATGGCATCCTGGCTGGTTGCGCCGAAATGCAAATGCTGGGCCTCGTCACCGTCGATGGCCTGCCGCAACTGTCTGATCAGTTCCGGCACGACGACGGAATCGCTGGCGACCGCTGCCTTTAATCGTGGCATGTCCGGTGCGAAACGACGGCAGACATCGGTGATACGTTCGGCAGATCTTGCCGGGATGAGGCCTGCTTTCGCTTGCGACCTTGCCAACGCGGCCTCAAAGGCAAGCATGGCGGTAATATCGGCCTTCGCCGACAGATGTTCTGCGACCTCTTCATCACCGAGAAGGCCTGACAGGAAGGGGTGCTCGAATGCGGAAAAGGCCATCGGTTGTCCAGGTGCTGAGCTCATGGAATTCGGATCGCAGCGACGCATCAGATATCCAGGAATACGGTCTCCTTCGGTCCCTGGAGGTGAATGTCGATCGTATAGCTATCGCCGTCGCGCTGCGCGATCATGGTGTCGACACGCGCTCGATGCTCGATGCGCAACAGCAGCGGATCGGCCGCGTTGGCCTCGGTCTCGTCGGAAAAATAGGCGCGGGTATGCAGTCCGATATTGATGCCGCGGGCGACGATCCAGAGCGTGATATGGGGCGCCATCCAGCGCCCGTCCTTGTAGGGTACGCGGCCGGGTTTGATCGTGTCGAAATGGAAGAACCCGTCTTCAGCGCTGGTTGGACAGCGGCCCCAACCGGTAAAATTGGCATCCGCCGTGCCGCGCAGTTCGGACGGGCTGTTGTGAAAACCGGCGCTGTCTGCCTGCCAGATCTCCACCATGGCGTCGCGCAGTACGGTATCGGCTCCATCGAAGATACGGCCTCGCAGGGCAATCCGCTCGCCGAGCGTCTTGTCGTTGACCATCGTGGTGCCGAGATCGGTCTCGTAGACGCCGCCGATGTCACAGAAATTAGGCGTCAGGCCGATATGCACGTAAGGCCCGGCCGTTTGCGAAGGCGTTTCCTTCAAGCGACGAAGATCCTGCACCATCAATTTCCCTCCAGCCGGTTTTCGAACAGCGTAGAACGGCGACCGCGCAGGACGATGTCGAATTTGAAGGCGCGGGCATCCATGGGGATCGTCTGTCCCCAGTCTAGCGGCGCAATCAGCTGTTCGATCGCGGCGCGATCGGGGATCGTCTGGACGATTGGACACTTCCAGATCATCGGGTCGCCTTCGAAATACATCTGGGTAATCAGCCGCTGCGCAAAGCCATGGCCGAAAACCGAGAAATGGATGTGGGCAGGGCGCCAGTCATTGACCCCGTTCGGCCAGGGATAGGGACCGGGCTTCACCGTCCTGAAGGCGTAATGCCCGCCATCGTCCGTAATCGTGCGGCCGCAGCCGCCGAAATTGGGATCGATCGCCGCCAGATAGGTTTCCTTCTTGTGGCGATAGCGGCCACCGGCATTGGCCTGCCAGAATTCCAGAAGCGCGCCACGCACCGGCCTGGCATTTTCATCGAGCACCTGGCCATGCACGATGATGCGCTCGCCGATCGCGCTTTCGCCGGGACGGGCGTAATTGTGGATCAGATCATCATCGAGTTCGCCGATCATCGAATGGCCGAAGACTGGGCCGGTGATCTCCGAGATTGTTCCGTCGAGAGATAGAAGCGGGCGCTGCGGCGAGCGCAGGATCGATGTCTTGTAGTCCGGCGTCAGTGGCGGGGCGTGCCAGCCGCGGTCACGCGCGAGGAATGCGCCGCTCTCCGGGCGCTGGTTGGAATGGGTGGGCATGCTTCAGGTCTCCTCCTCCGCGGCCCGTGCGGTGTCCACCTCTTCATAGACCCGCCTGGCGATTTTGATGGCATGGTTTGCGGCCGGCACGCCGGCATAGATCGCGACATGCAGCAGCGCTTCGCGCACGTCTTCCCGTGACGCTCCGGTATTTGCGGTCGCCCGGACATGCATGGCCACCTCCTCGTCCTGGCCGAGGGCGGCGAGCAGTGCGATGGTGACGATCGAGCGCTCTCGCTTCGTCAGCTCGGGTCGCGACCAGACGTGACCCCAGGCTGCCTCGGTGATCAGCGATTGGAACGGCGCGTCGAATTCCGTCATGTTGGCACTTGCCCGGTTGACATGGGCATCGCCCAGCACGGAGCGCCGTGTTTCCATGCCCAGCCGATGCCTGCCGGTTTCGGTGTCAGCCATGCGGCGGTCCTCCCTGTCTGGTCACGGCATCGCGGATGAAAGCCTTGATGACCGCGGTCATCGCCTCCGGCTGCTCGACGCAGGGGATGTGGCCGGCATCGGCGATGATTTCGAAATGTGCCTGCGGAATGCGCGCGGCCGTCTCCCGGACGAGGGCGGGCGGCGTCGAGCCATCCTGATCACCGACGAGGCAAAGTGTCGGAACGGCGATGCGTGCCGCCTCGATCGTATAGTCGGCGTCGCGGATCGCGGCACAGGTTGCGGCATATCCTTGCGCCGGCTGGCGCAGCAACATGTTGCAATAGCCGCGGAAGGCGACATTGTCCGGGCTACGGAATGCAGGCGTGAACCAACGGTCCATGACCGCATCGAGAATGCCGGCAATCCCATCGGCTTCGACGGCGGCGATGCGCGCATTCCACATCTCCACAGTGCCGATCCTCGACGCCGTGTCCGCGAGGACGAGCGCCGCGACGAGGTCTGGCCGACTTGCATAGAGCGATTGCGCGATCAGCCCGCCGACCGAAAGCCCGCAGACGGCCGCGCCTGAAATCTTCAGCATATCCATCAGCCCGGCCAGATCGGAGGCATGATCCTCGATCGTGTAGGGCGTGGTGCCGACATCGGAAAGGCCGTGGCCACGCTTGTCATAGATGAGGATCGGAAAATCGCCGGCAAGACGGATGACGACGTCGCGCCAGATACGGAAATCGGTGCCGAGCGAATTGACGAAAACAAGCACCTGCTTGCCCGCCGGCCCGCCGATTACCTGATAATGGATGGCCACATCGTTGATGCGTGCGAACTGCATGACTGCTCTCTCCCGAAATGATCTTGGTATATTAAAACGGTTAGGTAAAATGAGTTATTGGTCAAAACCCATATCCATTTGGTTATATATCTGATGAGCGAAAACCGCGTCAAATTCCGTCATCTGCAGGCCTTCACCGAGGTTGCCCGTTACAGGAGCATCGTGAAGGCGGCAGGTGTGCTCAACATCAGCCAGCCGGCCGTCACCAAGACGATCCGCGAGCTGGAGGAGGTGCTGGGTGTCGCGCTGACCGAGCGGGAGGGGCGTGGCATCAGGATCACCCGTTACGGCGAGGTGTTTCTCAAGCATGCGGGGGCGGCGATGTCGGCGCTGCGCCAGGGGCTGGATTCCGTCTCCCATGAGCGGGGAGGGGATGCGCCTATGCTGCGCATCGGTGCGTTGCCGACCGTCTCGTCCCACATCATGCCCGCGGCGATCGACCTGTTTCTCAAGGAAAAGACCTGGAGCCGCATCAAGATCGTCACCGGCGAGAATGCAGTTCTTCTGGAGCAATTGCGCTTCGGTGATCTCGATCTCGTGGTCGGGCGTCTGGCAAGCGCCGATCGCATGGCGGGTTTCGTGTTCGAGCATCTCTATTCGGAACAGGTGGTGTTTGCCGTGCGCGCCGGGCATCCGCTTCTCGACACGTCGGGTTCCGTCTTCTCCCGGCTCGGTGAATTCCCGATCCTGATGCCGACGCAATCGTCGATTATCCGGCCGTTCGTCGACCAGTTTCTCATCGCCAACAGCGCATCGAACCTTCCAAGCCAGATCGAGACCGTGTCGGACGCCTTCGGTCGTGCCTTCGTCCTGTCGAGCGATGCGGTGTGGATCATCTCCGCCGGCGTCGTCACCCGCGATGTGGAGGACGGCCGGTTGCGGACCTTGCCGATCGACACGACCGAAACCCGTGGCCCGGTCGGCCTGACGATGCGCACGGAGATCATTCCCTCGGTCGCCCTGTCGCTGTTGATGCAGACGATCCGGGAGGCGGCGGGAGCGCGGGTCCGGATCGTGGACTGAAGCAGCCTGCGGAGACAGCAGGCAATGCCATCGTCCGGGCCGCGAGGTGCGGTGCGGATCGCGTCACGAAAGCACGCTGCGCAGTTCCTCGCTGATTGCGCGCAGCTTCGGCAGGTGGGCGCGGATGATCTCCTCCATCGGTGCCGAGGAAGCGGAAAGGCCGGTATTCAACGCCGCGACGACCGTGCCGCGTGCATTCTTCAAGGGCACGGCAATCGAGCGCAGTCCTTCCTCGACCTCCTGGTCGACTGCGGCGAAACCCTCGACGCGCACGCGCGCAAGTTCCTTCATGATCGTGTCCACCTCGGTCAATGTCTGCTGTGTCCTTGATGCGAGAGGTTGGCTTTCCAGCACTGCACGCGCCTGATCTTCCGCCAGTGCCGCCAGCATGACCCGGCCCATGGAGGTGCAGTAGGCCGGCAGCCGCGAACCCGGCATCAGGGCGATCGACATGACCTTGCGCTGTGCGGCGCGCGCCACATAGACGATCTCGCCGCCATCCAGAATGGCAACCGATGTGCTCTGGCCGATGTCCTCCGACAGCCGATCGAGCCAGGGCTGGACGATGCGCGGCAGCGGCATGGTCGCCAGGCAACCGGTCCCGAGCCGCAGAACGCGCGGCGTTACGGTGAAGAACTTGCCGTCATAGGCGCAGTATCCGTGCTCATGCAGCGTCAGCAGACAGCGACGGGTCGTTGCCCGGTCAAGCCCGGCAATCGCTGCCGCCTCGGCTATGCTGAGCCGCGGTGTTTCGGCTGTGAATGCCTCGATCACCCGCAGGCCCTTGGCGAGGCCGCCCATCATGTCGCTTTGCCTTGTGGTCATGCGCTCATCCTGTTTTGTGCGTTATTGAAACAAATATCTATTATCGCACATATTCATTGAGGTCGAGAAGGGCTCGCGTTACTGATGCCGTCACGGGTCCTTCTTAGGGCCGGTCATGTCCCTGGCCTTGAGGAGGAGTGGATGGACAAGACAATCGGTAGCCTTTCCGAGGCAGTTTCGACGATTGGTAATGGTGCGACGGTGATGATCGGCGGCTTCGGCGGCTCAGGCGCACCGATCGAGTTGATCCACGCGCTGATCGACAAGAGGCCACGCGGCCTGACCGTCATCAACAACAATGCCGGCAACGGCCGTATCGGCATCGCCGCGATGATCGATGCGGGCATGGTCGAAAAGATGATCTGCTCGTTTCCGAAATCCTCCGATCCGCGCGCCTTCACCGAACGCTATCTCGCGGGAGAGATCCAGCTCGAACTCGTGCCGCAGGGCACGCTTGCCGAACGGATCAGGGCGGGCGGGGCGGGTATTCCGGCTTTCTACACCCCGACGGCCTATGGCACCGAGCTCGCCGAAGGAAAGCCGGTCGCCGAGTTCGATGGTCGGCATTATGTGCAGGAGCGCTGGCTGAAAGCCGATTTCGCCATCGTCAAGGCGCATCTCGGCGATACGCACGGTAACCTCACCTACAACAAGGCGGCGCGGAACTTCAATCCGCTGATGTGCATGGCGGCGACAAGGACGATCGCGCAGGTGACGAGGATCGTGCCGGCGGGTGGTATCGATCCCGAACATGTCGTCACCCCCGGCATCTTCGTCGATCATGTCGTTCAGGTCGCCAATCCCGCTCAGGAAGAGGATCTGATCCGGGCCGGGGAGGTCTACGCATGACAATCGAAGCCGCGAAGCTCACCAACGCCCAGATCGCATGGCGGGCGGCTCAGGACATCGCCGACGGCGCCTATGTCAATCTCGGCATCGGGTTCCCGGAAATGGTCGCACGCTACCAGCCGCCCGGCCGCGAAGCGATCTTCCACACGGAGAATGGCATACTGGATTTCGGCGAGGCGCCGAAGCCTGGCGAAGAGGACTGGGATCTGATCAACGCCGGCAAGAAGGCGGTCACGCTCAAGCCGGGTTCCGCCTTTTTCCACCACGCCGACAGTTTCGCCATGGTGCGCGGCGGCCATCTGGATGTCGCCATTCTCGGCGCGCTGCAGGTGTCGCAATCGGGCGATCTCGCCAACTGGCGGGTGGGGTCAAAGGGGGTGCCGGCTGTCGGCGGTGCGATGGACCTGGTGCATGGCGCCAGGCAGGTGTTCGTCATCACCGAACATGTGGCCAAGACCGGCGAGCCGAAGCTGGTGGAGGCCTGCACCTTTCCGCTCACCGGCGTCGCCTGTGTAACCCGTATTTACACGAGCCATGCGGTGATCGACGTGGCTGCCGGGCGCTTCCTGCTGCGCGAAAAACTGGCGGCGATCACTCTCGGCGATCTGCAGGCCATGACCGGGGCGAAACTGCATGTAGAGGGTGCCGTAAAGGATCTCGTCGTGCCACAAATTTCGGGAGAAGCCGCATGAGCGATGCCTATATCTGCGACTATATCCGCACGCCTATCGGCCGGTTCGGCGGTGCGCTTTCATCCGTCCGCGCCGACGATCTGGCGGCGATCCCGCTCAAGGCGCTGATCGAACGAAATCCTTCGGTCGACTGGGAGGCTGTCGACGACGTCATCTTCGGCTGCGCCAATCAGGCCGGCGAGGATAACCGCAACGTTGCGCGAATGGCGGTTCTGCTCTCGGGCCTGCCGCTGTCCATTCCGGGTACGACGATCAACCGGCTCTGCGGCTCCGGCATGGATGCCGTCATCGCGGCCGCCCGTGCCATCAAGGCGGGTGAAGCCGAGCTGATGATCGCCGGCGGGGTGGAAAGCATGAGCAGGGCGCCATTCGTCATGCCCAAGGCGGACGCGGCGTTTTCGCGCCATGCCGAGATCCATGACACAACCATTGGCTGGCGCTTCGTCAATCCCGCGATGAAGCGGCAATATGGCGTCGATTCCATGCCCGAGACCGCAGAGAATGTCGCCGAACAGTACAAGGTGTCGCGCGCTGACCAGGATGAATTCGCGGTTCTAAGCCAGGCTAGGGCGGCGGCGGCGCAGAAAAGCGGCAGGCTTGCGCGGGAAATCGCGCCGGTCGTCATTCCGCAACGCAAGGGTGATGCAATCGTGGTGTCGCAAGACGAGCATCCCCGCATAACCACGATCGAGGCTCTTGCCAGGCTCGGCACGCCCTTCAAGGCAGAGGGCGGCACGGTAACCGCCGGAAATGCGTCTGGTGTCAACGATGGCGCGGCGGCCATGATCATCGCGTCGGAGGCAGCTGCTGCCAGATACGGACTGACGCCGATCGCCCGGATCATGGCAGGTGCTACCGCAGGCGTTGCACCACGTGTCATGGGCATCGGACCCGTGCCGGCGACACTCAAGCTCTGCGCGATGCTCAAGCTCTCGCCAGGGGATTTCGACGTGATCGAGCTCAACGAGGCCTTCGCGTCGCAGGCGGTCGCCGTCCTTCGCGAACTGAAGATTGCTGAAGATGACGCGCGTATCAACCCGAATGGCGGCGCGATCGCGCTCGGCCATCCGCTCGGCATGTCCGGTGTTCGCATTGCGGGCACGGCAGCGCTGGAGCTCGCGCTCGGCCGACACGCGCATGCGCTCGCGACCATGTGCGTCGGAGTGGGGCAGGGCATTGCCATCGCGATCGGGAAAGCCGGCTGACGTTGTACAGTCGCCGGATGATGGAAGCCGGCGGCTTGCCGTCGCAAAGTGCGGACCGACCCTGTCGGCAGATGGCCTTCCACCGGCCGACGGCGGACGCGTCCTGTCTCCCGTGATCATTCAGATGAAGATCGCGACGCCCCTCAGCCTTTTTGTCAGCGCCGCGACGGTTGTGTCGACGAGCTGATGTCGTCGCAGCTCTGATCATCATGCTACCGGCCGTTAGTGAAGACGGCCGGCAGCAGCTGTCGCGCGGAAATGAGGTCTGAAAGGTGCTTTCAGGTATCGGCCGAAAAATTCATGGCGCCTCCATTTATATCATGAGTGCATAAGCCCATTGCGAATTATGCGTCTAATCGCTTGCTGGTGCCTTCTGTAAGAAGGGCGCTGGCAAGGACAATGGCGACACCTGCCTGCAATCTATGGGCCGCCATTCTCAATCATGAAAAAGGAGCTGCCCAATGTTGGGAACCGTTCTCTACTCCCCTGGCAATGTTCGCTGCGAAGAAGTCGCAGAGCCCAAGATCATTCATCCGACCGATGCGATCATCCGCCTGGCGGCCAGCTGCGTCTGCGGCTCGGACCTGTGGCCGTATCGTGGCCTGAACGACATCGCCCAGCCGATGCATATGGGCCATGAATATTGCGGCGTCGTTGTCGAAGTCGGTAGCGCCGTCACCACCGTCAAGCCCGGTCAGTTCGTCGTCGGCTCCTTCTGCCTGTCCGACAACACCTGCCCGCATTGCCTGGCCGGCTTCCAGTCGTCCTGCGAACACCGCGAATTCATGACCGGCGCGCAGGCCGAGCTGGCGCGTGTGCCGCTTGCCGACGGCACGCTGCTTGCCACTGCAGAAATGCCGTCCGAAGACCTGATCCCCAGCCTGCTGGCTGTTTCCGACGTTCTCGGCACCGGCTGGTACGCTGCCGATGCGGCACGCGTTCAGCCCGGTTCCACCGTTGTTGTCGTTGGTGATGGCGCCGTTGGTCTGATGGGCGTGCTGGCCTCCAAGCAGATGGGTGCTGAGCGGATCATCGCGATGAGCCGCCACAAGTCCCGCCAGGATCTGGCGCTGGAATACGGCGCCACCGACATCGTTGCCGAGCGCGGCGAAGCCGGTATCGCCAAGATCAAGGAGCTGACGAACCGGATCGGCGCCGATTCCGTGCTCGAATGCGTCGGCACGCAGGAATCGATGAACCAGGCACTGCAGGTTGCCCGTCCCGGTTCCATGATCGGCTATGTCGGCGTGCCCCATGGTGTGCAGCTCGATGGTCAGTCGCTGTTCTTTGGTCAGGTTGGCATGCTGGGCGGCCCTGCTCCCGTGCGCCGCTTCCTGCCGCATCTCATGGATCTGGTCATGACCCGCAAGATTAACCCCGGCAAGGTCTTCGATCTGGAAGTTCCGCTCAAGGATGTTGCCGAGGGCTATAAGGCCATGGACGAGCGCCGGGCCATCAAGGCGCTCCTGCGCGTCTAATCCACAGGCGGATATGATGATCCGGCGGCGGCCCGTTTTCGGGCTGCCGCCGGATCTCGTTTTATATGTCCTGCTCCGTGAGCAGGATGGCGTGAACCGAATGTGCGCGTGAAGGCCCCTGTCGCGGCCGGCTGGCCGGATGTTGCCGGACCGGTGCGAAGCCTGACTGATCGCGGGTCGAAAACTCCAAACAATGTTTCGCGGTGCTCCGATAATCGGGTGCCTTTCATCCAGGACAAGGACGCAATCCGTGGTCTCGACCTCCAAGCCAGCCTGTGACAAGGGCAGCATTCTGGCGATCATTCTGATCAGCTACCTGATGATCATTCTCGACGTCTCGATCGTCATTACCGGCCTACCCAGAATTCGTGACGAGCTCGGTTTTTCACCTTCTGCGCTGGGATGGGTGCAATCGGCTTACACGCTTGCCTTCGGCGGGTTCCTTCTGCTCGGCGCGCGCGCGGGCGATATCCTTGGGCGGCGCCGGACATATCAGATCGGCCTTGCCATATTCACTGTCGCGTCCGTCGCCATCGGGTTTGCGCAGAGTGCCGGCTGGATGATCGCCGCAAGAGGTATTCAGGGCCTCGGTGCCGCCATCCTGGCACCCTCGACGCTTGCGCTGCTGTCCGCGAATTTTCCGGAGGGACCGGAGCGAATGCGGGCAACTGCCCTCTATGGCTCGACGGCTGGTATCGGCGCCAGCATCGGACTCGTGCTTGGCGGCATCCTCGCCGATACCATCTCCTGGCGTGTCGGCTTCTTCATCAATCTGCCGATCGGCATCGTCATGGCGTTCCTCGGCGCGCGCTTCATTGAGGAGACGGAGCGCCACAAGGGACAGTTCGACGTCTTCGGTGCCATTGCTTCGACCGTCGGCTTCGGCACGCTCACCTATGGCGTGCTGCACAGCGGTGAAATGAGTGGCGGCGCCACTGCGATGACACTTGCCGCCATTCCGGTCGGCTTGCTGGTGATTGCCGTTTTCGTCTGGCACGAATCGCGCGCTGCGCAACCGATCATGCCGCTCCGATTTTTCTCCAGCCGGGAGCGTGTGGGCGCCTACATCGCGCGGTTCCTCTATCTTGCCGCAATGGTGGGCTTTTTCTTCTTCAGCACCCAGTTCATGCAGGGTGTGCAGGGTTTCTCGCCGTTGATGGCGGGGCTCGGCTTCATGCCGATGACGGTGGTGAATTTCGCAGTCGCAATGCAGGTGCCGCGCCTGTCCGCCAGGCTTGGCGATCGTCGGCTGCTGCTGCTTGGCATTGCGGTCACCGGTGTCGGCATGCTGTGGCTTTCGCGGGCGACTGGCGGTTCGGCCTACGCCATCGACCTTGCCCTGCCTATGGTCCTGATCGGCGCCGGGCAGGGCTTCTGCTTCGCTCCCTTGACCTCATTTGCCATCAAGGGCACCGACAAGCGTGACGCCGGGGCCGCTTCGGGACTGGTCAATGTCGCCCACCAGATGGGCATGTCGTTCGGGCTTGCGCTGCTGATCGCCGTGTCTTCGACAGTCACTGGTGGCGAAACCGCGCCGGAGGCCGTTGTCGGCGGATTTCGAGCCGCAATGACCACGGGCACGCTGCTCATTTTCGCGGCACTCGTAGCCGCGTTGTTCCTCCTGCCGCGCTCCCAGCGTGGGAGGCTCCGGCTTCAGGACGCATGATTGCATTGATGCCCTGCTCGCCGGTGAACCCGGCGATAGGCTTATTCTATTGCCGTTCTATTGGCACTGTGGGCCTTAACCAGGCCGCTTGGGCGGCAGAATGTCGCGCGTCGATTTATGCCGTCAGTTCATAAGGCCATTCGACCAGGCGCGGCTAATCTTTGACGATAGGCAATGTATATTACAGGCTGAACATGGGTGCATGCAAGTCGCATTCATCCAAATTTTCTACTTTTACGAGTATTCGGCTCATACTTCAAAGCGCGCATCCAAATTCGCAAACAGAGTCCATAACGAGGGGCGAGATCATGAAATTGAACATCAATGGGAATGCCGTTGATATTGAAGTCGAAGAAGACACGCCGCTTCTTTGGGTGCTTCGCGAACACGCCGGCTTGACCGGTACGAAATATGGCTGCGGTATCGCCCAGTGTGGTGCCTGTACGGTGCATATCGACGGCGTTGCCGTCCGCTCCTGCGCCATGCCGGTGAGCGCGGTCACCGCTGAGCAGGAGATCGTCACCATCGAAGGCCTTGGCGCTGGAAAGCCGCATCCGGTGCAGGAAGCCTGGGCCGAGCTCGACGTGGCGCAATGTGGTTACTGTCAGGTGGGCATGATCATGGCGGCGTCGGCTCTCCTGAACAACAATCCCAATCCGACCGACGACGATATCAAGGCCGAAATCACCAATATCTGTCGTTGCGGCACCTATCCGCGCGTTCTTGCAGGCGTGAAGCTTGCTGCAGAACGCATCGCATCGAACCAGGGTTGAGAGGATAGGTCATGACGATACAGATCAAGAACGAACAGGCTGGAAATCCGATCGCGCTTTCGCGTCGCGGCTTCCTGATGAGCGCCGGTGCAGCCGCCGGCGCATTCACGCTCGGATTCTCGCTGGCTGCGCCGCGTGATGCGGCCGCGCAGGCGGCAGAACCGCTTTCGCCGGAAATCAACGCGTGGGTTGTCATCCATCCGGATGAATCCGTTATCGTGCGCGTTGCGCGTGCCGAAATGGGCCAGGGATCATCGACCGGCCTCGCGCAGCTCGTCGCCGAAGAGCTTGAGTGTGACTGGGATCGCGTCGGTTTCGAACTGATCAAACCGGGCGAGAACCGTCGTCGTGATCGCGTCTGGCGCGACATGGGTACAGGCGGATCGCGCGCCATTCGTGGTTCGCACGAGTATGTCCGCATGGGTGGTGCCGCAGCGCGCATGATGCTGATCCAGGCCGCAGCCGATGGCTGGGGCGTCAGCCCTTCTGAATGTTCCGTCGAAAAGGGCGTCATCACGCATGCCGCCAGCGGTCGCACGACGACCTATGGTGCCGTGGCGGAAGCCGCCGGTCGCCTGACGCCACCGACCGAAATCACGCTCAAGGACCCGAAGGACTGGAAGATCGCCGGCCAGTCGGTGAAGCGTATCGACACGCCGGACAAGCTCGATGGCTCGCTGGTCTATGGCATGGACTATTCCATGCCGGACATGCTCGTCGCGCTGCCGAAGGCCTGCCCGGTACACGGCGGCAAGCTGGTAAGCTTCAATGCCGAGGGTGTTTTGGGCATGCCCGGCGTTCGCCATGTGCTGAAGGTGGACGACGAGACGGTTGCCGTCGTCGCCGACACATTCTGGCGCGCCAAGATCGCGCTTGATGCCCTGCAGATCGAGTGGGACACGAGCGAGAACGGCGAGGTTTCCTCCGCAAGCATCGCCCAGTTCATCCGCGAGGGGCTCGACGCTGATACGAGATTTATCGGAAACCAGGTCGGCGATGCGCGCGCAACACTCGCAGCCGCCGAAAAGGTTGTCGAGGCCGAGTATTCCTTCCCGTTCCAGAACCACGCGCCGATGGAGCCGATGTCGGCCACCGTCCGCTGGACGCCGGAACGCTGCGATGTCTGGGGTCCCACCCAGGTCGCGGAAGCCGCGCTCACGGCCGTTTCCACCGCCGCCGGCCTTCCGCCGGAAGCCTGCGAGATCCATGTGATGCGCATCGGCGGCAGCTTCGGCCGCCGTCTTCAGGTCGACTACATGGCGATGGCGGTCAACATTGCCAAGCAGCTTCCCGGCATACCGGTGAAGATGATGTGGACGCGCGAGGAAGACATGGCCCAGGGCCGCTTCCATCCCGCGACCCAGTGCCGTCTGCGCGGCACGCTGGATGCCGAAGGTAATCTTCAGGCGCTTCACATGCGCATTGCCGGTGTCTCGATCGCTTACGCAATGCGACCGGAAGTCACCGAAAAGGACGGCGATCCCTTCATTTTCCAGGGATTGACGCCCGACAACCCGGAAGGCTCTATCGCCTACAGCATCCCGAACCTGCTGATCGATTATTCGATGCGCAACACGCATGTTCGCCCAGGCGCCTGGCGCGGCGTGAACCTCAATCAGAATGCCGTTTATCTCGAATGCTTCATTGATGAGCTGGCTCACGAGGCCGGCGTCGAGCCGCTTGAATTCCGTCGCCGGATGATGAAGGATCACCCGAAGCATCTTGCCGTTCTCAACGCCGCTGCGGAAGGCATCGGCTGGGATACGCCGCCTGCCGAAGGCATCCACCGCGGCATCTGCCAGATCATGGGCTTCGGCAGCTATGTCGCCGCCGCCGCAGAAGTCTCGGTGACAGACGGCCATCTGAAGGTTCACCGCATCGTTGCTGCGACCGATCCCGGCCATGTGATCAACCCGCAGCAGACCGACGCACAGGTTGCAGGTTCCTTCGCCTTCGGCCTTTCGGCAGTCCTCTACGGCGAATGCACAGTTGCCAAGGGCGCGATCGAGCAGTCGAACTTCGACAGCTACAATTTCGTGCTGCTGCACGACATGCCAGAGGTCGAAACGATTGTGATCCCATCCGGCGGGTTCTGGGGTGGCGTCGGCGAGCCGACGATTGCGGTTGCGGGACCTGCGGTTCTGAACGCGATCTTTGCGGCAACCGGCAAGCGCGTCCGCCATCTGCCGCTGCGCAACAACGACATCAGCGCAAGCGCCTGACCGGCGCTTCCTTTCTTCATCGCGATCGAGACCCGATTGCAGGCCATTTGTCTGCAATCGGGCTTTCGAGTGCCTGTCGGCATGCCCGTGTTTCCCACCCAACGGATGGATGTGGATCTTGAAAAAAATACTGCTTTCGCTTCTCTGTGCGGTCGTCGTGGTTGCTGGAGCGACCACCTGGTTCGTCACCCGCATTCCGGCCTCGCCGTTTGACGGTGTTGCCGCCAGCGCGACACCGACCCCTGTCGAACAGGGCGAATATGTTGCCCGTCTCGGCGACTGTGTCGCCTGTCATAGCACGCCGGAAGGTCGCCCCTTCGCCGGCGGCCTTGAAATGGGAACCCCGATCGGTTCGATCTTCGCCACCAATATCACGCCGGACCCCGAAACCGGCATCGGCAACTATACGCTCGCCGACTTCGACAACGCGGTCCGCCAGGGTATCGCGCCGGATGGCCGCCGCCTTTACCCGGCGATGCCCTATCCGTCCTACGCCAAGATGAGCGACGAGGATATTCGTGCGCTCTACGATTACTTCATGAACAACGTGCAGCCCGTTCGACAGGAAGTGGCCGAGAGCAATATTCCGTGGCCACTCAACATGCGCTGGCCGCTGGCGCTGTGGAACCTGGCTTTCGCGCCGTCCGAACCGTATGTGAATAACCCGGAGCAAGACGAACTGTGGAACCGCGGTGCCTATCTCGTCGAAGGACCCGGTCATTGCGGCGGCTGTCATACACCGCGTGCACAGACCATGCAGGAAGTCAGCTATGACAGCGCTGACAGTACATTCCTCTCCGGCGCGCTGCTGGATGGCTGGTATGCCCCGAGCCTGCGTAATGGCCATAATCTCGGCCTTGGGCGCTGGACGGAAGAAGACATCGTCGCCTTCCTGAAGAACGGTCGCAATCAGCACGGCGTTGTGTTCGGTTCGATGATGGAAGCGTTCAACAACTCCACCCAGTTCATGACCGACCGCGACCTGCAGTCGATTGCGCATTACCTGAAATCCTTGCCGGGAGACCCGGCGCTGGACCAGCCGCGCTGGGCCTATGACAATGCTACCACCGAGTTGCTGTCCGGCACCAATATCGACGCAACGCCGGGCGCGCGTACCTACATGACCCGTTGCGGCTATTGCCACGGCCGTGACGGTCTGGGGCAGGGCGAGTACATGCCGCCGCTCGCCGGCGTCAGTTCGCTGCTGGCCGACGCACCGGACTCGGCGATCAACATCGTGCTCAACGGCGCAGGCCGCGTGGTCTCCAACGGTGTTCCGGACTCCTTCCGCATGCCGTCGTTCCGCACGCCGCTCAACGACCGTGAAGTCGCAGATCTGGTAAGCTTCGTGCGCAAGTCCTGGGGCAACAATGCCTCGGCCGTGACGCCCGAACAGGTCAGAGCCTTGCGAGATCACACCAATCCCGCAAGCGATGACGTGATCATCCTGCAGATGCGCTGACCGGTAGCCGAGGTTCTACCGATCATATGACTATGATGTTGGCCGTCCGATTGAACGTGACGGCCAACATTCGAACTGCCGGTGAGGTGACTGCCTGCAGGGGGCATGGCCATCACGCTTCAGTTTAAAAAAACGCACCGTCCCTTCGTGACTATCGCGCGGGCAGGCAGTTTCACCAGGGTGGCGGCCAGTGTCGGCTTTCTCTGCACGCGTCGTGTCGCCGCCGCTCGAAGAGTAACGTCGTGATGAACTGAACGTGATTGATAAGTCTGACTAATAAAGCCATTCGGTCTCGGACGTCTAATCCCGAACGGATCGCTGTTGTAAAAATGTGGTCGCTGAATCCGAAGAGAGATATATGTCCAAATTCATCGTCAAGGAAGCTTTCCGAAGCCGCGTTCTGATGTGTCTTTTCGCCGGCCTTGCTGCGTGTGCGGTTCTGGCCGTTGGCGCTAGCGTTCAAGCCGAGCCGAACCGTACGACCATGCCGGATATCAGCAATCTGGTTCATTATACCACGGTCACGCGCGGTGAGGTGACCGAGCATCTCATGACGACCCGTGAGGCGATCGAGGCGGTAAAGCGGGGCGAGCCCATCCCGGCCGGCACGCATGTCGCCCTGGTCGATTATCGCGATGGTGAGGTTTTCCGCTACTTCATCATGGAGAAGGGCGAGGGCTGGGGCCAGGACTACGACGAGGAGCGGCGTACGGCAGACTGGCAGTTCCAGTGGTTCAAGCCGGATGGCAGCATCAACATGGATGAAAATACCGCACGCTGTCAGCGCTGTCACACCTCCCGCTCGGACAGGGAATTCCTGTTCACATTCAACGATATGCGTCGGTTCGAATTCGAATGAGCAGTGCATTTCGTCTGAGGCTGGCGCTCGATTTTCTGGCGGTCGTCCTGATGATCGCCTGTCTGGCCTATTGGTGGCTCGACAACCTCTGGCACGAACTTTTCGGAACGGCACTGTTTGCGCTGGTGATCGTCCATAACGTCTTCAACCGGCGTTTCTATGGAACGGTCACCAAGGGACGCCGGAGCTTTCAGCGGCTTTTCAACATCGCGACGATCATCTGTCTGGCGGTGGGAATGATCATCATGCTGGTGACCAGTCTGATCATCTCTCGCGATGTCTTCTCCTTCATGTCTCTCGGCGGTGCATTTGCGATACGCGAGATCCACATGTTTGCCGGATATTGGGTACTGCTGATCATCGCCATTCATCTCGGCACACGCTGGGCCGTGGTGATGAACCTGTTTCGGGCGGCAACCGGCATCACGAAGCCAAGCTTCATTCGCGCGACAGCCCTTCGGCTTGTCGCATTGGCGCTTTTCGCATGGGGCATCAACAGCAGTTTCGAGATGGGATATGGCGCAAAACTGATGCTGACCTATTCCCTCGATATGTGGGATTTCAGCGAATCCACGCTCGGCTTCTTCCTCAACTATGGCTCCATCGTCGCCATGTTTGCGGTTGCGACCCATTACGGACTTGTTTTGCAGCGCGCCGTTTTTCAGCGTACGAGCGGATCGGCGGAAAAGCCGGCAAGACAATAGCCTGTGATGGTTCTCGTCCTGCCGCTAGGAAACTGCGTCAGGCCACTTCCCTCAGCAGGCGAAAGCCGATGCTGATGCCGCGATAATCGGGCTTGTAATCGCGGCGAAACGCCGTTCTCCAGCTTGTGGCGGTCGCATGCCAGCTGCCGCCACGCACGACACGCTCGCTGCCGCTTTCGGGACCTTGCGGGTCGACCGATGGGCTGCCTGCGTAGTAATCCGCGTCGTACCAGTCCTGCACCCATTCCCAGACATTCCCGTGCATGTCGTACAGTCCCCACGGGTTTGCGATCTTGCTGCCGACCGGATGGTGTCCACCGGTCTGGAAATTACCGCCATACCACGCGTGCCGATCCAGCTGCCGCTCGTCGTCGCCGAACGAATATCGGGTCGTGGTGCCCGCCCGCGCCGCATATTCCCATTCCGCTTCCGTTGGCAGACGATAGCTGGAGCCGCCTTCGCGGGTGTTGAGGGCGGCGATAAAATCCTGCGCGTCATTCCATGATACGGTCGCCGGATGATCCGGCCGGGTGATCCGCTCGGCCATGCCCGGTAGCTGGTAATAGGGGTTGGAGCGGTCACGCATGTAGGGATTTTCGCCCATAACGGCCTGCCAGTCGGCCTGCGTCACCTCGACCCTGCCGAGCATGAAGGGACGGCTGATCGTGACTTCATGCTGAGGCTTCTCGAAACCGCGTGCCTCAGCATCGCTGTCGGGAGATCCCATCAGGAACTTGCCGGGAGCAATGGTGATGAACTCCATGCCGACACCGTTCTTCCATGACTTGGCGGTTGCCTGCGCAAGGGCGGGTGTGCTGGCCGGGACCGAGCCCGCAATGGCCGCCGTTGCAGCGCCGATGCCTGCCTGCTGAAGGATCGCCCTTCGGGACAACAGTCTCGTCATGGTACCAAGTCTTTCTCTCGTGGTAAAAATGTCAGCCCGGATTTCCGTCAAGCCAACTGGAAACACGTCCGAGTGTTTGCCTCTCCTGGTCCGCCTGCATGGAAAATTCCGGGCGCAGATCGGCATCGGGCATGTGGGCACGCAACACATCGATACTGTTGCCGAGCCCGTATCCGCCATGGGTGATGAAAGGGATGACGACCTTGCCGGAAAGGTCGTGGGCGCGCAGGAACGAGCGGATTACAGGCGGTGCCGTCATGCCCCATATCGGCATGCCCAGATAGACCGTGTCATATCCGCGAATGTCGGCGACGAACTGCGCCAGCGGCGGGAGATAGGCGGATTCCGTCTCCCTCTTGGCTTGAGACACCGTCTCCTCATAGTCTTCGGAATATGGCCTTGCGGTCATGATCTCGAACAGGACAGCATCTTCCGCGCGCCTGATCTGGTGGGCGACGACGGCGGTGTTGCCGGTGCGTGAGTAATAGGCGACCAGCGTGCGGCCAGCCGCATTGGCGCGCGTCTGGGCGGATGTCCTGGTTGCCGCCAGCGCAAGGCTGGCGGCTGTCAACGGTAGAGCCTTCAGCAGACTACGTCTCGCAAATTCATTTCGCATCGCCTTATCCCGCCGGGCTCCGTTTCTCTATCAGTCTATTGCGCGGCCTTGGCCGTATTCTTCGTCGGTCACCTTTTCCATCCAGGTTACGCTGCTGCCTTCCTGGGACTCGGAAACGGCAAGATGCGACATGGCTTCGTCGGGGGAGGCGCCGTGCCAGTGCTTGGCCATAGGCGGGATGAAGACCACGTCGCCCGGCATGATCGTTTCGACCGGACCGCCTTCCTTCTGCACCAAGCCCTTGCCCGAGATCACGTAGAGCGTCTGGCCGAGCGGATGGGTATGCCAGGCCGTGTGGGCGCCGGCCTGGAAGGTGACGATGCCGCCGCCGATGCGTGCCGGATCCGTGCCGCTAAAACGGCTTGCGACCTCGACACTGCCGGTGAAGTACTCGGCAGGCCCAGCCGCGGGGGCGGTGTTTGCGCGCGTGACGATCAGATCTCCCTGTGCGGCTGATGGCGTTGCTGCAGCGGGTGTGGCTGCTGTGGCGGCGGCCGAACGGGCGTCGAAGACGCTTTTCAACACCGGTACTGCCGACATGGCGCGCGGCCAGCCGGCATAAAAGGCGACGTGGGTGATGGCTTCCGCCGCCTCGCCATTGGTCAGGCCATTGTCCATGGCGCGATTGGCATGGAAGGGCAGCTGCTCGGGCTGGCCGATGGCAACCAGTGCGGCCATGGTAACCAGGCTGCGGTCACGAGCTGAAAGGTCGGGGCGCTGCCACAGATCACCGAACAGGACCCGGTTGGTCAGGTCCGCAAGCGCCGGCGCCGTCGGGGCGACCGAAGCGTTCACCATCGCCGTTCGAGCGGCCTCGGCCGTGGCCTCAAGTTCGATGCGTGCCGCTTCGCTACCGGTCACCGGCGCGATCTTGCGCTCATCGAACACCTTCTTGACCTCCTGCACCGCAGAGATCGCGTTCGGCCAGCCGGAATAAAGCGCGAGCTGGGTGATCAACTCGCCGACTTCCGCCGGGGTTACGCCATTGTCGAGCGCGCGGCGTACGTGGCCACCGATCTGTGCAGTCTTGCCGGTCGAGATCAGTGCCGAGACGGTTACGATGCTGCGATCCCGCGGCTTCAGTTCCGTTCGCTCCCAGACTTCGCCGAACAGCACGTTGTCGGTGAAGTGACCGAGGCCCGGCGCTACTTCGTAGACGGCCGGCGGGGCCACGCGTCGGCGTTCTTCCTGCGCTTCGACACCGGTTGCGGCGAGGGTGGAGATGGCGATGCTTGCGGCAATGTTCTTCATCCGGTGTTCCTTTTCATGAACGGATCTTGGATCTGGCAAGTCGGAGGCAGGCCGATCGGTGCTAGTCCGAATTGCGGCACAGTAACCCGATCAATAAGATGGGGTCCGAAGCGCTTGCCATTAGATGGCTAAAACCGATTGCCGCTATCTGTGAAATTCATGAATTGGGCTTTCCTTGATGTCGCCTGCCGCCGCGGCACTGGAGAGCCGCGACGATTTTATGGCGCTGTGCCGCCAAGTCATTGCTGCCAGATCAGAGAGGTTCGCTCATAAGAGAGTGAACGGCATTCAGGTCGTCCAGTACCCGTTGCGGCTCATCGCTCAGCGGCATGTTATCCATGTCTCGAACGGCATCGGGACCGCCCGGCGCATCGGCCGCAAGTTCTGCAAAAAGCGGCTCAAGGTCGCTCTGGCCGGAACCTTTTTCGGCGACGAGTTCCAGCGTCTTGCCGCGGGCGGCGTCCGAAGTCAGGCTGTTCAGCAGAACCTGGGCGATCTGCCGGCGGGCGATAACGCCATCGCTCGGCGTGCCGGATTGGCGGGTGTCGCCCTGCAGAAAGACGAGTTTCTCCTGATTGGCATCATTGTAGTCGAACCAGCCGGGCCTGACGATCGTGTAGTCGAGGCCGCTGGCGCGGACCAGCCGCTCGCCGCGACGTTTCCAGTCATGGGCTTCGGTCGAGCGATTGTAGCTGCCGGTCCGGTTGGTCACGCCGATCGCGGTCATCAAAGCGATCCTGACCTTTCGTGATCCCAGCGCCTCAAGCACATTGCGTACGCCGCCGTAATCGACCCGCTCGGATCCGACCTTGCCGCCACCATCCGAGCCATGGGCGAATACGACTGCGTCGGCGCCTTCGACGGCGACCTCGAGGCTTGCCTTTTCCGTCAGGTCACCGACCACGAGATCGACGCCATCGCCAAGGGCACGGCCCTTGCGGGTATCGCGTACGAGCGCACGAACCGCGTGGCCGCGGGCCAGCGCTTGCCTGACCACATGCGTGCCGATGCTTCCGGTCGCGCCGACCACAAGTATTTTCAGTCGCTGCTGGGACATGACATCACTCCTGATGAGATTTTGAAGAGGTTGAGGTGACGAGCCGGGCACAGATTGCGCAGCCGATACCCATCACCGCGATCACCCAGCCCATTGTCCATGGCGTGCCGTCGGCAAAGGCACCGACAAGACCGGAACCGGCAATGCCGCTGCCGTACTGGATGGCGCCGACCAGAGCCGAAACGGAACCGGCCTGTTCGGGATAATCTGCCATGGCGCCGGCAATCGAGTTGGCAACGACAAAGCCGGTGACTGAAACGAACACTAGAAGCGGCAGGAACAGGCCCCATAGGCCGCCAAAATCGCTATAGGCGTTGATTGCCAGCACAAGGCCGGCCAGCATGGCGACAATCGATCCGGCCATCAGGATCCGGTCCATGCCGAAACGGTGGACGAGGCGTGCATTGACGAGATTGGTGACGACGATGCCGATGATGCCGGAGCCGAAAAGCAGACCGTAATATTCCGCCGGCACCTGATGGTAGGTGATGAAAGCGAATGGCGTGCCGGCGATGTAGGCGTACATGCCGGAATAGAAGAATGCGCCGGCACCCGCATAGCCGATGATCTTCCTGTGGGTCAGAAGATTGGCGTAACGACGGAAGGCGCCCATCAGCGGATCGGTGCGGCGACGCTCCACCGGGAGGGTTTCAGGCAGGGTGAACAGGCCGGCGAGGACGAGAACACCGAGCAGAACGAGCGTCCAGAAAATCGCTCTCCAGCCTGCGAATGCGGCGATCTGGCCGCCGAGGATGGGGCCAAGCAGCGGCGCGATTGCCATCACGGCGATCAGTGTCGAAAGCATCTGGGCAGCCCGCGGGCCCTGGTAAAGATCGCGCACCATGGCGCGTGAGAGGACGACGCCGGCGCAGGCGCCAAGCGCTTGGAGGATGCGCCAGAGGATCATCGCCTCGACGCTTTGCGCCATGGCGCAACCGATCGAACCGATAACGAACAGGACAAGACCGATGGCGACGGGAAGCCTGCGGCCATACTTGTCGCTGATCGCGCCCCAGAGAAGCTGCCCAAGGCTGAAGCCGATCAGAAAGCCCGAGATGGTATATTCGATACTGCCGGCATCGGCCCCCAGCTGATCGGCCATGACGGGCATGGCGGGCAGATAGAAATCGGTCGAGATCGACGCAAAAGCCATGAGCGCACTGAGAATGGCAAGTACATGCCAGCGTCCCGTGTGGGTCGCTGGCTGGCCGATGCCTGGAGGGGATGACGTTCTGACGGTCTGCGCTTCAGATGACATGGATGGTGCTGCTTCTGATCTCTTTTAACGGTGCAAATCCTGCGGAAGCGATGGGCTCCCGCAGGTGATATAATCGGGCAAGCCTCAGAGACCGGTCATCTTCATGATGTGCTCGGGATAGCGCTCACCCTCGATCTGAATTTCGGCCGCGGCCTTTTCGAGCCTTGCCAGTTCTTCAACGGTGAGTTCGACCTCTACCGATGCGAGGTTCTCCTCGAGCCTGTGCAGCTTGGTGGTGCCGGGGATCGGCACGATCCAGGGCTTTTGCGAAAGAAGCCAGGCGAGTGCGATCTGTGCCGGCGTCGCCTGCCTGTCGTCTGCAATCGCCTTGAGCAGGTCGACCAGTGCCTGGTTCTTTTCCATCGCTTCCGGCGTGAAGCGCGGCAGGATGGAGCGGAAGTCACCTTCGCCAAGCTTGGTGTCCTTGTTCATGGCGCCGGTGAGAAAACCCTTGCCGAGCGGGCTGTAGGGAACGAGGCCGATGCCCAGTTCCTCGCAGGCCTCAAGAATGCCGTTTGTCTCCGGCCCGCGGGTCCAGAGCGAATATTCGTTCTGCAGCGCCGTCACCGGCTGCACCGCATGGGCGCGGCGCAAGGTCTGGGCGTTCGGCTCGGACATGCCGAAATGCTTGACCTTGCCGGCAGCAATCAGGTCCTTGACGGCCCCGGCGACATCTTCGATCGGCACATTGGGATCGACACGGTGCTGATAATAGAGATCGATAACATCGACGCCGAGGCGCTTGAGGCTCTCGTCGGCAACCTTCTTGATGTGCTCCGGTCGGCTTTCGAGACCGGCCTGCTTGCCGTCGGCGAACCTGAAGCCGAATTTGGTCGCAATGACGACCTGGTCACGCAGCGGCTTCAATGCCTCGCCAACCATTTCCTCATTGGTGAAGGGACCGTAGACTTCAGCCGTGTCGAAAAAGGTGACGCCGCGATCGACCGCCTGACGGATCAGGTTGACGCCTTCCTGCTTGGTGAGCTTGTGTCCGTAGCTGAAGTCGAGGCCCATGCAGCCGAAGCCGAGCGCCGAGACTTCCAGACCGGCTTTTCCGAGGATGCGCTTTTTCATGTCATGTCTCCATTCTGGTGAGCATAGGCGGAATCCACCGAATGGCTCTCGCTGGCTCAATTCGGCGTTATCTCGTCATGCAGCATCATTTAGGCCTGGATTGGCAATTCGATTAGATGCTAAGTGCTCAATGAACTTATGCGACGGATTCATAAATGAAACGAGACGAGCTTGGCGATCTTGCCGCCTTCCTGACAGTTGCCGAGGAGCGCAGCTTTACGAAAGCGGCAGCGCAGTTGGGTACGTCACAATCCTCGCTCAGCCATACGGTTCGCCGTCTGGAGGAGAGGATGGGGGTTCGACTTCTGACGCGGACGACGCGAAATGTCGTTCCGACAGAGGCCGGCGAGAAACTGATGTTCACGCTGCGCCCGGCCTTCAACGACATCCGCGGCCAGATCGATGACCTGACGGCCATGCGGCAACAACCCGGCGGCAACATCCGCATCACGTCGAGCCGGCACGCGGCCGAGACGATCCTTATGCCGGCCGTGAAGCAGCTGATGTCCGATTATCCGGATGTCAATGTCGAGGTGTCGGTCGATCAACGCTTCATCGACCTTGTGGCAGAACGATACGATGCCGGCGTCAGACTTGGCGAAAGCATCGAGAAGGATATGGTCGCGATCAAGATCGGACCTGAGATGCGGATGATGGTGGCCGGCTCGCCCGATTACTTCAAGCGCTATCCAAAGCCGAAGACACCGCATGACCTGACTCAACACAGATGCATCAACCTGCGGCTTCCGACGCTTGGCGGCCTATATACCTGGGAGTTCGAACGCGACGGGCGCTCCCTCAATGTTCGCGTCGACGGCCAGTTCGTCTGCAATGACGTTCCGATGATCATCGACGCCGCGCTCGACGGTCTCGGTCTGACCTGTCTTCCCGACGACCACCTCGGGCCGCTCGTCAAGGCCGGACGACTGGTGCAGGTGTTGGAAGACTGGTGCGAGCCATTCCCAGGCTATCACCTCTATTACCCAAGCCGCCGTCTGTCGTCACCGGCGTTTGCGCTGCTGGTGGATGCCCTGCGCTACCGCTGACCATGCGGCGTGATGGGTGATCTTTGGCCATCTTCATCGCGATCAGACTTGCGGAAGCCTCGGCTGTCTTTTTATCGTAATGAAGCGGCTAAAACATTCCGCTCGTCGTGGAATTACATACTGGCGGCGTAAGTTCCAATCGATTTCAGGCGGAACCGCTGGATCTTGCCGGATTCCGTTTTCGGCAGGGCATCCGTGAAGATCACCGATCGCGGATACTTGTATGGTGCGATCACCTTTTTCACATGGTCCTGAAGGGACTTGATCATGGCCTCGTCGCCAACGAGGCCATCCGCAAGCACCACGTGGGCCTGAACGATGGTGCCGCGTGCCTCGTCGGACATGCCGATGACGGCGCATTCGACGACCGCATGGTGCTTCAGGAGCGCTGCTTCGACTTCCGGTCCGGCGATATTGTAGCCGGAGGACACGATGATATCGTCGGAGCGGGCGGCAAAATGGAAATACCCCTCCTCATCCTGGAAGAAGGAGTCGCCGGTCAGGTTCCAGCCGTCGCGAACGAAGTTCGTCTGTCTTTCGTCTGCGAGATAGCGGCAGCCGATGGGGCCGCGCACAGCGAGACGCCCGACGGTGCCGCGCGGCACTTCGCGCATCGCATCGTCGACAACGATTGCACTGTAGCCCTTCAGTGGTGTGCCGGTGCAGGCGGCGCGCTCGTCGCCAAGCCGGTTAGAGATGAAGATATGCAGCATTTCCGTGCCGCCTATACCGTCGATGATCGGTTTTCCTGTCTTTGTCCGCCATTCCTCGAACACGGGTGCCGGAAGGGTTTCGCCGGCCGAGACGGCAAGGCGGAGCGAAGACAGCTGCTGCACATCCTGAATGCCACCCAGCATGACGCGGTAGGCCGTTGCCGCCGTGAAGCAGATGGTTGCCTTGTAGGTTTCGATCAGCTCTGCCATCTGGCCGGGCGGTGCATTTTCAAGCAGGACGCCGGAAGCACCGAAGCGTAGCGGGAAGATGACCAGGCCGCCGAGGCCGAAGGTGAAGGCGATCGGTGGGGATCCGATGAACACGTCATCGGGCTGCACATCGAGAACTTCCTTGGCGAACGCGTCGGCGATAATGAGCAGGTCGCGGTGGAAATGCATCGTCGCCTTCGGTACGCCGGTCGAGCCGGACGTGAAACCGAGCAGGGCGACGTCGTCGCGACCGGTCCTGACCGCCTCGTAATCGGCCGATTTGGCAAGGGCCGCCCGGTCTAGTTCGGCATCGTGGCCTTCGGTTCCGTCGAAGCCGACGATCCGCTTGAGAAACGCGCTCTGTGTGGCCGCCTCTTCCATCTCGTCCATCAGGCGGGTGTCACACAATGCAAGCGTGATTTCCGCCTTTTCAATGTATTTCAGCAATTCGCCCGAGCGCATCATCGGCATCGTGTTGACGACCACGGCGCCGGCCTTAGTTGCCGCCAGCCAGCAGGCGATCATCGCCGGATTGTTGCCAGAGCGAATGAGGATGCGATTGCCCGGAACGACACCGAAATCCTCGGTCAGCGCCTTTGCGAGCTGGTTCGTCCAGTCGGCGAGCTCGCGATAGGTTCTGCTGCGCCCCATTCCGGACAAGGCCGTGCGGTCGCCGAAGCCCTTCTCAACCATCCGGTCCGTGAGTTCGACGGCGGCGTTGAGGTGATCGGGGTAGTCGAAGCCCTCGAGGTTGATTTCCGGCCATTCCTCGAATGGAGGTAGGTTGGCACGCGTAAACGTGTCGACATGCGCTGTCGGCCCAAGTTTCATAGCTGTCCCCTTTGCAAACATTTTTGTCTGCGCGCCTTGCCGCGATGCGGGTGGCAATCTGATTTTTCGAAAGACTGGCACAGCTGGAAGAGGGGCGCAACGATAATCTTTTAAGTCTGAAGTAAATTTTCTGAGCCGGTATGGTGGTCGCGCGGCGCTCCGTTTTACGCGTATGCCGATGATGGATTGTGGCTGTGAAGCTCGGATTCTCGTCCATCATGGACGGCAATGGGTATCGCTCCGTCAAGATCATTCTTTGATGCACGTCTCGGCATGTCTGTCGGCCGCAAACGGTGATCTTATCCAAATAGCAGTTGACAAGGCCCAATCAAAATATTTTAGATATAAAATAAAAGAAGCGCGGGCATTGCCATTCGCGCCAGATCAAGGGGTTCAAGCATGCGGATTGTGTGTATCGGTGGCGGGCCGGCGGGGCTCTATTTCGCGCTGTTGATGAAGAAGTTTCATCCCGAGCATTCGATCTCGGTCATCGAGCGCAACCGAGCCTACGACACGTTCGGTTGGGGCGTCGTGTTCTCCGATGCAACCATGGTGTCGATGCGCGCCTGGGATCCGGAAAGTGCAGCCGAGATCGAGGGTGCCTTCAATCATTGGGACGATATCGAACTGCTGTTCAAGGGGACGCACCAGCGGACCTCCGGCCACGGTTTCGTCGGCATCGGCCGCAAGAAGCTGCTCAACATCCTGCAGGGGCGCTGCGAGGCGCTCGGCGTCGAGCTGGTTTTCGAGACCGATGCCTGCGGCGATACCGACTACCCGGATGCGGACCTGGTGATCGCGTCCGACGGCTTCAACTCAAAGATCCGCAACCGTTATCCCGAGGTGTTCCAGCCGGACATGGCGGTGCGTCCGAACCGTTACATCTGGCTCGGTACCAACAAGCTGTTCGACGCCTTCACCTTCGATTTCCGCAAGACGGATCACGGTTGGTTCCAGGCGCATATCTACAAGTTCGACGATAACACCTCGACCTTCATCGTCGAGACGACCGAGCAAGCCTATGAGAAGCACGGGCTGGGGCAGATGGACCAGCAGGGTTCGATCGACTTCTGTCAGGAGCTGTTTTCCGAGATTCTCGAAGGCGCGGAGCTGATGACCAATGCACGCCATCTGCGAGGCAGTGCCTGGTTGAATTTCAACCGCCTGATCTGCGGCAAATGGAGCCATTTCAACGGCAATTCCCATGTCGTCCTGATGGGTGACGCCGCTCATACCGCACATTTCGCCATCGGTTCGGGCACCAAGCTTGCGATCGACGATGCGATCGAGCTGACCAACCAGTTCAACAGGCTCGGCCATGCGAAGGAGAGTATCCCGCAAGTTCTCGGAACCTATGAGGAAATCCGCCGTGTCGATGTTGCGCGGATCCAGAATGCGGCACGCAATGCGATGGAATGGTTCGAAGTGGTCGGAGATCGTTATGCCGATACGCTGGAGCCGGAGCAGTTCATGTATTCGATGCTCACACGCTCGCAGCGTATCAGCCACGAGAACCTGCGCCTGCGCGATCCGGTTTGGCTGGAAGGCTACGAGCGCTGGTTCGCTCAGAGGAACGGTATCGAGGCAAAGGGCAATGGCCGCACGCTGCCACCGATGTTCACGCCCTATTCGCTGCGCGGCACGGAGCTTGTAAACCGCATCGTCATGTCGCCGATGGCGATGTATTCCGCAAGGGACGGGCTACTCGATGATTTCTACATGGTGCATCTTGGCGCGCGTGCGCTTGGCGGCGCGGGGTTGGTCTTCGCGGAAATGACCTGCGTTTCGCCCGATGCCCGCATTACCCCCGGCTGCCTGGGATTGTGGAATGACGAACAGGCCGCAGGCTGGAAGCGGTTCGTCGATTTTACCCATGGCAATTCGGGTGCGAAAGTCGGCATCCAGCTCGGCCATGCAGGACGCAAGGGGGCGACGAAGCTTGCCTGGGAGGGCATCGACCAGCCGCTTGAGACGGACGGCTGGTCACTCATTTCGGCATCCGCGCTGCCCTATCTGAAGCACAGCCAGATGCCGAAGGCGATGGACCGCACCGATATGGACCGGGTCACGGCCGATCACGTGGCCGCTGCCAGACGGGCAGCCCTTGCCGGGGCCGACTGGCTCGAGCTGCATTGCGCCCACGGCTATCTCCTGTCGAGCTTCCTCTCGCCGCTCACCAATATCCGCACCGACGCATACGGTGGCAGCCATGAGAACCGCGCACGCTACCCGCTCGAAGTATTTGCCGCCATCCGTGAGGTCTGGCCGCTCGACAAGCCGATCTCGGTGCGTCTCTCCTGCCACGACTGGGCCGAGGGTGGGAATACGCCGGAGGATGCGGCGATCTTCGCAAGAATGTTCAAGGAGGCCGGAGCCGATCTGATCGACTGCTCGTCAGGGCAGGTGTCGAAGGAGGAAAAGCCGGTTTATGGCCGTCTCTTCCAGACGCCGTTCTCCGACAAGATCCGCAACGAAGTCGGTATTCCGACCATCGCTGTCGGCGCCATTTCGGAAGCGGATCAGGCAAACTCGATCATTGCCGCCGGTCGTGCCGACCTCTGCGCTGTCGCCCGTCCGCATCTGGCCGATCCGGCCTGGGTCCTGCACGAGGCCGCCAGGATCGGGATGACCGATATTGCGTGGCCGAAACAGTATTATTCCGGCAAGGCGCAATACGAGACCGGGCTTGCGCGCGCCGCTGCCGCCGGGTCTCCGGCTACGGTCGGTCCAACCGTTGCTGCTCGATAGGATTGAATGATGGAGACTCCTTCTTCCTCGTTTACGCCTCGCCACGCTCTCGTCACGGGAGCGGGTTCCGGCATCGGTGCCGCGATCGCCGCCTGCCTCGTAGAGGCAGGGCATCACGTCACGCTCGCCGGGCGCCGGCGTGAACCGCTCCTGGAACTCGCCTCGCGGCTCGGCGAGGAAAAGGTCTGTGTCGTCTCTGGTTTCGACGTGACTGAGCCTGCGGCGATCGAGGCGGGGCTTGCCGTTGCGCGCGCCCGGTTCGGCGCGGTCGGCATTCTCGTCAACAATGCGGGCGAAGGCCCTAGCGCCGCTTTCGAAAAGACCTCGCTCGAGATGTGGAACCGGGTGATGGCGGTGGATCTCACCGGTGTCTTTCTTGTGACGCAGGCCGTGCTGCCGGACCTGAGGGCAATCGGTGAGGGTGCGAGGATCGTCAACATCGCCTCGACCGCCGGTCTGACCGGCTATGCCTATGTTTCCGCCTATGTCGCCGCCAAGCACGGTGTTGTCGGCCTGACGAGGGCGCTGGCGCTGGAACTGGCCAGAACAGGCATCACCGTCAATGCTGTGTGCCCAGGCTTCACCGATACGCCGCTGATTACCCGATCGATCGAAGCCATCGTCGAAAAGACCGGCCGCTCGCCGGAACAGGCGCTGGCGGAGTTCACCAAATCGAACCCGCAAGGGCGGCTTGTCCGGCCTGAGGAAGTGGCTGCGACCGTGAACTGGCTGGTGTCGCCGCTGGCGGCCTCGATCACAGGCCAGGCGATTGCGGTCGCGGGCGGCGAAGTTCTGGCCGGCTGACAGGACGAAGAGGAAAACCGCATGCCATTCGTGATTTCCAAACCGCTGCGCTTCGGCGACTGCGACCTGTCCGGGATCGCCTACCACCCTGCCTATCTTTCCATGCTTGTCGACGTCAACGAGGCGATGTTCGCGTCGTTCGGCATCACCTGGAAGGAGATCATGTTCGAGCGTCGGCTCGGCCTGCCGACGGTGACGATGCATATCGAGTTCAACAAGCCCGCCGTCTACGGCGATACGCTCGATTTCGAGGTCAATGTCCGCAAGATCGGCCGCGCGTCGCTGGATCTGGAGACCTTCGTCCGTGTCGACGGCGAGCAGATCTGGAGCATTCGCCAGCGCATCGTCATGACCTCGCTCGACGATCACAAATCTCATCCCTGGCCGGAGGATATCCGTGCCGGTCTAACACGCTACCTGGAGCCCCTGCATGCATCATGACATCATCCAGCCGGAAGGCTGGGCAAAGCCAATCGGATATTCCAACGGCATCAGTGCCCGCGGACGTATCGTTCAAGTGGGCGGCCAGATCGGCTGGGACGAGTATTGCCAGTTCCATTCGGACGATTTCGTCGACCAGGTTCGCCAGACGCTGACCAATATCGTCAAGGTGCTGGAAGCCGCGGACGCCAAGCCGGAACATCTGATCCAGATGACCTGGTATTTTACCGACCGCGTTGCCTACAAGAGCCGCATGAAGGAAGTCGGGGCCGTCTATCGCGAGATCATCGGTCGCCACTTTCCGCCCATGGCGGCCGTGCAGGTCGTGGCGCTGATGGAGGATCGCGCCAAGATCGAGATCCAGGCACTCGCAGTTGTGCCGGACTGAAACGCAAGCATATCGAAGAGGAGGAGACGAAATGATGTCTGCAAAAGTGATGCCGGTGATCACCCGTCGCGGCCAGGAAGACGGGCAGACCGGACAATCGGGCGGCTGTGTACGCATATCGGGCGTCGGCCCGCAGCATACGCCGGCAACGAAGATCTGGTTCGGCAAAGTGTCCAACGATCCCGGCTACCGTTCCTATCCGCATCATCACGGCGAGGCGGAAACCGGCGGCTATGTGCTGAAGGGCAAGGCGCGCATCTATTTCGGCGAGAACTGGCAGGAGTTTCTCGACATGGAGGAGGGCGACTTCATCTTCGTGCCACCGCACTGGCCGCATATCGAGGTCAACATGTCGACCACCGAGGAACTGGTGTGGCTGACCACTCGCACGCCGGACAATATCGTCGTCAACCTGCCCGATGTCGATGACAGTGTTCTCCAAGGGTTCAGGCGCGTCTGATGAAGCTTCTCCGTCATGGCCCGGCGGGTGCCGAAAAGCCCGCCATCCTCGCTGCCGACGGGACGGTCCGCGATCTGTCCGGCGTGATCGCCGACGTCTCGGGCGCAGACCTCGCCGATGCCGCGCTCGACCGGCTGCGCGCCATCGATCCTGCAACGCTGCCGGTCATCATCCCAGACCGGATCGGTGCCTGCGTCGGCGCCGTCGGCAAATTCATCTGCGTCGGCCTCAACTATGTCGACCATGCCCGCGAGACGGGCAAGGCGCCGCCGGAAGAGCCGATCCTGTTCATGAAGGCGACCACCGCCGTCTGCGGCCCCAACGACGACATCGAAATCCCGAAAGGCTCGAAGAAGGCCGACTGGGAAGTCGAGCTGGGTGTCGTCATCGGCAAACGCGCAAAATATGTCGGCGAAGCTGAAGCGCTCGGCCATGTCGCCGGCTATTGCGTCGTCAATGACGTCTCCGAGCGCGCCCTCCAGTCGGAACGCGGCGGCCAGTGGACCAAGGGCAAGAGCCACGACACTTTCGGCCCGATCGGACCTTATCTCGTTACCCGTGACGAAGTGAGCGATCCGCAGAACCTGTCGCTTTGGCTCGATGTCGACGGCGTTCGTCGGCAGACGGGAACGACCGGCAACATGATCTTCTCCGTCGCCCATCTGGTCAGCTATATCAGCCAGTTCATGACGCTCATGCCCGGCGACGTGATCGCCACCGGCACGCCGCCGGGTGTAGGCATGGGCATCAAGCCGGAGCCGGTCTTTCTCAGACCCGGCCAGACGATCGAACTTGGCATCGAAGGCCTTGGCCAGCAGTGCCAGGCAACGATTGCGGCGAGGGCGTGAACATGGCGGACCTATCGGGCAGACTTGCTGTCGTTACCGGCGGCGCACGCGGACAGGGGGAGGCGGAGGCCCGTCTCTTCGCGCAAAAGGGGGCGGTGGTCATCATCGCCGACGTTCTTTCCCTTGAAGGCGAGAGACTGGCGTCGGACCTGACGTCAGAGGGATACGAGGCACGCTTCCAGCATCTCGACGTCACCGATCCCGCAAGCTGGGGCGTGCTCGTCGAGCATGCGCGCGACTGGAAAGGCCGTATCGACATCCTCGTCAACAATGCCGGCATCATCAACCGCTCGACGATTGCGTCGACGGAACTGGATGCCTGGGAAGGATTGCTGAAGGTCAATCTCACCGGCGCCTTTCTCGGCATCCGGGCCGTCAGCGACCTGATGGCGGAAGGCGGTGGCGGCGCCATCGTCAACATCTCCTCCAACAGCGGCTATTCCGGTCACTACGACCCGGCCTATACGGCCAGCAAATGGGGCCTGAGAGGTCTGACGAAGAGTGCCGCCATGGAACTCGTCGACAAGGGAATTCGCGTCAATGCGGTTTGTCCCGGATTGGTGGTGACGGGTTTGAATGCCACCAGTCCTCATCTGCAGCCGATGATCGACATGACGCCGATGCAACGCAGCGGCAAGCCAGAGGAAATAGCCGAACTCGTGCTCTTCCTCGTATCGGACGCTTCCCGCTTCATTACAGGCGAGGATTTCGTCATCGATGGTGGATTTACTGCGGGTGCGGCTTATCGACGCGTGGCTAAGGCGACCGGCATATTCTAGACAATCCCGTTCATGGCAGTACCAGAGTCCGGTGACTCGGCCTTGCCCCGGCATCGTCCGGGTGTCAGCCACAACGACTGCATGACGCTTTGATCGACGTTCTTTGAAAATCGTATCAGGCAGGGGATCAAGGGTATCAGCGTTGTCGGCGCGCTTTCAGCCGTGTCGGGCGCTATAGGATAACTGGAGTAGAATTTGAGAATCGGTTCGCCCAAAGAGGTCTTTCCGGGTGAGGCGCGGGTCGCCTTGACGCCGGAAAGCGCGTTGCAGCTTCAGAAACTCGGCTACGAATGCTTCATAGAAAGTGGCGCAGGCCTCGCATCCGGATTTGCCGATGCAGTCTATGAAGCCGCGAATGTTTCCGTGGTAACGACGGCCGCGGATCTTTTCGCCAAGGTCGACATCATCGCCAAGGTTCGTCCGCCGGAAGCCGCAGAGCTGGCCGCCATACCTCACGGCAAGACGCTGATCTCGTTCTTCTATCCGGCGCAGAACACTGCGCTTTTGGAAGAGGCGAAGACCAAGGGCGTCAACGTCATCGCGATGGACATGGTGCCGCGCATTTCGCGTGCCCAGAAGATGGATGCGCTCTCGTCGATGGCCAACATCGCCGGCTACCGCGCCGTCATCGAGGCCGGCAACAACTTTGGCCGCTTCTTCACCGGTCAGGTGACTGCCGCCGGCAAGGTGCCACCGGCCAAGGTTCTGGTCATCGGCGCAGGCGTTGCCGGTCTTGCCGCCATCGGCACGGCGACCTCGCTCGGTGCCATCACCTATGCCTTCGACGTTCGTCCGGAAGTGGCCGAACAGATCGAATCCATGGGCGCCGAATTCGTCTTCCTAGATTTCAAGGAAAGCCAGCAGGACGGCGCCGCCACCGGTGGTTATGCCGCCCCGTCCTCACCGGAATTCCGCGAGAAGCAGCTGGAAAAATTCCGCGAGCTTGCGCCTCAGATCGACATCGTCATCACCACGGCTCTCATTCCGGGCCGCGATGCGCCGAAACTCTGGACCGCCGACATGGTGGCCATGATGAAACCGGGATCGGTCATCATCGACCTTGCAGCCGAGCGCGGCGGCAACTGTGATCTGACCGTCGCGGACCAGAAGATCGTCTCGGAAAACGGTGTGACCGTCGTCGGCTACACGGATTTTCCGAGCCGCATGGCTGCCCAGTCGTCGACCCTCTATTCGACCAATATCCGTCACATGATGACGGACCTGACGCCGGCCAAGGACGGTGTCGTCGTCCATAACATGGAAGACGACGTCATCCGCGGCGCGACCGTTGCCTTCGAAGGCGAGATCACCTATCCGCCACCGCCGCCGAAGATCAAGGCGATCGCAGCGCAGAAGCCAAAGGAAAAGGCCAAGGAACTGACGGCCGAGGAAAAGCGCGCAAAGGAAGTCGCCGGGTTCAAGGCGCAGACCAAGAACCAGGCCATTCTGCTTGCCGTCGGCACGGCGCTGCTTCTGCTCGTCGGCGCGTTCGCGCCCGCCAGCTTCATGAGCCATTTCGTCGTCTTCGTGCTTGCCTGCTTCATCGGCTTCCAGGTCATCTGGAACGTGTCGCATTCGCTGCATACGCCGCTGATGGCCGTCACCAACGCCATCTCCGGCATCGTCATTCTCGGCGCCCTGTTGCAGATCGGCTCCGGCAACTGGCTGGTCGTCATTCTCGGCGCCCTCTCGGTTCTGGTCGCCACCATCAACATCGTCGGCGGGTTCCTCGTCACACGGCGCATGCTCGCCATGTTCCAGAAGTCGTGATCGGGTAGGGGTTTAACATTATGACGATCGGTATCGTTTCGGCCGCCTACATTTCCGCGGCTGTTCTTTTCATCCTTTCGCTCGGCGGCCTTTCCGGCCAGGAAAGCGCCAAGCGCGCCGTCTGGTACGGCATTGTCGGCATGGCGCTCGCCGTCATTGCCACCGTGCTCGGCCCGCAGGTTCCCGGCGGTTTCGGCAACTGGTTCATCATCTTGCTGATGATCGCCGGTGGCTCGGTCATGGGGTATTACGTCGCTGCCCGCGTGCAGATGACGGAAATGCCGCAGCTGGTTGCAGCACTTCACTCCTTCGTCGGCCTCGCTGCCGTCTTCATCGGCTACAACGCCCATATCGAAGCATGGCGCGTTGCCGGCATGGACGAGGCGACCCGCGCTGCTCTCGAAGGCTTTTCCGCCATTCTCGCCCACAAGACCCCGGTCGAACTCGCCATCATGAATGTCGAAGTCTTCCTCGGCGTCTTCATCGGTGCGGTCACCTTCACCGGCTCGGTCGTAGCCTTCGGCAAGCTTGCCGGCAAGGTCGACGGCAAGGCCAAGAAACTGCCGGGCGGTCATTTTCTGAACGCCGGCGCAGCCATCCTGTCGCTCATCCTGCTTGTGATGTACGCCAACGGTTCGGGCGTCTGGACGCTGGTCCTGATGACGCTGCTCGCCTTCTTCATCGGTTACCATCTGATCATGGGCATCGGCGGCGCCGACATGCCGGTCGTGGTGTCTATGTTGAACAGCTATTCCGGCTGGGCGGCGGCTGCGATCGGCTTCACGCTCGGCAACGATCTGCTGATCGTTACCGGCGCTCTGGTCGGCTCATCCGGCGCGATCCTGTCCTACATCATGTGCAAGGCGATGAACCGCTCCTTCATCTCGGTCATCCTCGGCGGCTTCGGTGGTACCACCGGTCCGGCCATGGAAATCGAAGGCGAGCAGGTCGCCATCGATGCCGATGGCGTTGCCAATGCGCTCAATGATGCCGATTCGATCGTCATCGTGCCGGGTTACGGCATGGCCGTCGCACAGGCGCAGCAGGCCGTTTCCGAGCTGACCCGCAAGCTGCGTGCGGCGGGCAAGGAAGTCCGCTTCGCCATCCACCCGGTTGCCGGTCGTCTGCCGGGCCACATGAATGTGTTGCTCGCCGAAGCCAAGGTGCCTTACGACATCGTGCTTGAGATGGACGAGATCAACGACGACTTCCCGTCGACGGATGTCGTCATCGTCATCGGCTCCAACGACATCGTCAATCCCGCCGCCGAAGAAGACCCGAATTCGCCGATCGCCGGCATGCCGGTTCTGCAGGTGTGGAAGGCCAAGCAGGTCTTCGTCTCCAAGCGCGGCCAGGGCACCGGTTATTCCGGCATCGAGAACCCGCTCTTCTACAAGGAGAACACGCGGATGTTCTACGGCGACGCCAAGAAGTCGGTCTCCGAACTTTTGCCGAAGATCATCTGATCCCGGTTGCAGAAAACGACGAGGCCGTCATCCGCAATGATGACGGCCTCGTCGTATCAATCGTCTGAATTGTTTTACTCTGTGTCGGGAATCTCGACGCTGCCCGCTGCAGAAAGACCGGCGGCCGGGATCCATGCGCTTTTCAAGCAGCCCGGTTTGTGATCAGTCCAGCTCGACGTCATCGGCGGAAAGATGGGCGAGGGTAGACTGCTTGACCTGTCCGACATGCTTGAGCAGTCCGGTAATGACGATCGGATCGACATCCGCCATCATCTCCTTGAGCCAGCCTTCATGAGCATCCGCCATGGCTTCGAAAAGGCTTCTGCCCTTGTCGGTCAGGCCGGCCACCGTGACACGTCGGTCATCCTCGAGGCGTACGCGGCTGACCAGTCCATCCTGCTCCATCCGCTCAACGAGACCGGTAATGTTGCCGTTTGTCACCATGGTTCGCTTCGAAAGCTCACCAAGGCGCAGTCCGTCCGTTTCGCGATAGAGTTGTGAGAGTACATCGAATTGCGGCAGCGTCGCGCCGAATTCCCGGCGAAGACGGCGGCGGATTTCCTGCGACACCAGCTTTGTCGTCGACAGCAGACGCAACCAGAGGCGCAGCTCCTGCTTGCCTTCCTCCTGGTCGGTGGCGATGACTGCCTCTAGATCCAGTGCCATGTCGTATTGTTCCTCCCGATGCGAAGCACCAGAAACAATATCACTGTAGGCGAAGTCAATCTATTTCAACCTTGAAGCACCGTTGTGCCCAGCGTTGGCTTCATCAATGGAGTGTCGGGGCAAATTCGCCGGAGTGATGGGCGTTTGTTCGCAGACCGCCCATTCGCGATCGCCAGATTATGAGGCGATGCGCATGGCAGGCGAGCGGCAATTTCATAGTTCGAATTCTGCCGCTCGCCGTAAGATCCTTGGGAGCGCCGCGCGTTACTCGGGCTTGTAGGCGATGACGTCCATCTCGACCTTGACGTCGACCATCATCGGGGACTGGACGGTGGAGCGGGCCGGCGGGTGGTCGATGAAGTGTTTCTGGAAGACGGCGTTGAAGCTCGAAAAATCACGGGCGTCGTCGAGCCAGACATTGACCTTGACGACATGTTCCAGCGTGCAGTCGGCCAGAGCCAGGACCGACTTGATGTTCTCGATCACCTGTTCGGTCTGGGCAACGATATTGCCGACGATGACTTCGCCATCAACGGTCGGGACCTGGCCCGAGACGTAAACGAAATCACCGGCGCGAACTGCCTTGGCAAAGGGACGGCGCTGGCCACCGGCCTGGGCGTCGGCGACATCGTAGCGGATGAGTTTGTTGCTGCTCATGGGGTGGTCTTTCTATTCCAGTGGGGGAGTGCAGGGCGGCTTATGCCACTTCCTGCACGAAATGGCCCGGCGAAACTTCGCGATATGTGCGTTTCGGGGCGACGTAATCGAAGGGCCGCACTGGGCTCTTGATTTCTTCGGTAAGCGGCGGCGGTGTCTGGCCGCGACGCGACGGGTCGGGGATCGGCACGGCCGAGATCAGCCGCTGCGTATAAGCATGTTGCGGATTGTCGAAGATCGCGGCGCGGGGCCCGATCTCGACGATTTCGCCCAGAAACATCACGGCGACGCGGTGGCTCATGCGTTCGACAACGGCCATGTCGTGGGAGATGAACAGATAGGCGAGGCCGCGCTTTTCCTGTAGGTCGAGCAGCAGGTTGGAGACCTGTGCCTTGACCGAGACGTCTAGCGCCGAGACCGCTTCGTCGGCGACGATGAATTTCGGGTCGAGCGCGAGAGCCCGCGCGATCGAGATACGCTGGCGCTGGCCGCCAGAGAATTCGTGCGGATGACGGTCCGCCATCGCGGCGGAAAGGCCTACCTGTTCGAGAAGCTCGGAGACGCGCGCCTTGGCTTGCCTGCGGCCCATCAGGCCGTGGGCGAGGATCGGTTCGGCAATCGCGGAACCGACGGTGATGCGCGGGTTGAGCGAGGCAAACGGATCCTGAAAGATCATCTGCGAGGTGCGGCGCATCGTGCGCAATTCGCGCGTGCCGGCATTCGTCACGTCCTGCCCGCCGATGACGATCGAGCCGGCGGAGGGGTTGAGCAGGCGGATGATGGCGCGGCCAGTGGTGGACTTGCCGCAGCCGGATTCGCCGACCAAAGACAGGGTTTCGCCAGGGCGCAGATCGAATGAAACGTCTTCCACAGCATGGACGCGGCCGTTCGGCAGGTCGAAACGGACGGCAAGGTTTTCGACCTTGAGGATAGGCTCTACGGTTGCCGACACCGGGTTCATTTCGCGGCCATCAGTCGCTTCGCCGGTCGAGGCATCGACTTCGGGGAAACGTCTTGGCGCGACGGCGGCACCCATCGTTCCCAGCCGCGGGATCGAGGCAAGCAGCGATTTCGTATAGGTGGCGGTGGGGGCGGCAAAGATCTCGTCGGTCTTGCCGGTCTCGACCATGTCGCCACGGAACATCACCACGGTGCGGTCGGCGATTTCGGCGACGACGCCCATGTCATGGGTGATGAACAGCACGCCCATGTTTTCCTCCCGCTGCAACTCGCGCAGCAGGTGGAGGATTTCGGCCTGGATCGTCACGTCGAGCGCGGTCGTCGGTTCGTCGGCGATCAGCAGTTTCGGACGGCAGGCGAGCGCCATGGCGATCATCACCCGCTGGCGCATGCCGCCGGAAAACTTGTGCGGATATTCGTGAAGACGCGTTTTGGCGGCGGGTATACGGACACGCTCCATCAGCCGCACGGTTTCGGCTTCCGCCTCGCTCCATGAAAGGCCGCGATGGAGAACCAAGGCTTCGGCGATCTGGTTGCCGATGGTGAAGACCGGGTTGAGCGAGGTCATCGGCTCCTGAAAGATCATGCCGATCGAGCCGCCGCGCACCTTGCGCATTTCGGCTTCGCTGGCCTTCAGCAGATCGGTGCCGTCGAGCAGGATACGGCCTTCGGTGCGCGAGCGACCGGGGGGCAGGAGCCGCATGGTCGAGAGCGCGGTGACGCTCTTGCCCGAGCCGCTCTCACCGACGATCGCAACCGTCTCGCCGGCATCGACATGAAGGCTGATATTGCGGATGACGGCTTTCCAGCCTTCCGGCGTCTTGAACGAGGTGGTCAGGTTCTCGACCGCAAGCACCGGCTTCTTTGTGTTCGTGTCGGTCATGTTCAGCTTTCCTTGGCGAGACGCGGATCGACGAGATCGCGCAGGCCGTCGCCCAGCAATTGCAGGGAGAGAACCGAGAAGACGATGGCGAGGCCCGGAAACACCATCAGCCACGGAGCGTTGTTCATGTATTCACGGCCCGACGCCAGCATCGTGCCCCAGGTCGGCATGTCGGTGGAAACGCCGACGCCGAGGAAGGAGAGGCTTGCTTCCGCCAGCATTGCCGAAGCGAAGACGAAGGTTGCCTGCACGAGGATGGGGGATGCGAGGTTGAGCAGCACATGGCGGGCAAGGATCTGCCAGGTCGGCAGGCCCATGGCTACGGCTGCCTCGATATAGGGCAGTTCGCGCAGAACTAGCGTCGAGCCGCGGACGATACGGGCAAGACGTGGGGCGTAGGTGATGCCGAGTGCAAAAATGACGGTTGTCAGCGACGGCCCGAGGGCGGCGACCAGTGCGATGGCGAGCAGGATGTCGGGGAAGGACATCATCGCATCGAGAAGGCGCGAGATCGGCGCATCGAGCTTGCGGAAGAAACCGGCGGCAACACCGAGGATGACGCCCAGCACGGTGGAGATCAAAACCACACCGAGGCTGACCAGCAGCGAGATGCGTCCCGCAAAGATGGCGCGGGAAAAGATGTCGCGGCCGAATTCGTCTGTGCCGAAGAAATTCGTCATCGACGGCGGTTTCAACCGGTTGATGATCGACAGCCGGTTCGGCGCATAGGGTGCGATCCAGGGCGCGAGGATCGCGGCGATGACGACGATCGCAAGGATGATCGCACCGAACAGCATGGCGCGGTTGCCGAACAGGCGGCGCAGGCCAGATGCGAAGGGCATGGAGAGCGAGGCCATCGTGGTCATAGGCGCACCCTGGGATCAACGAGAATATAGAGCATGTCGACGATGAAGTTGATGAGGACATAGATGGCGGCGACGACGAGCAGCGCGCCCTGAATGACCGGATAGTCACGGCGCAGCACGGCCGAGACGACGAGATTGCCGACGCCGGGCAGGCCGAAGACGGTTTCGGTGACGACGGCACCGGCAACCAGCATGGCAACCGAGAGGCCGATGACGGTGATGATCGGGATCATCGCGTTCTTCAAGGCATGCTTGAGGATGACACGGCCCTCGCCGGCGCCCTTGGCGCGCGCAGTGCGGACATAGTCATCGCCCAGAACATCGAGCATCGCGGCGCGGGTGAAGCGGGTGATCAGTGCCGAATTGACCACACCAAGTGCGATGGCCGGCAGAACGAGATGGTGCAGGCGCTCAAAGAACGGTGTTTCGGGTCCGCCGTAACCGGAGGCCGGGAACCAGCCCTGGCCGACGGCAAAGACCTGGATCAGGATCAGGCCGAGCCAGAAGCTGGGCACGCTGGCGGCGACCATGGTGAGGGTCACGACGATCTGGTCGAAGATCGTGCCGCGCTTGACGGCCGACAGAATGCCGACCGGCAGCGCGATACCGACTGCGATCAGGATCGAGAAGAGAGTGAGGAAGAAGGTCGGCTCGGCACGCGCGGCAAGTGCCGTCGTGACCGGCTGATTGAGGAAGATCGACTGGCCGAGATCTCCCTGCAATATGCCCAGAACGAACTGGCCATATTGCATGAGGAGCGGCGCATCGAGCCCCATGCGGGTGCGCAGTTGCGCGATGTCTTCCGGGGTCGCATCCGACCCCAGCATGACGGCGGCAGGATCGCCGGGTGTGACGCGGACGATGATGAAAACCACCGTCACGACCAGCGCGAGCACGATTGCCATGCCCCCCAGCCGTTTCAGCAGCGCCTGTGCGATCCTTGCCATAGTCAGTCCTCAGTTTTTTACGCAACTCCAGCAAAACCGTTGCCGCTCTTGCTGGAGCCGTTTTCAGCCTTACTGCTTCGGAGTCACGTTCCAGAAATGCGGCCAGTAGGTCGGCTCGTAACCGGAAACGCCGTTGGCGAGGCCGGATACAGCGTTGAAGTTGCCGACCTTGTAGAGCGGTGCATCATCATAGATGACCGTCTGGATGCCGTCCCATGCCGCCTTCTTGGCGTCGTCGGTGGTGGCGTCCATATAGGTCGCGACCGCCTTGGTCTTCTGGTCGGATACGTACCAGCCTGGATAGGTATCGGTGATCGTGTTGATCGTTGTCGGGTCGCCCGGGAAGTTGGAGTGGGTGATGAAGATATCCCACTGCTTAGAATCCGCGCGACGTGTGGTCAGCGTTGCCCAGTCGACCACCTGCAGATCGACCTTGAAGCCGGCCGCTTCGAGATAGGCCTTGGCGACTTCGCCGATCTTGTAGTGGAACTCGTACTGGCGGCTGGTCAGCAGGCGGATCGGCGTGCCGTCATAACCGCCCGCTTCGAGCAGCTTTGCGGCTTCTTCCGGGTTGCCGTCACCGTAACGGGCGACACCTTCTTCCGTATGCCAGAAGGAGCCTTCCGGGAAGATCGAGGCATCGACGCTGAAGAAGCGGGTGTCGGAGAACGCGGCCATCATCATGTCGTTCGGGTTGAGAGCAACCTGAACCGCCTGGCGCAGCTCCTTCTTTACCAGAAGGCCTTCCTTCATGTTCATGTTCATCGAGGCCCAGCCGGCGTCGCGGAAGATGACCGGCTTGGCATTGGCGCTCTGTTCGACACGCTCGAAGGCGCTGACGGGAAGCGAATCCGCATAGTCGAACTGGCCGGAAATCAGACCTTCGACGCGCGTATTGGCATCCGGAACCGGAACGAAGCGGATTTCCTTGGCGATCGCCTCGCGCTTGCCGGCATAGTTGCTGGGCTCACCTTCCGGCGACTTGTAGCCGTCGAAGCGGACGAGCTGGGTGTACTGGTCGGGGCGACGCTCCTTGAGCGCGTAGGGGCCTGTGCCGACGAATTCGGTCAGCGTGTCGGCAATCTTTTCCGACGGCAGAATGACGGAGGCCTGGGACAGCGTCGCGAGCAGCGGCGCGTAACGGGACTTGAGCTTGATGACGATCGCGTGGTCGCCATCTTCCGTCAGGCTTTCGACGATGCCGGCAACCTGCTTGCCCTTGGAGTTGATCGCCATCCAGCGGTTCAGCGAGGCGGTCACATCCTTGGCATCGAAGGCGCTGCCATCGTGGAAGGTCACGCCTTCGCGAAGTGCGATGCGATAGGTGAGGCCGTCTTCGGAAATCGTCGGCATGCCGGCTGCCAGCAGCGGCACGGACTTCCATTCCGCGTCATAGGTATAGAGCGTTTCGAAAATGTGCTGGTCGATGGTCAGAACGATATCGGTCGGCGTCTGCATGACGTCGAGCGTCGGCGGCTCGCCGATCGTAGCGACGGTCAGCACGCCGTCGCCTGCCTGGGCCAAAGCCAGGTTGCTGGTGCCGGCCAATGCAGCCAGCGTCATCAGAACAAGTGCACTCTTTTTCATGGTCATCCCCTTGTTAAGTTCGGTTCGGTCAATCTTTCGGCCGGCTTTCCTGTCCGGCCGGGATTTCATGCATCCAGTCCGAGTGGATCAGCGACACGCGGCCAGAGCTTCAGGCTCGCCTTGCGATAGGGCGTCGTGGCTGGATTGGTCGGATAGGAGGTCGGCGCGGCGATGTAGACGATCTCCGAGGAGACCGGCTGGAAGCCAGCATAGAAATGGTTGGTCGACTTGATCAGCATGTAGGCCTTCGAGGCGAAATCGATGCCCTGATTGGCAAAGATGTCAGGCTCGTAGGTCTGGGTGCGGCTGGTGATCAGCACGATATCGATGTTGGTGCCGACCGGACGGATGACGGCGGCGCTGCCGAGCGTGACGCGCGAATTGCGAAAGCTCTGCCAGCCGGCATCGAAGACTTTTCTGACGGTGACGCGCAGATCGAGCGGATCGCCGCCTTCCGGGCTCGACTTGCCGCCGACGCGCAAGGACAATTCCGCGCCTTCGCCCGCCGCATGGCAGAAGGTGACGGCGATCGGGTCCCAGATGGTGGCGACGGCGAAATCGTCCATGCCGCGCTCCATCATCCGGCGCAGGATATAGGTGGCATCGCCCGCCACGCCGCCACCGGGATTGTCCCAGACGTCGGCGATGGTGACCGGCTTTTGCGGATGCGCGGCGCGGATGGCGATCGCCTTGTCGAGACCTTCCTCGGTATCGAACATCGGCATCGCGGTGGTTTTGCGCAGGCCGTAAAGCTCGCGGCCCAGCCTTTCTGCCAAGGCGTCACCCTTCATCTTGTCATTGTCGGTGACGACGACAATGCGGGTGCCCATGTCGGGCAGATCGCCGGCCATGAAGCCGTGGATGACTGAGGCTGACAGGATGCCGTCATGGCCTTCCAGCGCCTGCATGCGGTCGACGAAGGAGCGCATCGGTTCGCGGCTGGTCGGGAAGATGGTGATCATCCGGCAGTCGAAGGTGGAGATGACCGGCTTGATCTTTCCACGCAATGCCTGGAGAGCGAGTTCGACGACATGCTCGCCGCGCTGCTCGAAATCCGTATGGGGGAATTCCAGGAAGGCGGCCATGATGTCGAGATTGGCGACACGCAGCGCAGTGAGGTGGCTGTGCGGATCGAATTCAGCGGCGATCAGGACGTCCGGGCCGACCATTTCGCGGACGTGGGAGAGAAAATCGCCTTCGGGATCGTCGTAGCCCTGGGCGGCCATCGCGCCGTGCAGGCCGAGCACGACACCATCGACCGGCATGGCGGCCTTCAATTCGGCGAGGATCTGGTCGCGCAGCGTCTCGTAGGTCTGACGCTGGATGAGGCCCGCGGGTTCGGCCCAGCAGGATGTGCCCTCGATGACGGTAAAACCTTCCTCCCTGCCGCGACGGCGCAGGATCGGAACGACGGAAGAACACAGCGTCGGCGTATCGGGATGCTCGCCCGGTCCGGCATAGAACGCCGCCTTGAAGGCGTTCATATCCGTCGGAACGGGAGAAAAAGTGTTCGTTTCGGTCGCCAACGAGGCGGTGAAGATGCGCATGTCTTTTGTCCGAATACACTCCGGCATCAGCGCCGGCGTTGCCGTGGCCCGAGTACCGTTGCCATTTTTTGCTGATTTCAAGTTTGCCGAAGCCGCTCATCCGACTGTCGGTCAAAGACAGTTCCGCGCTTTCGGATCGTCCGAATTCCCATTTGCCTGAGTTCGCCCACTCACCATTTCGGTGTAATTTATTTTCTCAATAATGCGCCAAATGCGGATTAAGTCAACGGATTTTCAAATTTTGCACCAATTCGTGTAATTTATTTTCCCTTCCGCCGAATTGGCGAAAGAATTTCACGGTGCGAATGTGAAGGCGTCTGCCGAGTGAAGCGGGCTCCGCTCGCATTTCAACGTGGAATCAAACCTTTCCGGTCGGCCGGATGACAAGGAAGCGAGTTTTTCTGTTCTGCGCGCATGAAAAAGGACGCCCTCGACAGGCGCCCTTTTTTCATTCTCGGCCGGCGCGGACATGATGTCGGCCCTACATATCGGGTGTCCGCGATAAAAAATTTCAGGCCGCAGGCCTACCAGACCGTGCCGCGCGCATCGACATTTTCAACCCGCGTGACGACGCCGTCCTTGTGGAAGACCATGCGATCGAAAAGGTTGGTGACGACACAGGTGTGGTTCGGCACGACCCTTACCTGGGCACCGATCTCCGGGAAGGGCGTCGTGCACGCAGAGATGTCGACTACCGCATGTTCTTCGGAGAGCGAGACGATGCGAGCGCCTTCGTATCCGGCGATTGCGCCGAAATCGGAAAAACCCAGCAGGTCCGAGGTCAGGGCCTTGGAGCCGCTGTCCAGCACGGCGCGATCAGGCGCCGGGCGAGAGACGACAGTCGCAAGGATATGCATTGCAAGGTCGTCCGCGGTGCATTCGCCGGCGCGGACCATGCTGCGGTCGTTATAAACATAGGTTCCGGCGCGGTGTTCAGTGGCGGATGGCACGAGATGAGCGAAGAACAGGTCCGGTGAACCGCCGCTGGAGCGGACCGGGCAATCGATACCCTTTGCGGCCAGCAGCGTCATGGTCTTCGACATGAAGGCCTCGACCTGTTCGGCCCCGCCGGTGGCCGGGTAAGTCATGATACCGCCGAAACGAAGGCCAGAGGCGGCTGCGATCTTTTCGGCGAGCGCGACGGCCGCTTCCGGCGACTGCACACCGCAACGCTTGGCGCCGGTGTCGCATTCGATCAGCACGGTCAGCGGGCGAGAAGCATCGAACGTGGAAGCAAGACCGGCGACCGTGGTCTGGCTATCGGCGACGACGGCAAGTTTCGTCACACGGGCATTGAGCGCCTTCAGGCGTGCGAGCTTGGCGGCGCCAAGAATGTTGTAGGTGATCAGGATGTCGTCGAAACCGGCATCGGCAAACACTTCCGCCTCGGTGACCTTCTGGCAGTTGAGGCCGACGGCACCGGCCTCAACCTGCTGGCGGGCGACGGCGGCGATCTTGTGAGTCTTGATGTGCGGGCGGAACGCCTTGCCGTGGCTTTCACAATAGGCCTGGGCGCGTGCGATGTTGGCCGCAAGCCTTGCCTCGTCGATGACCGGCATCGGAGTTTCAACCTGTTCGAGCGGCGTGCCGGGTTCGGGCCACGGATAGTTCATTATGAGACCTCGTTGGAATGCGGCGCCACGGGATTCAGGCTGGATTGGCGCGGGGATGGTTGTTTTTATTTTCGTCAGACGAGCAAGTTTCGTTGATGCTGGCCGGCATTATGCTATCAAATTGCATTGCTGTGAAATTCATTTTCACGGTTGGGTGCGTTTTTTCCAGGACGGCCACTTTCAGGGGAAGACCGAATGGATCTGTTTCATGCCCTGTCCGATCAGGATGGACGGCTGTCCGGGCTGGAGGCGAAGCTCGCCCGGTTCGCGCTTGAAAACGTCGATTTCGTCGTCAATGCGTCAATCATAGAAGTAGCTGAAAAGGCGGGTGTTTCACCGCCGACAGTGACCCGTTTTTGCCGGCGGCTGGGTTGCCAGGGCTATTCCGATTTCAAGGTGCAGCTGGCCAAGCTTGCCTATGTTGGCCTGCGTTACCTGACGCCGGAGGCGCCGACGGCGACGGCGGAAGAGGTGGCACAGGATATCGTGTCGAAGGCGCAGAACGCGCTGTTCGAAGTGCATCGCCAGCTTGACCTCAAAGCCATCGAGCAGGCGGCGCAAATGCTCAGGGCTGCGGAATTCATCCAGGCTTTCGGTGCGAGCGGTAATTCGGCGATGATCGTCAACGAGCTGCACAACCGTCTGTTTCGGCTGAGCTGCCGGGTCAATGCCTCCAGCGATCACGGCATGAACCTGATGATTTCGGCTGCCGCACAGCCGGGCACGGTGGTTTTCGGCTCGTCCTTCACCGGCCGCGACATGGGGCTTGTCCACTGCCTCAAACTGCTGCGCGAGCGGGCAATCCCGACCATCGTGATGACCCAGAGCGGTTCACCCGTGGCGGAGGCGGCGGATCTGGTCATCGCGATCGAAATGCCGGAAGGCAAGAACATCTTCCGGCCTACCTCGACGCGTTACGCCTATCTGGCGGCGATCGACATTCTGGCCAACATGGTGGCCTATGCGGATCGAAACCGGGCGTTGAAATCGCTGCGCGCGATCAAGGGCGAACTGGTGCGCAACCGGGACGGCGACGACCGGCAACTGCTGGGCGATTGATACCCGGTAGATCGCTGCTGCATGCTTTCAATCGGGCTCTCGTGACATATTGCACACGAAATTTTGCATGGTCTCGACTTGCCAAAACAGCTGCAGTCCCGCAACACAGAGGTCAAGGACAACACGATTTCTCGACCCGGAAGACAGCTAGATGCGCTATACACACGGTTTCCTCGGCTTTTTCCTTCTGATCGCAGTGCCGGCCCACGCACTGGATGCCAACCTGCCGGTGCTTGCGCCGAAACAGGAGCAGGGCCAGGCAGCGAACCTGAGCGCACAGTTTCTGGCGCGCTACGCCTACAAGCCGGTTCCCCTCGATGATGACCTATCCGAAAAAGTTCTCGATCGCTTCTTCACGTCACTCGACCCCGAGCGCACATTCTTGCTGCAGGCCGATATCGATGGCTTCATGATCGACAGGCAGCAGATCGACGATGCGATCCAGAATGAGGACCTGAAGATCCCGTTCGCGATTTTCAGCCTCTATTCCCAGCGTGTCGTCGAGCGCATGACGCAGGCGCGCAGCCTGCTGAAGGACGGCTTCGATTTCAGCGTGAAGGAAGAATACACGCTTGCGCGCGACAAGGCGCCTTGGCTCAAGGACGAGCAGGAGAGCAACGAGTTGTGGCGCAAGCGCGTCAAGAACGACTGGCTTCGCCTGAAACTGGCGGGTCAGAACGACGACAAGATCCGCGAGACGCTGGACCGGCGCTATCGCAACATTCTTGAACGTGTCTACACCTATAAGAGCGAAGACGTCTTCCAGTCGTTCATGGCAGCCTTCACCACCTCGGTCGATCCGCATACCGACTATTTCGGCGCTGCGGCCTCTGCCGACTTTGATATTTCGATGAAGCTTTCGCTTGTCGGCATCGGTGCCGTGCTGCAGGAACGTGACGGCTACACGACCATCCGCGAGCTTGTCGCCGGCGGCCCCGCGCAGGTCTCCGAGCAGCTCAAGGTTGGTGATCGCATCATCGGCGTCGGCCAGGGCGAGAACGGTGCGATACAGGAAGTTGTCGGCACCCGGCTTGACGAAGTCGTGCAGCTGATCCGCGGCGAACAGGATTCCGTCGTGCGCCTGGATATTCTCCCCGCAGACGGGGGCGAGAACGCGACCCATCGGATTATCTCGCTGGTGCGCGATACGATCAGCCTCGAAAAGCAGGCGGCCAGCAAGAACGTGATTTCCGTCGAGGATGGCGGCGCCACCCGCAAGATCGGCGTCATCACGCTACCGGCCTTTTACGAGGATTTCGAAGCCCGCAGAAAGGGCGACCGCAACTATCGCAGCGCCAGCCGCGATGTCGCCAGGCTGCTCGGTGAACTCAAGAATGAAGATGTCGATGGTGTTCTCGTCGACCTGCGCAACAACGGCGGCGGTTCGCTGACGGAATCGATCGAGCTGACGGGGCTGTTCACCGGCAAGGGGCCGGTGGTGCAGCAGCGCGATGCCGAGGGCCGCATCGAGGTGGAGAGCGACGACATCGCCGCTCCGCTATGGACCGGCCCGGTCGGCGTGCTGATCAACCGCGGCTCTGCCTCCGCATCGGAAATCTTTGCCGCCGCCATTCAGGATTACGGGCGCGGCGTCATTCTGGGCGAGGCGAGCTTCGGCAAGGGGACAGTGCAGACGGTCGTCGACCTCGATCAGGCGGCGCGTAGCAGCACGCCCAAATATGGCCAGTTGAAGCTGACGATCGCGCAGTTCTTCCGCATCGACGGGGGCACGACACAGCTTCGCGGCGTAACGCCCGATATAGCTCTGCCGGGCCTCTCTGACCCGACCTCGTTCGGTGAATCGAGCTATGAAAATGCTCTGCCCTGGACGGAAATCCGTGCCGCCAGATACCGGGCGAAGGCAACCGTCAGCGAGGCGCTGCCGCAACTGCGCAGCCGCCATGATGCCCGGATCAAGAACGACCCTGAATTCCAGCGCTTCGTCAGCGACATTGCCGAACTGAAGGCGAAGCGCGACAAGCCGGTGATTTCCCTGAACGAGGCCGATCGCCGTGCCGAGCAGGAAGCCGCTGCCAAGAGCGACCTCCTGCGCAGCCAGGACGACGGCCTGCAATCGAACGAGCGCAGTCTGACCGCCGATCTGGCTCTGGAGAACGCGCGCAAGGGCGAAAAGGACGTGCTGCGAAACGAGGCGGCTGCCATCGTCGCCGATCAGGCCGCCCTGCTGGAGACCGTGCGCTAGAGAGTGGGTGCTAGCCGGCGGGGCCGGCTAGATGGCGTCGAAAGCCTGGTATCGCGCATCAGCCTTCGTGCGCGCTACCATAGCCTCCGGCCGTCGGGGTGATGACGGTCACGGCTTCGCCGGCATCGATCAAGGTCTGGGCGCAGCCGGCGAGTTCTTCCACCGAGCCATCGAGACGCCGCACCGAAGTGTGGCCGAGTTCGCCTTCGCCGCCACCGGCCAGCCCGTGCGGGCGGATGGTCCGATGCGACGAGAGGATGGCGCAATCCATCCTTTCAAGGAAGCGGATCGTGCGCTTGGTGCCCTTGCCGGCCGCAAAGGCGCTTTTGTCGCCGGAATTTTCGCGGATATGAAAATCCTCGAGCAGGACCGGGTAGCGCGTTTCGAGTATTTCAGGGTCGGTGAGGCGCGAGTTGGTCATGTGGACGTGCACCGCATCGGTGCCGGCAAAGCCTGTACCGTCGTTGAACCGGCCGGCCGGAGAGCCGGAGCATAGTGTCTCGTAATACTGATAAGTGGCATTGCCGAAGGTGAGGTTGTTCATCGTGCCCTGGCTGGCGGCGATCGCCCCCAGGGCGCCGAACAGCGCATTCGTCACATGCTGCGAGGTCTCGACATTGCCCGCCACGACAGCCGCCGGATATTGCGGTTTCAGCATCGAGCCTTCCGGCACGATGATCCTGATCGGCTTCAGGCAGCCGGCGTTCATCGGGATCGAGCTTTCCACCATGACGCGGAAGACATAGAGGACTGCCGCGCGGGTGACCGGCTCGGGCGCATTGAAATTGTTCTTTTTCTGCTCGCTGGTGCCGGTGAAGTCGACGGTCGCTTCGCGCCTTTCCCTGTCGACGGTGATCTTCACCCTGATCGTGCTGCCCTGATCGGTGGCGTAGGAAAATTCCGCATCGTCCAGCTTTTCGAGAACGCGGCGAACGCTTTCCTCGGCATTATCCTGCACGTGGCCCATATAGGCCTGCACGACATCGAGCCCGAATTGCGCGATCATTTTGCGCATTTCGTGCACGCCCTTTTCGTTGGCAGCGATCTGGGCGCGAAGATCGGCGACGTTCTGGGCGACGTTGCGAGCGGGATAGGGGTGGTCTGAAAGAAGTCTCGATATGCCTTCCTCGTCGAACCTTCCCCGATCGACCAGCAACACGTTGTCGAACAGCACGCCTTCCTCGTCCACCGTCGTTGCAAGCGGTGTCATCGAGCCGGGCGCGGTGCCGCCGACATCGGCGTGGTGGCCGCGCGAGGCGACGTAGAAGAGAATGCTTTTGCCCGCATCGTCGAAGACCGGCGTCACGACCGTGATGTCCGGCAGGTGCGTGCCGCCGTTATAGGGTGCATTGAGCGCGAAAACGTCGCCGGGCCGTATCCTGCCCTCGTTCTGCGCGATGATGCTTTCGACGGAGCGATCCATCGAACCGAGATGCACCGGCATATGCGGCGCGTTGGCGACAAGGGCGCCTTTCTCGTCGAACACGGCGCAGGAAAAGTCGAGACGTTCCTTGATGTTGACGGAAGAAGCCGTGTTCTGCAGGGTGACACCCATCTGCTCGGCGATCGACATGAACAGGTTGTTGAACACTTCCAGCAGAACCGGATCGGCCTGCGTGCCGATGGCCATGGCACGGGAAAGTTCCGTGACGCGCTTCAACACGACATGGTTCAGGCGGGTGATTTCGAACGCCCAGCCATCCTCCACGACAATCGTCTGGTGCGGCTCGACGATCAGGCACGGGCCGTCGGCGCGCGCACCCGGTCCGATATCGGCGCGGCGATAGATGGGCGCGTCGCGCCATGCACCGCCGGAGAAGAACGTCGTTGCCTCCGTCGTGACCGGGCCTGTGCGCTCGAGCGTGAATTCCGGCTCCGACGAATCCGCGCCGCCACCGATCGCCTCGACTTCATAGGCCTCGAAAATGATGTCGCGGTTCTCGAAGATGAAGCCGAACTGCTTTTTATGCGCGGTCTCGAATGCGGTTGTCATGTCCGCTGCATCCGTCACTGCAACCGGCAGCGTCGTATCGGTTCCCTGGTAGCGCAGATGGGCGCGGTGCAGGACCTGCGTGTCGGCCGCCGGAACGCCCTGGCCGCGCATCTCGTCGAGAACGATGGCCGTCAACTCGTCGCGAACGGCGGAGAGCGACGACAACGCGGCGGACAGTTCTTCCGAAACCGTTCGCTGCCGCGTGGCGCGAATATCGGCCAGCCCCATGCCATAGGCGGAGAGGATGCCGGAGAAAGGGTGGATCAGCACGGTGGATATGCCGAGTGCATCGGCTGTCAGGCAGGCATGCTGGCCGCCGGCGCCGCCAAAGCAGGTGAGGGCGTAGTTGGTAACATCATAGCCACGCTGGACGCTGATCTTCTTGACCGCATTGGCCATGTTCTCGACGGCGATGGAAAGGAAACCGTCGGCCACCTGCTCCGGGGTGCGGCCGTCGCCGACCGTCCTTGCCATCTCTTCGAATGCCGCACGCACCGCATCGGCATCGAGCGGCTGGTCGCGGTTGGGGCCGAAGATTTTCGGAAAGAGATCGGGCGACAGCTTGCCAAGCATGACATTCGCATCGGTGACGGTCAGCGGGCCGCCGCGACGATAGGCTTTCGGGCCGGGATTGGCGCCGGCGGAATCGGGACCTGCGCGAAAGCGGCCGTTTTCGAAATGCAGGATCGAGCCGCCACCGGCCGCAACCGTGTGGATCGACATCATGGGAGCACGCATGCGCACGCCCGCTACTTCCGTCTCGAAGGATCGTTCCAGTTCGCCGTCGTAATGAGAGACATCGGTCGATGTGCCGCCCATGTCGAAACCGACCATTCTGTCGAACCCGGCCAGTCGTGACGTTTCCACCGCACCGACAACCCCGCCGGCGGGGCCGGAGAGGATCGCATCCTTGCCCTGAAACAGCCGCGCGGCGGTAAGTCCGCCTGAAGACTGCATGAACATCAGTTGCGCGCCGTCGTCGCCGTCGCCATTCGCATCGGCGCCCAGTTCTTCAGCCACCTGTTCCACGTAGCGGCGCAGGATCGGCGACAGATAGGCGTCGACCACGGTCGTGTCGCCGCGGCCGACCAGCTTGATCAGCGGGGACACCTCGTGGCTGACCGAAATCTGGGTGAAGCCGATGTCGCGCGCGATGCGGGAGACAAGCTGCTCGTGAGCGGGAAAGCGGTAGGCATGCATGAAGACGATGGCAATTGCACGGATACCGGCGTCGAACTGCGCTTTCAGATCGGCGCGGACTGCGGCCTCGTCCGGTGCCGCTTCGATGGTGCCATCGGCGCGGACGCGCTCATTGACCTCGACGACAGCACTATAGAGCAGTTCCGGCTTGACGATCCGCTTGGCAAAAATGTCTGTGCGGGCCTGATAGCCGATTTCAAGCGCATCGCGGAAACCGCGCGTAGTCACCAGCAGTGTCTTTTGCCCCTTGCGCTCAAGCAGGGCATTGGTGGCGACCGTCGTTCCCATCTTCACGGCGCCTATGAGGCGAGGCGGGATCGGATCGACCTGCGCGACGCCCAGAAGCTCGCGGATGCCCTGTACCGCCGCATCGCGATAGGCCTCCGGGTTTTCCGACAGGAGCTTGTGGGCGACCAGCGCGCCATCCGGCTTGCGAGCGACGATGTCGGTGAATGTGCCGCCGCGGTCGATCCAGAAATCCCACTTCGCATCAATCGCACCGGTTGCGTCGTCCGCCATCATTCGCCCCTCTGAAAAGCCTGTCTGATCGCAACGAAAACAGTTCGTCGATAAAACGTCAATGATTGATTGACAGGAAAATGCCTAATGCTGCATCATGCCTATCGAACGGGCAAAGTGGCCGAGAGAGCCGCGTCCGCAACGGCAACCGAGGGGAAGCCAGATGAGCGATTTCCGCATTTCAGAGCGGAGGACCAGCCATGTCCGCCGCTAACGCCCAGCATAGCATTTTCCCCGATTGGCTCCGCAAGGGACTGGACGGGCTTTACCTCGTCTCCGGCTGGCTGGCCGGACTGTTTCTCATCGCGATCTTCCTCATCATGCTGGCTCTTTCCGCCGGCCGGCCGCTGGGCATAGATGTTCCAGCCGGCGATGACTTTGCCTCCTGGGCCATGGCGGCCTCCGCCTTTCTGGGGCTTGCCCACACGTTCCGCTCCGGCGAAATGATCCGCGTCGGGCTGCTGGTCGAGCGGTTTTCAGGCCGCAGTCGCCAGGCCTTCGAAATCGTTGCGCTTGCGATCGGAGCGGCCGCAACGGTCTACTTTGCCTGGTACGCCTTCGACATGAACCGCACCTCGTGGCGCTTCAACGATCTGGCTCAGGGCGTCGTCGCCATGCCGCTCTGGATTCCGCAGATCGGCTTTTCCGGCGGTCTGATCATCCTCGCCGTCGCGATGGTCGATGAACTCGTTCACGTTATCTTCGGTGGCACCCCGCGTTACGAGAAGCCCGAGCCGGCGACGGCGGAAGAGGTGATCGAACGCGCCATGCAGAGCGGGGCGTGAGATCATGGGAACACTGGAACTCGTAGAAATCGCTGGCGTCATTCTCGTCGCCCTGCTCGCTCTCCTGGCCGCCGGCGTCTGGATCGGCATATCGCTTCTGATCTGCGGCTTCATCGCCATGCTCTTCGTGCCGGGTATTCCGATCGGCGCGGTGCTGGCCACCAATTCCTGGAGCAACGGCGCGTCGTGGTCGCTGGCGGCGCTGCCGTTGTTTGTCTGGATGGGGGAAATCCTGTTCAGGACGAAACTCTCCGAAGAGATGTTCCGCGGCCTGTCCCCCTGGCTTGGCTGGCTTCCGGGGCGGCTGATGCATGTCAACGTGCTCGGTTGCGGCCTGTTCGGCTCCATATCCGGCTCATCTGCGGCGACGACCGCGATGATCGCCAAGATCGCCCTGCCGGAACTGAAGAAGCGTGGCTATGACGAGATGGTCAGCCTCGGCTCTCTGGCCGGCGCCGGCACGCTCGGCATTCTCATTCCGCCGTCGATCACCATGGTGGTCTATGCGGTTGCCGCCAATGTCTCGATCATCCAGATCTTTCTGGCCGGCTTCCTGCCCAGCCTGATCGTGATGGGCCTCTATTGCGGCTATATCGCGATCTGGTCGCTTCTCAATCCGGACAAGCAGCCACCGCGGCCGCCGAAGATGAGTTTCAAGGAGAAGCTGAAGGAATCGGCCAATCTCATCCCGGTCTCGCTTCTTATCATCTTCGTCTTCGCCACGCTTTTGATGGGCTGGGCGACGGCGACGGAATGCGCAGCCTGGGGCGTGCTCGGCTCGCTCGGTATTGCCGCCTGGTCGGGCTCTCTGACGGTCAAATCTTTTTGGGAAAGCGTGATGGGCGCCATGCGGCTGACCTGCATGATCATGCTGATCCTCACCGGCGCCGGCTTCATGTCGATCGCCATGGGCTATACCGGCATTCCGAATGCGCTGGCCAGCTGGGTCGATAGCTTCAACCTGAGCCCGTTCGCGCTGATTGCCGTGCTGACGGTCATGTATATTCTGCTGGGCGCTGCCCTCGACGGACTGTCCATGATCGTGCTCACCACCGTGGTCGTCCTGCCGATGATCCAGCAGGCCGGTTTCGATCTCGTCTGGTTCGGCATCTTCCTGATCCTGATCGTCGAAATGGCGGAGGTGTCGCCGCCGGTCGGCTTCAATCTCTTCGTCTTGCAGACGATGAGCGGACGTGACAGCCTGACGGTTGCGAGAGCCTCGCTGCCTTTCTTCTTCCTGCTTGTGGCGACAGTCGCCATCATCACGATCTTCCCGGAAATCGTGATGGTCCTGCCGCAAATGGCATTTCCGGGTCAATAAAAAGAGGGAACTGAAACATGAACATGACTGCAAGGTTCACCCGCTTCGGCCTTGTCGCCGCAGCTCTTCTCGCCAGCGCGGCACCGTCACTGGCCGCCAGCTGGGTTCTGCCTTCGGCCTATCCGCCGGCAAACTACCATGTCGAAAACCTCAACCAGTTCGCCAAGGAGGTCGATACCGCCACCAATGGCGAGCTGAAGATCACCGTTCATCCCAATGCATCGCTGTTCAAGGCACCTGATATCAAGCGCGCGGTACAGACCGGTCAGGCGCAGGCCGGCGAAGTGCTGTTGTCGCTGCACGAGAACGAGAACCCGATTTTCGGCCTCGACGTCGTGCCATTCCTCTCAACCAGCTTCGAACAGTCGAAGAAGCTCTATGATGCCTCCAAGCCCGCCATCGAAAAGGCGCTCGACGCACAGGGCCTGAAACTTCTCTACACCACGCCTTGGCCGCCGCAGGGCATCTTTACCAAGAAGGACATCAACACGGTCGCCGACCTGGAAGGCCTGAAATGGCGCGCCTATAACGTCGGGACCTCGCGCATTGCCGAGCTGGTCGGCGCCCAGCCGGTCACGGTTCAGGCGGCCGAACTGCCGCAGGCGCTGGCAACCGGCGTCGTCGACGGTCTGATGACCTCGTCCGCCACGGGCGTCGACTCGAAGATCTGGGAATCGTTGACCCACTATTACGACACCCAGGCCTGGATCCCGAAGAACGCCATTTTCGTCAACAAGGCGGCGTTCGAAGCGCTTGATGCGGCGACGCAGAAGGCGGTGACCGACGCGGCCGCCGCTGCCGAAACCCGCGGCTGGGCGCTCGCGGCCGAGCGCACCACGTCCTACATGGAGACGCTGAAGCAGAACGGCATGCAGGTGCTCGAACCTTCTGCCGAACTGAAGACAGGCCTTTCCGAGGTCGGTGCGAAGCTGACGGAAGACTGGTCGGCCAAGGCCGGCGCCGAAGGCCAGGCGATCCTCGAAGCCTATAAGAAGATGTAATCGCCGCGGGCGCCGCGGCTTACGTGCCACGGCGCCCGATTTCAGGGAGGCAGGCCATGTCAGAACAGAAAAGCGCACTCGGGCCGATCGTATCGTCTGAACATCTGGCGAGTGGCGCGCTTCCGGCCCTTTCGGAGATCGAGTTCGGCCTCGTCATGCTCAATCATGCCTTCAGCCGCTGGATGGTGCGCTGCATGTCGGCGGCAGGCGTCCCGGATCTTTCGCCTGTCGACATTCTCGTTCTCCATAATATCAACAGCCGCAACAAGCCGAAGACGCTCGCCGACATCGCCCTCGTGCTCAACATCGAGGACACCCATGTCGTGACCTACGCGCTGAAAAAGCTTGAGCGGCTGAAACTGATCAAAGCCGGCCGCCGCGGCAAGGAGAAGCTGGTTATGGTGACAGAGGCCGGAGCAGAGGCATGCGCCCGTTACAAGGCAACCCGCGAAAGCCTGCTGGTGAAGTCGGTCCTGGCGACGGAGGTCTCTGTGGACAGCCTGTCGGAGGTGGCCGCCAGGCTGCGGGCGCTCTCAGGCCACTATGATCAGGCGGCGAGGGCCGCTGCGTCGCTCTGAGCGGCGCGGACGTCGATCACTTTGCGCGTATCCTACGGCCATCATCGCGAGCGGATCCGTCACATGCCTTCTTGAACTCACCGCTCGTTGGGTACTCTATCGCATAATCGGCGCCGGTTCCGACTGCAGCCTGGACGGCATGCGTGCCATGTCCTTCGCGTACACCGCCGACCATAGATCCTCAAAGGAACACTGCTCATAGGGAGCGCGGCCACTTCTCTGTCTCACATCCACAGAGCGTTCAGATCTCCGCCGCACGCTGCGCCTCGAAGCACTGTTTATGATTACACAGCCGGTCACCATCTGCGTTGAATACATTCCTGTCTGTGCGCCAATCGGGAACTTCGATATTGCGGAGCCTGAATTCAAATCCGGGAAAGGCAGACGATAGTGGACGAAGAAGGTCGTCCTCATCACCGCGCTCTTCGAGTGCATTCAACACGTCCTCCACGGAAACGGCACCGGGCAAGCGGATCGCGTCAACAGTTGTTGGTGCCTCCGAAACAATCAATGCGACGAGTAAGGCGCGGTCTGCCCTGGTACCACGCCCCGGATCAGTTGCGATGGGCGAGTGGTTCGAGTGAAGCCACACATTCCTTGCGCGCCACGGCAGCCAGTTTGCGATCGAGTGTCGCCAACGGACCATTGCGGTTTGGGGCAATCGCCAGACAGGCGGCGCCATAGGCGTTCAGACCGTGGTTGGACGATAGCAGCAGGACATAGCCATCACCGCCAATCCAGAGCCGCCGCGAGGCAGACAACGCACGCGCTTCAAATAACCAGGGCGCCGCTGGCGGCAATCCGGCTGCGGTGTTCTGACACGGCCAGAATATTACGGATCTCGTGGAAGAATAGCGATGGTACAGGGATGGGTGCGTCGATCGTCGAGGGTACCGGCTTCAGCGGCGTCCGAAAACTCTGCCGGCAGCAACCACGCGGCCGCCACCAAGAGGCATCGATGATGAACGCCATCAGCGGCGCCCTTCGCCGCGCCAAGAGAGGGTCTCGTCGTGTGTGGAAGTACGGGCGATGACAAACTTTTCGCCGGGTTCGATGCGGGTGAGCAGGGCAAACAGATGCATCTTGGTTTCGGAAATTTCTACGGCTGTCGATCCAATTGATTAAGCGGAATCGACCTCTTTAGAATGTTACAGTTTATTGCCTGCTAGGATCACTGGAATCTTCCGGATTGGCCGGAATGCGCCAACACCGGACATTAGAAAGGCCGTCAACCTCGTGACGACCTTTCCCTTCTGGCTTAGTGTCCAGCGACAGCTTCGGAGTGCTCGCGCTCACCCGGTTGGAAGCCGTGTCCCTTGGCCGACCATGCGGTGATCAATGCGATTGCGACGATGATCGCCATGGCCCATGGGAGGTAGACCGCGCTGTATCCGTCGACGAGGATGCCGCCAATCACGCCGCCGGCCGCAATTGCGGCATTCCAGGCGACCGTGCTCATCGAAAGCGCCACGTCGGCACCATCACCTGCAGAGTCTGCTAGAGCCGTCTGAAGCAGTGTTGCGGCTCCACCGAAGGTGATGCCCCAAATTGCCACACCGATGAAGACCGCGACCGGAGAGGTCATAGCAACACCGAGGATCAGGGCGGCGACGAGGAACACGACCAGGCTGATAAGAACTGTTGTGCGTAGGTGACGGTCCACCAGGCGGCCGATCCCGAAAATACCGACGAGAGAGGCCACACCGAAGACGAGGAGCATTAGGTCCGTGCGGTATTCAAGCCCCGAGGGTGCAAGGTATGGAGCGATGAAGGTGTAGAGGACATTGTGTGCCAGCATCCATGCCAGTGCCGTGAACAGGACGGGGCGAACGCCCGGCGTGGTCAAGACGCTGCCGAAGGAGACCTTCGACGTTGAGGATACGCCCGGATAATCCGGAACCTTTGCGATGATCCAGCCGATCAGCACGACGGCGAGGACCGACATGATGACGAACGCCATACGCCAGCCGACGGCCGAACCGAGCCAAGTGCCGAGTGGAACGCCGATGGAGAGAGCGATAGGCGTCCCGATCATCGCCATGGCAAGTGCCTTGCCCTGCAGATGCGGAGCAACCATGCGACGAGCGTATCCACCGATAAGCTCCAGCCCAATCCGGCTGCGGTTCCGGCAAGGAAGCGGGCCGCGAAGATGAGGTAGAGGTTGGACGAGAAGGCGGTGATGAGGTTGAACACCAGGAAGGCAAAAACGGTCAGCAGCAGTACGCGGCGACGTGGCCAGCTATTGGTCAGGATCGTCAACGGAATGGCGGCAAGCAGGGAGCCGAGCGCGTAGATCGCGACCATCTGGCCAGCGAGACCATGCGAGATGCCGAGTTCCCCTGCGATCTGCGGCAGCAGGCCAGCAGGCAGCGTCTCCGTGGCAATGGAGATGAAGCCCGTCGTGGCAAGAGCCAGAAGGGCCAGTACAGGCAGGCGGTCCGTGTAGACACGACCTGCGGTTATTCCAGTGTCTGTAACTGTAGACATGATTTTCCTCGGGAGAAATCTCGCCTGCGTCCAGAAAATGGGCGCAAGGAGTTGATACCCTGCAGGCTACGCCCACAGGGTTGGTTGGGTTTCATTTGTTCGGTAGGTCCTTAGAGGGCCAGCTCAGTGTCCTTGATGTCGGCAATGGGGCCGAGGATCGAAGGATCAAACTCGCGGAGCGACTGGGCTTCCGCAAGCCGGATGGGAAGATCGGGGTTGGCGAGCGCTCCACGGCCAAGTGTCACGATATCGGCGTCTTCGCGGATGACCGATCCCGCCATGTCGAGATCGTGCAGGCTGCCGTTGGCAATGATGACAGCGGAAGGGGCATACTTCTTCGCAAATCCGGCAAGCGTCGGGCCGGTGTCGCCAAACGCGGGCTTCCAGGCTTCGAACTCGGTGACGTGAATGAAGTCGACACCCGCGCGTGCCAGCGCGCCGAAGATGATCTCGGCATCCTTCTCGCCGCCTGCCCACTTGTGGGTGAAGTCGTTGACCTTGCCCTGCGAGATACGAATGCCGACGGGCACTTCAGCACCAACCCGTGCGCGCACCTCGTCGATCACCTGGACCAGCAGACGGACGCGATTGGCCGTGCTGCCACCGTATTCGTCGGGGCGCTCATTGGTGTAGTCGGTCAGAAACTGGTCGAGCAGGTAGCCGTTGGCACCATGGATTTCGATGCCGTCGAAGCCCGCGATCTCGACGGCACGTGCCGCAGCATCGCCGAACCCTTTGACGACCTCGGTGATCTGTTCATCCGTGATCTCGGTCGGGACCGCGTAGGCATCCTTGCCGTAGTAGAACGTCATCTGCTTGCCCTTCGGCTGGATGGCCGATGGTCCGACCGTGGTGTCGCGGAAGCGGTTGCCTTGCGAGATGGCCCCTGCGTGCATGATCTGCGCAATGGCAAGCGAACCATGGCACTTGATGCCGCTGACCAGTGGCTTCCACGAACGCGCCTGAGCGTCATCGGTGATGCCGGGCTGATTTGGGTAACCCTGGGAATGGGCCTGGTCGGTGTAGATGCCTTCGGTCACGACGAGACCGAACCCGCCCCGCGCGAAACGCTCGTAGTAGCGGGTCATGATCTCGGTCGCCCGTCCGTCTTGGGTCGCAGTCACGCGGGTCATCGGCGCGACACCGAAGCGGTTCTTCACCGTCTTGCCGTTCATCCCGACGGCTGTCAGGAGCTTCTGTTGAGCGGTGTTCATATCTGTCGTCCTCATGTGGTTATGTCGTTGGCTGACCCGGATTTACCGATTGGACGGCATGACCAGTAGTGTGAGTGGACGGTAAGCAGAATATCGAATATCGATATAATATGAACCTTGAGAACGTTGCCCTCTTCAAAGCCATCGCCACGCTCGGCTCGCTGTCTGCTGCCGCCAGACAGATCGGCGTACCTCCTATGGCGGTCAGCCGTAAGCTTTCCAGCCTGGAAGACGAAATAGGTGTGCGCCTATTCCACCGGACCACGCGATCCATAGCTCTCACCCCCGAGGGCGAGGCGTTTCTGCCGTTCACCACAATGCTCCTCGAAACCAAGGATGCGGCACTTGCAGCAATCGTTTCCGGAGAAAGTGGTCTTCGCGGGGTGCTCAAGGTCACGGCTCCGAACGTCATCGGTCGCTCGATCATCCTGCCCGCGATGACCCGCATCATGGCCGACAATCCATCGCTCAAAGTCGACCTCACGCTGACCGACGGCATCGTCGATATCGCCGGAGCGGGACTGGACCTGGCGATCCGGGTTTCGCCGTTGGAATCGTCCGAGCTTATCGCGACGCAACTCGCGTCCAATCCGCGCATCCTCTGCGCGTCACCCGGCTATATCGAACGGTTCGGGAAGCCAGAGACAATCGAGGACCTTGTCAGCCATCCATGCCTGACACTGCACGGCATGCCCACATGGCCGCTCGTGGTGGGAGACGAGACGGAATGGGTCCGGGTATCCGGCCCATTCACCTCCAATAGTGTTGAAGGCGTGCGGGGCGCATGTCTGGACGGCGCGGGGATTGCCATGATGACCTATTGGGATGTCTGGGAATGCATCGAGCGCGCCAATCTTGAACGCATCGAGCTGAAGGATGCGAAGCTCGGTGACCTCGGCATCTGGGCGGTCTATCCGTCACGACAGCACCTGCCTCGTCGAATTCGCACGCTGATTGATGCCCTGAAGGATTATCTCGCCGACCCGAAAAGCAGTTGAACTGAGGCTGGAGCCACGGGTAAAAACTGCGCCAGCGAAGATTAGTGCAAAATCCGATAAGCAGCCTATCGCCTGCCGAGCTTGTTTCCGCATGCGTCCATCGTACCTTCTGGGCAACGAAACGAACGCACGGAAGATACCCATGACACCCGATATCTCGAAAAATCACGAAAAGGTCCGGGTTTACGTTTGGACAGACTTCGTATGCCCATACTGCCTGATCGCCGAGGGACCGATCAAGGAAGCCGTCGAGTCCGAAAACGCCGAACTGGTGTGGATGCCGTTCGAGCTGCGGCCATCGCCGACACCGACACTGCGCCCGGAAGACAACTACCTGCAGACAAGCTGGCGCGACGGCGTTTATCCGACCGCCCGCCGGATGGGTGTCGATATCAAGCTGCCGACCGTATCGCCCCAGCCCTATTCCCGCACCGCGTTCATCGGCATGCAATGGGCGGCCGATCAGGGCAAGCGCAACGACTATGTGGAAGCCGTGCTGCGTGCCTTCTTCCAGCAGGACCGCGACATTGGCTATGTCGAGGTTCTCAAGGACATCGTTCGCGATCTCGCCCTCGATGCCGATGCGTTCGAAGCCGCGCTGTCCGATTCCGAACTGGCTCGGAGGCATGACAAAGCTTTGAAGCTGAGTGAGGATGTTGGAGTGCGGGCAGTGCCGACGGTTCTCATCGGAAACCGACTGTTCTCGGGGCTACGTGACGGACCGAAAATGCGTGAAGCGATCCGCGACACGACGGAAAATCTCATCAATTACCCATCGTCCGCGGTCTGATATCCAACGAAAGGAATACCCATGCGTGTTGATGTATGGTCCGATGTAATCTGCCCGTTTTGCTATGTGGGTGAGAAGCGTCTAGAGAACGTGGCCCGCGAACGGGGCGTCGAAATCGAATGGGTCTGGCACAGCTTTGAACTGGAGCCTGATGCGCCGTCGACCCACTCCACTCCGAACCTGGAAATGATTGCCGGGAAGTATCGCACCAATGAAGCTGGTGCGATCCAGCATCAGCGCAATGTCGCGGAACTCTGCGCATCCGAGGGGATCGATTTCCAGTGGGAGAAGGTCAAGCCCGGAAATACCCGTCTTGCACACCGGGTCATCCAGGTAGCGCAGGCCAAGGGCTTGGGCACCAAGGCGGCCGAAATCCTATTCGAGGCCTATATGAACGAGGGCGAAGCTATCGGCGAGCGGTCGGTCATTGAGAAGATTGCTGCAAGGATCGGACTGAGTAACGAGGAGATCGATGCCGCACTTTCATCCACCGTCATCAATGACCAGATCGCAGCGGATCAACAGACCGCCATGGAAATCGGCGTCACTGGTGTGCCGTTCTTCGTGATCGACGGCAAGGTCGCGCTTTCCGGCGCTCAGCCGCGACAGGTGTTCGGCCAGGCGCTCGACCGGGTTCAATTCAGCAAGATCGAGCGCGTGGAAGACGATCACGCGGTCATCTGCGATACTGACGGTTGCATAGTACCAGGGGCCTGATGGCGGCTTTGGACGTAGGCCGTCATGACGCTGATCCGCCACCAGGAGACATGGACTACGCCATTGGGGACAGTGGTATTCCGCCCCCAACGCGGTCGCGCCTTCGCCGCAAGAAGGCGACAGGCCAAGAAACACATGAAACCTCGCAGCTAAATCACTCAGCGGGGTATCTTCGCGCTTCTAGTCTTCGTGTGCCACTGGTTCTCGTCGGGACTATCGCACCAATTTCATAGCGAATGGCTGGAAGCCGTGAAGCTTCATCACATGAGGCACCAGCGCCATGAAGGCTTCGGTCCCCTGCGCACTCTCGATCCCACCAAGGTCTTCAATCCAGCTCTCGTCCCAACCGAGGTCATGCAAAAGCGCTTTGACAACGCGTTTGGCAGTTTCATCATTTCCCGAAAGATAAGCCATGGGCGATTCAGTGAGGCTTTTTGGATCGGCCATCACTGTAAAGAGCATGGTATTTAGCGTCTTGACGACATGCGTTTCGGGCAGAGCCTTTTGTAGCAGCTCGCCGAGACTGCTGTTCGGGTAGAGTAGGCCCGACGGCATTCCGTTTTCATCGATCTCCGTCGCGTTAGCAACATCGATCAAAATTTTTCCGGATAAGCTGGACGCAAATTGACCGATAATGTCGAGGCTGACGCCGCCTGGCGTGGCGTTGACGATAAACTCAGCCTTTGCCGCTGCAGCAGGCATCGCGTCAAAAGTAATGCCCTGCTTGGGCCATTCCGGGTGCGGACCTTGGGGAGACTTGAGGCCTACGATGACCTGGTGCCCAGCCTTGGCCCATGCTTTGGCCAGGGTGGAGCCGACTCGACCAGAGCCGAGAACGCAGATGGTGGACATGATTTATCCTCTCGCGACGTTGCATGTTTTCTGTGCGCACAATATCTCAACAGTCACCCTGTCTCGCTACTCGCATTGAACCCATGTCAAAACATGTTCAGCTTACTCCCCGTAAAATGCCCGGACAGCGCCGATCAGCCGCGACGGTAAGTGCAATTATTGAAGCCGCTGCTCACATTCTGGAGCGTGACGGCCTTGGCTCCTATTCAACCAACGCGATAGCGGAAAGAGCTGGGGCTAGTATTGGCTCTCTTTACCAGTATTTCCCCAACAAGGACGCAATCACGATGGCGCTGATTGTACGGGAAAGAACCGCTCTTCGTGACAGCATGGTCTCAGGTGACAGACGGTCGCCGGGCCCTGAAAGGCTGCAATCGTTGATCGTGGCGGGTACTGCAATCCAGTTGCGTAGACCTGTCTTGGCACCGCTGTTGGAAGTAGAGGAGGCGCGTCTTCCGGTTGACCCGCGCATTCAGCGCCTTACTGACGAAATGGCTGCCGTCTTTCAGGACATCCTCAGCGCAGATGATATGCCCGTCACCGTTGGCAACAGCCACGTACTGGGTGACCTAACGACGATCATCTGCGGAATGGTCCAATCGGCAAATACTCGGGGCGAGACTGAAATGCTGGCAGAGCGCGTTACCGCTGCCGCCTTTGGCTATCTTGGTATCCAACAGGTCGCGATCCGAAACGCCCGGTCTAGCGGCTCATGGTCTTGGAACGACTTCTAGGGGCCAAAGAAAGCAGTATTGCAGACCGATTATTTGATGCCTTAAAGCCCCGTTGCTCAGGCATCACGCTACAAATTCAACGACCTTTAAAGGAGATTTGGAAAAACCATGCCCATCATCGGCATTACGACCTACGACCGCGACGAAAAGATTGTTGATACAAACTGGTACAAGGAGCACTTTTGCTCGCCCGCATTTTACGTCGATGCTGTGAGAAATGCGGGCGGCATTCCCGTGTTGCTGCCAGTCTGTGAAGAGAAGGTCGATGATCTGCTGCTTCGCCTCGACGGGTTGATTGTCACCGGTGGCGCAGACATCGATCCGTCGACATACGGCGGTGCTCAGGGGCACCCAAGAGTTGGCCCGTGCTATCCTCGCCGCGACAAGGCGGATATGGCGCTGGCAAAAGCCGCTCTTCAAATGCCCGAGTTGCCGATCCTATTCGTATGTCGAGGGATGCAACTCCTTAACGTCATGCAGGGAGGAACCTTGCATCCCCATATCCATGATCTTGGCAAAGGCAACATCCATCAGGACGACAATGCATTCTGGATTGCACAGCCAGTGACGGTGTTTCAAGATACTCTTCTGCACTCGATTGTCGAGAAATCGTCCGTGACCACGATGTCAGGCCATCACCAAGGCATCAACGAACTCGGCCGAGACCTCAAGGTCAGCGCCGTCGCTGACGACGGCATTGTCGAGGCGATTGAATTTACCGCACACCCTTTCGCGCTGGGGGTCCAATGGCATCCCGAATACAGCGCCGCAACGGATTCCGATCAACAAAGAATTTTCGATGCACTCGTTGAAGCTGCAAAGAATTAGTCAGGCCTAACGCATTTGTCCGTTTGGTCGCTCAAGACCGCTTTGGGCCGATAGCCGTCATGGTGCGGAAGTCGCCAACAGCAGTCATCGGGCGCGTTGCCTGCTATCGAGATCCGACCTTCTCCGCCTCCATGCTGACCTCTCCACGTTTTCCGACAGATGTAGCAAGCGGAGCCCCGGCACCCTCGAGCGCTTCACATGCGGCAGTCCAGTCATGGTCATAGACCGTCAGGGCCGTCCGCAGCCAGGCAAGGGTCAGCCGTTTCGTGGCTTCCAGCACATCCGGCGTCTCGATCTCGGTCTCCTTTGCGTCCAGGCCCGCGATGCCGCCCAGTCCGTGCCCGACGCCGTGCAGTGTCAGAAGGGTGTCTGCGCCCGGCGCGTCATGGAAGGCATCGGCATGCCATTCGGGACCTCGCGTCGTAAAATGCGGATCATCAGCATCGCCACAGACGACGAGGCTGCGGGTCGTCAGCGTGGAAAAATCCACATCGAAAAAGGGGAAGCGGGCAGCATTCTCCTGCGTCAGGTCACGCCCACCGCGTCCCGGAGCGGCCAACAGGATGCCCGCCGTGATCCGTGGATCGGAGAAATCCTCCCCCGCCACGCGCGCACCCAAGAGCAGTCCCACCGTATGGCCGCCGAAGGAATGGCCCGCGGCGGCGATGCGGGCATGATCCAGCCGACCAGCCACCGAGGGTGCCTGACGCTCCACTTCAGGCAGCCGGTCGAGGATCGACTTTATTTCCCCAACACGCTCCTGCCAGAAGAAGGGCGCACCCGGTGCGTCTTCAGCCAAGCCGCCGACACGCGAACTGGCATGGGTCGGCTGGATGACCGCGAAACCGCGTTCGGCCCAGAACTGCGCAAGCGGAGCATAACCGTCTTTCGACGGGATATAGTTCGACGGCCCAAACCCGTGCGAAAACAGCACGATCGGCAGGTTGTCGCCATGTGCGGGTGCGGTCAGGCGAAGCTCGAGCGGCCGGCGGCCGTCCAACGGCAGGCGGATCGGACTATAGGCGACCGTGAGAGCGGCATCGAGCGCGGGAATGTGACGGGCCAAAGTGATCAGATTGTTCATCGTCGGTTTCCTGAGTGTGAGTTTCCAAAGGCGCGCTTTAGCCGGCGGATTGGCCGGCCTCGCGAAACCAGGCCCGGGCATCTGCTCCGGCGGGGATCTTCATCGGCGCGTTGGTGTCCGTCACGGCCGCCAGAACCGCTTGCGCCACGTCCTCAGCCGTGGTGAATTCGGTGCCGGAGCGCAGGGTGTTCAGATAATCGGAGACGAATGCGCCGTAGGGTTCGGGGATATCCATTCCCATGCGGGCGACGGCATTCTTTCCGAACCCCGTGGTCGGAGCCGACCCGGGCAGGACAATCCGGACACGGACACCGAACAGGGCCGCCTCCAGGGCCAGGCTTTCCGTAAACGCATTCAGCGCCGCCTTGCTGGCGCTGTAGATGGACAGTGCCGGCAGCGGCTTGATGGTGACGCTGGAGCTGACATTGACGATGACCCCCGCCGCGCGAAGCCGCATCTGCGGAAGGACGGCCTTAGTCAAGGCGATCGCGCCAAGGAAATTGGTCTCGAACAGCTCGCGGGCTTTCGACATCTCGGAGCCCTCCAGCACGTTCAGCATGCCCACGCCGGCATTGTTGACCAGGGCATCGAGAGGCCCGGCCGCATCCACGGCCCTTGCGATGCTTTCATTGCTGGTGACATCCAGCGCCATGACGGTCAGCCTGTCGCCCGCGGGCAGCAGATCATGGCGCGGGTTGCGCATCGTCGCAACCACATCCCACCCTTGCGAGAGGAAGGTCTTCGCAATTTCGAGGCCGAAGCCGGATGAACAACCGGTGATAAGAATCCTTGGCATATGTGCATCTCTCGAAGCGTTAATTGCCAGGAAGATGGACCGCCGGGCCCGGACTTGCTATCTTGTTTCGTCCAATAGTTTTTAGCATGAGTCCGAAAATCATGACCGATCCTGTCGCGGAGGTCGTTTCGCTCCTCAAGCCAAGCCCGTCAATTGCCAAGCTGGTGACCGGCGGCGGCCGGTGGCTCGTGGAGCGGACCGAGCTTGGAAATCCCTTCTATTGTGCCGTGGTCGAAGGACAGTGTCTGATGACCATCACGGACCGGGAGCCCATGCTGCTGACGGCCGGCGACTTCGTGCTGGTTCCGGAGATCTTCTCGTTCACGATGAGCAGCCTTTTGCCGCCACCTCGCGGAGCCCTTGTGCAGCGTCTCGAGACCAGTCCGGGTGTATTCCAGCTTGGAGACCCCGATGCGCCGGCCGAGATCAGGGCGATGGTCGGGCATTGCATATTTGGCTCGAACGACAAGGCTCTTCTCGTCTCGCTCCTGCCGGAGGTCGTTCTTGTCCGCGGCGAGGCGCGCCTCACCCTGCTGGTCGGGATGATCAACGACGAAACGAGGGCTGACCGATCCGCCCGGGAAATGGTGCTCCGCCGCTTGCTGGAAGTGCTCTTGATCGAGGCGCTGCGCTCGACCGGCGGCGCTTCGGCATCGCCAGGCCTGCTGCGCGGCATGGCCGACCCGCAACTGGCGCCGGCACTGCGCCGGATCCACGATGATCCGGGTCGGACCATGACCATAGAGGGACTGGCACAGGATGCCGCGATGTCCCGCTCGACCTTCTTTGAGCGTTTCCGAAAAGAAGTCGGCTTGGCGCCCATGGAATATACGACCTGCTGGCGGATGGCGCTGGCGAAAGAACTCCTTCGCAGCGATGTCGCGACCGCCGAGATCGCACAACGCGTCGGCTATGGCTCGGCAAGCGCCTTCAGCGTGGCCTTCAGCCGGCATGTGGGCATGTCGCCCGGAGTGTATTCGCGATCACCGGAACCGTAGCGGGCGACGGCGAGGATTTGTTGGAAGGGATCTGATTGGAGAGATGACGGGTTGGCCGGTTGCAGACCAATGCGCTTCGGAAGCTTCGCGCCAATAGGAGACATTGAAGCTGTCCAAACCTCAGGCTATTGACGAGGCAAAGCTTGCGAATAGCCGATGGGAGATGAGATGCCCCGTTACGACTTCAATCACTTGGACCGCATGGCAAAGAAGCATATCGATGATTGCAATTTTTTGATGCTATTAAGATTTTCCTATTCATGTCGGATGGCGACGCCTCACTCGATGGCGGCTATCTCGGAGAGCGGCTGGGCATTTGCCACGAGCGACTAGGCGACCTCCACGCCGCGAAATACTGGTACGGACGAGCGGTGGAGAAAAATGCGGAGGTAAGGCTTGAAGCCGCAAAAGCTTACGAACGCCTGAGCAAGGTCAGCATCGACCATCTGTTGTGAGACTGCTTGGGCCGAAGGCAGTCAATCAACGACAAGCAGAAACGCGATTCACGTTCGAGAAATCATGGATATGTCCTACAAATGCAGTAGATGCAGCTCTGACATGGAAGGGGGATTCTTGCTTGAGAAGGGGGACGGCGGCATCCTGTCGTCCGAGACCTGGGTCTCAGGTGAACCCGACAAAAGCTTCTTTTCCGGATTGAACCTCAAAGGCAAGGTCGTCTACGAGGTTAAGACGTTTCGTTGCATCTCATGCGGTTATCTCGAGTCTTACGCATTGAGTAAGCAATAGCCCCGACGACCGGAATTGGGCGACAATTACCATCAAAGAAGCCGTGCCGCTCGGCCGCTTCGGCGTCCTGCACTATTGTAATAGCTTGACGCCTGCTGCACCGACCGATGCCGCGACGGCTCCATCGCCTCAGGGAGGGGTGTTCCACGATTGGCGGCTTCGGTCAGATATCCCGACCGCAACCCATGCGCCGAAAACTCCCCACTGTCGAACCCGGCCAACGCCGCCCGCTGCTTAACGATATCGTTCACCGATTTCGGATCGAGCACCCGCTTCGACACATTCCCCCAGCGATCGAACTTGCGAAACACGGCGCCCGCCTCGATCCCGGCAGCGGCCATCCAGGCATCCAACGCCTCGACCGGCCGCCCAGTGAGATAGACGACCTCGTCGTGATCGGCACCGGATGTATTCGTCCGCCGAGATGAATGGCGAGAGAGGGCAGGGGAGGGCCGTCTTCGACGACGATCGGCGGTTCGATCGCCAGCTGCTCGCGGCGCAATCCGGCAATCTCGCTGCGCCGGCGTCCGCCGGAGGCAAAGGCTACCATCAGGATTGCCCGGTCACGGAGATCGCGCAGGCTGTCGCTCGTGCAGGTCGACAGCATCTTGGCCAAAACATCGCCGGTGACCGCCTTGGCGCTCTTCCTTCTACGCGGTCGCGGCGTGGCGCGGACGGCGAGGCGAATGGCCGACTTGCGGGCAGGGGAGGCAAAGGCACCGGAAAGGCCGCGCCATTTCGTCAGGGTCGACCAGGTGGCCATCCGCCGGCGCACCGTGTCAGGCGCATGCGGGCGGGCCAGCCGTCTTCAGAAAACCCTGGCCACGAAGCTTTTGCTCCACCTCCGTCGGCATCCCATGCTCCGGATCGTTTTCACGTTTTGCCGGATCCCACAGATGATGCGCGACGAATTTTAGCAGCAAGGCTTCGGGCGCCGGCCAGGGCAGGGATTTTTTCGTAGCCGCCAGCGACCAGGACTGCAGATAGGCCAGATCCGAAGTGAGTGCCCGAAGGGTATTTTCGCCCATGCCTTCGTTGATCAGATGGCGCAGGGTTTCGACATCCTGGTCCGTCAAGAGTTCGGCCAGCTCGTCGCGACGCTCGATCGGTAAAACAGCGGCGATTGTGTCGAGTTCGCTGGCGCGGCGATCGACAGCACTCATTTTGGCAATCCATGTTCGTCGTCGAACTCGTCGTGGTTGGAGATGGTGCCGGCCTGTACGTTCGCTTGCCTCTCGGCTGCCATTGTCCAGACGTCATCCATCGTCCCTACGCCTTTCGGGATCGCGGTCAGCTCAGCAACCGGCTTTCCCGCACGGCAGATCACCACCTGATCACCGCGCACAACCAGCCCGATCAGTTCCTCAAACCGCTCGGCTGCTTCATCGGCATCGACAAAAACACGCATTCTCTTTCCCTAACCCACTATGACCGCTACAGAGCCAACATTGGTGGCCCAGCGCCCGGCATGACACGCCTCTGGCGACATCACACGTGACCTCCGAGCAACATTGCAATACTTCCGTAATTTCCGTATATTCCGTAAAAACGAGTTTTGACATGACCTCCACAGATACGGCCGCTACGGTCTCCAAGAATTTTGGCGCCTATCAGGATGCCGCCGTCCGCGATCCGGTGATTATTACGAAGAGCGGCCGGCCGCGCACCGTGCTGATCGCCTACGATGATTATTTGCGGATGGCAAAGCGCGACCGGCGCGTCGAGTTGACGTCCGCGCTCAGCGACGACGATCTCGCTGCGATCGAGGCTTCGGACATGGACGGGTCGCTCGATCATCTCAATGCGGAACTGCTGACGGGCGAACATGCTGCCGACTGAGCCAAAAGTTGGCTGGGTGTTTCGCTACTCGTATCTCTGGCATTGGCAGTTTGTTGAAGGCCGCGACGAGGGCGACAAGGTCGCCTGGTGCTGGCGATCGTCGCGCATCTCGATGACGGCACGCCGGCCGTACGCGTCTTGCCGATCACCCATAGCCCGCCCAAAAGTCCGGACGAGGCTATCGAAATCCCGCAAGCGACCAAACGGCGCCTGGGGCTCGACGACGATCGCTCGTGGATCGTGCTGACCGAAAGCAACCGGTTTGTCTGGCCGGGCCCGGACATGCGACCGGTCGACAGCGACTATTTTGGCCCATTGCCGCCGGCACTGTTCGCGGAGGTTAAAAGGCGCTTTGTTGAATTGGCAAAAGCCCAACGACACCGGGCGACACCACGCAGCGAGTAATCTTTTGGCATCATCCATCCCAGGGAGCCGACCTTGAGCGGCGCCACCATCGTTGATCGGGGGCGATTCTCGATGATTTGCGGCGAGAAGACAATCACTTCCGATAAGCAGTACTTATCGATGGTCATAACCCCACCCGTCGATCGTACCATGTGGCGAACCACAATAGTCATATAGCGTTCGTTAAAGAAATCGTTTACCATAAATTCAATGGCTTACGATTTCGACAGATCGACAATTTCAAACTTGGTTGGGCCTGCTTTTGACGCCGGCATCGCCCTGACCCGGCTCGACGAGCGCATCGCCCGCTCGCCGGTGGGATCCGGCTTTCTCGAACGGCAAAATTTCGCCGACGCCTGTGCCTCCCTCTGGATCGACGGCGAACTCGTTCATCTCGAGGACCTCGTCCTTCACGACGCCTTTCGCGATACTCGCACACCGACCCACGAACTCACCATCGCTCGCGACGTATTGCGCACGCGCCGGCGGATTTCTGGCCAGTCAGTCGACTGGGCTCTGTCCCCGGATGGTATCCGGATTTTGCGACAAACCTCGGACACAGGTGCGGGCGCCGCCGAAGCCGCGGAGCCGGCCGGCGTCATGCGGCCCGCGGTCGCGATCGATGCGGTAGGGGAGGTGGATGATGGTGATGATCCGGAAAATATTCCGGGTCTCGACTATGCTGCCATCGATGCGGTGCTCGCCCGATCGGAGGCTGCGATCGAGAGTGCCAAACGGCCCGGCCGTGGCAGCGTTCAAGAAAAAGACCCGATGATCTATGATCTCGACTGGGATGAGGATGCCCGGCTTGACGAATGGCGCGGCGTGCTGCGCCAGGCAAACGATCTGCCGGCGGTGTTTCGGGCCATCGTCGCCCTCGATGCCTGGAACGAACTGTCGGTGCTTCAGCACGCGCCCTGGCTCGGACGGCTGTTTTGCGCCTCTATCCTACGAGACGCCGACATCACCACTGGCGCCCATCTGGCGGCGATCAACCTCGGCCTCAAAACCATTCCCGTCGACCGGCGCCGGCATCGCGACCGGGAAACCCGACTACTCGCCATCGCCCATGGCTTTTTGGCGGCCGCCGAGATCGGCATGAAAGAACATGACCGGCTGGCGCTGGCGCGCACGCTCATGGAGCGAAAGCTGGAGGGGCGGCGGACATCTTCAAAGCTGCCAGAACTGGTCGAGCTGGTGATGGCACGTCCCCTTGTGTCGGCCGGGATGGTCGCAAAGACGCTAGAGGTAACGCCGCAGGCGGCGCGGCGGATCGTTTTGGAACTTGGCCTGCGCGAGATGACGGGGAGGGGGAGGTTTCGAGCGTGGGGAATTCTGTGAGCTTTGCCTCTTGGATAAGCGAGATATCAGTTCCTACTCAGAGTTACTATCACTACCCAGCCTCGCCTGATTGGCTAGCGATTCTTGCTCTGGCACCAACCCTTCCCACGCGTCATGCACCCAACGACTAACGCTTGTAACTTTCCGGGCTAGTAGCTGGTCTGCGTTTGGGCAATCGGCGAATTCGCCGTCGCGAAAATCGAAGTTCGCTTTGTGTTCTTCCAGTTCACGCTGGGCTCGGCGATAGATCATCCACAGACGCTGGGGTTTGCGAAGCTGGAGCCAGCTGGTCAACCCTCCAGCGAGAACCGACAATATAGAGGGGACTGCCTTCGCCCAAAAATCTCCGGTACCAAGTGTAACAAAGAGAGGAGCGGTCAAGGTGCTGGCAATTATGATAGAAAAGCAAGCTTGAGATTCTTGTTTGTTGTGGTTGGCCTTCTCCCGAAATCCTTGGCGCACGCTCGAGTAGTAAGCGGTAGCAGTGGCGAATTCGTCTTCTTCCAGCGTCTTGTCTTTGCGAACCATATTTCAGTCTGCTCACCTTCTGTAATAAATTATTGTAGGTAACTGTCAGAAATCGCCCAGCAATAAAGCACTCGTCAGTGCTTCGCTTCCGAGCCTATGTCTTTGAGTTCTATATCGCTTTTTATAGACAGCGGCTTAAATACCTCATTCACCCCTTTTAGCAGAGCCTCCTTTTTAGGCTTTCCGTGGTGAAACCAGTAGATACGATTTATGATAAATATCCCGAACACCATTCTCAGAAAGGGGGAATGGCCGAGGCTTTTCGAAAGATCTCTTGGCAAGTGGCTTTTACCTTGGGGATCCATGTCGAAGGCCCATAGACGCCGATAGAATTCCTCGAGCGGGGAATTCAGCTCTACACGCATTATAGGTGACAGAAGTACGTTTGTTCGCCCTGCTTCACAAAGCAGCGATAACATCGCGTGCATCGGATTTGCAGCCAGATTAAATTCGAATTCCGCGACGACTAACTCGACGAATTTATCAAGCCGTCCTTCTGCGCTTTGGTCGTCAAAAGTTACCTCTCCGCTTTTACGCATCTGCTCTACGACTTCCGCAGCCGCGGCTTTAACGTCAAACGTTGAGTAGATGGTCAGGAGATCAGTGGTAACGAGGGCAGCCAATTTTAATACGCGATTTATTATTAGCAGCTTCTCTTGATCTTGCATTTTTTCGGCGGCTGCGCCCAGCATCACAACGCCTGCAACGAACCGCGCGATGGCGACATGCTCGTCGTGGAATGAATCAGGATCTGAAATGTCTATCCGTTTCGCCGTGCTACTTTGCGCTATCTCAGCTTGCACATCCATGCGGGCTTGTTTCTCACTTACCAAACTCGTGACCTCGACGAGCTTCTCGCCCTGTCGAGATATGTCATTTGACAACTTACTGAGGTCGAGACTCTTCATGAGCAAGTGGCTGCTGAAATCTCCGTCTTTAATAATCGAGTCGTATTTTCCCAGTTTGCCCTCAAAGAAATCGATCGACGCGGAGAGGCGCTTTGAAACCGTTTCATAAAGGCCTCGGTCGTTACTAAATTCCGAGAAGAGGTCGAATGTAGCGTGGTCGAAATCTGGACTATCAAAGTCGAAGTATTTCATCCCGCTGTCGCCGTTGGCAACTAGGCCCTTTGCCAACATGTATGTCCTTATGACCGGGACAGATATTTGAGCCTTGCCGCCCTCGAATGAAATGACGCCGTTATCGACAAACGTTGTAATGAACTGAGATGGGGTGATATCAAACCCCATTTTATCTGCATAATCTTTGACGTAGGCCTCCAACCCATTCTCGTCAAAGCTGTTTTTTTCGCTGTATATGTCAACAGCAAGTTGAGAAAGAAATCTCTCTCGTGTTCCCCGGCGCAACACAACCTTTGAAGGGTCATCGGCAATGATGAGGGAAAGCAGGCCAGCAACTGCGAGCTCAATCAACTCCCCACGCTGGTTTGCTTCGATAAATGATAACACAGTATCTTTTTGGATCGAGGCTAGGTAGGTCGGATGAACTTTGAGGCGATAATTACTGAACGTTGACATTAGTCGGGTGGCAACAACCTCGGCTTCGTCCACGGACATGCCAAAGTTATCTTTCATGTACTTGGTGATCGAGGCGAATGAAATTCCCTCAACATTGAAGGTTTCAGGTTTAAGCTGCTGGTCGAGCTCATTTTCGTAGATGCCGGCTTCATTTCTGTCCGGAAAGATCATCAAACTGGCGTTCTCATATCCTTCGATTTCTTTGAGCAGAAACTGCGCCTTAGTTTTAGATCCAAGCCGCGCGTCGACCAGAATAAACACGATGTGGTAATCGACAGCATTCTTAGTGAAACGCAGATTACGTTCTTCAAGCTGCGCGTCTAGGGAATTCCGCGGTGGGCCAAACTCAGACCATTTCACGCAAACAGGCACCGTGTAGCGTCCGTGCAAACCAGCTTCAGTTAAAAGGTGAGCAAATAGCCAAGGGAGCGCGGTGTCTGGGTAATGATCCGGCAGTTGAATTAGAACGCGCCCACTCTTAGAAAGTACTTCTTCAACCTCTTGTTCTGCTGGCAGTTTTTTGCTCTTTTTGCCTGCCATCACTTCCGCTTTCCTCAGGCGGGGTACAGGCATCTTGTACTCTTGCTCAATCGTTTTGAAGACGATAGAGCGGCGAAGGAGTTCCTCTCGGATCTCCTGCTCATTAGCGGATAACGCAGCTGCTGGTTTATCCATGATGACCTCGACCGGCTTTTTATCCGAGTTTGGTACGGTTATTCCTGCGAGCATTCTTGTCAGATTATGGTGCAAAAAAAGAGCCGCGTTACTAGCAGCAATTTGCCGGAAGACGTTCTTAAATTGATCCTCTGCCAATTTTTTCGATTCGTCTGCAGTATCGGAGATCCCGCGTATGACGATGTGTGAGAGCGCCTTTATCTCAGAACAGGCCTTCGCAAATCCGGCACTTTCGGTGTCAACGCAAGCCATCTTTCGACCGCATTCGCGTACGTCGTCCACAGCGTCTGAGTCTGCCAAGACCATGTTGGTGGAAGCTATTTTTCCACCCGTAGCTTCTGGAATCTTGTAATGAGAGGTCGGGTTACCAAGTATATCCTGAGTAGCTATACCAACTAATCGTCCTTGATTTACCATTTCACATGCGTTTTTCCAGGTGCGATAAGGAGATTTACCAGTAGCACTCATCCGCGAGCGGTCGAGTGATTTAGCGATCTCTTTATCACTGGGAAAAGAGTCAGGATCATACTTTATGCGGGTTTTGCCATTCTTATCTTTTTCCTGTTTCATTCGCTGAGTTAAATCTAAGACGTGCTTGGAATAGAATACATCACCCAGTTTAGCGTCTTTCGAGATCCCGCCCGCAATTCCTATGCAGATTGCCAGCCGGCAAGTGTGGTGGTTGAGAACCTCTTTCATCACATGATAGGCGGCATCGTTGCCCCACTCAAACCCGGCAATAACCGCCACATCTTCTCCAGCCTGTCCCTTTGCTAGATAACCAGTATATGTCTCGCCATTTATATCTCGTTCTGGACGAAAACGTGCCTGGAGACTTTCGTATTCTTCCTGGAGCGGCGTGTAGATAATTGCTTGCAGATGCATCGACTATTTCCCAGTTTGACCACAAGCTGAGTTTATCGGAGCCACGAATGCAAGGCTTTGGGCAAACTGCCGCTGAAATAACTGTGAAATCTTCTGTGGATTTTCCCACGGAGTAGACCGAGCGGTCGGGCCGCGACGCGACCAGTTAAATAGCAGGGTCGTTGGTCCACACCCTTCAAGCGCAAACTGGATCCATTATTTTATTTCCCAAAACGATATTGCGGAAAATTTTGATTACAAGCCTGCCGATGTTCTGCTTTCGTCCTTCCTGTCTGTAGTGCGAATTATCAAGGGCTTTGTCAGTTGTTTAAATGCCCCTCGCGTCGTCGGACAGGGACATGCGGATCTTCGCAACAATAACCTTGCAGTCCTCTATCGAGGATTCTGGCGCGTCCTGCCAAGAGTACCCCATACATGCCGGTCTGTGACGCTTATTGTCCGGTTCCCAAGCATATCTCGGCATGATGTGGGCATGCAGTGCAGGTTCGCTATTGCCCCAGATTTCGTAGTTTATCCGCGCGCAATCGGTAGCGCTGAGGAGGGCATCTCCGGCCGCAGCCATATCGCTCAGGAATGTTGCACGCGTTTCAGTGTCGAGATCGTTCAGGCTTGGTACGACCGGATCTGCAAGCAGGAGGCAATAGCCCGGCAGGGGTTGAACGTCGCCGATGACCAGCCAGCCAGATGCCATGCGGGAAATCACGAAAGGGTTCGTTCCTGTCCGTGCCATGGCCACGCGTTTTTCGATAAGGTTCATGTCGCCCTTTCTTCTTGTGATCGCCGTCAGCGCGGGACTATTCAGTCCTTTACCGCAGCATGGGTGAGGCAAAGCAAAAATTCTTGCACTTTGCCGAGGTTCGCTGTCAGGACGGCGATGATCGGGCTGAACACGAATGCTTTGGCACAAGTCGAGACGTTAAGCTGAGCAAGACGACAGAGAGGGGCAGCATTCGGGTCATTTTCACCTCTGATGGAGCATTCACAAGTCTGCCTCCGGCGCTCTTGAGCGGGTTTTTGCAAAGCTCGGGAATTTTCTGGGCTCGCTCTGATCCGCCATGTCGTCGCGGTACCAGCTCGGTTCGTCGAGTGCACCACGCCAGCCATAAATGGCGAATAGAGGCCGCGTCGATGTCCTGATGGTGTGGCTGATGTCGCTGCCATGGAGGATAAGATCGCCGGGCCGCTTCATGAGGAAGTCTGAACCCGCGCCGACCTGAAACTCGGCTTGCCCGGCGACAACGATATAGAACTCTTCCGCCGCATGAGCATGGGCCGGATAGTCTGTCTCCGGTCCGAGAATGAACAGGCCAAGGATCATGGCTTCACTGTGGAAGCGTCCTAATGGGCCGATGCACTCGCCCGTCGCAAAACGCGATATGAACGGTTGGGACCAGGGCTGTTCCTCGTAGAATTCCGACCATCTGGCGTGGGGGAAGGCAGCGAGTGCCGGATCGAACAGCGCCGGATGCCCGGTCGATGCATCATCGAAAAGAACTGAGGCATAGCCCAGGCCCCTGACCGGATGCGATAGAGCGTGGCAAGGGGTGGGCATTCGGGTGGCTTCGGCCTGAAAATCCTCGGCAAAGCCAAGTGCAAGGTCACGCTGATCCGGCTGCGTCAACGTGGCGGCAGCCTTGCGAAGGCAGGCCTCGGTCTCGCTGAGGAGATGATAGATCGCATCCTGCCTTTTGGTCGAAACCATTGTCATGGCCAGAATCCCCCAATTTTTCGAGCCCGGACACCGAAGCGTGCTTTGGGCACGATCTGCGCGATCATTCAGCGTCCAGCGCAAAGCGCACGGCAGCATCACAATGCAGGCTGGCAGTGTTGAACATCGGAAAGTCCGGCATGTCCGGCTGGTCGATCAACAGAAAAATCTCGGTGCATCCGAGAATCAGTCCTTCGGCCTGCTCGTCTGCCCGCATCCTCTCAGCGATTGCGATATAGCGCCGCCGGGATGCGTCGCGGAAGTCGCCCTTGACGAGTTCGTCGAAGATAATCCGGTCGATTTCCTCCTGCTCTGCGTCGGTCGGGGTGATGATCTCGATCCCGAAGCGATCGCGCCAACGTGCCTTGAGATAATCCAGTTGCATGACAGGCCGGGTACCGAAGAGCGCAACACGGTTCAGCCCCGCATCTCGGATCGCCTGCCCGGTGGGATCGGCGATATGCAGCATCGGGACATGCCTTTCCGCCATGATCGCTTCAAGCGGTTTGTGCAGCGTGTTCGACACGCACAGAATGAGATCCGCTCCGCCAGCGACCAGCCCCTCGACCTTGCCGCGCATATAGTTGGCCAGCCCGTCCCAATCGTCCTCGCGAACCATGGCCTCGATATTGCCGAAGTTCATGCCGGCGATCAGCGTCTCGGCGATATCCCAACCGCCGAGACGCGCATTCACGCCGTCATTGAGCATGCGGTAATAGTGTTCGGTGGCGACATTCGAGCAGCCGCCCAGAAGGCCGATGGTTTTCTGTTGGAGCGGACGTGACATGATCGTTTCCCTTCAGCTTTTGCTGCTGGGTAGCGGAATCGGGCCCTAGAGTCTTGAACGCATTTGACATTGTGCGAATGCTCCGGGCGTCACGCCATAGACGCGTTTGAACCAGCGGGTCAGATGGCTCTGATCGGCGAAACCTGCGGCATGGGCCGCTTCGCCGATCGGACTGCCTCCGGCCATCATATCCTTCGCCACCCTTGCTCGTGTCACCGACAGGAACTGGAACGGCGACAGGCCATAAGCTGCGCGGAAACAGCGTGAAAGATGTTCCGGGGAAACGCCCACAAGAGCTGCGAGCTGCGGCAGCGTCGGCGTTGCTGCGGGGTCGTCGGCCAGCAGATCATGCACGATACTGATGGACGAGGGGGTGGTGGATTTGCCATGCAAGGCGGTCGCGCCTTGCCTGAGGGGCGTTGCCGGAAAGATTTCCAGCAGAAAATCCGCCAATGCCAGCGGGTCCTCCAGTGCTTCCCGGAACCGCAGGGCAGGGGTGGCTTCGGAATGCAGCCGATACCCGCCGACGCGGCGATCAACCTCCGAAAGTCCGAGGCCGGTCGCTTCCGCGATCTGCTCCATTTGCAGGTAGATGGATTGATAATGCCAGCCGGCATCGTCCACCGTCGCGGCCGCATGCAGGGTCTCGGGACCGATGACCAGCAGATCGCCCGCACCGATGCCGAATTCCTGTTTCTCGCAACGCGCCAGTTTGCGGCCGGCGGTATAGGCGGCGATAACGACCTCGGTATGGCGGTGAGGCGCATATTCGAACCGCCGGACGCGGCTTTCCAGCACATCGAAGCCGCCAAATGCGTCAGCACGGGAGATCGAGACCGCGTTCATCGCCATATTAAACGACCCTGCACCGACATCATTCCGCTTCGGTCGCGGCAAGCCATGCCCGCAATCCTGCGTCCAGATGATCGCGCAGTTCGGACGGCAGGCCCGCGATCAGTCGATGCTGGTTTGCGACATGCTCGGTTACAACGCGGTCGACCAGTTCGAAACCTCGTGGGGTCAACGTTACGGCTTGTCCTCGGCCATCCTCCGGATCGGGCTGGCGGGTGATCAGCGCGGCTGCTTCCAGGCGGCAGAGGCGATTGGTCATCGTTCCCGATGTCACCATCGTCGATGAGATCAAGGCCGATGGACTGAGTGTATAGGGGGCGCCCGAACGCCGCAGCGTCGCCAGAACATCGAACCCTGCGGCTGTCAGGTCATGCGCTTCATAGACGCGGCCGAGTTCGGAGGACAGATGGTCTGCCAAGCGCTTCAGCCGTCCAAACGTCCCCATTGGCCCGACATCGAGATCCGGGCGTTCATGGTTCCACTGGGCAAGGATGCGGTCGACATAGTCCATGCCGGATTTGATACCCGGTTTTATCTTGACGTCAAGAAATCATCGAGATATCTCGACGTCAAGATAAATGGAGGGCGCCATGTCCAAAGCCGTCGATCTGCTTCTTGCCGCCATTGCGCCGGTGATCTGGGGCACGACCTATATCGTGACGTCGCAAATGTTGCCGCCGGGATATCCGCTAACCGATGCAATGTTGCGAGCGCTGCCCGCCGGTCTCCTGCTGATGGCGATGACGCGGCAGATGCCGCCGGCGGCATGGCTGGGACGTCTCGCAATTCTCGGTGCTCTTAATTTTTCTGTCTTCTGGGCCGCTCTGTTCGTTGCAGCCTACCGCTTGCCGGGCGGTGTTGCGGCAACGCTTGGCGCGATCCAGCCGCTGATCGTGCTGCTTCTGGCTCGCTTCGTACTCGCAACGCCACTGAACGCAACAAGACTGCTCACCACCGTCGCGGGCATCGGCGGCGTCGCGCTGCTTGTGCTGGGGCCGACGGCAAAGCTCGACATGGTCGGCGTTGCGGCGGCACTGTTCGGGGCGCTGTCCATGGCCTGCGGCGTGGTCATGACACGCAAGTGGAAACCGCCTGTTTCTGCCCTGACCTTTACCGGCTGGCAACTGACTGCGGGCGGCATCCTGCTGGTGCCCGCTGCCTTGTTGCTTGAACCGGCGCTGCCACCGCTGACGGCGTTGAATATCGCGGGTTTCGCATGGCTGGGGCTGTTCGGCGCTGCGCTGACCTATTTTCTGTGGTTTCGCGGGATTGAGCGTGTTGGCCCGCAATCGGTCACCGGGCTCGGCTTCCTCAGCCCGCTGACGGCGGTCCTTCTGGGCTGGCTGGTTCTCGGAGAGGCGCTGACTCCGTTCCAGATTTTTGGCGCTGCCATCGTGCTGGTCTGCGTGGTGGTCGGTGCACGTCCCGCTGGCGTGAAACTGATTGGAAAGGTTGCCTGACATGACGATAGAGAACGCAGAGCCAGTGGCTGACCGACTGCCGGTCGGCGGATTGCTGGCGCTGGCCATGGCAGGCTTCATCACTCTCATGACTGAAGTCATGCCGGCTGGGCTTTTGCCGCAAATCAGCGCCGGACTGGAGATCGATGAGGGCATGGCCGGACAACTCGTCACGGCCTATGCTGCTGGCTCGGTCGTCACGGCCATACCGATGATGACGCTGACCCAGGCGATGCCGCGCCGCATGCTGCTGCTGCTCGCTGTTGGCGGGTTCGCGCTGGTCAACATGGCGACGGCCTTGTCCGCGCATTACTGGCTGACGATGGGCGCGCGGTTCCTTGCAGGAATGTTTGGCGGCGTCGTCTGGGCGCTGCTGGTCGGTTATGCCGTCCGCATGGTTCCGGCCCATCTGGCCGGACGCGCCATTGCCGTCACCGGGATAGGAGCGCCGCTTGCCTTCTCGGTCGGCGTTCCGCTTGGTACATCGCTTGGCGCCTTTGTCGGCTGGGATGTCGCCTTCATGATGATGAGCGCGGTAGCCCTGGCCTTGATGGTGTGGATCCGCGCCGTGCTGCCGGAATTTTCGGGGCAGACGGATGATGGTCGAGCCTCCACTCTCGCAGTGCTGAAGATGCCGGGATTGGTGACGATCCTCTCGGTGATGTTCGCCTTCGTCGTCGGGCATAACATGCTTTACACTTACATAGCACCGCTTCTGGTTCCCTCGGGGCTTTCCGGACGGGTCGACATTGTGCTTCTTGTCTTCGGTCTGGCGTCGCTTTTGGGGCTGTGGATTGTCGGAATATTGATCGATCGGCACCTTCGCCTTCTGGTGCTTGCCGGTCTGTTTGTGTTCGGCGGGCTTGCTGTTCTGTTCGCGGTAGCTGCCGCTTCTGCCCCGTTCATGCTGGTGGGGGTCGCGTTATGGGGGACAGTTGCGGGGGCTGCCCCGACATTGTTCCAGGCCGCCGAGGCAAAAGCCGCAGGTGACGCGACCGATATAGCGCAGGCCATATTCGTGACCGTGTGGAACACCGGTGTTGCTGTCGGCGGTTTCGCCGGAGGTGTGTTGCTCACGATCTTCGGGACATGGTCACTGGGTTGGGCAGTGTTCCTCCTGCTGATCCCTGCGTTTGTCATGGCGCGGATTGCATCGAGCGGTTTTGCCCGATGAAGGAAACCGGAAGGGTTGCACGGAGAACAGGTTAAAACGGCAGCCCTGCCGCCCGTCGGCTTGGTCGATCGCCCGGCGAGGATTTCGAGATAAGCCGACCCCCGTCCCGGCTCTGAGGCGAAGCGACTTGTATTTTCGATGCCGCAACTTGCCTCGCGGCATCGTTGTGCCAGGCGTTACATTGCGGTCGTGTCTCGACCGATCAAGCGTAAAAGATATCTCGCATAATTTAGCGTGTCAGCTGTTCGCGAATGTCCGCCGAAGCTGACGAGATTGCGAGATGACGGGCCGCTTCGCCAAGTGCGAGACCTTCTGCAGCGAACACCTCGATGTTCGTAACACCGATGAATGAGAAGATTGATTTGAGATATGACTCCGCATGTTCCGTTGGTGCAAGTGAGATGCCGTCGCGGTAAACTCCGCCGCGAGTGATCAAGAGGATCACTCGTTTTCCGCCCGCCAATCCTTCCGCACCGTCAGGGCCGTATCGGAATGTCCGACCGGACACCACAATCCGATCGATCCATGCCTTCAGTTGGCTGGGGATCGAGAGGTTGTAGAATGCCACGCCTATGACGGTCACATCCGCTTCAAGAAACTCCTCCAGCACCGTGGCGCCTACATCTACCTGTGACGGTGATGAGCCTCCCGAGTTTTTGTTCCCATCCAGGTGCGGGATCGGATCTGAGACCAGGTCCCGGTAAGAGATTTGCGCCTGCGGATGCAGTCCCAAGAGGCAAGCCGTGGTTTCAGCAGACAGCAGGCGGCTAATAGAGGCCTCGCCCGAAATGCTGGTGTCAATGTGCAGGATTTTCATATTACGCTCATCCAAATCTGTGTCATCCATGGCTCGAGCTGCCAATAATGGTCTGCCACTGCATGACCAAAATGCCCACGAATACGACGGAAAGACCGATAACTCGCGTCGGCGTTACCGGTTGTTTCGGGAAGCCCATCAGTCCCCACTGGTCCAATGTGGCCGATGCGAGTAACTGACCGAGGATGATTGCTACGATAAAATTCGCTGCACCCAACATTGGCGCGATGATAAGCGCCCCGGTGACATAGAGCGCACCGACCAGGCCGCCGACCCATATCCAGCGTGGAGCCTGAGCCGCGGCAGTAAGGAGGGGGGTATCGAGCCGAGCGGCAAGCATTATCGGGATGATGCAGATGAGGCTGACAAGTAGCGAAACTGCGGTTGCCCACAGTGGATGGCCGAGGCTGCGCCCGAGAGCGGCGTTTGCTCCCGCCTGGAAGGGGACGGCCGCCCCGGTGATGATCGCCGGGATGAGCAAATAGAGTTGGTTCATGGGGTTTATCTCCGTTCTAGGAGCGTGATGGATCATCTATTTTCAGAATGGAAATTCTTAAATATTATTCGGAATATGAGCGCGATGAATAATCTTAGGGGTGTCGACCTCAATCTCCTGGTCGTCCTAGATGCGGTCTTGGCCGAGCGGCATGTCTCTCGCGCATCACTTAGGTTGGGAATGAGCCAACCTGCCGTGAGCCATGCGCTCGCGCGATTGCGAGATATGTTCGATGACCCTCTGCTTGTCAGGAGAGACGGAACATTTGTGCTGACCACCAGGGCGCAGCACCTCGTTCCGCTACTGTCAGACACATTGCACCAGATCCGAATGGTCGTAGGTCCAGAGCAGTTTGACCCGGCAAATGAAGTGCGACAGTTCCGGATCGCCATGTCAGACTTTGGTTCGGCTGTTCTTCTGCCAAAACTGATGCCAATGCTCAGACATGAGGCCCCGGACGTATCTATCGTCGTCACCCATTCTGACCGAAGCGGCATGGTCCGGCAGATCATGGACGGGGAAGTCGATCTGGCGCTCGGTGTATTTTCCGAAAGACCCACGGAATTCACAGGTTCGATCCTGTTCAACGAGCGCTTTGTCTGCGTGGTCGCCGGTGATGCGCATGAAGGATCAGGTACCCTTACTATGGAGACCTACCTGAAGCGTCCGCACATTCTGGTTGCCATGAAGGAGTTTGGTGGTAACGAGATAGACGTCGCGCTGACAAAATTAGGGCTTTCCCGGAGAATCGCTCTGGCGCTGCCTCATTGGAGTGTCGCCCAAACCTTGGTATCGGGCACAGATCTGATTCTTACGATCGCCAGCAGAGCGGTGGGATCGCTTGGTATGTCTCGTAATACCCTTGTCCTTGAGCCGCCATTTTCCATCCCGGAATTCTCATTCACAATGAACTGGCATGATCGCCGCACGCACGATCCCGCGCATCAGTGGTTTCGCGAAGTGGTGAGGCGCGCCGTCGGGTCTAGTGATCCGTCTCGACAACTGTAACCGCACTCGACTTAAACGGCCGAAGCTGTTCGGCATCATCGGGACGTTCAGTGACTAATGTCGTGATTTCGCTCAAGGGGACGATTTGATAGGGCGATGCTGCGCCGAGTTTTTCTTTCGTAGCAATCACAACCGTCTCACCTGATTGTCTTGCAATCAAGCGTTTGATTGATGCTTCCTCTGCATCACCCGTCGTCGCGCCTGTCTCGGGATGCAGGCCTGTTACCCCCATGAAGAAAATATCGGCTCGAACGCGCGCGATGGCTTCAGCGCAGGTGGAGCCCACCGTGACGATAGAATGCTTGAACAATCGACCGCCGATCATTTCGACATCGATCGATGGATGTCCAACCAATTCGACGGCGATGCTTGGGCTGTGTGTGATAACGGTCGCTCTGAGATCCCGCGGGATTTGTCGAGCTAACTGTATGTTGCTCGTGCCTCCGTCCAGGAAAACGATCTGACCTGAGGCAATCAATCGAGCAGCGGCGAGGCCAAGGGACGATTTGGCTGAGGCTGCTGTCCCCTGGCGTGATGCAAAGTCCGCCTCAGCCGCCGACGCCGGAAGCGCTCCACCGTGTACCCGCTGCAACAAACCCTCTGCTGCGAGCTCGCGAAGATCGCGCCGAATAGTGTCTTCCGAAATGCCAAGCTCCTGACTGAACGCCTTTGCCACCAAGCGCCCATCCCGTTGCAATACCTTCTGGATTAGAGATTTTCGTTCAACCGTCAGCATGGCAATCCCGCAAATAGTTCTTGACTCTGCACGATATTGCACGAATTCTCACGAAAATCCACATGGTTTGTCGAGTAACTGGAGCAGGTAATGAGCATTTCCGATCGTGTCCACGTGAACGGGGTCACTGTGCTGTCTGACGACTGGTACATACTGAAAAAGACTGACTTCTCCTTCCGTCGAGCTGACGGCAGTTGGCAACAGCAGTCGCGCGAAACCTACGATCGAGGAAATGGAGCGACGATCCTTCTCTACGATCGCGTTCGTCGAACTGTGATTCTCACAAGACAGTTTCGCTATCCGGCATTCGTAAACGGGCATGACGATTTGCTGATCGAGGCACCTGCCGGGTTGCTGGATAATGCCGATCCGGAAACACGGATCAAGGCGGAAACGGAAGAGGAGACCGGGTTCCGCGTGCGCGAGGTTCGGCAGATTTTTGATGCCTTTATGAGCCCAGGCTCTGTGACCGAACGGCTTCATTTTTTCGTGGGAGAGTACGAGCCCGATGATCGAGCCGGCCAAGGCGGCGGTAATGAGGACGAGGGGGAAGATATCGCTGTTCTCGAGACCTCGATCGAGGAGGCGCTGGATATGGTCTCTCGCGGGATTATTCGTGACGCAAAAACAATCATGCTTTTGCAATACGCCGCGCTACACATTTTTACTCCTGTTCGCGCCTCTTCGGAGGTTAACCCGTGCTCATCTTGATTGCTGGTCCATACCGTTCAGGTACAGGCGATGATCCTGAGAAGATGGCAGCCAACCTTCGGCGACTTGAAGAAGTTTAATGGCCTCTCTTTCAGGCGGGACACGTCCCTATGATCGGCGAATGGGTTGCCCTTCCGGTCTGGCACGCGGCGGGCGGTGTTACTCTTGGCGACAGGCTATATGACAAAATTTTCTATCCGGCGGCGGGGCGGCTCCTGCAAATCTCTGTTATCGGCTCCGTTTGACGCACCAGGCAATCGCAAGACTGCATCGCGGAACGTAGCTTCGCAAGATGCTGCGACAGGGCTGACTGGGAAACGCCAGTCTCGGACGCGAGGGAACCGACATCGCGCTCCGATCGACTGACGCATATCAGAATGCGCAATCGAACTGGGTTGCTCACGATGTCGAGAAATGATGCAGCCAATTGCGGGTCAAAAGATATCTCGACCGTTTTTTGTTTCATTGAAACCGAGTCCTATTAATTCGGCCGCTGCGCTGGTCAGCATATGTCCATAGCCCTCTTATGCGCAGCAAGTAGACGCATTTGAGGCCGAGCTAAGTGGTCAAGCTGAACGCCGCCGCCGGGAGGAAAACTTTTGGGGTTGACCGATCCGGCTGCCAAGTTTTAGTCTTCAGTAGATTGCCGTCCCGCCGAGCGCTTCGACGCGTAATCTCCCCCCCCCGATAGTGTAGATAGGATGGCACATGTGTGACCAGTTATTCGTCGTGACCGGTGGCCCCGGTTCCGGCAAAAGTAGTTTGATCAACAAGCTTGCGTCGCATGGATTTCGCACCAAACTTGAAGCGGGGCGGGCGATCATCAAAGATCAGGTGAGGATCGGTGGAGCTGCCCTTCCTTGGGCGGATAAGGCGCTTTTTGCAGAGCTCATGCTCTGTTGGGAGCTGCGATCCTATATGGAGGCAAGCGCAGAGTCCTCCGTGACAATATTGGATCGCGGGATTCCCGACGTGGTCGGGTATTTGACGCTCTGTGGTCTTCCCGTGCCTGAGTACTTGGAGCGGGCTGCCGCGCTCCACCCGTATAATCGCAAAGTCTTCCTTGCGCCTTACTGGGATCGGATTTTCACGAATGATGATGAGCGGAAACAGGGGGTGGACGAAGCGAAAGCTACGGGTGACATGATGTACGAGACCTACACCCGACTGGGCTATGAGATAGTGGAGCTTCCACTGATCGATGTCGACGCGCGCGCAGATTTCGTGCGTGATCACATCGGCAGGCGTCAGTTCGAAAACTGATTTTCATACAAAGGCTCCCATGAAAATCGCTCGTGCGGAGTCTATCTCGCCATCTTTGTCGGGACATCCCACGTTAGTCGAGAGACGTGACGATATTGTCGCAAATGCTGCGGTCATAAGCCACATTCAGCCAGTCGTCCGCGCGACGCAGACATGTGCACGCTCCGCGTTTATGTCGTCACGGAGCGCTGAAACCAGAGGGTCTGAACAGTGTCTCGATCTACACCTGTTCAGCGGCGCGCTTCGGTCGCCATGCGAATGGCCAAACATCCTAAGACTGTTCCCATTACCCAACGCTGAACGATTATCCAGGTCGGTCTGCTTGCAAGAAATGAAGCTATCGTCCCGGCTGCTATTGCAATGATCGCGTTGACGGTGACGCTTACCACTATCTGGGTGGACCCAAGAGCTAGGGATTGAACGAGCACGCTGCCATGCTCAGGCTTTATGAACTGAGGAAGGAGTGACAAATACATGACGGCGATCTTGGGATTCAGAATATTGGTCAAAAAGCCCATCGAAAACAGCTTCCCCGGACCATCTTTGGGCAAATCTTTCACCTGAAACAGTGACCTTCCACCGGGCTTTACCGCCTGCCATGCAAGAAAAAGCAAGTAGAGGGCGCCAGCGAATCGTAACGCATCATAGGCGTAGGGCACCGCCATGACGATCGCGGTAATGCCGAACGCCGCGGACATCATGTAAAATACAAATCCGAGTGCGACGCCGCCAAGCGAAATTAATCCCGCCATTCGTCCTTGGCAGATCGAGCGCGAGATTAGATAGACCATGTTAGGTCCAGGGGTGAGGACCATTCCCAGGGCAATTAATGAGAAAGCAAAAAGGGTGTTTATTTCGGGCATTCATTTCCCTCGTGAAGAGTGTTTCGGGTGCGATCAAAGTTGCATTCTCAAAGCGGGCCATCGCGGCTCTCGCGGACTATTGTGCCATCTCCTTTGTGCTCGGTTTAGGAGCCCCGATTTAGAAACTGATATTCCGGGCGCTCCAGCAGTGCATGAACCCCTACGATGTCTTTCGAACTGTAAGCCTCAAGCTGCTTTTGCGCCGGGAGGCTGACATTATCGAGCGTGTCTGCTGCATGCTTCCTTTTCATTCCTTTCGATTGTGGACACCCTAGAGTGCTCCGCGTTACGACCGATTGGTCGATCCTGCGAATTTTCGTATTGCCGCCGCGCATTCGTCGGGTGCCACCTGGAATAAGAAATGCGGCGCTCTGATATCTTCTATCGTGAGGCTTCGCGCTATCCGGCCGATATCGGCTCCAGCTGCCCCGCTGATCAGCCGATCTTGCGTGGCACGAAGGTAAAGGACGGGGCGAGCGATGCGATGGCCTTGTTCCGTCATATCAACGGTCAGTGCAGCGTTTGCTCGTTTGCGCAGAACGGATGCCGAGACAGTGCGCAGAGCGCCTCTAAGCTGCCGTTCGATGATAGGTGTCGCACTTTTACCCAGCAGCAGCCATGTCAGCAAACGCATCGGCACGAGGCGAGGGGATATTATTCGAACCAATAATTTCAGCAGCCACTTCGCACGAATTTTAACGCGTGCAAAGGACGCAGCTAGTACAACCCCTTGCAGCCTCTCGCCCGCCTCGAAGGCCAGTTGAAGAGCTAGGGGGCCGGAAAAGGATTCAGCGACTATGATGTAATCGAAATCAGGCAACTGCCGCCGCAAAAGGACAAGCAATTCTTCGTAGCCCAGTGGGACATCTGTCGGATAGGATATGATCGCTACCTCGAAATGGGGCTGGAGCGTTGCTGCGAAGTCCTGAAGCAAGACGCCGGTACCGTCCAGCCCGGGCAAAAGCACGAGGGTGGGAATGCGCATAGGTGCCTGGATCGCTGGATTAGCAGGCATAGTGCATGACCATGTTGTCTTCGCCATTGGCGTTGTCCATGCCGATGACGCTCCAGCCCAGATTTCGATAATAAATTTCTAGATCAGGCGTGTAGAGATACAGGTTGGAAATTCCGAAGGCGGTCGCTTGAGATACGATCGCATGCATCATCAAGGTGCCAATACCACGCCCGCGCTGATCCGGCGCAACGATGACATCGCTAACCCAAAACTTCCATTCGGGGAAATGGGGCAGTTCATTCCGCGTAAGGCTTACACTTCCCGCAACATTATCGCCGTTTAAGGCCACAAAAGCGATCGGAGCTTTCAATCCGGTGCAGCGCTCCTGCAACGAGTGCTCCAGGCCTACCGGATCGCTCCATGCAGCAAGTTTGCCCCATTCATTGTGCAAAAGGTAAGCGACAGCTCTGACATGTTCCGGATGCATTGCCAGTGGTTCGACCCGGATCATTTCTGTCTCCTCAATTCCAATGCCATAGCTGCGATCCATCACACCAGTCGCCTCTCTCCAACGTCGACGGGAGTAGCGCAATTCCCGTGACGAAATGTTCTCGATGGCTCCCTAGAATGCCCAGTTGCTGAGTTCTCAGAAGAGCTGGTCATTCAGAGTAACCTAGTTCCAGCGGCAACTATCTTATCTGGGACGCAGAGCGCCACTGCACCGTTTTCCAAATGGAAGCCCGTAACCAGACATTCTGATTGTATAGGGCCAATCTGTTTCCTGGGAAAATTTACCACGGCAACGACCTGCTTCCCGATCAGGGCTTCAGGCGTATAAAGGTGCGTAATTTGAGCGCTGGACTTCTTCGTACCGATCTGCGGCCCAAAATCGATTTGAAGTATGTACGCAGGTTTCCGGGCTTCCTCGAATATGGCCGCTACAATTATCGTTCCAACGAGGATTTCAACCTTGGTAAAATCGGACCATGTTATCTCTTCCATAAATCGCTCCTGACGACACTTTTGAGACTCATTGGCTGTCACATCGAACGACTAAGGCCACCGTCGACGGGAAGTGCAACACCTGTGATGTAGCTTGCTTCAGCGCTGCTCAGAAAAGAAACGACTGCACCGAATTCCTCCGCGCTCCCATATCGGCCCGCAGGGATTTCGCGCTGGCTTTCGGCAGCAACAACCGTCTGGTCCAAGCCTTTGTCTGCTGCATCCAGGGCGTCCAGCCTAGCCGTTCGTTCCGTTGCGAACCGGCCAGGAAGGACCAAGTTGACCGTCACACCGTCGCTTGCAACTTCTGTTGCAAGCGTTTTCGCCCAACCCGCAAGTGCCGCGCGTAAAGCGTTTGATGCAGCGAGGCCTGCAATGGGCTCCCGAACACTCGTTGACGACACGGCTATGACGCGACCGAAACGCTTTCGCCGCATTTCGGGAAGGAAGTGTGTAGCAATGCGGATTTGACTGAGGAACATCGCCGAATATTGGGCCTCCCAGAAACCGAGGTCGAACTTCGATGCGGCTATGGGGGGCGGTCCGCCGCCGTTCAGAAGTAGGATGTCAATGTCTTGAACTTTCTGCTCCATTTCAACGAGAAACTCCTCGACACTGGTCCGCGAACTAAAGTCACAGGCGACGGAAGAAGCAATTCCGGGTCGACCGCGTAAGCGGGTTTCCGCGGTTTGCAGGGCGGACTTGTCGCGCCCCACCAGGATCACGTCAGTACCATTGCTGGTCATCGCGTCGGCCACGCCAAATCCCAGTCCTTTGCTTGCACCCAGAAGAAGTGCGGTTCGTTTTTTGCCGGAACTCATCTGGTTGCTCATTTCAGTGTTGGTTGAGATGATGAAATTGCTGCGACCGCCTGAGCGAGTTTATCGATATCTTCGCTCGAAGTGGTCAGGTGCACCGAAGCCCGCAGGAGTTCTGAAATGCCCCTGAGATCAAGATCGTAAGGTGTGTACTCACGCCCGTTCATCCCGATGGAAATTCCTCGTTCAGCGAGCGCGGCCTTGACCGTTGCGCAGGCGAAGCCATCCATCACGAATGTGACGCACGCTGACTTTTGCCTTCCAAGATCCAGAACCCGCACTCCAGGAATTGCAGCAAGTACATCTCTGAGCTTTGTGGCCGTTCGATCAAGGGCCTCACGCGTCTCAACGATTCCGACCGCAAGAGCGTGATCAATCGCAGATGCGAGCCCCAGCTTCAACGCGACGGAAGCTTCGCCGATCTCGAATGTTTTTGTGGTTTGGAGCGGCAGGCAATTTTTTGAGTCCCACGCGGCTGGAAAGTTGTCGATTTTGCGAGGAACCGCTTCCTGCGCCAGACGCTGAGAGATGTAGGCAAGTGCTGTGCCGCGGGGCCCGCGCAGGTATTTCCGTCCGCACGCCACAAGCGCATCGCAGTTCAATTCTTTCACATCGATCGGGATCTGACCGACTGCCTGGCTCGCATCGATTAGATACAGCGCCGAGGACCCGCTCTCGCGAATTGCTCTGCCGATAGCGGCCGCCGGATTAATCAAGGCACCACTCGCGCCTATCCACGTCAACACCACAAGACGAATTTCCGAGGTCAACGACGCTCTGAGCGCCTCGACGTCAACGACGGTGTCTTCATCGACCGGCATGACGGATAACGTGGCCCCGCTCAAGTTTGCGGCATTCTGGAGACAGGCAATGTTGCCCATCCATTCCTGACGGCTGACCAATATTTTGTCTCGGGCCTTGAGCGGCAGGGCGGAAACGATATCGCCGAACAACTGGCCGTGACCCGAACCGAATGCGACTTGTTCAGGTTCGCAATTCAAGAGGCGTGCAGCAGATTTGTAGGCGCTTGCTTGTTTTTCGGCTGTCATGGCACTCGCTTCCATGGGCCCGAAATCAGCCTCCAGTTGTAACTGCGCTATAATTGCCTGGAGCGTTTCTGTTGTGGGCATGCCGGCACCGGCGTGATTGAAGTGAATGCGTTGCATCTGCTTTGCTCCAATCATCGAATCTGGAAGACTGCTTCCACCTCAACCGGAACATTTGCAGGCAAGCCAGCGACGCCGATTGCCGAACGTGCATGCTCGCCGCGTTCACCGAAAAGGGCATTCATCACCTCGGAGGCTCCATTGCCGATCTGCGAGAAGGCACTGAAGCCCGCGGCGCCGTTCACGAATACGGTCAGTTTGGCCAATTCGACGACACGATCAAGGTCGCCATCCAAGGCATGATCTACCCAAAAAACGACATTCGCCGCACACAGTCGTGCGCTCTTAAGCGCGGTCTCGACGTCGATTTCTGCGCCCACCTTTCCGGCAAAAGCGATCTCACCGGCCACTTCAGGTATCTGGCCTGAGACATACAGTGTATCGCCGATGCGTTTGGCAGGGGTGAAGGGGAGATTAGGCCGTACGAGCTGAGGCCATGCAATGCCCTGGTGTTCAATAATGGTCCTGTAATCGGTCATGAGCTTTCCTTTTTGCGTGAAAGGACATTGCCAGAACGAGTATGACGCGCGTACCCTTATAATGCTTGCCTCACCATCAGGAAAATTTATGGCTACCAACATCGATATGCGTCTTCTCAGGATGTTCATCGAGGTCGCGGAGACCGGCTCAGTCAGCAAGGCCGCTGATCGCTTGGCGCGAACTCAGGCGGCCGTGAGCATGCAACTGCAACGCTTGGAGCAGGATTTGGGCGCGAAGCTTCTTGATCGCTCCTCAAAAGGCGTCACTCTCACCGAGGCGGGTCGCTCGTTTCTCGCCTATGCGCGCAAAACCCTGGCTATGACGGATGATATGCAGAGAGGCATAGCCGGTTCCCGGCTCTCCGGCAGAGTGAAGTTCGGAATGTTCGAGGATCTTGCATTCACCGATGTTCCGGCAGGTCTTGCCGAACTCCGACGTAGACATCCGCATCTCGAAATCCAGCTGACATCGTCGCACTCAGAGGATTTAGCCAGGATGTTGCGCGAGGGGCAAGCCGATATAGTCATCGCTGACCCTGCGAGATTTACCCAGCCACCAGTCAGCAGTAATTCGCAACGTTTGGTCTGGTCAGCGAGCAGCCTGCTCGACCTGGATGATACGCGTTCCGTACCCATCATCCTGTTTGAGACAAGTTGCTCTTGGCAGGATCGAATGCTCTCTTCGCTAGCGGACCATGGCACTGCGTGGCATGTCGGATGCAAGGTCAAGACCCTGCCTGCCATGATCTCAGCGTTGCGTGCGGGGTTAGGATTGAGCCTTCTTTTTCCGGCAGCAGTGCCACTGGATTGCGAAGTCATTGCCGGGCAGATGAGATTGCCAATCGCTCCAACTGCCGAGTTTGGCGTGTTTTTGACCGAAGGCGCTCCCCAACTGGTCCACGACTTGGCTTCCTTTATGAACCCCAGCTACTAGGCGATCGTTGAAACAACCGCATGATTTCTATGTCTGATCTCGATGAATGAACTCTGAACGTAGGGGTCGACGGTTCGAGTCTGTTCAAGGCGAAGGCGCCCGCCATGTCCAACCCGGACACATAGGTAACAATCTGTTCCTAAGACATAGGTAACAACCTCGTGCCGAACGGGTTGTCGATTGTTTGCAATGTCCTCTGTTCCAAGTCGATGTATCCGAGATCATAGCTCAAGAAGCTGACGAGCCAAATACCATCGTCGACTTCCTTGAGCCCGAGCCTCTGTCCTGCCAGCACCGTCGAGATATTGATCTTCTTGCGATGGATGCAAAGCCGCCCGCAGTTAGTGACGATGGCGTCGCGATCGTGGAAGGGGTAGTCGATGTCCGGTAGGCCCTGATAAGGTCTTGGCGATGTGGTGTAGAGCTCGGCCGGGACCTTCATGGACAGCGCCTCATGCGGCCGTTCTTCATTGAATTCACTGACGAAAGCGTCGAAACGCATCTGCTGCTGCAAGATATTGCGGCCCGGCGGCCTCGTCGCTTCCTTCTTGAGCGTTAGATGCATGCGCTCGTGACGGCCGTTCTCCTGCGGGTGACCGGGACGGATGCGCTCGATAGCGATGCCGAGCCTGAGCCACCAGACCGATAGCTTTGACAGATTGTAGAGCCCGTTGGGACTGGCGAAAGGCAGGCCGTTGTCGGAGCGGATCGCGGCCGGCAGGCCCCGCTCGGCAAAAACCCGCCGGAAGGCCTCGAAGACACCCTGTTCGCGCGTCGATTCGAAGGCCTCGCAACACAGAAGATAGCGCGAGAGCTGGTCGGTGATCGTCAGTGGGTAACAGTATTGGCCGTTGCCCAGCTTGAACTCCCCCTTGAAGTCGGCGCACCAGAGATCGTTGGGACCAGGTACTGCCGAAAGCGGCGTGCCGACGGCCTTGTTCGCAGGGTTCCTCTTGCGGGCCTGGCTTACAAGGCCGTAGCGGTCCAGCACGGCATGCACCGTACTTTTGGCCGGAATACGCACGTCGCCAGCCAGCCGCCGCACAAGCAGCTCGCGAATCTTGCGTGCGCCCCAGTGCGGCTTTTCCTTCTTGAACCGCACGATCATCGCCTCCACCGGCTCAGGCAACTGATTGGCATAGCGCACTGGCCGTCGAGACCGATCCGTAAGCGCCTCGAGCCCTTCATCCTTGTAGCGATTGAAGATCTTGTAGCCAGTCTTGCGCGAAATGCCGAACGAACGGCACACATCGCTCATGCTGTCGCCTTCCAGCAAGCGGGCGACAAATCGAAGACGCTCATCCATGACCGAAGTCTCTCTCCACGGCATCGACACCTCCCGATAAAGTCGAAAAGTGTAACCCATGTCTCCGGTACGATTTGTCACCTATCTCTCAGGTCGGGCACCGGCCAAATGGCTTTAACTTCTGTGGAGTTCCGCTGAACGGTGGCTTTCACCTCCGGAGCAGCTGTGCCGTCCTTTGCCGTTCCTGAGAGCCGTCATCATTCTCGGCGAAGTATCGTCGGTTTCGCACCATAAGTAGACGCTCTGCTTCTGTATAGAGCGCCCTGGTGGCTACGTCAGATCGTGGAGCTCTCTGCCCAAAGCCCGCCCCAATTGCCACTCACTAAATCTCACCTCCAAACCTGCACGTTCTGGAGTGCAGCACATTGGGCCAACCAGGTAATGATCCGCTTCTGGGAATGGGCAGAGGCGGACCAATGGCCAAGCTAGCCCATCGTATGAGGCTTGTATTCTCAAAACGCCGCTCTGGACTGTCACCCTAATCCAAAAATCTGATGGGTCGCCGTCATATCGCCCCGTTGCCCAGTCGGAGGTTTCATTAGTCAGCACACTGCCGAGTAAGCCATATCCGTCCGAGAACTCGATCCCGGTCTTGACCCAACGTCTTTCGTCGAGCCTGACCATGAGGCCAGCTTGGTCGTAAAGATGGTTGAAATGTGCCTGGATCCGAACCTGGGCGGTGAAATCGCGTTGAGCCTGGAATGCGTAGAAGTGGCCGCTGTCGCGCACAAAGCCATAGTGGGTCTCTCGCCAAAAGTCCGTGTTGGCGTCGGTCGTTACGGAAAGTTCGGTATTCGACGCTTCTGCTTTTGTGGGCTCATTGAGCCACCGACCATTTTCAAGACTCTGCAACGGTGTCTCCTTACGACGACTAGCGGACTTGCTCAGCGCACATCCCCTGCAAAGCGGTTAGTTCCTAGAGAGCCCAATTGCTGCCAACAGGCAAGCTCTGAAAAGGCGTATTACGCTCTGGGCGGCCGAGTCGGTCATTTAAGCCGCCGCGACCGACTTGAGAGCGGGCCTCGTGTTGACGGGAGTTTGTCCGGTTCGCGTAAGAGCGGACGGCTGAGTAGGTCGGCCTGCGCAACTTTGGAAGAGGGCACGCCAGACCATAACCTCGGATGTCGGTTAAGCGTCTTCATTCGTCATCGCGCCAATGGCGAATCAACGCGAACACTTCGATCATGACCGAAGCTTCTGGTCGTTGAGCCTGCGATAAGGGCTCAATAACCAATGGAACGCTTTCATGACATCTAAAGCCTCATCATTTTTCGGCTGGCATGTGGTCGCCGCCACTTTCCTCGTCGCCATGTTTGGCTGGGGTGTCGGTTTTTATGGACCGCCCATCTACTTGCTGATGGTGGTTCAGCGGACTGGATGGCCGGTCGCGTTCGTATCCGCCGCTGTCACGTTGCATTTTCTCATTGGAGCGGTCGTCGTCGCAAACCTGCCCCGACTTTATTGGCGTTGGGGCGTTCCAGTGACAACGTTTGCCGGAGCGGTTGTGTTTGCCATCGGTGTCGGCGGGTGGTCACTGGCCAGCCAGCCCTGGCACCTTTTTGCGGCCGCTCTCCTGAGTGGGTCAGGTTGGGTTGCCATGGGAGCTGCGGCGGTGAATGCAATTGTCGCTCCATGGTTTATCCGCAAACGTCCGGCAGCACTGTCCATGGCTTACAATGGAGCGAGCGTGGGTGGCGTAGTTTTTTCGCCCTTGTGGGTCGTTCTCATCGCTTGGAGCGGGTTTTCACAGGCTGCGATTATTATCGGGATTTCTATGACCGCCACAGTCGCCGTCCTGTCTGCTCTGGTGTTTTCCAAATCGCCTGAAGCCTTGGGGCAGTCTCCAGACGGAGCGAAGTCAAACCAAGTGGAGACGTTGGCAGCGTCTTCGCCGGCTCCATCCCTGCCACGCAGTTTACTGTGGCGCGATCGTCGCTTCATAACGCTCTCAGCGGGTATGGCCGCCGGACTGTTTGCGCAGATAGGACTGTTGGCACATCTGTTTTCGATCGTTGTTCCGGTCTTTGGTCCGCAAGGCGCGGGCGTACTGATGGGTGGCGCAACCGCTGCTGCAGTTGCGGGGCGCACTGGCATGGGCTGGTTTATGCCGGTTTCGGCGGACCGCCGTCTTATCGCTTCCGCAAGTTACGGCGTCCAGGTCATCGGCTCCGTCACGCTTCTGCTGGCAGGTGGAGACCATTCGGCTGCAATGATTGCCGGGGTCCTCCTTTTCGGACTGGGCATTGGCAACGCTACGTCGCTCCCGCCTCTCATCGCACAGCTGGAATTTGACAAGGCTGATGTTTCACGAGTCGTGCCGCTGATCGTGGCTCTTAGTCAAGCGACGTATGCCCTTGCACCCGCCGTGTTCGGCATCGTCAGGACAATCTCCGAACCTAGCGTTTTTATACTGGCGGCGGCGATCCAACTTGTTGCGGTAGCGACCTTTGTTCACGGCCGCCAGAAATGACCGCTTCGGGTCGAGTGGGCTTTGGAAGAACTTCGCGGGGAATATCGTTCTCCAATGTCTCGCGCCCGAGGATGCGCTCAAGCTCGAGCACTCGATCTTCCAGCTTCTTCACCTCGGAATTGCCGATCACTGGCTCGTCAGAATCCACGGCGACCGCACCTCCCTCGCTCAGGAGCCTACGCCAGCGATACAGAAGATTTGGCGCAACTCCATGTCGCCGAGCCGCAGAGGAAACGGTCTCCCCTTGGGCATAGCTTTCCTCGATGATTTGCAGTTTGGTTCCGTTGTCCAGCGTCGCCGCCGGACGTCACCGATCATCAGATCAACCTGTCGAAACTCGTTAGAGATAAGCTTATCCTCAAGCCTGTGCTTGAGCCCTGCTGCTTATGCTGGGTGTCCGGTCGAAAGTGGAGGCAGTTCACGGTATCCCTTTTTGCTCCTTGTCTAAATCGGCAAACGGGTCTGGTTTTGATGAAACTGCACGATGAGCTGACTATTTTGGGAGTGAGTTCGTCGTCCACCCCATCATGCTTGCTTCTTGGCTATGGACAACTGGAGGAAGCCTCCTAATTCAGCACGAACTAAGGCTCGCCGTTGGTGAGCCTTTTCTTTTTGATCTTTGACGCGCAGCTAGAAAGCTCACGGTCGGACACTGAGGAGCAGAGCGATTGCAGCAGACCACGCATGAAAAGCCAATCGTGGTCCTCATCGTCGAGGACGAGGCGCTGATACGCATGGACGTGGCGGATTATATCTCCAGGCCGGATATCACCACCTTGGAAGCTGCGAATGCTGATGAGGCGTGGCAGATCCTTTCCGAGCGAAGCGACGTCGACGTCATTTTCACAGACGTCAACATGCCCGGCTCCATGGATGGGTTGCAACTTGCCGAGCGGGTGAGAGAATTGAAGTCCGAGATCGGCATCATCATTGCCTCGGGCATGGTGCGGGTTGCGCGATCGAAGTTACCGAGCAACGCCGTTTTTTATGAGAAGCCTTACGATCTCGAAGCGGTCTCGGCGTCGATCAGAAAGCTGGCTCACGCCGCATAAGGTCTAAACCTGACCTGAAATCATCGTCGTGCCAAAGAAACATTCTTAACGATTATCAGTTCTTTGGAGTGGTACCTGCGTGGCAGATGCGATTCAGCGGGCAGGAAGCCGCTTACGGAGTGCGGGTCGAGTGAATGTCTGAGAGGAAGCTTTCCAAGCGTCGGCAGAAAAACCATAGCGCTGCACGGCTTGCGGCGATCGTCGACTCATCATTTGATGCTATCATCAGTAACGATCTTGACGGGACGATCGCCAGTTGGAACAAGGCGGCGGAACGCCTCTTCGGGCTGCCTGCTGATGAAGCGATCGGACGATCCATCTACGTTATCATCCCCGAAGACCGCCACATTGAGGAAGTTGATATTGTCCGGCGACTGAAGTTGGGAGAAAAAATCGACACCTTTGAAACCGTGAGGATGAAGAGCACCGGCGAACCCGTTCAGGTCTCCATCACGGTCTCGCCTATCTCCGATAAGCGCGGGAAAATCGTCGGTGCCTCGAAGATCGCCAGAGATCTTTCCGAGGCCAAGGAAAACGAACGCCGGCTGCGCCTGCTGATGCGCGAGATCAATCACCGGGTCAAAAACCAATACGCCGTGATCTTGTCAGTGATCTCTCAGACCGCGGCTCGGAGCCAGGATATCCAGGGGTTTGAGAGACGTGTGCGAGAGCGCATCATGGGACTTTCGCATTCCCACGACCTTTTGTCCTCCGTCGACTGGGCGGGTGTTGAGTTGCGGTCTCTGCTTTCCCATCAAGTGAAGCCGTTCAATGGTGCCGGCGAGTTCAGGCTGTCCGGGCCCGATATGCTTCTCGATGCCAACGCCGTGCTCAACATTGGGATGGCGCTTCACGAGCTGATCATCAACCGGGTTCAATTCGCAGATATTGATCGATCAAGCGTCGATGTGACTTGGGAAGCCTGTCAGGGCGACACACTCAACGAGCCGACCTTCCATCTAGCCTGGAGAGAATCAGCGATCCGAAATCCTGATCTCCTGGCGCAAGGCAATGGCTTCGGGTCGCTCGTGTTGAGACGGATCGTAGCCTCTTCTCTTGGGGGTGTCAGCGAGTGGAAGTTCATCGATGACGTTTTGACATGGACCTTGGCCGCTCCATTGTCGAAAGTACAGGTCAGAGGCGATTAAGCCTACTTCAATCGCTATAGAAGGCGGCTTTTACCGAGCCATCGGTCGCGTTGTGACACAGATTGACACAGGCCGAATTCTGTGGGACGAGCAGCCATGGCCAAACGTCTCACACGCAATTTTTCGCTGACCCCTGAACTCGAGGGTTTCATCTCCGACTGCCTGATCTCCGGGGACTATGGCAGTGCCAGCGAGGTCGTCCGTTCGGGGCTGCGCTTGCTACGGGAAGGCGGCAAGCCGGCCGCGACCTTGGCCCAGGCCTGGCCGATCGGCGGCGGAGAATGCGGAAGGATTATCCGCGAAAAGGATTGGTCGGAGACGGCGCTCGGATCGATGAGCGGATGGTCCGTCGAATTACGCACCACGGTCGCCAACATCGTCAATTCGCCCGTCGCGAAGGTGCTGATGTGGGGACCGGGCCATGTCATGGTTTACAACGATATCTATGCCAAGATCGCGGGAGAAAAACACCCAAGCGCTCTTGGCAGCAATGTTGCAGAAGTCTGGCCGGAGATCTGGGATTGGAACCGTGAGATGATCGAAGCCGCCCTCCGCGGCGAGCTTCGCTCATACCACGATCAAAGCATGACGCTCATCCGGGATGGTCGTTCCGAGGAGTTCATCTTCGATCTTTTCTACACGCCGGTATACGAGGCCGACGGAAAGATTGGCGGCGTGATGTGCACTGTCGTCGATAACAGCGACCGCGTCGCGATGGAAAAGCGTGTCAGCGACAGCGAGGGTGAACTCCGGCGGGTGACAGATGCCGTGCCGATGCTGATCTCGTATGTTGATCGCAGCCACGTCTACCGCTTTGCCAATGGCGCCTACGAGTCATGGTTTGGTATGAAGCCAGATGACATGATCGGTAAACACATCGCCGCGGTGATCGGTGATGGGCCGTACGAAAACCGCCGACCCGATATCGATCTTGCGCTGACCGGTGAGGTCGTTACCGCTGAGACCGATATGCCGGTGCTTGGTGGCGCGCCGAGGCGCCTGGAAATTCGTTACGTACCGCACGTCGAGGCAGATGGATCAGTGCCCGGTGTTTACATCCTTGGCATCGATATCGAAGAGCGAGCGGTGCGCGAAGCCGAGCTCGAAATGAGCAACAGTCGCTTTCACACTGCCATGAACGCGGTTCACGGCGTTCTCTGGACAAACAGTGCCGATGGACGAATGGTCGGTGACCAACCGGGCTGGGCCGCTTTGACCGGTCAGAGCTTCGATCAGTATCAAGGCTTTGGCTGGGCAGAAGCGGTGCATCCCGACGACATGGAAGCGTCTGTCGTAACCTGGAATGCTGCGGTCGAGGCAAAATCCATGTATGTGCATGAGCACCGGGTTCGTCGGGATGACGGTGTCTGGCGTCAGTTCGCCATCCGGGCATTGCCGATCATTGGCTCGAAGGGTGACATCGTCGAGTGGGTGGGTGTGCACACTGATATCACTCATCAGCGCGCGGCCGAGGCAGCCCTGCGTGAGCAGGCGGAGACCCTTTCGAGGCAGGTCCGCCATCGTGAACGCGCCGAAGAACAACTCAAGATGCTCAACGAGAACCTGGAGACGAGGGTTATCTCGGAAATCGCAGAGCGTCGCCAGGCCGAGATCAAATTGGCCCAGGCGCAGAAGATGGAAACCGTCGGCAAGTTGACCGGCGGGGTGGCGCACGACTTCAACAACCTGTTGCAGGTGGTATCCGGCAATCTCCAGCTTCTGTCGAAGGAAGTCGCTGGCAACCAACGCGCCGAGGCCAAGATCAACAATGCCATGGCAGGGGTGTCGCGCGGCTCCAAGCTCGCCAGCCAGCTCCTGGCATTCGGCCGGCGCCAGGCGCTGGAGCCGAAGGTGGTCAACATCAGTCGCTTTGTCCGTGACATGGACGAGATGATCCGCCGTGCGATTGGCGAAGCAATCGAGGTCGAGACCGTCGTCGGCGGGGGGCTGTGGAATACATTCATCGACCCGACGCAGATCGAGAATGCGTTGCTGAACCTTGCCATCAACGCCCGCGATGCGATGGAAGGGCAGGGCAAGCTGACGATCGAGCTGTCAAATGCCCATCTGGATGACGCCTACGCCCGCACGCATGACGAGGTGACCCCCGGTCAATATGTGATGATGGCGGTAACCGATACGGGGTCGGGGATGGCGCCAGAAATCATCGAAAAGGTATTCGAGCCGTTCTTCTCGACCAAGGCTGAAGGCAAGGGCTCCGGTCTTGGGCTGTCGATGGTCTACGGCTTCGTCAAACAATCTGGCGGCCACGTCAAAATCTACTCGGAAGTCGGCCATGGCACGACGATCAAGCTCTACCTCCCGCGAGCAATCGAAGCGGAAGACGTCGAAGTTGCCGTCGATAACGGTCCCATCGTCGGTGGCACGGAGACGGTTCTTGTCGTCGAGGACGATGCAGAGGTGCGCGAAACGGTTATCGCGCTGCTGACGGATCTGGGATATCGCACGCTGAAAGCCGTTGATGCGGGAAGCGCCCTGACTGTGATCGATAGTGGAATACCGATCGACATTCTGTTCACCGACGTTGTCATGCCGGGCACGCTGAAAAGCCCGGAGCTCGCCCGTAAGGCGAAAGAGCGGCTGCCGAACATTGCCGTACTATTCACGTCCGGCTACACGGAAAACTCGATCGTCCACGGCGGCAAGCTCGATGCCGGCGTCGAACTGCTGTCGAAGCCATACACGCGGGAAGCCCTGGCGCGGAAATTCCGTCACGTCCTCGGCAATCAGGCACAGCGTTCTAGTGCCAAAAGCCGGCGTCCGTCTATGGCTCCATCACCTGCCGAGCCGCGCTCAAACGACGTGTCGCTCCAAGTGACAGCGACACCTGTTACCGAGAAGGTCGGACGCCAGACCGTGCTACTGGTGGAAGACGACGCGCTCATCCGCTTGAGCACCGCTGAGATGCTGCAGGATGCAGGGCTGATTGTCGTGGAAGCGGGCAGTGCCGAGGAGGCCAAAGCTGCTCTCCAGACTATGGCAATCGATGTTCTTGTAACCGACCTCAACTTGCCCGGTGCGTCCGGCTCGGAGCTTGCTGCGGAGGCGAGAAAGCTTAGACCATCCACTCTGATCATCTACGCCACTGGTGATCCGTCCTCCGTTCGTGGTGAACAGGATGCGATTGTTGTTTCCAAGCCCTACGACGCGACTAACCTTGCGAAGGCTATCGCCGACGCGCAAGCCGATGATCGGATAAAGGTCCAGGGCCTGCAGTAAGAAGAATAACGAGGGCGAAGAGTGTAGCCGTTCGTCTATGTCATACTTGAGATCAAGCGATGCCCACCGTGATCCGATATCCGTTAAAAAGAAGTCAAAGGAAGTGCGTGAAAAAGCGAATTGGGCGTCGTTGGTCTCGATAATTCTGGGCGGCGGTCTGCCGAGAGAAAATGTGTTCTCGCTTGAGCGCAAGCCAGGAACGGTCAAGACACAATCGCGTTGCAATTTCTGGTCGACGGCGACTAGCTCGGAGAGCAGGGCCTTGACGTGAGCCCGCCGGAGACCGAGCATGGATTGCAAAAGGGCAATCAAGTACATGGTATGACCGCTAGCCGATCATATTAGAGATAGGTCAATAAGAAAGAACATTGTTGTTTTGAGTGAAGGATTGAACGAAGTCAGCCAACTACTGCCGCGAAGATCACTGATCGTCCGTCTGCAGGATCTCGTCACACGCGAGAGGTCTGCGCCGTTTCGGTGGACGCTCGCCCTGACCTTGTTCGCCGTGGCGCTCATCGTGAGACTGATCATAAACGACGACCTGCCCTCTGGGTTTCCTTATCTGACGTTTTTTCCAGCAGTCATTATCGCGACTCTCATTTGTGGATTGTGGCCCGGCATAATAAGCGCCATCCTCAGTGGTTTTGCGTCATGGTATTTCTTCATCGCGCCGGCCTACACCTTTGAACTTACCCCGGGGTCTGTATTGGCCCTGCTGTTTTATGCGTTCATCGTCAGCGTCGACATATTCATTATCCACACGATCAGCGTCACATCGATTTCGCTAAGGCAGGAGCGACAGGCGCTAGCAGCACTTGCGGCTACAAAGGAGCGCGAAAATGTCCAGCTGCTTGAAAACGATGCTTATCAGAAAGAGATGAGCCTCGAGCTCGCCCATCGCATGAAGAACCAGCTTGCACTGGTTCAGGCGATAGTGTCCCAGACACTGCGATCCGCGACCGACATGGAAACAATAGCGACGACCCTCAATGGCCGCATTGGTGCCTTGGGTAAGGCGCATGACATGTTGATCCATGGTGCCGCCGGACATGCATACGTTGAGGACATTGTCGGCGACACGCTCGCTCTTTATGACGATACTCGCTTAAAGTTTTCTGGTCCAAAAGTGGAGATCGCACCGCGCTCAGCACTGTCCCTTTCGCTTATCCTTCACGAGCTCGGAACGAATGCAGCCAAGTACGGTTCCTTATCAACCAGTGAAGGTATGATCGAAATCCAGTGGACTGTGTCGAATGACGCTGAGCCAGTTTTCGAAATAGTTTGGCAGGAAATCGGCGGGCCACAAGTGGCCGAGCCGAGCCGGCGGGGCGCAGGGTCTCGCCTGATCATGGCAGGCCTCGGCGGGGGAAGTCAGGTGAGCCTTAACTACGAACCGACGGGCCTTCGATGCACTGCTGCACTTCCTCTTGGCGAACTGCAGAACAAACATGACGCCAAAACCTGCTTAACAGGGGCAGATCGGCCTACTCTGATGTGACGGAGAGCGCTATTCTCCAGCGCCACGAGGGGACCGAAAAGAATCAGACACTTCGCCATGGATATACGTGCGTCCGGTTCAACTGTCATCAAGGCGAGCATCGGCGGCGCTACGAAAGGCCCATCGATCTGCCTGAAGCGATGACTTTTCGATTTGGCGAGGCGTTGCGTCGACCAACTTGCGCTGGCAACCTGGCTGTCCATGTCCTAGGAAATACCCATGCCAGAACAGGACGACCATATCCACCCGGAGGCAGCAGTTGCTCCCGGCTATCTAGCCAACCATGCCGCCCGCGTGTTCAACCGATTGGTGGATACGGCCCTTCGACCATACGGACTTTCGCTGGCTCTGATCGGTCCAATCATGCTTCTGTCATGGAAGGGACCGATGCTCCAGCGCGATCTTGTGCGTTCCTCGGCAGTCAAGCAGCCGGCAATGGTTGCGCTCCTCGACAAGCTGGAAGCAATGGCCCTGATCCGCCGATCACCTTCGTCTACCGATCGCAGGGCGGCGATGGTCGAGTTGACGAGCGAGGGGCAGGAGGCAGCCTTGCACGGGCGCGATGCGCTACTCGCTGCAAATGCCAAAGGCCTGGAGGGCTTTTCGTCCGACGAGGCAACGTCGATCGTTCAGCTTTTCCAGCGACTGATTGATAACTTCGAGCGCTGACAGCGGAACAAATATATCATCAGTGATGTTCTTTGCGAAAAGGAGATCATCGCATGTCCCGTCGCATCCTCATCACCGGCGCAAGCGTCGCCGGGAACACAGCCGCCTGGTGGCTAGGCCACTACGGCTTCGACGTGACAGTCGTCGAACGCACCCCGGAGTTTCGAGATGGCGGTCAGAACATTGACGTCAGAGGCGTCGGCCGTGAAGTGCTCCACCGGATGGGGCTTGAACAGACGGCGCTCGATCATGGGACGGGGGAAGAGGGAACCGTCTGGATCGATGAGCAAGGCGGAGAGGTTGCCAAATTTGTCACCGCCGAGCTCGGTGGTGACGGCCCAACGGCGGAGATGGAAATCCTGCGTGGAGATCTGGCTCGCCTGCTCTACGAGCCAGCCCGTGAACGCGCGACGTTTCGCTTCGGCGATTCCATCGATCGGGTTGAAGATGGCGCAGATGCTGTCTCGGTCACTTTTGCCAGTGGGCAGACTGAACAGTATGATGCGGTCGTCATTGCGGAGGGCGTAGGCTCATCGACACGCGAGCTCGTTTTCCCTCAAGAAAACGACCCGCGATGGATGGACCTCACGACCGCCTATTTCACCATACCGCGGCAGGTCGACGACGATCGGATGTGGCGCTGGTACCACGCGACTGATGGCCGGAGCATATCGCTGCGACCGGACACACACGGGACCACGCGGGCCATGCTGACGCTGCAGCAGCCACCGAATGGCGAACATGAATGGAGCGTTGAACGGCAGAAGGCCTATTTGCGTGAGCGCTTCGCGGACGCTGGCTGGGAGGCGCGTAGGGTGCTGGCGGCCATGGAGGAAACCAAAGACTTCTACTTCGACGTGCTGCGGCAGGTGCGAATGAAGCGATGGTCGAAGGGGCGCGTCGTTCTGACAGGCGACGCCGCCTGGTGCGCGACACCGCTTGCAGGCATTGGCGCTACGCTCGCGGTAACCGGCAGCTACGTGCTTGCCAGCGAATTGATGCGCAGCAGCGATATTGAGCAGTCTTTCTCGGCTTACGAGGAGGCCATGCGGCCGATGGTCGAAAAGGGGCAGGGCGTACCGAAGATTGCTCCTCGCCTAATGAACCCCCATACCAGACTTGGCATCAACCTGCTGCACAACGTCCTCGACATCGCAAGCAAGCCGGCTATCCGCGGCCTTGCTACGAAACTGTTTGCAAGCGAACCGGACGGACCTGATCTTTCGCGTTATGATGCACTATTGGTGGGCATCGATCAGATTGATCGAAACAATAAACGCAACGAAATCCGTTAATTTTCAGTTGAGCCGATCGTCGCTTCAAGCGCCTGATGGCTCTCCTTCATCGATAACCACCCAGTCAGGCTGCCTCCTCCTCGATCGCGAGGTCTCTCAGCAGGGCATGGATTTCGTCGCCACTCAGGTGGGAAGGGTCAAAACCACTGGAGACGCCGATGCCGGCAAAGCGCTTGGCGTGTATGTCCGACGTGCCGATGAAGCCCATTGCCCAGTTCGGAAAAGACCGGCGATCGATTGGATCCAAGGCGAGCAGCGACACATCTCCGTGCCGTTCGTCTTGCTGGATGCGCTCAAAGGCTGCCTCGACTTTATCGAGAGGGCCTTCCAAAACTTGGGCAAAGCACCCGGCGTTGAATAAGAGTGCTCCCGTAATTTCATCGCGCCGGTTGTTCACCTGGCTCTTCGCGAGGATTCCGTCCACTTGCGAGCCAAAGGTCGCTTCATTGTGGGCAATGTGATTGCGACTGTAATAAACGAGCCGGTACATCCCAGCAGCCATGGTTAAATCCTTTGTCGTTCTAAATCATTTTGCGCGAGGAACGCAGGGATCTGATCCATGCCCATTGGCCGGCCGGTAAGATATCCCTGCACATGCGTGCAACGCTCTCCGCGGATCCGAGCCAATTGTTCGGCGGTCTCCACGCCTTCGGCTGTGATGGCCATGCCAAGGCTGGTGCCGAGACCTGCGATGGAGCGAAGAATGGCTTCGCTGTCGGCGTCGTCACTGGCAACGAAGGACCGGTCGATCTTGATCTTGTTGAAGGGAAACTTCTGCAGATAGCTCAGTGACGAATAGCCGGTGCCAAAGTCGTCCATCGAGATCTTAACGCCGAGCTCGCGCAGGGAATTGAGCGTCTGAACGACGTTGTCGGTATCGTCGAGAAGCGCGCCTTCGGTGATCTCGATTTCCAGCCGGTGGGCTGGCAGTCCGGACCGTTTGAGCGCGGTAGCCACCATGTCGAGCAACGTGTCGGCTTTGAACTGCAGCGGCGAAACGTTAACAGCCACGATCATCTCGCCAGGCCATGACATGGCTTCAATACACGCGGTTCTCATTACCCACTCGCCGATCTTCACGATTAGGCCATTCTCCTCGGCAAGTGAGATGAAGGAGAGAGGAGGGATATTGCCCTTGACCGGGTGTTCCCAGCGCAGGAGCGCCTCAAACCCGTCTACTCTGTTGCTGGTGACATTGATAAACGGCTGGTAGTTCAGCTTGAACTGCTTCAGTGCCAGCGCACGGCGCAGATCGTTTTCCATCTCCCGGCGCGCGAAGAGAAGCGCGTCCATGCCGCTCTTGAACATGCTGTAACGGCCTCTTCCGGTCCTCTTCGCCTCATACAAGGCGAGGTCACCGTTGCGAAGGAGGTCGCGCGCCTGAACCGCATCTGTCCCGATCGCTACGCCGACGCTGGCGCCGATATTGATGGTGTGACCATCGATGACATACGTGCGGCCGATAAGGTCGACAATACGAGAAGCCAAGGTCTCTGCTGTTCCCTCCTCATCGAAGTTCCGCTGCAGCACGACAAATTCATCCCCACCTAGACGAGCGACAATATCACCCTTGCGGCAGGTAGCTGTAAGCCGGTCCGCAACCTTCTTCAGAAGAAGGTCGCCGACCGCATGTCCGAGCGTGTCGTTGATCATCTTGAAACGATCGAGATCAAGGCAGTGAACTGCGAGCGAAGACGCCGGTCCGCTGCATAACGCCGAAGATAGATGCTTCAGCAAGGCGTTGCGTTTGGTAAGGCCGGTCAGTTCATCCAGATCATCTGGCATGTCGGCGGTTCGTGCATCTAGGGAGGGCCGCAAATCGATGAGAAACTGCCCTGCACCTAATACTGCAGTGGCGGCATCGAACCTCTCGCCGTCCTTGGATATCAGGAGATAGGAGGGGGCGCCGGTCATGGTGGCGAGGCTCAACACGCATCCCGGAAAAAGGTCGTGCATTTGGCTCCCTACGACCGCTGCCAATGATAACATGCTGGCCCTATTCGCATATGTGACGACCCCGTTAGAGCCGACGACCAAAACTGAGCGCGGCAAGGACTCCAGGATCTGCTCGGCACTTGGCATACCAGCTGGATGGGCTTCGGTTATGTGCGGAAACGACGTTGCGACATTCATGGTGGCCTACCAATACGAGTTGGCCACAAGGTAAGCGTTGGAGGTTACTCAACAACGGATCGGTCCAATAAACGTGGATGTTTCACGCGAGACGGTTATCGATTGCTGAACATTGATAGTGCTGCAGGAGAAATTGGCGCCACGACAAGGGGCATGGTTGAAGAGTGCGACGTTCGATAGTCAGGCATCATCTGTCGACCCCATGGTCCAGTAGCGGCCCTTTGAGGTCTGCAACTTTTTTGCATTAAGAGCCTGATGGCAGATCGGTCAGGTCCTCGAGACCGCGATGTTGGGACATGGCAGTGTCCAATGCTTGTCTGGTAACGTGGCCCTCACGATAGAGGGTTATGATGATCGCAGCTCCAAGCTCAGCCTCAGGACTATCTTTGGTAAGACGGTGAGCTGCCAGCCAGTCGCTGAACGCCTGATCAACGACCGACAATTCGTTCGGTCCAAATGTCGTTTCCAGAAATGCCCGCATGCCCTTCCCCTTTCTCGCGGCGTCCATATGGGAGAGCACTATGATGCGGTCAAGGCCATAGAGGCTGGCTCCAGACCGGTCTGATCTTCACTTCCGGCAGCTTCGAAGCTGATTTCACTGCGAAAAGGCCTTGTTGAAGCCCGCTTCTGCTATAAGTTTGAGCCGGAACAAATGGGAACGATGTTTGCGACGTCGCAATAAGCAGTAGAATGGGCGCCGATGCAGGACGAAGGAGGGACAAAGTTCTGGGGGCAGGACGCGATTTCCCGGATGATGGAAGGCGGAGATTGGGACGATTCCATCCTCGGCCCGCCGTCGACATGGCCCCTCTGTCTCAGATCCGCCGTCGATATCATGCTGCCGGCAATGGCCCAGATCGTGATGTTCTGGGGCCCCGACCTGGTCGCGCTCTACAACGAACCCTATGCGCCGACGATCGGCCAACGGCACCCCAATGCGTTTGGCCGACCGGCGCGAGAGAACTGGGCCGAGCTCTGGGATGATCTCGAGCCGCTCCTGCGCCGGGTGATGGAGACCGGCGAGACGGTCGCGGCAAAGGATCGTCCCTTCTACATCGAGCGGCACGGCTATCCGGAAACCGTCTATTTCGACATATCCTATTCGGCCATTCATGATGAACATGGCGGGGTCCGCGGCGTCTTCTGCATCGTCAACGAGACGACCGATCGCGTCCGCGCCGATCAGGCATTGCAGGCAAGCGAGGAAAGGCTTCGGGCAGTCATATCCCAGTCGGCCGCCGGCATTGGCCAGGGAAGCCTGGAAGGCAAGATCCTGCACATCAACCGGCGGTTCTGCGAGATCGTCGGCTATGAGGAGGGCGAACTTCTCGGCAAAAACATCGCGGACATCACTTATGCCCATGACATGCCTGAGCAGGCCCGCCTGTTCAACCGTCTGGCCACGACCGGCGAAAGCTTCGACATGGAGAAGCGCTATGTGCGGAAGGACGGTAGCCTGGTCTGGGTGAACAATACGGTCTCTGCTCTGCGCGATGACGAAGGGCGGATCCACCAGGTTGCTGTCATCTCGGTCGATATCACCGAGCGCAAGCAGGCGCAGGAAGCCGAACGCAGACTGGCCTCGATCATCGCGTCCTCTAACGACGCCATCCTCGGCATCGATCTGGCCATGAACATCACGGCCTGGAACGGCGGGGCTGAACGCCTTTATGGCTACAAGGCTGAGGAGGTCCTCGGTCAATCCGTCCTGATGCTCGTGCCGGAAGACAGGCTCGATGAAGAGCCGGCACTTTTACAACAGATCAGGGCAGGGGCCCCGGTTGATGCGTATGAGACGAAGCGCCGGCGTAAGGACGGACGTTTGGTCGACGTTCTGCTCAGCGTCTCACCGATCTATGACTCCGCCGGCAGGATTGTTGGCGCCTCGAAAATCGCCCATGACATCTCCGCGAAGAAGGAGGCGGAGCGGCTTCAGGCTGTGCTGATTGGCGAGCTGCATCACCGGGTGAAAAACGTCTTTGCAACGGTCATCGCCATTGCTCGCCAGACATTGGCCAAGGCGACAGACACCCAGGATGCTGTCGCGGCGTACGAAGCACGCTTGTCGGCAATGGCGCACGCCCACGATCTGCTCGCCGAAGGGGACTGGCAGAGTGCCGATCTCAGGGCGGTGGTCGAGCAGGCCGTTGCGCCATACCCGCCGGAGCGCTTCGAGATTTCGGGGCCGCCGGCTCTCCTGCCACAAAAGGCTGTCGCCACACTGTCGCTCGCCCTTCACGAACTTGGAACCAATGCCGCTAAATACGGCGCGCTGTCCGTTCCAACGGGACGGGTGTCAATAATCTGGACCTATGACCCCAAAACCTCGGCTCTCAGCCTCCGCTGGCAGGAAAAGGGCGGGCCGACGGTCGCTCAACCGACCAGGAAGGGTTTTGGATCTCGCCTGGTCGAGCGCTTGCTGGCGGCGGAGCTCAACGGTACGTCGGCAATCGTCTATGACGCTGCCGGCGTCGTCTGCGAAATAGAGGCGGTTTTGCTTCCGCACCCCACGGAATGACCGGCAGGAACGAATTCTTCCGCCAAGACTTCTGTCGTGGGGCAACACAATCAGGATCATGATGCAGGAAAAGGATCAAAATCGACGTGACGCTCGCAGCGCCGGAGATCGCCTGGTCGCCGGGCATGTCAGCGAAGACCCGTTTGCGGCGGCGTTCAAAGCCACGCGCATGCCGATGATCGTCACGGATCCCGGCCAGGCCGATAATCCGATCATCTTCTGCAACGAGGCATTCAGAAAGCTGACCGGTTACAGCGACGAGGAAATCATCGGCCGGAACTGTCGCTTTCTGCAGGGGCCTGAAACGGACCGGGAGACCGTCGCCAAGATTCGCGACAGCATCGCGGCAGGGCGGGATGTGGCTGTCGACATTTTGAACTACCGCAAGGATGGCAGCACGTTCTGGAACGCCGTCTTCATCAGCCCCGTGAGGGACGAAGCGGACAAGATCATCTATTTCTTTGCCTCCCAGCTTGATTTCACGACGGTCAAGAGCCGGGAAGCGGACCTTGCCGCGGCTCGCCACCAAGCCGAGGCCGAGGTCGCAAAGCATACGGCCAACCTTCGTGCGGCGCTGGATGCTCGAACGATGCTGGTCCATGAGGTCGATCATCGGGTGAAGAACAACCTCTTGACGATGGCCTCGATCGTCAAAATGCAGGCGCGGATCACCAAAGACGATCGGCAAAGACACACACTGATGTCGGTCCTCAACAGAATTGAGGCTCTGAGCACGGTGCAGCGCAAGCTGTTCACGCTCGACGACGTCTCGAAATTCGACATGTCGGAGTTCACCCGCGAGTTGGTAACCGATCTGGTCGATGCCACCGGCCGCAAGGACATTCGCCTGTCTCTGGATCTCTCCCCGCTGCTCGTGCCGGCCGTCAAAGCGACGCCGCTGTCCTTGATCGTCAACGAGCTGGTCGGCGACGCCGTTCGACGCGGATTGAGCGACGGCGGCGGTGACATCCATGTTGTCGTCCGGCGGCTGAACGGTCACTTCCTGATCCGTGTCGAAGACACGTCGGAACCCGTCGAGCCCGATAGCGAGAGCGCCCAGCTCGGAAAAATGTTGCTTGAAGCATCGGCCTTGCAGCTGGGCGCCGAAATCGAACGGAAACAGCACGGCCGAAAGACGGTCGTCGATGTGGTGCTGCTTGTCGGCGACCATCAGGAGAATACGCATTGAAAGTCATGATCGTCGAAGATGAAATGCTACTCGCCATGGAGCTTGAAAGCGAAGTAGAGATGGCGGGCCATCAAGTCACAGGTGTTGCCATGAGCAGCACCCAGGCACGCGAGCAAATCGGTGCTTCAAAGCCGGACTTTGCATTTGTCGACATCCATCTCATGGACGGCCCGACCGGGATCGATGTCGGGCGCGAGCTGGCGGCCGCCGGCATCCCCTATGTCTTCGTCAGCGGAAACATCAAGCGGATCCCGCAGGATTTTGCCGGCGCGCTCGGTGCAATCGAAAAGCCCTACTCGATGAACGGCATGAAGAATGCGCTGGTCTATGTCTCGGCAATCATCCAGGGGGACGACAGCGGTACCCCGCCAGCGAGCCTTGTCTTGGCTGAAGATGCAAATGTTGGCCGACGTTCTGCCTGAACGCCGGGGACGCGGTTACGTCCTGGGCGTGCCCTTTAAGTGCTCCGAGAGCGAGAATGAGATGGGAACAATCCGATGACCACTCGGGTTACTGATGGGCCTGTCCCTGCGATCGAAAGATCGCTCGCTGTTAACAAACCTTTGCATTGGAAAACCGATGACTGAACTTTGGGGATACCCTGTCGAGATCGCAACCGGCGCAGCCGGCGGTTTGAAATGCGTCAGGATAAGCCGAGAGGCGGTTGCGTCCTTGGCAACAGACTTCCCAAAAGGTGGCCCGGATGCCAGCGAGGCCAAAAAAGCCTGCCTCAAGGCAGTGTCGGGTGTCATTCCAGGAGACAGCGCCGCGGCGGATTTCAACAGCTACAGGTCACTGAGTGCTTTCCATGAGAGCACGTAGCTCCAGCCAGCCGGAAATTCCTGCCGCTCTCCATTCTTTTTTTGCCAAGAACTGATTTGCCGCGACAAATGTCGCTTTGGTCTTTCTCGCAGGGTCAAGGCGCCAAGCATTCGTCACAAATGCCGCAGCCGTCTTCATCCATGGCGGAGTTGGGACGCTGGCGACAGCAACAAAGGCAAATACCCATCTCGTGTTGAGGGGCGTGCTGCGGAGGCAAAATCTCAGTATCGGCGTCCGAAAACATCTCGGTTAATCCCTCATCCATTCCGATGCTCCCAAAGCGAAGATCGCGACTCGAAATAGGACCGGATTTTCAGCGAACAAGATGATTTCAGGGAGGTGGAAAAATTTTCGAGCGGGGTCTTGAACGACAAAAACTCAAAAACCAAATCGGTCAACGCCGACGGCCCAACGAGGGGGTCGGCTGACCGAGGAGGCGGATTTGAACGCTTCCTTCCATGTTGCTTTACGGAGGATATGGTTATGAGAACTGAACTTGATTTTGCCCCGCTCTATCGTTCGAGCATCGGCTTCGACCGCGTGTTGAATCTGCTCAGCAGTACGCAGCGCCTCAACGCAATCGAGACCTGGCCGGCCTATGACATCGTCAAGACTGGTGAAGACGACTACCGCATCACGATGGCAGTGGCAGGCTTTGGCGAAGGCGATCTCGATATCACTCAGGAGCGCAATGTTCTGGTGATCAAAGGCGGGAAGGCTGAAGAGCTGCAGGGCGAATATCTTCACCGCGGCATCGCCGGTCGTTCCTTCGAGCGTAAGTTTGAGCTTGCGGATCATGTAAGGGTGGAAGGGGCCGATCTAAAGAATGGCCTGCTGACGATTGCCTTGAAGCGCGAGGTGCCCGAAGCCATGAAGCCGCGCAAGATCGAAATCGGCGTCGCTTCATCCGGCGGAGAGCCGCTCCGGCTTGGAGCTGACCGCAAGGTCGCTTGACCCGAACACCTAAGAAGAATTAGCGATTGCTATCAGCCGGCCCGATCCAGGGCCGGCTTCAGTTATCAGTCGGTATCGAGCAAACGAAGGAGGTTGCCATGTTGCTCGCTCAATTTGACAAGCCCGTCTACGCACAGCGCCGGTATTTCGTGCAGGAGATCACCGGACTGGATGACGTATTCGATTTTCTTGACGAGTGGCCCAAGGAGACGCGCAATCTCGCTTACGAGACCCTTGTTCGATACTGTCGTGAAGCGGCAAACGGGCATTGGCCGATCGACGCGGTCCGAGAGAACTTTCGAATTTTTCTGAAGCAGAACGGCAAGCTTGCCGAGCTGGAAGGCGTTCCGCCTCATCTACGGCGTGATACGAGCGCGAAGATCGGCGGGGCGTAACAGCCAGAAAAGCTGCGACAGTTTCAAAGCTAGCGGCCGGCGTAGATCCGGTGCATTGTCTCTGCGGCGGCCTGTTCAACTGGAATTTCGAAGAAAATCTCAGGGTTGCTCGCCAACTCCTGAAACGTTCGCTCGATCAAGTCGTCTTTCTCGGGGCCAGCGAGATGATAGCGTGCCGCATAGCGGCCCAGCAGCGTTCTCAGTATGTGCATGTCGCTCGTGGAAAGACGCCGGCTCTTGCTATCCATTTATTCCTCCCTGATCTTACCGGCCTCGAAGGTCGACCCTTATCGGGGCCTGCGATTATTCCGATAAGGCCCGAGATAATTTCGGAGGTGTCTGACATCAAGGAGCCAGCGCAGATGTGGCCTGCCGTTGGGCGGCAATGCTGACCGCCACCTTGATTATCATCCCCTAAAACACACCTATCGCCGTAAAGCTCTTGTCTTTGGAGGAAAGATGGTAGCGGAACCGTATACGGCCGACGACCCCGAAACCCGCCTAGCGTTGTTCGACTTTGCCTTCGAGAATGCTCCGATCGGGATCGCTCTGGTCGATCTTAAGGGACACATCATTCGTGGCAATGCTGCCTTTGCCAAGCTGCTGTCGCTTCCCCTCGAAAAGGTGTTGGGGACGCATTTCAGGGACTTTACCCATCCAGACGATATCGAGGCGGACCTCATCCTGTTTCAGCAGGTCTTGCAGGGAAGGCGGGACGGCTACACGATCGAGAAGCGTTATCTCCGCCCATTCGGCGAGATCGTTCACGTCCTGATCCATGTTGCCGCGATGCGCGATGCTGCGGGCAAGGTCGTGCGCTTCATATCGCAGATCGAGGATATCACCCGCCACAAGGAGCATGAGCGTCAGCTCGCCGAGCGAGCAGCGCAGCTCGAGCTGGCGCTTGAAGCCGTCCGTGGCGGCTTCTGGCAAATGGATATTGTCACAGGCAAATTCGAAACCTCGGATCGACTGGCTCAGTTCATAGGTGGGCCGACGGCTGCGCGGCTCGACCTTGAGCGCTACGTCAACAGGGTCAATGTGAATGACGGCGCCCAGGCCGATCTGACGCCGCTGATTGCCGGCACGCTCGATCAGAATGTTGCCGAGTATCGTCTCGACACCATTCACGGCGAACGTTGGATGCGTTGTGATCGGCGGCTGTTGCGTGATAGCGACGGCCGTCCGGTCAAGATCGTCGGAATGGCAATCGATTTTACCGAAGATCGACGCCGGATAGAGATGCTGGAAGAGACGGCGCGCACGGACGCGTTGACTGGGCTGCTGAACCGGCGTGGGCTGTCGATTGAATTCGCGGCTTTGCAGTCTGCCGATGGCTTTTCTGTCCTTGCGCTCGACCTCGACGGGTTCAAGGAGGTGAACGATGCTCATGGCCATGCGATGGGAGATCTCGTCCTGCAGACTGCAGCTGCGCGCTTGACCTCAGCCGTCAGGGACCATGATCTCGTTGCACGGACAGGTGGCGATGAATTCGTCGTGGTCGTCGCGGGCGATCGTTCCACAGGGGAGGCGGCCGCAGAGCGTATTCTTGCGCGGATGAGGGAGCCGATCGTGATTGCCAATGAAATCGCCGATGTCCGCGCGAGCATTGGGGGAATTTGGGCGGGCGAGAAGCGTGATATGTCCGAGCTTCTCAAGGAGGCCGACGCGCTTCTTTACGATGCGAAGGCGGCCGGCAAGGATGTCGTCAGATTTCAGTCTGCATCCGGGGCGATGCGTTGACGTGGATCAGCATCTTCCCCCGCGCCGCCAAACGTCTCCGCTTGATTGGGCGTCGTTTCCAATGCGTGACGGACAGACCTTGATCGCTGTGCTCTGCGGGCTGTAAGGTCGTTGTATCGAGACCTGAGCTCTGGCATCTCGTACTCGCCGCTGATCCAGAGATCGACCAAGGCTATAAATTCGGGGTCACTGTCGATAGGCATTCCCCGCAACAGTGCCGTAGTGCGCACCCGATCAAAAATCGTTCGCCGTCTGTCGCTGTCGATCGCCAACCTACATCTCCGGTGGTGTTGAAAGCGTCTAGAGGAAGACCGAGAGACCTTCCGTACTGACGACATAGATGAACTCTTCCCATGCCTCATGGGCAGAAGCGAAAGATTCATTCCATTCGGTGAGCTGGTCTTCTAGGCTGGTTACCTCCATCCGCCAATCGTCACTGCCTGAAGGGCGGAAGATTTCCACAACGACGGTGATGCCGTTCTCAGTATAGCGGCCGGAGAATTCTGAGCGTTCGGACAGCGGCTGATGTTGGTTCATTGGGTCACTGTAAATGTTGGCGCTTATCCAATATTACGTCTGCGCGTCGCGGCCGCAAGACGAATGCCCAGCTGAATCTCAATCTATCGATATACTGGAAGAGCCCCATGTCTCGGGTTCGTGCCCATACAATAGCTCAATGGTGGCCGCCGCAGAGACGTTGGCGGTCGAATGGATGAACACATCGCTCAAGCTGCCTGAGCGTCGCGCTTGCCTCAACCGCTATCCAGAGCGCAGGAGAGGAAGCTGCCTCATTGATGCCAATGATTCAAGCTGCTTGGTTTTAAACAAGGTTCGCCGGGAGCGTTTCGCTCCCGGCGATGTCGTAGACGGCTGCATCAGACGCGATGCGTAATGGTTTCTGAAACGACGACGTTGCGCTTCGTGCCATACGAACCCCCGAACCATCCCGCAACCGCACCGAGTGCGAGCGCAAGAAAGCCGAGGATCGCACCCGCAGATATGGCAGCAGTTGCGGTCTGGGCAGCCTCGATCGCCTGCTGCTTGGCGGCCTGCATGTTATCCCAATAGGACTTTTCATACTGCTCGACCTGGGTCCGGGCCTGATCGACCGGAATGCCCTGGGCTTTTGCGACGGCGTCGGCGGCGCGAGCGCGGGCCTCCTCGGCCTTCGCCTGATCTCCAGTCACCAGAGCCTGCACGGAGGACACAGCCGCAGTCTGTAATGCCTGGGGGTCATTACCAGTTGAAGACCTGATTTGCTGTTCGATCCCAGCCATCGGATTTGTCGAGTTGGCAAGTGAAGGCACCGCTGTCGTGGCGGCGGTGGCGGCGGTCTGACCAACGCCCCCGACGACACTTGCAAGACCGCTGAATGCACCGCCCACCAGCGCTCCGACAGAGGTCGTGAGCAGATAGAGCACGACAAGGGTCGTGACCGCCCAGGTGGTCAATCCATGATAGCCCCCCGTCGAGTTGCTTGGTCGGCCTGATAGTCGGCTCGAAACGTAGCCGCCGAGGAACGCTGCAATGATGCCCGCGAGCACGAACCAGATCCCGCCGCCGATGGAAAATGAACTTGCTGTCGGGTTGTCGGACGTCGCTGGGTCGAGGACAGCCGCGCCGATACCGACGCCGAGAAGATTGAGGAGGAACTGCGCCGCAAGCGCGATTGCCACACCTGCGAAGATCGCGCCCCAGCTCACCTTGTTATATGCCGCCGTCGCGGGTGCGCCGCCCCTTAACGTGTCGTGGAGGGTATCGTGGGGAAGATTGGTTGATACTGGGGTTGTCATGGTAGCCTCCGGCTAATTCATCACGGGTTCGTGAGTGTGGCCACAACTCGCCGGTGGACCACATGTTCCGGATGCGGGGAAATCGGAATGTTTCGGGTGACTTGTTACGATCTCTCCGCGCTTGGTGAGGCGGGGGCGCATAAGGCGGAGGCTCCCCGGACCGTCGAACTCCATATCCTTAGGGGACCCGCATCCTTGAAGACCCGCGCTATCGCTTGCCATTATTTTCCGCGCAGGCCGAATGCGGAATCCTCTGCCCGAACGGAGCTGGAACAGTTGATCACGCCGCGAGTTCCTGACGGGCTGACGGCGGCTGATTGCCCTGATGAGATTGAGGCAACGACCGACCGTAAATTGGGAGAGACCGCAGATGAAAGCTCTTACGTGGCATGGTAGCGGCGACATACGCTGCGAAACGGTAGACGACCCAGTAATCCAAGACGATCGCGACGCGATCATCAAGGTGACCAGCTGCGCGATTTGCGGCTCCGATCTGCATCTCTACGGCGGCTTCGTTCCCGGCATGCATGCGGGGGACGTCATGGGCCATGAGACGATGGGGGAGGTCGTTGAAGTCGGCCGCGGCAATTCCAAACTCAAGATCGGCGATCGCGTCGTAGTGCCCTTCACAATTTCCTGCGGTGAGTGCCGGCAGTGCAAATGGGGGCAGTTCTCTCTGTGCGAACGATCGAACCCCGCGGGCGCGGAGCAGGCAAAGCAGATCGGCTATCCGACCGCCGGCCTGTTCGGTTATTCCGAAATGTATGGTCGCTTCCCAGGCGGTCAGGCGCAGTATCTTCGCGTTCCTTATGCCGATGTTGGCCCAATCGTTGTGCCTGACGGCCTGAGCGACGAACAGGTCCTGTTCCTCTCCGATATCTTTCCAACCGGCTACATGGCCGCCGAAAACTGCGACATCAAGCAAGGGCAGACAGTCGCTGTATTCGGCTGCGGGCCGGTTGGCCTGTTTGCCATCAAATCGGCGTTCCTGTTAGGCGCGGAGCGAGTTATTGCAATCGACACCGTACCGGAGCGACTAGCCCTTGCCCGAGCATCCGGTGCAGAAACGCTCGATTATGCGGATGACGATCTGCAGGAGCGTATTCTCGCCATCACCAATGGGCTTGGACCGGACGCCGTCATCGAGGCAGTCGGGATGGAAAGCCACGGCGCGGGCGGTGTGTTGGAGACCCTCCAGACAAAGCTGACGTCAACCGAACGGCCTTACGCCCTCAGCCAAGCGATCCTCGCCTGCCGGCCTGGCGGGACCGTTTCGCTGCCCGGTGTCTTCGTGGGTCCAGCAGTTCCAGCACCTCTCGGAGCCGTCGTGGGCAAAGGTCTCACGCTGAAGACAGGCCAGACCCATGTGCAACGGTATCTCGAGCCGCTGTTGAACCTGATCGTCGAGGGCAAGATCGATCCGTCTTTCCTGATCACCCACCGCATAGGCCTCGAAGAGGGACCGGAGGCATACAAGACTTTCCGCGACAAAGCAGACGGCTGCGTCAAAGTTGTCATCCGGCCGAATGGATAAGTCGCGGCTTGGCTCAGGGCCTTTCACTTGGCTTACGCATCAAACCCCATTTCGAGAGGTGAGGATCTTGTAGCATCGACGAGATGCTGCCTCTGATGCAAAGAACCACCGAGGCTGGAGGAAACATGTTTCCGTCCGGCCTCGGAGTCAGAAGTATTAAATCATGATCTCGCCGCCGGTGACCGGAATGACAGCGCCTGTCATGTAGCTTCCAAGTTCAGAAGCCAAAAGGACATAGGCCCCTGCGAGTTCGGCAGGCTGGCCAGCGCGGCCGATCAGGGTCTGTTGCCCAAACTTGGCGGCTTTTTCTGCCGGCATGGTAGACGGGATAAGGGGCGTCCAGATCGGGCCGGGGGCGACCGCATTCACGCGAATGCCCTTTTCAGCGAGCATTTCGGCGAGGCCGGCCGTGAAATTGGAAACGGCACCCTTGGTGGATGCATAGGCCAGAAGCTGCGGCGATGGCTGCCGCGACTGAATGGAGGTCGTGTTGATGATTGCACTTCCAGGTTTCATATGCGGGGCGGCGGCCTTTGACAGAAAGAACGGCGCATAGATATTCGTTCGGAACGTCGTGTCCCACTCATCAGCAGATATATCGGCGATATCTCCGTAGGTGCGCTGAAAAGCAGCGTTGTTGACCAGAATGTCGATACCGCCGAGCTCATCGACCGCGCGCGCGACCAGCTCTTGGCAATGGTCTTCCGATGTGATGTCTCCGGCGATGACAAGCGCCTTACGGCCGGCGTCCTCGACCCATTTGGCGGTGTCGGCCGCATCATCGTCTTCGTTGAGATAGGAGATCAGAACATCGGCACCTTCACGCGCGAAAGCAATGGCCACGGCCTTGCCAATTCCCGAATCCGCGCCGGTAATCAGTGCGACCTTGCCTTCGAGTCTTCCATTGCCGCGATAGGATTTCTCGCCATGATCCGGGGCCGGTTGCATCGACGCGGTTTTGCCAGGCGGTTGTTGCTGCTGTTCTGGATAAGGCGGGGTCGGGCGGCGTTGTTCTTCGGTCATGATCTTCCTCCGTTGAGTGACGGAGGCTTAACCGGCTGGAAGGGTAAGCGTTCCGCGATGTGCCGCCGCCAATGCCGCAAACTGCGTGATTTCAATCCCCCTGGATCTATCGTCTACGTCAGGGCGAAGCTTTAGCCAATTGTGTCGGATACAGAATGCTCTGGGTAGGATATCAGCGGGCCGCCTCGATCGTCGATGGTCGCAGAGGCGCCGAACATCTCGGACTCGCTTAGCCGGGTCACGGCAAGGTTGCCGATATTTCCGCGATTGTCGAAACCTTAGGCGATTTCCAAAGTTGTCAGCTCGAACAAGGAGCACTTTGCATGCCGAAATATTATTTCCATATTCGAGACGGACAGGATCTGGCGCATGATCCCGAGGGTGCGCAATTCGAAACGCTTGAAGCTGCGCGGAAAGAAGCCACCAACTCCGCCCGAGAACTTCTCGCGCAACGGCTCCTGCGTGGCGATGTCATCGACGGACAGGCATTCGAGCTGACGACGGAAGATGGCGATATTGCTGACATAGTTCGGTTCAAGGACGTCATGCGCTTGGAGTGATGCGAATTAAAATCCAGCACGATATCGGACACTCACATAATCTGAGGAACTATCGCGATCGCCGTAGGTTGGGCGCTTGTCTCCAACCGAAAGGAATTCTCATGTTCATGAGAGTAGACCAGCTCCAGGCGGAGCTGCCCGCGCCGAAAGCCGCGGATCCGAATGCTGCAGCCGCCCTCCAGGAGTTGCTTGGCGGAAAATACGGGGAAATGTCGACGCTGGGGAACTACATGTTCCAGTCGTTCAACTTCCGCTCGAAGTCGAAGCTCAAGCCCTTCTACAGCCTGGTTGCCAGCATCACGGCAGAAGAGCTCGGGCATGTCGAGCTCGTCAGTAACGGCGTCGCGATGCTGAATAATGGGCCTGACATCCCCGACGGTGACGAGGGCGACGGTGGAGACATATCCGGTGCTCCGTTCAAGGATATGGCAGATATCCGTTTGGCCGCAAGTTTTCTGTCGGGCGGCGGCGGCGCGATGCCGATCAACAGCAACGGCCAATCCTGGAACAACGATTTCATCACCACGACTGGCAATGTCGTTCTCGATCTGCTGCACAACTTCCACCTAGAGTGCGGCGCTCGCCTTCATAAGCTGCGCGTCTATGAGACAGTGACCGACCCGACGGGTCGAGAAGTCTGCGGCTATCTTCTCGTTCGCGGTTCGGTGCATGCGCATGCCTACGCGCTGGCGCTGGAGAAGATCACGGGAGTGGACGTAAAGAAATTTCTGCCTACCCCCAACATCCCGCTTGCCAACATTCCCGAATGCCAAAAGTATCTCGACGAAGGGTCGCATCGGCGCCTCTACACTTGGAGCCCGAACGACTACAAGGAGATTGCGGGCATCTGGAGCAATGACGAAGTCGCGCTGCCGGGTGATCCTCCGGGCGAACTTGAGGTCGTCGATGGAATGCCGGATGGCGGCAAGATCCAGCAGCTTGTCGGCGTGCCGTCGGCCTTCACTCCGGACTATGCTCCCGAGGAAATGTTCGAGATCGCCGAAAAACTCTACAAGAAGTCTCGCTAAACGTTGACACGTATCACAGACTAAGGGAGCCCGCCTTGGCGGGCTTTTCTGTAACTAGGGTGTGGTAGCCGTGGTTGATTGCGACCAGGAAGCTGTTGGTACGCATAACAAAATCGGCCCTCCGAACAAAAACTCAGAGGGCCGATTTTCATGTCAGGTATGGTCATTCGGGACGTTCACGGCTTATTCGGCTTCGTCGTCCCAGGAGCCGCTCCGCGAGGTGGCACGTTTCTCGTCCCATTCAGCGCTTGCCTGCGCCCAGTGCTCGTGCTCCTGCCCATCTGGGTTTCCGGCCAGTTCCCAAAGTTCGTATGCCCTTCGGGCAACCCAGTCGTCGCGTTCGGTTTCCATGCTTCCTCCCTTAGCTGCAGCGGGACCGCGCTTTCCTGCGCGGCCCCGGTTACATTACGCGGCCTTCTTCGAACCCTTGGGGTTTGCCGATGTTTCGCCGAGCTGGGTCAAAAGCTGATCGGTCTCGAGCTCTTCCTGCAAGGTTGCATCTAGCAGCTCGACGACTTCGGTCAGGCCAAGCTGTTTCGCCCAGCTTTTCAACGTGCCGTAGCGGGCAATCTCATAGTGCTCGACGGCCTGCGCGGATGAAATTAGGCCGGCGTCCAGAGCAACAGACCCCTTGAACTCGTCCATGATCTCCTCGGCCTCCGAGATAATCCCTTGGATGGCTTCACAGGTCTTGCCGCGTGCTGGCTTGCCGATCAGTTCAAATACCTGCTGTAGGCGTTCGATTTGGCCTTCTGTCTGCTCCTTGTGCTTCAGAAAGGCCGCCTTGCCTTCCTCGGACTGTGAGGCGCGGGCCATTTTCGGCAATGCCTTCAGGATCTGCTTCTCGGCGTAGTAGATATCCTTGAGCGTGTCGAGAAACAGGTCGTCCAGTGTCTTCTCTGCCATGATAGTTCTCCTGAGTTACGGGAAGCCGGGCACTTCGATGCCCTGCCGTGTGCGGGCCGATAACGTGATCTCGCAGACGTTGTTCCGTCGTAATAGGGACGCTGTGTCTACGGTACGTTGTCGTACAAAACCCATTGCTTCTGGTCGTTGCTTAGTAGGATGGCGAAGGGCCGAGAGGCTGAGCTCGGCCTGTCAAAAGCAGACGCTTTCCGGTTCGGATGAGGCCTAGACTTCACTCTTTGGTAGCTTGCCTTTGGCGTCACGCAACCCATCCTCAGCCGCTTTCTCCAGCTTTTCGCGATCTTTGTCCGCGACTGCGGGATCGCTGCGGGCGGCGTCACTGGTCGGATCGGTCTTGTCTTCAGTCATAGTGGGCTCGTCCTTTCGGTCAGATCGTTTCGGAACCCCATTCGTATCCTAGCGCTTTGTATCCTTGCTGCTCTCCGATGGATTGAAATTGATGTCCCAATCCTTTTCGGGGCCTTTTTGACCCGGCGGGACCTTATGCTCCGTCGCGTCCTCGGATCCGGTGATTACAGTTGGCTTAGCGCTATGGACGCCTGATGCATGTGGATCCGCCTGGGACGGCGCGTATTGACCTTTTGCATCGTCTTCCGGATTGGCCATTTTTTCCTCCATTTGGGTTCACATTGAACGGTCTGGGCTACTTAAGGTCACATCAACGCGTCATGCCCCAGACGAAGCCGATGACGGCGGCGATACCAACCGCCGGCAATGGCTTGCGACGGATGCGCTCCTTCAGGTCAACGAGGACATCAGAGGCCTGCGCCTTCGCGACGCGCAATGTTGCCGAGCCGATCTCGCTGGCGCTCTCGCGCAGGCGCGCTACCTCCGCCTTCAGAGCTTCGAGCTCTTCGCGGGAAGATGCAAATGTGGTCCCATCAGTCTGCTCCGGCTCCCTTGTCGCGGCCAGAGCCTTATCGACGAGCGGCGCGTCCGAGCCAAAGCTAGCCTCCTGGGAAGGAGACGGCGCGATTCCGGTCGGAGTTGAGGCTGTTGTCGCCGAGACCGGGTCGGAAGCCGGGAATGTGGCCTTGAGACCATCCTCCAGTTCAGATCCAACTTCACGGGACTGCCGGGCTTGCTCTTGATCAAGAGCTTCGACTGCGGGGGATTTCGGCGGGGTCATTGGTGTTCCTCCTGGGTTGCATCCACGAACACTTGCTGAGGCGTAAGGTTCCGTTTGTTTCAATCATCGTCGGTCAACGAAACCAGCCGCTCTTCCCCGCGTTTGTAGCTGTGACCTCAGGAAACAGGAGCGAGCCTCATGGCTGACGATAGCACCACCACCATCCGCGCTACGTTTGATACGCGCGAAGCAGCAGACCTTGCCGTCGAGCACCTGGTGCAGCAACACGGGATTTCGCGCCCGGACATCTTAATCCAGTCTGCGACCGATCGAAACACAACGGGCTCCAAGCCTTCCGGTGGCGACGCGTCGCACGATTGCCGATCACGCAATGACGCCGCGCTCGAAGGGGAAATCGAGGTCTCGGCTGATATCGCTTCCGACCAGATTGCGGCTGTTCAACGCAGCCTCGGTGACGCGGGCCCGATCCGCGTGTCTGCACGCTGAAAAGTTTTGTGGGGCCGCCATAGTGCTGGCCCCACTCGTTTGCACATCAATGCGTTGAAGATGAAAAACCAGAAACCTCGGTAGTTTATTGCGATCCAACTATGGGTCGTCGGTTCGAATCCGCTCAAGGCGGCGAAATGACACCTGAAATTCTTTGAAGTACCTCGTCAGATATCGGCCACATTTCGGTCAGGCCATTCGAGCTCAAGACTAGCGTCATCGTCCGATGGTAGGCCTCCCACACAACATCGATCGGATATTCATCGATCTGCAGCTCGAACGTACCAGGCGCATGCGGTTCACGCATGCCTGCAAGCTGGAAAGGTTGAAGGATGGTGATGCTTTTCGTGGTGGTTTTCATGACCGTGATCCTTTTCGACAACACGGACAACCCATCGGGTCGGAGGGGCGATAACAGTAACGAGGCACTGTAGGGTCATCAAAGCCCACGGCTACCAGAGTGGACATGCGACCGATCCCGAAAGGGCGAAACCACCGCTCCTCGCCTATCGGCCTGCGTTTCTGAGGAGGTCAATTTCCTTGGCGATCGGACCGAGGAGCTTCCGCAATCTATTCTCCTCGACCCGATCGAGCCGAAACCGTCTGGCGAAGTCGCTGACGAGAACCATTTTTCCTGTGCTCGGTACTCTGGTTCCTGGAATGCTTGGCTGACGCATGATCATATCCTTTAGGAAGACACTCTGCTCAACGGAAATCCTGTAAGCTCAGGGAGATGGCACTTATTTGCGCTTTCGAGTAAGCACTCGCGGCCACTTTCAGAATTCTGGGCCGCAACGCGTCGAAGGAGGTCAGATAGTCGCTCTCGCTGGCATTCCGGTGCGATTTCTCACAGGCGAGTACCTCGGTCGCCAGATAGAACTTTACCTCGAACATTCCGTCATAGCCACTGAATCGGACGCATCGGTTCTTGTCATCAAAACTCCGAGCTTCATTTGGAAACCTGACGCCCATCAACGGCCACCTTCATCCCGCCACCGGTCGATGGCGTCTTCCTTCGACGAGCGTCCGAACCGGGCGCCGACCGTTGAAGGTCGGCTCCGCCGCGTGAGCGCTTCCAAAAGGCTGGCTTTGGTCCTGACCCCATCGCGAAATTCGGAGGTGAGAAAAATCAGTGCGTCGCGCTTCATGTCGGAACTCGCCTCGGCTTCCACACCCCGAAGGCCGGCGGTCCTCAAGACGTCCCGGATCAGCTTGAAGCCGGCTTTTTCGATCTGCGTGATTGCTGCTGGATTGGAAGACATGCTGTCCTCCTTTGTTGGGGCAAGGTTCTGCACCCTTGGCGACAGCGCCCTGAAGACATGCCGTCACTACACTGTAAGTCGTGCATTTATATTCGATTACAAGGCTGGGTCGTGGTAATTGATCGCCAGCGAAACCGCGATAAGAAGGAGGCTGGGTCGCTCGTCGCATTCGAATTGCAGCCTCACGCATCTGACCTGCCGGAGAGCAGGTGGGGCTGGGCTTTCAACAACATGGAATTCGCGGGCCTGTTTGTCGCCAGCTACCCGGCATTGATGGAAAGCAATGCTGCGAGTTGTTCGAGCTGTTCCGGTAGTGCTGAAGCAGAACCGAGCATGGCTTTCTCAAGCGTCTCTTTGGATGGGTAGACTTCGTGGAAGCTCAGTAGCGTCTTGTCGCCCTGGTCCGAGAAGGACACGGTGGTGACCGCACCTTCTTCGCCTTCGTCGTTGGTCCAGACGATGCGCTCATTCGGCGTCACTTCGAGATACTTGCCGTAGAAAGCCATGGTGTCCGAACCACCGGCGCCGAATTCCAGCCTGTACTTTCCGCCGGTGCGGACGTCCATGCCACACGATACAAGCGAAACGCCGGAAGCGGATTTCGGCACCCACCAGAGCTGGAAAAGATCAGGCTGGCTCCAAGCCCTGTAAACCAAGCTCGGCGGCGCGTTGAAAATCCAGGTTACGACAAGTTCGCAATCTCCTATGCGGCTAACATAGACGCGGTTCTGATTACTACCCGCAAGTTCCGCTTGTCCGTTCATGTCTCCCTTTCTTTTTATTTCCCGGATAATTTTTGCAGGTGCAATTCAGGCCTCGCGAGCCTTTAAAACCGTACAGTAGCCTTAGGTGCTCGGGAGCTTTCAACCGTCAAGTCCACTGACGCGGTATATATTCCTGCAAACTCAGACGCTTAGACTTTTCTAAAGGATAACAGTGGCCCGAATCTGTTCAAGAGCTTTCCTATTCGCACGCATCATATGCCGCCTCATGGAACACCGTTTTCGCACGGAACACCGCCCCTTGAACCACACTAATCTCTCTGCTGGATACTTCCAGCTTTACGTCATGTCGCAACTGCACGAAAAAGCCCGCCAAAGGCGGGCCGTTTTACTGTCTCAGCGAAGGCGAGGCTATTTGCCCACGGCTTTCTTTACCGCGTCTTTGGCATCGCCTTTGGCCTGCTGCATGTCGCCCTTGGCTTCCTGCGCAGCGCCTTTAGCCTGAAGCTTATGGCTGCCGGTTGCATCACCAACAGCCTGCTTCGCCTTGCCGGTGAGCTCGTTGGCTTTTCCAGAAACTTTATCAGCGGTAGAACCCATTTTTCGATCTCCTCTTAGGACGGAAACGCACAGACTACCGAGTCGCTATCCGGTCAGAACGCCGGGAAAGTCCACCAGTTGACCGCTTCACGATCCGCTTGAGTAGAGAACACTTTAGCCCGCTCTTCGTTCCAGATGCCAAGCCGGAGCAGGGCATCAATCTCAAATGGGAACGCGGCTAAGGCTGAACGTTAGCTGCTTTTTTCACGACCTCCTATGAGATGGCGCGCGATTCGCGGCCAAGGTCGCGCCTAAGCTCAATCATCGTAGCTTTTGGGGATGCCCATGTATATCCGTCCGTCAGACGAGGCATGATTTGATGCTGTCCAGCAGTGCTCCCGGCGCATGAGGCTTTGGGATGAAACGCTCAGCGAATGTCAGCTCTTGCTGCTCAAACGACCAGTTACCCGAGGTGAGGATGATCCTTATGGGCGGCCAACGGTCTCGAACCAATTTGGCAAGTTCAACACCTTCGGCCTCGGAAAACAGGTCAATGTCGGTGAGCATGAGACGAATATCAGGCTGTGTTTCCAGAACGCCGATCGCTTTTGCAGCATTGTCGGCTTCAAATACTTCGTATCCCGCCTCTTCAAGTTCCTCGACCAGCAGGAACCGTGAGACAGGATCGTCCTCAACGACAAGAATGGTCTCAGCACTCGGCATAAATGGTAACGCCCATCGGTTACTTCGTACGGTATCGTACGCTCAGAACTGGTCACGGCGATATCGGTTCCCTAGCTGGTCCACAGAGTTGTGGCGTAGTCGTCAGAACAGATCGTGGATGATGAGGCCCCTCCGGAGCCAACTCCACGGACCAGGTTGGGGAGGAGATGAGGGTGCCACTCAAAGCGAAGCGGCCGATCAGTGATAATCGGCCGCTCCGCATTTCGAACTCATATCGCTCCGGAGTTTGCTTTCCACAAACAATCACCGCTCAGGCGAGGGCTCGGCGGCTTCGGCCCCTGGTGAAGATCCTTTGGTGGTCGGCTCGGCCGTGACGGTTTCGGCGTGCGACTGTCCAGCCTTGTCTATTCGGGCGCGGTCACGTTCCACGGTTTCACGAGACCCTTCTGCTGGGTCTTGCTCAGGATGATCGTCGGAGCCGGTTGAGGCGTCGCCGCGCATCGCTTTTTCGATACCTCGTTCGGCTTGCCTCTTTAGTTGTTCGCGCGCGCTATCGGCCGTCTCGGGATCTGTCCGCGACGCATCGCTTCCAAGATCTTTGTGTTCGTCTGTCATATTCGGTCTCCTCTTTTCGGATTCAGCGGTCGCTGATGGAAGGAAGATGGAGGATGATCTCGCGCTGGGCTTTTTCATCCAGTGGCTCAACCTGCGCCTCCCAGAACTCCGCTGCTTCCGCAGGCTCGACCTCCCAGCTCCGGGTGCTGACGATATTGTCGTCCACTTTCGCAAGATGGCGCCCGCCCAGACGCAAATACTCCACGGCAATCTGGTGGGATAGGGTCTCCACGTCGTCTTCGCCGAGCTGATGCTCGACTTCATCCTGTGATTGACCGAGAACCTGCAGGAGCGCTGCGTGTTCGGGTTTTCCTGCTCGATCCTTCAGGAAATCGGCGAGCGGCGTCCTGCTCTCATGCCCTCCGGATGGTTCGTTCCCCATATGGAGGACAACTGTCTCGCCGCCGCTCATATCCAAAGACCAACGATCGCCGTTGGCGCTTACGGAAAACTCTTTGATTTCGCTCATATCTGGTGGTTCCTTCTGCTGCCGCAGGCAGCACTGGTCACGACCCTAACTGCGCAACTAAGATAAGAGTTGCGGAGACATCGGTCGAAAGTGGTTGGGCACTCGCGATACGCGGACATGCCAACAATTGCTGCGCGAACCGGTCTGTCGCGCAGGACGCCATAGCCCACCAAACCCCACCATGCAGGCTGCAAATATCCGCGACTGGAACGATTTGCGAAACCGAGGATCCTTAATAGTGATGCCGTAAGATCCGCTCGTATCGTTGATATGGCGCATCGCGCCCGGGCTTCAATGGCGCGCTGAAACTAAAGGTTGACTTTGTGCGCATTGTCTCTAGTTTTGGTTTTATCGATCTTTTGCTTGCTAAGCTTTGGTTACCGCGCGATTAGCACCGCGTTTTGAACGAACCTTCCTTTCAAAAACATCGCTATCTCCATCCGCGCAACGCAGGTTTCGCGGTCGATCAATCCTGCTTTGAAAGGGATCATCATCATGACCACAGGCACAGTAAAATGGTTCAACTCCACCAAGGGCTTTGGCTTCATTCAGCCTGACAACGGCGGCGCTGACGCTTTCGTCCATATCTCGGCCGTGGAACGCGCCGGAATGCGCGAGATCATTGAAGGTCAGAAACTCGGTTACGAACTCGAGCGCGACGTGAAGTCGGGCAAGATGTCGGCCTGCAACCTTCAGGCTGCCTGATTTTAAAGCGGTTTCGTTCTTGACCACGGATGTACTGGCACTGACGAGACCGAGTTAGCTAAGAGGCCAGGCGAATAGCCTGGCTTTTTTGTTGCTTACGCTGAGTGCGCACCCTCCACAGGATCCTATCCATGACAGAGACCTATTCCAAACCCCGGCAGCAGGCAGAAATCGCCTTCAGTCATACCCAATCGCAGTTTCTCGCTCGTAATCATGCAGTCGAGGGAGTGGACCCAGTTGTCCAGGCGCGCGAGGCGAAAACCACGCGCTTACGAGGGGCGCGCATGGCGAAGGAAGCACACAACATTTCAAAAGATTCCGACGGTATGATCTCGGGCGGCCGCTAGGACTGAGATGGAAGGTTTAGGCATTGCCGGATCACGACGAAAACGCAGAGTGGAATTCAAGTCAACTCCAGCGCGCCATAAAGGCTGCGGGGGTGGCTTTGTGGACATGGAATGTCGATACCGACGCGTTCGTGATGGATCGACGCGGGTACGAACTTTGGGACGTCAGGATTGATGGCACCCTGTCCTTTGAGGATCTGTCGGAAAAAATACACCCGGCTGACCGGGACCAAGTAAGAGCGGCATTCATCGCAACACGTGCGGTCGTTGGACTTTATGAGATCGATTTTCGAATACTATGTGGCCCCGATATCCGCTGGGTATCGGCGCGCGGACAAGGAAACGACGAAGACATCTTGGCCCGATCAATGACCGGGATTTTTCTCGACGTGACATCTCGTAAGCAGGCGGAAGAAGGACACGAGCTTCTTGCAGGTGAAATGAGCCACCGGGTGAAGAACCTGCTCGCCATCGCAACCGGCCTCACGCAGATTACCTCGCGGTCCGCAAGCTCGATAACGGATATGACCTCCCAGCTAACCCAGCGCCTGACCGCGCTAGGGCGCGCCCATGACCTTGTTCGACCATTACCTGGAGATCAGGGGAAGGCGGCGCTGCTTGGAGATCTAATTACGATCCTGCTTGCGCCATACGAGGAGACCGCTGCGTTTTCTGGGCGCATCAGAGTGGCGGTTCCGCGCATGGGCGTCGGTGAAGGCGCGGCAACAGGGCTGGCGTTGGTCATTCACGAGCTCGCGACCAATTCGCTGAAGTACGGTGCATTATCGTCAGCGACTGGGACGCTGGATCTCTCGGGCAAAAATGCCGGCGAGGACGTGGTTTTGACATGGACAGAGCAGGGCGGTCCGGAGGTCGTCGCTCCTGATGGGAACGGCGGGTATGGCAGCCGACTGCTCAAGCGAACGATGTCCGCTCATCTGGGTGGGACGATAGCATACAACTGGACACTGAGCGGAGCTCAAGTGACGCTGACCATCGATGGGAACCGTCTCTCCGTCTGACTGTTGATCTAATCGTCATTCATTCGTCTTGCATCGGCGTCTGCCGAGGACGGGAGCTCGATTTCCGTTGGTGGGATGCGGCCAGAAGCGCCGATGATGCCAGCCTCCAAAAATCGAGCGGCAACCTCATGGGCAAGAGCTACCGCGGTCGCCATAACCCGCATCTGGACGTTAGTGAACAGGAAGTGGATGGCTTGCTCGCCGAACATCTAGAGTTTCGTCCGCCGTCCTGGCCTACATGACTTCGAAGCCGGCGTCTTTCAGAGCATTGATCACCTTCGCGCCGCTGAGCGAATTCAGCGCGTTAGCGCTCCTCAAATAACCGGGTCGAAGGTTCTGATCCCTTCAAGAGCGGACCAATCCAGGAAGCTGCAAACATACGAGGTTGCAATTTCGCGTTACAAACCGTGTGCTCTTCGGGGCGATCCGACATCCTTCTCAACGACGTGGGTCAGTCTTCCTCTAGCCGTCTCGCATCTGCATCCGCGCAAGCGGCTATGAAATGAGACCGGGAGATTTCGGGATGAACACCGTTGGTGAGGGCGTGCTGACAGAGATCGAAAGCGCGCCAGTATATCGGACCGGACCTATGGCTCAGGGTTTTCATATGCCGCAGGGCGTCCGCGGGACCCGAGATTGTCTTGGTCAAAAGCGGGCCATCGCCGACATAGACGGGGGACTTCCAACGCACTGTGAAGTCGACTGCGACTAATCCCATCGCGTCCTCATGAGGTTGTAGACTGACTGATGGGAGGTCATGCAGGGAGCAACGATAAAGTGCTAGCCGATGAAAGTTTCCGGTCCGCGATGTCGACAATTTCGGATGTTCTTTGAGGTTTGCCGAAGATGCACGAAAGCGTTCCAAGCACTTGTATGACCCCTACCGAGTCGCATCTGTAGAAGATTGTTTGTGCGTCCCGTCTGGTCTGTACCAGGCTCGCACCCCTGAGCTTCCCGAGATGTTGCGAAAGGGCCGATTGGCTGAGCTCCGTCATGACGGCAAGCGAGCCGACTGAAACCTCCTCCTTGCTGATGATATCCAGTATCAGCATTCGCTTGTGGTTGGCCATGGCGGACAGCAGTTCGGCCGCCTTCGCCAGGAAGGTCTCCGAGTGTATGGTTGTCGGCATTGGTAGCTCCGGGCGCACAACATCCTCCCCATCATGGGACAGGCACGTCTGCGGGATATACGAAAGCGCCATCGAGAACCGCTGTTCTCGAGAATGGCCGCAGCTGAGCGGCGAGGCATACACAGTCTCACCTATCGTGAGCATATGCAACATAAGTGTTTTAGGCAGTGTCCCCATAAACGGGGTTCATCTTATTGACGGTGTGTGATTCATATGTGGAACGGCCCGGTTAGCAAGGTGTTTTCCTCGTAAGTCTCCATCGGACGGTGCATTCATATGTTCGGCCTGTTGATGCGGTATAGACCGCTGGCCACGATGAAGTCCGCAATGTCGATCGCCTAATCAATCTCACGCGCACTACGGCGCCCTGAATCACACGGTCTGATCGATATTGAGGTTGCGTTCCGTTGGTTCATCACGCTGTTGTACCTTGCCGCTATCCCGACGCCTGACGCCGAGAATCCCGTCTACGCTTTCATCATGATCGCCGGAGTCTGATATGTCCCACCTTTCACGAGAAGCGCCCATATCGTACGCGCTATTTTGTTAGCCAGCGCTACTGCTGCGACCTTATAGGGCCTCCGCTCCAGCACAGAGGCGATCCAGGCTGGTAGTTTCGCTCCTCGTCGAGCCTGCTTCAGGATCGACGTCGCGCCAACAACTAACAATGTCCTCAACTGTTTGTTGCCACGTTTCGATATTTTACCAAGCCGCTCTTTTCCCCCCGCTGGAGTTCGCTCTTGGCGTGATGCCAATCCAGGCAGCCAAGTCGCGCCCTGTCCGAAAGCCTGCGGGGTCGGGAACTGAAGCCCGGACAGTCGCTGCAATGATGGGCCCGACGCCTGGGATCGTTGTCAGACGGCGAGCGGCATCATCTGCTTTCACTGCGGCGACAATCTTGCTGTCGAGCTTTTCGATCCTCTCCGTCAAGATTTCGATTTGCTCAGCCATTTCCAAAAGCGCCACCCGAGCTGAAGGGGGAAGTCGATGATCCTCTTCGTCACGTACGATGACAACGAGCTTGGCGATGCTGGGCATCCCGGTTGCGGCAATGATGCCAAGTTCGGCCATGTGGGAGCGCATGGCATTTGACATCTGGCTGCGCTGCCGGACTAGCAACTCTCGCGTCTTCAAAACCATACCGGCGGCTTGTTCTTCTGCGGATTTAACGGGTACGAAGCGCATTGTCGGACGCGTCACCGCCTCACATATGGCCTCTGCATCTGCGGCGTCCGTTTTATTTCTTTTCACGTAAGCTTTCACATAGGCAGGTGGCATCAGACGAACCGTATGACCGAATGCTCCGATCGCGTTCGCCCAATAGTGGGCGGTGCCGCAAGCTTCGATACCGATCAGGCAAGGCTCGATGGAGCGGAAAAAATCAAGCACCTGCGAACGCCTCAAGGAACGGCGAACCGCGACTTTTCCATCTCCAGTCACGGCATGGACCTGAAAGATCGACTTGGCTAAGTCAAAACCGATTGTGGTAATCTTCTCCATGGAACGGTTCCTTCAAAAGTGTGGTGATTAGCGTCCCCACAATAGGCATCCTTGATGCCGGTTCGAAGGGCCGTTCCACACCATCAATCTCCCAGAAAGGAGATTGCCATGCGCCGTCACGAATTGAGCGACGAAGAATGGGCCGTCATCGCACCACTGCTGCCGAGCAATAGCCGTGGTGTTGAACGCGTCGATGACCGCCGGGTGATCGACGGCATCCTTTGGCGTTTCAGGACTGGTTCGTCCTGGCGAGATGTGCCGGAGCGTTATGGCCCACGCACGACGCTTTACAATCGGTTTTCCCGCTGGCGCAAGGCGGGCGTCTGGGATCGTCTTCTGGACGCGGTTTCAAAGCGTTACGATGGAGACATCGTGATGATCGACAGTTCTTGTGTTCGCGTTCACCAGCATGGTGCCAACGCTAAAAAGGGGGCTCTGCCGATCCTTGCATGGGACGTTCTCGTGGCGGCCTGACGACAAAAATACATGCTCTTGTCGATGCAGGCGGCAGACCGGTTCGGCTGGAACTCACCGCTGGCCAAGCTGCCGATTCACCCATGGCTGAAAAACTGTTGAGCGACCTACAACCCGGCGCGACGATCCTTGCCGACAAGGCATACGACACCGATGCAATTCGAAACTTTGCCAAGCAACACAAATGCTGGGCGAATATCCCCGCAAAGGCCAATCGAAAGCAGACATTCAGCTTCAGCCGCTGGGTCTACCGTCAGCGCAATCTCGTGGAACGGTTCTTCAACCGTATCAAGCAGATGCGGGGCCTTGCGACGAGATATGACCGGCGCGCTGACAATTACCTCGCCGCCCTCAAACTTGCGGCGACGAGGATATGGATTGCATCAGCTAATGAGTCCGTGTCCTAAGTCCAGCATTGCACATCCATTCGACTTGCCTTTCATTTGTGCACATACCTTTGCCAGATTGTTCCGCGATATGTATACATCTCGCATTCTGTGCCGACATTAAGGGGAGCGGCATTCTGTTGGAAAGGTGTTGCTCCGTGGGTGAGGTGCAGGCGTTACAAAAACTTATCGCCGGGCTGAAGCGCACCGGCGGTAAAGTAGAGATGACACCCGATCAGAGACGAGCGAACGTAGAAAGCGTTCTTTCGAAGCTTTCAAAGTTCATCCGGCACCACGAAGATAAAATCTAGTGGTCGCGATTAATCGCAGGAATGTTGTTGTCGGCTCGAAACGAATGATTGACTGCAACGCCGCCGGTGAAAAACGATGGGACTCCGTCAGGATCACGTAGACATCTACCATACGCTGACACCTGCTTCAGGCGTCCATTGACCGTCACCCTATAATCAATTGTGCCAAAGCGACCATTCAATATCGATGCATGTGTAGCGCGAGCGGCGCGCTCTTTGTCTTCATTCAAAAGACAGGCGATTATGCGCTCGATCTCCATGCCTTTCGTTAGTTCATCGGGGTCAAGATCGTATATCTCAGCATATGTTTCGTCAGCAAAAAGCAAGTTGTCAGGCACTACCCAAGTGAACAGTCCAATCTTCGGCAAGATCAAATTGCTTTGAACGGCAGACCGCATTACATCAACCCCTTCGTTTATGAAGAATTGAAGCTTAAGTCCTTAAACTTTGACACGTTCCAAGCGGTGATTCGCAAGTCTTTGTGATCAGTTTTACGTCCTGAAAATGAGTTGAATGCTCATGGCTGAGTGCTATCTGAGTGAGTTAGCTTGGCACCTTCGCCGCAAACTATGAGCTGCTGACAAACGCCCGATTGAAGTCGCGGGTTTCGCACTAGATTAGGTGGCTATCCAGCGGCTTCAGCATAGCTTTCAGCTCGTCTGTGCCGCGAAAACCAGCCAGCCATAAATCGAATAGTTCTCGCGCCAAGTCTTGCAGTCGTGGATCGGCGTTATCGATGCCGCGATCGAGTCGCGTTTCTTCAAGCACATTTTTTAGTGTTGCTAAGTGTGACGGCTCGATCGCTTCAAAAGCTATAGAGTACATTTTTCGCCCCATTTTCGCCATTAGTAGCAGAACAGGCGCTACCTGAAACGTGCGAGAAGTTGTAATCGCTCGTTGGCACGGGACATAAAAAAGGGCCTCTCTATGGAGGCCCTTTCGCTCGACTGGAGATCGAGTATTAGAACTTGATCGCGATACCAGCCTTTACGACGTGCTGGTCGAGGTCGATGTTGAGGACGTCGACGTCCTTGTCCCCGAAGTCGTTGTAACGATATTCGCCACGCAGGATAACGTTGTCGGTGACTGCGAAGTCTACACCAGCGCCGACGGTCCAACCATGGAAGGTGTCTTCATCGTCGCCGACCGGGGTCTCGACGTAAGCGTTCGTTGCAGTCCAGCCGCCAGCAGCGTAAACGAGCGTGCGATCGAATGCGTAACCGACGCGACCACGAACCGAGCCTGCCCAATCCGAGCCAGCGTCGAGGTCAGTAACGCCGAGCACGTTCTTCTCTTCGTTCCAGTTGTAGTCAACGTCGCCTTCGATACCGAGAACGAAGCCGTTGCTGAGCTGCCAGTTGTAGCCAATGTAAGCGCCAGCAATGCCGCCGTTGAAGTCTTCGTCGATGCTTCCACCGCCTGCGCTGAAGTCAGCCTGACCCCAACCGAAGCCCCCAGCGATACCGACATACGCGCCGTCCCACGAGAACACAGACGTCTCAACCGCAGCCGGGGCATCCGGGATCATCTCAACAGCATCGGCAGCGTAAGCTGCGGTAGAGGCGCTGAGCGCAAACGCGGTGATTGTAAGAACCTTGAACATTTTTAGTCTACTCCATGACTTTACAACCGATAGGTAGAGTAGGGGTAGACATTAGTCTGTAGTATTTCGGCAACAATCTCAGTTGTTTAAAGATAGTGCGAATGAGACCATAGGCTCAGTTCACGAAGCGTCTGCGGATAAGGGCTTCGTCCTCCGACCCGTCGAATTCGTCAATCAGTCTATCGACGATCTCAAGAGCATCTTCTGAGGTTGGGTCAATGCCCCGTGCTGCGCACAGTAACTGGTGCACTCTCACGAGCTTCATAAGCTTATTGAGCGGACTCACTGTAATCTTGGTCATGGCTGTCGATGCAGATCGCGCCGATCATTACTCTAACGATCATCGCACGTTTTTGTAGGAAAGGGGAGGCCCGGTGGTCGACGGGGGACGGGGCGGCGCACCGGGCCTTATTGGCTGCGGGGACAAGCAGCGTGGATAGAATGCAGTGGGGAGGAGTTGGTTCCGGCGAAACGAATAGGGTTCGGAAGCCGAAGCCGCCGAACGCCAAGTATGCAGGAGCCGCTTGATTTATGCCGCCAGCGCAGCAGATGCTTTTTCAAGCGCCTCGGAGCTAGCGCGAAACAGTTCGTCGCCCTTGTCGATTTCGCCTCGCAGGTAATTTTTAATAGCCTCTTCAGCTAGGAATTCGACTCTGTTCACCCATTCGAGGGCGGTCGCATTGCTATCACTAGCCATGGCTTGAGTCCGCAAATCGATGGCAGATGCTTTGTGTTTGGTCGCGGTTGAGACGCGGAATTCAATATCAGTCATTGTGTGTTCTCTCCTATTTTTATGTCATTTATCTATCAATCGAGCGCGCTGACGTATTCCAGTAGCCGCTTCTTGTTCTGGGCGTGGTCCATCGCGGCTTTCAGAAAGCCGTACTCTTTGCACCACTTGATGATTTTGTCGTAGTTGGCAAAAAACTCGTCACGGGCTTTGCGGTCGTAGACGAGGGTTTCTGTATGAGTCATTTTCATTTCCTTCAGAAGGAAACGATGACGCTTCATAATGTAAGGGTGGCTCTCAGAGCCTCGCGTTGGTCATGGTTACGGCTGGGCCGATGACCGTCATGTGCGTCTCTCCGGCATAAACTTCAAACTCCGTGCGAATGCCGTCATGAGAGCCGTCGAGGCGGTCGGCCATCTCGTTTGCGAGCGCCGCCGTTCTGGCCGCTTTCATCTGCTCGCGGCGAGATGCGGCATCCTTGTTGCGCTGTTGGAATGGCGCAAGCGTATCGCCTTCATATTCTCCGGCGCTGAGGTGGAGAAACGGTGCGTTCCCCGGTACCGTCCGGCGACGTGACTCGTTGTTGAGAATTTCGCTGTTTTCCCAGAATGGACGGGCTTGCTGCTATCCAGTTGGCAAACAGCGCAGGGCGTTCGAAAAGGGAATAGAGGGTGAAAAGCCCTCCAAACGAGTGGCCGAACAGCGAGCGTCGCGCCGGATCGAGGCGAACCATGCTGGACAGCCGCGGGATGACTTCATGTTCGATGAAGTCCAGCAGTTCCCTGGTTCCACCGATACGGACCGGCGGCCCACCCTCGACATAAGGTGGATAGGATTTCACCGGCGGTGGTCCGAGATCCCACGCGCGCCGCATTGCATTGTACGGCTCATCCGAGGGATATCCGATCGCAGCAATGACGCCCCAGCCGACATTCGTGCCGCCGGGATATGGGGCCTGTGTCATAAGGCTGGCCACGGCGAAGGGGAAGGTGGCGTTGCCATCGGTTGTCATTAGAAGTGGCCAGCCTTGCGAGGGTGGCTCCCCTGACGGCACGTAAAGGAAAATGCGATAGGGTTCACCCCCACGAGAAGGCGCGATATCGAATTGAACCGTCCCCGGCATTACATAGGATTTTGGGGTGTCAGACATTTAGCCTCCAGCCAGACTTTGGCTGTTGCTAGACCAGCGGTTGGTGTGGCGCAAGGCCAGTGCTCACTTGTTCAATGCAAGCTAGGCGAAGTATCGCGCACCGGTTCATTTCATATCAAGAGCTTTGCTTAAGTGCCCCAGTCTGAGCAAATATTTGGTTTCCCTTTTCTACATATCGATATCGGCTTAGGTCGACAGTTCGAATCTACTCAAGAGCGAATAACAGTCCGGTGTTGGAGGATTGACAACTTCAATATATCCATTATTCTGGATACATGGAAAATATCAGCGCGATAGCGGCCCTCGCGGCCTTGGCACAAAACACCCGCCTCGAGACATTTCGGTTGCTCGTGCGGCACGAACCGGATGGAATTCCGGCTGGCGAGCTCGCCCGGCTCCTCGATGTCCCGCAGAACACGATGTCGGCGCATCTTGCGACTTTGTCCCGTGCCGGACTGGTTAAGAGCGAGCGCCAGAGCCGATCGATCATATATCGGGCTGATCTTGATGGTTTTCGCGACCTGACGCTGTTCCTACTCAAGGACTGCTGCGGCGGTTCGACGGAGCTTTGCGCTCCCCTGATCGCAGAACTGACGCCATGTTGCGCGCCGGGAGCAAAGCCATGTTGAGCGCGATCGCATTGCACGAAGTGGCCGGTAGCGACGCTCGTCTTCGCGAAGCGCTTCGTGCCGCAGATCTCCCGACCGATGATATTGAAGACGAGGACCGCGCCTTCTTCGAAGCAGTCTCAGGCGACGGCCAAACGATCGGATATGCCGGCCTCGAGCGCTGCGCCGGCGATTACCTGCTGCGGTCTGTTGTCGTTCTGCCGGCACATCGGAGTCATGGGTTCGGCCGAGCCATCGTCGAGGCAACGCTGCGAGACGTCGATGGCGATGTCTTCCTCGCTACGACGAGCGCCACGTCGTTCTTCTCGAGCCTCGGGTTTTCAGAGGTGCCGCGGACCGAAGTGCCGGCCGCCGTGCTCGCGACCCGTCAGCTTTCCTCCATCTGCCCATCGTCGGCGACCATCATGAAGCTCAACAGGCCTCCGACCTAACACGGACCACGACCATGACTGACAAGACTTACAACGTGCTGTTCCTCTGCACGGGCAATTCCGCGCGCTCCATTCTCGCCGAATCCATCCTAAACAAGGAGGGCGGCGGCCGGTTCAAGGCCTATTCCGCCGGCAGCCAGCCGAGGGGCGAGGTCAACCCTTATGCCCTGAAGGAATTGGCAACGCTCGGCTATCAATCGACCGGCTTATCTTCGAAAAGCTGGGACGTGTTCGCGGCACCTGCCGCGCCGGAGATGGATTTCATCTTCACGGTTTGCGACAGCGCCGCCGGCGAGGCCTGCCCCGTGTGGATTGGACATCCTATGACCGCCCACTGGGGCGTCGAAGATCCGGCCGCGGTTTCCGGCCTGGATATCGACAAGCAGCGCGCCTTCGCGCAGGCGGCCCGCTTCCTCAAGAACCGGGTCCTCGCATTCGTTAACCTGCCGCTCGCGTCCATCGATCGACTGGCGCTGGAGACAAAACTCCGCCAGATCGGCGCGATGGAGGGTTCGACGTCACCACGCGGAAAGTCAGCCTGATGTCCACCTTCGAACGATACCTGACCATCTGGGTCTTCCTCTGTATAGCCGTCGGCGTTGCCCTTGGCCACCTGATGCCCGGCGTCTTCCAGATCATCGGCAGCGCCGAGATCGCCAAGGTCAATATCCCCGTCGCGATCCTGATCTGGCTGATGATCATTCCGATGCTGCTGAAGATCGATTTCCGGTCGCTGGCGCAGGTCGGCTCCTATTGGCGCGGGATCGGGGTCACGCTGATCATCAACTGGGCGATCAAGCCGTTTTCGATGGCTTTGCTGGGATGGCTGTTCGTTGGCTGGCTTTTCCGGCCCTATCTGCCGGCGGACCAGATCGACTCCTATATCGCAGGCCTGATCATTCTGGCTGCAGCCCCCTGCACAGCTATGGTCTTCGTCTGGTCGAACCTGACACGGGGCGAGCCGCTGTTCACGCTCTCGCAGGTGGCTTTGAACGACGCGATCATGGTCGTCGCCTTTGCGCCGATCGTCGGCCTGCTGCTCGGCCTATCGGCCATCACCGTGCCCTGGGCGACGCTTGCCCTGTCGGTCGCGCTCTACATCGTGGTTCCCGTCATCGTCGCCCAGATGCTGCGGAGCTACCTGACGGCCGACGGCACGATGGGCGCACTCGACCGCTTGCTTGCGAAGCTCCAGCCGATGTCGCTCATCGCGCTCCTCGCCACGCTAGTGCTCCTGTTCGCCTTCCAAGGCGAGCAGATCATCGCCCAGCCGGCCATCATCGCCTTGCTGGCCGTGCCGATCCTGATCCAGGTCTATCTGAACTCTGGACTGGCCTATCTTTTGAATCGCATGGCAGGCGAGCGCCATTGCGTCGCCGGGCCGTCAGCGCTCATCGGTGCCAGCAACTTCTTCGAACTTGCGGTTGCCGCCGCCATTAGCCTTTTCGGATTTCAGTCGGGCGCGGCACTCGCCACCGTCGTCGGTGTCCTGATTGAGGTGCCTGTGATGCTGTCGGTCGTCTGGATCGTGAACCGCTCGAAGGGTTGGTATGAGGCATCCCCGGCCGTCTCCCGCAACACCATCACGGAAAGACCTGACCATGGACGCCACCATCTATCACAATCCGGCCTGCGGCACGTCTCGGAACACGTTGGCGCTGATCCGCGCCGCCGGAATCGAGCCCACCGTCATCGAATACCTGCAAAACCCGCCATCGCGCGAGCAGCTCACGAAGATGATCGCAGATGCCGGCCTTACGGTCCGCAAAGCGATCCGCGAGAAGGGCACGCCCTATGCGGAACTCGGCCTCGACAAGCCGGGCCTGACGGATGAGCAGTTGCTGGACGCGATGATCGCTACCCCGATCCTGATCAACCGGCCGCTCGTCGTCACGCCGCTTGGCACCAGGCTTGCCCGCCCCTCGGAGGTCGTGCTCGACATCCTGCCGGCAGACGCCTTCAAGGGACCGTTCACCAAGGAAGACGGCGAGCAGGTCCTCGACCAGGAAGGAAAGCGCATTGTCTGACACATTTCCCGCAATGCACGACGACCATCTTCAGCCGATCGCGCCAGAATCGCTGCGGCCAGCATTCTCGACGCATAAACCGAGAATCCTGATCCTCTATGGATCTCTTCGGGAAGTGTCTTATAGCCGTCACCTTGCTTTTGAAGTCCGTCGGCTGCTCGAACGCCTCGGATGCGAGGTGCGGATATTCGATCCGGCCGGGCTGCCGCTTCCAGATGAAGCACCCGTCAGCCATCCCAAGGTTCAGGAGCTGCGCGAAGCAACCCAGTGGTCGGAGGGCCAAGTCTGGATCAGCCCGGAGCGCCACGGCGCGATGACAGGCATCATGAAAGCGCAGATCGACTGGATTCCACTGTCGCTCGGCTCCGTCCGCCCCACCCAGGGCAAAACGCTGGCGGTGATGGAGGTTTCCGGCGGCAGCCAGTCTTTTAACGCCGTGAACCAGTTGCGCATTCTCGGCCGCTGGATGCGGATGATCACTATTCCCAATCAGAGCAGCGTTGCGAAGGCGTTTCAGGAATTCGATGCCGATGGCCGGATGAAGCCGTCATCCTATTACGACCGCGTCGTCGACGTCTGCGAGGAACTGGTGAAGTTCACCATCATGACCCGCGATGCCTCGTCCTACCTGACCGACCGCTATAGCGAGCGGAAGGAAGAGGCGGCCGAGTTGGAGAAGCGGGTCTCGCTCAAGTCGGTCTGACGGATCAAACCGTCGCGGTGGCAGTCTGCCGGCAGGATGCTGCCACCGCGACGAATGCCGCGATGCTGATCGCCCCGAGGCATGCGTTTGCCACGAGGGCAACGCTCAGTCCGATATTTTCCATGGCCGCAGCAAACACAAAGGGCGCGCCGGCGCCGACCGCCAGACGGGCCGCCGCCATATTGCCGGTGATTGCGCCATATCCGTCCGATCCGAACAGATAAAGCGGCAGGCTCCCCTGCGCGATGCTGTTGATGCCGGAACCGAGTCCAAGGCAAATGGCGAAGGCAACTGCGCCTGGCAGCCAGTTGCCTGTCATCAGCAGGATCAGGACGCCGAAGACGATGAGCACGGCCGACAGGACGGCAAGCCCAGGCGGCGCCAGGTTCTTCCCAAAAACCATGTTGATCAGACGGCTCAGAACCTGCGCCGGGCCGAACAGCGAGCCGGTCACAACGGCTGCAGCGCCCAACCCGATCGAGCCGAGCATCGGCACCATATGGGCAAGGATCGCGGCGAGCGTGAAACCGAGGAGCGCGAAGGCAGTGGAGACGATCACCATCGCGCGGCGACGGGCGTGCGGGGGGATCGCGCCGATCACCGTCTCGCGCGGTCGTGTCGTCGTGTCGCCCGTCCTTTTTCCAAGGCTTCGGATCCAGAAGTGCAGCGGCATGCAGAGAAACAGGTTCAGCGCCGCAAAGACGAGATAGATCTCCCGCCAGGACAGATAGCCGGTGAGCGTCGCGGAGATCGGCCAAAAGATCGTCGAGGCAAAACCGCCGATCAGCGTCAGATAGGTGATGCTGCGGGAAGCCGTGCGGGGATCGCTTTCAACCAGCGCTGCGAATGCCGCCTGATACTGGACCATGCCGGACGACACCTCGAGCAGGATGATAGCGATGGCGAAGGTCGCGATCGAGGGTGACCAGGCGCAAAGGGCAAGCGTCAGCGCTGCGAGGGCAGAGCCGATGGTCATGATCGTGGCGGCGCCGATCCGGTCCATCTGCTTGCCGATATAGGTGGCCGACAGGCCGCCAATGAACAGGGACACGGAGAACACCCCGAACACTTCGGCCAACGACAAGCCGAGATCCGCCGCCATTCCGGGGGCGAGGATGCTGAAGCTGTAATAAAGGGTGCCGTAGCCGATGATTTGCGTCAGGCCGAGCGCCGAGACGAGCCCAGCCGAGACTTTCGAATTAGGCAACGACGTCACCCTTGTCGGCCGGGATGCAGCAGTCATCGGCACGCTCGACGTTCTCCCTGATCGCCGGATGACCGGCGCAGCAGTCTTCCATCAGGAATTTGACGAGATCGGCAAGCGCCTCGTAGCTGGCGCTGTAGATGATCGAACGGGATTCTCTTCGCTGGGAGATCAACCCCGACCGTTCCAGCTCCTTCAGATGGAAGGACACGTTCGTGGCGGAAACGCCCATGCGCTCGGCGATCACGCCGGCGGCCAATCCTTCAGGCCCTGCCACGACCAGCGATCGGACGATGGCGAGGCGCGTTTTCTGGGACAGCGCGGCGAACGATGAAAGGGCTTGACGTTCATCCATGTTTCAACAATCCTTGAATTATTGGATAGAGGCATAACCCACATGAACGCGATCGACAAGTCAGTTTCGACCGACATCGGTCTCGGCCATCTTCTGGATGTGCTCGCGGTGGCGCCGGATGCCCCGCTGGTGTTCAGTTATGATGGCAGTCCCGTCAAGCCTGGCTATCATGTCTCCGAGGTGAAGGCCGGGATGTTTTCGGCGCTCGATTGCGGTGCCAACCCGGAAGCATGGGCAGAGATCTTCGTCCAACTGTGGGATTTCGACGAAGATGGTCGGACCCACATGCTGGCCGGCAAGTTCTCGGCGATCATCCGCAAGGTAGCAGACCATGTGCGGCTCGAGCCGACGGCAAAGCTGACGTTCGAGGTCAGCGACGGAGAGCGGCCGATGGCCCTATTGTTGATTTTCACTGAGAACTGACCCGGTATTTCCACCGAGATTTGACCCGCCTTTTAGATATGTTTCGGGTCCGGTGTAGTGGTCAAGCTCCGGTTTTTCTCCTTCGTGTTTTTCGGTTCATGAGCTGAGCTATTCTTGAAGCGGAAGCTGTCGTTTCCGGTTTCGAGGATGTGGCAATGATGCGTCAGGCGGTCGAGCAGCGCCGTGGTCATCTTGGCATCACCAAAGACGCTGGCCCATTCGCTGAAGCTCAGGTTGGTGGTAATGACGACACTGGTACGTTCGTAGAGCCTGCTCAGGAGGTGGAAGAGCAACGCGCCACCTGACGCGCTGAACGGCAGGTAGCCCAACTCGTCGAGGATGACGAGATCGGAATGGACAAGCCGATTGGCGATCTGGCCTGAGCGACCTTGCGTCTTCTCCTGCTCAAGCGCGTTGACCAGCTCAACTGTCGAGAAGAACCGGACCCGCTTGTGATGATGCTCGATCGCCTGGATACCGAGGGCGGTGGCAATATGGGTTTTGCCTGTGCCGGGTCCGCCGACCAGCACGATTTTGTTGGCCTCGTCGAGGAAGTCGCAGCGATGGAGCTGGCGCACGAGCGCCTCGTTGATCTCGCTGCTGGAGAAGTCGAAGCCGTTGAGATCGCGATAGGCTGGGAAGCGGGCAATCTTGAGCTGATAGGCGGTTGATCTAACCTCCCGCTCTGCCGTTTCCGCTTTGAGCAGTTGCGACAGAATAGGAATGGCAGCCTCAAAAGCTGGCGATCCCTGCTCGGTGAGTTCACCGATTGCCTCCGCCATGCCGTGCATCTTCAGTTGGCGCAGCATGATGACAATCGCGCCGCTGGCTGGGTTATGACGCATGGCGAACCTCCGCAGTCTTTCTCAAAGAATCGTAGCGTTCGACATTGGCCCTGGGCTCGTTGGCAAGTGTGAGAGCTTGTGGAGCGTCGATCGTCGGTGGTGTCGAGGATTTGCCATCGACCAGGCGATGCAGCAGGTTCAGTACATGGGTCTTTGTCGGAACTCCGGATGTCAAAGCCATATCGACTGCGGATAGCACTGCCTGCTCGTCGTGCTGGAGAACGAGCGCAAGGATATCGACCATCTCACGATCACCGCCCGGCTTCTTGAGCAGGTGCTGCTGCAACGTTCTGAAGGCTTCGGGAAGCTCGACGAACGGTGCACCATTGCGAAGAGCACCGGGCTTGCGCTGCACGACCGCGAGATAATGCCGCCAATCGTAAATTGTTTGCCCAGGTCCGTCATGCGAACGGCTGATGATGCGCCGGTGCTCGCATATGATCAGACCCTCCGCTGCAACAACGATACGGTCTGGATATACCCGAACGCTGACGGGTCGATTGGCGAAGGATGCCGGAACGCTGTAGCGATTGCGATCGAAGTGCACGAGGCAGGTCGGGGAGACCCGCTTGGTATGCTCGACAAAACCATCGAAGACACGCGCCGTTGGCATCAGAGTTTTTGTTTCCTCGGCCAGGAGGTCAGCGATCGTGCCACGCATCTTTCCATGCGGGGTCTGTTGCCAAACTTCCTTGCATCGAAGCTCCAGCCAGTCGTTCAGGGCTTCCAACGATGGAAAGCGTGGTGTCGGTTGGAAGAACCGATGGCGCGAATCCTGAACGTTCTTTTCGACTTGGCCTTTCTCCCAGCCAGACGCCGGATTGCAGAACTCCGGTTCATAGAGGTAGTGGCTGGCCATTGCCATGAAGCGAATGTTGACGTCGCGTTCCTTGCCGCGTCCAATCTTATCGATTGCCGTGCGCATGTTGTCGTAGATGCCGCGCCGTGGCACCCCGCCGAAGACACGGAACGCGTGGTTATGGGCATCGAACAGCATCTCGTGCGTCTGCAGAAGATACGCCCGGACGATGAACGCCCTGGAGTAGCTGAGCTTCGTATGGGCCACCTGCAATTTGGTGCGTTCATTGCCGATTATTGCCCAGTCTTCCGACCAGTCGAACTGGAAGGCCTCACCCGGATCGAATGCCAAGGGCACGAACGTCCCACGCCCCGAGGTCTGCAACTCTCTCTGCAGATCGGCTTTCCATTCCCGAGCAAAAGCCGCAACGCGATTGTAGGAACCCTCGTAGCCAAGGCTCATCAGATCGCAATGCAACTGCTTCATCGTCCGCTTCTGCTTCCGGTTCTTTTTGGCTTCCGTCCGCAGCCACGCTGACAGCCGGTCGGCAAAAGGATCAAGCTTGCTCGGCCGCTCTGGCACCTTGAACGTTGGTTGCACGCCATCAAGACGAAGATATTTGCGGATGGTATTCCGGGACAGGCCAGTCCTGCGGCCAATCTCCCGGATCGATAGTTGGTCTCGAAAATGCCAGCGTCGGATCACGCTCAGTAACGCCATGTCGATCACTCCGTAGCCCCCGCTGAAAACACGCAGGGCAAGGTTCAAACATGGGTCAATTCTCGATGGAAATATCCTGGGCTACCGGGTCAGTTCTCAGTGGCAATCAACAACGAGATCGTACCTTGCGGTGTCGAGCTCCTCCGCTAAATTCTTCGATGCTTCACTATCCATCGTCATGAGACGGACCGGTAAATAGAAGCCAAGCTAGCGCCGGCGGAAGGATTTGTCGCGGCAGTCAGTGGCCCTACGGGTGTCGAAAGACCATATTCCGGTGGACGGTGATTTGGAAACATTGTGGGCGACGGTTTCGACAGGCGTTCGTATTCGGCGACGTAGTTCGATGCCATCCGGGTAGATGTGAACCGCTGTTCAAACTGCTGCCGCACCGCCATCCGGTCAAGAGTTATGGACATATGAACTGCTGTGACAGCATCTTCAATCGTTTCGACGATAAACCCAGTCACACCCTCATCCATAACCTCTGGAACTGACCCTCGCCGCCAAGCGATGGTCGGCGTGCCTTCTCTCATTGCCTCGATCATGACCAAGCCGAATGGCTCAGGCCAATCAATTGGGAAAAGAAGGGCGATGGCGTTTCCAAGGAAATCACGTTTCTCATGGTCGCCGATCTCGCCGATAAACTCGATCAGCGGGTGGTCGAGCTGCGGACGAATGACGTGATCGAAGTAGTCTTGGTCCGTTGGATCGACCTTTGCAGCAATCTTCAGCGGAATTCCGGTTCGCTTTGCAATCTCGATTGCGCGGTCCGGCCGTTTCTCAGGCGCTACTCTGCCCAGAAAGGCGAGATAATCACGCTTTGGCATATTTTTCGGCGCAGGTCCTTGTGGAAGTCCATGCTGAATGGTGGCAAGCCAGTTTGCGTTTGGCAGCGGCAAACGCTGATCATTCGAGATGGAGACCAGCGGCATCTCCGGAAAAGCGCGGTAGACCGGATGAAAATCCGGCAGATCAAGCCTCCCGTGTAACGTCGTCAAACACCGTGTCGAAGAATCTCGAAAGCTGGGAAACTGAAGCAGATCGACATGGAAGTGGATGACGTCGAATGACGAAGCCCGGCGGCGAACCTCTTCCAGCATCACCAGGAGACTTGCGGTGTGATCCCGTATGCCCGCCAGGCGCAAGCCCTGAGGCACGGCCCGTACGAGTTCAGCAGAGGTTTCTGAGTCTGCGCTGGCAAACAAGGTAACATCGTGACCCTGCTCGACAAGTTCTTCCGTGAGCCAGGAGACGACGCGCTCGGTGCCGCCATAGAGTTTGGGCGGAACTGATTCCGCCAGTGGTGCGACTTGCGCTATACGCATTGGATTGTTCTCTGTTGTGCTAAGCACCAGTCCAGCAAGATATTTCGTAGGACCGCCAGCATCCGCTCACGAGGGCGTTGCTAATGCACAAGAACAGCGTAAACGGTATATGGAGCGACAAGCAATTTTGACTAGGCTTGTGGGCTGAAATACCTGACTTTACAGTCTAATACTCGCGTTTCTTGCCACCATAAGCATCCTTGACTCTCAACCCGTAGTCATAAAGCGTGAGAGTGACGATACCGAGAACTTATCCTGTTCAATCATTCACGCGCCGGCGATCGAAGAAGGCGCAGTGGTCGCAGTTGGATCATGAGTAGCCGAAGCAGAAACCCCGCCGCCGGAATGATCAAAGTCATGCCCCACCAGAAGACGAAATCAACCGTCAGCTAAGTCAGCGTCCAGGGGCTGACGAAAGGGGCAGCTGTAACAATTAACTCGTGTATGCCGTTGCCAGCTTAAGGATTGCGATATCTCGTGAGGATCTGTAGCCAAGCTTTTTCTTGAAAATCCTGCGGGCCGGTTTCAGCTGACTTCACGTTAATTGTTGCTTACGCGCTTTCTGGAGGGCTGCCGTCCGATAGAAGTGCTCTGCGTGCTGATAGAGATTCTCCGCCTCGATTCTGTCTCCCGCCTGGGCAGTTTCCCGCGCCAGAGCGAGGTATTGCTCATATCGCTTGGTCAGGCTCTGCCAGTTAGGAGTTTCGGTTGCGGTCAGGCGAGCCTTTGCAGGCCTGATTGTCGATGGGCGGGGATTTCGGTGTGATGAATTCAAAAGAACACTTCAAGCCTCACAAGGCTTGCCTCTTAAACGGAATTATTTCTGAGAATGATTGAGTGCCACGAATGCCGGCGAACGCGCCAATGACACAGCCGCATCGGCGCGGCGTCATGAGCTGAAGAGACTAAGCTCTCATTGCGGCTTAATGTTGTGGCCGCCCAACGACACTAAACTCGCACGGCAGATGATTATCTGTTGCGCTTAACTCATTCGCGACGAGTTTAAGAAAATGACTGCCAGCGCCCGTCAGAGCGCTGTCGGAATGCCCGACATATTTCCCTCCAGGTTCGGCTTGTATTGTTTGCAGAGTGCACCGGGCGCAGATTCAACGCCTCGCCCCATTAATTCACCTGAACGGCGTGGATGCCTTCCAGAGTTTCAGAGACGGTTCGCGACCCCAGACGCGCAGCTTGCCGAGTTCGGTCTGCCGACCGGAAGGTCTCGTGTGAGGCGGCCAAAACAGAGGGTCAGAATCAATGCGACGCCATCGCCTTGTCGAGTTCTTCTTCAGACACCGGCCATGCCTCGGTCAGGCCATCCGAGGTCAGGAACAGCGTCATCGTTCGGTGATAGCCTTCCCACACCACATCGAGAGGTTCCTCATCGATCTGAAGCTCGAACGTCGCTGGCGGATGTGGTTCGGCCATCCGAGGCAGTTGGAACGGTCGATCGATGGTGACCGTTTTATAGTGGTCTTCATATCTGAGATCCGTTTCTTGAGATGGAACTGTCTAGTGAAGCCGTGATCCGCATCGCGCCTTCATGGTTTGCAAGGCGCCCGGCTTGTTGGAGCTATTTCCAGCCCGATGCGCTGTGACAATCACGAAGTCCTGCAAGGTCATCGCAGTCGCCGCTGTCGAAGTGAAAATGCGATCCGTCCTGTAACGGCAAACCAATCCATCACAATCCGCGCCTATCGGCCCGCGTTTCTGAGAAGATCTGTCTCTCTGGCGATTGGTCCGAGAAGCTTCCGTAATCTGTTCTCCTCAACCCGATCAAGTCGAAACCGTCTTGCGAAGTTGCTGACCAGAACCATTTTCGCTGTGCCGGGTGAGCTGGTTCCTGGAATGGTTGGCTGGCGCATGATCATATCCTTTAAGAAGACAGTCTGCTCAACTGAAATCCCGCAAACTCAGGGAGATAGAACTCGATTGCGCTTTCAAGTAAGCATTTGTGGCCACTTTTAGAATTCTCGGTCGTAACGCATCGAACGAGGTCAGGTAGTCGCTCTCGCTGGCGTGTCTGTGCGATTTCCCACAGGCGAGTACGTCGGTGGCGAGATAGAATTTGACCTCGAACATCCCGTCGTACCCAATAAATCGAACACAGCGGTTCTTGTCATCGAAACTTCGAGCTTCATTGGGAAACCTGATACCCATCAATGCCCACCTTCGTCCCGCCACCGGTCGATGCCATCTTCTTTCGAAAATCGACCAAACGGGGCGCCGTCCGTTGAAGACCGGCTGCGCCGAGTGAGCGCTTCCAATAGGCTGGCTTTGGTCCTGACCCCGTCGCGAAATTCGGAGGTGAGAAAGATCAGTGCGTCGCGCTTCATATCGGAACTCGCATCGGTTGCGACTCCACGAAGACCGGCGGTCCTCAAGACGTCCCGGATCAGCTTGAAGCCGTCGTTGTCGATCTGTGCTGCTGCCAGTGTATTGGAAGACATGCTGTCCTCCTTTAGTTGGGGCAAGGATTTGCGCCCTCGGCGACAGCGCCCTGAAGACAAGCCGTCGCTGCACTATAGGTCGTACTTATATATTCGATTACAAGGCTGGGTCGTGGTAATTGATCGCCACGAAACCGCGAATGAGAAGTAGGCCCGGTTGCTCGGCGCAACTCAAATCATAGTCGGCAGTTTCTTGTATGCAATTCAGTTGCTTAGTTATTTCTAAGTCAGCGCAACGGTTCGATTCCCATCAAGAGCGAAACGACGAGATCGGCTCGGATGTAGGCTGAGCCAACACCCAAGCCGAGCATATCTGTCGAGCTTACGCAGCCTCCCAGACCTGATTCAGGATTTTGGCAGCAAGAGCTGCCTTGTCTTGCGGCAGGAAGCGACCATAGTGCTGCTGGACGACATCGGGCGTATCCTGAATGGCGTAGCTTGCCTGCTCATAGGATCCGGTCTGCTTCAGGATATGTGTCGCAAGAATGTCCCGCAGGTTATGCGGTCCATGCGGCAGCAAGCCCTTGATCGCACCGCGTTTGGTATAGGGGTTGTAGATCCCATAGCGCTGAATGACGGTCCGCCACGCCTCGTAGAACGTAGTCGAATTGTAAGCCGCATCGATGCTGGTTGTCTTCACCGTCTTGACGAACAAGATTCCGGGATCAGAGGCACCACCAAGTAGAACACCGCGGTGTCGATCGATATAGGCATCAAGATATTTGTAGAGATCAAGCAAGTCCGGCAGGATCAGTCGAAACGGCTTTTGGCCGAAAAAGGATGATCCAGAGTTTTTGAATGCGACCGATGGGATGAGGACCTCCCATCCATGATCGCGGTCGCTCCAGCGCAACTCCCCGCATTTCATGTCCGCCAGCCGGCGTTCCGATGTCGGATAATGTCCGCGCGGGCAGACGCGCAATTGGCGAAGGTTCTTTTGTCGTAGCCCGAGGTGCAGGCCAATTCGGAGTAACAGGAACGACCTGACGGCCTCTGCCGCCGACCGCGGATATCTGTGCTCATCCGGGATGCGTGCAAGTATCTCGTCCGTGATCTTACGATATTCCGCCAATGGGCTCTCGGCCTCGAGGACGCACATGATTGGCTCGAACGGGTCACGATGGACGCGCATGACGCGCTGGATTTCCTTGGAACGATTGGCGGCGTGCCGATGAAACGCATCGCAGGCGCCATGCCAGTCGCGAGCTGCGAAGTCGATTTCTTCCTGTTCAATCAAACCCGCAATAGGCCTGACGTTTTGAAGCAACTCCGGGTGCTGTCGGATCCAGCCAACATCAGCACGGGAAAGGGCCTGAGCAACCATCAACATGTCTTCTTCCCATTTTGTATAGAAGCCGCGGCGTTGTTCCCGCCACAGAAGGTACCAGTCCCAAACGCCGGGGAAGATGAGAAGGCTAAAGCTCAACCGGCTGAGTGGAACGCCGTAACCCTTCACGGCGCTATTCGGTGACGCGGCCAGTGCGCCGAACATCAGACCAAGATGCTCAATTTTCTGAGAAGCCGTTTCTTCTCCCCAAACACCATTCCGCTGAAATCCAATCGCCGTCAGTGTCGAGGTTTTGAAGCGGATGAGATCTGCCATTTCCATGGCAAGCCGCGGCGGCGCGTCGACAACGCCGGACAGCAGATCAGGATCATCGAACTCGGCCTCAATATTCTGATTTGCTCGAACTGCGGATGCCAAGGATCTGGCCGACAGTGCGCTCCCGCCATAAGTGACACCGGGAAAGCGGATGGCATAACGTTGCTTGCTGGCCGCCGCCTGGTATCGACGATACTCCGTCGATCCGGAAATGATCACACGGCGCACCCAATCAAGGATTTCTTCGCGCTTGGTGAAGGGCAGACTGCTGAAGTCATCTGGAAGATGCAGCGAGATCCTGCGCCGCTCGGCCGGGCTAATATCACCGAGTTCGTGACCATAAAGCGAACGTGCCTGATGCGGCAGCTTCTCTTTGAAATATCCCTCCGGAAGTCGGTAGCGTCGCTCAATGCGGCGGAGGATATCGAAACTCGCAACAGATCGGGGTACGCGCTCGCCTTGGATCCAGGATAGAAGCGTCTTGTGGTCGAAGGTCTCATTGAGATGAACAACGGCTCGGTAGAGCTGCCAATAGCTGTCGCCGAACCGGCGCATATGATAGACCAACGCATCCTGAAAGCTTGCCGGATCCTCTGTCGCTTCGAATAGCGGTTCTGGGAATGGGCTAATCGGCTTCGGTGCAGGACCTCGTGGTGTGGACCCAGACCGCGCAAATGTACCGTCGGTTGTCGCGCGTTGAGGCTTTCTGGTCGAGGATGTGGAAGCTACCGTCTTTGCAGACACTATTTTGTTCGGGCGGGTCTTTGGCTTTGGGGACCGTCGCTCTTCGGCTGCCGGTGGTGCCCCGAGCCATCGGATGATTGCATCCAAGCCTGGCCGGAGTTGCTTTTTCAGTTCCGCCGTCAACTCCGCTTCGATCCCACAGGACTGACCAATCGTCGTCCAATCGATATGGCCATTCAGGAGGGGTGGCGATTTCCGGTAGATGATCAGGCTTATGAGATAATGGCGGACGTTCTCCAGCACTCGTTTGGATGTGATCGGTGCGATACGTAGTTCGCAGAATTCGGATATCTTTCGCTGAAAATGCCGTGATGAAAGGTCTTTTTGGGTCATGCTTATTCCGTTTCTTTCGGCGCTAATGCCGAGGGCGAGCGGGAATAGGAGGCGAGCTTTAAGAAAGGATTTATCGGACGAGGCACTTTATAGGCTGCTTGATCATCGTATTTCTGCCCCTACGCAAGTCACCCTGGATCTGCGCCAGAAACCTCAATGTCAGGGCGTTAATTAAATGCGCTTATCTAAGTTTGGCGCTTAATTAAATGAAGCCCGCCTTGTTTAAATAAGGCGCAACGTTGATACTGGGACATGTCTGATTCCCAATCCAACCATCGCATGGGTCGTTTCGTCGAGACGATCGCCGCCAGTGAAACAGTGCGGGCATTCGTGCCCCCGCCATTGCCGCCCGAGCCGGCGATTGATGTGCTTTCATTGCTGGAGCGTCTAAGCCTAGCAGAGCGCGCGCTGGGACGCCTGGATGGTATCACAATGCTGCTGCCGCGACAGGAGTTGTTTCTATACATGTATGTGAGAAAGGAGGCTGTTCTCTCCTCACAGATTGAAGGCACGCAGTCGACGCTTTCCGATCTATTGCGGTTCGAGACAGAAGCTCAAGCCGGGCAGCCCGTCGATGATATCCGTGAAGTCTCCAACTATGTTGACGCCATGATGTATGGTTTGGAGCGGCTGGAAACGCTGCCCATGTCATTGCGTCTGATCCGCGAGATGCACGCCAGACTACTACACAGTGGGCGAGGAGGCACCAAGGACCCAGGAGAGTTCCGCCGTTCGCAAAATTGGATTGGTGGCACGCGGCCCGGTAACGCACTCTTCGTGCCGCCGCCCGTCACGGAAATGGCCGATTGCCTCGATGCATTCGAACGCTTCATGCACGATGAGCAATCTCGGTTGCCGGCACTGATCAAAGCTGGCCTGCTGCATGTGCAGTTCGAAACGATCCATCCGTTTCTCGATGGCAATGGTCGTATCGGCCGCCTGCTTGTAACCCTATATCTTTGCATGAACGGCGTTTTGCGAAAGCCGCTGCTCTACCTCAGCCTCTATCTGAAGTCCCATCGAAGAGAATATTATCGGTTGCTGCAGGAGGTCCGCGAAAACGGAAACTGGGAAGCCTGGTTGGACTTTTTCCTCGCCGGCGTCGCCGACACTGCCAATCAGGCGTTTGAGGCTGCCACCCAGATCGTCGATCTTTTCAAGGAAGATCGGGAGCGGATCACGATGGAGAGCGATAGAGCAGGGTCTGCCCTTCGCATTCACGAGCTTTTCCAGCAGAATCCTTTTCACACGGCGAACCAGATCGTTCAGATCACAGGTCTGTCCGCACCAACGGTTAACGCTGCACTCGCAGATCTGGAGCGATTGGGCATCGTTGATGAGGTGACCGGCCGCAAGCGTGGCCGTGTGTTCAGTTATCGACGATACCTTGCAATTCTAAGCGAAGGCACTGATCCCCTGCCGCTCAGTTCATGACGAATAAGAGGGCCAAAGGTTCGATCTGCATCAAGATCTATGCATCGGAAGGGATTGGTGGTTGCCGCGGCAGTTTCTATTCGACGCCCGGCAGTCGACCCCTACGCTTTTCGCCAGCGCGATGGTGACATTCCCTTGTGGGCCCTGAAGACGCGGGCGAAATGGCTGGGGCTTTCGATGCCGCAGCGGGCGGCGATCTCAGTGATGTCGAGTTCGGGCTGCCTGAGCATGTGGGCGGCGGCTTCCATGCGGTGGGCCGAGATGGCCTGGAGCGGTGTGAGGCCGGTTGCGCCGCGAAATGCCCGAAAGAAATGCCCCTCCGAAATTCCGAGCGGCGTTGCCAAGTCCGCGATGGTGATCTGGCCGCCGAGAGATGCGTCGATCCTGCCATAGGTATCGTGAAGCTGACGTGTCGTCAGGGCGTGGGACGGTCTGGCTCTTGCGCGCGGTGCGACATTTACCCTGTGCGCCAGATATTCGGTAAGCGCCAATGCCATTGTCGAGCAATAGGTTGCGTCCAGCTGACCATCACGGTGGAAGAGGCGCGCCATCTCTGCGGTCATCGTGTAAATGAAGTCGTCGCGACCGATAAGCGATGGCGGCAAGGTCCCAAGCTTGGATCCCGTTGTCGCGGGATCGATGGCGATGGCGCCCCATTCCCAAGATACGTCGCGCAGGGCGAGATCGCGATTGCAGCCGGCTGGCAGGAAGGAGACGGTTCGCTTCACATCCGCGCCGGCATAGCGAAAACCGTCGTCGGTGCGAAATTCATGGGGGGCAGCGCCACCATTCAGCGTTACCATGACGAGGTGGAAATCGGGCGTTATCCGGCCTTCGACCTCGGCCGTCCGCACCCGCCTGGCGGTTTCGAAACGTCCGCCGCTCCAGGTCACCCGGGCGTGGTCGTTCGGCTGTTGCGTCAGATGCCAGCTTTGCCTTTCAAGCTCGTCAATCATGCAGAAGCCTCGGCCTGCACCCCGGTCATGTCCGCGGTGCGCAATGGCCGAGGATAGAGCGACTTGGTGACACTTGCATGCAGGAAATAGGCCGGGGCCTGCCGCCCATCTTCAATTGGACGTGAGCGGCAGGTGATCTTCGGCATGGATTGTCGTGGTTCAGCCGGGGTCGTAGGCACAACGGAAGCCGATATACACGACATAGAAGTCGGCCGGCTTCCACTGCATCGCATCGGCACGCAACTTGTCGGGTCCGTACCACCAGGAGCCGCCCGCCGTCAGCGCGTCAGCACCCTGGCGATCAGCGAGCCATTCCCAGACATTGCCGCCCATGTCGAAAAGACCGTTGACACCCGCGCGGGTCGTGCCAACGGGAGCATGACGGGGCCAAGCGTCATCAACACTAGTGTTGGTGCCCTCGTTGGTTTCTCCGGTCGGATAGATGTAGGTGCGGCCCGCGATGAAGCCATTGACAGTGCCGGGGCCATGTTCCTGATACGCTGCACGTTCCCATTCAGATCGGCTCGGCAGGCGGCCGCCGACCGAGGCGCAATATTCGCTCGCCTCGTGCCAGCTGACATGAACAGCCGGTTCGTCGGCACTGTACGGCGTGTCGCCGAAGGGCGTACGGACAGTCCAGCCGGGCCTCCGCTCCCAGCCGCCGCCCCATTCGTGACCGCCACCCTCGCGTTCGGCGGCCGTCTTGATACCGGAGCGATCGGCGAAGGCTACGAAATCCGAAAGACGGACCTCGGTCCGATCAATAGAAAATCCGTCGATCTCGACCCTTTCGGATGCCGATGCCGGCGTGCCGACGAGAAATGCTGCAAGCAGCGTCAGGTACGCTGCACCTGCGGGAACGGCCATGTGACGATACCACCATAGTTCTTGCCGGGATAGGGAGGTTGTTTTAGCGCATCCGCGACGCCTGTCAGCCCCGTGTAATGTTCCGCCATGCGCTTGCGCATCGCTGCATCGGGAAGGTCGCCGTAGAGCGCTCCCATGTTGTCGAGCACGTGCTGCGGCTGGCTGGTGGCCGGTATGACATTGGTCACGGCCGGATGCGAGATGATCCATTTCAGGAAATACTGGGCCCAGCTTTCAATGCCGACCTCTCTGGCAAAATCGGGCACGGGCTGGCCTGCGACAGGCGTGAAAAGGCGCGCTTTCTCGAATGGGATGTTGACCTGCACTGCGACGCCGTTTGCGGCACAAGCGTCCAGCAATCGCCGCTCGGCGGCCGGGGTCAGGATGGTATAAGCGATCTGGACAAAGTCCAGCGTGCCGGTATTCACCAGCCGTTCCATCGTGTCGTAATATTCCGGGCTCCATTGTGTGATGCCGACATAGCGGACGGAACCTTCGGCCTTTTTCTGGGCAAGCCAGTGCCTCACCTGATCGTGGTTCTCCAAGCTATGGACCTGCAGAACGTCGATCTGCCTTCTCCAGAGCCTTTCCTGCGATTGCCGCACCTGCCGTTCCGAATGGCTGTTGTCGGAAAGATAATCGCCGGTGGTCCATGTCTTGTTGGTGATGAAGATCTCGCCACCAATGCCGAGGGACGTGATGGCATCGCCCGTGCAGACTTCCGCCATGCCATAGAGCGGCGAGGTGTCGATCACCTTGCCGCCGTTCTCGTGGAACAGCTTGACGATCTCCTCGACGTTTTCTCGGGCCTCGCCCGGGCGAATGTCGAAGGTCTCGAACGTACCGAGGCCGACGGCCGGTAACATTTCCCCTGTCTTCGGTATCGGCCGCATGATCGGCGCACCGCGTGGCGAAGAACTTGCTTGCTGGGCCATTGCGGGGCGAAGAACTGCGGACGTGGGTAAAAGCGATGCTGCAAGGCCTGCCCCCGTGGCGGCAAGGAGCTTGCGTCCGTAGGCTGAAAATCCTGATGTCATCGTGGGATCCCTTGTGCTGAGGATGGCGACGATGACATCTATCCGCCGCACAGGCGCGTCAGATCCTGACCGGAGCGCTCGATCCTGACCAATTATCGGTCTGCAGTCGATCCGGAAGCGGTTGTGGGGCGCGAATGTGCCTCCGGCGACGCCGTTTTCATACAGCCTGGAAGTGAGTGGTTTTCTGTCTAGCTGTGGCCGAGAGTGAGATACATTTCAGCCGTTTCGGTCCCATGGCGGTGTTCCGTAAAATCGCTCCAACAGAAAATCGACAAGTGCTCGAACCTTGCGCGGCACGTGTCGGGCATTCTGGTAAACGATCGAAACCGTGCTCTCGAGAGGATGATAGTCCTGGAAAACCGGGACCAGCCGTCCCTTGGCAAAATCCTCCCCTGCAACGAAAGTCGCTAGAACCGTTATACCTTGGCCAGAGAGTGCCGCATGACGCAAGGCGTCGATATTGTCTGCGGTAAGGACCGGGTCGACGGGTACTTCCACAATACCGCCAGCACCTCGTAGCCGCCACATCCTGCCGCTGAGGAGGGGCGCAAAATGTAGAATACGGTGGTTTTGGAGATCGGATGGCTGCGTCGGCGTTCCGTATTTTTCCAGATAAGCCGGCGTAGCGCAGATAAGCCGTCTGTTCGGTGCCAGCTTGCGCACGACCACATCTCCACCGGCATCCAGCGCACCGATACGGATCGCCGCATCGAACTGGTTGGCCGCCATGTCGATGAAGTCGTCTCTGAAACTGAGTTCCAGGCGAAGTGCTGGATGGCGCGCCATGAAGTCCGGCAGTAGCGGCGCGATCTGGTATTGGCCGAACACATTGGGTAAAGCCAGCCGCAGCAAGCCGGTGGGCTCCGATGCATATCGAGAGATTTCCGCTTCGGCGTCATCGATACGAGCGAGGATTTCCAAAGCATGCGCCATGAATGCCGTGCCCGCTTCGGTGAGCGTGACACGGCGGGTGTTCCGCTCGAACAGGCGCGCGCCCAGCCGATGTTCAAGCTCCTGTATACGGCGACTGAGCACGGACCTGTGCAGATCGAGATCGCGTGCCGCATTCACGAAGCTCAGGCGTCTGGCCACGGCCATGAACTCGGTCAAGGCCGCCGTTTCGATCGGGGAGGTCGGCATCAGCATTCCATTGTTGCTCTGGCTGCAACTATAGTTGTCTCGCCCCGATATTAAAGTATGTCGCAGGGATAACGATCTCCGATGTCGTTCGACAGAAGAGGAGATTGACCATGCTTCTACAGACGAATGCCTTTCTTAACGAGGCCGAGAGCACCGTGATCGGACGTCGTGCCATGTTGAGCGGCGCCGGGGTGTTGGCCTTGGGCGGAGCACTTTTGCCCCGATCTGCATCCGCTCATCAGTCGCCTGCGGCGGATGCGCTTTATCGCCAAGGCATTGCCCTTCTGGAGCGGCTAGGGGATCGCGAGGCGCGGCTTGCCGGCAGCTATGACCGGCTTTCTGCAGATCTGGTGAGCATGAATGTGCGAGGTCCTTATGGAGAAATCCTGTCGCGCCCTGGTCTTGACTTGCGGCAACGGATGATCATCGGTGTCGCGGCTACTGCCGCACAAGCGAATGTCATGGATGGTCTGGGGCGTCAGATTTGCGGCGCGCTCGAGGTCAGTGTTTCGCCACGAGAAATTGTCGAGACACTCATCCAGCTTGGCCCCGAACTGGGATTTCCGGTTGCCCAGGACGCCCTGTTCCTCGCCCGTGACATATTCGGACAGCGCGGTGTCACTCTGGGCCTGGATAGTTCCAACCGGCCCAATGGCGATGTCTATGATCTGGGGCTTGCAACGATCGCGGATATCGGCCCACCGGAGCATGCCGGCGGCCTCGATGGGCTCGGAGAACTTGGCGTTGAACTCGACAGGATCACCGCCGAATTCGTCTATGGCGAGATCTACAATCGCCCCGGACTGGACCGCTCAACCCGGGCGCTGGTTTGCGTGGTGACTATGATCGCTCGCGGCAACCGTCGGGATGCGTTGGCTGCACGAATCGACAGGGCGCGCCGGGCGGGCGTTACCACCGAACAGATATCCGAACTCCTGATCCAGATGACGATCCATGCCGGCTGGTCGGAAGTGCTATCTGCCGCGGCGGTGGCGCAAGAGGTGCTCTCGCGGCCGGTACCCGCTGTCGCGACAGCCGACTTTACGCCGGAGCGCCTGCCACGTCAGGACGAGGTCGAGAAAAGAGCACTCGACGAGCGCGGCTTGGAGACGCTCAGGACGTTGACGGGGCTTGGTCGTGACGGTGCGCGCGAACTGTTTTCCGGTATCGCTCCCGATGTGGGCGATTACTTCGTCGATTTCTCCTATGCGGCAGTATTTTCCCGACCTGGCCTCGATCTGAAAACGCGGGAGCTGGCGACTATCTCGGCGATGGTGGCGCTGGGAACTGGCGTCAGCGAATTGCCGCTCAGGCTTCATGTGGCCGGTGCGCTCAAGGCCGGAGCGAGCCGCCGGGAGATCGGCGAAACCATTTTCCACATGCTTCCCTATGTCGGCTTTCCCGCTGTGCGGCATGCACTGGTCATCACTGGTCGTGTCTTCGACGAGACCCCCGAATAATCAACCCACGAAGGAATTTCACATGGCTAAGAACAATCAGCTTTTCCCGCGTCGCGCAGTCATTCAGCTTACTACCGCCGGTGCTGCTGTGTTGGCGAGTGCTCCCTTTACCGTTGCCTTGGCACAGGGCGATGTGTCAGCCGGAATGGCGGTGGATGCTATAACGATCATGGCCCAGTTGCGTGCAAGGCCCGGCCAGGAGAAGGCACTGCGGGAGGCACTTATTGAGGTTGCCACGGCAAGTCGAAAGGAGGAGGGCTGTATTGCCTTTGACATGCATGTCTCACGCGAAGAACCGGCAGTCTTCCTTGCCTTCGAGCGCTGGTCCGACGATGCGGCGATCAAGGCGCATTTCGAGACGCCCCATTTCAAGGCGATCGTAGCACGCAGCGAAGAACTGCTGGCGGAGCCGATGGAAGCACATTTTGCGCGACAGATCGTGTGAAATGATTATTTCGAATGGCACGGCGGCCACTAATCAATTGTTCGGTCGCCGTGTCCAGTTGTCATGTCGGTCACCGAACGCCAGGGCCATCAAGGCTTACGGTTTGGCGTAAAGCGCGATGACTTCTTCCAGAAAGAGTTTGCCCGTCACCGGTAACCCGGGCTTCAGCCACGCAGCGGCGATCGGTAACGGTGGTGGCGCTGGCGTCACAGGGCGGTAGGAGATGCCGGAGCGCGGTTGCCGGGACAATCCTTCCGTAACAAAGCCCAGACCGGCGCCCGCCGCGACAAGGCCGGAAAGCGTGGTCATCGGGGTCACTTCCTGAACGATCCGCGGTGTCACGCCATGCGAGTGAAAGAGCGCGATCATCCGATCGTAGATGCTGGGGCCGATACGGCGCGGTGCGATCAGCATGGGTTCGCCGTCGAGCGCGGCAATCTCGATCACATCCGTCGCTGCGAGTGGATGGCTTTCCGGCAATGCCAGCACAAGCGCTTCGCCCGGTAGCGCGTGTGTCTCAAGATCGGGATGCTCGAGCGGCGGGTGCAGAATGGCGAGATCGATGCTACCCGTGGCCAATGCCGTTTCAAGCGACGGCGAATTCATTTCGGCAAGCTCGACATCCACATGGGGATGACGGCGGCGAAATGCCTGCAGAGCCTGCGGAAGCAGTCCATAAAAGGCTATCACCGTAAAACCGAGTCGCAATCGTCCGACATCGCCACGCGCTGCCCGGAGCGCCTGTTCCCTGGCAACGCGCGCATTCTCGATTGCCCTGCGGGCCGGCTCCAGAAAGGCTTGCCCGGCGGGCGTCAGCGCCACGCTGCGACGGTCCCTTGCGAAAAGATCCGTCCCGATCTCGTGTTCAAGCACGCGGATACGCTGACTGAGCGATGGTTGCGTGAGATGCAGTCGCTCTGCGGCGCGACGGAAATGAAGCTCCTCCGCCACCGCGACGAAACAGGCCATGGCTCTGATATCCATATAGCTCCCTGATGCGAAACGCCTATCACAGAACATTATATTCCAATTGGATGCCGATCAATGAGGCGACTATCTCTTTTCGCAACGAACCTTGAACACACAGGAGAGTGCATCATGGCGATCTCGCAATTTTTCCCGACCACAGCTATCGCCGCTGCGTCGATGACGTTGGCAGCGCAGGTGTCCGCTCAATCGGTGGATGTTTTGGCTGGCATCTCGGCGGGCCGGGTCGCGGTGATCTCAGATGGAGACTATGTGGCCAAGACCTACGCCGACACCATCCTTGCGCCACCAGACGCCGGATACAAGGATACTCTGACCATTCTCTCCATCACCGATGGCAAACTGACGCAAAGCGCCTTGCCCGTTTCGAACTCGGTGACAGCAGCCCCGGAAATTCTGGAACTGACACCGGATGGCAGGACCGCTTTTGTGGCCGAGCGTCTTGGCGAACGTCCCACCGGCGCGACGACAGTAAAGGAACTACCGGCGGGCAATCGGATTTTCGCCGTCGATCTCGGCGATCCAGCCCATCCAAGGCTTGCGGATACGGCCGAAATCGACGTCAATCCGGAGGGGCTGGCGGTCAGCCCGGATGGCCGCCGGGTCGCCGTGGTCGCCAACTCGGCCGATGAAAGCCTACTGCATATTCTGGAATTCATGGACGGCGCCTTCGGGGAGGCCGCGCGCTTTCCGCTTTCAGTAGAGCGATGACCTGAGGACTTCGGCCTCATCGATAAGGCCGATCTCGGGGGTGCTGGAAACGACCGCATATGCGACCTCGCCGAGTTGCCACCACGCTGCTTCCGCATCGGAAAGATTGACGCCGGTGATCGCTTCGACCGAGAAACTGCCAGGCCTGCCTGCGAATACAGAGATGAGCGTGCCTTCCGCTGTCCGCACAGCTGCCTCGACGCTTGGGCCAAACTCTGACGGGAACACCTGGACATCGACGACCTGCCAATCGTCCGGGAGCTCTGGCATGGCTATTGCGGTTGCGGCGCGAATTTCGTCGCGATCGTAGGCCTTCACCTCTGGCTGGGATTGCATGCCGGCGCGAACCAAGGATGTCCGATGCGCGCGGATGGCCTGCTCGACGAAGGCGGGGGGATGCGCAGACGCGTTTACCTCACGGGTTCCGAGAGATGTGTTGGCAAACCAGCCCACCGAGACAAGCAGACCGACGGCCGCGATCTTCTGGAAGGTCGCCCACATGCGCGCATCCGAAAGCCCGGTCTCAAGCCGGCGAGCAGCATGCCGGGTCTGCGGTGTGCAACTGGCATTTTCCATCGACATGGCAAGCTTCAGGGTCGATCGAACGGTGAGGTCCGTCATGACACGGGTGGCTGCGTCCGGATTTTTCGACAGGAAGGATTCGACACGCACGCGCCCAGCCGGATCGATTTGGCCATCGACATAGGCGTCCAGATCGGCTTCGGAAATAGGTACGGTCTCAGTCATTGCCGCCTCCAACGATGTGTAGATGGATGGGATTTCTCGGAGTATTCTCAAAATCGCGCAGCGCCGCCCGTGCTCGCGAGACCCGAGACATCAAGGTGCCGACAGGAACATCGAGAAGCTCTGCAGCCTGCTGATAGGACATGTCCTCGATCGCGATCAGGTGAAGCGCTTCGCGTTGATCTTCCGGCGGAGTGTCGAATGCGGACCGAATTTGTGCGAGGCGAACACCATGCTCCTGATGGGCAGGATGGGATGTTTCAATCTCGGCGTTTACGGCCATCTCCCGCCGTGTGCGGGATAAAGAGCTTCTGACACGATCGATATGGGTGTTGTGAAGGATAGACAGAAGCCAATTGCGCAGGTTGGCGCCGCGGCGGAAGCTCGAGCGCCGCTCATACGCGCGTATCAAAGTGTCGTGGACGAGGTCCTCGGCATCAGCCGGATTGCGCGCAAGCGAACGCGCATAGCGCTTCAATGCGCTGAGTTGGCCTAGAACGTCGAACATGCGTCTCCTGTCATCCATGATCAGATATACGGAGCCAATTTTCTTTTGCTTGCATGGTGCGACGAAAAAAATCGACTGCGGTTGATAGGAGCCTGCTCAGAACCGTGAAATCGACTGCCACCTGGAAATTTTTCGATTGGCGTTGCAATTTTTTCCGGGTGGGCTCCGTATACTCCAGCATGAGACACATTCACCAGCTAGCCCGGCCGCATTTATTGGCTCCAAAAATATGCCACAAGCTCGATGGCGCGGTTCAACGCACTCGATCAGCCCGGACCCATTGAGCCTTGGCCGGCACCAACGCCGATCCCTTTCCCCTACGAAGCGAGACCGTCGATGACAGCGACCAAGGATAACTTTTTCAAGCCGGGTAGAGACGAAGATGAGCCTGCCTCGAATAGAGCGCCCGGAGCACTGGATATCGTGGAAGCAGAGGCGGCGGCGCGGGCGGAGAAGACCAAGCGTCTGCGCGAAGCCCGACTACAGTCCGCGTCATCGAGTTCAGGCCGTCCCTAAACGACTTGCGGATTTTGCTCATCAGCCTCGCGATTGATATTTTCACGCTCTTCAGTGCTTAGCACCCTCGGATGTTTTTAATGCAGGAAATCACTGCCCCGATCGTCAATTTTCTGAACGAATACCCCGAGTGGGCCGCAATCGTGGTTGGGCTGACAGCCTTCTGCGAGTCTCTGTTCATTGTCGGCGTGCTCTTCCCGGCTACTCCTATTCTGCTCGTCGTCGGTGGGATGCTTGCGGCGGGTACTGCCGATCCAGCTCCCGTGCTCGCTGCTGCCATATTCGGGGCCGTCACGGGTGACATCGTTTCCTATCTGATCGGCAAAAAATCAGGCCGGCGCATCACGTTCAGCCCGGCAGCGAAGCGGCATAGGACAAGCATTGCGAAGGCCCGTGTTTTCTTTCGGAAGCATGGGATGCTCGCAGTGTTCATGGGGCGGTTCTTCGGGCCGCTGAGAGCGACTGTACCGTTTGTTGCTGGTATGATGCATATGAAACAAGCGAAGTTCCAAGCGGCCAACATCGCCTCGGCCGTTATTTGGGCGCTCGTCATGCTGATGCCCGGGTGGATGGCGGTTGAAGGATATCAATCCCTGTAGCGAGGTGACCACTCTGTTCACGCAGCGAGTTACGCGCACATAATGCAACGATGTCGCGTAATTAGCCCTACGTCATGAAGATAGAGCGTTGATAAGCGTAAGCACATTTAACGGACTTGAGGGGCGATACCCATCAGGAGCTGCGAAAAACGCAGGCTTGGGCGTAGCGCGGAGTAACTTCCGCCGATAGCATGGCCGGATCATAAGTACCTATTACCCAAGTCGAGTAATCGAGCGATAATGATATTGGAAGTGACGTATGAAAGCTGCCCCCAACACTGCCAAAGCCATGTCCGAACATTGGAATGGGCGGGCAAACCGCTTCAACAGTGCGGCATCGCACAAGCGTAACTATGACGATTGGAAAAGCGTGTTTTCGGCGGCGCTTGAGGGAGATGCCCGGACCGCAATCGATCTTGGAAGCGGCACGGGTGCGTGCGCATTGTTGCTCGCGGAGCTGGGCCATCGGGTCATCGCAGTGGATGGTTCAGAGGGGATGTTGTCTCACGCCCGTCAGGATGCCGAGGCCCGTGGCCTCGACCTGACCTTTGTTCATTCGACGATGGACGATGCCGAAATTCCTGACGCAAGCGTTGATATCGTTACTTTGCGCAATGTTCTCTGGACGCTTGAGAACCCCGCGGGTGCGCTGTCCCTGGCTAACCGCATCCTGAAACCGGGTGGCAAGCTTCTGGTTTCAGACGGCCTATGGTTCCTACATCGCGACAACGACAGCGCGGCCGAGTTCGGCAACGAACTGCCCTTTTTCAATGGCCTGACGGATATTGATGCGCGTGCACTGCTGCACGAGACCGGTTTCGGCGAGGTGCAGTCCTGGAAGCATCTCTTTGAGACGCATCCCTATGGTGCCGTCTATGACGACAGCAGCCGCATGATCGACTATTTCGTGCTGACCGCGACAAAGCCGTCCTGATCCGCGACGCAGGCTTGCGCAACGGTCTCAAGCCTGTATAGCTTGCCGCCGTCGGTTCCCGAAAGGGACGAACAGGGAATTCGGGACGGAGCAATCCGTCAAACGAAACTGCCCCCGCAACTGTAGGCGGCGAGCATCCTTTCATCGGCCACTGGGCGATTGTGCCCGGGAAGGCGAGAGGAGGCGTTGACCCGTCAGTCAGGAGACCTGCCGACATCGAGTAACGTAACGCCGGCGGGGTGTCCGGAGGAGGAAGCGGATGTTTGCAGCGTCTTTGCGTGCTGTTCCGAATGGCGGTGAAAACCGGCAGGCGGATTTTCCGTGCCATCTTGATGATCCCCGATCGGGTCCATTTCACTGACCGGAGATTGATCATGACGAAACTCAAGGCAGCTCTTGCCTTCTCGGCCCTCCTGTTCGCCAGTTCCGGCGCCTATGCCGGCTCAACCACATATCCGCTCAAGATCAGCAATTGCGGTCAGGAACTGACCTTCAACGCTGCGCCGAAGAGCGTCGCTGCCGTTGGCCAGTCGACGACGGAAATGCTGTATGCACTTGGCCTTGGCGACAAGGTTGTTGGCACGTCGGTCTGGTTCAACGAGGTTTTGCCGGAGTTCAAGGACGTCAATGCCAAGGCTCCGCGTCTGGCAGACAACCATCCGGGCTTCGAGGCCGTGGCGGCCAAGAAGCCGGAATTGGTGACGACCCAGTTCGAGGTTCATGTCGGCCCGCAGGGCGTGGTCGGCACGCGCCAGCAGTTCAACGAGCTTGGTATCAACGTCTACGCCATGCCGGCGGATTGCGTCGGCAAGGACAACCTTTCGGGCGGTGACGGCGCACGTAAGACGCCATTCTCGATCGATACAGTTTACCGCGCCGTCGATGAACTCTCGACGATTTTCGATGTGCAGGACCGCGGCAACAAGGTTGAAGAGCAGCTTCGTTCACGGGTCGACGCGGCTGCGGCCAAAGCCAAGGCACTCGATCTGAAAAACGTCTCCGCGGTCTTCTGGTTCTCGAGCGCCGACATCGAACTCGATCCCTTCGTTGCCGGTCAAAAGGGCATTCCGGGCTTCATCATGAACACGCTCGGCGTGAAGAACGTGGTAGAGAGCGATGAGGAATATCCATCCGTTGGTTGGGAAACTATCGCCAAGGCCAACCCGGATGTCATCATCATCGCACGTATGGATCGCCGCCGCTATCCGGCCGATGACTATCAGGTGAAGCTCGATTACCTCAAGAGTGACCCGGTGACCCGCGAAATGAAGGCCGTCAAGGAGGGCAGCATTGTCGTGGTCGATGCTCATGCCGTCCATGCGGGCATTCGAATTCCAGCCGGTATCGAGGCTGTCGCCGACGCGCTTGAAGACATCAAGGGCAAGCAGTGACGGATATCGTGGTCGAGCGGAACGGACAGATTCCCATACGCCGGATCGGTTATCTGATTGGCTCCGTTCTCCTGCTCCTCATTGCCATCGCGTTGGGCGTCTCCGTCGGGGAGACGTCCATGCCGATCCATCTTGTCGGCCAGACATTGGTCAACAAGATGTTTGGCGCAACCTATCTCGTTGATCCGATCGATGCGGGTATCATCTGGAACTATCGGCTGACGCGCGCCATCGTGGCGGCCTGCTGCGGTGCGTCGCTGGCCGTGTCCGGCGTGGTTCTGCAGGCCATGCTGCGCAATGCGCTGGCCGACCCCTATATTCTCGGCATCTCCGCCGGTGCTTCAACGGGTGCGGTCACCATTCTGATCCTCGGCATCGGCGGTGGGCTTCTTTCTCTGCCCATCGGTGCCTTTGCCGGCTCGCTGATTGCCTTTCTGCTGGTCATCATGCTGGCGCGCGCCGCAGGTGGCGGTGTCGGCATCCAAGCGACCGGACTTGTCATTCTCGCCGGCATTGCCGGTTCGCAGCTCTTCAACGCACTGACCTCGTTCATCATCACTCGTTCCGCTAATGCCGAGCAGGTGCGCGGTGTGATGTTCTGGCTGATGGGGAACCTCAGCGGCGTGCGCTGGAACGATGTATTTCTTGCTGTCCCGATCGCCATTCTGGGTGTCTGCGTCTGCATATGGCATCGCCGGGCACTCGATGCCTTCACTTTCGGCGCAGACTCTGCGGCCTCACTCGGCGTGCCGGTTCGCAAGGTACAGGCGATCGTCATCGGAACGGCGGCGATGATAACCGCAGTCATGGTCAGCATCGTCGGTTCGATCGGTTTCGTCGGCATCGTCATACCCCATGCCGCCCGCTTCCTCGTCGGGCCACGCCACGCCCGGCTCCTGCCGGTCTCGGCACTGATGGGAGCCGTGTTTCTCGTGCTGGCCGATATCGGCTCGCGGGTGCTCGTGCCCAATCAGGTCCTGCCGATCGGCGTCATCACCGCCCTTGTCGGCGCACCGGGGTTTGCCCTCATCCTCATTCGCGGAAGGCGCATTCGATGATCCTGGCGGCTGAAGATTTAAGCTGGAAGGTGCGAGGCAGCAGCATCGTGGAAGATGTTTCTTTTGACGTACGGGAGGGAGAGACGCTTGGACTTATCGGTCCCAACGGTTCCGGCAAATCGACGCTGCTGAAACTGCTGGCCGGCATCCTCACACCCTCTTCCGGAACAGTCATTCTGCAGAAGCAGCCCATGGCGCGGATGAACCGGCAGCAGGTTGGCCAGACCCTGGCATTTGTTGAGCAGCAAAGCGATACGCTTGAGCGCTTGACTGTCCGGGACGCTGTCGAACTTGGCCGGACGGCGTGGTTGTCGGCACTGCAGCCGTGGTCAGCAAGGGATGACAAGATCGTCGCCGAGGCCTTGCGACAGGTCGATATGGCCGACATGGAAAAGCGGTCGTGGCATACGCTGTCAGGTGGCGAAAAACAGCGCGTTCATATCGCCCGCGCGCTCGCGCAGCAGCCAAAAATCTTGCTGCTCGACGAGCCGACCAACCATCTCGACATCCAGCATCAACTGTCGATCCTCGGCTTGGTTAGAGCGCTTTCCATTACGTCGGTGATCGCGCTCCACGATCTCAATCAGGCGATGTCTTGTGACCGTATCGGTGTGATGTCGAAAGGATCGCTGCTGGCGGTTGGGACGCCTGCCGAGATTTTGACGCTCGATCTGATCCGTGACGTCTTTGGTGTCATGGCTCGTTTTTTCGAAGACACGGACGGCTCTCGCCTGATCCGTTTCCGATCCATTCAATGAGGTTTCCATGCGTTCCATCCTTCTTGCTACTCTTCTGATTTTGCTGCCAATCGCTGCCCATGCCGAGACTTTTGAAGTAAAAATGTTGAACGGTAACGCGACCGGCGGCATGGCTTTTGAGCCGGATTTCCTGTCATTGAAGCCCGGCGACAAGGTGAAGTTCCTGGCGACGCAGCGGGGACACAATGCAGCGACGATCAAGGATTTTCTGCCGGAAGGAGCAACTCCGTTCAAGGGAAAGATCAACCAGGAGATTGAAGTCACTTTCAATGAAGAGGGCTTCTACGGGATCATGTGTACGCCGCATTACGACATGGGGATGGTCATGATTGTCCGAGTTGGCGACGCTCCATTATCCGACATGAAGCTTCCGGATGACGTTCGTCCGGGGGCGGTGAAGCGTTTCAAGCATATAGTTGAAAGAAATCAGTGATACCGCATTTGAATTGACGAGGTCGGCGGTTCATGCCTTTCAAGAGCTCAAAAATAGGACACAGAAGCAGCTTGCCTTGAGAGCATTGCACATCGCGACCTATAGCGTTATATGTAGGTACGTTCCTACAGGGAGGCGCATATGGGCACCATCAGGTTGACCAGCCGCGAATTGAATCACGATGTCGGCAGAGCAAAGAAGGCTGCGGAGGCTGGACCTGTCGTTATTACTGATCGAGGCAGACCGTCGCACGTGTTGATGACTTACGGCGAGTTTGAGCGCCTGACAGGTAAACGTCACAATCTTGTCGATGCTCTATCGATGCCTGGCTTATCGGTAATCGATTTCGATCCACCGCGATCGATCATAGCAATTCGCGAAGTTGATTTGTCTTGAAATATTTGCTCGATACGAACGTTGTCTCCGAGCTCCGGAAGGTCGGCGATGGTAAAGCTGATCCGAACGTAACGGCTTGGATAAGTGCGCAGGACTCCCGTGATCTGTACATTTCTGCGATAACAATTTTAGAGCTTGAACGGGGGATACTCAGCATCCAGCGCCGCGATATCGAGCAGGGCTCTCGCTTACGAAAGTGGATGGATAGCCGTGTGCGACCCGAGTTTGCTGCGCGTACCATATCAATCGATGATGAGGTTGCGACGCGATGTGCCCATCTACACATTCCAGATCGCCGCAATGAAGCTGATGCAATCATTGCGGCCACGGCGCTTGTTCATGGACTAGGGGTCGTGACGCGCAATGTCCAGGATTTCCAAGGAACAGGCGTTGTCCTCGTGAATCCCTGGCGTATTTAAGGTCAGAGCTGCAGGAGCCTTGAAATCATCCGTGCGAGGTGGACTGGAAAATGCGCGGGTCCATGGTTCATATCTCTTCAAGACCGAGAAGGCGCGCTACAAAGTTCCGCTTCTTGCTCACGGCACGGGTTGAGAAGTGCAATCATTTCTGTCAAATTGATATCACGAGAAGAATAAAGGTAGGATCGGATTTATGGCGGCGGTGACCATTCGAAACATCTCTGATGAAACGCATCGGGCGCTACGCGCAAGAGCAGCTTACCACGGTCGCAGTACCGAGGCCGAAATTCGGGACATTCTTGAAGCCGCTGTTCGTCCAACTGGACGTGTGAAACTCGGATCATTGCTCGCTGCTATTGGCCGTGATGCCGAATTGTCAAACAGTGACGTTGAAGCGCTGCAACAACAGCGCGATAGGGCGCCGGCAGAACCGATAACTTTCGAATGATCTTACTGGACACTAATGTAATATCTGAACCTTGGAAGCCGGCTCCTGATCCTGCTGTGCTGACTTGGCTGGATGCACAAGCCATCGAGACGTTGTTCATTTCCGCGATTTCAATTGCCGAACTGCGTTTCGGGATTGCCTCAATGCCCTCAGGGAAGCGTCAGGCAATTCTCGACGAACGCCTTGAAGGTGAGGTTCTTCCGCTCTTTGACGGGCGCATTCTGCCCTTTAGCATAGGTACCTCGCAATTCTACGCGGAGTTGATGGCGGGCGGTCGAACATCCGGAAAGGCGATCGGGAAGGCTGATGGATACATTGCTGCTACAGCAGCAGAAAACCGTCTCGCGGTGGCAACTCGAGATACAAGCCCATTCGAGGCAGCCGGATTGAGAATCATCAATCCTTGGGCCGTTTAAGCCGTCAGAATTGCAAGTCGCTCGTCCGAGTCTCATCAAGAGCTTAACTTTTGCGAGTGGTTTAGATCGTGGTCGTACGAAGGGGATTGATAATTTCGATTCCCTGAAAATCTCTCTCATTATCGGTGACAACGATGCAGCTGTTGGATTTCGCAATGGCAGCAACGATTGTGTCCAAGGCACTCCGAGGGCGGCCCGTCGCCTTTCCGTGTGCCATTAGCTCGCCCCAGATCAGAGCTGCCTTTTCGTCGAACGCAAGGATGCGACCAGCAAAGAGCGATTGCAGCCCTTCATTGCCGGCAAACCAGGCTTCGAGAGCGGCTCGTTTCTTTCCCGCTGGCTTTTCCAAAATTCCTCGGTGTATCTCCGCGACAGTAGGCGAAGCGATGAACAAATCATCGTCGGATTGCTCGGCCATCCATGCCATCAGTGACGTCAAAGGCCCTGGTTTGGTGATATTGCTGAGAATGTTGGTGTCGAGCAAATAGCGCATCACAAATCTATCTCGCGACCTTCCTCGCGTGAACGGGCGGTGTCGAGATCGGCTCCAACCATCGGCGATCGGCGGAGAGCTGCGAGAATACCACCCTTTTTAGGCGGCTCACCAGCAAGCGTTTCGTTGACGACGGCACGGAGATTAGCTGCTTCCGGGCCATCTTCGGCCAATTTGCGAGCCAGTGATCTAATTAAGCTGCGATCGCTGTCGCGCCCAAGTACCTCAAAACGAGCGAGGCCGCGGTCGCCCAAGCGGCTTCTGTAGTTCTGAATTGCGCGTGTCTGAGAGCTGGCCATCGGATCCTCCAGATATTTCCAGTGATATAGCCAGACGCGTTGGTCTCTGCAAGGCATCTGGAGATAGGATGGTTGGGCCCGGCTGTTTCGCCGCATAATCACAATCGTGGGCCGTCGGTTCGAATCCTATCAAGACCTTGGTCTCCCTGCCGGAACGCATCTGTTGTGGTGACACCCAGCCACAGACAAGTCAGCGCGGCTGGGTGTTACTGGCTTATGCCAGAAATTCGATCAGATCTTTGTTCAGGCGCTCGGGCGCCGTCGCGAACAGGCCGTGCGGCTCGCCATCGTACTCGATAATCGTCGCACCGGAGATGCCACCGGCGGCAGCACGGCCGGACGGATCAATTGGAACGGTCTTGTCGGACGTTCCGTGAATGACGAGGGTCGGGATTGTGAACGCCGGCAGGTCTGGCCTGAAGTCGGTCCGGCCGAAGGTGTCGATGCAGTCGATCGTCGCTTTCGGACTGGCCATGACGCCGAGAACGAATGACCAGTCGAGTATACCCTGACTGACTGGCTTGCTGACGAGACCAACGCCATAGAACGTCTTGGCGAAGCTTTGCAGGAAAGCAAACCGGTCCTCGCGGACCTGTTTCTTCATCTCGGCGAATACGCTCGCATCGACGCCATCCGGATTGGACGTATCCTTCAGCAGATACGGCACGACAGAGGAGACCAAGACGGCCTTTGATACCCGGCCCGCTCCGTGGCGCGACAGATATCGGGCGATTTCGCCACCGCCCATGGAAAAGCCGACCAGGTGGGCCTTATCAATCTTAAGGTCTTCGAGCACGGCACTCAAGTCGTCTGCGAATACGTCGTAGTCGTAACCATCGGCCGGATGGCCCGACTGGCCAAAACCGCGGCGATCATAGGTGATCACCCGATACCCGGCCTCCAGAAGCGCCAGCGTCTGGTATTCGAACATGTCGCCGGTCAACGGCCAGCCGTGGATGAGTACGACAGGGTGACCCTTCCCCATATCTTTGACGTGGATCTGGGTGCCGTCCTTCGCTTCGATAAATGCCATGGTGGTCTCCTCGGTTTCTCGACGCAGACTAACCGGGCACGGCGGCAATGGTTCCGACTCCAAACCCTTGCCTACTTTATCGCGGAGCGCCGGAAATCAGCGACCGGAACAATATTGCCTGTGAAGCGGTTTGCCCTGTCCAACCCATAAGAAGGAGGAAACACAATGGACCATACCAATCACGTTCGCCTTGCCCCGACCGAACTCACTCCAGCCATCCTTGAAGGTGCCACGATCTACGGCGCTGACGACCACAAGGTCGGAAAGCTGGATCATGTCCACGGCGTAGGCGCCGCGGAACAGGCGGTCATCGATGTCGGCGGCTTCCTCGGCATCGGCGCCAAGCCGGTGGCTGTGCCTTTGTCTGACCTGCAGTTCATGCGCGACGAGGACGGCGACGTCCATGCCGTGACGAGCTGGACGAAGGATCAGCTAAAGGACATGCCCGAACACAAACACTGACATAAGATAGCCCGGCGTTCGTGCCGGGCTTTTCACATGCCGCGCAAGCGGCGTGCCGGCAGCAGCAGAGGAACGAGCCATGACGACCGACCCGACCACCACCTATCCCAAGCCGCCCTTCAACAGGCAGACGCAGCCGTTTCCGGGCCTTGCAGGTGAGATGAACCCAACGCCCGATCATGGCGAGGAATCCTACGTCGGCTCCGGCCGGCTGACAGGCAGGAAGGCGCTGATCACCGGCGGGGATTCAGGGATGGGCCGGGCCGCGGCGATCGCCTTTGCCCGAGAGGGGGCGGATGTCGCCATCAACTATCTGCCAGTCGAAGAGGCCGACGCCCAGGAAGTCATCGCTCTCATCAAGAAGGAAGGGCGCATTGGCGTAGCGCTGCCGGGAGACCTGCGTGACGAGGCTTTTTGCCAGAAGCTGATCGAGGATGCGGCCGCAGCTCTCGGTGGTTTGGATACTCTGGTCAACAATGCCGGCCGGCAGCAACAGGCTCAGTCGATCGCAGACATCACCTCCGACGCGTTCGATGCAAAGATGAAAACGAACATCTACGCACTGTTCTGGCTGACCAAGGCGGCGGTAAAACAGATGAATCCCGGATCGGTGATTATCCAGACCACGTCCGAACAGGCCTATGACCCCTCGGCCAACCTCGTGGACTATGCGATGACCAAGGCGGCCGGGATGAATTTTACGAAATCGATGGCGAAACAGCTCGGCCCGAAAGGCATCCGGGTGAACGGCGTCGCACCGGGCCCAATCTGGACGCCGTTGCAGGTGGCCGGTGGCGCGACCATGGAAAAACTGCAGGGCTTTGGAGGCGACACTCCGATGGGCCGCCCCGGTCAGCCGGCAGAGCTGGCTTCGATCTATGTTCAGCTCGCCGATCCGAAGGCAAGTTATGCCAACGGACAGGTCTATGGCGCCGCCGGCGGTGGCGGCCAACCGTGATAGAAAACTGTCGTCGAGAACGCTTAGCCTCGTGCGTGTAAAACAATAGATCAATCACGGCCTGGTGACGCGAGGCGCATGGGAACGTTGGGTCCTTTGCCTCGTTACTCCCGCTCATTGGCCGCTGGTTATGGCGGCGTAGCTGTGGAGTCATCGAATGACCGACAAGAATGGTGAGACAGGTCGCGACCTGCCGAAAACGTGGTCTGCCAATCACTCCGGGGGTGTCGCCGGGTCTGCGAAGCAAGCAAAAGACGATAAGGGATCGACGGCGCCTCGGGATGAAGGGATTCGTCCAGAGAACCTCGATACAGAAAATGACCAAGGCGCCGCATGAGAGCGCCGTGAAATGCTAATTGTCCATCACCTCAACAACAGCCGCTCGCAACGTGTTCTCTGGATGCTTGAGGAGCTCGGCCTCGGCTACGAGATCCATTCTTACAAACGCCGGCCGGACATGAGCGCTCCAGACGAGCTGAGGCGGATCCATCCACTCGGCAAGTCACCGATTGTCGAACATCTCGATGCCAACGGCCATCGCGTCGTTCTCGTCGAGACTGGTGCGATCTGCGAGTATCTCGTCGACCTTTCTGCGGGAAGGCTTGGCCCTGCTGGCAGGGATAACCTGCTTCGCTACCGACAATTCTCGCACTACGCCGAGGGGTCGGTGATGCCCGTCCTTTTTGCCCTGCTTGTCGTGTCGAAGGTTCCGCTGCTCGGGAGATTAGCGGTCAAAAAGGTTCGCCCGATGCTCGACGTTCACTTGGACTATATCGAGTCAGAACTTGCGGCCAGGCAGTGGTTTGCCGGCGATGAGTTCACGGCAGCCGATGTCATGATGAGCTTCCCGCTCGAAGCGGCGCGGTCACGGGCGGGCCTTGATGCATCCCGCCCTGCGACGATCGCCTGGCTTGAACGAATTCATGCTCGGCCAGCCTATAGGAGGGCCCTGGGAATGGGCGGTGCCTACCGTTTCGCAACCTGAAAACGTCACGACGGCGGGATGACCAATCTCGTCGGCATATGTTCTCCTCGTCTGGTGCGGTTTGGATTGCCGCGGGAATGCCACAGTGCCAGAGGATCGACCTACTCGGAATTCACGTGCGGTTCTTCGAAACGGCAAAATCCATTTATCGGTCCATAAATTTGCATTACCTTGTGGAACGCAAACAGACCTTGGTCGTTATTGCGTCCGGGCTAGCCGACAGGTCTGCAGGTGACCCGTCCGGGTTGTTGGTTTGAGGTTGAACAGCGCAATCCCAAACGGAGCGGGCTGGAGCGCAAGAATGACGGAACCAGGTGTCTAATTGGAATCACGCAGAATACTGAATGTCCTAATCGTCGAGGATGAGGCACTCATCCGCATGGATGTCGCCGATTTCGTCTCCGAGGAAGATATTTGCCCCATTGAGGCTGGAAGCGCTGACGAAGCGCTCAAGATCCTTGAGGATCGAAATGACATCGATGTGGTCTTCACCGACGTCAATATGCCCGGTTCGATGACCGGTCTTGAGCTCGCCGGCATCATCAACAACCGCTGGCCCAAGATCGGGATCATCGTGACATCCGGCATGGTTCGTCCCACCCGCGCTGCACTCGGGCAGGCCGGGTTTATCGAAAAGCCTTACGACATTTCCCGCGTGAGTGCGTTCTTCAAGCTGTTTGCAACTGCTTGATCTCTATCCGCGCGAATGCCCTGATACTCAGGGGCTCCAAAGCTGTGTCAGTTATTGACACAGCTCGCGGGATTTGCGACGAGATGGTATGATTACACGGCTGTCGCGCAACGTCTCGCTCACCTCGGAACTCGAAGGTTTCATCAACGATCAGCTGGAATCTGGTGACTACGCCAATGCCAGCGAGGTGGTTCGCGCGGCGCTGCGTCAGCTGCGCGACGGTGGGCAGGAATCCGCACGATATCCAGCGGTCTGGCCGATCGGCGGCGGCGAATGTGGTCAATTGATCAGAGGTATCGACTGGGCATCGACCGACCTCGGTGCGATCGAGACCTGGTCAGTGGAGCTGAGAACCACTGTCGCCAACGTCGTCAATTCTCCCGTTGCCAAAGTCCTGATGTGGGACAAGAGCAATGTGATGATCTACAATGATCGTTACAGCGAAATCGCCGGAAGCAAGCACCCCGCGGCGATGGGTACAAAGGTCTCCGAGACCTGGTCCGAGATCTGGGACTGGAACCGCGACATGCTCGAAGCGGGCTTTCGCGGTGAGCTTCGGGCATATCACGACCAGCCGATGACTCTCTTTCGCGATGGCGTTGCAAAAGAGTTCATGTTCGATCTCTTCTATACGCCGGTCTATGAGGCCGACGGGAAGATTGCCGGCGTGCTTTGCACGGTTGTCGATAACAGTGATCGCGTGGCGATGAAGCAGAAGGTTGCGGCGCGCGAAGCGGAGCTTCGGCGCGTCACCGATGCTATCCCAATGCTGATTTCCTATGTCGACCAGGATCATGTCTATGGTTTCGCCAACGCGGCCTACCAGGACTGGTTCGGCATGGCGCCTGAGATGATGATCGGGCGCCCCGTCCGCGATGTGATCGGCGAAGCAGCCTATGAGGATCGCCGACAATCGATTGCGCGCGGCCTCGCCGGCGAGACATTCTCCTCAGAAACAACACTGCCGCACAAGGATGGTCGGCCGCGCCGTATGGAAATCCGCTACGTTCCGAGCGTCGAGCCGGACGGGTCGATACCAGGCGTTTACATCCTCGGCATCGATGTCGGTGAGCGAGCCGAGCGTGAGGCAGCTGTTTCCCTGAGCAATGGCCGTTTCCGCACCGCTATGGATGCCGTCCATGGTGTTTTGTGGACTAACAGCGCCGATGGGCAGATGTTGGGTGAACAGCATGGCTGGGAAGCCCTGACTGGTCAGACCGCGGCAGAGTATCAAGGCTACGGTTGGGCAACGGCCGTGCATCCCGACGATGTCGCTGGCACAATCGATGCCTGGAAAGAAGCGGTAGCCTACAAATCTATGTTCGTTCACGAGCACCGCGTGCGTCGCCATGATGGCGAATGGCGCCACTTCGCGATCAAGGGGTTGCCGACCCTGGGAGCGGACGGCGAAATCCTGGAATGGGTCGGCGTTCACACCGATATTACCCATCAGCGCGCCGCGGAAGAAGCGCTGCGCGAGCATGCCGAAGCCCTGTCACGGCAGGTGCGCCACCGCGAGCGCGCCGAAGAGCAGCTCCGGCATCTGAATGAAAACCTCGAGGCCAGGGTAATTTCCGAAATCGGTGAGCGCCGCCAAGCGGAAGCCAAGCTTGCGCAGGCGCAAAAGCTCGAAACCGTCGGCAAGCTGACTGGCGGCGTGGCCCACGACTTCAACAATCTGCTGCAGGTCGTCTCGGGCAACCTGCAGCTCCTCGCGCGTGAAACGGAAGGCAACGACCGTGCGCAAACGAGGATCAAGAATGCCATGGCCGGCGTGTCGCGGGGCTCGAAGCTTGCCAGCCAGTTGCTGGCCTTTGGCCGTCGCCAGGCGCTTGCCCCGAAAGTCGTTAATGCCAGTCGGTTCGTTCGCGACATGGACGATATGATCCGCCGGGCAATCGGTGAGGCGATCGAGGTCGAGACGATCGTCGGCGGTGGTCTTTGGAACACGTTCATCGATCCGACCCAGGTCGAAAACGCGCTTCTCAACCTTGCCATCAATGCCCGCGACGCGATGGACGGCCGCGGCAAGCTGACGATCGAGCTTGCCAATACCTATCTCGATGACGCCTATGCCCGCAATCATGATGAGGTGACGGCCGGTCAGTATGTCATGCTGGCGGTCACCGATACCGGATCCGGTATGGATCCCGAGATCATCGACAAGGTGTTCGAGCCGTTCTTCTCGACCAAGGGAGAGGGGAAGGGATCGGGCCTTGGCCTGTCGATGGTCTACGGCTTCGTCAAGCAGTCCGGCGGCCATGTGAAGATTTATTCCGAGGTCGGCCACGGCACGACGATCAAGCTTTATCTGCCGCGTGCCCATGAGGCCGAAGATGTCGAGGTCGAGATCGACAACGGCCCGATCACCGGTGGTACTGAAACCGTTCTCGTCGTCGAGGATGATGCTGAGGTTCGTGAAACCGTGATCGCGCTTCTGGCGGACCTCGGATACCGCACCCTGAAAGCTGTTGATGCGGCAAGTGCTCTGACGGTGATCGATAGCGGCATCCCGATCGATCTGCTCTTCACCGACGTCGTGATGCCGGGCACGTTGAAAAGCCCGGAGCTCGCCCGAAAAGCAAAAGAGCGCCTGCCGGACATCGCGGTGCTGTTCACGTCTGGTTATACGGAAAATTCGATCGTGCATGGCGGCAAGCTGGATGCAGGCGTCGAGCTCCTGTCAAAACCCTATACACGCGAGGCTCTGGCCCGGAAATTCCGGCACGTGCTCGCCAACCAGAAGCAGCGAAACACGGCGAAAGCATCAAAGCCCAGTTCTGCTTCAATTGAGCAGACGCAGAGATTGCCGATCACACCAGACGGCACAATCCGGGCCGAAGACCTGGTCGCCAATGAACGGCACACGGTCCTGCTGGTCGAAGACGATCAACTGATCCGGATGAACACGGCCGACATGCTGCAGGATGCGGGCTTCATTGTCATCGAGGCGGGAAGCGCCGAGGAGGCGATGGCGGCACTCCAGACAGCGCCTGTCGATATTCTGCTGACGGACCTTAATCTTCCAGGTGCCTCAGGCGCGGATCTCGCTGCAGAAGCAAGGACGCTGCGCCCATCAGCGCTGATCGTCTATGCAACCGGCGACCCGAGTGCAGTCAAGTCAGAGCAGGATGTGATCATCCTGTCCAAACCCTATGATGGTGATGCGCTCGCCGCCCTGCTGTCCGAGAAGCTCGGCCTGACGCGTCAGGCTGGCGCAGTCGCGCAGAAGAATAGAAGCGAAAGTTCTTGAAATGCCGGATTACAGTTCGCCCCGTTGTCGGTCAGGGACCGATCAGTCTGGATAACGCGCTATGAAATTTGAAGATAGTGAGCAGGACCCTTCGCAATCCTCTGATATGGAGATAGGGCAACCTGTTGCCGCTGATGAGCCGGACAATGCCGCAATCGTTCCGCAACCGGCAGAGATCGTCGGCCGACAAGCGGCGGTGGTGCACGAGTTTCAGGCGGATATCGATGCGATCAACAGCATTGGCTCCGTTCCAATCATCTTGAACGTGATCAGCCAGTCGACTGGAATGCGGTTCGTGGCAATTGCTCGAGTGACCGAAGGACGATGGATTGCCTGCCGGACACTGGATGGCATCGAATTTGGTCTTGAGGCCGGCGGCGAGCTTGAGGTCGAGACCACGATTTGTCATGAAATCCAGCAATCGAGAACACCTGTTGCCATCGATGAGGTCGGTGCAGACGACCAGTGGCGGACACACCACACGCCTTTGAAATATGGCTTCCAAAGCTACATCTCCATGCCGATCATCCTGAGAGACGGCAGCTTTTTCGGCACGCTTTGCGCGCTCGACCCAGAACCGGCAAAGGTCGACAACGACCGTGTGCTCGGCATGTTCAGGCTGTTTTCTGAACTCATTGCACACAATCTTGGTGCCCGCGGCGATCTTGTCGAGACTCAAGCCAAGCTGAAGGACGAGCTTGAAACCTCCGAACTTCGCGATCAGTTTGTCGCCGTACTCGGCCACGATCTCAGAAACCCGCTGGCTTCGGTGAAAGCCGGTATCCGTCAGCTTGCCAAGAATGCCGACACCCGGACAAAAACCATCGTCGATCTGATGAATGCCAGCGCGGACCGGATGGGAAACATCATCGACAACGTCCTCGATTTCGCACGCGGACGTCTGGGTGGAGGGCTTGGACTCGACATCGATACGAGGGATCTGGTGCCGACGCTTGCTCAGATCATCGACGAGCATCGGATGTCCTGGCCCAATCGCGAAATCGTCGCAAATTTGCAGGGGCCGATCGAGCTGGCCGTCGATCACGCGCGGATCGGGCAGATGTTCTCCAACCTGCTGGGCAATGCAATGACCCATGGCGATCCGGCCGGCGCGGTTATCATAACAGCCAAGGAAACACCGGAGGGGTTTTTGCTTTCGACTGCAAATGGCGGCGAGCCGATCCCGCAAGATGCGATGTCACAGCTGTTTCGCCCGTTTAAACGACGAGGCGGTACCAATGCGGAGGGCTTGGGTCTTGGCCTTTACATCGCAGCGCAGATCGCTGAGGCACACCACGGAAAGCTTGAGGTCACGTCGACACAGGAAAAGACGAGGTTCATCTTCTCATTGCCGATGTGCAAATGAAGGCGCCGCGCTTGTCCTGACCCCTATCTGGCAGAGCTTCCGATGAGTTGCTTCGCCATTTCGACGACCATTTCCGGTCCGCAGGGCTTGCTCAAGATAGCGATATGCCGGAACCCTTCCGGCAGGCCTTCCTTGTCGTAACCGGTCGCGAAAGCAAACGGAATGCGACGGTCGGTCAACGCAACTGCGATCGGCCCCACTGGCCGCCCGTGAAGGTTGGCATCCACCAAGGCTGCTTCAAAATTCCCGGTGGCGATGAGATGACAGGCATCCTCGATTGATGCGACTGGTCCTTCAACATGCGCGCCCGCCTCCTCAAGCGCCGAGACGATGTCGAGGCCAATCAGCGGCTCATCTTCAATGATGAGAATTCGCTTGCCTTTGAGATCCGTAAATGCTTCGGGTGCAATGCTTTTTGGTTCGGTGGAGGTCGGTGCCATCGCATCGCTCCTTCTCGATGAGTTGCAGCTGTATGGCAATTTGACGGTCCAGCGGACCCCATCAACTTCGGGTAACATGTTGGCTTCGCCACCCTGTCCTCTGGCACTTTGTGTAATCAGGGTCGTTCCAAATCCCTGCGCCGACGACGGCTCGACGATGGGCCCGCCTAATTCCTTCCAATCGATGGAAAGCGCGCCATCCGCGGTCGACCAGTTGACAGTAACCATACCTGTCGGGGTCGACAGTGCGCCATATTTTGTGGCGTTGGTTCCCAGTTCATGGGCGATGAGCGCAACGTGAAGCGCCATTTGGGGATCGAGCCGGACGGCGGGGCCAGAGAGGCCGAGGCGCGCGTCGTCGGCACCACCGGTGGAGACTTGAGCGACGATGAGATCACGGAGATCGGCGCCCTCCCAGCTTTTTGCGCTGAGCAGATCGTGAATGCGAGCAAGCGCCTGCACGCGACCGCCAAATTTTCTGGAAAACTCCTTGGGATCGCTCGTCGAGGCTAGTGTACGGCTCGCCATCGCCTGCACCACGGCGAGCGTGTTCTTGACCCGGTGATTGAGCTCGTTGAGCAGCAGTTTCTGGGTCGCAGCGGCGCGCTTGCGCTCGATCAGGTCCGCGGCTGGTCGCGCAATCAGATCGAGCATGCGAAGCTCGCGTTCGGTCGGCCGATGCGGTCTGCCCCAGTGCGTCGAGATCATACCCACGAGCTTACCGCTGCGCGTAATCAGCGGCGTGCTCTGGCCAGCCTGGATACCTCCGCGAAGAAGGATGTCGCGGTCCGGGGTGCCGGCCATGAATGAACAGGTCGCGACTTCTTCTGCAATAGCCCGCTTTCCAGTCCGCAACACCTGACCGCAGGTGCAACCGGAATCACCGCGCACCCATTTCCAATAGGCCTTGCCGTTTTCGTCCAGTCCGACGGAGGCAAGCATTTCGAGTTCGCCCGCCGCGCCGCGCTCTGGGTGGAAAAACTGGACGGTGCAGACATCCGAATGCATGATTTTGGCGGCCGCCGAGACCAGCTTCTCGTAAATAGCAGCCTCGTTGTCCTCATCCGTCAATGCGACGCTGACTTCTCGGAGAAGCTCGCTATCTCTGAGCTCGCGTTCTAGTTTTGACTGCGTCTCCAGCAAGGCTTTCTCTACATGCCTGCGCTCTTCCGTTTCCAGATGTCGCGACATGATGATCGCGGCGGTTTGGGTCATCAGGCCGATCCGCTCGACATCGTTGGCAGTGGCTAAACGCGGCTCTGTCCAGTAGATCGCCAAGGCACCAATACAATTCCCGCTTCTTGCGCGGATGGGAAAACTCCAACAGGCGCGGTAGCTCCATTTATCTGCGAGTGCGATCCACGGCTGCCACCGCGGTTCTATCCGCACATCAGTTGTCAGCACCGGTTCTCCGATGTGAATGGCCAAGCCGCAAGCGAGCGTCTCCGGGCCGATGCGGACACCATCGACTTCACGCGCATACTCGTTTGGCATTCCAACCACGTGGTGAAGCGTCTTGCCGCTGGCATCGGCAAGATAGAAAGCGCCTCTCGCACTCGATCCCAACGCGGTTGTCGTGATCTCCACGAGTACGCCGAGGGAAACCGCGATCGGGGCATCGCCTAGTGCCAGCTCGAAGGCTTGCCGCTGTCCGGATATCCAGGTTTCACGGTCGAGCATCTCTTCGAGGCTGCGCTGAGCACCTGGAAGAAAGGTGACGTTTGAGGCAGATGAAACGGTAACGGACGGGTCCGAGAGATTTTGCTGTAACAACTGGGCGCCTCGACAACGCGAAGCGTTGCCCGTTGGAGTATTACTGGATCTTAAAATAGAGCGTTGCCGTGGGTTTGGCAAATCACGTTGGAATAGGAACCCGGCCAGGTCTCGCGGGTTCAACTCCTAAGACAAAAAAGGAGATCGTCATGACCCTCAAGGCAGTCGCATTCAACGGAACGCTCAAATCGTCCGGTGGCGAGCCTTCCTCCACCGATCGTCTGCTTGGGCTGATCGCCGATGGTCTGAAAGGGCATGATGTTGAAATCGAGGTCATCCGGCTGGCCGACCACAATATTCTGCCGGGCGTCAGTTCGGACGAAGGGGCGGGGGACGCTTGGCCGCGTATCCGCCAGAAGGTGCTGGAGGCGGACATTCTAATAGTCGGTACGCCGATCTGGATGGGCCAAACTTCATCGATCACCAAGCGTGCGCTTGAGCGTATGGATGCATTCCTTTCGGAAACCGACGATCAGGGGAGGATGTTATCTTACGGCCGGGTAGCGGCAGTGGCAGTTGTCGGAAACGAGGACGGCGCCCACAATGTTTCTGCGGACGTCTATCAGGCGCTGAATGACGTTGGCTTTACAATCCCCGCCAATGCTGTTGCGTATTGGGTCGGGGAGGCAATGGGCAGCACGAACTTTGTCGATCTGAAAACCGTCCCAGATGCCGTTACTACCATGGTCGATATGCTTGTCAGGAACACGGTCCATCTGGCAGGTCTATTGAAGGAGAATGCCTATCCAAGCGACAAATCGTGAATTCGACTTCTGCTTTTGCCCGGCCATGCATCAAGGTGGCAACCGCTTGTTCCGCGTGGGCAAACTGCGTGACACTCCCTATATATTCCGAGATCAGTCCGTTGAGGTCGATCGGAGTGCAGCAATACTGCAGCCCATGGCGACAAGGATGAGATTTTGAATTTCTACACGCACATTCACTTCATGACTTTGTCGCCGCGAGATTCGACATGACGCAGAGTGCTTTAGGAATGACCAAAGAGCGCTTGCTCGCCGCCATCGTCGATAGCGCCATCGACTACGCCATCATATCGATGGACCGCAAAGGTTTCGTAGTGACGTGGAACGAGGGCGCGAGGCTCATCCTTGGCTGGTCCGAAAAGGAGATGAGCGGCAAGCCAGCCGACATCTTTTTCACGCCTGAGGACAGGGCGGCAGAGATACCGGCCAAGGAGATGGCCTCTGCATTGTCCAACGGCCGGGGCAACGACGAACGATGGCATCTGAGAAAAGATGGGACACGGTTCTGGGCCTCGGGCGAGATGATGACCCTCCGCGACGAGGACGGCGAGTTCCGCGGCTTCATCAAGGTTTTGCGCGATCGCACCAAGCAACGGCAGGAGGAGGAGCGCCGCCGTGCCGATGCGGACTTCATGCAGAAGGTGCTTTACGCCTCCGACGACTGCATCAAGGTCCTCGATCTCGATGCAAACCTGACTTTCATGTCTGAAGGTGGCATGCGGGTGATGGAGGTTGACGATTTCAACAAGATTGCCGGCTGTCCCTGGCCGGATTTTTGGCAGCTTGAGGGCAATACAGCCGCGAAAGCGGCTGTAGCGGCGGCCAGGTTAGGCGAGAGCGCTCGTTTTGTCGGTTTCGCCAATACGCTCAAAGGGACGGGCAAGTGTTGGGACGTTCAAGTGTCCCCGATGTTCGGACCGGACGGCAAGCCCGAACGCATTCTTTCGGTTTCCAGGGACATCACCGCTACGAAGACTGCCGAAGAGACCCAGCGGCTGTTGATGCACGAGCTGGCCCATCGCGTTAAAAACACGCTGGCCGTGGTGCAGGCGATCGCCGTGCAATCGATGCGGGGAGCTGCCAACGTTCAGGAGGCAGGTGAGAAGCTGCAGGCGCGCTTGGCGCTTTGTCGAAGGCACATGACGTCCTCATGCAGTCGGACTGGGTCAGCGCCTCGATCCGCGACCTCGTCGAGATAACAGTCAGCAATGTCGGAATGGACGGTAGTGACCGCATCGTCGTTTCGGGACCGACTGTAACGCTGTCGCCGCAAGCTGCGCTGTCGTTCGGTCTCGTCATCCATGAACTCCTGACAAACGCTTTGAAATACGGCGCCTTGTCCGACGCGGCAGGTCGAGTCTCGATTGACTGGCAATTGACTGTGCCGGGCAGCGGAGAGCCGGAACTTAAATTCAATTGGCGCGAGATTGATGGTCCAACCGTGACGCAGCCCAAGCATATTGGCTTCGGTTCGAAGCTGATTAGGTCAAGCCTCGCTGGATTGGGCCAAGTAGAACTAGACTATGATCCTGCCGGCCTGACGATGACCTTCAAAACACCTCTTTCGCGGATCGAGACCGAAGCGGTAGTAAATTAGAAACCCAGTCGGTTAAGTTGTTCCGGAGCCAGACCGGTTGCGGAAGCTACGGGATCGCCGGCAGCGCGGTTGGTTCAATTAGGTCAGATGATGGGCGAGGCCGCTTTCATTCAGCGAAATCCTTCAACGATCGGAACCAAAGATCGCGATGTCTGTTCATTGGCATGGATGCCACCGAATATGCAAAACTCAAAGAACCGATCGCCCTTGTCGTTGACGACGAGCCGCTGATCCTCATGGATACCGCCGACATTGTCTCGGAGGCTGGATATCACGTCATCGAGGCTCGCACAGCTGACGAAGCTTTCGAGTTTCTGAAAAAACATCACACACTTAAATTGCTGTTCACCGATGTGCAGATGCCGGGCAGGCTGAACGGCATAGAGCTTGCTCAGTACGTGGGCGAGCACTGGCCGCACATTTGTATCGTGGTTGCCTCCGGGGCTGTCACTCCCGCTGATGGTGTGTTGCCTCTGAACTCGCGGTTCCTGAGCAAACCTCTTGACCAAGCTCTCGTCCTCGAAGCGCTGAACGAGATTTGCGGGTAAGCAGGGATAGAGAAGAAGCGTTGTGTTGCGCCCCGTCTAGCAATCACCCCGGGGGAGAGGTGCCGCGATCGCATTTCCGGCGCCCTCAACGATCTTTATTCATGTAAACAGCTTGTCCAATGTGATCGGAAGGTCCCGGACACGCTTTCCCGTCGCGTTATACACCGCATTGGCGATCGCCGCGCCTGTTCCAGTGATGCCGATTTCTCCCACTCCATGCGCGCCCATTGGCGTATGCGGATCGGGAATATCCGTCCACATGATCTCGATCTCTGGCACGTCCATATGGACGGGGATATGATAATCGGCAAGGCTCGGGTTCATGATCCGGCCGTTGCGCTCGTCAAACTGCGTCTCCTCGGTCAGCGCCAGCCCTATGCCCATGATGATGCCGCCACGGAACTGGCTCGCGGCGGTCTTCGGGTTGAGAATCTTTCCGCAGTCGAACGAACCGAGGAAACGGCTGACACGCGGCTCGCCGGTAATCGCGTTGACCCGAACCTCGCAGAACATTGCACCATAGGAATGCATTGACCAGTGCTGCAGTTCGAACGGCATGGGCGGGGTGCCATGGGCGACGAGTTCGTTTTGATTGGCACGGGTCAGGATGGACGCATAGCTCTCGAAGCGCTCAGTCCTCTCACGGTGAGCGAGACCGCCATTGATCCCGATAACCTCGTCCGGCTTCAAGCCTGCCAGCGGCGAGGCATTGCCGGCAAGCTTCAGGAGTTCGGCGACCATTTCATTGTAAGCCGACATAACCGCCATGCCGATTGCGGCCGTCTGTTGCGAACCACCGGCAAGAATGACGCCGGGCAGGGTCGAGTCGCCGTAGCGAACAGTGACCTTGTCCATGGTCAGACCGAGCCGGTCCGCCGTCACCTGCGTCTGAACCGTCGAGGTTCCCATTCCCATTTCATGTGCGGCAAAATCGACCGTTGCGTGGCCATCGGCAGACAGCGTGATGCGGGCAGCGGCACCCGGCATGCGATAATAGGGATAGGTGGCAGTGGCGCAGCCCATGCCGATCAGCCATTCGCCTTCGCGCCGGCTGCCGGGCACGGGATTACGCTTGTCCCAGCCGAAGCGCTCCGCCCCGATGCGATAAGCTTCGACAATATTGCGCGATGAGAACGGAACGCCGCCGATCGGATCCCTGTCAGGTTCGTTGCGGACGCGGAGCTCGATCGGATCGATGCCCAGCTTGTCGGCCAGTTCGTCCATGGCACTTTCCAACGCGAAGGTTCCGACGGCTTCGCCCGGAGCTCGCATGAAAGTGTTGGCCATCATGTCGAGCATGCAGACCTGCACGTCTAGCGTCATGTTATCGACGGCATAAGCGCTGCGGGTCGGCACGATAAAGGGTTCCGGCAGAGCGCTGTGGGGAGATTTCGGCGTCGTCCCGCTATGAATCAGCGCCGTCAGCTTGCCGTCGCGGTCCGCACCCAGCGCCACGCGCTGCTTGGTCTCGCTGCGGCCGCCGATGATGCGGTAGACGCCTTCGCGCGACAGGGCGATCCGCACCGGCCGCCCGGACAGCCGTGCCGCTGCTGCGGCCAGGATCTGGTGCTGCCAAAGGGTCTTGCCGCCGAAGCCGCCGCCGACATAGGGCGAGGTGACATGTACATCGGTCTCATCAAGATCGAACACCTGCGCCATCGACCAGGCGGTATGAGCCACCGCCTGCGTGGCATCGTGAATGATCAGCCGGTCGCCTTCCCACAGGATGGTTGCCGCATGCGGTTCCATCGCATTGTGATTGTGCCGGGGCGAATGATAGACGCTATCAACCTTGAAGGCAGCATCGACAAACGCCTTGTCAGCATTACCGATTTCGTTGTGAAGCGGCTCGCCCATGAAGCCACCGGTCTCGGTGCCCTTGCCGACCGCATCCGAAAGAGAGGTCGCCGCAGGCTCTGCGGCATAGCTCACCTCGATCAGCGATATGGCGTGATCGGCTTGTTCTTGGGTTTCGGCAAGGACCAGCGCCACCGGTTGGCCGTTCCAGTGAATACGCTCGTCCTGCATGACTGGAAGATCGTCGCCGCCTGCGGCCTTGTTCTGCGACAGGAATTTTGGCGGCGGGTTGAGGCGCGGCGCATTGCGGTGGGTCATGACCAGCACAACGCCGGGCGCCGCCTGCGCGGCGGCCGTGTCTATATCGGTGATACCACCCTTGGCGATCGTACTGTAGGACAGCGCTGCGTAGACCATCCCTTCGGGATGAAATTCCGCGGCAAAGCGTGCGGCACCTTTCACCTTCAACGGCCCGTCGACGCGTGAGACGGGACGGCCGATATGACCGTGTTTCGCGGCGATCAGCGGATCGGGCACGCCGCCCGGCATCCAACTGTCGGGTGCCGCCTCGACGGCCTTCTTCATCACGGTCTGCACCACGCCCTGAGCGGTTTCCTTGGCCTTTTCGAACATGCTCATGCGGCGTCTCCCGAAAGATCGGCAAGAACGGCAGCAATCGTACGCTTGGCCAGCTCTACCTTGAATGCGTTATGCGTCAGCGGTTTTGCATCGGCGAGTTCCGCCTCTGCGGCCGCGCGGAAGGATGCTTCGGTGGCCGGCTGACCGCGCAGGGCGGCCTCTGCCTTCAAAGCTCGCCATGGTTTGTGGGCGACTCCTCCCAGCGCGATGCGGACGTCGCCGACCAAACCGGCCTCAATCTTGATCGTCGCCGCCACTGAAACGAGCGCGAACGCGTAGCTCGCACGGTCGCGCACCTTGCGATAGGTAGAGTTGACCGCCATCGGCTGCGGCGGGAGTTCGATGGCAGTGATGAGTTCGCCTGGGTTTATCACGGTCTCGATATCCGGCCGGTCGCCGGGAAGTCGGTGGAAGTCGCTGAGCGGTATGGTCCGCTCACCGTCCGCGCCCTGGAGATATACGACGGCATCGAGCGCCGCCAGCGCGACGCACATGTCGGACGGATGGGTGGCGACACAGGCTGATGAGGCGCCGAGGATCGCGTGATAGCGATTGAAGCCTTCAATTGCGTCGCATCCCTGACCCGGCTCGCGTTTGTTGCAGCGGGCCGCGTCATTGTCGTAGAAATACGCGCAACGCGTGCGCTGGAGGACGTTTCCAGCGGCCGTCGCCATGTTGCGGATCTGCGGCGAGGCCCCGGCAACGATGGCGCGCGACAAAAGCGGAAACCGCGTGCGGATCAGCCGATCCTCGGCGATGGCCGTGTTGCGAGCCGCGCCACCGATCAGGATGCCACCATCCGGCGTTTCCTCGATCGTGTCTGATAGGCTTGTCACATCGATCAGCTGCGCCGGACGCTCGATGGTTTCGCGCATGAGATCGACGAGATTTGTGCCGCCGCCGAGATATTTGCCGGCGCCGTCTGCGGAAAACTGAAGCGCTGTCGCTGGGTCAGTCGCGCGAGTATAGGAGAACGGGATCATTCGGCGGCCTCCCGGAAAGCATCCTTGATCGCATCGATAATGCCGTTATGAGCGCCGCATCGACAGAGATTGCCGCTCATGCGCTCGCGCAGCTCGTCACGATCAAAAGCGACCACATCCACGGAGAGATCGCCGGTCAACTGGCTCGGAACGCCGCGACGCATTTCTTCCACCATGCCGATGGCGGAACAGATCTGGCCCGGCGTGCAGTAGCCGCACTGAAATCCGTCATGTTCGATGAACGCCTGCTGCAACGGATGAAGGGCGCCGTCGTTCGAAAGGCCCTCGATCGTGGTGATGTCCCGCTCGCCGCACTGAACGGCGAGCGTCAGACAGGAAAGCACTCTCTGCCCATCAATGAGAACGGTGCAGGCTCCGCAGGCACCCTGGTTGCAGCCCTTCTTGGTGCCGGACAGGTGGAGATGTTCGCGCAGGAGATCGAGAAGCGAAACGCGCGGGTCGTCGGGCATCGATACGGTGTTGCCGTTCACGGTCATGGTCATTCTGGTGTCTCCCCGTCTTGTCGGTTCAGTGATCCGGAATCGCGATAAATGACGTAACGCGGTGGTGTGCCATTTGTGCCGAGCGGTCGTGGAAATGCCGTCAGGCATACTTGGTGCGACGCTGGCGTCAGGCTTCGATCCGGACAGGGATAGCCTTTGACGCCGGCGTCTTCGACAGCTCGTCGTGATGGTCGATCGCGTTGAGGACATTGGCTTCGGGATAATAGGCGCCGATCGTGCCGCTCGGGAGATTGTGCGCCGTCACCTTGAGCCCGCCCAGCTCGCGGCGGATGCCGTCGCCGAAATCGCTGACCAGCTTGACGACCTGGCCTTCGACGAGACCGGCCGCGTCGATATCGGACCGGCTCATCAGCACGACATCGCGGGTGCCCTCTATCCCGCGGAAACGGTCGGAATAGCCGTAGATCGTCGTATTGAACTGATCGTTGGAACGCATGGTCAAAAGCCGGAAACGACCATCGGCATCGCCAAACGACAGGGCATTCAACTGCTTCGGTGCGGTAAACACCGCCTTTTTCTCTTCGGTGTTCCAGACACGCTCATGCGCATCGTTGCCGCGGTAGAAACCGCCCGGCTGGAACAGGCTTGCGTTGTAGTCCTTGAAATCCTTCGGGTAGGTAAATTCAATCAGGTCTCGCACAAGGCTGTAATCGCCCGTCCATTCGTCCCATTTGAGTTTGGGGTTCGGATCGAGGGCCGCCTTTGCGATCCCGGTGACGATGGCCAGCTCGCTCTTCAGATGTTTCGACGCGGGCGCGCGTTTCCCGGTCGAACCCGAGATATGCGAGAAACTGTCTTCGGTGGAAACCGATTGGTTGCCGCCTGCCTGGACGTCCATTTCGAAGCGTGACAGGCAGGGCAGGATGTAGGCCTGTTTGGCCGGAAACAGATGCGTGCGGTTGAGCTTGGTCGACACGACGACGGTGAGGTCCTGGCTTGCCCAGACGTTTTCCATTGCCTTCTGGTCCGGCACAGCGCGAACCAGATTACCGCCGAGCGAGATGAACGCCTTGATCTCTCCAGCCATCAGTCCCTTTACGGCGTCGACAATGGTCGTGCCGTCCTTGGTCGGTGGATCGAAGTCGAACAGCTGTTTCAGCTTGTCCATCGGGATCAGCTTTGTCTTTTCGGCGATCCCGACCGTGCGCTGCCCCTGGACATTGGAATGGCCGCGCACCGGACAGCAGCCGGCGCCCTCGCGACCGATATTGCCACGCAGAAGAAGGAGATTGACGACCATGGCGACGTTGAACGCGCCTTGGGAATGCTGGGTCAGACCCATGCCATAGACGCCGATCACACGTTCGGAAGCAATGTAGATTTCGCCGGCGCGGCGGAGGGCGGCTTCGGTTAATCCGCTCTCGCGTTCGATTTCCGCCCAGCCCGTCTGTCGGACGAGGGCGATGAATTTATCGAAGCCGGTCGTGTGCTCTTCGATGAAGGCGATGTCGATTACCCGCGCGGATCCGGCTGCCACCGCGCGATCATCTGCCTCGATCACGACCTTGCAGAGCCCGAGGATAGCGGCGATATCGCCACCAGCCTGGACCTGCAGATATTCGTCGGAAATCTGCGTCTCATGGCCGGTCAGCATATCGACAGGGCTTTGCGGGTTGACGAATGAGACGAGGCCCTGCTCGACAACCGGATTGAAAGTGACGATGCGCGCGCGGCGCTTCTTCGCCTCCTGCAAAGGGTGCAGGAAACGCGGGCTGTTCGATCCCGGATTCTGCCCGAAAAAGAAGAAAGCATCGGCCTTTTCCAGATCTTCCCAGACAACCGTGCCAACCGGTGAGCCGATCACTTTATTGAGGCCAACGGAGGTGGTCTCATGGCACATGTTGGAGCTTTGCGGCAGGTTGTTATTGCCATAGGCGCGCGCAAGCAACGCATAGAGGTAGGATGCTTCGAGCCCGGCATGGCCGGACGAATAAAAGACGACGCTCTCCTTCGGCAGGCTTTTCAGAGTTGCCCCGATCTTTTCGAACGCCTCGTCCCAGGTGACTTCAACATAACGATCCGTCCCGGCGTCATAGCGCAGAGGGTGTGTCAGCCGCCCGGTTTGCTCCAGATCGTAGTCTTTCCAGTTGCGCAACTCTGCGACGGTATGTTCGTTCCAGAAATCCGGGGTGCAGCGAGCACTGGTCAGATCCGATAGGGTCGCCTTGGCGCCGTTCTCGCAGAACTCGAAGGGATGGTAGTTGACGGGCTTCGGCCAAGCGCAGGACACGCACATAACGCCGCCCGGTTTGTTCTGGTGCGTCAGCGCCTCCAGAACCGCGGGCGACGGTTTTGTGTCCCCATAAATGCGCGCCATCGATCTGACCGAACCCCAGCCGCCGGAAGGGCCTTCGGATTCGGGATTGGAAATAATGTCGGCCATTGGGACCTCGCAACAAGACTATGGGAATGAGCGGACCGACACTGGTGGCTTCACCGCTGTCGGTTCGCTTGCTTACCGCGATTACTCTTGCGGCTCATGGAACGGACAGCCGTTGAATTTCGCGCGGAAGTCCGCCGAGTGTCGATAGGTGTCTTTCCGCGCGCGGTTGATACTGCCCAATGGCTGATGGTCCGCAAGGCCTGTCCAGACGCTGAAGCGCATCTCCTCGTCGACCTTCTGAACCTTTGCATCGCTCCAGCTGTCCTGCGGCGCAGCAGTGACCCTCGCGACGGTGACGAAAGGCGCCTCGTCCTCCTTCCATTCCACGGTCGGGTCCTCGATCGGCTGTGCCTCGATGTCACGACAGAGCTGAACCTGGAATTCCCATTCGCCGACGGTCGTCTGCATCTCGGCCTGCACGGTTTCGCGGATCGCATCTTCGCGCACGCTGGCGTCAATCTCGTTGCCTGTTCGCTTCGTCAGGTCCGGTGAGACCGGCTTCAACCGGAATTTCGCGACATAGTCGCCATAGCGAAACGGGGTAACGCTGAAATAGGTCTCGCCGAGCGGGTCGACATTCGGCGCGCCGCCCAGTCCCTGCACGGTGGGACTGGCGACACCGACGGCCTCCAGTCCCTTGTTGACCGTCTGCAGGACACTCGACAGGACGGTTTTCGTCCCCTCCATTCTGTCGGTCGTGCGGGCAAGCAGCTTCAGGCTGGACAGGAATTTTTCCGGATTGGGAGCCTGGAAGATCGGCCCGTTCACCATCACGAAATCCTGGGTGCTGCCTTCGGCGTCCGGCAGCCGCGACCCCTCCACGTCGACGACCTTCATTGCGAGACCGCGAGGCAGGGCGATCGCATCCGGCAGAATGTCGCCGGCATTGGTGGAAAGCCGCATATAGACGCCATGTTCACCGGGTGTTGCAAACATCCCCTGGGCAAGCTCGGTGGCCAACCCTTCAAACACCGTGAGCTTGCCTTCGATGATCCCGTGAGCCTTGGCATGTACGGACCGCACCGCATGCCCATAATCCTCGGAGGTTTTCTCCAGAATGATATCGAACTGCTTGTTCAGTCCGGATACGGTTTCATGCTCGTCGGCCGTTATGGTCTCGAGGTCGGGTGAAAATCTGACGGGTGAGGATTGGGTCATAGGAGCCTCCGTGCGGCGGACCTGAAAATGGCCGGCCATCGCGGGGAGTAAGGTGCGGAGCACCAAAAGGTTTCACAGAAAAACCGGTTGCGCAAAAAGAAATATCCAATCGCTTTTTTGGCGCGCAAATAACCTGATTTGGAGGCCGTAGAAGTGTCAAACACAATCAGCTCTGGCCCTTCGTCGAGTTGCTTTCAGACTTTCGGGGACCGTTCACAAACAATCACTCGACTGAACTAAAGTGGTGCGACGGGCATTTGGTGGGGTAGCACAAACCCTGAGCCTGTCGCTTTCTGGAGGTTGAGCTGCATCTAAGCAATGGTCGGGCACGACTTTGGGTCCGATCCAACAAAGGAGACCTGCCCAATGGGTAAGAAGCTCAACAAGGTTTACGACGCTTTGCTTGATGGTGCATCGCAAGGTTTGAAGGACAAAGCCCTCTATGACTTCGTGGTGGACGAGTGTCCAAAGGCGTCGAGCAAGCGCATCGTCAAGGCGTCTTTGTTCGCGCTGAGCGATCCGGACGTGCGCGACCGCGATGTGCTGGAGACGATTTATGCGCTGGCGATTTCGTATCGGCTATCCTCGCTCGGTGTCGAAGAAGATGCCCATGACGCAGATGACGATGAGGGGAAGGCGCCGACAGTCTCCGCCGGCCTCAAGGCCAAGCTCGAAAATTCGACATCGAAGCTTGCCGCGATCCCGGCGGGTGATGATCCGGCTGTTGTGCCACCCGATCAGCCTGTCCACTGACGGTTTTCAAGCTGTATCATCATCGCGCGTATCCATGGCAAGGTCATGGAGCGCTTGCGTGTCTTCGGGTGAAAATTCGGCCGAAAGGATCACGCTGAGGAAGGCTGCGCGGGCGATTTCCTTCTTCGATGCCTCTGGATGACGTTCTCTGACGGCCTGAACCAGAGCCTTGGGCGTCATTCCCGGGCTCGCGAGATGACGGATCGTTTCGGCGATTTTCCCGAGATCTTTGAGCTTTTTCTCCTTCATTGTTCCTCCAACGCAGTTGACTGCTGGATACATACCACGCGTTGAAAATGCTTTTATGATCCCGCCCGCGGTCGGGTTTGGTTCATGTGGCGTCTGGTCGGCTTGCCAAAATGGTTCTTGCCGCGACAAATCGCGCACCGCCGTGTCACAAACCTGCAATGGATCTAAAATAGCGGTCTTAGCATTGTTCAGGTCTGAGCTGTTTGCTCGGTAAGGGACCGGTACCTGGAGGCGTGATCCTTGAAGCCACGACATGAAGTCGTAAACGCAGTGTCAGATCTGCTGAGAAGGTTGCGCGTGAAGCCACCATCCCAGATTCATTTCCGCACGATCGCGAATACCCCCGCCACCGCGAAATTCTCCAGACATGAGCTGCTCAGTGCCCTCTATGCCTTGGAGTACGAAGGCACCATCGCCCTGCATCACGACGATAGCTTCAGTGTTCTGAAGCCGGCGTCAGCGATCTAGCCGGCGGGTAACTTACTTCGCGCGGGTCGACTTGCTTTTCTTCACCGGGACGATGCCCAATTCCCGGTTCAGCTTTTTCTGAGCGAGCTTGCGGGTGCGGCGAATGCCTTCCGCCTTCTCGCGGGCGCGTTTTACAGACGGTTTCTCAAAACTCTCGCGAAGCCGCATCTCGCGCAGGACGCCTTCCTGCTGAAGCTTCTTTTTCAAGACGCGGAGCGCCTGATCAACATTGTTGTCGCGGACAAGTATCAGCACAAATCGCTCCTGAGGCTGCGATCGTTTCGGGCGAAGGCCTTTAACCTCAAGGCTACATGAATTTCAATGCCATTTTGCGAAACGGGGAGGGAAGTTTCGCGCTTTGCTCATCGTGGGCTGTTCAGCTTTGGCGTCGGGCTGTTTCCAACCGCGCTTCGATGTCCTGCTCGAGGCGGTCGACCCTGGTGCGGATATCTTCGATCGCTCGATCACGTGCGTCAGGCGACATGGCGCAGATCGTCTCCGTCTGTGTTTGGAGGTGCGGAATCCGCAGGAGCCTTTCCTCCATGTCGATCGCTCCGATCCTCTCCTGCAGATCTGCCTCACGATCAAGCAGGTCGAAGATCTGGCGGATCCGCTGGCCAATGGGATCGACTGAGGAATGGATGCGACCGGGGATCGCGTCGTTATTGGTCATGATGATCGGGATCAGCCAAGTGTGCGAAGCAGGCCGCGCAACCCGTCGTGGTCGGCAACCATCGCGGCTTCCGGGAGCGCAAACCACTGTCTGGTCCTAAGGCCCAGTTCCGGGTAGGTCTCGTCAATCGCGCTCACCATAAGACAGTGGACGACTACCCGATACTGATTGAAGCTGCTGTCTTTCGAATAGATGAAGCACCCAACGATCACATCCGAAATTTCCCCGCGGACACCCGCTTCCTCATACGCTTCGCGTGCAGCAGCGGCATGTGACTGTTCGCCTGGGTCGATATGGCCTTTTGGGAGGGCCCGGTGTCCATTCCGTCGGCTCCCGACAAGGAGGATCTGTCTCTCGCCGTCTGGCGACAAGCGAAGGCAGAGGGCGCCTGCCTGATCGATGACAGCATCACCGCCATTTGGGCTGTTTTGTCGCTTTACAGGGCGTCTCATCTTCATTTCCAAATTCATCGGATCGAACGGGCTTTGCTACAGGCGCAGCCATTACAGGAAGATGAACTGTACCGATCTGATACTGACGGACGTCAGCTTTGCCCGTTCTTGCGCATGGGCATCCGGTCAATGAGACCGAACATGTCGACATCGCTGATAACGGTCGAGCTGCGCAGCTTGACGCCGCCATCCTTGCCGATCAGAACCGCCTGAAAACCGTCATTGCCGATCCCGGCTTCTTTACGAAGCTGACGGGCGTTTACACCGGACGCGTCGCCAAAAACCGGTCTGACGTCCCCGCCCACGACCGTGAATACCACCATGTCCCGCTCGGCCAGACCCTGCTTTTGACCCTTCAAGATTTCCACCTGTCGCGCGAGATCTGGATCACCCGAAGGTCCGAACAGCACGAGGACCCGGCTTTTCCATTCGTATTGCGAAACGCTATCCATTGCCGAAGCCTGCGTGATGGTTGTGAGCGCGATAGCCGCTGCTGCGATAATCGTCTTCATGATCGATCTCCTTTTCGATCAAACGCGTTGCCGCGCATTATGTTCGCACGATAGGTCAGCACCAGAGCAGGGTCGCAAAAGGCAATGCCGCCAAAATGGGCATGCCGTCAGATGGCTCTGCGTTTCTCGCATAGATGCAGTGCGATGTCGGATCTAATCGGCCGCCGGGATTGCTGTGTAAAGGATCTCAACGAAGCGATGCTCATCCTTCCGCAGAGCTTCGTGTTTCAGGCGGCCCACTCCTCCTCTCAAGGGTAGCCCGTGCGGACAGCGGCACTCCTCCTCCCAGCCGTTGTTCAATTCTTTCGGAAAGCCTGCCGCACCTCCTCCCGCGGCAGGCTTTTTCGGTTCTGCCTACATCCCGAAATCCAATTGCGACTGGTCCTCATCGCCATCTTCGCCCCGATCGTTCGTCAGCGAGGATAGGGTCACGCCAAGCAATCGCACCGACTGCTTGAACGGATAGACGGTCGCAAGAAGCCCCGTTGCTGCTTCGAGGATCTCGTTGCCGTTGGCAAAGGGAAGGGCGGTGGTCTTGCTGCGCGTCGCCTGGGTGAAGTCGGAATATTTGATCTTCACGGTGACGGTCTTGCCGCTGAAGCCTTTGCCCTCGCAATAACCCCAGACCTTCTCTGCGAGCGGCCTCAATTCGCTCGTCGCCAGATCCAGGTCGTCGATATCTTGGCTGAACGTATCTTCGGCGCCAACGGATTTTCGCACGCGGTCCGGCTGGACGTGACGATTGTCGATGCCTCGGGCGATGCGGTAGAAATAAGGACCGGACTTTCCAAAATACTGCGTCAGGAAAGGCAGCGACTGCGCCTTAAGATCCGCGCCGGTCTCAATCCCGAGCCGATGCATCTTCTCGGCGGTCGCCGGCCCGACGCCATGGAATTTCTTGACGGCCAGTGCCTCGACAAAGGCCGGCCCGTTCTTCGGCGTGATCACCGCTTGGCCATTCGGCTTGTTGAGGTCGGATGCCATCTTGGCCAGGAATTTGTTGTAGGAAATCCCGGCTGACGCTACCGAGGCGTAAAATGCATCCATGTCCACATGGATGATCTTGCGGACGATGTCAGTTGGCGGGAGAATGTTGGTCATGGCGCTGCGAGAGACCCGCGTAAGGTTCGATTAGCGTGAACAAAAAGCGAACATATCACCGTTTCCGCCGATCGCCAACTGCTGCCTCAGTGCACCTTCAAGTGCGATGGGTTTGCCAATCTACAGCAGGCTTCCCTGCTCCACGGGTTCGCCGGATCTCGAGACGATCGAGGAGCCATAGGGCTCGCGCGACGAAATGATCAGTGCATCGTCGGGCCGGGGCCGGGCGAGATCCTTGGCCTCATCCCAAGGCGCCCGCATCCATGTCTCGGTTTCCTCTTTGGTCAACAGTAGGACCGGCATTGCCTTTTCATGGATCGGCTTCACCAGCCCGTTCGGGTCCGTTGTCAGAAAACCGTAGAGATCATCGGTAGTCAACCCATCTTTGACCTTTCGGACACTTTGCCAGCCGGGCACATGGATGCCGGCGAAAAACATCAAGGACTTTTGCTCGTCGCGCGCAAACCAAGCGTTCGGGACTTTGCCGCTGGGCTCCTGGGCTTCAGGATCAGGCTCGGCAAAGCTGGTGACTGGCACGATGCAGCGGTGCTCTACGCCGAACCAGCGCGTCCAATGAGGAAGGGTGAGCTTTCGGACATTGGTCACACCGCGGTCGGGCTCCATGCGCATCAGCGCGTCCATATCGACGGCCTGGCCTTTCGCTCTCATCTTGTCGGCGCGCGTTTCAGTCGCCTTCTTCTGGACGAAGATCGGCGAGGGCAGGCCCCAGCGTGCATTTGCGAGCTGCCGGCGACCATCGGCCGTATTGCGGATGATCGGCCCGGTCTGGTCCGGGTTCATCTGATAGGCTGGCATCAGGTTGATCAGTCTTTCGGCATCCTTGGCCCAGGACGAGACCCAGTCCTTGTCTTCCATGCGATAAAGGTTGCACATGCCAGGCAGTCCTCCCTCAGACCGTATAGGGACAATCTATCGCCTGGCGCTCGTTTCGCCAGTCTTGCTGGTCTGCTCACGCCTGAACACGTCAGCATTGTCCTGCCGTTTAGCCAGCCCTTCATAAGTGGCTTGCTCGATCAAGCCGCCGTCACTCCAGCCGCGAAATGCGATCGCCGCGATCAATGTCGGATACGCCCAGACGATATAGGCTGCACCGAGTTTGTTGATCTCGCAGTGGATCGGCGGCGTCTTATGCTTCCAGCGTAACGTATCCAGCATCTTTCTGAGCTTGCGGGCGTCGGCATCATTCAGGTCGGCGCGAACGCTTCCGATGTGGACGATCTCATAATTCAGATAGCCAGCCAGCAGCAGTGATCCGATCTGGCCGGGCTTGCCGGGTGCGACCTCTTGACCGACGATAAAGAAAGCACCTCGACAGGACGCCGGCTGCGTCGATGGCTCCGCAATCCCTTCGCCCTGATGGCCTCCGGGATCATAGGCGAGTTTCGGCGCCTCGATCTTAAGCGCCTTGCGCGGCCGCGGGCGGGCCGGCGCGTCGGTTTTGTGCGTGAGGGGCTGCGATCTCAGACCTTTCGTCATGGTGCCAACTCAACAAGCAAACATATGAACACTGTGACGGAGTGCCATCTGTCCCCGATATCCACCAAACGTGGTGATATTCGGCAGAAAAGCCAAAAATATTTCTGCCGTTTCTACGCGCCTGATTCCCAAGAGATATTTCATCGCCTGCTGATTCTAGGAGCATATTCCCATCTAGAGGCCCGCTTGACTCTTTCGCAGCAACGGAACAATTAGTGAACATAAAGCCTAATACGACATGACGTCGAGGTGCCAACACGACCTTGCAGGGAGCTGTGAACGATGACTGCTGCCCGCACCACAAGGGTGTCCGACGGTGTTTCCGATGTGATTGCCGATCTGCGCGAGCGGATTTCTGCGCTTGAAGGGACTTCAGCCCGCAAAGCCGGCTGTCTCGCCTTCGGTGTGCCCGAGATCGACGACAAGCTTCCCGGTGGCGGGCTCGCTTATGGTGCCCTGCATGAATTCGCCGGTGGTGGTGCCGGCACGGTCGATGGTGCCGCTGTAGCGCTGTGTGCCGCCGGCATTGCAGCCAGGACGAAGGGACCGATTGTCTGGTGTCTGACGCGGCCGGATCTATTTTTCCCGGCACTGGCACAGGTTGGTCTCCAATCAGACCGGGTGATCTTCGTCGAGTCCGACAGGGATGAGGATGTGCTCGCCAATATGGAGGAGGGGCTGTCGTTCGGCGGGCTCGGTGCTGTGGTCGGTGAGCTGGTGCGCCTGCCCATGGCTTGTTCGCGCCGGCTGCAGCTGGCGGCAGAACGCACCGGGACGATGGCGCTTGCCGTGCGCCGATGGCGGCGGCAGACCGAAGCCAATGACTTTGGCCAGCCGACGGCCTCGACCACGCGCTGGCGGGTCAGTGTCATGCCTTCGGAAGAATTGCCGGTACCGGGCATCGGGCGAGCTCAATGGTTCCTGGAGTTGATGCGGTCGCGTGCGGGCGAGTGTGCTGAGTTTCTTGTGAGGGCATGTGATGACCAGGGTCGTCTCGATCTATCTTCCGGATCTGCCGACGGATCGCATTCGTCGCGCCGATCCGTCCATTCCCCCTGAACAGGCGATTGCTGTGGTCGCCAAGAGCGGCGCCAAGCGCTGGGTGTCGGCCGCCGATAGCGCCGCTCGTAAAGCGGGCGTTCATGTCGGCATGCCGGCAGCAAAAGCGCAGGCGCTGTTTCGAGGCCTGATGCTGGTCGACGCCGAGCCGCTGACCGATGCGGCAGCACTTGAGCGCATCACCTTATGGGCGCTGACCAAATATTCACCGATCGTCGCCGTCGATGGGATCGACGGCATTGTCATGGACACGGAGGGCGCCGATCATCTTCAAGGCGGCGAGCTGCCGATGGTGACGATGATCGCCAATCAGTTCCTGGCCAAGAAGCTGATGGCGCGGGTCGCCGTCGCGGATACCTGGGGCGCGGCACATGCCTGCGCCCGCGCCATTAGCCGTGAGACGGTGATCGTGCCGATCGGCCAGACCGTCCGAGCTGTCGAAAAGCTTCCAATCTCCCTGCTGCGCCTGCCACCCAAGATCGTCGGCGATCTGCGGACGCTCGGCTTCCAGACAATCGGCGAGCTCGCCAACACGCCACGTGCGCCACTCACCCTTCGTTTCGGTCCTGAGATCGGCCGCCGGCTCGACCAGATGGTCGGGCGTGCCGGCGAGCCGATCGATCCGATCCGCTCGCCGGAGCTGATCGAGGTGTCTCGCGCCTTCGCCGAACCGATCGGCGCGGCCGAGACCATCAACAAATATGTCGGCCGGCTCATCGTCCAGTTGATCGACGAACTGCAGAAACGTGGTCTTGGCGTGCGCCGCGCCGATCTGATCGTCGAAAAGGTCGATGGCACGCGGCAGGCAATCCGGGCTGGCACGGCCAAGCCGGCGCGCGACGTTGCCTGGCTGACGAAACTCTATCGCGACCGGACGGAAAAGATCGAGCCAGGCTTTGGCATCGAGAAGCTGACATTGGTCGCCGTCATCGCCGAGCCGCTTGCGGAAAGCCAGAAGGTTTCGTCGCTTGTCGAGGACGAGGTCACCGACGTCACGCCGCTGATCGACATCTATGGCAATCGCGGCCAGCGCGTCTATCGCTGGGCGCCGGTTGCTTCGGATGTCCCGGAGCGGTCTGTCCAGCGCATCGCTGCTGCGGCCGATCCGATCACGGTCGCCTGGGTCGGACATTGGCGCCGGCCGGTTCGGCTTCTGGCACGGCCGGAGCCGATTACCGCGATCGCACTCCTCCCCGACCGACCGCCGGCATCGATCGTCTGGCGCGGCAAGCGTCGCAAGGTGGTGCGCGCCGACGGACCCGAGCGCATCTTTGGCGAATGGTGGCAACGGGACGCCGAGATGGAGGCTGTTCGAGACTATTTTGTCATCGAGGATGAGGCTGGCGAGCGGCTGTGGGTTTACCGCGCTGGCGATGGTGTCGATCCCGAAACCGGCGATCGACGCTGGTTCTGCCATGGTATCTTCGCATGATCTACGCTGAGCTGCAGGTGACGACCCATTTTTCTTTCCTGCGCGGCGCCTCGTCAGCGCAGGAACTGTTCGAGACGGCAGTGGCACTGGGTATCGAGGCTATCGGGGTCGTCGACCGCAATTCGCTGGCCGGGATCGTCCGGGCGCTGGAAGCTTCTCGCGCCACCGGTCTGCGGCTGGTCGTCGGCTGCCGGCTCGATCTGGCCGACGGCATGTCGATCCTCGTCTATCCGACCGATCGCGCCGCCTATTCCCGACTGACGCGGTTGATCACGCTCGGCAAGAGCCGCGGCGGCAAGAACAATTGCATCCTGCATTGGGATGACGTCATCGCCTACTCAGCCGACATGATCGGCATGCTCGTTCCAGATCTGGCCGATGAAACCTCAGCGGTCCAGCTCCGAAAGATGGCCGAGATATTTGGCGACCGCGCCTATGTCTCGCTATGCCTGCGCCGGCGGCCGAACGACCAGATGCGGCTCTATGAGCTCGACAATCTCGCTGCTCGCTTCAAGGTGAAGACGGTCGTCACCAATGACGTCCTGTTCCACGAGCCGGGCCGTCGGCGGCTACAGGACATCGTCACCTGCATCCGCCGCAACACGACCATCGATAGCGTCGGTTTCGACCGCGAGCGCCATGCCGACCGGTTTTTGAAGCCACCGGAGGAGATGGATCGTCTGTTTCCGCGCTATCCGGAGGCATTGACGCGGACAATGGAAATCGTCCGACGATGCACCTTCTCGCTGGACGAACTGAGCTACCAATATCCCGAGGAAGCGATTGTACCGGGCAAGGATGCTCAGGCCTCGCTCGAGCATTATGTGTGGGAATGCATCCCGGACCGCTATCCGGAAGGCCTGCCGCAGGATGTGCTCAAAACCGTGCGCCACGAGCTCAATCTCATCCGCACCATGAAATACGCCCCCTATTTTCTGACGGTGTTTTCGATCGTCCGGTTCGCCCGAAGCCAAGGCATCCTTTGCCAGGGGCGAGGCTCGGCGGCCAACAGTGCCGTCTGTTACATCCTCGGCGTTACCTCGATCGATCCCTCGACCAACGATCTCCTGTTCGAACGCTTTGTTTCGCAGGAGCGTGATGAGCCACCCGATATCGATGTGGATTTCGAACACGAGCGACGGGAGGAGGTGATCCAGTGGATCTACAAAACCTACGGCCGGGAAAAGGCCGCGCTTTGCGCCACCGTCACGCGTTACCGGGCCCGCGGCGCCATCCGCGATGTCGGAAAGGCACTCGGCCTGCCTGAGGACGTCATCAAGGCGCTGTCTTCGGGCATGTGGTCATGGTCCGAAGAGGTCTGCGATCGCAATATCCGTGAACTCAACCTCAATCCCGATGACCGTCGCCTTGTCCTGACGCTCAAACTTGCCCAGCAACTGATGGGAGCTCCACGTCATCTCGGCCAGCATCCGGGCGGCTTCGTCCTGACCCATGACCGGCTCGACGATCTCGTGCCGATCGAGCCTGCGACCATGAAGGACCGGCAGATCATCGAATGGGACAAGGACGACGTTGAGGCGCTCAAATTCATGAAAGTCGATGTGCTGGCGCTCGGCATGCTCACCTGCATGGCCAAGGCCTTCGAGCTGATCCGCGAGCAGAAGGGCGAGCCGATCGATCTGGCATCAATCCCGCAAGAGGATCCGGCGACCTATGCGATGATCCGCAAGGCAGACACACTCGGCACCTTCCAGATCGAAAGCCGGGCACAGATGGCGATGTTGCCGCGTCTCAAACCGCGGACGTTCTACGATCTGGTCGTGCAGGTGGCGATCGTCCGGCCCGGCCCGATCCAGGGCGACATGGTCCATCCCTATCTGCGCCGTCGTGAGGGCAAGGAGCCGGTCGAATATCCAACGCCGGAACTGGAGGCGGTTCTTGGCAAGACGCTCGGCGTGCCGCTTTTCCAGGAAAGCGCTATGCGAGTGGCGATGGTCTGCGCCGGCTTCACCGGCGGCGAGGCCGACCAGCTGCGCAAATCCATGGCGACATTCAAGTTCACCGGCGGCGTCAGCAAGTTCAAGGACAAGCTGGTTTCCGGCATGGTGAAAAACGGCTATACGCCGGAATTCGCCGAAAAGACCTTTTCGCAGCTGGAAGGGTTCGGCTCCTACGGGTTTCCGGAAAGCCATGCCGCTTCGTTCGCTCTGATCGCCTATGCCTCCAACTACATCAAGCGCCACTACCCGGAGGCCTTCTGTGCAGCCCTGATCAATTCCCAGCCGATGGGCTTTTATGCGCCGGCTCAGATCGTCGGTGACGCCCGCGGCCATGGTGTCGAGGTAAGGCCGGTCTGCATCAATCGATCCAGGTGGGATTGCACTCTGGAACCTATTAGCAATTCTGATCGGCATGCTGTCCGGCTTGGCTTCCGCCGGGTGATGGGCCTTGCAGTTGCCGATGCTGCCCGGATTGTGGCGGCGAGAGGCGGCGAAGAATTCAGCTCGGTTGATGATATGTGGCGGCGCTCAGGGGTGCCATCGGAAGCGCTTGTCCAGCTTGCCAACGCCGATGCGTATCGACCATCCTTGAAACTCGAACGGCGCGATGCTCTGTGGGCGATCAAGGCTCTGCGGGATGAACCCCTTCCGCTATTTGCCGCCGCAGCCGAACGTGAGATGGCGACGGTTGCCGAACAACAGGAGCCGGACGTCGTGCTTCGGCAGATGACAGACGGACACAATGTCATCGAGGACTATAGCCATACCGGGCTGACACTGCGGCAGCATCCGGTTGCCTTCCTGCGCAAAGATTTGACGGCTCGCAACATCATCACCTGTGCCGATGCAATGGGCGCGCGAAACGGGCGCTGGGTCTATACGGCCGGCTTGGTTCTGGTCCGGCAGAAGCCCGGTTCGGCCAAGGGCGTGATGTTCATCACCATAGAGGATGAAACAGGACCCGCCAATCTCGTGGTCTGGCCGACGCTGTTCGAAAAGAGCCGCCGTGTCGTGCTCGGTTCTTCGATGCTGGCTATTCAGGGAAAGATCCAGCGGGAAGGAGAAGTCGTGCACCTCATCGCACGGCAGCTGTTCGATTTGACGGGTGATCTGTCTGGGTTGGCGGATCGGGATGCCGAATTCAAGCTGCCGGCGGGCAGGGGCGATGAGTTCGCTCATGGTGGTGGGCCGGATCCGCGCGATAGCTCCCGGCCAGTCCCCCGGCCGAAAGAGATGTTCGACCCAGATTTGAGGATCGAGACGCTGAAGGTGAAGGCGCGGAATTTTCAGTGATATTCAGTTGGCAAAATAACGGAACGTTGCTCCTAATTTCATCAATAGCGCGGAATGACTTTAGCTCTCCGCTGAGATGACATTATTCTGATCGTCACGGGAGGCCTTGATAACGCATTAAGTATATCGCGTTTTTCTACCAAATTAGTCGGGCCTCGCGGGGCATGCCGGAATGAGGCGGAGCGATACATTCAGAAGTCGGACTGGCCAACTCGGCATTAATGAATGGTTTGTGATGGAACATAAACTTTGGCGGCGCGCTTCATGCAGGTCCGCATTCCATCGAAGTGGATATGAAACATCATTCGGTGATTCACGGAGGAACAAATGAACCTGACTCGTAGATCCGTCATGGTGGCAGGCGCTGCAACGGTCGGAGCGACAGTGCTGGGAGCGCCGCACATGGCGCGAGCAGCATCGGCTCTGAAACAGCCGGCGCTCCCGTTCGGTGAGGATGCACTTGCCCCCGCGATTTCAGCAAAGACCATTTCGCTACACTACGGCAAGCACCACAAGGCCTATTTCGACAAGTTAAACACCTTGGTCACGGGCACCAGCTACGCGGAGATGGAATTGCAGGCGATCATGGTCGAGGCGGCCAAAAGCGACTCCGATACGCCAATATTCAATAACGCAGCTCAGGCGTGGAACCACGTGATCTATTGGGAGCAGTTCAAGCCGGGTGGCGCCAACCGGCCGGAAGGAGAGCTGGCCACCCAGATTAGCGATACATTTGGAGGCTACGCAGGCTTCGTGAAAAAAGCTGTCGACGCGTCCGACCAGGTCTTCGGAACTGGGTGGGTATGGCTGACACGAGACGATCAGAACGGATTGGTGTTGGTCGGTTATGAGGACGGCAACAATCCTGCGGCGCTCGGCCGTCCGGCATATCTTGGTATCGACGTGTGGGAACACGCCTACTATATGGATTACGAAAACCGGAAAGCTGAGCACATCCGTGCAGTCCTCGACAAGCTGATCAACTGGAATGTGGTCGGTGAGCGAGTCGCTGCGTAGTCAGCGCGAGCTGCGGCGGTGAATGGCAACAGCCGCAGCACCGAGCACAAGCGAACCATTGCAAACAGCTGTCACGAAACGGGCGCTGCAGGCAATCTCGCGAACGAAATGAAGCGTCTCCTGATCTTCCATAAGCTCGGTCGAGCTGACAAGCCTGACCGGAATGAAGAAGGCATCGCCTCGCGCAGGCAATGCATCAACGTCGTCGTGGCGGCCACAGGGATGCCAACGTCGGTCGAGACGCGGAAGGATCCTTCCAGACGAGATGGACCTTGCCGCGGGATTCTGCAGGATCGGCTAGCCGTTATCGCTCCCGAGGGTTCACAACTGGAATCGCCGCTTGCCCATACGAGCAGTCTTGACTGTCCGATCGTCGCGCTCAACGAAAGTGTGACCTTGTCGCAATTCCTGCGGCGGCTTGCGACCAAACTCGGTCGGCGCGCAGTAATTCGGATGCGCGTCGAAAATTCCGAGGCAATGTGCCGCGTTGTCGAGAGCGGTGTGGGAATCGGTATTGTTCCGGAAACCGCTGCACTGCGTTATTGCTGTATGATGAACTTCCGCGTGCTGCCGATTGCGGATACATGGGCAGAAAGGGAGCTTCACCTTTGCGTCAAAAGGCGCGAGCAGCTGCCTTGAGACGGTCAGGCGCTGCTTGCCCATATGATTGATTATGTCGATGCAATTCGCACTCCGATGGTCGGTGAGCATATCTGAGCCTGCGCTGCTTCATCGACATCACTGCGTCGTGTGCCCTGCTGCCTGCCACTGCGATGTCTCAACCCCCGGCACACTTCAATAGACCGAGAAGCTCTCGCCCTGCTGGTAACCCGTCACGGTGCGGACCTCGGCAATGATCTTCTCCGCAAGGTGCCGCGCTGCCGGGGAAAGGGCACGATCCCTCAGTCGGATCAGCGACATAGCGCGCCTTATGTGTGGCTCTGTAAGCGTCATGACGCGAGCGTTGACTGGTGGGTGTTTCTCCAGCCTCGTGCTCGGCTGAACTGCGATTCCCAGCCCCGCCTCTGCCATCGCAATGATCGTTTCGGCCTGGATGAACTGGTAGCGGCTTGGCCCCTCCAGTCCATTGCTTCGCAACACCTCGTCGACGATCCTGCGCATCGCGGTCTGGGGGGCGGGCAGAAGCATTGGAAACTGAGCGATCTCCTGCCAAGTTATGCTGTCTCTCGATGGATCGACGAAGCGCGGATGGACGACTGCATGAAGTGGCTCGACCAGAATGGGGCTGAATTCGAAAGCGGGGTCCGTACCATGTGGACCGATGGCGAAATCAACTTCCTGCTGGCGCAATGCCGCATATAGATCCGTCGACGTCAGCTCCCGGATCGTGACTGCCACGTCCGGAAACTGGCTGACAAATTCCGTGAGAATTGGGGGGAGGTGGACCGAGGCCAAGTGGGATGAGCTGGCTAGCGACAATTGTCCGCGTTTGAGATCCGCGGCTTCGCGAATATCACGTAGGCCATGAAGGATCTCGAAATGTGCCTTCCGCAAGCTTTCCTGCAGCCTGGCGCCTTCTTCAGTCAATTTGACGCTACGTGTGGTTCGCTCGAAAAGCTTCACTTGAAGCTGTTCCTCGAGTTGGCGGATCTGAACGCTGACGGCTGAATGGGCACGCTTCAGCTTCTCGCCGGCTAGACGGAAGCTTCCTTCGCTGGCGACGACGAGAAAGGTTTGAAACAGTCGCAGATTGATGTCGTTGATCGTTTCCAATGGGGCTCCAATTGGTCTGCAAAGGGAACCAATCGGTATCATTATTATACTTGCTTCGCCACTGTCGCCGAGGTCTAGTTATCAAACCGCAATCGGGAAGGGATTGTCGGTATCGGCTGGAGGGCCGAATTTCAAATCGGGAGGAAATACCTTGGACACTTACGAAGCCCACCAGGGCATGAAACGGCGTACACTTCTCGGATGCGGAGCAGCCTTCGTCGCTGCATCGTCGCTCACGCTTACTTCGGCCAGAGCTAACGCCTATCCGAGCGAGACCATCAACTACATCGTCGCTTTCGGCGTCGGCGGCGGCAGCGACATCGTTGCCCGCACCATGGCCAAGGTGATCAACGAGAAGAACCTCATTCCGGTGAAGATGCTGGTCGAAAACCGGCCGGGCGGTTCCGGTGCGGTCGGTTATTCCTATATCAGCTCCCGCAAGGGCAATCCCTATTATCTGGGCGGCGTCGGCGTCAGCTTCTTCACCACCCCGCTGCTCGGCAAGATGCCCTTGAGCTACAAGGATTTCACGCCGCTCGCAGCGATTGCCCGCTCGCCCTACATCCTCGCTGTGCTGGCCGATTCCGATATCAAGACGATTGACGACATCAAGACCGCTAAGGGGCTGACAATCGGCTCCGCCGGCGCGGTCTCCGACCCGGCGCTCCTGTCCCATCTCCTCAACAAGCAGCTCGGCGCCACGATCAAGGTCGTGCCCTATGACGGCGAAGGCGAGGTCATGGCTGCGGTTCTGGGCAAGCACCTCAACCTTCTGTTCGGCAACCCGAACGAAATCCTCGAGCAGGTGAATGCCGGCAAGATGCGGGCGCTGGCCGTCACTTCGGCAGAGCGGATGGCATCGCTTCCCGACGTGCCGAGCTTCAAGGAACTGGGACACGATATAGTCCATACCCAGCTACGCGGCATCATCATGCCCAAGGACGTGCCGGCCGACGCCGTTGCCTATTGGGAAGGCGTGATGAAGACGGTCGCCGACAGCCCCGAATGGCGCAGCCAGTACGTCGATCGTTTCAACGAGATACCGCTGTTCCTCGACAGTAAGCAATTTGGCGAGGAGATCGTCGCGACATCGCAGCGATACGAGACCCTGATGCGCGAACTTGGCCTGATCAAGTAAGACTCGTCGCCCCCGGTCAGCTCCGGGGCGCCGACGCTCAAAGACAGGCACCGAAACACAGGCTCCATGGCCTCAGGCTCAGGAGAAACAGCAGATGATACCTCTACGTTCATTCGATCTCGGCCTTTCGGCCGTCCTCGCCCTGCTCGGCATCTATATCGCCTGGCAGGGAACCAAGTTCGGCTACCAGGACGGCGCCGTGCCGGCCGCCGGCTTCTTCCCGGTGTGGATCGGGGCAGGCCTGACGCTGTTCTCGGCGCTCAACCTCATCAAGGCGCTTCGGCAGTCGGGCCTACTCGGGACCATCGATAGAATGGAAGTGGTCAGAGTACTGCTCGTCAGCCTGGCACTTGTCGGCTTCGTCCTCGTCTCGGACGCCATCGGCATGCTGACTGCCTCAGTGCCGCTGATGATCGCTGTCGGGTGCATCTTCGGCGCCCGCGATCGCCGGTCGCTCGCTGCGATCAGCGCCATCTCGGTCGGGATGGCCGTCATTCTTTATCTCGTCTTTGGCGTGGTCCTGACCATTCCGCTGCTCTGATCCCCGAAAAGAGATGCCATCATGTTTGAATCATGGAACCTGCTTGCCGAGGGATTGATTGCTGCGTCGCAGCCTTCCGTCCTCATTGCGATCATGATCGGTGCGGTCATCGGCCTGTTCATCGGTGCGCTTCCCGGCCTGGGACCGACCGCCGGCGTGGCGATCCTGCTCCCGGTCGCGGTCAGCTTCGACGGGACGGCCGCGATCGCGGCACTCGGCGCCGTCTATTACGGTGCGCAATATGGCGGCGCGGTGACCGCGATCCTGCTCGGGATTCCCGGCGACGCCTCCGCGACGATGACCGTCATCGACGGCCACAAGCTTGCCCGCAGCGGCAAGGCCGGGGCAGCCCTTGGCCTCAGCATCGCGGCCTCCTTTATCGGCGGCCTGATCGGCCTCATTCTTCTGACCGCCTTTGCGACGACGATCGCCCAGGCCGCCATCGCCTTCGGGCCGATCGAGATGACCGCGCTAATGATCTTCTCGCTGTCGCTGGTCAGTGTGCTCGGTGGGAAGGATCTCAACAAGGCGATGATGTCGCTGTTCGTTGGGCTTTTCATAGGCACGATCGGTCTCGACCCGATGGTGGGGCTGCCGCGGTTTGATTTCGGCGAAGTGCGGCTGTTTGACGGCATCGAATTCTCGATCATCGCGGTCGGCCTGTTTGGCCTGGCGGAAATGTATGGGACGCCCCCTTCGATCGGAAAGCCGGAGGAAAACAACCGCTTCCGCTTCCGTGAACTGCTGCCGGACGTTCGCGGAACGCTGCGCTGCTGGCGGGAACTGGGTTCCGGCTCGCTGATCGGCTTTTTCATCGGCATCCTTCCGGGCGCAGGCGCCACCGCTGCAACGATGATCGCCTATGCCTTCGCCAAGCGCACCTCCAAACATCCGGAGCGTTTCGGCAATGGCGCGATGGAAGGCGTCGCCGCGCCGGAGGCCGCCAACAACAGCGCCGCATATGGAAACATGATCCCGATGTTCGCGCTCGGCATACCCGGATCCGGCACGACGGCGGTCCTGATGGGCGGTCTTCTGATGATCGGGCTGCAGCCGGGCCCGATGCTGTTCCAGACCCAGTCCGCCTTCGTTTGGACGATCTTCGGCAGCTTCTACATCGGCAACTTGGCGCTGGTGGCAATCACCATCGCGCTGACGCCGGTGCTGGCCACCTGCGCCTTCGTCCGACCCAGCTATCTGTTTCCGGCGGTCATTGCGATCATCGCTTTCGGCATATTCGGCATCAACAACTCGATGTTCGAAGTGCTTCTGGTGATCGGCTTCGGCATTCTCGGCTACCTGATGATGAAGCTGGACTACCCGCCCGTGCCGCTGGTGCTGGGCATGATCCTGGGCCCGATCCTGGAACGCGGCATCCGCCGCACGCTGGTCGCATCTGATGGCGATTTGTCGGTCTTCTTCAAGAGCCCGATCGCGCTCGTCATCCTGCTCATCACCGTCGTCCTGCTCGTGGCTCCCTGGTTCTTTCAGAAATCACCGCCCAAGCCGGAGGCGACGATCGAACCGGACGCTAGCAAGGTCCACTGAAGACGAAAGCGCACGGCGATCTCGCCAAATACCCGGCGCGCAAGGCCGAAACCTTGCGCGTTCGATCGGAAACTCGGCCTCGTTCAGGCCCTGCACATAGAAAGAAGCGCCTTCGAGCGCTGACGAAAAGGAATTAGGATACAATGGTTTATCATCATCTCTATGCACGGTTCGCAAAGGCGGACGAGGTGAAAGTCGGCATTATCGGCGCTGGTAACTACGGCACGGCCATCGTGACCCAGGCTCCCTATACACCGCGCCTCAATGTCGTGGCGGTTGCCGACATCTCGCTTGCGTCTGCTCGCGGCGCCTATGAAAAGGGCGGCTACGACATGGCGCTTGTCGTCCAGGTGGAGACGGCGGAAGAGGCAGAAGCTCGGATTGCCGAAGGCAAGTCGGTCTATACCGACAGGCCGGACATCATCGGGGCAATCCCTGCCGTCGACATTGTCTGCGAAAGCAGTGGCGTTCCCGAGGCAAGCGTTCGTTATGCCAGCCAGGCCATCGATGCCGGCAAGCATGTCGCCATGGTCACCAAGGATTGCGACGTCGCGGTCGGCCCAATGCTGAAGCGGCTCGCCAAGGATGCCGGCGTCATCTACACGCCCGTCGACGGCGATCAGCACGGGCTTTTGATACAGTTCTACGAATGGGCGAAGTCGGTGGGCCTGACAGTGCTGTCCGGCGGCAAGGCGACGGACGGCGAATTCGTCTATGACGAGGCGGCCGGCACGGTGACGATCAAGACCGACAAGAAGATCCACGATCCTTACGTCGAGACGATCACGGTCGCTGAGGAAGACCGCAAATGGCTGGCAATGATCCCGGAGGGCCAGGCAGCAGAGTTCGTCGCCCGCCGCAAGCAAATCCTTTCCCGCCTGCCGCAGCCGGGCGCCTACGACCTCTGCGAGATCACTGTTGCGGCAAACTACACGGGCATGGCGCCGGCCGTCGATACGCTCATACACGCGGCGTTGCGCATCACCGAAATCCCGGTTGCTTATGCGGAAATCGAAAATGGCGGCCTGTTCGAGCGCGGCGACACGATCGATCTTGCCACCTGCCTCAGGCGGCCGGATGAATCCGGGCTCGGTGGCGGTGTGTTCCTGGTCGTCCGCTGCGACAACGCCTATTCGAACCATGTCCTGGTCACCAAGGGCCAGATCCCGAATTACGACGAGACGGCCGCCGTCATCTATCGGCCCTATCATCTGTGCGGCGTCGAGACATCGACCTCGCTGCTGATGGCGGGACTGCTGGGGATCGATACCGGTTCGGACGATTACCGGCCGCGTTACGACCTCGTGAAGGTTGCGGCACGCGACATCAAGGCGGGCGAGATCTTCGGCAACGACCATAGCCCGATGCTCACCGCCCGCATCATTCCAGCAGTGCCCGTCATGGCCGGCAATCCCGCCTGCGCCCACTTGCTGACCGGAAACCCGGCGGCGGTGGATATTCCGGCCGGAACGCTGCTCACCTACGACATGGTGGAGGAACCGCAGGGATCGGCGCTGTGGGCGATGCGGCGTCTTCAGGACCGGACGTTTCTCTGACCGCAGGCAGGACTGACCCATGACCGATGCTCCCCGCATATTCCTGTTCCACGCCACGCCGGTTGCGATGGAACCGGTCTGCATCGCGATGAAAAGCCTTTGGCAGCAAGCGGAGGCCATCAACATCCTTGACGAAAGCTTGTCGTTCGACCGGGCGCGGGAGGGCGCCGAGCTTTCCGAACCTTTGACGCGGCGGTTCATGTCCCTCGGGCATCAGGCAATCGAAGGGGCCGCCGACGGTATCCTGATCACCTGTTCCGCATTCGGCCCGGCGGTCGAACGTCTGTCAGCCGAGGTTGCTGTCCCGGTGCTGATGCCAAACGAGGCGATGTTTCTCGCCGCCATCGCCGCGGGCCGTGACATCGGGATGGTTGCGACCTTCGAACCAGCGATTGCGACAATGGAGCAGGAATTCCGCGACTTCGCGGCCCAGGCCGGCAGCAGGGCGCGGCTGACGACCATCCTTGCACAGGGCGCAATCGAATGCCTGCGCCGTGGTGATGTCGCCGATCACAACCGCCGCGTTGTCGAGGCGGCCAAAAGCCTCGTCCACTGCGACGCAATCATGCTTGCGCATTTTTCGACGTCGCGGGCTGCAGAAGCGGTTCGCGCTGCAGTTAAAACGAGTGTGCTGACCGCGCCGGAAAGCGCCGTAGTGAGACTGAAACAGCTCGTCGAAGCCATGGAGACATGAACCGATGCTACTGGGCGTGATCGCAGACGATTTTACAGGTGCCGGCGACATTGCAAATACGCTGGCGAAGGGGGTGCCCGGCCAGGGCGGGCTGGCTGTGACACAATACCTAGGCATCCCGTCAACTCCGGCCGCACCCGGTGTCGAGGCCGGAGTGATCTCGCTGAAGACACGGTCGTCACCTGTCGACGAGGCCATCAACCAATCGCTGGCAGCCCTTAAATGGCTGCAGGCGCAAGGCTGCGTGCAGTTCATCTTCAAATATTGCTCGACATTCGATTCCACGCCGGACGGCAATATCGGCCCGGTGGGCGAGGCAATCGCCGGCGTGCTCGGCGTCAGGGGCGTGATTGCCTGCCCGGCATTTCCGACGGTCGGACGCACGGTGCATCAGGGACATCTCTTCGTCCATGACCGGTTGCTGAGCGAATCCAGCATGCGTCACCATCCCCTGACGCCGATGATTGACCCGGATATTCGCCGCTGGCTTGCCCGCCAGACGCAGGATCCCGTCGGCCTCGTCACGGTTGCGACTGTCAGGGCCGGCAGCGCTGCCGTTCGCGACGCGCTCGATGCCGCAGCCGGCGACGGCCAGACCCTGGTGATCTGCGACGCGGCGGTCGACGAGGATCTCGTCACGCTCGGCTCGGCTGCAGCCGGCCTGCCGTTTCTGACCGGCGGGTCAGGCATCGCCATCGGCCTGCCGGCCAATTTCATCCGCAGCGGACTGGCGAGTGGCGGCGCATCGCATTTTGCCGGCGTCGACGGACCGGAAGCGATACTCGCTGGAAGCTGCTCAACAGCTACCCGTGAGCAGATTGCGACACATGCGAAAAACCATCCAGTTCTGGCGCTCGACGTGGACGCCATCATGGCCGGCCGGCTCGGCGTCGCGGAGATCCTGGACTTCGTGACTGCACGTCACGGGCAGGCGCCGCTCGTCTATTCCTCCGACGATCCGTCGGATGTCGCGGAACTACAAAGCCATTACGGCCGTGAGACGCTTGCCCGAACGCTCGACGAGCTGTTTGCCGATACGGCGCGGGCTCTGGTCGGAAATGGGGTCCGCAGGCTGGTCGTAGCCGGTGGGGAGACGTCGGGAGCGGTCGCTCAGGCACTTGACCTGAAAGCCCTAGACATCGGCCCCGAAATCGATCCGGGTGTGCCTATCCTCGCTGGGCCGAATGGAGATATTGCTCTTGCGCTCAAATCCGGCAATTTCGGTGCGCCGGACTTTTTTGAAAAGGCGCTCAAGTTTCTGAAAGGCGATATTCACTTATGAACGAAGACAGTCTTCGATCAGAAATCGTGAAATTCGGATCCCTGCTCTACATGCGCGGGCTTGCCCATGGCAGCGCCGGCAATCTGTCGGCGCGACTCCAAGACGGCTCGATCCTTGTCACGCCGACCAATTCCTCGCTCGGTTTTCTCGCGCCGCAGCAGATCTCGAAGGTGTCGCCTGACGGCACCCATATCGCCGGCGATCCACCGTCCAAGGAGGCGTTCTTCCACCTTGCCGTCTATGACGAAAGGCCGGCCGCAAAGGCGATCGTGCATCTGCATTCCACCCATGCGGTTGCTATATCCTGTCTCTGCCACGATGACAGCGCCGATGTCCTGCCGCCACTGACGGCCTATCAGGTGATGCGGGTCGGCCGTCTGCCGCTCGTCCCCTATTACAGGCCCGGAGACCGGAAGCTTGCGGACGCGGTGCGCGGCCTTGCGGGTCAACACAAGGCGATGCTGCTTGCCAATCACGGTCCCATCGTGTCGGGAAAGTCCCTGCAGGACGCCGTGCACGCCTATGAGGAACTGGAGGAAACGGCAAAGCTCTTCTTCCTGGTCGGCAATCGCCCCGTCTCGCTGCTGACCTGCGAGGCGATCACCGAACTAAACGACGTCTTCCCCAGCTGAAGCGATCGGAAAAGGAAATCCTGTTGGATCAATGGCTAGTGCTTCTGAGCGTCGCTCTGGCCGCCGGGGCGCTAAGCGGGCTGGTCGGCACCGGGGCCAGCCTTCTGCTCCTGCCGGTCCTGGTGCCGATGTTCGGCGCGGTTGAGGCGATCCCGATCATGGCGGTGGCCGGCTTTCTTGCCAATCTGTCGCGGGCACTGGCCTGGTGGCGGTTGATCGCCTGGAACGCGGTGGCAGCCTACGCGCTGCCCGGCATGCCGGCCGCAGCGCTCGGTGCCTATACGCTCATCCACCTTCCGGCTGGATGGCCGGAAGCGATGCTCGGCCTGTTCATCATGGCGCTGGTGCCGATCCGCCGCATGGCAACGGCCAGGCTTTCGACGGCTGGTATCGGCCATCTGGTGCTGACCGGCGCCCTGGTTGGCTTCCTGACCGGGATATTCCTTTCAACCGGTCCGCTGAGCGTTCCGGCATTCCTGGCGTTCGGCCTCGTACGCGGCGCTTTCATTGCAACGGAAGCCGCCGCGTCGCTTCTCGTCCAGGCTGCCAAAATCGTCAGCTTCCGGGAATTCGGCGCCATGACAATGACAAGCATGCTGCGGGGCGTCGTCATCGGCGGTGCGCTGATGGCAGGGACGTTGGTGATCCGCCCTGTCGTGGCGCGCCTTGGCGATCATCAGTTCAGGACAATGATGGATGCCGTGACGCTCGTGTCAGGTGCCTGGCTTCTGGTATTCGGTTTTGGCCATCTGCTTTGAAACGTGTCGCATCTTCGCAACGGTGACGCAAAAGCATGATCTTCCACGAGCCTGTGAAAGCGATTGGAAAACGTGCAACCGGACAAATTCGGCTGCAAAAACATGACAGTAGCATGAAGGTTTTTGCGCTCTGCGATTGGCGTCGTAGAATTGATCTAAACTATTGAGGTTGAAAGGCTTCTACGACTTTCGTAGCAAGGAGGTCTCCTGTGCAAGCGAGCCAGCCTTTTCACATGACTATAGCATCCGAAAAAATTGCCGAATTATATGCTGCCGAACATGACAGGCTTGAGCGCCAGATTTTCAGGCGTATTGGCTGCAGGGCAACCGCCGGGGATCTCGTTCATGACATCTTCCTTCGGCTGTGGGAAAAGGCGACGCAACGGAGCGGCAGCGATGCCGCCTATCTGACCAGATGCGCGCGCAACGCAACGATCGACCATGTCCGCTCCGAGCGACGGCGCGGTGAATATTTCGCGCGGATTTTGCCGGAGCAGTATGCTTGGCAATATGCCTGCGAAACTGCATCCCCACATGACGTGATGTCGGCACGTCAATCGCTCGGCAGTATCGATGATGCACTGTCCGCGCTGCCGAAGCAGACGCGGCATATCTTTCTGCTCAACCGGATTCATGGTCGCAGCTTTTCCGAAATTGCCGGCGTCTTCGGCATCTCGCAACGGGCCGTGGCAAAGCATATGGCGCGCGCGGTCGCCGCATGCGAAAAGGTCGTCTGATCACTGACGACCGCCAAGTTTTCCGGACCCCCATGACATCGCCCGAGGCCCACGAGTTTACCGAACTGCGAGAGACGGCCAGGCAATGGTTCGTCTCCCTGCTCGCCGATCCGACAGCAGCACGTCGGGCCGAGTTCGAGAAATGGGTGAATGCCGATCCAGCTCACCTGGAGGCCTATCAGGCGATCGAGGCTACCTGGTACGCCATGGAAAATCCCGGCAAGCGGCTGGCCGACAAGGAGGCGGACGAATTGTCGGTCTATCTTGATGCCATGGACCGGGCCAGGCGTAATCGCAAGACAGGCAGGCGGCTCGGAACCCTGGGCATCGTCCTCGCAGCCCTGGTGGCAGGCGCCATATGGCTGGAACGTCCCGGTCTTATTCAAGACCTGCGAGCAGACTACGTGACGGCGCGCGGTGAAAGACGGACCGTCGCGCTCGCGGATGGCTCCTCGGTTCTGCTCGATGCCGATAGTGCCTTGGTTGATGTTTCCACGGCCGGAGAACGGCGGATCAGGCTGCTCCGCGGCGGCGCATTCTTCGAAGTTGTCCCTTCCACGATCCCCTTCGTCGTTGAGGCGGCGGGTGGCCGTGTGGAGGTCCTGGGAACGGGCTTCGACGTCCGGCTGGTCGCGGATGGCGGATCGGTGACGCTTGCGCATGGGCGGGTCTCCGTCAGAACCGATGCACATGCGGACGCGACTACGCTCGAACCTGGCCAGCAGGTGAATTTCGGACCACAGGGCGTGGCCGCCGCACAATTCGTTGAACTCGATGATGCGCTGGCATGGCGGGGAGGGCGATACACCTTTTATCGCGCGCGGCTGGCCGATGTGATTCAGGAGATCGCGCGGTATCGGCGTGGACGTATCGTGATCGCGACATCCACCCTTGCCGACGAACGGGTGACTGGAAGCTTTTCGCTCGACGATACGGACGCGGCGCTGGCCTCGCTTCAGGCAAGCGTCGGGTTTGGCGTGCATCATCTGACCAGCCGCTTCACCGTAGTCGCTCCCTGATTTTTCCTGATTAATAGCAGTTATTTATCACATTCTCGTAAAATATACACCATGCCGGGTTCAGTGATCGGCCGCCTCGTACGTGAATGTATCAGGAGAGCAAGGACAGCGGCATGAACGCCGCCCGCGCTTTCGGGGACAAATGCGTAGGGGATAGTGGGCATGTCGGGATATGGAATGCGTGGGGTGCGGCTGGTTCTGACCGCGGTTTTGTGGACGACGGTCAGCGGTGTTTCGCTGGTGCAGGCACAACAAGCAGCGGCACGCCAGTTCAGCTTCGACATTCCGGCGAAGTCGGTCCCGCAGGCCGTCAACGATATCGGCCGCGTGACCGGTCTTGCGGTGGTTTTCCGGGAAAACCGGAACATGGCGGTCTCGGCGAACCCCGTACGGGGTTCCATGACGGCCGAGCAGGCGCTGTCCACGCTTCTCGATGGCACGGGGCTGTCTTACCGTTTCAGCAACGACCGGACGATCCAGATCTACGATCCGGCAGCTGCCCCCGACAGCGGAAATGCGGCAGCCGATGCCTCCACGCTCGAGCCGATTGTGGTTCAGGCGGCTACTGCGACGACGGAGGGAACCGGTTCTTACCGGGCCGAGACGGTAACGATCGGCAAGATGGCGCGGAGCCTGCGCGAGATCCCGAACTCGGTCATCGTCGTGACGCGCCAGCAGATCGATGATCAGGATCTCAACAGCGTCCAGGATGTCGTCGGTGCCACCAATGGCGCGACGCTGATCAAGAATGACGACGTGAACGAGCGCACTGAACTGCAGTTCCGCGGGTTCGTCGCCAGCAGCCTGCAGGTCGACGGAAGCTCGATGTCGGCCAATAACGATGTGACCACATTCGATACGGCGATCTATGACCGCGTCGAAGTCCTTAAAGGACCGGCGGGCATCTTGCAGGGCGCGCGCGAGCCGGGCGGCACCATCAATCTCGTGCGCAAGAAGCCGACCGACGAGCGCCAGATCAAGATTGATGGCGAAGTCGGCTCGTGGAACCAGCGCCGGGTGGATGCGGATATCAGTGGCCCGCTGACCGATGACGGAGCCATTCGCGGTCGCATCGTGGGCGCCTGGGACAAGGGCGATTCCTTCATTGATCTGGTCAACTACGATCGCAGGCTGCTCTACGGAGCACTCGATTTCGACATTACCGACCGGACCACGCTGACGCTCGGCGGGACATGGCAGGAAGGCGACGGACGCAACTCCCGTGGTTTGCCAGCCTATGCCGACGGTATCCTGCTCGATGTCCCCCGGTCCACCTATGCAGGCGCCGACTGGGATAGAAGCCGCACCAGATCGACGGATGTCTTCGCCAAGGTGGAGCACGAGTTCGATGCTGGCGCGATCTGGGATTTCAGCGCCAACTATCTTGATCGGAAGCGCGATGGGAAGGTCGCCTTTGCCAATGCGGCGGTCGACCCGGTAACGGGCATGAGCGAGCTTCTGCCGGAGCACCGGATCGACCGGGAAGACAACCTCAATCTAGATACGTCGGTCAGCATTCCTTTCGACGTCGGCGGGCTGGAGCAGAAAGTCCTGCTCGGCGCCGATTACCACAAGGCAACCGAACAGATGGACCGCGCCCGCGGCGACGAGGTTCCGTTCGATATCTTTGACCGGGATTACGCGACCCCCGAGCCGGATTTCGAATTCGACCGCTTCGAGCAGGTCAAGAGCCGGCAGTACGGCATGTATGGGCAGGCCCAGATCAAGCCGGTGGAATGGGGTACGATCATCGCCGGCGGCCGCGTTAGTTGGTGGAGTACGCAGTCGTCGGACCGGCAGACCGGCGAGGAGACGTCGCGAGCCTCGGTCGATGCCGAGTTCACACCCTATATCGCGGGCATAATCGACATTACCGACACGACGTCGATTTACGCGTCCTATGCCTCGATCTTCGTGCCGCAGGATGCGGTGACCAGGGACAATCAGGTCATCGATCCGCGTGAGGGCAAGCAATACGAGGTCGGGGTCAAGACCGAACTCTTCGATGGCGCGGCGTATGCCAGCTTTGCGCTGTTCCAGATCGAGGATCGCAATCGCGCCGTTACCGACCCCGCCGACGAAGACTACTCACTTCCCTCGGGCAAGGCGCGCAGCCGCGGCTTCGAGGTGGATGTCAGCGGTGAGCTGCTGCCGTCATGGGACGTGACGGCCGGTTACACCTACCTGACGAGCAAGTTTCTGGAGGATCCCGAAAATTCCGGCGGCGTCTTCGAACCGCGGGCGCCGAGGCATTCCTTCCGCCTGTGGAACAAATACACCGTGCCGACAGGCCGGCTTGAAGGGCTCAGCATCGGCGGCGGCATCCGGGCCTTCACCGATGTCTACCGCATCGACGAGGGTGCGCGTTTCAGCCAGCCGGGATACGCGGTCGTCGACCTCCAACTGGGCTACAGGTTTAACGAGGACCTGAAGGGCAGCCTGACCGTCACCAATGTCTTCGACAAGACCTATTACCAGTCGGTCGGATACGGCGAGCGCCAGAATTATTACGGGGAGCCACGTGCGGTGACGTTCAAGCTTTCCTCGACCTTCTGAGACTGCGGAACGTGACGCCTCACCCGCAGGAGCCGACCGGAACCGCGACACTGACCGCCCGAGACGTGACGTTTTCCTATGGGAAGACCGAAATCCTCAAGCGGGTCAGTGCCGCCATCGTCCCGGGTCGTTTGACGGCGCTTGTCGGGCCGAATGGATCGGGCAAGTCGACGCTTCTGGGAGCACTTGCGCGGTTTCTCACTCCGTCATCCGGCACGGTCGAGCTGGATGGCCGGCCAATCCTGAGCCAGCCGACCAAGGCCGTTGCCCGCCGGCTGGCAATCCTGCCGCAATCTCCTCCCATGCCGGAAGGGATCACCGTCTTCGAACTGGTATCGCGCGGCCGCTACCCGCATAGCGGCCTCCTTGGCTTGTGGAGTGCAGCCGATCTTGCGGCAATCGATGACGCCATGGGCATGACAGGCGTTGGCGGTTTCGCGGATCGTCCGGTCAGCGGACTGTCGGGTGGCCAGCGGCAGCGCTGCTGGATTGCCATGGCGCTGGCACAGGAAACACCCATCTTGTTGCTCGACGAGCCGACGTCGGCGCTTGACCTGCGTTACCAACTCGAAATCCTGGCGCTTCTGCAAAACCTCAGCTGCTGCCATGGCCGGACAATCGTGATCGCCATGCACGACCTCAATCTCGCCGCTGCCCATGCCGACCAAATGGTTTTCTTCAGGCAAGGTGTCGTGCATGGAGCGGGTGCAACCGCTGACGTGTGTACGGCCACGGCGATAGAAGCAGTCTTCGACGTGGCCGTCGATGTGCTGGTCGATCCGAGAACGGCAAGGCCAGTTTTCGTGCCGAGACTGCCGGTTGCGGCAGAGGGAGGCCGGGATGACTGAGGGTGCGGTTGCGGGGATCAATCAAGGGAGGTTTCCGACCGGCAGGCTTCTTGTGCTGGCCAGCCTTCCATGCGCTGTCGCCTGTGCCGCCCTCTTTTCGATCGCCATCGGTGCGCGGCCGATGGCCACCGAGACGATCCTGTCGGCGCTGACCGCCTACGATGCCTCGAATTTCGATCATCAGGCGCTGTTCCTGTTTCGCATGCCGAGGCTGGTTGCAGCCATCCTCGTAGGGGGCGCGCTGGCGCTGACCGGCGCACTGATGCAGGCGGTGATCCGCAACCCGCTGGCGGAGCCGCAGCTGCTCGGCCTCAATTCCGGCGCGGCGTTGGCGGTGGTCGCGACATCGGTAGCCGGTCTCGATGCGGCCGGCCTGATCCGCCCGGCGATTGCCGCCGCCGGTGCCTTTACAGCCTTTGCGGTCGTGCTGGCGCTTTCAGGCATCGGCCGCACCGGTGCGACACCCCTCAAGGTGACGCTGAGCGGCGTTATCGTATCCGCCTTCGCATCGTCGGTCACGTCGGCGCTTCTGCTCGTGGATGATCAGGCGTTGCAGGATCTGAGGCTGTGGCTGGCCGGTGATCTCGCCGTGCAGTCGTCGGACAATATCGCCATCGCCGTCCCGGTGATCGCAGCCGGGGTGCTGACCGCCTTTCTGCTCGCGCCAAGGCTTGCGGCGCTGGCGCTGGGTGACGAGGTGGCGCGGGGTCTGGGCATCAATGTCAAGACGACGCGTATTTCAGCGCTTCTAGTGGCGGCCGTCCTGAGCGGCACCGCGGTGACGCTGGCCGGCCCGATCGGCTTCATTGGCCTGATCGTGCCGCATCTGGTGCGCCGCGTCATGGGAGAGAATATCCGGCTCCAGTTCCTGGCCTGCCTGTTCGGCGGGCCGTTGCTGCTGTTGGTGGCCGACATGCTGGCGCGTCGACTGATCGCGCCGGCGGAGATCGCCACGGGCGTCGTCACCGGCGCCGTCGGGGCGTTGTTCTTCATTATCCTCGTCGCGCGGCATGTCCGATGAGCAGATCTCGCCTTGCCTCTGGATATCGAAAAACCGGTGGGGACAAGTCCTTCCTCATTTACCGGCCCATGGTGCTGGTGGCACTGCTGGGCCTTGCCGCACATCTGGTTGCCGGCGCGATTGCTGCCACGGTGATCGGCAGTGCGCCGACATCGGTGCAGTCCGTGCTGACCTGGCTCGTCGGTTCGGGGCAGGATGAGCTGCTCTCCGTCGTCATCGGCCAGTTGCGCCTGCCGCGCATCCTCCTCGCTTTGCTTTGCGGCGCAGCACTCGGTATGGCGGGCGCTGCGATGCAATCGACGACACGCAACGGCTTGGCCGATCCCGGCTTGATAGGCGTCAAGGAAGGCACCGTCATCACCGTCGTTGCGATGCTGCTGTTCTTCCCGCAGATACAGGCCTTCTGGCGCCCATTTCTGGGCCTTGCCGGAGGGGCTGCCGCCGCGATCGTCGTTATCGGCATTGCCCGTTCGCTCTCAGGCCTGCGTTTCGTGCTGATCGGCATCGGCGTCTCCTGGCTGCTGTCATCGGCCATCGCCCTGTTCATGACGATGGCGGCCATCAACGAGGTGCAGACGGCGATGATCTGGCTTGGGGGCAGTTTGCACGCCGCGTCGTGGCTCGACCTCCGGCTGGCGCTGCCTTGGGTAATCGCGGGATTTGCAATTCTGCTCGCCACGACCCGATCCGCCGATGCCGCGATGCTGGGCGACATGGCATCCGTCGGCCTCGGCATTCGCACGCGACACCTGAATGCGGCGCGGCTTTCGGCCTCAGTCCTGCTGACATCCGCCTGCGCTTCGGTCGTTGGCGGACTGGGCTTTGTCGGGCTCATCGCGCCGCATCTGGCACGGCTGTGCTTCGGCTCGTCGCAGATGCCGCTTCTGCTCGGAAGCGCCGTGATCGGAAGCCTTCTGGTACTTGCCGCCGATACGGTCGGCCGGACGGCGTTCGCGCCCGTCCAGATCCCGGCAGGCATCCTGATGGCCGTGCTCGGCCTGCCGTTTTTTCTGGGGCTCATGTGGCAAAGAAGGGATACGTTATGAATTCGACAAGGTATCGCGCCGCCGCTTGCGCCCTTCTGCTTTCCTTCGGCCTGATCCTGCCGGTAGCGCCCGCGCTCGGCCGAGTGATGACTGATGACGAGGGACGAACCGTCGAGGTTCCGGACAGGCCGCTGCGGATCATTTCGCTGGACGACGCCGACCTGACCGTGCCGCTGCTCGAACTGGGCGTGGTTCCGGTCGCCAGTCCCGGCCGGTTGGGGCGCGACGGTCAGCGTTTCTTACGATCCAGCCTGACGTTGACCGGGTTGGATTTCGACAATACCGGCATGGCCTTTCTCGGATTGCAGCCGATCGACGTGGAAAACGTCGCGGTGCTCAAGCCTGATCTGATCGTGACGTTGAAGGGACGGCCGACACCGGCGGAGCAACTGCAGGCGATCGCGCCAGTTGTCGTCATCGACGATATTCTGCGTGGACCGGACGGTGTCTACGATCTTCTGGCCGAGCTGACGGGACGCCAGGAGATGCTCGCCGTCCTGCGCCGACGCTACCGGGCTCAGGTCGAGCAGTTGCGCATGCTGGCGGGCGAAAATCCGCCGGTGGTCTCTGTGATTTCCGCGACATCCGATCGAAAGATCAGCGTCGAGCGAAGTTTCGGCAGCATAGGTCTGGTGCTGCGAGAGGCAGGCTTTCCGTCACCGAAGCTGACCGAGGCGATCGCTGAGAATTCCGGCGCCATGTTCAGCCCGGAGGCACTACCCGAGTTCGATGCCGACGTCATTTTCGATACGTTTCGCAACGATCGCAAGGAGACGGCGAGAGATGCGAAAAAGCGGATGGAGGCACTGATGCCGGACTACTGTCGGTTCCTGCGCGCCTGCCGCGAGGGCCGTTATTATTTCCTGCCGCGAGATGAAGCGAAGTCGACAACCTATGCCGCACGCATGATGGCCATCGCGGTTCTCACCGGCATCATCTCGTCCCTTCGCTAACCTGACGGCCTGCCTGAAAAAGAATGATAGTAAAGTAGCAGGATAGGTTTGCATCCCATCAAGACCTTAGTCGTAACGGATCGCCTGGCGGCTGTTTAGTTAAGCTGTTTTAAAAGAGCCGCAACTATGGCTTCTGGTCGATCTTCCTGAACGAGGTGACCGCAGGCAGCTAGCATCTCGATCAAGCCATCAGAAATCAAGTCGGCAAGGTCAGCGCCTTTTTGGCTCGGGATCCATTGGTCGTCTTCACCCCAGAGTATACTGACGGGGCAGTCCATTTTCCGGTACATCAGTTCTATCTCGTCCGTATACTGCTGATCCATTTGTGCAATCTGCCGATAGAAAGCAGCCTGCCCAACCACGCCGATCCATGGTTTCGAGTAGACAAGCAAGGCTTCTTCCGAGAGCGGATGATGCGCGGATGTCTGAAGATAAGCCTTCAACAACGCGCGGTGCATGTAGTCAGGCATACCTGCAAACGCAGCCTGATGAAGCTTTACATGCTGAACGAAAGGCGATCCCCATGGAGCAAGGGCGACCGCATCGAAGATTGTCAGGGATGAGTACCGCAGTCCATCAAGGAAATAGGCCCTGAGGGCCGTGGCGCCGCCGAAGTCGTGTGCCAGGATATCAGGTCTTTCCAATCCCCATTCCTTGAACAAAGCACATAGGACCTTGTTTTGCACCGCAAGAGACACGTCCTGACCTTCCCGCATTTCCGAGTGTCCATAGCCGACGAGATCGAAATAAAAGACGGTCCGCCGATCAGCTACGTGAGGAATGATCTTGCGCCAGACTTGCGAAGAAAATGGCGTTCCATGAATGGCGACCAAGGCCGGACCGCTGCCAATTCTTCCCCATTTCACGGCGTTGCCATCTATTGTCGTGCTGTAAGGTAGTTGGAGCATCTCGGTCATTCGTTATCCGCTTCATTCGGGATTTGGGGCCAAGCCGGTGGCCGTTGGGAAGAACGCGATGTAGGCAATTGCGATTTCCGGTTTGAAGAGGATGCTTGCGCTACACACCCAAGCTTAAGAACCATGGCCGAGATTGATCGGCGAGTCCTGCCAAAAGCATTGAATCTTTGATTCAGTTTTCGGAACTGTCCGTCGTATTAGGACCTTTGCCCCTGTCAGCGGCGCGATCCCCGAGGGATAGGCGACTTAAGAACGCCTCGACTACGCGTATCGTTACGCCCTGAACCAAGCCCCCGAGATCACTGTCAACGACATCGTTGTCCATCCGACCAAGCAGGATCGGGAAATCTTGGGCCGCAGGTGTCGTCGGCACTTGCGGCCTCAGTCAAAAGCTATCCCGCTGAAAAGTCTACAACCCTTTCTCGATCGGTGAAACCGGCCGTGAGTGCGATCCCTTTCAAGAGCTTGACCGCGTGTATATCTCTTGCCTGCTCTTGGCACTACGAGATAGATCACCTTCCAACCCGACGATAGTTCCAGCATGAGGAGCAAACGTTTGGTCGATTTGGGATAACATTGCAAAAATTAGCCAGCGAACGGCGGGGCAGTGGTTCGTATCGGTTTAAGGCGTTAGAACACATTAGATTCTAAGCGCAGCTACAAGGGCTCGCAATGCTGGGGGGGGCGTCGCCGGCTTGAATGGTAGATATGGAAGCCTGCGAACTTAGGCACCAGTCGACCTCGCCACGAAGGTACAATCAGTTGTTGGTGATATTGTCCCAGCAGGAAAGCGCAATTTCCGCCACATCGTGCAGCTCGGCCCGGTCCGCTCCATCCCGGGCACGGATCGCCATCCCACTTTGGACTGTCTGCACGAACCTCGCCAGTTTGGTCGTGTCCGCCGTAGCCTTAAGATCACCATCGTTTTTCGCTTGATCGAAGCGCGCTTTGAGCAGATCGAAACCGCCTGCACGAGTCGCTCGCATGAGTTCGCCCAATTCGGAGTGCCCTTCGCTGCCCACGGTCGCGAGCGTTGACATGCACCCATGGGGTAGATCGAGATCCCCACCGGTCATGGCGATCGCCTCGTCCTGGAGAAAGAACAGCGCGGCCTGCCTCCCTGTTAAAGCAGCCCTGAAGCGGGTCCAAACCAACCCCTCGTAGGTCGTATAATAGTATCGGAGGGCCTCGGTATAGAGCGCATCCTTTGAACCGAAGGCCGCATAAAGACTTTTGGTTCCGATCCCCATTGCCTCCGTCAGGTCGGCGATCGAGGTCGCCTCGTATCCCCTCACCCAGAAGAGCCGTGTCGCCGCGGCAAGCGCAGCCTGGCGATCAAACTCTCGCGGTCGCCCGCGTGGAGGACGCGTTGACGGTGAGTTCGCTTGAGGTATCGAAACATTATTCTGCATCGATCGCTGTATAAATCAGTTGACGGTAGTTTGCAATGCCGCTACCTATTTGTGCATCGATCACTGCATAAAAGGAAAAGTCATGGATCTGTGTGGGAGACGCGCACTTGTGAACTGCGGTTCGAGGGGAACGCAGGAGGCACAGAGCCTGAGGTCAGCGACAAGATGGACGCGGCTAGTACGGGCTACCAAGCCTGTTATGGCAGCCCATCGCAATTCAGTCGCGACTACGTGCGCATCTTTGGGCGTCCACCGGCACGTGACGCCAGCCAACTGCGCAACTCAGCCTGAGCTGCCCTGCCTCTAGGACGCTCTGTGTTTTCGGCGTGGAATATTGAACCCATTACAATGGGTGGCCGGCTCACGCAGCTTCCTGGCCGCCCATCACAGGCAGACAATTTCGTCAAGTTTCCCTAAACTTCTCTGGAGAGCAACCATGTCCACCAACCCTATCGATATCGCCACCACTTTCTTCGGCCACTGGACTGCAAATCGCATTAAGGACGCCCTTGCGATGCTGTCGGATGACGTCCTCTATGACAACGTGCCGCTGCCCAACATCATAGGGAGGGACAACGTTCGCGAATTCCATGAGGACTTCGGGATTGGAACGGCATTCAGTGTGGACTGGGCTGTGACCAACATGGCGGCATCGGGGAATCTCGTTCTCAACGAGCGGATCGATGTGTTCACCCATGAAAGTGGCGCGACGATCACATTGCCGGTTATGGGTACGGTCACCGTGGAAAACGGGGAAATCACTGTCTGGCGCGACTATTTCGATCTGGCCGACTTCGAGAGGCAGGTCTCACTTCTCAAGAAATAGCCAGATCGCAAACCCGCCGCCTTGGAGCTGCGGCGGCGTTGTTCTCGCCGGCATGCCGCGATCGAAGGCAAGGTGTTTTGGTGACTAAGGGAGCCGTACCTGTCTTCCCGACGATCGCCGGGGCAGGTCTGCGGCTCCCGTAACACAGATATCAATAGAAATGACGCGGTGTTTCTAGGAATTCGCCGCAAGAGAGCGGTTTCCTCTCAGTCTGGGCGGAGAACATCATGATTTCACCCTACACGATCAACATCCCTGACGCACGGCTCGCTGCGATCAGAGCCAAGGTCGAGGCTTATGACTGGAGCCAGCTGCCGGATGCGGGGGGATGGTCAGCGGGGGTCGGAGTTGATGACCTCAAGCAGCTCACCGCTTATTGGCGGGACAGCTACGACTGGCGTGCGGTAGAACGACGCCTCAACGCACTCCCCAACTTCACGGCCGACGTGGAGGGCGAGCACCTCCACTTCGTTCATGTGAAGAGCGACGGCTCCAAGCCTCCCATCCTGCTTCTCCACGGCTGGCCGGGCTCGTATCTCGAATTCGAGCGGCTCTTGGAGCCGCTCGCCGCGGACGGGCACGATGTTGTTGTCCCCTCGCTTCCTGGCTTCGCGTTCTCCAACCCGATCACGGGCCCGATCGGCCCGCGGCAAGCCGCTGCCCTCGTACATGGGCTGATGATCCAGCTGTTCGGCGACGCGCGGTATTTCATTCAAGGGGGCGATTGGGGCCACGCCCTCGCGGTCTGGGCAGCGCATGATCGACCGGACGCTCTGCTCGGCATCCACATCAACATGATTACCGTGCGTGCGGAGGATGCCACTCCGACGACCGACGAGGAGAAGTCCTTCGCCACCAAGCGGGCCGCGATTGCAGATCGGGAGGGCGCCTACTTTCACGAGCAGGCAACCCGGCCGCAAACGCTCGGCGTCGCGATGGCCGACAGCCCGGTCGGAGCGGCGGGCTGGATACTCGAAAAGTTCGGCAAGTGGGCCGATCTTCCGACAACCGCCGATGGCGACCCGGACATCTGGAGCAAGTTTTCCGAGGAGGAGCTCCTCACCAACATCATGCTCTACATCGCGCCGGCATCGTTCGTGACTGCAACCTGGATTTACTACGGCAGCCGGCTTGAGGAGTCGCGGATGCTTCCGGCTGGCACCCGCATCCAAGTGCCGACCGGCTTTGCGGCCTTCCCCGATCCGGTGTTCCTGCCGCCGCCGCGCTCATTGGCGGAGAAGACCTACAACATCGTGCATTGGACCGACATGCCGCGGGGCGGTCATTTCGCCGCGCTGGAAGAGCCGGAACTGATGCTGGCCGACCTGCGCGCCTTTATCGCGACGGTGTCGGGAGCGCGCTCTTGAAGGTGCGCTGCCGCTCGACCTGCTTGACCACCGAATAGGCCTTGTATTTGAGGATCGCCGCTTTGAATTCGGCGCCGAGCATGAAGATCACGCCGACCATGTAGAGAGGCAGGATGGTGTAGTGCGCGGATCCAGACAGCAGTGCACGGCGCCGTGCAGGAACTTCTAACGGCGATGGATCGCGCCGAATTGACAGTGCCGATGATCGCCGAAAAGCCGGCGTGATCCCGTCAACCATTTACCGCCGTTGGGGCGACCTTGCTGATCTTCTGGCCGACGTCGCAGCCGCGCGCATGCGATCGCAGCCGCCCTTGCTACCTCGTGGTCGGGCAAGCATGGCGGCTTTACATCGGGCGCTCGTGTCACACATACGAGAGCGCAACCGGTCCGTAGCCTTCCGGCGCAGTTGGTCCCGATCATTTATAGCCCGTGGCGCTTATGGCGCTGATTCCGCTCTCGAAATCGCGGCCTCAAAGACGGGGTCGACAGTTCGTTTCTCTTCAAGAGCGGTTGACCATAGGCTGGCAATCTGCCCCATTCAAGGGCCACAGTCCTCCTGATAAGACCGCGGAGCGGGTTACCCGGAAGATATGGTCTTGCGACCATCTCCGACGGCTGGATGTTATCCGGATCGAGGAGGGGTGCTCGCAGAAAAGTTTAAAACCAACTCGTAGGCCGTGCTGCGTCCGCCAGCTTCGCCTTTTTGCAGTACGCCTTTCGCCATCAGGTCTGCAATGTCGCGAGATGCAGTGTCCTGGGATGCGTTCGTCAATTTTGCCCACTTTGTAGATGTAAGCTTGCCTTGGAAATTTCCCTCTAGAAGCCGGTTGAGGACCTTCGCTTGTCGCGGATTAAGGTCGCTTGCAGCATGCGTCTGCCAGAAATCATTCTTCAGCATGACGTTGTCGAGGGTCAGCAGCGCCTCGCCAACAGCGTTGCCCAGACGATCGAGGAACCACTCGATCCAACTTGTGATGTCGAGGCCTTCCTTGCTGGTGATTGATTGTAGAGCTTCATAATATCCGATGCGGGATCGCTCGATTGCTGCGGACATAGAGTAGAGCCGCTGCGCGCCGCCACCACCGCGTGCAAGCGTCATGTCAGCTATTGCACGAGTTATTCGGCCGTTGCCATCGCCGAAAGGGTGGATCGCAACAAACCAGAGGTGGGCAATCGCTGCTTTGATGAGGGGATCCAGTTCGTGCGATCCGTTAAACCACTCAAGAAAGGCCGACATCTCAGCTTCCACGCGGTCTGCCGGCGGAGCAATATAGTGGACTTTCTCAAGCCCAAACGCACCAGAAACGATTTCCATACGACCGCCAGCGTCGTCACGCCAATCGCCGACACGAAGCTTATGTCCCCATTCGTTGCGGCCAGTCGGGAACAGGGCCGCATGCCATTGGAACAATCGCTCTGCCGTAAGTGGCTCCGCGCAATTGATCGTGGCATCGAGCGTGATATGCACGATGCCCTCGATTGAACGGTTTGGAGTAACAAATCCATCGATGTCGATACCAAGACGCCTGGCGAGTGAGGATCGAACCTGTTGCTCGTCCAGTTGTTCTCCCTCGATCGCTGACGACTTCACGACGTCATCCGTCAATGCTCGGAGAAATGTCGCCTCGCGCGTACGAAAACCCAAGCTCTCGACGCGGCCAATAAGTCGCCCTTGATCAAGGCGGACGGTCGCAATCCTCGATGTGAGGCGGTGAATTTTCCACTCGAACTTGGGCCATAGTGTGGACTGCCAAATGTAAGTCATATCCCACGATAGAGCTCATCTGCGGAGAATAGCAAGACCAATCTCCGCATGATTGCGGAGATTGTTATCCGTAATCTCCGCACTCGTCTTAACTTGGGCGCGCCAAACCGCGCCGGCTCAGCCACACGTGATTGATGTCTCAAGCTTTGAGGAATGCAACTCGTTGACTGAGCCTTACTTCGAGGCAGCCGAACTCACAACGGTCCGTGGGGATGAAGATGACGGCGGATCAATAATGTAAGTAGCCTACTGTGGGCTATGCTCCAGAAACATTACGATTTTCTATTAGCATGTCGCGGGCTCGGTTCCCATCAAGAGCTCAACGCAAGCCTTTGTATATCCCATTGACATATCCTTGGCTGCGCATTAACTTTGGCATATCCCATCTGTAGATCCCAGAGGAGTATGTCATGGAGCAGGGTGCAATATTCCAGAGTAATCGTAGCCAAGCTATCCGGCTTCCGAAGGCAGTCGCTCTTCCGGACGATGTGAAGCGTGTGGATATCGTCGCGGTTGGGCGTACTCGAATTATAGCCCCCGCCGGCGAAGTCTGGGATAGTTGGTTTGACGGCGACGGCGCGACTTCCGACTTCATGAGCGAACGTGATCAGCCTGCGTTGCAGGAGCGTGAGGCATTCTGATGTTGAAATACATGTTGGACACCAACATCTGTATCTCCACCATCAAGAATAAACCGGAGCACGTGCGAGATGCGTTCAATCGCCACCACGGTCAGCTTTGCATTAGTTCAGTCAGCCTGATGGAGCTGATATATGGAGCAGAGAAGTCTGCTAGCCCAGAACGCAACTTGGCCGTCGTTGAGGGGTTCGCTGCCCGTCTGGAAGTGCTATCTTATGACGAGATAGCGGCGACCCATACTGGCCAGCTGCGTGCTGAACTTGCACGAAACGGAACGTCCATTGGTCCATATGATCAACTTATAGCTGGACACGCTCGGTCGCGCGGGTTGATCGTCGTCACAAACAACTGCCGCGAGTTTGATCGCGTGGTAGGCTTACGCGTCGAAGACTGGACCGTCTAACCCACTGAGATGTTCCTGACTGATTGTCCAATCTGACTGTGCTAGACAGAAATCTACCGGGTTAGCGGTTCCGATCCCATCAAGACCTAAGTATCCAGCAGCCTCCGGTAGCTTCGCTCATCCTGATCGATCTTTTGGGCATGCGTCGGCGGTACTAAGAGGCAGAGCAAGCGACTGGTCAGTGCGCAGCAGTGAAGGAATGTTTTTCGTAGTCGCCGCGCTTACCTCTGGTAATAGCTGAACCCAGCGCCTAACGTTGTGTTTGAACAAGACCATCGGCCCATCGACTATTGAATAGCTTTCTACCGTCTGCTGCAGCATTGTCCACAAGCGCATATTAGAATGGCAGAACCGGAGAACGTCTTCCCATGAACGACCTGAAATCCGGCCTCGACACGGCGCCTCCCGTGCCGCATTGGGATGAGGCGGATCGTCTGGCCGCTATCGAGCGCTACGCCATACTCGACAGCGGCCGGGAAGACGCTTTCGATGATGTGGCAGAGCTGGCTGCGGACATACTTGAAGCCCCCATTGCCGTGGTTAACTTCATCGCTGCCGATCGCCAGTGGTTTAAGGCGGAGGTCGGTATCGGCACGGATACCCTTCCGCTCGACGTTTCCATTTGCCGGCACGCGATTCTGCAGCCAGGCGTTCTCGTCGTGCCGGACCTTACCCAGGACAATCGTTTTGTCGGCAATCCGCTGGTCCATGTCGCCGACGGCCTGCGCTTCTACGCAGGCGCGGTCCTGGAGACACTCGAAGGCCTTCCACTTGGTACGGTCTGCGTCCTGGATCATAAGATCCGGCCGCAGGGTATTACCGAGCGGCAGGAACGTGCGCTCGAGGTGCTTGCCAAACAGACCATGGCGCGGCTTGAACTCAAGCGATCGGAAATCCTCGCGCGGGCCGAGCGAGCACGGGCCGAACAGCATGCCCGTCGCTTTTCGCTTGTCGCCAAGGCCTCGACATTCCTGCTCGGTGCAGCCGATCAGGTCGAGGCTGTGCGAGCGTTTTTCTTGCTCGTTGCTAAAGAGTTCGGCCTCGACGTAGCCTTTCACTACCAGTGCGGCGACGGTGCGCTCAAGCTGATCGCAGCCGCGGGGCTTACGCCGGAGCAGGAGCGAGCCGCAGCTCGGATTGAGTTCGGCCAGACCGTGTGCGGGATTGTCGCCGTCAAGCGCGCAGCAATGCACGTGACTGACATCCAGACATCCGGCGATGCCCATGCTGTGATCTTGAAGAGGTTTGGCCTCGATACGTATTTCAGCGCGCCGCTGCTGGCCGGCGCCGACTTGCTGGGCACCGTTTCGTTTGGCCGTAAAGGTGAACCCTTTTCGCCGGAAGAACTCGACGCGCTGAGCGCGCTGGCCGCCCAGCTTGCAACGGCGATCGAGCGCGGACATGCGGAAGCAACCCTGCGCGAGAGCGAGGCGCGGCAGACATTCCTGCTCGCGCTATCGGATGCAATGCGGTTGCTAAAGACGCCAAACGAAATCGCCTCGCTGGCTGCCGAGCGACTTGGCGAGCGGTTCGACCTCAGTCGGGTGTTTTACGCAGAGTATTTCGGCAGCATCATGAAGATCGAGCGCGATTACACGCGCGGCGTGAACACGATCGTGGGTGAACACGATCTTACGGCGTTCGGACCGGAGCTGCTGCGCGCTTATCATGAGTGTCCGGTCGTCAAGGTCGACGATGTTCAGGCAGATCCAAGATTCAATGATGACGCGCGTACCGGGCTCCAGGAAAGGCAGGTCGGTGCTTACCTTGATGTTGTCCTTTTCGAGGACGAGCATTGGGTCAGCTTGTTGGCCTTGCAGAGCGCCAGGCCCCGAGCATGGACGACGTCGGAGGAAGGACTGTTTCGCGAGGTTGCTGAGCGCGTCAGAGCGGCAATCGAACGCGCGCGCGCTGAGGATCGACTCCGCGAACTGAACGACACACTAGAGCGGCGGGTCGCCGAAACAAGCGCAGAGCGCGACCAGATCTGGCGACACAGCCTTGACTTGCTGTCTGTGATCGACTTGGCCGACGGGACGTTCCACACGGTCAACCCCGCCTGGACAGCGGCGCTCGGCTGGTCGGCGGACGAGATTGAGGGCAAGGCCTACGGACAGTTTGTCCATCCAGACGACGCAAACGCAAGCACCGCCGCCTTCGAATGCGTTCGCAAGGGAGAGCCAGTCAAGCGGTTCCAAAATCGCTATCGGAACCGGGATGGCGGCTGGCGGTGGCTATCGTGGGTCGCGGTGCCAGAAGGGGGCAAGCTCTATTCGATCACACGCGACGTGACCGAGGAGAGTGCCCGCCAAGCGGCGCTCGAAGACGCGCTCGCCGAACGCAAGGTGTTTGCCGACGTCGTCGAGAGCTCTCCGGCATCCATTCTTGTGATGGATCGGGACTACAATATCCTCGCACTGAACAGCGCCAACGCCGACGCTGTCGAGCGCGTTTACGGCCTCAGAGTCAGGGTCGGCGACAATCTCATGCAAAGGCTGGCAGGCATGCCCGCGTATCAGGAGCAGGTGCGTAACCATTGGTCGCGCGCTCTCGCTGGCGAAGAATTTTTCTTGAACGCCACGTTTGGCGACGAGGCCTTGGAGAAAGGTACCTTCGAGGTGCGTTTCAACGCGCTTCGCGACCGCGACGGTCGGCTGATCGGTGCCGTCAATACCTCATATGACATCACCGACCGGGTTCGTGCCCAGGCTGAGCTGGAGGCAGCGCAGGACGCGCTCCGGCAATCGCAGAAGATGGAGGCGATGGGCCAGCTCACCGGCGGCGTGGCCCACGACTTCAACAACCTGCTGACGCCTATCGTCGGTAGTCTTGACATGCTCCAGCGTAGGGGACTGGGGAATGAGCGCGAGCAACGTTTGATCGCTGGTGCGGTGCAATCAGCTGAACGGGCCAAGACGCTCGTTCAGAGGCTGCTCGCATTCGCCCGCCGTCAACCGCTCCAGTCAGTGCCGGTGGATATCGCGAAGCTCGTCGCCGGAATGGGTGACCTCATTGCGAGCACCACGGGCCCACAGATCAGGGTTCTTGTGGAGGCGCCCGAAGACCTGCCCCAGGCAAACGCCGATCCGAACCAGGTCGAGATGGCGCTCCTGAACCTGGCGGTAAACGCGCGGGACGCAATGGCGGAAGGCGGTGGAACGCTGCGGATTTCAACCAGAGTGGAAAGTGTCACACCGGGCCATCGCACCAAGCTTCGGCCTGGTAGATATATTTGCCTGTCCGTCGCCGACACCGGAGCGGGCATGGACGAGGCAACGCTTGAGCGCGCAATCGAGCCATTTTTCTCGACCAAAGGCGTCGGGAAGGGGACAGGCCTCGGTCTCTCGATGGTGCATGGGCTTGCGTCCCAGCTTGGCGGCGGACTCACCATCCAGAGCAGGCCAGGACTGGGAACCAATGTCGAGCTGTGGTTGCCGCTGAGCGTCGCGAATCCAGAAGCCGCCGCCATCACCACCGGATCGCTTGAATTACCACAGACATCCGGGACCGCACTTCTAGTCGACGACGAGGATCTGGTGCGGATGGTCACAGCGGATATGCTGAGCGACCTAGGCTACGCGGTCATCGAGGTCACCTCCGGCGACGAAGCACTTCGTCTGATCAAGTCGGGCGAGCACTTCGACCTTCTCGTAACCGACCATCTGATGCCTGGCATCAGCGGTACCGACCTGGCTCGCGAAGTGCGGGGCGCAAAGCCTGATATTCCCGTTCTTCTCGTTTCCGGCTATGCCGAGAGCAGGGGGGTTGATCCAGATCTTCCACGTCTGACAAAACCATTTCGCAAAGACGAGCTTGCGGCGAGCCTCGCGCAACTGAAGAACTCAGCCTAATCTCCGTTCTTCACTGAAATGATTGCTGCGTCAGGTCTCTAGCTTGAAATCCGTGAACGGTGAGTGACCCTCATGGCTACCATCTCGGGCGTGAGACTGTTGCGGGCACTACAATATCGCGCAAATCCAAGCCGCTTGAACCGGACGAGGTGGGTTCGTATCCGAGAAGGTCCAGAGGATGACTTTCGATTATTAGGAAGAGGCGCTACCCAGTCAGACCGCGCTTACCCCAAGCTCAGCCAAGGCGGACCTCAGCTGGCGTTCCGAGATTGGCTTGGATAGAAAACGGGCCCCCTCGGGAAGCTTGCCCTGCTCCGGCGAGTACCGGCCAGATATGACGATGATCTTGCATTCGGGCCAGCGGGATGACGTAAGGTTCGCAAGTTTAATACCGTTCATCGAGCCGGGCATGTCGATATCCGTCAGCAGGGCTTTTACGGAGATTTCGGACTCGAGTACCTCCAGCGCCTGATCGGCGTTTCCCGCCTCAAGAACGTCGAAGCCATAGTCGCTGAGGATATCGGCGAGATCCAATCGGATCAATCCGTCGTCTTCGACCACAAGGATAGGATGCTGGTACATCAGTGCTCCCTCTGAAACCCTTCCAGATCAGCATCGATCTTGAAGACGAGCCCCTGCGGTTCGAATGAAAACCTAACATGGCTGTCGGCGGTCCCGTTAAGGCCAGCTTTGATCAGCTTCATACCCGATCCGGCGCTCTCGGGCTTTATGGTCGGCGGGCCGCCCATTTCCATCCACACGAGCTGGAAGCGATCTGACTTGCTCCCGGCCACCTCCCAATCGATCGCAACCTGACCATCCGGCGTTGACAACGCGCCATACTTGACCGCATTCGTTGCCAGTTCGTGGAGTATCAGGGCCAGGGACAGGGACGGGCGAGTGCCGACCTTGATATCGGTGCCCGATACGGAAATTCGCGGAGCTGCTGCATCGTCATGGAGCGACCTCATCTGCTCGACAAGCTGGGTCACAGTCGAAGCGCCAATTCCGCCAAGAAGAACGACGTCATGGGCGGCACTCAGGACCGCGATCCGATCCGAAAGCCTGGCGCGTGCGCTTGCGAGATCGACAGAATTCCGCAGCGTCTGGGAGGCAATGGCCTGAACCATGGCAAGCTGGTTTTTCAGCCGATGCCCCAACTCATGCGACAACAAATCCTGTTTTGCCTGTTCGGCCCGCAGTTCCGTCACGTCCAGGGCTTGGACGAGAATACCGCTGACCCGAGCATCATCCTCGATCATCGGCTGGTAGACCAGATCGATCACGCGGTTCTGCTTCTCGCCCGCGGCTCCGCGATTTAGTTCAATTTCCAGGTTTTTCGCCACGAAAGGGACGCCTGTTCGATAAACGCCATCCAAAATGTCGATGTAACCTTGCCGAACCACCTCCGAAACGGCTTCGGCGACCGACTTCCCGATGATCTCGCGGCCAGTTCCGATAATCGAGTAGTAAACCTCGTTGGCATATTGAAAGACGTGATCCGGTCCCGAAAGGATCGCTATTCCTCCGGGGTTTAATTCGAAAACCCGTTCGAACCGCTCGCGCAGGCTGCGTTCGGCCTTTCTGTCGGCAACGATCGCTGTCTGCTCTGTGCAGGCGCAGAACATGCCGAGCACGGTGCCCCAGGGATCACGGACAGGCGTGTAGGAAAAGGCGAAATGCGTTTCTTCGGGGTATCCGTTGCGATGCATGACGAACTCGATGTCATCCATCGATGTGCCCTGTCCGGCGTAGGCTGCAGAGATAATCGGCTCCACCTGTTCCCAGATGTCGTGCCAAAGAGCATGGAACGGATGACCGAAAGCTTGGGGATGGCGTTGCCCGCACATAGCCGCATAGCCGTCGTTGTAGAGCGTGATCTGCGCGGGTCCCCAGACGATGAGCATAGGTTGCAGGGATCCGAGCATGACGTTGGTAAGCGTTCTCAGCTCCACGCTCCAGGTCTCTGGCGCTCCAAGCGGTGTCGCGGACCAATCGAGATTGCGGAAAAGCTTACCGCAATCCGGGTTAGCCAGAGACATGTGTGATCCTTCGTTTCGTTTTTTCTGCCGGTAGTTTTTTTCGATCCGGCTTAAACCACTGACACAGCGATGTTGTTCCGCACGTACTAATCTATCTTTGGATCCGCGGACGACGATCGGGAAGCTGAGCCTATTGCAAGGCCCAACGCCGCCGAAAGGGATCTTTCCGACACCGGTTTGCGGACAACCGGGATGGCTTCAAATCCCTCGGGGATCGTGCTGCTGTCCCGGTATCCGGTTGCAAAAATATACGGGATTGCGAGCCGCGACAGTTCGCGAGCCGCATCTTCCGATGTCGAGATTCCAAGGTTGAGATCGAGGACCGCGCATTCCGGAGGAGCGACGGAGATCTGACGGAGTGCCGCTGCGACATTTGCGGCGACCGCCACGTCATCAGCCCCTAGTGATCGCAAGAGCTCCTCGGTGTCCATTGCGATCAATGACTGATCCTCGACAAGGAGAACCCGAAGCCCCTCCAGTGGTCGCTCCATCGCCTCGATGGTCTCTCCAGAAACCTTGTGCTGCTCTAAAACCGTGCGGAGGTGATCTCCCGGCAAGACAATCGAAGCCTTCAAACCCTCAGGCGCGAAAGTCATCACCACCGAGCCGCCGAGGTCATGGGAAATCGTCTTCTCGATCAGGTTGGAGCCGAAGCCCCGTCTGGTAGGGGGCACGACTTCAGGACCGCCGCTCTCGACCCAGGTAAGGTGACAATCACCGTCTTCGATTTGCCAGGAGATTTCGAGCTTACCGGAAGGGACCGAAAGGCTGCCATACTTGGCAGCGTTTGTCATCATCTCGTGCAAAAGAAGGGCGACGACACCGAACGCGCGTTCGGTCAGCCCGACGGGCTTGCCCTCTGCAACGATGCGATCGGGCATTTTGCTGAAACGATGCATGCCCGCTTCGGCCTCGATCAGACCGCGGAGTTCGCCTCCCTCAGTTCCAGCGAAGGACTGGTCGTGCGCGAAGGAAAGCGCCCGCAGGCGTCCCTCGAACGACTGGGTATAGTCATCGACCGATTCCGCGTTCGCGCCCGTCTGGATCGCGATCGATTTGACCAGCGCGAGGATATTCTTCACTCGGTGGGTCATTTCCGAGTTCAAAAGATTGCGCTGTTTTTCGTTCTTTTCGCGCTGCTCTTCGGTCGCGTCATTATGAGAGAGCATGACGTCCCTGACATAGCTGCGGATTGCATCCGCGACCACGAGGTCGGCATTGGTCCACGGCAGGGATTTATGACGGACATCTTCGCGCCAGGTGTCGAAACTGCCGCGGGGCGATAGACGTATGCCTGTCTCGGTCAGCTCCTCTGTCTTCCTCGGTTCGCCTGCCCATTCAATCTGATGGGCCTCTTCGCTTCGGAAAAAGACGAGATAGTCCGGAGATGACACGGAAATCGGAATAGCAAGCAGCCCGGCGACACGTGTCCCGTATTCCTGCTGGTCTCCGGCCTCCGTCTGGAGATCCTGTGTGTCCCAGATGGTCTTTCCCGCCTTCCCGGCAACCATCTCCATCAGATGAGGCACGGCAGCCTCCGAGGGCGCTACGCCGAACGAAGACCAGTGACCACGCGACCAAAGCCCGGCTCCATCGCTGGCAATCAGCGAGGAAAATTCACGGAGGCGAGTTTGGAGCGTTAATTCTACGGGATCGTTTGCATCGACGCCCGAGATGATCGCATCAAGACGGCTGCGGGTGGCAACAGCGGCAGCCTTCTGCTGGCGGTGCTCAATGGAGGCGACGTGAAGCGAAAAATACTGGGCAAACAGTTCGGTCGCCACTCGAAGGGGAATGGAGAGCAGTTTCGGCGTGTTGTGGTGACAGGCAATCAGTCCCCAGAGTTCACCGTCGACAACGATCGAGATTGACATAGACGCCGTCACACCCATATTGCGAAGATATTCGCAATGGATGGGCGAGACGCTGCGCAGGTGGGCATGCGACAGGTCGACCGGGGGCTCGCCATCGGCGATCATTGGCTTCAGGGGCACTGGGACGAAGGATGCGTCACCGATCACTCTGACCCAATTCTTCACATAGAGCTTGCGTGCCTGGACCGGAATGTCCGAGACCGGAAAGTGCTGGCCGAGAAAGCTGGTCAGTGAAGGATCGCGGGCTTCGGCGACAACGCGGCCGGCGCCATTGTGCAGGAACCGATAAACCATCACACGGTCGTAGCCGAGCATGGCGCGCACAAGACGCGCAACGGCTCGGAAAAGGCTGTCGAAATCCTTTAGCCCGTCAACACGGCGCACAAGCGACTGAGTGAGGTGCAAGGCGACTTCCGTGTCGTAGGCAGACGCGGGTGTCTCGAACTCCAGGAATGTCCGCCCTTCGTAGCGATGCGCCGTGATGTCAGCGGCGTGCCGGTCGTCCGCAAGCTTTGCTTTCAGCACGACCCCGCCGATATGTCCCGGCCCTGCCTGCGTGACCGCGTTGGCGATATCATGCGAAACCTTGGCTCCGACGACATCCGCAAGCTCGGCGCCAACGTAGTCGCGGTTGGTGTCTCCAAGGAACGTATCAAGATTGTCAGAAACGAATGAAACCAGTCCGTCTTCGCCCAGCACGATCATCGCGCCATGCGGCTGGATCGTTCCCGGAATGTGGATGGGTTCGCGATCGCAATTTGTCAGGTCGATTGTGGATCGATCGTAACTCAACGGCAGATTCCTGTTGTCTAAATGGCTTGCAAAATGCCGTTGCTGTTTGTCACGATCGATCGTTCAGGGCAACGACCGACCACGCTGTATACGTATCCTCGAAGACTTCGGATTGGACCGGACGGCTAGCTTGCCCAAGATAGAAGACCGCAGGTAACTACCATCCTGCCGCTTTTGTTCCTTAGCGCGAGAGGCCGTCACCAAGTTTCGGTCAAGATGTTCCCGATCCGGTTTGTATAACCCGCGTGGTCGCCCACCCGGAACAAGTGTGCGCCGGGCAGATTCATCTTCAAGTGAGCCGAGAAGGGAAATCAATGACAACGATCGTCTTCGTGCACGGGATGTTCCAGAACCCGCAGAGCTGGCAGCACTGGGTTCAATATTTCAGCGCCAAGGGATACGACTGTGTGACGCCAGCATGGCCGCTTCACGATGGTGATCCGAAGTCGCTCCGGGACAACCCGCCGGCGGGGCTCGGAAACTAAGCCTCGACGACATCTATGCGAGCATCAAGATCGCCGTCGGCGGCGACAGGCCCGTGGTTATTGGCCATTCTGTTGGCGGTCTGATCGCTCAGAAGCTCCTTGCCGAAGGACTGGTCTCCGGCGCTGTCGCCATCTCGTCCGTTGCCCCGAATGGAATGCTCGATTTCGACTGGGGTTTCATCAAGAATAGCGCCATCATCGCGAACCCCTTAAAGGGCCACGATCCGGTCTTCATGGATGCCAAAACCTTCCATGGCGCCTTTGCCAATACCTTGCCAGGTGATCAGGCGGCGGCTGAATTCGAAAAGACCGCGACCCACGGCAGCCGAAACGTCCTGCGCGACTGCATGGGCGCCTCGGGTAAGATCGATCTCTATAGGCCGCACGCACCGCTTCTTCTGGTAGGCGGCGAGAAAGACGAGATTATTCCGGCCGATCTCAACGAGAAGAATTTCAAGGCGTACAGGGATGCAGCAAGCATCACCGAGTTCCGCGAGTTCCCGAACCGCAGCCACTACATCTGCGGCGAGCCGGGCTGGGAAGAGGTGGCAAGCTTCATCGAAATCTGGCTGGCGAAGCAGCAATTCGGCGCACGCGCGGAAGTGACTGGTTATCGCCAAGCCATCTAACTCAGGTTAATCGCCAGCCTTTCCTTCGTGGAAGGCTGGCGATAGCCATTCCGGGTTCACAGAACGGAAACGTTCTCGGCCTTCGACTTACCGGTTTTCCGATCCTGACCAATCTCAAAGCTGACCTTGTCACCTTCGCGCAGAGAACTACCACGCTGCAAGGCGGACACGTGGACGAAGACATCCTGTCCGCCGTTCTCAGGCGTGATGAAGCCAAAGCCCATGTCGTCGTTGAAAAATTTGACTGTACCGGTTGCCATCTGTCTCTGTTCCTGTTCGATCTGCGAAAAGCTGTACAAAGCCAGGGCCCACAACCACTTTCATCAACCAGAATGACCTTTTTAGCCGGGAATTGACCAATCTCTTTGGAAAAAGCGTGCTTTTCCCACGCATTAGCCTATGTTGATATGCAGTAGGATGGCCATGCCCGGTCAGCCAGTCGGCTACCCAAAGTATGAATGGCTTTGACCTATCTCAACATGCCCTCCGTTTCATCGGAGCTACTGGTCGCAGAGCGGGACATTCTTACCCGCGTCGCCGCCGGTGGCGCGCTTTCCGATGTTCTCCGCGACATCATCCTGATGGTCGAACAGCCGTCGAATGGCGAGATGCTGGCGTCGATCCTGCTCACCTCCGAAGACGGTAAGCGATTGATAGAGGGCGCGGCCCCAAGCCTTCCGCGGGAATATAACGACGCGATCAACGGGATTCCAGTCGGCCATGGTATCGGATCCTGTGGCACCGCGGCCTCCACCGGCAGCCCGGTCATGGTCAGCGACATTGCGACGGATCCTTTGTGGAAAGATTTCAAGGACCTCGCGCTCAGCCATGACCTGCGAGCATGCTGGTCGATGCCGATCCTGGCCGGCGATAGTCGGGTGCTGGGAACATTCGCAAATTATTACCACGAACCCCGTGAGCCGACTGAGCGTGACCTCGAACTGATCGGCATGGTCACCCGCACAACCGCTATCGCAATCGAGAAGCATCGCAACGAGCAGGCCAGGGTCCGAGAGGAAGAACAGCGGCAATTGCTTCTCCACGAGCTCAATCACCGTGTGAAGAACGTCTTTGCTCTGGTGGATTCTCTGCTGGTCATGAGTGCGCGCACGGCCGGGTCGGCACAGGAGCTTTCAGATTCTGTCCGGGGTCGGCTGGGTGCTCTCACCCGCGCACACGAACTCGTGCAGCCGGGTTTGTCGCAAATCGGGGTCACAGATCCGACAGATATTTCCTTGCGGCATCTCCTCGGAGAAATTCTGGCGCCTTACGCCCAGGCAAGTCTGGCAAAGGTCGTCCTAGAGGGAAGTGACGCGGTTCGGGTGTCATCGAATGCGACAACCGGCATGGCTTTGGTTCTTCATGAGTTGGCGACGAACGCTGCAAAATATGGGCCGCTCGGCCAATCGGACGGTCAACTCGTGGTAACCTGGTCTTTGACCGATATGCTCGAAATCGTCTGGAAAGAAGAGGGTGGTCCGGCCGTCGTCGCGCCGACGCGGACCGGGTTCGGCTCAAAGCTCACCAAGCGGACAGTCGAAGGTCAGTTCCACGGGACCATTGCCTATGAGTGGGACCCAACCGGCCTCAAGGTGGTGATGACGCTTCCGGCTGCAAAGCTTCTCTGAGCGCGGCCACCGAACCATCTCAAGACTGATTTCCGGCTGCGGTTGTGCGCCGTTGAGGCCAGCTTTTTCACACAAGAAGCCGCTGGCCCAAAGCTTTTTCAATCTGCTCCGGCGAGAACGGCTTCTGAAGCACGGGTGCTTCTTCATACGGCTCGACAAGACCTGCCGCCCCGTAGCCGCTTGCGAACATAAATGGTATCCCGCGGGCGGTCAGACGATCGGCAACCGGGAAAGATTGTTTGCCGGCCAGATTGATGTCGAGGATTGCGAAGTCGAAGTCCTCGCGGTCTGCGATTGCTAAAGCCGTTTCAAGGCGCATGGCCGGGCCGACGACCTGGTGGCCAAGATCGCTGATCGTATCCTCGATTAGCATGGCGACAAGCATCTCGTCCTCGACGATCAGAATCCGTGCCATTCAGACGTCACCCAGGGATGGGCGGTCGCTGATCGCCTCGATGCTTGTTTTCAGCGTGAACACGACGCCGGTAGGCTGATAGTCGATGTCCGCCGTACCTTGGAGTTCCAACGGGAGAACTCGCAGGATAAGCCGCGATCCAAATCCCTTCCGCTCGTTCGCAACGACGACAGGGCCACCGGTTTCCTGCCAGGTCAGACAGAATACGTCATCCGCCACAGACCAGCCGATATCGACAATTCCGGTCTCGACAGAAAGGGCACCGTACTTTGTGGCGTTGGTCGCAAGCTCATGGAGTGCCAGCGCAATCGAAAGGGCGGCGTGGGGCCCAAGACGCAGAGCCGGCCCGGAGATGCGGATCGAATCGCGACCAGCAGTCTGGAAGCCCTCCAGCGCGTCGGTGACCATGGTGTTGAGGTCGGCGCCGTCCCAGTTTTCATCGGTCAGGACGTTGTGGGCACGAGAAAGAGCTAGGATGCGCGATGTGATCGCGGCCGACGCCTCTTCCTTTGTCTGCGGCCCACGCAAGGTCTGGGACACGATCGATTGGATCGAGGCCAGCGTGTTTTTCACGCGGTGGTTCAACTCGTTGATCAGAAGCTTCTGGTGGTTTTCGGCGCGGACGCGCTCGGTAACGTCTGAACCCTGGATGAAAATGCTGGTGACCGCGCCGCCCGCGTCGCGAATGGGCTGATAAACGAAATCGACGAAGCGTTCCTCAAGGGGGGGCATTGTCCGACCATCGGAAGAGTACGCGCTCAGACATCCGGTTCAAGGTCTCTCCGGATTCGAGAACATGGTCAAGGAGCTCGATATACCCCTGCTCGGCGATTTCCGGCAGAGCCTGCGCCATCGGTAGACCTTCGACCTGTCGGTTGCCGATCAGCTTTCGGTATTCCGGATTGATCATGGCGAAGCGGTGGTCTTTACCGCTGACCATCGCCATGAAGGTCGGCGCCTGCTCGAACAAAGCCTGCAGACGTTGCGATTCCTCCCGGTTGTGCCGCTCGGCGAGAACGCGCTCGGTCGTTTCGACGACGATGGCGATCACGCCGGCAGGCTGGCCGCGTTCGTCAATGACCGGGGAATAGTCGAGATCCATCCAGACCTGCTCGGGAACGCCCTTGCGATGCAGGGTCAGTTCCTGATCGCGATAGGCGAGCGTGCCACCTGCAAGGCCAACTTTCATGACATTATCGTTGAAATCGGCAATTTCGGCCCAGCCTTCGCGGACATTTGAGCCTAGTAGTGCCGGATGTCGGCGCCCAGCGAAGACTGAATACGCGTCGTTGTAAATCATGACGCCCTGTTCGCCCCACAGCATGACGATCGGCACGGGCGATTGAAGCAGAAGAGCAGTGGCGGTCTTCAGCGAAGATGGCCAAGTCTCGACAGCGCCTAGAGGCGTTGCAGACCAGTCGAACGTTCTGATGATACGGCCGGCTTCGCCGTCATGTCCCAGAAATTGGAATGGGTCACTCTGGGAGCTGTCGTCCTGTATCATCAAAACCCTGCAAGATTGTCATTGGCTCCCGACGATTTATTGCAAGCTAATGAATAAACAAGTGGCCGGAGTGCTCGACAACCTCGCCCGATGCGATTGGTTCCATGCCGCTGCTGCATGGCAGCTACCCGATAGGCCCGATGCCTGCTTTTTCCTATGGATTCGTGAGGTGAGACAACTTGGGACCTGGTTTCCGTTTGGTTGAATGTCCCGAAGAAACGGGGCGATGAACTCGTCATCGCCCCGGCTGGATTTACGCGATGCCCGCGCCGCCTGTGACGCCGTAGACCTCGCCGATGATATAGCTCCCCTCCTGGCTTGCCAGCAGAACGTAAATCGGTGCGATTTCGACAGGCTGACCAGGGCGACCGAACTGGCCTTGCTCGCCGAATTTTGTCACCTTCTCCTGTGGCTGGCCACCGGACGATTGCAGCACGGTCCAGAAGGGGCCTGGTGCAACGACATTGGCGCGAATGCCTTTCTCGATCAGCTGAGCGGCCAGCGACTTGGTATATGCGGACCATGCGGCAGCAAGCCCATCTCGACACTCGTTGGATATGGAACGACCACCGTGACGGGATGAGCGGCGCCCTGTGTCTCCCGCTCCCCCAATGGCGCATCACTGTGCCAATTTCGCCACTCGTAAAAAACATGACAAAATACATCATGTTCGAAGTTGATTCATTTAGTCATGTTTTGTAATCGAACCTCCTGAGCATTTTGGGGGTTACATGGAAATTGATAGATTACGAGCGTGCCGTGTGGCGCGGATGATGCACGCTGCCTTGTTGGCGTCTGCCGCGACCTTCGTGCTTCCGGTAGCCGCTCAGGAACAGTCCCAGCCGGTCGCTATAGAAGAGGAGACGACGCTCGAACCTATCGTTCTTCTCTCCACACGTGGTGCGACGCGGGTTCTCGATGTATCGCAGACCATTTCGGTTATCGACCGCGAGGAACTCGACGACCATAACGTTCGCGATATCCAGGATCTCGTGAGACACGAACCCGGTATCTCCGTCTCCCGCCAGACCTCGACCACCAATGCCTGGGGCCAGCTTTCCGGTTTCTCGATCCGTGGCATGTCGGGCAATCGCGTCCAGCTAACCGTTGATGGATCGCGCGTGCAGGAATCGATCACGGACGGTAGCCGTGATTTCTTCGATCTGAGCAATGTCCAGGCCGTCGAAATCGTGCGTGGCCCTAACTCTGTCCTGTGGGGCGCTGACGCTCTTGGTGGTTCCGTCATGTTCAGGACGCGCGACCCCTCCGACCTTCTTGCCGATGATCCGACCAAGCCCTGGGCGCTCGAATTGAAGTCCAGTTATGACAGCTTTGACCGCTCCTGGAAAAAGCAGATCATCGGTGCCTATGATTTCGGTGACCTCGAAATCCTCGGCAGCTACGGTCACACTTCCGCCCACGAGCCTCGCTTGCGCAATGCCCGCGCCGATGGCGGCATCTGGGGCTGCTCGCGCCTGTATCTTGGATGCGATGAACTCTTCCCGGCCGACACGGATGTCGACAATGCCCTTCTGAAGGCTGTCTGGACACCGACCGCCGATCATACGATCAAGCTGACAGGCGAACTCTTCGGCCGCGATACCGAAGTCCTGCAGCTCTATGAGATGTTTGAAACGACGGCCACCTACGTCAACGATCCTTATGTCCGCGATCTCGACATGAGCCGCAAGCGCGTCGCGCTCGAACATCAGTGGGATGTTGATACCGGCTGGCTGGATACGGTGAATTGGCGCGTTTCATACTCGCCGCAGAGCCGGACGACCGATAGCAACCAGCGCCGGGTCTATGCCGACCGTATCGAGCTTCGCAACCAGTATCGCGACTATAGCGAGGATTTCCTCGAAGCTGATATCCAGCTCCAATCGAGCTTCGATCTTGGTGCCACCAGCCACAAGCTCACCTATGGTTTCGACGGGGACCTCACCAAGGGCGATTATCAGGGCATCAACACAACTTATAATTCTCTGACAGGTACAACGACTGTCCTGGAGAACCAGGGCTTTAGCTTCCCGCGTGTCGATACGACCCGAGCCGATTTTTATATCCAGGACGAGATTACCATGCTGGATGACCGGCTGACGATCACGCCCGGTCTGCGCCTCGCCCATTACTCGATCGACCCGACAGGCGACGGCAGCTATCCGGGCCTGCCCGGCTATGAGCCGGCAGAACAGGACAAGACGGAGCTGCTCAAACGGATCGGCGCGATCTACAAGCTGGACGAGGCCTATTTAGTTTATGCCTCCTATGGCGAAGGTTTCAAAATGCCGACGTCACAGCAACTGTTCCAGTCGAGCATGGATCCGTTCTCCGGGTCGTCGATCATCCCAAACCCGGACCTGAAGCCCGAGTCCGTTCAGAGTTACGAGGTCGGCCTTCGCGGCGAATATGATCGCGGTTTCTTCTCGCTCGGCGCATTCTATGCCGATTACGAGGATTTCATTCGATCCTTCCAACCGGTCACCATTTCGGGCCCAGGTGGCGTGCCCGTCACAGCCTACACATTCGACAACGTCGAGAATGTCAGGCTGTGGGGCATCGAATTCGGCGGTGAGTACGAGGTGCTCGATTACACGACACTGTCCGCCAATTTCAGCTGGTCCAAGGGACGCCAGCGCGTTTCGGCAGGATCGGCAAAGACCGCGTTCGACGGGGCGGTTCCATTCACGGCCGTGCTTGGCGTCAAGCATGTGCTTCCGGAATACAATCTCCAGTTTGAAGCCTTCGGCACGTTTGCCGCAGGACGTACCGAGAATGCCAGCCCGACGGCGTACCTAGCCTCCGGTTACGCCCTGTTCGACGCCTATGCAAAATGGACACCGCGGAAGAATTTCGAGCTGACTTTCGGTGTCGAGAACATCTTCGACCGTCGCTACTTCCCGAACACGCTGACGAGTCACGAGCAGGTTCCTCCTTCGTCAGATTCGGCCAATGTCAACCCCCTTGAGCTGCAGACCGGTCCCGGCCGCGTGTTCAAGGTCGGTGCCACGATCAAGTTCTGATTTTCCTCCCAGCCTGATGGGCGAGCGCAAGCTCGCCCTCTTTTTTGGTGAACGCCATGATAAAACTCATTGCTCGCTTCGGACGCCTCCTCGTCCCTTGCATCAAGGCGCCGGGTGGTAAGTTCAGCCTCGGACTTTTCATCGCTGCCGTAGCGCTGAACCTCGGTGCTGTCTACGCCAGTATCCGCCTCACACGTTGGACCGGCGAATTCTATTCAGCAGTGGAAAAGGTCGATGCAGCCCAAGTCTATCACCAGATCGGCATCTTCGCGCTGATCGTCGGGCTGAATTCCGCCCGCGGGCTGGCGCATGAATATATCCGCAAGGTCATCGAGATCCGCTGGCGGCGGGCGCTGACGGACCATGCGATCAACCTCTGGACCACCAACAAGGCCTACTGGTTTCTCGCCAATGGCAGCGAGCAGCGGATAGACAATCCCGACCAGCGGATAGCCGATGACTGTCGGCTGTTCACCAAAGGCCTGCTTGGCGAGGCGCTCGATCTCATCGGTGAGGTCGTCGGCCTGTTTTCCTACGTCGCGCTGTTGTGGAGCCTGGCCAACTTTCCCCTGTCACTCGCCTTCGCCGGTATCGACTACGAGATCCCACGCTACATGGTCTGGTCCGCCTTCCTCTATGTCGCGATCTGCAGCGTCATCACGCATCTGCTCGGCTATCCGCTGAAAGGCCTTTTGACCGAACAGCAAAAGCGCGAGGCGAGCTTCCGTTTCGCCATGGCGAGATGGCGCGGCGCCTTCGACGAGGTCGCACTCGCGGGCGGGGAGGCCGTCGAGAAGGAAGGGTTCCGTCGACGTTTTGACGCCGTCGCCAGCAACTGGCGGCACCTGATCCGCCGGGAACTGATCCTCGGATTGTTCACCTATCCGTTCCGCCATTCGGTGCTGCGCATCCCGCTCTTCGTGGCACTCCCCGGTTATCTCGCAGGCCATGTCGCCTTTGGCGGCCTGATGCAGCTCGGCATGGCGTTCTCGAATGTCGTGACGACCCTTTCCTGGTTCATCTTCTCCTATCGCAATCTTGCCGATCTGGTTGCGACGACGGCGCGTCTCGACAACTTCCTGATTGCGGTACAGGCGGCCGGGCAGCAGGGCGCAGGCCTGGCCATACCAGAACAGGATCGCGACACCCGGTTGCCGCGTGTGGAAAATCTGACGCTCTATACGCCGGACAGGCGCAAACTCGTCACGCTTGCCGGGATGGCCCTCGCGCCAGGTGGTGCGGTCTGGCTCAACGGACGATCGGGCATCGGCAAGACGACGCTGGTGAAGGCGCTCGCGGGCCTCTGGCAGCATCGCGACGGCATAGCGGAATGGCCGAGGGAACGATCGATGTTTCTGTCGCAGAAACCCCATCTTCCGACCGGAACGCTGCTGGATGCCGCGGCCTATCCGGCACCCGCCGGCGGGATCGATGAAGTGAGGGCCATCGCCGCGCTCAATGCGGTTGGGCTCGGCCATCGCCCGCCATCCCTGCTCGTCGGCCAGGATGATGCGCCGGACGGCCTTTCGGGTGGTGAGGTGCAGCGACTGGCGCTTGCCCGTCTCCTGTTTCACAAGCCCGACTGGGTCGTCATCGACGAGGCGACCAGCGCGCTTGATGGAGATGCAGAGCGCTACCTGCTCGCCCTCATTCGCGAAAGACTGCCCGAGACCGGCTTCTTCATTGTCTCACACCGCAAACCGGATGGCATTGGCGCATTCTCGACGATCGACCTGTCCGACACCACCAATTCGCCGTTAGTTGCGGCACCAGCCTGAGGATATCTACCATGACACAAAGCCCGACACCCGCGCTCCTGAGCATCGACGCACAACCGGACGACGTTCTTCTGCGCCTGCCTGAACTCGGATCCCTAATGATGATCGGCAAGGGGAGGGGTGCCACGCACGAGCGGATCGGCACGGTTGCCGAAGTAACCCGCAATGCCGACCGGCTGGCCTGTACCGGCCAGTTCCACGACAGCCTGCTCGAGCATGGACGTGTCGAGAGTATTCAGCTCAATGCATCGCGGCTCATTCAGGGCAAGGCCTATCCGCGCATGGAGTTTCATGATGGCACTGGCGAAACACTGTTTGCTGTCGTCGGCTTCGAGGGGGCCGAGATCTTTCACGACAAGCTGGCGCATTTCCCCTGCACCGAACTTGGACCGGCCGAGGCTTTGCCTTTCCCGAAGAGGCCTGATGTCGCTGACGACGACATCGGTGCGCATCCCCTGAAGGCGGCGCTGAAGTCGCAGCAGCCTATTTCCATCGAGTTCGAGACGCCGACATTCCGGCAGGGCTGGACCGGGGTCGTCGAGCGGGTCAATCCCGGAATGGGCTTCATCAACGTGACTCGGGACGATTTTCACCTGCATCTTCTCGGTGGAACCGTCGGCTCCTGGGTCGAGAGCGCAGGGAGGGACGGAGTGGTTCTTGTCGCCCTCGACCATCAGGGCGTGGAGACAGGCCTTCGCCTTTACGCCGCATCACCGGCTGCCTGGTCGGGCTGGGATGACCGCGCATGAGCTTGGCGGCAGGACGGTGGTTCGATCCAGATGTCGGGAAGGAGATCGCCCATCGCGAGATGATGGCGCGCATGTCGCAGATGCAGGCCGTGCTTTTGGGCGAAACCCATGACCGTTACGATATCCATCGATGGCAATTGCATGTGACCGCCGGCCTTTTCGCCCATCGCGAAAGGATGGCCGTCGCATTCGAGATGTTTCCGCGCGCCGTTCAGCCGGTGCTCGACCGCTGGGTCGCCGGCGAGATCGATCTGGATGCGCTTATGGACCAGTCGCGATGGGCGGAAATCTGGCGGTTCGATCCGGCACTATACACGCCGCTTTTCCATTTTTGCCGACAGTTCCGCGTACCGATGCTGGCCGTCAATTGCAGGCGTGCATTGGTAAGTGAGGTCGGAAAGCTAGGCTGGGATGCGATACCCTTGGAGGAGCGGGATGGAGTAACTCCAGCGGCTCTCGCGACGCCGGAACATCGGCAATACCTCTTCGACCTGACCGGCGGTGTGCGCCCCGAGCGGGATGCGCAGTCAGCACAGGCGCCCGAGTTCGACCGTTTCGTCCGCGCTCAGCAGACCTGGGATAGGGCGTTCGCCTGCGGTATAGCAGACAGTCTCAAAGTCGATCCGGAGCTGCTGGTGGTCGGCATCATTGGGCGCGGCCATCTCGAGTTCGGTCATGGCACACCTTACCAGCTGAGGGATCTCGGGGTGCGGAATGTCGGCATATTGCTACCGCATGACATCGGTCAGGGTGCGCCCGACCCCGGGATTGCCGATGGCGTCTTCGCGCTCGACGATGCCGCCCGCTGAGGGCGGCATCGGCTGCCGCTCAAACCCACTCCGTTCAGACATTGGCCAGGCGGATCGACACCGCCTGATCTATCCACGAGAACGCCTCGTCGGCCCTGGGGCGGGGCTGCCCCTTGAGAATGTGCACAAGCTCCCAGTAGCGTTGCATATTCGGCTTGTGCTCAAGAGTCTTGCGGCCCATGCGGCGCAGGTTTTCCGCGTCGGGCTCGGCACCCTGCGCGCGGGCCCAGCCTTCAAGATAGTCGATAGCAAGGGACTGCCCTTCTGCTGAACCGGGCTCGACACCGCGCGACATGGCGTCTTTCGACCTTGCCAGAACGGACTGCCAAGTCTCCCGGAGGACGTAGCCCTTCAGCTTTACAACACTGTCTTCGGCGTTGCGGCGCATCTTCTCGACGAAAGACGGATCGGCCAGAAGTGCGGACAACTCTATCCAGGCATCGATCTGCTCGTCGGTCGGCTCATTGGGGAGTTCGGGCCTGCTCATTTCGAGCATCCATCCCTTCCATGTCGCATCGACCGTTGCTCCGGACACGACATGGTCCAGAAAGCGTCGCAGGACATCGACACGTTCGGCGTTCGAAACGGTGGTCATTTCCGAGATTCTCCTCAAGTCGTTGACGGTTGGTTCACCCGCACGCAACGCGGCCCGAATGACGGCGGCGACACGTCTCTGTGCATCGATCTGGCTTTCGATTTCCGCAAGTTGAAGCGCAAGGATCTGGCCTATGGAGCGCTCTTGAGAAAGCACGGCACGGATCGGCTCAAGACCGATGCCTGCCGTTCTCAGTGTCCTGATCAGCTCAAGCCTAGCGAGGTCGGTCTGATCGAAGAGCCTGTATCCGCTTGTCGTCCGATCCACTCTCGGCAAGAGACCCTCATCCGCATAGAAACGGATACGGCGCACAGGGATTCCTGTTAGTTTGGACACCTGCCCGATGGTGAAGCTGCGATTTTTCATGACGCATCAATCGGGCCTCCAGTCGATGGAAGGTCAAGAAGATATTACGATGGCTGTCATTAAAGTTCGGCATCGCGTCAGATGATCCACAAACGACAGAGACGGGGTCAGGATTATTACACTGGGGCTTTGAAGTGTGTAGCGTTCCGTGGTCGAGTCCGGCAGATCGATTTTCAGGCTAGCCTGTGCTGCGTTGACTTTGCCTTCGGTGATCGAGAATATCGGCTTCAGCAGCGGTTGCAAAATTGATCTATGCATATTGGGTAGAGGTCTGTCTTTTCCTGCTAAACAGGTATGGGCATCATTGCCCGACCGTGCTTGAGAACGAGATTTCACGCCAACCAATCGAAATTAAACACCTATTGGAAGCTTTGTGACGAATGGGCCAAAGGTTCATATTGGATCAGGAGCTTAGGTCTCATCGGCTCGTCCGTCCAAACCCCTCCGAATTCTCTATGCGTCGATATCTCCTCCTCCGCTTTCGCGGTGGGCCGAAAGCCTAGTCTTTGGGCCCACCGTATCTTGCTAGCGCGACGCCGGGGTGATTTCCTGCAACGGCGGCAGGCCCTTATTGTATCCTTCGACATCCGTGAGCAGCAGCCTTGCCTGCGTACCCCAGCCGCCGATCAGAATATCGTCCTTTCCGTCGCCGTCGAGGTCTCCTTTACCGGCACTCCAACTCCTGCCGACAGTGATCCCCGGAACAATGTCTGCGGTCACATCGGTGAACTTGCCTGTACCGTCATTCTGCCATGCCCGCGGCTGCAGAGGAACGAAGCCCGGAACCTGGATTGCGCCGACGAGAAGATCCGGTGCGCCGTCGTCGTTCCAATCAAGGACGGTGCCCGCCCAGCTCGAAAACGTGTTCTTCGGCAGCCGCGCTTCGGTCTCGTCCTTGAAGCGACCCTTGCCATCGTTGATGAGAAGCCTTGTCTGCGGATCCTTGTCGAAGCCCATGTTGTTGCTGGTGATGTTGAAGAACAAGATGTCCGGGTGACCATCCTTGTTCACATCCGCGACCTTCACGTCGCGTGTCTCCATGGGAACCAGTAGCTCGATGCGTTCGGATTCGTCGGTGAATTTTCCGATGCCGTCATTGATCAGGAGACGATTGTCATGTGCCGGGCTTGCCAGAACCATGTCGAGATCGCCGTCGCCGTCGATATCGGCCAAAACGACACCCTCCGTCTGGTAGTCGCCTTCCGGCATGTTCGTCTCTGACGCATCGGTGAAATGCCCGGGCCGATCTTTGTCATTGAGGAAAAGGAGCGTCCTGGCCGGGCGTAGCTTCATGTCCGGTCCGTGTCCGATCTCTCCCGTGCTGCCGACGACGATGTCCGGCAGTCCGTCGCCGTTCACGTCATCGATCGCAAGTCCGTTGCCCTGGCTTCCGGCCGGAAGGCGGTCGCTTGCATCTGTGAAGCCGCCCTTGCCATCGCCGAGGTATAGCTGATGCAGCTCGTCGGATTCGGTGATGAAGACGACATCCATGTTTCCATCGCCATCGAAGTCTGCGGCGCGCACGTGCTCGCTGTCATGGATGCCGGTGCCGAACACGCCGGGCTTGTAGGTGAGCTTCCCCTTGCCGTCATTCAGATAGAGGCGGTTCTGGCCGTATTCGACGGAGACGATCACATCGAGATCGCCATCCGTGTCCACGTCGATGAAGACCGAGTCCGTGGCATGGAGCGAGGCAAGTTGGGGGACATGCGTGGCCGTCGCATCGGCATAGACGGCCGAGGGGCGTTCCGGAATGAGGACATAGTCGCCTTCCATGACGGTGTTTTTCACATCCTGTGCGAAAGACGGGATCGCGGTCATTGTTGCGAGAGCGGCAATGGCAAGTCCTGCAGGCAGGCGGTGTCGTGTCATGTCGTTCCTTTCATGAATTCATCGAGCAGTCGTTCGACAGGCTCAATGCAGATTTCGGAACAAAGGTCCGCGATCGCAAGCAATCCGGGTTGCATAGACCCATGACGCTGCGTCATGAATGGCGCGCATGCGAGACACTCCGTCATGAGTGTCGACCCATCATTGACGAGGTAGACGATGGTCCGTGACGAACTAGGGAGCCTGGCGGCATTCGTCGCAGTTGCCGAGGCGCGCAGCTTCACGCGGGCCGCAGGTCGCCTCGGCACATCGCAGTCCGCTCTCAGTCACCGCATCCGGCGGCTGGAGGTCCGGCTGGGCGTGACATTATTGTCGCGCAACACACGCAGCGTATCCGTGACCGAGGCAGGCGCGAGACTGCTGGAAACGCTTGGCCCGGCCCTCGACGACATCGAGGGCAAGCTCAACGCCTTGAAAGGCGACGGCACGCGGATCGCGGGGACCTTGCGGATCACCTCGGCCGACCACGCGGCCGAAACCATTCTTTGGCCAGCCCTCAGAAAGCTTCTGCCTGGACACCCGGACATTTCCGTGGAAGTCAGTGTGGAGAACCGGTTTGTCGACATCGTTGCCGAGCGCTTTGATGCCGGAATTCGAATGGGCGCCAATGTTGCCCAGGACATGGTCGCGGTGCCGATCGGCCCACCTGAGGCACTGGCACTCGTCGCATCACCAGGCTATTTCTCAAAGTATGGTATTCCTCAGAGCCCGCAGGATCTTTCTGGTCATCGGTGCATCGGCAGAAGGATGCCGTCTCTCGACGGCATCTCGAAATGGGAATTCGCAAAAGAAGGCCAGACACAACGGATACGGGTGGCAGGCGCGCTCGCCTTCGACAGGCCAGAGATGATCATGCAGGCGGCAGTCGATGGTTTCGGGATCTGCTATGTCCTAGAATCGCAGGCCCGTCCGTTACTAGACGCCGGTCGACTGACCCGCGTCATGGAGGATTGGTGTCCGGGTGTTCCGGGATATCACCTCTATTTCTCAAATAGGAAGCAAAAGTCTCCCGCGCTGAACCTGCTGGTCGGTGCAATACGCTTACACAAGATTCGCTGACGAGCCTGAGGTGCGCCTTCGACCGGGAGACGATGGCGAGTGCATCTGATCGAATGACAGCGCGGTGACAGTATGATGTCTCAAACAGCAAACTGGACCAGGGCACATTGCCCATGCGTCCCGTCACGCTACCCCGCTTGCCGCCAGAGCTCAAACCTCATTAATCGGGGCTTGCATTGTATTACTGGCTGACCGGAGTGGGACGCGGGAGCCATCCGGGGGCGCGTGTGACATTTCCCAAAACCTTTGACGGGAAACTGCTTCACTTATTCCACTATGGCCTTGGCAGGCGAGCTCTGTTGCCTTGAGCCAGACGCTTCGTCTCTCTCCGGGCGCCGTTTTTTCAGAAGTGTCAGGACGAACACGAAGAACGCTGGCACGAAGAACACTGCCAGGACTGTTGCCGATATCATCCCCCCAAGGACACCGGTGCCGATTGCATTCTGACTAGCGGCACTGGGACTGGTGGCGATCGCCAGTGGCACGACGCCAAAAGTGAAGGCGAGTGACGTCATGATGATGGGGCGAAACCGCACGAGGGCGGCATCTACCGCCGAGTCCATCAGGGATCTGCCCTCGGCATAATAGTCCTTGGCGAACTCGATGATCAGAATGGCATTCTTCACCGAAGGTCGATGATCGCGATCAATCCCACCTTGAAATAGATATCATTGGGCATGCCGCGCAATGTGACCGCCATTACGCACCCGATGATGCCAAGCGGTACGACCAACATGACAGACAGCGGGATCGTCCAGCTTTCGTAGAGACCGGCAAGCAATAGAAAAACGAAGAGGATGCTGAGACCGAACAGGATCGGAGCCTGATTACCTGAGATGATTTCCTCGCGTGACTGACCCGACCACTCGAAGCCAAATCCTTCTGACAGTTCGGCAGCCAGACGCTCCATCTCGGGGATCGCTGCGCCGGAGGATTGGCCAGCAACCGGTTCGCCCGTAATGCGAACAGCTGGATAGCCGTTGTAACCGATGATTTGCGGAGACCCTTTCCTCCACTCGGCGATAGCGAAAGATGAAAGAGGCACCATGCCGCCACTGGAGTTGCCTACATTCAACTTCAAAAGGCTTTCCGCGTCCATACGAGCACGGCCCTCTGCCTGCACGATAACGCGCTGCATTCTCCCGGAATTTGGGAAGTCATTGATGTAAGAGGAGCCGAGATTGGCCGTTATCGTGTTGTTGATGTCGGCAAAGGACAGGCCGAAGGTATTGGCTTTTTCTCGGTCGATGACCAGGACAATTTGTGCCGCCTCCGGAAGCCCTTCGGTTCTCACACGGGTGACGACGCCACTTTTTGATGCGCCATCGATTAACTCGGCTGCCGCAGCCGCGAGTGCCGCCTGTCTCCGACAACGGGGCTGCGACCGCCAACGGAAAGGCCTACTTCCTTGCTGGTGGCCCAGCTTGTGGCGACAGCACGACCGGAGAAATCCTCGCCGTTAGCATTCGCTGATCGATTACAACTCGAACATCGCTTGCGGGTGGCGTCCGCCTTTCGTTTTCCCCACGCGCATGAAAAAAAGGCCCCGGTCAGCGAACTGCCGGGGCCTTCTCTTCCTATCGATCGATCAAATGGCGCTGATCAGTTCGCCTCGCCGGGCAGGGCGTATCCGATCACATAGTCGCCGCGCTCTGCGGAGTTGCGGCCGCCACCGGCAGAAATGACCACATACTGCTTGCCGTCACGCGCGACATAGCTGATCGGCGTGCCCTGGCTGCCGACCGGAAGGCGGGCCTTCCAAACTTCCTCGCCCGTTCCACTGTCCAGCGCGCGCAGATAGAAGTCCTGGCTGGCCGCGAAGAAGACGAGACCGCCCTGTGTTGCCAGCGAGCCGCCGATCGTTGGCATGCCGATCGGCATGGCTGCGTACATCTTGATGCCAAGTGGGCCGGTATCTTGCACGGTTCCCATCGGGATCTGCCAGGCGATCTTCTGGGTCTTCATGTCAACCGCAGTCATCGTCCCGAAGGGCGGCTTCTGGCACGGAATACCGAGCGGCGACATGAAGCGGTTCTTCGCAGTGATCGCGTAAGGCGTGCCGACCAACGGCTGGGCGTTGGACGCGGTAACGGAGGCGTTTTCGTCACCGTTGCTGGCGCCTGCATTGCCTTCGTAAGGCACGAGCTGAACTTCCAGACCGAGGCGCATGTCGTTGAAGAAGGCGTAGCCGGTGACCGGATCGTAGGACGCTCCGCCCCAGTTCAGACCGCCAAGCGAGCCCGGCAGGTTCAACGACGGGTCCAGGCCTGGAGGCGTGAACAGGCCCGTATAGCGCATCGACTTGAACTTCACCCGGCAAACCAGCTGGTCAAAAGGTGTCGCCCCCCACATGTCGGACTCGGTCAGCGTATCCGTGCCGATCTGAGGCATGCCTACGGAGATCGGCTGTGTCGGCGAATAGGTCTCGCCAGGCATGGTGCCGGCGGCGAAGGCGCGTTCCTCGACCTTGGTAAGCGGCTGGCCCGTCAGGCGATCGAGAACGAAGATCTGGCCGGCCTTCGTACCGAAGACCATGGCCGGTCGGCCCTGGAATTCGAGGAAGCTCGGCTGCATCGGCACGTCGAAGTCCCACAGATCGTCATGCACGGTCTGGTAACGCCATTTTTCCTGACCTGTGGTTGCGTCCACGGCCAGCATGGTTGCCCCATAGGCGCGGTCCAGCGGACGGCGCTTGACACCCCAAAGATCGATGGCAGCCGAGCCGACCGGCATGTAGACCGTGTTCGACAGCGGATCCCAGGACATAGGCGCCCATACATTCGGGGTCGAGCGGGTCCAGACCTGGCCTTCAGGCAGCTGCTTCATCCCCGGTGCGCCCGGATCGAAGGCCCAACGAAGCGCGCCGCTCATTACGTCGAAGCCGCGCACCACGCCACCCGGCATGTCGATCGACACGTTGTCACCAACGCGGCCGCCGACAACAATGGTCGTGCCGGCAAGCGTGGGTGCCGAGGTCGGGTAATAATCGCCCGTTGCGGCGCCCGGGCCCATTCCGGCATTCAGGTCAACCGAACCATTGGTGCCGAAATCGGAGCAGGCGAGGCCGGTATCGGCGTCGATCGCCACCAACGCACCCTTGGTCGAGTTCATCAGCACGCGACGGGTGCAGGCACCGTTGGTGGGCAGGGAAGCCTGGATCACCGGGGTGGAGCCATCGGCCGTCGGTTCGACGACCGGCTTGGAAGCGTCGAAATAGGCAAGGCCGCGGCAACGCTGCCAGTCGTCATTGGCGACGCCGGACTTGAATTCCCACTTCTTGGCGCCGGTCACCGGAGAGATGGCGACGACGTTGTTGTGCGGGGTGCAGACATAAACGGAATCATTGACCATCAGCGGTGTGGTCTGGTCCTCCGAGCCGCCGCCATCGCTTGCCGGCACGTCGCCGGTATGGAAGGTCCAGGCAACGTCGAGCGTGTTCACCGTGTCGCGGGTGATCTGGTCGGCAGGCGAGAAACGGTCGTGATTGTCGTTGCCGCCGTAGCTGCCCCAGTTCGCCACGCCCTGATTGTTCTCGGCCGCCTGACGTTCCGGCGCCTGCGCGGTGTTGCGGATGATGCCATGCGGCTGGAACATGCCCCAGACGCTGGCAATGAAACCGAGCGCGATGACTGCAGCAGCCCCCATATAGGGCCGGCTTGCGCGCTGCTTGCCGGCGGCGCGGTTCATCAGCGGCATGCTGAGCAGCACGACGATGGCACCGACGGAGATGGCCGAGAGGCGCGAAACGAGCGGCCAGAATTCGAGGCCAGCGTCGATAACCGACCAAGGCAATGTTGCAGCCCATACGAGAAGGAAAAGGATGCCGCCGAGCGGACGGGCCAGGAGTGTCAGAACGCCCGAAATGATCAGGGCGATACCGGCGATAATGAAGTACCAGCTGCCGCCCAGAAGGGCCAGCTGGCTGCCGTAATATGCAAAGAACAGACCGGCTGCACCGATCACGGATCCTAGAAGGACTAGAAAGGACCGGCCGATCGGGCTGATCGCCGGGAGTGTGGAATTTTTCATAGGTAATGCCTCAATGCGTCAAGAAGACGCGCCTGATTGGTCTTGCCTGCGCGCTCTTGCCGCAGGACTTATGTTGGGAAGCTCGTTAAGACAAATCGATTTAATTTCGTTATCGATAAGAGAATCGAAATAATGAACCTTCCGCCGATCCGGCATCTCGAAGCATTCATGGCGGTCGCCCAGGCGCGATCTTTTCGCGTTGCGGCCGAACGGCTGGCTCTTTCCCAGCCCGCGCTCAGCCAGAATATCGCGTTGCTGGAAGCCAATCTCGGGGTCAGCCTGTTCACCAGAAGCACACGAACGGTACGTCTTACGGCCGAAGGTCTCGGACTGCAGTCGCGCCTGGCCCCGATCCTCCCAGCGCTCCACGATGCCGTTGACCAGGTGCGGCACGGCGCGGATGCGGAAGCCAATCTCAGGCTGGGTATCCTTGCTTCGGCAGCGGTAAAATACCTGCCGGCGGCTCTCGCCCGGTTTCGTGAAGAATGCCCGGAGGTTCAGGTATTCGTTCAGGATGGCAGCGCCGATGGCCTGTTCGATCTCGTGCATCGCGGCAAGCTCGATCTGGCCGTCGCCAGCTTTCTGCCCCACGATGACAAGGACGTTCATTTCGAAAAGGTCATCGCTGACCCGTTCATGGCGGTCCTGCGCCGGGATCACCCACTTGCGGAACGCCATGAGGTAAGCTGGTCCGAACTTCTGGCTTATGATTTCATCGGCGCGAATACCGGAAGCGGCACTCGCCACGCGGTCGAGGAGGCGATGAAGACACGCAAGACCCCTATGCGGACGGTGATGGACTTCGGCCATTTTTCTGCGGTCGTCGGCATGGTCGAAGCCTGCATGGGTGTCACCGCCCTGCCGCGCATGAATTGCCCGTCAGACGATCATCCGCTTTTATGCGCGATCCGGCTGGTCGATCCCCCGGTTTTTCGCGATCTTGGTATTCTGACAAACAGTCGTGATGGCGGCGTCTCCCGGCAGGCCGGTCTTTTTCGCAACCATGTGATCGATGCGGCCCGCGTCTTGACGCTGGCGCTGGACGGCGGACCGGACGCCAGCCGCTAACGGCCATCGCAGCAGCTGCCAGATAGATCCATAGCCCCATCGACGTAGAGGCGAAGCCTGCAGAAAGTCGGAGCAATCCGAAGGCGGCTTGACGCTCCCCCGGATTGCAGGTGTTTGGGATATCGCTGCCGGCACTGGTAAAAATGTCGGGGGCTTCCGCGGCCGTCAGTCTGCGGATCTCCGCCTCGTTACGAAGTTAGGCGAAAAGCTCTCTCGCCAGCTGTTCGGCGAGATCGGACGGAAGCGACGAGACGACACGCTGTTCGCCATTGTTGCCCTTGTGGATGCCGCCGATACCGTCGCGCTTGGCGGTGATCATGCGGCCGACCACCGTATTCAGCGTATCCGGGTCGATCAGGATGAAGGCGCCGGTCGCACGGTTCTGCTCATAGGCGCCGGCATTGACCCTGAACATTAAAAGGGGGCACACATACAACAATCACGGTGATGATCGTCATGCGTACACGAACCATCCTCTTGGCCCAGTTCGCACGGTCGAAATTTCATCTAATATCAGCGGCTAAATTGACCGGTCGATATGGCTCAAGACCTTAGTTACGCTGGATTGTTCCTCTTGAAATCCCGCGAGCCCCATCTCCTGGACCGCAAACACCCTGTCTTTGGCGAGACAGGGCAGTCAGGACTATGCGTGTTGATCAGGCCGTTGACTATACCGGGGCGGAACGGTGCACCGAGCCGTCACTCACTCCATGATTTCGGTCTAAGACCCTCATGATCCTTGCTGCACAGTTCATGAGGGCATTGCCAAATCCAGCGCGCCGGTGTCTAAGCCCTCGGGCGTCGGCATAGGCAGACAAGGTATCCGAGATGTCGCGCGGTACCTTATGCCCTGTTCTTCGCGGGTCAACTCTGATCTCGCCTCTATTTCGCCCGGCAGAAATACTTCTCCGCCATCGGCTGACGACATCGCCTTGATCCCCGCGATCACCGCATCGACGCGAGCCTTGAACTGTTCGATCGGCAGGAAGCGGGTCACATCCAGAGCGATAATAGATGGCCGGTCCTAGAGGGCCCGGAAATATCGGTGATATCTCTAACTTCGCCGGTCAGCCCTGTTCCCGTCAGCACGCCGGTGAGGAGGTCGATGACCAATGACAGGCCCGCACCCTTCGCCCCGCCGATCGGGGCCAGGCTGCCCTTCAACGCTGCATGCGGATCCTCCGTCGGCTGACCGTCAGCGTCGACTGCCCAGCCGAGCGGAATTTTTTGTCCGGTAAGGGACGCCAGCCGTATTTTTCCGCGCGCGACGACTGAGGTCGACATGTCGAGAACGATTGGTGCTGGTTGCCGGCCGGAACGCCGAAGGCGATGGGATTGGTACCGACGAGAGGTACGCGCGTGTTCCACGGTGTTCGGTTTCACGCCGGCCTTTTTTGTTGCGGCTTCGCCGATGCGTTTTGGTGGGTAGGGGGGAGCTTAAGCAACTGATTTCGCGTTGTTTCGAGAGCCCGGGTCGATTGTTTGAACCCCGACAAGAGCTAAATGCAAACGTTGATTCAGCCATGCAAGTTTCATGCATATTGATTGTCCCGTCATATGGCTGTATGACTATATATGGTCATTGTTTTGGAGGTCAGATGTCAAGCATCAGTGTTGCCGAGGCAAAAGCCGGATTCGCTGCCCTTGTGGATAAAGCTGCGAAGGGTGAATTTGTTACGATCACGAGGCACGGAAAACCTGCTGCTGTGATCGTGAGTGTGGAAGCCGCAGAGGTCGCAAAGAAAGCACTGAAGAGGCCCCGGGCAAACTTCGGGGATTTCTTGTTGACCTTTCCGGGCGGAGCAGATCTCGAACGTGATCATTCCGAACCGCGCGATGTAGATCTGTGAACGGTTATCTGCTCGATACGAACATCATAAGCAAATTTGCGCCTGATAAGATCTCTCCCTCAGCTGAAGTTCGCGATTGGTTTCACCAACAAGGCATGGCGGACGCGCTGTTCTTGTCCGCAATGACAGTTGCTGAGATTGAGCGGGGTCTTCGATCACTTCATCGCCGTGGTGGTTTTGAAAGGGCGAAAAGGCTTTCGCTCTGGCTGGATTTTATTACTGGCGCCTTTGATGATCGTATCTTGCCGATGGATACTGTTGTCGCTCGCATCGCTGGATCTATGGAGGATGAAGCCAAAGGGAGAGGCCAAAACCCGGGCCATGGCGATATCATCATTGCTGCGACAGCTCGAGCATACGATCTGACGGTAATTACCGTGAATATGCGGCACTTTGAACCTTTGAACGTCGCGGTAGATCTCCCAGTTTTCTTCAATACCGATCGATCGAGCTAGAGAAATCTCTGAAACTGCGGGTCGAAGATTCGGGTCTGCTCAAGAGCGCAACACGGACGGAGTCAGGAACTTGAGTGACGCTGTTGCGTTCCTGAGGCATGGCGCAAAATACGTTCTGGAAGGGCTATCTCAAACTTTCGCTAGTCACGGCGGCGGTGACCCTGACGCCGGCGACGACCGAGAGCAAAAAGGTGCGGTTTCATGTGCTGAACCGCAAGACGAAGAACCGTGTCGAAAGTCGCTATCTCGACAGCGTGACCCACAGACAAGTGGCCGACAAGGACCAGGTCAAGGGCTTTCCAAAAGACGATGGCGACTACGTCCTGCTGGACGACGACGAGATCGATGCGGTTGGGCTCGAAAGCACCCGTTCAATCGACATCGACACTTTTGTCCCCCGCGCATCGATCGACTGGATCTGGTACGAAAAGCCGCACTTTCTGAACCCTGCCGACAAGGTCGGGACGGAAGCCTTCTGCGTCATTCGAGAGGCGATGGAAGCAAGCGGTGTTGTCGGCATCGCGAGACTGGTGCTTTATCGCCGCGAACGGGCAGTCCTTCTGGAGCCGAGCGGCAAGGGCATCTTGCTCTGGACGCTCCGCTATGGCGACGAGGTGCGCGAGCCAACCGAGACGATCGATATCAAGGCAAGGATCGATCGCAAGCTGCTGACGCTGATGACCGGCATGGTGGAAAAGCGCACCGAAACTTGGTCGCTGAAGCTGGTACAGGATCCAGTTCAGAAGCGGATGAAGGCGCTGATTGGCAAAAAAGAGAAGACAACAAAGCCAGCAAAGCGATCGAAGAGCCCGGCACCGGTGAAGTCGGAAGGCAACGTCATCAACATCATGGACGCGCTGAAGCAGAGCCTTGCCAAAGAAGGGGGAACGCGCGGTCCAAAATAACCCCTACCGCTTGCGAGCGGTCAGCGGCCTGGCTGAAGCAAAGAAGCCATCCCACGGATCTTTCGATAGCGCATCAAGCCGTGCCGGCGAATTGTCGATCGTAAAGTGAGCAGGACCGATATCTCTACCCAGCTCATCCCAGGCAAGCGGCATGGAGACAGCGCCCCCCGGTCGGGCCCGTGTCGAGTATGCCGCGACTGCCGTATTGCCCCGGCCGTTGCGCAGATAGTCGATGAAGATGCGGCCCTTGCGTTTCACCTTCGTCGCGGTTGCAAGATACAGGCTGGGGTCGTCAGCCGACAAGCTGTCAGCAAGTCCTTTCGCGAAAGCTTTCATCTGCGCCCAAGTTGCCTTCGGTTCGAGCGGCGAGACGACATGCAGGCCCTTGCCGCCGGATGTCTTGACGAAGGCTGCGAGCCCCGCAGCCTCGATCCGCTGCTTCAACTCGTATGCGGCGGCAATGACGTTTTCCCAAGGGACGTCCTCACCTGGATCGAGATCCATCGTCAGCATGTCAGGCTTCTCCCAATGATCTACCGTCGTTCCCCAAGGATGGATTTCTAGGGTCGCCGACTGGACGAGTGCTGCAAGGCCGTCGAAATCGACGACTCTAAGCAGCTTCTTGCCCGTCTTGTCCTTCGGATCGGAGACTTCGCGGACGTGAGCGTTCATGCCCTTCCAGCCATGTTTCTGGAAGAAGCGTTGGCGACCGGTGATACCATCCGGCGCACGCAGGAGAGACAACGGGCGATTGACGACGAAAGGCGCCATAAAGCGCCAGACCTGAGCGTAATAGTCTACGAGGCCTTGCTTGGTAACCCCGTCGTCAGGCCAGTAAATACGATCGGGATGCGTGAGCTTGACGGACGAGGTTGGGGTTCTCCGCTTCGGCGCGGCACCTTTCATCTCGCGCACAACGTCTTTCGGCACCTTGTCGTCTCGTAGCCCGCGGAACGAGGCGTGCCGGAGATTGCCGTTTGCGGACCAGGCCCTGAACTCCACCTCCGCGACCAGTTCGGGCCTGACGAAGACAAGATCGCGACGCGCCAGCGCGCTCAGCCTGTCATCGAAGGGGCTCGTTTTCTGCTGCAGCTTTTTGAGTTTGCCGCAGAGGTCCTGCGCCATGGCCGCGCTGTAGCCGGTCCCGACACGTCCGACATGGATGAACTTGCCATTCTCGTAGACGCCCATAGCCAGCGAACCGATCGCGTCAGGCGTCGCGGTCGAGGGCGCATAGCCGCCGATAACCAGTTCCTGGCGCTCGGAGCATTTCGACTTGATCCACTGGCCCTTGCGGCCCGAGACATATTTCCCGTCACGTTTCTTCGACACCACGCCTTCAAGGCTCAGCCGGCAGGCATGGGTCAGCACCAGCCCGCCGCTTTCACCGAAATGCGCGCTGTAGCGCAGGATAGAACCGTCCTTCTGATTGCCAAGCAACTGCTCCAGAAGCGCCTTGCGGTCAATCAAGGCCGCGTTGACCAGATTGTGGCCATCGAGATGGAGCAGATCGAAGGCGTAGTAAGCGAAGCGATCGCTACGTCCGTCGCTCAGGTCGCTTTGCAAGGCGGAGAAATCCGATGCGCCATTGTCGCGCTCGACGACGATTTCCCCGTCGATGATTGCCGTCGAAGCGGGCAGGGCTGCGAACGCTCCGCTGATCTTCACGCCGAACCGCTCGGTCCAGTCGAGACCGCTGCGGGTCAGCAGCGTCACTTGGCCATCTGCGATGTGAGCCTGCAGACGGTATCCGTCGAACTTGATTTCGTGGAGCCAGCCATCACCTGCCGGCGGTTTTGGTTTAAGCTTGGCCAAAGCCGGTTCGATGAAGTCGGGCATTTTCGCCTTGCTAGCGCCGGTTGGCCATTCGATGTCGTCAGAAGCCTGTGTAGAGCGGCTGGATCGGCGCTTGGCAACCGGCTTCGGCCGCTTCGCTTTTCCGTTATTTTCCCAGACTGCATCGGGATTTTTCGCAACGGCCTCGATCTTGCGACCGGTCTTGGCAGATTTAGGAAGCTGGTCGAGAATGTCCCTGGCGCCACGTCGGGCTTCGTCATCGTCGGCCTTGATGAGCAGCCAGTTCTCGCGCTTTTCCTCCGGTTTGCCCTGCATGCGCACCAGATGCCAGCATCCCCTTAGCTTCTCGCCGTCCAGTTCGAATTCGAGATGGCCTTTTCGATAGCCTTTCCTGGCATCGCCGACGGGCGCCCATGTGCCCCGATCCCAGACTATGACCGTGCCGCCACCATACTGGCCTTTCGGAATGATACCTTCGAAATCGCCATAGTCGAGCGGGTGATCCTCCACATGGACCGCAAGCCGCTTTTCCTCCGGATCGAGGCTCGGCCCGCGCGTGACAGCCCAGCTCTTGAGGACGCCGTCCATCTCCAGGCGAAAATCGTAGTGAAGCCGGGTGGCGTCATGTTTCTGGATGACGAAGCTGTTGCCCTTCGAAGCGCCCTTGACCGCCCGACGACCACGCGGTTCGGATGTCTCCTTGAATTTCCGTTTGGAATTGTAGGTTTGCAGCGCCATGGATCAGCTCGCCTTGCGCTGTTTCGTATTGGACTTCCTGGCGGTTGCCGCCTTGCGTTTGCCACCCGATTTCCCGCCCATCATGGCGCTTTCGCGAAGCGCATCCATGAGATCGATGACCTTGCCTTTCGGTTCGGCCTTGCGCTTCGGCGGTTTGCGGCCCTCCATCTTGGCATTGACCAGTTCGACCAGCGCCGCGTCATAGCGGTCATGATAATCCTCCGGCTTGAAACTGCCGGACTTGGTCGAGATAATGTGCTTGGCGAGCGTCAACATTTCTTTGTCGAACTTGATGTCCGGGATGTTCTTGAACGTCGTGGCCGCCGAGCGCACCTCGTAGTCGAAGTTCAGCGTCGTGGCGATGATGGCGCCATGTCCGTCGGGGCGGATCAGCAGCGTCCGGTTCCGTCGAAACAGAACGCCCTCGGCGATCGCCGCGACATTCTCGTCCGCCATCGCCCTTGCCAGCAACCGCAATGCTTCTGCGTCTTCCGGTTCGACGGGTGCAAGATAGTAGGGTCGATCGAAATAGAGTTTGTCGATCTCACCGCATTCGATAAAGCGCGACACCGTTAGAAGCTTGTCGCTCTCCGGCATCAGGTCGGCGATCTCATCGGGTTCGAGCACGATGTGACGACCACCTTCGGTCTCATAACCCTTGACCTGGTCGTCGCGATCGACTGGCTTTCCGGTTTTGCTGTCGACGAATTGCCGCTCGACACGGTTTCCGGTCTTCCTGTTGACGATGTTAAAGGATAATTTTTCGCTGGTGGAGACCGCAGTATAGAGCGCAACAGCGCAGCCGATTTCGCCGATCTTCAGGTGGCCTTTCCAGCTTGCCCGCGTCGCCATCTCAGTGCCTGTCTGTTGAGCCGGCTGTGCGATCCAGAGCAAGTGCCTGTTCTATCGCCGCGAGATCCTCGCTGGTAACCCCATCGTCCGTCATGGCTGGGACCGGGTCGCCGACAATCGCCTCCAGAACCTCACTGGAGGTGGCACCGTTGCGGATCGCCAGCTCGATGGCCTCACGGATCTCGCGTTCGGCTTTAAGCTGCGCAAACAGCGCTGCGATGACACGGTCGCGCGGATCAATGGGCTTTGTCGGGGTCGGATTACGCACTTGATGGAACGCCATAACAGCCACCGGCTCCAGTGATTAAATCAGCGGGATTAACAGGGGAAGACGGCTATTGGTTCCCCGCCATGCAGTGACCTGTGGGATATTGCTGGCTCGAGCTCACCCGGCAAAGACGGGATGGAGGCGCTGTGATAGGTCTTCGATGAACAGGCAGCAGAGATTTGATGCGATGAAGGCTCAATACGACATGTTCCCGAGCGACAACGCGCCGGCGGCAAATCCTGGCGGCGAACAGCTATCGCCGGCGAACTCCGGAAAGCTGGCAGACAGGGTGCCTACGGTCCCTCGCATGGACGAAGAGCAGATGGCTGCGCATCTGGCCGGGACCGGGCGCTACCGCATCCTGCGGAAACTCGAACCTCGGCCTGTCGCCACATCGATCAGGCCTGGATTTCCGCTGAGGGGTGTGATCCTCGATACGGAAACGACGGGGCTCAGTCACCGCAAGGACGAGATCATCGAGATTGGCGCCATCACCTTCACCTTCAACGAGCAAGGTGCGATCGGCGATGTCACGGGCATCTATGGTGGGCTTCAGCAGCCGACGGTATCGATCCCCGCCGAGATCACCAGACTGACCGGCATCACCGACGCGATGGTGGCGGGGCAGGTCATCGACATTGCTGCACTGCGAGCTCTGATCGATCCCGCCGATCTCATCATCGCTCATAATGCCGGTTTCGATCGGCCGTTCTGCGAGGCATTTTCACCGATCTTTTCGGATAAGGCCTGGGCCTGCTCGAACGCCGAGATCGAATGGTCGGCACGCGGCTTCGAGGGGACAAAGCTTGGCTATTTGATCGGGCAGGCGGGCTTTTTCCACGACGGGCATCGTGCGGTTGATGACTGTTTCGCGCTGCTTGAAGTCTTGGCTCGCCAGGACGAAGCCCAATTGTCGACGGCGTTTGCCGAGCTGCATCTTGCAAGTCAGCAATCACGGGTGCGGATCTTTGCCGAAAACAGCCCCTTCGATCTCAAGGACCATCTGAAGGCGAGGGGTTATCGCTGGTCCGACGGAAGTGAGGGGCGGCCGAAATCCTGGTGGATCGAAGTTGATGAGTCAGCGCTCGCCGACGAGCTCCATTATTTGCGCACGGATATCTATCGCTATCCGGAAGCTGATCCGCCGACGCGGCAATTGACGGCCTTCGATCGGTTTCGGGCCTGATGATTCAAACTTAGGCGTCTTCGCCATGCGGCATGCAAAATGTGCATGGCTGGACTGCGGCGAGGGGCCTTACTCGATTCAATAGGTCGTGTATAGCTAATCCCAACGAAGCGATGCACCTCCTCCCGCAAAGCTTCGTCAATCAGGTAGCCCACTCCTCCTCCCAAGGGTAGCCTGAATGGACAACGGCACTCCTCCTCCCAGCTGTTGTTCGATCAATTTGAAAAGCCTGCGCACTCCTCCAGCGCAGGCTTTTTCATTTCTGATTACATCCCAAAATCCAGCAGCGATTGGTCATCTTGACCATCTTCGCCCTGATCATTGGTGAGCGACGACAACGTCACGCCAAGCAGGCGCACCAAGCGTTTGAACGGAAAGACAGTCGCGGGTAGCCCGATTGCCGCCTCGAATATTTCGTTGCCATTGGCAAATGCGAGGCTGGTGGCCTTGCTGCGCGTCGCTTGGGTGAAGTCGGAATACTTAATCTTCAGGGTGACGGTCTTGCCGCGAAAACCTGGTCTCGCAATAGCTCCAGACCTTCTCTGCCAGCGGCTTCAGTTCGCTCGTCGCCAGCTCGAGATCATCGATGTCCTCACTAAACGTATCTTCAGCGCCGACGGATTGCCGAGCGGCAGGAGCCGGAAGTGTCGCTGCGGCAGACCGACAGACACAATGTCATCGAGGACTACAGCCATACCGGACTGACACTGCGGCAGCGTCCGGTAGCGTTTTTGCGCGAGGATCTGGCGGCTCGCAATATCATCACCTGTGCCGATGCGATGAGCGCACGCGACAGGCGCTGGGTCTACACGGGCGGTCTGGTTGTGGTCCGGCAGAAACCCGGCTCGGCCAAGGGTGTGATGTTCATCACCATCGGGGATGAGCCCGGCCCCGCCAATCTCGTCGTCTGGCCGACGTTGTTTGAAAAGCGCCGGCGGATCGTGCTGGGATCGTCGATGCTGGCAATCAACGGTCGGATCCAGCGGGAAGGGGAAGTGGTCCATCTGGTTGCCCAGCAACTCTTCGCTCTGAAACCGGATCTATCGGGCCTGGCGGATCGGGATGCGGAGTTCAGACTACCGGCGGGAAGGGGTGATGAGTTCGCTCATGGCGGAGGGCCGGACCCGCGAGATGCGTCGCGCTCAGTTCCCCGGCCCAAGGAGATGTACGATCCCGACCTCCATGTCGACACGCTAAAGGTCAAGGCACGGAACTTCCATTAAAATAAGCCCTTATCGTCGGTCGGAGGTTTGAATTGGTTCAAGACCAGGTAAAATCGTCGCGTTCACTATCACTATTCATGGTACCCGAAACGCAAGAAAGTCAGAAAGAGGATGCTGTCGCTCGTCGAGTTTGTGAAGCAGCAAAAAATCAAACCCGACGTTTTCTGCGAAAATCGGGGCTATTCACCCTTAGCCGTAGGGACAGCGGTTCGGCGACGTTCCGGTTGGAAGTCCGCGTCACTTACGGCCAGGCTAAAAGCTCAATTGTGGCTGCGGTCACGGGGCAAAAGTAACTATGAAGACGCATGGCCGATTTCTGAAATGAAACCAAAGCGGTCCCTGCTGGTTTGAACTGCCATCAGGGGGCCATCCGAATTCCGGCAGACGCCTCTTGGAACATCTGTTCGTCTTAGCCACTCGAAACTCAATGTCTATAGGGTGCCGGGCTTTCAAGAGACAGATGAAACACCGATCGCAGACGAAAATTCCCCAAGCGGTGGGAGAGGGAGGAACCGTGGTTCTAAAATGTTTCGAAGCCAGTTACGAGCCCGAGTGGATTTTGCTGATAGCAGGGCGCGATCCCGCTATGCGGCAAAGCCAAGTCACAGAACTCGAGCCTCATATGAACGAAATGCGGCTCCGCTCAATCATTGTTGCCGAGGTTTCCCCGACGGAGGCAATTGGTCTTTATGGCGCCTGCCGCTGCATTGTGTCTGCGCACACAGTGGCAAAAGCCTACCGTATCTCATTCGAACGCTTCACGCTCTCTATTGTGGAACGCAGTGGTTGCGTCAAATGGGTTGGACCGGCATTCACGAGCTTCCCAGCACTGATGTCTGTTATCGACGAGTTGCCCCTCCATGAAGCAGAAAACGCAACGAGAGGCCCCTCTCGATAATTCAAAGATGACGGAGAAATTGATACCGCTGACGACGACGTGTAACGGATCAGCGCGGTCTGCGTAGTCTTCTCCAGAGCATCGACCGCATAGCGCGTCTGCCCTTTGTAGGAATGAGATTCACGTCGCTCACAAGCCGTGCACCGCCTTCGCGTTTTTCAAGCGTAATCTTTCTGCTGTGGAATGCCTCCAGTTCCGCCCTGTGGCCCACGCTCAGGATGGTAACTTGCGGCATTTCGTCGATCACCGTCTCCATGATCTGGTCCTGGCTCTTGTCATCAAGCGCCGAGGTGGCTTCGTCCAGCACGACGATGTCGGGATTGTTGAGGAGCAGGCGAGCAAAGGCCAGCCTCTGTTTTTCCCCGCCAGAGAGCGTGTGATCCCAAGGGGCGTCCTCCTCGATCTTATCTGTCAAGTGGCCGAGGCCCACCTTGTCGAGGGCTGCGCCAATCTCGTCAGCATTCCACCGGTCGGCATCCTGCGGATAGGCGACGGCCCGGCGTAATGTTCCGGTCGGGATATAGGGCTTCTGCGGAAGCATGAACAAACGGCTATCGGCACGGAACGTCACGCTTCCTTCACCCCAGGGCCAGAGGCCGGAGATCGCCCGCACAAGCGTACTCTTTCCGGATCCGGATTCACCGGCGACGAGCACACGTTCTCCTGGTTCGATATCAACTTCGGTTTCTTTCACGACTGCCTTTCCATTGCCCAGAGATACTGAAAGGTCATGGAGGCTCAACATCGTCTCCCCGTGTGCCTCCCCTCGCGTTATGCGGCCCAAACGGTTGCTAGTCTCGGCACGTTCAAGACCGTCAAGCGACATCATAAGCGACGCAACGCGGCGCGCGCATGCATTCCAGTCCGCCAGGCGCGGGTAATTGTCCACCAGCCAGCCAAAAGCGGTCTGGACGATCGTGAACGCTGAGGCCGCTTGCATGACTTCCCCAAGCGACATGCTCCCATCGAGAAATTTCGGCGCGCAGAGCAGGACCGGCACAACGGGCGCAATCAGCATGGAACCATGCGACACGAGCGTCGTGCGCATATACTGCTGTGCGAGCTTGCGCCATTGGTGGCGAACCTTCTTGAACGTCCGGTCGAGATCGTTGCGCTCTTCTTCTTCGCCTCCCAGCAGTGCTATGCTTTCTCCATTCTCACGAACACGCGTCAGCGTGTAGCGAAATTCGGCCTCCACCTGGTTCTTGACCTCGGATACCTGGACGAAATTGCGTGCGATATAGGCTATAGATCCCGAGGTTACAAAGGCATAGATAACGGCGGCAACGACGAGAAAGCCGGGGATCGTTATATATGATCCGCCTATCGGCAGGGTCAGGGCGCCACCGATTGTCCAAAGGACGAATATGAAGGTTGATGCAGACAGGAATGCGGAGATGACACCGGATACGAAATCGACCGGCGATTCCGTCGCGATCCGCATGTCCTCGGATATCCTCGCTTCGGGATTTTGATGATCTCCGCCGATAAGGTTCAACTGATAGTAACGGCCATTGGCAAGCCAGCGCGCGATCAATGTCTTTGTAAGCCAAGAGCGCCAGCGCCTTTGAATGAGCATTCGGACAAGGACCTGGAGGGTGACTAGCGTAACGCTGCCAAGGACCAGGGGCGGGAACAGGGCACCGAGATAGTAGACAGTGGACGCGTTACGCTGCTCGATCGCGTCGAAGATTTCGCGGTTCCAGACATTTATACCGTACTGGAAACCCACGTTGAGACCGATCAAGGCAAAGAGCCCGATCGAAACAGGCCACGCGATCTTGTCCCCGCGGCGGCTCCAGTATCCGCGCGCACTGATCCAGAAGCGTTTCAGGAGGTAGGCCTTGCGGGCCTGCTCCGCGTCCTCTTCGGATAACTGAGGCTCCAGCTCGATGGCATCTGGCACGGGCTCGGTTTCGCCGGCCCGGTCATCTTTGCGCACCTGGCCATCAGAACGAGGCTCTCTGGTACGCTCTTTGGAAACAGGCGCTATTTTCCCATCACTCATGAGCGCCACAACGGATGATGGTATAAAAGGTTTCACACGCATCCAACGGCTAGAAAAAAGCGCCGGCCTCGCGCACGCAACGGTCGCCATAGCGCGAGGAACCATGCCCAATGAGAAGGCGTTAAGGGCGTCAAAGCAGCAGTATGCGAGGGGTTCCGGTTCATGCGCGCGTCTCAGGATGGCCCACTCACACATCGTCAGAAGCTGCGTCGCGACCAACCGTTGTGGCTCGCCACCGCCCGAACTTCCTTACGGGCACGGCAAACTCCGACATCCGATCGATTTGACGTAGTCATTGTCGGGGCGGGTATCAGCGGAGCGCTGATGGCACACGCACTTTGCGGCAAGGGATTGCGGATCATGGTGATCGATCGACGTGATCCGGTGCGTGGCAGTAGTGCCGCAAGCACCGCAATGATACAACACGAAATCGATGTACCGCTTCATCGTCTGACCAGAAGCATCGGGCGAGAGAAGGCGTCTCGGGTCTGGCGCAGGTCGGCTCGTGCGGTCGAGGATCTGAAGAACCTTAATCGGGACCTCGATCTGAGATGCGCCTTCCAGCCGCGTCGGGCTCTTTTCCTTTCCGGTAGCCAGTATGGTGAACGTGCCTTAAAGGTCGAGGTAAACGCGCGCAAAAGCGCCGGGATCGACGCGGAATTTCTGGATGAAGCCACGTTGCTGGACAAGCACGGTATCGGGCGGAGCGCTGCGATCGACAGTGCGGTTTCCGCCTCCGCAAATCCCGTCCAGATGACCACGGCTATTCTTCGGGCGGCCCAAAAGCAGGGGGTCGAGATCGTGTCCGGATTGGAGATCACCGATCTTCGTGAGGCAGGCGACCTTGTTTTCCTTGCAACAGGGCAGGGCAAGATTATTGCCTCACGACATGTTGTCTTCTGCACTGGTTACGAATTTCTCGAATGCCTGAAAAGTAAGAGGCACAGGCTTGTCTCGACATGGGCGCTGGCAAGCAAGCCGCGATTGAAACGACCGGAGTGGCTCGACGAGTATCTCGTCTGGGAAGGCTCTGATCCCTACCTGTATTTTAGATCGACCGCTGATGGTCGGGTCATCGTCGGCGGGGAGGATGAGGAGGGTGACCATGCATACCAGAGCCCGACGAAAGCCAGGCAGAAGGCGGAAATCCTTCGAGAAAAGCTGCTCGATCTCACCGGTATCGCCTTGGGCACGCCGGATTTCGCATGGTCAGCTGCATTCGGGGTTACGCCAAACGGGTTGCCGATGATCGGCCCTGCACCCGGAATGCAAAACGTGTTCGTTTCGATGGGTTTCGGCGGCAACGGCATCACCTTTTCCAAGATAGCGGCTGACCTGATATCCGCGCATGTCCTTGGGCATCAGGATCCGGACTGGTGTCTGTTTCCGGTGACTTAGCCGGGAAAAATTGCTGCACAATGGGGAGGAGGCCCAAGTGGCGCATCATTCGAAGGCAGATGAATTCAGCGAGATCCACAGGTTTTCGGTGGGCATAGGGCGCGGCGCGGCCGGGGCACTCCTGTTCGGATTGCCGATGCTCATGACGATGGAGCTATGGCAGCTTGGCTTTTCCATGGATCGCCATCGGCTCCTCATACTCGTTACCATCAACTGCCCTTTGCTGGTGGCATTAGCCCATATCGTTGGCTTCGAGAAAACCCGTACTTTCTTGCAGGCCTGTCGGGATGCCATGGTTGCATATGCGCTTGGCATCTTGATAAGCGCCTTCATCCTGTTCCTGTTCGGCGATCTCAAATCGACCATGCCGGTTTCGGAAATCCTCGGAAAAACAGCTTTGCAGGCGGTGGCGGCAAGTATCGGTGCGCTGCTGGCACGATCACAGCTTGCCGATACGTCCGGGGCCGAAGCTGCCGGCGAGGAAGAGCAGGGCAATTCTGAGGGTGCCTTGAAGGATCGGATGTCTGGCAGTTATGGCCACGAACTCTTCCTGATGGCTGTAGGTGCCCTGTTTCTCAATCTCAATGTCGCGCCCACGGAGGAGATCATCCTGATTTCCTACAAAATGAGTGCTGGGCACGCGATTTTAATGATTTTGGCCTCAATCGCGATCATGCACGCATTTGTCTATAGCGTGTCGTTCAAGGGTGCACATTCTATGCCCGCATGTGTTCCCTGGTGGCACGTCATTGTTCGGTTCACATTGCCCGGCTACATTGTTGCTATGGCCGTCAGTCTCCTGGTGCTCTGGCTGTTCGGTCGGCTTGACGGCAAGGCGATGAGCCAGATCTTGCTTTCGTCCGTAGTTCTGAGCGTCCCCGGCGCCGTAGGGGCCGCCGCCGCCCGGCTCATTCTTTAATGGAGGTCATAATGGGAAATGGGACAAGTATCGAGCAGCGAAACGCCCATTGGATCGAGTGGGCCACCGGAAGTGCCTGTGCATTACTCGTGCTCTCGATGATAGCTTTCTTTTGCTGGGAAGCTCTTACGGACAAGGCATTGCCGCCGGAATTGGGAATCCAGCAGACGAGCGGCGCTCCGATCTCGGGTGGATACCGCGTGACATTCGACGTAACCAACGGATCGACAACAACGGCCGCGGACGTTGTCGTAAGAGGCGAGATCATCGATGCAGGCCAGCCTGTCGAGTTCGCCGATATCGTCTTTGATTATGTTGCAGCCGAATCCCGTTCTTCCGGTGCCATGTTTTTTTCGCAAGATCCCGGCAATCGTGAGGTGCGAATTCGTCCGCTCGGCTACACCAATCCGTAATGTCCTCACCCGGTGGCGGACCTGTAGTAAAGGGCGCGGCCGAGAAGCCTTGACGATGACCTGCGGCTCATGGGTCTGCCGGACTTGCGGAACAAGTTCAGTCGAGGCACGGGCTGCACTGCAGCCGGTTGAAAAGGTCAACCATTCTCCTTGCGACTGACGACAATCCGATGAATCTGTATCCTGTCAGGAAGCTCAATGAGCAATTCCCGATCGCGCTCAAGGTGATGCAATGTCTCAGGATCGCCTTTGGTGAAAGCAGTCATAGCTTCAACATCTGCCCAATAGGAGATTGTCGTAAACCATGTCTCGGTCTGGCGGTCCTCACGCAGAAGCTGAACACCAAGTGCGGACTTTTCGAGTGGGGGTACCCCTTCCGCACGATTGTAGGCCTCGTACTCATCCGCAAGCTCGGGGCGGGTCCGACCACGCCATATGCGCGCGATGGTGGGATGCGTGGTCATGGCTATATCGGCCTCCCGGCCCTGGTTTCGAAAACTAGTGGAATAACCGCTAGCAGCGGTCGACGTAACGGTTGCCATTTCGGTCGCGATAGTAGCACTGACCGGGCTGGCCCGCGACGTTGCCGATTAGCGCTCCAGACACGCCGCCGATAGCAGCACCAACTGCCGCTCCTCGTACGTTTCCTGTGGCAACCCCGCCAATCACGGCACCGCTGGCAGCCCCGATACCGGCTCCTCGCTCGGTCGACGAACATGCCGTCAGCGACAGTGCTGCGAGCAGCGGTATGATCAATCTGGCCATGTAACCCTCCTGTGATATCAGGTGCCAACGGGTATAGGATGGATGGGTTGCACCGCATGGCGCGAGAGTCGCAAAACGTCTGGCGGAGCAGCTAAAAAAAAAGGAGCTTGGCCGTTGGACGTCTTCTGTGCGCGACGCCATCGGCGGCCTGCCGGTATAAATGCCTTCCCGAGCTAAGCTTCGACCACCGAGGCGAAGCAAAACCGCGCGACCAACGGCAGATGATCGGATGCGATCCTTGCGCGTGCCATTCTAATTGGAGACATACTCGTCATTTCCAGATGTGCCGAGTGGAAGATGTGGTCCAGCCGTAGGATCGGAAAGCGGGAAGGAAAGGTCGCAGGCAGACGCTGCCATCTCATCCCGGCTCGAACCTCCGTCTTCATCGTGATGCTTCTGAATAAGGCCGATGAAGGGATGGCATTCAGATCACCACCGAAGATCGTGGGACGCCGCCGGCAGCGTTCGCTTCCCATCCAGTCGGGTCCAAGCAGTTCGGCTACCTGCGCCATACGCTCCGCGGATCGCAAGCCGAGGTGGGTGTTGATGACGTTGACCGTTTGATCGCCCACCGTCACCTCGGCCCAGATCGCGCCGCGTGGCTCCCCGACTGAGGGCAAGGGTCCGGAACGAACAAGCTGAATGGGATGAGGGGTGAGGATTGCATCGCCATAACGCTCGTTTTCGACATGCATTGCGGCGTTGAAGTGGTGAGACATCTCAAGGAGAGACGCGAGTTCGTGTGCCTGGTCGATATTACCGGTTCGCAGACGTCCCACATCCAGCTCCTGCAACATGACGATATCGGCGTCCAACGCCCTGATGACGTCGGCAACACGGCCGACATCGAGCTTGCGGTCGGTGCCGACACAACTGTGGACATTGTAGGTCAGGACGGAGAAGGATTGCCGTGGATGTTCGCTCATGGTCGAGGGAACCCACCGGCCATGATTTTCGTTCCAGCACGCTAAACGAGCTTTGGAATGATGATCCTGCGATACGCCTTCAAAATAGTCATAGTCCTTGCCATCGCCGGCGCCTGCTATCTCCTGTGGCAAACGCTGAGCAAATACACATTCGATGAGATATACGAGGCGTTGCTTGAGATACCAGGCGACCACCTGGCGCTCGGGCTCTTCTTCGCGTTCGCGTCCTACGGATGCCTGTCGATGTTTGACGCGTTGGCAATCCGCTATGTGGGAAAGAAGCTGCCGATATGGCAGACGACACTAACCTCATTCGTTGCGCTTTCGCTCGGTCACAATATAGGCGTTGCGGCGCTCAGTAGCGGTGCGATACGCTATCGCTATTACTCCCGTTGGGGTCTGACAGCCGCAGAGGTCGGTCTCGTTGTTACCTTCTGCGGGGTCACGGTCGCACTCGGACTGGCAACGCTTGGAAGTGCATCGCTGTTCTTGCGAACACAAGACGCTTCTGACCTTACCGGTATTGGCCGCCAAGGCATCCTGATCCTAGCCTGGATCGCAGCAATCATCCCCGTGCTTTATCTCGGTGCTGCTGCGTTTTCACGACGCTCTGTGACGGTTCGTGGACAGGTCTTGAAGCTGCCGAATGCGAAGCTTGCGATCATGCAGATACTGGTCGGAACGACGAATTTCGCACTCGTTGCCGCAAGCCTGCACCAGATGCTTTCTGCTCTGTCGGACGCGAACTATCTGAAGGTTGCCGCGGCATCCATCATTGCAAACATAGCGGCAATCATCAGCCATATCCCGGGCGGGGTCGGCGTACTCGAGGCAACCGTCGCCGCTATCCTGCCAGGCGCTCAGTCGATTGCGGCGGTTATCGCTTTCCGGGTCATCTACTACTTCCTGCCTCTCGCCGCAGGGCTTAGCCTTCTAGCGGTCAGCGAAATCGCGCTTCCGGCCAAAAAGGCGGAGGAAGTTTCGAGCACGGGTTGAGGCAAGGCGTTTCGCGACCATGACGGCACCGGCAAATATCGATGTCCCCGACGGATCAACTATAGGTGTGGCGAGAGCAGGGGACGTCGATCCTTCTTTCAGGTCGACGTCGAAATGTCTGAAGCCGCGAGACGTAGGCGGGTTGTTGGCTCGGATTGTCTCCTGCAGCGAGCAGGTCCTCACAAACGTCGAGCTGACCGCATCCGCGGACACCCCCATATGCTCCGCCATCAGTCTGTTGCGTAGACTTGCGATCGCTTGGCGCTCCTCGACATTTCTGGCGACAAACGAGAGATCGGCTTCCGTGTCAAAGTGCTCCGAACGGTGGTTCAGGTTCGACGACCCGATTCGAACGAATTCGTCGTCAACGATCATCAGCTTGGAGTGGATAAGGACTTCCTGCTCGTTGCCGGTCACTTCGTCCGGAACGACCGCGTACATGACCCATAGTCGATCATGTGCGTCCTGTCGTTTGAGCTTACGAATGATGCGGCTTCGGTTGCGTCCCATGATCTGGCGTTCGATCCAGCCATGGGAGATGCGCGTGACGATTACGACGATTTCTGGCGCATCAGAGGATCTCAGCCGCGCGGCCAGAGCCTCGGCAATGCGAAAAGAGGCAAGATACTGGGCCTCGATGTAGATGTGCGACCTGGCTGCGGCAATAGCTTCGATAGCCAGCTTCACAGACTGACTTTCCGCGCCCTTTAATCGTCTATCGGTCACGGAGAGTGCGACCGCGATGTCGGTCAAGTCTGCAATTCCAGAAGTTCGCTCCTCACTCGACATATCTGTCTCGCGGACATCCGCAACGTCCTCGCCCGTCGTCCGGCACCAGCGGGCTCGAGCAAGATCCTGGATTGCCCTCGCTACTTTCCCTTCCACCATCGCCTGGATGTCGTGCACCGGCTCGTATCGGGTTCCATCCAGCTTGACGCGAAGAGGGTTCTCGGGAAGGTGTCGACTGTCGTCCCAGCGTCCTTCGGTCAGGTCAATCCCACCAATGAATGCGCGATCTCCGTCGATTACGACCATTTTCTGATGATGGGATGCCATGAATGGATGGGCAAAGTCGAAGCGAATATCGACACGAGGGTGACTGAGGAGCCCAGTCCGACGGAATATCTTCAGCGACTTTCCAGAATAGATCGGCCCCATACCCCAGACAAGGATCCTGATCGTAAGGTCGGGCGCGTTCTCGAGTTGCGATAACAAGAGTTCGTCCAGCCATGTCGGCTCAACGCATTGTGGTGTCAATCGGATACGGGCGTTGAAGTCCCAGCCGACGATCCATATCTGCCGCCTTGCCTGGCGGATTGAACCGGCCAACTCAGAAAAATATTCACATCCATCGACAAGAAACTTCAGACTGTCTGCTTGTTCGACGTGGCACACGTTGTGCCCGATCCGGAATAAATGCTTGTCCATGCCTGTGCGCAGATGCCCCTGAAACAACCTCTACAATTCCGATGGTGGCCAAAAGTTCCGCATTTATAGGGACATACCGATGTTTTGGCGCTGCTAAGCCGATGTGCAAAAAGAGCTTTGGAGGCCAAGTCCCAATCAGCGCGAAAGCCCGTTTTAACATAATGTTCGCCTTGGAGACGTTATCACAGCAACTGCCGGCGATATCGCCCGTCACCTGATTAATCCTCCAGTGCCACTTGTCGTTACGTTTAGAAATACTAATGTTCCGTTTAGGCAATTTGTTTGCCGGCAAGGAAAGAGTGAATTATGCCGCGGTACAACCTGCATATAAAAGACGGCAAGGAGGCCAAGGTCGCGATTGACGCGGGTAGCTCCCACGAGGCAATCGACAATGGTGTAACAGCACTCGCAAAGTTCGCCTTCAGGCACTTCCCGCCGCCTGAAAATCTCTCAATCGCAATTACCGATCACCATGAGAAGCCTGTTGCGACCGTCAGTTTCAAATTTAAAATCGACTACGCCCCTGGCATCCTCGGATGAATTTGCGCAAGGGCTGTAGAGCATAGTCCAACTCGACGCATCTTCCGCATTGGTCTTCGAAAAAGTCGCTTCAAGCCGAAATCCTGTTGGCAAAGATGGCATCGCGATCCTCCGGTTCGACGAGACATCCGCACGCCAAAAACTTGTTATCGCGAAAAGAAGTTCGACTTCGCCACGTCAATCAGCTCGTCTCCACGGCCGTTCATTACCGTCTTGGCAGCCCACAGGCTCATGCCCATAACTTGCGCGGCCTTGATCTTTGGCGGGATGGACAGTTCTTGGGAATTGATGGCAACGTCGAGAAGCGCCGGTCCCGGATAGCGGAGGAGAGCCTCCACGCTTTGTTCAAGTTCAGCCGGATCCTCTACCCGGACCGCATGTATGCCGGCTGCGCGCGCGACTGCGGCGAAGTCAGGATTTTCAAGGTCCGTGCCGGTTTCAAGATAGCCAGCCGCTTTCATCTCCATGGCCACAAACCCTAGCGAGGAATTGTTAAAGACGACAATTTTGACCGGGAGATCTTCCTGCTTGAGGGTCAAAAGGTCACCCATCAGCATGGTAAAGCCGCCATCACCGGACATGCTGATAACCTGCCGGCTTCTATTTGTCGCTTGAGCTCCGATCGCCTGTGGCAGTGCATTGGCCATGGATCCATGAACAAGAGAGCCGATCATGCGGCGTTTGCCGTTCATCTTGAGATAGCGTGCGGCCCAGACGGTTGGCGTGCCCACGTCGAATGTGAAGACCGCATCCTGCGCTGCCTGTTCACTCAGCAGTCGGGCAACGTGTTGTGGATGGATTTTTCCTCCCGCCTCACCTGTCGCAAGCTCATCCAGGCCATCACGCGCCTTTTCGTAGGCGGCCAGGCAGCGTTCCAGGTGCTTGATCTTGGTTCGCTCTTCAAGTTGTGGCAGGAGTAGGTTGAGCGTTGACTTCACATCCCCGACTATCGCGAGATCCAGCGGGGTTCTGCGACCGAGGTTTTCTGGCCGGATGTCGACTTGCGCGATTTTTGCGTCCGAGGGATAGAACTGGCGGTAGGGGAAGTCGGTGCCGAGCATCAGCAGCGTGTCGCATTCCAGCATTGCCTTGTAGCCGGATGAAAAGCCGATCAAACCTGTCATCCCGACATCGTACGGATTATCCCATTCCACATGCTCCTTGCCGCCGAGCGCATGAACGATCGGAGCCTTGAGGCGGGATGCAAGTTCGACGCCTTCATCATGAGCGTTTTCGCAGCCGCGGCCGCACAGGAGGGTGACCTTTGAACTTTCGCGCAAGAAGGCGACCAATTCGTCGATCTGCTCTTCTTCCGGAACGACACGCGGAAGGGCGGGCTTGAGCGCTGCGGTTGACGAGATCTTGGCTGCAAAGTCAGCCAGAGCGATATCGCCCGGCACGACCACCACGGCTACGCCGCGTTTTCCAACCGCGGTCCGGATCGCCGTTTCCAGCACGCCCGGTAATTGTTCTGGCTGGCTGACTAATTCGCAGTAATGGCTACATTCCCGAAAGAGCTGGTCAGGATGTGTTTCCTGAAAATAGCCGCGACCAATCTCCTCTGACGGAATCTGTGCTGCGATAGCTAGGACCGGGACGCCTGATCGATGGCAATCGAAAAGACCGTTGATCAAGTGAAGATTGCCGGGGCCGCAGCTTCCTGCACAAACTGCAAGATCGCCCGTTATATGCGCCTCGGCACCGGCTGCGAAGGCTGCAGTCTCTTCGTGGCGAACGTGGACCCAATCGATGTCGCCACGCTTGCGCAGGGATTCCGTCAGGCCGTTCAGGCTGTCGCCGACCACACCGTAGATTCGCTTGACCCCGGCAGCATGCAGGATTTCGGTCATGATATCGGCAACCTTGGACTTCATCGGCTGACTCCATTGGCAAAGTGTTTAGACGCGTTCGCGTCAAAGCTTGGGGGAGCAACGAGTTCCCTATGGCGGCTTACCTACCGTACAAGGCGGCGGCCGTCTCGAGACCCAGAGCCTTTGGGCTAACGCCCTGCAGACCAGTCTTGATAAATGTTCTGCCACCGATTGGTAACATTCGACATGGAAACGAACGGATGACAGTCTTGAAACCGCTTGAACTCCCTTCATACCGCTCAGAGAAACCGACGGTTCACCTCGGTTGTGATCATGGGTATTGCCACGGCGGTGGCGGTAGGCAGTCGCAGCACGCGAATGATCTTTCCAAGCGCAAAGGTTATTCCGACTGTAGCGGCAATCTTCAGCCAGGGATCGGTTGATGCCGGTCGATGAGCGATGTCAGACTGATCGTGTATCTCCGCCAATCTCAATCTAAGGTGTGAAACTTCCTGCCGAAGTATGGCTAACTCCTGCAGAAGGTCTTTCTCTTCGCTCGGGCGAACTTTTGGTTTGGGGACGCTTGGAGTGGCCATGGGGTCCTGCGTTCGTTTGTACGATAAGGCTTGCGACCGGGATGGCTCCCGGCCACGGTTTGGTCTTATCCGAAGGTAAGATTAAGGCTGATCGGAACGGCCGATAGTGCCTTCGACACAGGGCAGGCGGATTTCACCTCTTCGGCAATCCCGGCAAATGTCGCTTCATCCGTTCTCGGTACCGATCCGCGCAGGTTGAGTTCGATGCCAGTGATTTCGAACCCGTCACCCACCTTGTCGAGCGTGACCACGGCTTTGGTATCGAGGCTGTCTGCGATCAGGCCGGCTTCGCCAAGCGACTTAGAGAGCGCCATGGTGAAGCAGGCAGCGTGCGCCGCGCCGATCAGTTCTTCCGGATTGGTGCCTGGCACGCCTTCGAACCGGGTGTTGAAGCCATAGGGCTGCGACTGCAAGGCGCCGCTTTCCGTCGAAACATGTCCCTTGCCGTCTTTTAGTCCGCCGACCCAGTGTGCAGAGCCATTCTTGTTGATAGCCATCGTGTGTCTCCTCGTCTTTTCGTTGCGAGGGATCAACGGACTATCGACGAGCTACGTTCCGGGCAGACCGACAAAATCTCCACGCCCGTGCGTGGTCGATGACTGTAACTTTTTGATCCTTCGCGCGTTGGGCAGCACGCCAATGCGAGAGAAGCACAATGGAAAGACTGGTTCACACGGTGATGCAGACGCTTGGACCTTTCGGCATCGCGCTTCTCATGTTTCTGGAAAACATCTTTCCGCCCATCCCGTCCGAACTGATCATGCCGCTTGCCGGTTACCTCGCGACGCGCGGTGAAATGAATATCCTGATCGTCATCGCGTCGGGCACTGTCGGCTCCCTGCTCGGGATTTGGCCTTGGTACTTCCTTGGGCGAAAGCTCGGGCATGAAGGGGTAAGGAGGTTCGCTTCGCGGCACGGTCGATGGCTTACAATGTCGTCATCGGATGTCGATGCAGCGGCGGAGCGGTTCAAGCGCCACGGCAAAGTCTCTGTCCTCGTCGGACGGCTTGTTCCGACCATACGCACGTTGATATCCGTGCCTGCAGGCGTTGAGGCAATGTCGCTCGGACAATTCCTCGCACTGTCGGCCATTGGGACATTCATCTGGACCACAGCGCTGGCGACGGCGGGATATTTGCTGGGTCAAGCCTATGGCGTCGTCGCGGACTATGTCGATCCGGTCTCGACCGCTGTGCTTGTCCTCCTCATCACCATCTACATCTACCGGGCCGCAACCTACAGGGATGAGCGCGCATGAATGATTGGACCACCGCCTTGGGCATCCAGCTCGACTTCGTGCCGCATCTGGTGGCACTCCTCTTCGCCTATGTTCTTGCTCTGCCGATCGGCTGGGACAGGGAGCGCAACGAGCGCAGTGCAGGACTGCGTACCTTTCCGCTCGTCGCAATTGCAGCCTGCGGTTTCATCCAGGCAGCCGAAACCGTAACTGCCGGCAATGCCGAGGCAACTGCGCGCGTTGTCGAGGGGTTGATCAATGGTGTCGGATTCATCGGCGGCGGTGCTATTCTCGTCGGCAAGGCAAGCACACGCGGGACCGCTACAGCGGCCAGCCTGTGGGCCACGGGCGCGATCGGCGCCGCGGTCGGACTGGGTGCCTACGATATCGCCAGCGTCCTTTCCATCGTTACCTTTGCCACGCTGAGAGTGATGGGGAATTTCAAATCGACCAAGAGCGACGAAGATGTTTCTTCTTGAAGAATGCTTATATTCACATCTGCATCCCACGCCCCGTCCATGAAAAAAGGGCAGAAAAGCCCGGCGCGTGTACCGGGCTCCAAACATGTCGCTGCCATCTTAGTGGCGATGTTCGGGCATCTGCTTGAGTCGATCCTTCGTCCAGGATGTAACGGCTTGAACATCGCCGTCCTCGTCACGCATGAATTGCAGATCGCTCAATTGAACGGCCACGGGCTTGGCCCCGATCCCGAGAAATCCGCCGACATCGATGATCGCCGTACTGCCTGCGCCTGATCCGTGGATATGGTCGACCGTGCCGACCTTGTGATCATCGGCGCCATAAATCGTCGCGCCCTCCAGAACGGTAGGCGTCAGTTCCGTTGTGCTCAGTCGAACATGATTGGTGTGGTCCATGGTGCTTCCCCCTTGCTGTTATCGACAGGAAACGAACCTCATGGATATGCTTTTGTTCCGCTCGCGATCGTCACGCCACGGCTTTGGAGCGGAGGATACTTCTCAGATCCGGTGCAAATCGTTGAGACCACGGTGGGCAGCTATCGCCTGGCGCATTGCCGGTATGGTGTCATTGCCTTCACGAAACAGATTGATAACGATCGCTGCTGCCAGTTCAGCTTCAGTGCTGTCCTTGGTAATATTTGCGAGAGCGATCCATTCGGTGAAGGCGGTGTCAACGATATGGAGTTCGGTCGGTCCAAATCGGGTCTCTAGGAATTTTTTCATGGGATGCGCCTGTGGTGATCGCGGCGGCAAGTGGGGCGCAAATTACGGATAGTCAAGGAGGTGAGCAGCCTTCTGTCATTGGCAGGCAGGGTCCAACTTTTGTCTTTTATAATGCGTCGGATCGGCCGATTTCGACCGAGACACCCAGAAGCCAGCCACCCGTGGTCAATACGGCCAGTAGTAATGCAAGCGACGGACCGAAGTCTGCGGCTGCAATATGTGTAATTCTGGCGAGATTGCTGACTGAGAGAAATTCGTTGAGCATCGTATGCACACACTTTCTGATTGAATTTTGCATCCACAGAACGTCAATGATGACCAGACGTTCCGAGCCCTTTTAAAACTCGCACTTTGAGGGCGTTCACAAATTCGTATGAGAAGCGGCGCCCGAATTACGCTGAGCTAAAAACGTGAGATATTGCCCGAATTGGAAGAGAACTTACTGCCTTGTCGTGCTGCCCGCCGGTTGGTTGGTCTGCGTTTCGCCACCGGTTCCACCGCTTGCATGCGGTGTTTCATCGGCCTTAGCCGGAACCGCAGGTTGGTGTGACTGGATAGAGCCTGGAGGCGTGGCTTCTCCAGCGGTTGAGTGTTTCTCCGAAGGCGAATCTGTAGACTCGCCCCATATTTCCGTGCCGAGCCACACGATCAGGGCCAGCGCAAGCCCTATGACCAACACCGCCAAAACTGGGCGTCCGCAGCTGCCTTGGCGCGCTTGAGTGGCATTCTCCACAACCTTTCGATCCTGCATTTCGATTTCCCTGTTAGTATCGACCGAACGCAGTTTGCTCGTCCAGCCGAGAGATGGATCACGACGGAGGCGCTGTCACACTCGACTTCTCATCGACATGTCCAAATCGGTCGGTCATCCACCATTGCAATGTGAAAACGGCTGCCACAAAGGCTGCTGACACAATCAGAGTTGCGAGATTTGGGCGGAACTTGATTGGCTTCATTGCCTGAAAACGGGTGGCGAGCTGCCAAGTTCCACATAGTGTCTGGACATGCTTGGAAATGTCTTCTGCCATTTCCATCAAGCGACGAGCGATATCGAGGTATCTATAGCCTATCAATCGCATAGGCATCGTTACGGGATATCCATAAAGCGGATCATAGATTCAAACTGGAGTGAGGTGTATCTGCCTCTGATCGCGATCGCATCAGTCCTCACTCTCCTCGTCCCAACTGGATTGATTGTGCTGAATGGTGCGGGCTTTCTGGTTTTCCGCCTGCCAATGATCGCTGGCGTCCTGCCAATGTTTCCGATCCTGTCCATCAGGGCGATCAGCCTTTTCCCACAGCTCATAGGCCTTCCGGGCGATCCAGTCATTTCGTTCAAGCATTGCTTCCTCCTCATTTGAGCAGAAGGGAAACTGGAATGCCTTCAAGGACAATCAATGTCCGCTACCGTACTGACTTGGGTGGGATGACCGGCGCTTAGCTGTATTCTTCGAAAAAATAAGTGCTCCCGCCTCCATCCTCCGTCGTTGCATAACTCCGAATTCATTGCGCAAAGACCTTGCTGCCGGCCTCGGCCGCCATAAGTTTGCTAGCAATCGATCGTGAACAAGATGCGTGGCATCGCAGTGGAAGTGTAGAGCGGATACCAATGCGAAGCGATATGGGAGCGACTTTTAGGGGAAAAGATAAAATCTCCCGGATGCTCGAAGGCGGGGTGTGGGACAGTTCGATACTCGGCTCGCCGTCTGACTGGCCCCAATGTCTCAAGTCAGCTGTCGATCTCATGCTGCCGTCTATGGCGCAGATCGTCATGTTCTGGGGGGGCGGACCTTGTGACACTTTACAACGAACCGTATGCGCCGACCATTGGCCAGCGGCACCCGCGAGCTTTCGGCCGACCGGCACGGGAAAATTGGGCAGAGCTCTGGGATGATCTTGAACCACTTTTGCGTAGGGTTATGGATACTGGCGAGACAGTCGCCGCCAAGGATAGGCCATTCTATATAGAGCGGCATGGCTATCCAGAGACCGTCTACTTCGACATCTCCTATTCGGCCATCCATGACAATGATGGCACGGTCCGAGGTGTATTTTGCATTGTGAACGAAACGACGAACCGCGTTCGCGCTGACCAGGCACTGCAGCAGAGCGAGGAACGGTTACCCGCCTGAGCGTTTTAGCATCTCCGGCCCGTCGGTCCTGCTCTCGCAAAAAGCCGTCGCAGCGATTTCGCTTGCATTGCATGAACTCGGAACAAACGCTGCGAAATATGGAGCGCTCTCGGTTTCAACGGGGAAGGTATCGGTCAATTGGCGTTATGATCCTGAAGCGTCGGCGCTCAGCCTCCGTTGGGAGGAAGCAGGCGGGCCAGATGTTGTTCCACCCAATAGGAAGGGCTTTGGCTCACGGCTTGTCGAACGCCTGCTGGCAGCCGAATTGAAAGGTAGATCGGCAATCCAATTCGAACCTTCTGGGGTCGTCTGTCGGATTGAGGCGATATTACTGACGCACGGCTGAACGTGATCAGAAGGAACGATTTTACCCGCGACGACTTTTGTCGAGACGCAACGAAAACAGGGCCGATATGCAAGAAAAGGATCGAGATCGCTACAACGCACGCAGTGCCGGGGACCGTTTGGTGGCCGGGCATGTCAGCGAGGACCCGTTCGCGGCGGCCTTCAAAGCCACGCGCATGCCCATGATCGTGACTGATCCGAGCCAGACTGATAACCCGATCATCTTCTGCAATGAAGCATTCAGGAAATTGACGGGCTATAGCGATCAGGAGGTCATTGGGCGGAACTGTCGCTTTTTACAGGGACCAGAGACGGACCGAAATACAGTCGCGAAAGTGCGGGACAGGATTGCCGCTGGCCAGGATGTGGCCGTAGATATTCTCAACTATCGCAAAGATGGCAGCAGGTTTTGGAATGCGGTCTTTATTAGCCCTGTCCGTGACGAAGCCGACGAGATCATTTACTTTTTTGCGTCGCAACTCGACTTCACGACCGTCAAAAGTCGGGAAGCGGATCTGGCCTCCGCACGCCACCAGGCGGAGGCGGAAGTCGCGAGGCACACTGCAAATCTACGCTCGGCGTTGGACGCTCGCACGCTTCTTGTTCACGAGGTGGACCATCGCGTTAAGAACAATCTTTTGACCATGGCTTCAATCGTCAAGATGCAGGCGCGCGTTACCAAGGATGAACGACAGAGACGCACGTTGATGTCTGTCCTCAACAGGATTGAAGCTCTCAGCACTGTTCAACGAAAACTGTTCACTTTGGACGATGTGTCGAAATTCGACATGTCGGACTTTACACGAGAACTTGTTACCGACTTGGTCGATGCGACAGGCCGCAAGGATATTCGCCTTTCGCTGGATCTTTCGCCTCTGTTGGTGCCGGCGGTCAAGGCGACCCCGCTGTCTCTGATCGTCAATGAACTCGTCGGTGACGCGGTTCGGCGTGGCCTGAGTGATGGCGGGGGCGACATCCATGTGGTCGTCAAGCGCCTCAATGGCCACTTTCTGATCCGAGTCGAAGATACATCGGAGCCGGTGGAGCCGGACGGCGAGAGCGCGGAGCTGGGACGGATGCTGTTTGAGGCGGCCGCTTCACAGCTAGATGCCAAAATTGAGCGCAAACATGATGGGCACAAGACCGTCGTCGATGTCGTACTTCTTGTCGGCGACGGCGACCACACGGAGCATAAACATTGAAAGTTATGATCGTAGAAGATGAAATGCTACTAGCCATGGAGCTCGAAAACGAGGTCGAAATGGCGGGGCATGTCGTCACGGGGCTCGCGATGAGCAGGGACCAGGCACGCCAACAGCTAAGCCTTTCCAAGCCGGACTTTGCATTCGTTGACATCCACCTCATGGATGGGCCAACGGGCATTGAGGTGGGGCGCGACCTTGCTGCCGCTGGCATCCCCTACGTATTTGTCAGTGGCAACATCAAGAAAATCCCCGCTGATTTCGCTGGTGCGCTCGGGGCGATCGAAAAGCCATACACCATGAACGGAATGAATAACGCGCTTGCCTATGTTTCAGCGATCATAGGGGGGGATGACAGTGACTCCCCCCCGGCTAGTCTCGTTCTGGCGGAAGATGCGAGTGCGGGTAGAAGGCATTCTGTCGGAAAACCCGCGGGTTAGGTGATATCGCTCCTTCGCGGTTGGGGAGAGAACAGAAATTGCAGCGTGTCTGTTTGATGTTCCAGATTTCCTTCTATCTTCCGTCTGGCCGTGAGTAAGGTCGAAATCTTTAAGGCCTTTTGGTCGACTGCGGATCGGCTGAGCTTGGAATATGCTGGTGCCAGCTCCAAGGGCCGGCGAGATTTTCCCACGGGCAGCTCTTTCCTACGTTCTTCCTATTCTCCCAAAAGTCGGAGGCGAGTACATGTTCCCTTCTCAGCAGTCACCCACACGAAACAAGCTCCTAGCTCTGCTACCTGAACCGGATTTCGAGTGTATTGCTGATGAACTCGAATATATCGAGCTTCCCCGAGGCACGACCCTGGCCCGGATCGGGGAACCCATTGAACAGGTGTATTTCCTGACCTCTGGGATAGGATCACTCGTGACTACTATGCCTGATGGCCGACGGGCGGAGGCTGGTATCTTCGGTTTCGATGGCTATGTCCCGACGACGGCAATCGCGGAAGTCGAGACAAGCTCCCATGATGTCTGGATGCAGGTCGCGGGCGATGCCTATCGCATGAACTATCGAAGCTTCCGTGCTGCCATGGAGACGAAGAATTTTTCCAGACTGATCATCCGCTGCATCGAGGCATTCTCGGTGCAGCTGTCTCATACAGCAGTTTCCAATGCAGTCCACGACATCAACAACCGCCTCGCGCGCTGGTTGCTCATGTGTCATGACCGCGTTACCGGGAATGAAATCGGACTTACGCATGAGTTCATTGCCACAATGCTGGCTGTTCGTCGACCAAGCGTCACCACGTCACTTCACATCTTGGAAGGCCATGGTTTTATCAAGGCGGAACGTGGTATGATAACGATCAGGAACAGGGCAGCGCTTGAAGAGTTTGCTCAAGATGCATACGGAAAGCCTGAAGCCGAATATCGGCGTCTTATGAAGGACCTTTTCCTGTGACAGTGTTGTACCATGCCAGAATTGGCGAGAGTTTTGGACCGATATAGACGCCATGAGCCGATACTTCTTTAACCTGCGCCGGGACGGTGAAACTATCTCGGATGTTGAAGGCGACGAGTTTTCAAACGTGGATGCCGCGCGATCAAGCGCCATAAACGCCGTGCGGGAAATGGCTGCTGCATTGATCAAAAACGGGAAGGATGTCGCGGACGAGTATATGGACGTGTCTGACGAAGAAGGTAACCTAATGTACACCGTTTCCTTCCACGATGTTGTTCAAAATCACCTGAAAAAGTGATTTTAGAGCGGTCCGATCAGACTTCGGTATTCGTGCTCCGGCTCCCCGTAAGTGCTGCCCGCAAAATCCTCCAATCCTTTCCGGTCACGAATAGTTACCCTTCCGCGTTCCGCCAATACGAGTTTCATGCCTTCCAAAATGTGGAAGGCATTCGTAATGCTCGGCCTACGGACAGCTAGCATCGATGATACGAAATCGTGGGTAAGGGAGATCTCTTCTCCGCCGAGACGATCATGACACATCAGAAGCCACCGGGCGAGGCGCTGATCTACCTGATAATTCGCGTTGCTTAGCGCGGTGTAGGAGATTTGCGTTGCAAAAGTCTGGATGAAGCGTGCAAGCAGGTTGGCCAAGGCGGGCTTATCACTAAGCGTGACTTTCATCGCGTCCAGATGGATCCTGTAGGCGTCTCCCGGCATTTGGATCAGCACTTCGTGGATGCTGATGGATCCACCAACGCCCGCCGATGTAGGACAGAAGCCCTCTCGGCCTACCATTCCGGCCTCGGCGCGCTGACCATCCTTTGCCGCAGTCACGACCGAGCCAATGCCGCTGCAAAGAAAGTAGATATAGCCTATCGGGGCGCTCGCATTCGCAATGACTTCTCCTCGTGAGAGCGGCACCGCCTCCCATATTGTCGACAGGCCTTCGAACTCGGTCGCTGGCAAGAGGGAAAGGAGTCGATTTCGGGAGGCGGGATGATCCGAGACGTTCATGGCTTTCAATGGCGGGCGCGAGCCGCAGCCCCCAGCCGCCAAGCCCTAAGCTATTTCAAGCGGTTGGTGCGTCTATAACACTCCGTATATTCGACGGATTTTATGTACGCTGGCATACCTTCTGCCACTCCGCCATAAAGTCTGCTACTGTCCGTTCTTATGCTCAGTGGGAGTTTGCGATGCCGAACCGCAGCGGATTGACGGTAGTGGTGTTGGAAGACCAGCCACTGATTGCATTAGATATCGAGGAGCATCTTAATCAGGCCGGCATCGAAAAGGTTGTGACCTGGTCTTCTTGTCTGGAGGCAGAACAATGGCTTGAGACGCACGCACCGGATTTCGCGGTGATGGAAACATGTCTGCGGGACGGATCAACCGACGGGATCGTTGAACTACTGGGCGCCCGCAATATCCCGATAATTATTCACTCGGGTGCCGAATTCCCGCCTTATCTTATCGAAAAGCTAGGAAGTGCCGAACGTGTTTGGGTCGATAAGCCTTGCCCACCGGACATGTTACTTCAAGCGATCAAGAATTTGGGTGTCATCGAGTAAAGGCCGAAAAAGTCAACTGAAGCTACCTCTCATCAAGGTCGCGCCGCCTGCTTGAGCGTGCTCTAAGTTGAGATGCTGAGGGGCCGCCTTGACGGAGGCCACTCACGGCATTTCAGGCGCCAGGGGCGTTGGTTGTCAAGCAGCTTTCTTGCCCTTGTCATTGGCTGACGTTTTAGCAAGCGCTGTCAGCTTTTTGTCGGTCGCTTCTTCTTCCGATAGATTTTGCTGCAGAAGCGGCACGGCATCCTTCAGGCCGAGCTGCTTGGCCCATTCGACGAGCGTACCGTAACGGGCAATCTCGTAGTGCTCGACAGCCTGAGCGGAAGAGATGAGGCCGGCATCAAGCGCGGGCGAGCCCTTAAATTCCTCGATGATTTCCTCGCCCTCGGCAATGATGCCCTGAATGGCCTCGCAGGTCTTGCCGCGTGCCGATTTGCCGAGGATTTCGAACACCTGTTCCAGACGATCGATCTGGCCTTGCGTTTCTTCGCGATGCTGAAGAAATCCCTTCCGGCCTTCCTCCGATTGCGATGCGCGGGCCATTTTTGGCAGTGCTTTGAGGATCTGCTTCTCGGCGAAATAAATGTCTTTCAAAGTATCCAGAAACAGGTCGTCGAGCGTTTTGGCGGTAGCCATAGTCGTCCTCCATCGGTTTGAGATACTGTCCGAGATACGGCCGTTCGGCCGCCCGGTAGCATCAGACAGAATGACGGGCGTGAGAAACGGTTCCCGTACGGCAGCGTACGTTCGGCGCTTAAAAGCACGGCTTTGAGACCAGCCAGTCCATTTCTCGGACGCGATCTACCTAGTGCCTTCGAAATTGTGAAGCCGGCTCCGAGCAACGTTTTCCGCATGCCGATCTCGCATGAAAGACTTAGGTGCGCGGTTTTGCAATTCATTGAAACATCGATAAAGTAGGATATTTCCGTGCATTGAGTCGTTAAGGCGCGATTTATGGTGTCGTTACTGAAGCGCCGCGCCGCAAAGCCTTATCGATATCGCCGTACCGCATTGGTCATGGCCCGCTGCGGCACGGACAGGCTGTCTTACGGGGTTGTTGCCGGTGCGACCTGCATCTGAAGTGGCTGCAGGCCTTCAGTTTCGGTGGAAAGGTGCTGCTGTGCCGTAAGGTGGCTCTGCTTCGCGGCGTCGGTCGCTGCCGAGCCGCCTTCCGCATTCGTCATACGAGGAGATCCGGCTGGCGCTTAGTCGGTGCCGATCGGCTGCGGGATCGTGGTGCCATCGGCGGCGGTAACACGCCAGACCGTATTGCCTGCATCATCGGCCACGAGTAGCGCGCCGGTGCCGTCGATGCCGAGGGGGCGGCCGCGTGCCTGCTCGCCGTCGATGAAGCTTGTGACTACGTCCTGCGTCTTGCCCGAAGGCTTGCCGTTCTCGAAGGGAATGTAGGCGGCCTTGTCGCCGTTGAAGCTGTCGCGGTTCCAGCTACCCCGGTTGCGGAAAAATGCTCCGTTCGCATAGGCTTGCGGCATGGCCGAGTCTTCGGTGAAGGCCATGCCGAGTGCAGCCACATGGCTCGACAGTGCATAATCCGGATTGATTGCTTTTTCGACCATGTCGGGACGCGGCGGATCAACGTGATCGCCGTAATAGCTCCAGGGCCAGCCGTAGAAGCCTCCATCTGTCACCGATGTCATATAGTCCGGCACGTGGTTGGGCCGCGCTCGTCGCGCTCGTTGACCACCGTCCAGAGCTCGCCGGTCTGCGGATGGAATGCCAGTCCGTTGGGATTGCGCAGGCCGGAGGCGAACGCGCGTGCCGCCCCGGTCTGTGGGTCGACCTGCCGGATGGCGGCCCGGCCTTCCTCGGCCTCAAGTCCGTTCTCGGCGACGTTCGAATTGGAGCTGACGGAAGCATAGAGCATACGGCCATAGGGGCTCAGCGGCATATCTTTCGTCAAGTGATGGTTCAACGGATCACCGGGAAGCCACGTCAGAGTTCTCGGCTCCTCGCCGATCTAGTTCTGGCCGAGTTCGCAAGGATAGGCGAGGACGTCGCTGGTGGACGCCACGTAGAGCGTGTCGTCGACCCAGGCGAGACCAAACGGAGAATCGAGCCCGCTCAGAAGGTCATGACGCTCGTCTACTTCTCAATCGCGATTGGTATCGCGCAGCGGTTATGAGGGTTGGTCTCCTTCTGCTCCCCACCACCGCCGGAAGCCATCGCCATGATCCAGTTTCGGATGAAGTCTTCCGGCGGCTGACAGGCTTTCCTTCCGGCGCCTTCGACTGCACCACACGTACGTCGCCGTTGGGCAGCGTCTGGACCGTGCGGGGGGTCGCCACTGCCCCGGGACGGCCTGCGTGAACTGGCAGCCTATTACGCTACCCAGAGGCCTGTAGCCCGGGAGGATGCGGCTCACGATCCGGATCTGATCGAGAAAGGGCGGATGCTGGCAGAGCAAGGCCGCGCTGCCGACAAGATTCCGGCTTGTCTAGCTGCTACGACAGGGCGGATGCCAATCCAGCCTACCCAAAACTGTCCGGTCAGAACTCGGCCTATCTTCAGAAACAATTTGCTTTGTTTCAAGCCGGTGGGCGCGGCGGCTCTGCGTACAGACACCTGATGACGGGGTGGCCAAGGAGCTCGCGAAGGATGATATCTCAGCGCTCTCGGCCTACTTCAGCGCCAGGCAGAGCGGCGGGTAGTTTGCTGAGTTTGAAATGGGAATCGAGCATGAAAGCTGGAAGCCTGCTCCTTCTTTCAAAGGCAGATCAGCAGCTTCCGGGGACCTGTCGGCGACAGGCGACCGTAAGGCCAATTCACGCTACCAACCAGGCACGGTTACGAGTTCGCACAGTCATTCCACCAAACGGGCCGGTTCAGACTGACGGCGCAACTCTGCGGAACCTTATTCGAAATCATGTCTTTCAGGCTTGCGAGCGGTTGGTGAACAATCGTTGATGCGCGGGCATATAACAGGATCCCAGCAAAGCTATTGCGAAAGGACGCCATGACCGTAAGGGTTGCAATCGTATCGGGCGCAGGATCAGGCATCGGTCGGGCCACCGCCCTGCAACTGGCAGCAAAGGGGTATCACGTCGGGGTCCTTGGTCGCACGAGAAGCGAGCTGGATGAGACCTGTCACTTGATCTCGAAGGCGGGAGGCGGTTCGTCGGTCCTTGTCGCCGATGTATCGGATAGCGCCGAGATGCATCAGGCGGTCGGCAACTTCGTTGCATCAAAAGGTAGGCTTGATGCGGTCGTCGCGAACGCAGGCATAAACGGCGTGTGGGCGCCGATCGATGACCTCACGCCTGATGAGTGGAACAGGACGATCGCAGTCAACCTGACAGGAACCTATCTGACCATCCATCACTGCGTGCCTCATCTGAAGACCTCCGGCGGCGGTTCGATCGTGGTCGTGTCCTCGATCAATGGCACGAGGACGTTCACCACTCCCGGTGCTACGGCCTACACCGCCACCAAGTCCGCGCAGGTCGCAATGGTGAAGCAACTGGCTCTCGAACTTGCAAGACACCACATTCGCATAAACGCCGTCTGCCCCGGCGAGATCGAAACGAGTATAGATGAGAATACGGATCTCAGGCATGAGGAGGAGACTGCCATACCCGTTGTCTGGCCGGATGGCCAAGTGCCTATCACGGGCGGAAAACCTGGGCGCGCGCACGACGTTGCCTCCGTGATCTGCTTCGTCGTCTCGGATGAGGCAAGGCACATGACCGGATCTCCCGTATGGGTCGATGGCGGCCAGGGGCTGTTACGATAAGTTTCGGTCCGAGGCTGGAGCATCAGGAACAACCTGATTGGAAATCCGTTTTTCATTCAGGGCTGAAATCAACAGGAACTGGATTGCAATGACTGATCTTTGGGAGCGACCCGTCGAGATAGAAACGCCCGCCCGGGGCGGACCAAGATGCGTCCGAAACAGCCGTGATGCCATAGCGGCCCTAGCCTATGATTTCCCGAAGGGCTGCGAGAAGGCCGGCATGGCGCGGAAAATATGCCTGAATGCAATTGAGGGCATGGCGACGACGGAAGCCGCAGCGGTGGCATTCAGAGATGCTGCAAAACAGGCGGGTATCCTTCGTGCATGATGTCGCCACAGATGGCGTGGATTTGACTGACAGGGCAACGCGAGAGCTACAACTCGTCGCCGTCTGTATCGGGCGAGCAGAGAAGATTGCCGGCAAGTCATACAAGACCGGCATCAACAAGATCGCGGTGCGCCACCCGGTGATGATCGGTCAGGACGGGGTCTTCGGTGACGCCATCTGCAACGGCAAATACCACGGTGGGTTCGATCAGGCGGTTCTTCTTGAAGGCGAAAAGACGCTCGATTGGTGGGCCGAGGAACTCTACAGGCCGGTTGCACCGGGCCTGTTCGGTGAAAACCTCGTGATCAGAGATCTGGACAACCGCGATGTCTCCGCGGGGGATACCTTTCTCATCGGCAGTGAGCTTATCCTGCAAGCAACGTCGCCCCGAACACCATGCGGCACACTATCTGCGCACATGGGTGACCCGGAATTTACCCATGCCTATCGCAAGGCCGCACGTCCGGGTATCTACTGTCGTGTTCTGATACCGGGTGTCGTCACGGCCGGCGACCGTGTCGAGCATGTGCGGTTCGACGGCGAAGGAATACCAATCCCGGAAATGCTGGAGAAGTTCGGAAAGCGGCTCAGCGAAGACGATGCCGCGCGATACCTGAACATTCCTATCCACGCTCGCATGAGGGCCTCTATCCTCGCAGGCGGCAGGGCCAAGTTCTAGCATGCGTTGATGGGGGCGAGGTCTACCGCGCCGAGCGGTCAGCAACACGACCTGCACCTCTAATCTAGTTGCTGCCCGGCAACACAACTCATAAATGCATGGCACCCATGGAACGCGGTCTGGCCCCGCCCGCAATCGAGACTAGGTTTCATCATCCGAGTCACGAGTCTCAGCTCTTGCGCCAGTTTCGCTTCATTCTTATGGTCGCAACCATATTGTCGTCATGCGCGAGGCCCGGCCCCGAAACCATCGCCGTGGTGGCTGCCGTGCCTCGGATACAAACCGTCGAAATCCTTGTCGCTACCAATCGTGTCCCGGACGCGGGCACAAGTGGCTCATACACCGCGGGCAGAGGCGACCGGCTGCACTATTCCGAAGTCACCATATCCATTCCTCCGGGGCATCGCCCATCGAAGATCGAGTGGCCGACTGCCAAACCTGATCCCAAGACCTCCTTTGCTGTGGTCGGGCGGCGCGAAGTGACGGCGCGGGAGTTTTCTATTCTGGCTCGCGGGCAGGCGAAGTCGCCCGCCTATGGCCGCGCCGGCATCTTCATTCATGGCTACAATTACAGCCACGAGGAGGCCCTGTTCAGGAGCGCACAGATGGCGGCGGACTCCAAAGTGCAAGACCGCGCCATCCTGTTTGACTGGCCTTCACAGGCGGAGGTTACGGGTTACGTGGCGGACAAGGATTCGGCCGCCTTCGCTCGCGACGACCTGGCGGCGGTGCTCACCGAACTATCTCGGAGCGGAGTGCGGCCGACAATCCTCGCCCACAGCATGGGAGCATGGCTGGCGGTCGAATCTGTTCGGCAACTCTCCTTGATGGGGAGGCGAGATGTCGTCCGATCGATCGACCAGCTGGTTCTTGCGGCACCAGACATCGATATCGACCTGCTTCGAAAGCAGCTATCGGTCACCGGCAGGCTGTCGAAGCCGATCGTCGTCCTTGCCTCCAAGGACGACATCGCACTGGCCCTTTCAAAGAGGTTGGCGGGCTCCGCGGCGACGGCCGGTTCACTGGATATAGACGATCCAAGAACCCGTGAGCTCGCATTGAAGGAAAATCTCGACATCGTCGACATCTCCACCGTTCCATCGCTAAACGGCACCAATCACGACCGTTTCGCCTCGCTCGCTGCTGTCTACCCACAGCTGCGCCAAGGGTTCAGCAACCCGGTGGCAGGAACAGGTGCTCTGGTGTTGAACGGTGTGGGCGGAGCAGTCTCAGCTCCTTTCCGACTGGGGGGCTCGTTGCTGGCGCGATAGGGACGGGCGCTTCTCTGTTCAACGCGCTCACTGAAGTGGGAAAAGCCGATCAAGGCGGATCAGCGTTATCTTTTCAGCGCAAGAGGCCATCAGCGCCGAACTTTTCCCATCCATCCAGCGGGTTCTGATCATCGGATGGCGAGCTTTTCACCTTCTCCTGTCTCGCCAAAGTTCTGGTCAGCTTCCGCTTGTAGGCTGCACGCCGCCGGTTCTCGGCCGCCTCCTCCTTGTCATGCTCACGCCACTCATCCACGCCGCTGTCGAAAGCCTCTATTACCATCTCGGGCTCAAAGACATGGAAAGTGATTGCCTTGGCACGCCCCCGCAACCAAATAAGTTCTTGATAATATTCGTGGTTAGCACGGTTGCTTTATTGGTTTCCGATGAAGATAGGGAACAACATTGCATCAACAAGCCCGTTACAGGGCCAAATCTCCCGAAAAATTCCCGAACACACCTCATAGATTTATACCAACGGATGAACGAGCCGCTCTACAATGAAGCCGCGATGTGACACCAGGATGTGCTTGTGGTAACCCCCATCTTGTCTGGACGAACAGATCCGGTCGCACGATGGCGCTGAGACCACTTCACCACCGAAGACGCGGCCACCTCGAAGCGCGTCAGCTCGGACACTCTCGCCGCTCGATACGGCTGCTATAACACGGTCACGAGGATCATTCGATATCGCTGCGGTCATGTGATGCTGGCCTCCATCCAGCCAGCATCAGTGAATCAGAACAGAGCTGATCCGGAAGCTAGAAAGGCGCGGAAACACTCTAGTGACTGGTGCCAAGGCACCATACGACAATCTCAAGCTGACCTTTATAGCCACCATAGCCGCCATCTTTACTTGGTGGATAATGGAGCCTAAATCATGAGGCAGTGCTGCTTGTCTACGCCGCGAGTGGGAGTCAGACTGCTGTTGGCGTAAAAGAGGTGTTCCCATCAGCTTGGCTCACCGAGTTCTCGTGTGTCTCTTTCCAGAGGGCCAGCTTGTTCCCAACGAAGTGAACGTTGACATCCCCCGCGGCGAAGTCTGCGTCGCCAAGAATGCTGAGATGGATGGCGATATTGTTGGCCACACCGTAAATCCGTGTTTCCCCCAAGGCCGACTGCATGCGGTGAAGCGCTTCCTCGCGGCTCCGCCCGTGCGTGATGATCTTCATCATGAGAGAGTCGTAGTTCGGGGGCAGGGTCGATCCGTTTGTGATATGCGTATCGACGCGCACGCCCGGTCCTCCGGGTAAGTGGAGACCATGGACGGTGCCGGGGCCGGGAAAGGCGTCGAACGGCGTCTCGGCATTAATCCGGCACTCTATCGAAGCGCCGACTTCCGAAATGTCGTGCTGCCGGAACGAAAGCGGTTCTCCGAAAGCGATCCGGATCTGTTCGGCGACGATATCGATGCCGGTGACAGCCTCGGTAACGGGATGCTCGACCTGAATGCGCGTGTTCATCTCGATAAAGAAGAACTCGCCGCCCTCGTAGAGGAATTCGAACGTCCCTGCGCCGCGATAACCCGTGGCACGGCACGCCCTGACGCATTTTTCGCCCAGATCGGCAATCGCTGCGGGGGATATGCCCGGCGGCGGCGCTTCCTCGACCAGCTTCTGGTGCCGTCTCTGCATCGAGCAGTCGCGAGCGCCGAGATAGACGGCGCCACCCTGTTCGTCGCAAAGGACCTGTATCTCTACATGCCGCGGCTTTTTCAGATACCGCTCGAAATAGACGGTGCCGTCGCCGAACGCCCGACGGGCTTCCTCGGAGGCGTCTGCGATCGCCGCAAGGAGCATCGTGGCGTCGTCGACGACCCGCATTCCCCTGCCGCCGCCGCCCGCCGCCGCCTTGACGAGAAGGGGATAGCCGACGCCGGCGGCCGCCTGCTGCCGTTGATCCGGATCGTCCGGAAGAGCGCCCTGCGTCCCCGGAACGCAGGGAATGCCGGCCGCCTGCATGGCCACTTTCGCGGCAATCTTGTCGCCCATCGTGCGGATGCTCTCGGGCCTTGGACCGATGAAGATCAGGCCGGCATTTTCAACCTCCTCGGCAAATGCGGCGTTCTCGGCCAGGAATCCGTATCCGGGATGCACGGCCCGCGCGCCGGTCGACAGGGCAGCCAGCAGGATTGCCTTTCCATCCAGATAGCTTTCGCGCGCGGGGCTTGCGCCGATGCAGACGGCCTTGTCGGCGAGTTTGACGTGGCCGGCACCGGCATCCGCTTCGGAATACACGGCGATCGTCGGAAGGCCGAGGCGCTTGCAGGCCCTTATGATCCTCAGAGCGATCTCGCCGCGATTGGCGATCAGTACTGCCGGCTTCGTATCCATGATCTCTTCCATCATTGTCATCAGCGTCCGTTGTCGTGGTCGCACAGCGAAAAGACAGGCGTCCCGTAATGGACATCGCTGCCATCGGTCAGCAGCACGGCATCGACCACGCCGGAAACCGGCGAGACGACGGGCCTCAGCAGCAGGTCGACACGGACAAGGGCAAGGATCGCCCCGGCCTCGACACGATCCCCGGGGCTTACGAAGGCCTTGCCGCTCGCCGGGTCGTTGAGGACGAGCAGACCCACCGCCTTTGCGGTTACGTTGGATGTTCCGGTTGTCGTGGTGCCGGTGGTTTCGATATCGACCGGGATAACGACCTCATCGCCTGACCGTTTCAGTCTCAGCGTTTCGCCACCGGGCAGCGTGATCTCGAGGTTTGTCAGGGCTTCGCGCCGCATCTCGGCGGCCAAGGCCGAGACGAAGCCTTGCTCGAACAGTTTTGTTTTCATGGTGCCCTTATCCTCTGCGGCATATGGCGGAGAGCATCCGCACGCGTTCGAGATAGGTGGTGACGGCGCGCGTTGCCGCGCGGGCCTGCTCGAAAGTGACCCGTTCGAATTGCAGCCGCTGCTTCGGGGAAAGCTGGGCAAGCCTCCAGAGATCGGCCCGGATGACGACCGCAGCCTTCGGGTATCCGCCGGCCGTGTTGCCGTCGCGCAGCTGGATGATCGGCTTGCCGGACGGCGGTACCTGGATGACGCCCGGCACGATGCCATGCGATCGCAGGTCCGTCTTGTGAATGCGTCTCAGGCTTGTCTCGCCGTCGAGACGCAGGCCCATCCGGTTGCTCTGCAGCGAGACCGACCAGGGTGTGGTCCACAGATCCTGTTGCGAGGCTTCATCGAACTCCTCCAGTTCGGCTGCCGGTATCGCCCTGATGACGGTCGTCCCGTCGGCGGCGGCCGGATTGTCCAGAGACGTGCCGGGCGGCACGGCACCGAATCCTTGGCGGTCCATGAAGAGCGGTGCATCGTCGAACGCGGCGTCAAGGGTGTCGCCGGCGACAAGCTGCCGCCCGTCACAGCCGCCAAAGCCCTGGCGGATATGCGTGCTGCGCGAACCGAGCACGAGCGGCACGTCGACCCCGCCCGGAACTGCCAGACAGGCGCGATACCCGGTAATGCCCGCGCCTTCGATGCGCGGGATCGAGCGGAGCTCCAGCACCTGGCCGGCGCGCACCGGCATCGCCCAGTGGGAAGGAATGAGCTGACCGTCGAGGAACGCGACGCCACCGATGCCGCTCAGCGCCACCGCGCCATCGCGTGTGAACCGTACCACGAAGGGAAACATCTGCACTTCGATGGCCGCGGCACCGGGCTCGTTGCCCAGCATCGCATTCGCCACCTGAAGCCCGAGATCGTCGAGCATTCCCGAAACGCTGACGCCGCTGTTGCGGTAACCGGTGCGACCAAGATCCTGTACCGTGTTGAGCGGCGGCGTCGCCAGAACTTCGATAAACGTGCGGCTCATGGCTCGACCCCCGCATTGACGAATTTGATCCTGTCGCCCGGTCTGAACAGACCGGGTGGCTCGGCTGTGAGATCGAAGGGCATCGGCGGGTCGATCAGCTGCCCGATCATGTACCAACCGGTCGGAGCTGTCTTGGCGCCATGGGCTCCCGGCGGGCCGGCGATACTGCATTGCAGGCCGGCAATGAGAACGTTCAAGGTTCTCGGACGGGTGACCGGAGCCTCCCGGCGTGGAATGAATAGGCGCTCGGGAAGGCCGAACAGATACCCGAAGCCCGGCATGGTGCCCGGGGCGAAGATCACATACTCGGCGGAGGAATGGATGTCCGCGACGTCGTGCGCCGACAGGCCCAGATGGTCGCAGACGTAGCCGAGATCTGGCCCACCTTCGCCGCCGTAGATCATCGGTATCTCGACGGTCTTGTCGGCGGTGTGGTCGTCGGGCGCAGCCGACCAGATCGTGAGAATCCTCGCCTGAAGCTCTTTCGGATCGAGCCTGTCGGGATCGAAGACAATCAGCAGATTGTTCATCCCGGGCTGGCAATCGACGACGCCGGCGGTTGCCGCAAGCGCCTCGCTGCAGGACCAGATCCGCTTCTGCGTTGCAAGTGTCATCGGACCCGCCGCCTCGAACAGCAGCGCGGCATCGCCCATCGCTGTGATCCGCGGGGCATCGAGTTGCCTTATGGCAGCCGTCGTCTCTCGGCTTTCATGAGCCATCATCTTACCTTCCGACGTTCGGAGCGATCTCGAACAGGATGTCCCCGGGCGCAATTTCCTGACCGTTGGACGGGCTGATCGCGACGACCGTTCCGTTGAACTCCGCGGCAAGTTTCGTAAAGACCTTCATCGCCTCGATCACGCAGAGGACCTGTCCTTCAACAACGGCATCGCCCACCGCAACGAAGGGCGACGCCGCCTGGTCGGGCGCGGCGTAGAATATCCCGTGCATGGGAGAGCGGACCATAACGCGGTGGCCGGGCGCAGCGCCTGTGGCGACATCCGCCGGCGCCTCGCGTCTCTCGACGCGCGCAGCAGATCGATCCGCGGTATCCCCGCGCGTCGCGGCGCCGGTGACCTGGCGTTCGATCTTCAGGCTGAAACCGCCTGCCGTCCACTCGGCCTGCGTGATATCGGCGCCGCGGGTCTCGGCAATCAGCGCCCGCGTCAGCGCGATCAGATCATCGGCCTCTTTCATGCTGCAACCTCCATCTTCAGCGAAGCAACCAGCCTGGCGATCCGCCCACAGGCCTCTTCAAGCACCGGAAGCGATACCGCGATCGAAATCCGGAAATATGGCGACAGTCCATATGCGGCGCCCGGAACGCAGACGATCATCGCTTCCTCCAGCAACCAGTTGGTCACATCGACATCGGAAAGCAGCGTTTTGCCGCCTGCGGTCGTCGCGCCCAGCAGGGCGCCGCATTCGACGAACAGGTAGAAGGCACCCGATGGTTTCTGCACATTGAGGCCCGGCACGTCGGCCAGCAGCGTCATGACGCGATCGCGGCGCTGCTGATAGGCCTCGGCGCGTTCCGCCAGATAGTCGGTCGGGCCGTCGAGGGCTGCAACGGTCGCGGCCTGGCTGATCGACGACATGGGGCCGACCATCTGGCCGGCGACCTTGGTCATGGCCTTTATCAGGGGGAGCGGGCCGGCGGCATAGCCGATACGCCAGCCGGTCATCGCATAGGCCTTCGATGCGCCGTTGAGCGTCAGCGTCCGCTCCTTCATCTCGGGATTGGCTTCCACAAATGAGACGAATTTCGCTTCGTCGAAGAGCAGGTGCTCGTAGATCTCGTCCGTCATCACGAGGATATCCGGATATCGCTTCAGCACGTCGCCGAGCGCCCGCAATTCGTCGAGACTGTAGACGGATCCCGTCGGATTGCCCGGCGAATTGAGAATGAGCCAGCGGCTTTTGGGCGTGATCGCCGCTTCGAGCGTCGCGGGATCGAGCTTCAGGCAGAACTCGGCCTTCGTCTGAATGACTACCGGGATGCCGCCGACGAGCTTGGCGATATCGACATAGGACACCCAGGCGGGCACCGGAATGATGATTTCGTCGCCGGGATCGACGGAGGCTGACAAGGCTGTCGCGATCAGGCTCTTGGCGCCCGGGCCAGCCATGATATTGTCCAGCCCGTAGTCGAGATTGTTCTCGCGCTTGAACTTGCGCTGCACGGCCTTTCGCAGTTCCGGCGTGCCGCGAACATCGGTATAGGTGGTGATGCCGCTGCTGATGGCAGCGATCCCGGCGTCGGCTACATGCGCCGGCGTCGGGAAATCCGGTTCGCCCGATGACAGCGACACCACGTCCAGACCGGCGGCCTTCATGTCACGCGCCTTCTGCGAGGCCTCCACGGAGGCGGACGCACCCACGGTCGACAGTTTGTCACTCACATATTTCATCGTCGTATCCTCATGCATTGGTTGATTTTGATTTTCCGCTGCCGGTCGCCCTGGTCTCCGGCTTTCAGGGGAGAGCGGCATCGCGGCCGGTGGGAAAGCTGGCAGGCATTCCGGGTACTGGGGTCGACACCGGCTGGCCCTGCAAGAAGGCATTGATGTTGCGCGCCATGAGAGCGGCGCTGATATCCTGCATTTCCGGTGCCCTTGCGCCGGTATGAAGGGTCAACACCGTGCGCTCGATCTTGCGCAAAGGCTCGGGGATTACCGGCTCGGTTTCATAGACGTCGAGAGCGGCGCCGGCGATTTTCCGCCCGGAAAGCGCGGCCACGAGATCATCCGTAGACACGACGCTGCCGCGCCCGACATTCACCAGGAAGCCTTTGGGTCCAAGTGCCTCCAGGATCTCGGCATTGACCGCGTGAAACGTCTCGGGTCCGCCCGGCACGGAGCAGACCAGAAAATCACAGTCCGCGGCCAGTTCCTTCAGGGACGGCTTGAACGCGTAGGGAAGGCGCGGCTTGGGCGTTCGGCTGCAATAGCTAACCGGCATGTCGAAGGCTTCGGCCCGGCGGGCGATAGCCTCGCCGATCCTTCCGAGCCCGTATATGCCGATCGATTTGCCGGAGACGAGGGGGGCGGGTTCCCAGCCGTCGCTCCAGCCGCCCGACCGGGCGATCCGATCCTGCTGGGGTATGCCCCTGACGAGGGACAGGAGCAGGGCGAATGCCTGGTCCGCTACCGCTGCGGCATTGATGCCGGCTCCATGGGTGACCAGGATACCGCGTTTACGGGCGGCCTCGATATCGACGCTCTCGAAACCGGTGCCGACGCAGCTGATGATCCCCAGATTGGGGAAACGATCCATGTCCTCTGCGCTGGCGCCATAGACGCCGGAGGTGATGATCACACGAATTTTGTCGGCTTTCGCCGGATCGATCGCATCGAACCCCTTGCTGCAGTCGATCGGCTCGAAGCCGAGCCTGCCGAGCCGGTCGCGATAGCCGGAGTTGAAGAACTTCATCGCAAGCGCAGTCATGTCTTTTTCTTTCTGGTCGATATTTCCGGAGGGCCACCCGTTACCGATTGGCACTGGCGACCGCCGCGGCGATGGCGAAAAGGATGGCCAGTGGAGCCGCGATATGCAGCGCCGTGCCGGGCGTGAAGGCGAGGGCCATTGCGGCACCGGCGGAACCGAGAGACTGGCCGATCATTCTTGCGGTTCCGAGGCTGCCGCTTGCCGAACCGGCGCGGTGATAGGGGGCTGCGGACAACATCATCGTGTTGTTGGGCGTCTGGAAAAGTCCGAACCCGAGGCCGCACAAGATCATCGCGATGGCAATGGCCAGATAGGACGTGTCCGGGCCGACGAAGACGAGGATGGCAAGTCCGGCACCGAAGATGACCATGCCGGCGACGCCCAGCCGACGGGCGGAGAGGCGCTCGACCAGTGCGCCCGAGGCCAGCGCTGCCAGCATCGACATGGCGGGCCAGAGGCTCAGAAGATAGCCGATTTCGCCCTGCGAGGCGCCCATGGCCTGCTCGAGCCAGAAGGGCACCACGGTCAAGGCGATGATCTGCGCGGCAAATGCCAGAACCGAGGCGCTGACCGAAAGGCTGAACGCCTTGATGCGCAGAAGATCGATCGGAAACAGCGGCACCGCGCGTTTGCGCTCTTTGGCGATATAGACGGTGAAAGCCGACGCCCCGACAAGGCCGAGCGCCACGGTTGCAACGGAGGGTCCCTGGATCGCGATCAGCTGGATGGCGGCAAGCAGGGTGATCATGGCAAACAGATGCTGGATCAGGCTTCCCGCATTGAGGCGCCGAACGGCTCTGGGCGTTTCCGGAACGATGATGATGCCGATGACGAAGGCGACGATGCAGATCGGAACATTGATCAGGAAAAGCCAATGCCAGCTGGCGACGGACAGAACCGCGGCTGCCACCGAAGGCCCGAGCGCCGTGGACGAACCCGCTACGAAGGCGTTCAACCCCAGGCCTCTGGCGAATTTCGCCTTGGGATAGACGAAGCGCAGAATGGCGGTATTAACGCTCAGCACACCGGCTGCGCCGAACCCCTGGATGAAACGCCACAGCAGCGCCGTCTCGAACGCGGTGGACATCGAGACCATTGCCGAAGCAAGGCCGAAAACCGCCAGACCGGCAAGATAGACCTTGCGATAGCCGATGATTTCGCCGAGTGCCGCGAGAGGGATTAGCGTCGCCACCATCGAGACCTGAAAGCAGCCGACCAGGGCTACGACCTGCTGCGGCGACACGTTCAGCGCCGCCGACATGACCGGCAGCACCGCGTTGACGATGCTGAACGTCATGGAGCAGGCGCAGACGGCGCAGACCATGACGAAGACAGCAAGAAACCGTGGCCACGGCGGGAGGCCGTCTCCATTTAACGTCCGAGTGTTCATGTTTCGATACCGCAGGCTATCTTGTTCTAACGGCGTGGATTACGCCGGTAGCAGATGATTTGCGCCTTCCTGCCATGTGGCGATGACCCGATCCCCCCTGGAGACACCGGTGACGCTGCTGGCCCCGCCCTTGTTCGGGACATAGGCCAGAAAAGGCTCGCCATTGTCGCGCGTCATCAGGACATGCGTCGTCGATCCGCGATAGATAACGTCGTCGACGACGGCCGGAGTCCAGTTGGGCTCGGCGATCTGGTCGGCATCCGCCGGTAACGGCTTCACCTCGATCGCCTCCGGCCGCACCGTCAGCTGGATGTCGTCGGAGGTAAGCCCGTCGGCAATGACGGCGCGGCCGCCGCCCTCCAGCGACAAGACGCGCCCGCCGCCCTGCGACATATCACGTCTGGCCTTGATGAAGTTCGAGATGCCGATGAAGCCGGCGACAAAGCGGGTCGAGGGCCGTGAATAGATTTCGCTCGGCGATCCGATCTGCTCGATCTTGCCCTTGTTCATGATGACGATCTGATCGGCCATGGTCATGGCCTCGTCCTGATCGTGGGTGACCAGAACGGTGGTGATGCCGAGCCTGCGCTGGATCTGCCGCAGCTCGATCTGCATCGCTTCGCGAAGGTTCTTGTCGAGTGCGCCCAGGGGCTCGTCGAGAAGCAGCAGCGCCGGCTCGATGACGATCGCCCTTGCCAGCGCGATGCGCTGCTGCTGACCGCCGGACAGCGATTTCGGATAGCGGTCGGCAAGATGCGATAGCTGCACAAGTTCGAGTGCTGCGCGCACCTTCTTGTCACGCTCGCTTCTGGAAAGCTTGCGCATCCGCAAGCCGAAGCCGACATTCTCGCCAATGCTCATATGCGGAAACAACGCGTAGTTCTGAAACAGCATACCGATATTCCGGCGCTGTGGGGGGAGGCGCGTGATGCGCTCCCCTCCGATCAGGATGTCCCCCGAACTCGGCTCGGTCAGACCGGCCACCATTCTCAATGTCGTGGTCTTCCCGCATCCGGAAGGACCGAGAAAGGCAACAAGTTCACCCTGTTTGATGCGCATCGTGACCTGGTCGACAGCAGCAAAATCGTCGTACTTTTTCGTCAGTCCCGACAGGGCAAGATCCGAATTCGTGGTCATTCACAAGCCTTACGAGAAAATCTGGTTGAACATGTCGATGATGCCGGCCCGCTGCGGATTGATGATGTTCCAATCCAGCATATGCAGCTGCGCCAGTTCGTCCTCGGTCGTCGGGATCATAGTCCGGATCTTCTCGGAAACATCGACGCCACGGACCGGCGGGGCCGCATAGGTGGTTTCGGCAAGGCCCGCCTGCACGTCGGATGCCAGCATCCTGTCGAGGAAGGCGGCCGCCAGATCGGGTTCCGGTGCATTTTCGGTGATGGTCATGGCATTGATGCCGGCGAAGGATCCTTCCGTCGGCGAGGTCATGGCGATAGTCGCGCCGCGATCGATATAGGCCATCATCGACTTGGCAAGGTCGGGGCCGGCCACGTCGGCCTGTCCCTGGGAGACCTGAAGAACGGCGGTACCGGTCGAGTCATACATCGTCTGGACGTTCGGGCGAAGCGCCTTCATCCGTTCCCAGCCAACGGAGAGGTCGTTCTGTACCTCGGCAACCGGCTTGCCCGTCGCATGCGAAGCGGCAATCGCCAGCAGCATGACGCTCTGCGTCAGTCTGGAGGACGGAAGCAGCACGCGGCCGACGAACTTTTCGTCCCAGAGGTCGTTCCAGCTGGTCAGGGGAGCGTCGACGGCTGCGGTATTGTACCACGGGCTCGCCTTGCAGACCGCAAAGGCGACGCCGAAGCCGTCTTCGTAGATGTAACGCGAATAGGCGTTCTGCAGATTGGGCATCTTGTCGGCAGGCAGTTTCGCGATGAGGCCTTCGGCCTTTGCGATCGGGATGCCCACGTCATCCATCATGGCGACGGACAGGGTCGGGCTGGCCTTCTCGGTTCTCAAGAGGGAGATGGTCGGCAGCGTCGTGCTCTGGCGCTGGACGACCTTGCAGCCGAATTTCTGCTCGAAGGCGGGAATGACCTGCTTGGCAATATACTCGCCCTGAACGCCGGTATAGGTGCTGATGTTCAGCGTCTTGTCCTGGGCCCAGGCCGAGCCCTTGCCGATGAACGGAGATGCGACGACCGCAGCACCGGCTGCTGTCAGGAATTGACGTCTGCTGCTGATCATCGAGCGCACGCCTTTTGGAGAGTTCTGCATAAGTTCGGTTCCCGTTTTTGTTGTGATGTGGTTGAATTCAGACGCCCATCGCCTTGCGCAGACCCACGACGCGTTCGAGCAGCAGGACGACGATAATGCCGACCGCGATCATGATGCTGGCCATGGTTGCGATCGATGGATCGAACACGCTCGCCATCTTGTGGTGAAGGAACACGGGCAGGGGCTCGGTCTGGGTATTGCTGATCCAGAAGGACAGCGAGAAATCGTCGAAGGAAATCATGAAGGAGAAGATGCAGCCGGCGATCAGGCCAGGCGTAATCTGCGGCAGAGTTATGAACCAGAAGATTGATATCGGTGAGGCACCCAGCGTGCTGGCGGCTTCTTCGAGGCTATGATCCAGCTGCTTGAGGCTGGCGGTGACGGTGCGCATCACATAGGGCAGGGTGATCAGCGTATGGCCGATGAACAGGTTGAGTGGCACGGAGTGCAGTCCAACGGATGCGGTCAGCTGGATTAGCGCCAGGCCGGCGATCAGAATCGGCAGGATCATCGGCGACAGAAGGACGGTCTCGATGACCGCGGCGCCTGGGATCGAGCCGCGGTTAAGGGCGATCGCCGCCGGAGTTGCCAGGAGCAGCGACAGCAGGGTCGAGCAGACCGCAAGGATTGTCGAGGTATTGAAGGATCGCTGGAAATCGCCGTCGGACAGAACGCTGGCATACCAGTCCAGCGTAAAACCTCTGGGCGGGAAGGTAGCGAGCAGCCCTTGCGAGAACGACAGGGAGACGACGACGACGAGAGGAGCGATCATGAAGACCAGGATGATCGACGTCGCGACCATGACGAATGTGTTGGAGAAACGGCTCATCGGCTGCCTGCTCCCTTGTTTCCCTTGATGACGCCCGACCGGTTCATGAGATATCCGGTCAGGATGTGTGCAGTCAGCGTCAGTCCCACCATGATCGCCGCGATGGCAGCGCCCATCGGCCAGTCGTAGACGGTATTGATCTGCTGCTCGAGAAGGACGCCGAGCATGGTGCCGCCCGCGCCGCCGATCATCTGCGGCGTGACATAGGAGGCCGATGTCAGCGTGAAGACGATTGCCGCACCGGTGATCAGGCCGGGCATACTGAGCGGCAGTGTAATGCTCACGAAAGCGCGCCAGTCCGATGCGCCGAGCATGCGGGCGGCCTCGGACAGGTTCTCGGGAATACGCGCCAGCGACGCGGCCAGCGGCAATACGAGGAGTGGCAGGAACACATGCGTCGATGCGATCACTACCGCCCACTGGGTGTAGAGGATTCGCGGCAGCATCGGCGCCCCGATCGCGGTCAGAATATAGTTCACGACGCCCTGTGGACCGTTTGCCAGCAAAAGCTGCCATCCGTAGGTGCGCACGACGACTGACATTACCATAGGCGCCACGACGAGGATCAGCGTCAGGCGGCTGAAGAAGGCATTGCCGCGCGCCACCGTCAGCGCCAGCGGATAGGCCAGCACAGCTGAAGCGAGCGTCGTCCAAAGCGAGATCTCGATCGTGTTGTAGAAGATGCCGCGATAGGTCGCGCTCTCCAGAAGCCTGCCGAAATTCGCGAAGGTGACGGGCAGCCCGATGCCACCGGCGCCGGACTGGGTGCCGATGCTATAGGTCAGAAGCATCAGCGATGGCATCACCAGGAAGAGCGCCAGAAACAGGACCGCCGGAAGCGTCATGGCGAACTGTGTCAATGTCTTGCGATTGACCGATGGAGAGCGGCCGGCGGCCACCGGCTCGATGGCCTGTTGGATGTTCGAACCTGTCATTGCTGTCCCCTGTCGCCCGCTGCGCCCAGCCGTGCCCCGTCACGCATCCGCGCGAACCGTCGCCAGCTCATCGAGGGGGGTGATCTCCGCGCCGTATTGTTCGACCGTATTGCGCACGGTCTCGGCAATTTTCACGGCGCCGTCGGTGTCCGAATGTATGAGGATGCAGTTGGCCTTGACCGGCAGTTTCTTGCCGGACATGCTGATGATCACGCCATCCTGCAGGAACGCCTTGATCCGCTCCTTGATGTCTGCCGTGTCGTGGAGAACCGAACCCGCCACCTTGCGATTGACGAGCAGGCCGTCGTCGTCATAGGCGCGGTCGGCGAAAATCTTGCCGACGCGGCGCAAGCCGATCTTTTGCGCATGACGATCCGCCGCGCTGTTGACGCCGGTGGCGACGATGATCTCGGGGTCAAACGCCTTGAAGACATCGAAGATCAGTTCGACATAGGCGGGATTGCGCTTCTGCATCATCGCAAAGGCGCCATGCGTGCTGGCATGGGAAACCCTGCTGCCGCCCACCTTGGCGATGGCCGCGAGCGCTCCCAGCTGGTAGAGCGCGCATTTCTGCATGTCGCCCGGATCGATGTCCATCGCCACCCGGCCGAAGCCGAAAAGGTCCGGAAGGCCGACATGAGCCCCTAGCGCCACCTTGTTTTCCAGCGCCAGCTCGACGCAACGGTTCATGATGACAGGATCGCCGGCGTGATATCCGCAGGCCACGTTGGCGGATGAGATGATCGACATCATCGCCCGGTCGTCGCCGAGCTTCCAGCGGCCGAAGCCTTCACCAAGATCCGCATTGATATCGATCTGCAACGCCATCGTACGCCGTTCCTTCATGGCCTTCGAACCGGAAACCATCCGGCTCCAGTGATTAGTTTTGATGCGAGGCATTCGGCCTCACGTCACCAAAGCCCGACTTGCTCCAGCCTCTGGCCTTCCGTCAAGAAAACCGCCCGTCTGGGGATTGCTGTGCTATGAGTTCAGTTATCTAATGAAAACCGGCGACATTCGATAGCTTTGAAAAAAGTCCTGAGTGATTTATTTTAGGAAATCAAAATCTCTTTAGACTGTTTGTCGCCTATAAAATAGGCATGGATATAAAGTGTGCGGCATCTGTATGTGGGTTTGCTATGAGAGATGATCTGCCGAACCTTCGGCACCTTCGGCTGGCGCTGGCAATCATTGAGGGTGACAGCCTGCGGTCGGCGGCGAAAAAGTTGAACCTGACGCAACCTGCCGCGTCGCTGGCCATCGCGGCGCTTGAAAACTTCTATTCGAGGCCGCTGTTCGAGAGACGTGCGAATGGACTGGCCAATACCGAGGCGGGTCAGGCCTTGGCGCGTCGTATCCTGCGTTGCCTGTTTTTTCTCGGAAAGGCGATCAGCGAAGTCCGCAATGACAAGGACGACGACGGGGTTTCGAAAACTCTGTCGAGCATCACGACCGCGCAACTGACCGCCATCGCCGGGATGCTCCAGCATGACAGTTTTCGGGCCGCCGCAGAATTTGCGGGTGTGCGGGCGGCGACGCTGCAGAAAGCCATCGGCGCCTTGGAAGCCGTGGTCGAACATCCCCTGACCGACAGGCACCGGTCCGGCGCGCAGCTGAATGTCGCAGGAAGGATCTTCAGCTTCTGGGCAGGTCGCGCCGTCGCCGAGCTTTCCGCGATCGCGGCCGACATTCAGGATGTAGACGGTCACGTCACGGGGACGGTTTCGATCGGGGCAATCCGCGTTTCCGCCGCACAGATCGTACCGCATGTCATTGCCGAAGTGACGAAAATCGCCCCGAGAGCCAAGTTCCATGTCATGCAGTCGAACTATCAGGTCCTGATGGAAGCTCTGAGGGGTGGAAAGATCGACTACCTCTGCAGTACCGTGCGCGACACCATCCCGCCCGATGTCGAAGGCGAAATCATCGGCCATGCACAACTGCGCATCTTTTGCAGTTCCAGTCACCCGCTGGCCCGAAAGGAGCGTATCGATCTCAAGGACCTGACGGAATGCAAATGGGTCGGTCCATCGCCCCAGACCGGCGCGGTGAAGGCTTTCCGCCAGATGTTTGAAGACAGAGGAACGCTCCCACCCGATATGACGGTCGAGACGACTTCCTCCGACGTGACGGAACAGCTCGTCAGGACTGCATTCTTCCTCGCGATCGGAAATACGATGAAACACGCGGCAACGTCGTCCGTCGGCATAAGCATCCTCGATGTCGGCGAACTCGACCTCAAACGCTCGATGTGGCTTCTATATCGGCGCGGCTGGCAGCCGACGACGCTGCAGGCGAAAATGCGCGACGCTTTCATTAGGTTTCGTCGGCATGAGGTCGCCGTGGCAGAGGATGTTTCAGAGCGATGATCGGCAAACCGCAGCATGGCGAAGGTTCGATCCTTCTCGTCGCGCTTGTCGATGAGGTCGCGGGAATTCCCAACAATGGAGAGCCGAATACGATTTTCGAGCGGCAACGCGAACATGCGCTGCCGCTCGGCAGTAGACGTTATGATCTGACCGGTGCCTCCACATCGGAAAACACCTGAACCGCATCCGGCAGTCTTGCTCCCTGAATGCCGATCGCCGAAACCGCAACATTGAGCTCCGCGATTTCCGACCGATCGAATTCAATCGCATCTGCGCCGATGTTTTCCCGCATATGTGCCATTTGCGTGGTTCCCGGAATTGGAACGATGAACGGTTTCTGCGCCAGAAGCCAGGCGAGTGCGATCTGTCCGAGGCGCGCCTGTTTGCGTTCTGCCCATGTCTTCAGCAGTTCCACGAGCGCGAGGTTGTTCGGCAGGTTTTCAGGCGCGAAGCGACCTTCGATTCCGCGGATGTCACCCTGGGCAAAGCGGGTCCGTGCATCGATTGCACCATTGAGGAAGCCGACGCCGAGCGGGCTCCAGGGCACGAAGCCGATGCCAAGTTCCTCGCAGACGGGGATCGCCCCGGTGGCGGGGCCGCGCCACAGCATCGAATATTCGCTCTGGACGGCGGTAACGGGGACAGCGGCATGCGCCCGACGCAGGGTGTTCAGACCCATTTCGCAAAGTCCCCAGTGCAGCACCTTGCCTTCATCCATAAGGTCTTTGATCGCCCCTGCAACATCCTCGATCGGAACCTGCGGGTCGACGCGGTGCTGATAGAGAAGGTCGATGCGGTCGGTCCGCAACCGCGTCAGCATGCCTTCGACAGCGCGCTTGATATGGTGGGGACGGCTGATGAGACCCGGCTTGCGTTCACCGGTAACGGGATCGATATTCCAGCCGAACTTCGTGGCGATGACGATCTGGTTGCGGAATGGCTCGACACCTTCGCCGAGAATGCGCTCGACTTCCAAAGGGCCATAGGCCTCTGCCGCATCGTAGAACGTCATGCCGTTGTCGAAGGCCGTGCGGATGATGGCGTGCATCTCGGCGCGTGTGGGGATTGTCTGCTGATAGGTACGGCTCATGTTCTGGACGCCGAGGCCAATGCTGGAAACTTCCAGCGCGCCGAGCATCCTTTTGCCGATCGGCGAGGCGCCAGGGGAGGCGGCAGGCTGTGCCGTGGTCGTCTGGGCGACCGCCGTGTCCGTAGCGGCGGCCGCGGCCAGTCCGCCAGCCGTCAGAAGCAGCCCGCGTCTGTTCAGTTCAGGTCCGTGTTTCGCTGTCATTGCGTTCCCTTTCGATGATGGAAGATGGGCCGAATTATGCAGAAGCTATCGCGACTGTTCCCAGAACCGGGCGGCATGTGTTATCCAGCCTTCCGCAGTCGTGCCGGTGCCTGTCCCGAAGCCATGGCCGACATCGGGAAACTTCCGGTACTCGACGCGAGTGCCGATCTGCCGGAGCTTGGCGATCCTGGTCTCCATGGAGGAGGGCGGAGCGATGCCGTCATCCGCTCCCACGACGGCGAATGTCGGCGGCTCGCTTCCTGAATGATCCGGATGCGCGGTATAGGCCATGACGACCGCGGCCGGCTTCGGGAGGATATCACCGCCGAACGCAGCCGTGCCATGCGATCCGATGAAGGCCGCCATCCGCGCTCCCGCGGAGCTTCCCCAGACCGAGTAGCCCTCGATGGACACATCAAATGTCCTGCGGTTCCTGAAAACATGGGAAATGGCAGCGGCGAGATCCTCCGTCGCGACCCTGCCACCCCGGCCGACGCGATACTTGAGGACGAAGACGTTGTAGCCCTGCCGGTTGATCTCCACCGCGTAGGGAAATCCCTCGTGTAACGATCCGACATAGGCAAAACCGCCGCCCGGAGAAACGATGGCGAAAGGTGCTCCGGGCCTGCCGCGAAAGTAGAACAGACCCGTGTTCTCCTTGCCCGGATCGGCGCGCTTCTCCTCGCCTGTGTAGATGTCGTAAAACACCTGCCTGCCTGCGGCGACGTCGCCGATCATTCGATTGAGCCCGCCGAGAACTGTCGCGGTATCGACGGCGCTGTGATACGGGAGCAGGCGGCCCATGTCCGTCAGGCTGCTCCCCTCGTCATAGCGCCGATCGTCCCAGGGCAGGACCTGACGAGCGTATCCAGAGAAGGCAGGATGATGCAGGATATCCCGTAGCGTGCCGTTTGCGGAAAGCTGCCGGAATTTGACGCTGTCGGCGGGTGCGGATTGCTGCCGCCCGGATCCGGCGCCCGAGGCCGCGGGATCGACGAGGAGAGGCAACGAAGCGAGCAGGGCGGTCTTCAGGCGGTTCATCGATACGCTCCCTTCGAACGGGTTCCTGCGGGCCTGACGATCGGCGCACCGGCGGGGAGAATTGTCCTTGTTCGATATCGCATCCTGTTTCCTGTCTCAGGTGAACACTTCGCCGTCGAAATTGTCCGAGACCTCGGCACGCCCATCGGCGAATATGCGGACAAACGAGAAATCGAAGCTTTCCATCAGCCGCGAGGACGAGGCGAAGAAGAGGGCGGTTGCCAGACCGTCGGCTGTCGCGGTGTCCGCCGCGATGGCCCAGGTCGCGATCACATCCCTGGCCGGGCGGCCGGTGCGTCCATCGAGGACGTGATGCAGTCCGTCGTTCCAGCACCGCCTGTTGGATGCGGACGCGCAGATGGAACGGTTCGTCAGGTTGGCAATCCCGATCACCATGCCCGCATCCAGCGGGTGTTCGAGACCCACGGACAGGGCGGCATCGCCGCAGTGCCGGATGTCGCCGCTACCGTCGACGACGAAGGCGGCGTGACCATCGGCTTCCAGCCGTGCGGCGATCCGGTCGACGAGAGCCCCCTTGCCGACCGCGCCGAAGTCGATGACCAGCGGCTTTCGCACCGTTACCGATCTCCCGTCCCTCGCCACATCCCGCCGCCAACCCGGACGTTGCCGCGCGAGGGACGCCATTGCCTCCTCGTCCGGAACCAGCGAGTAGCCGCTGTCATATCCCATCAGCTCGAGATCGCGTCCGACGAGCGGGTCGATGGCGCCGTCCGTCGCCATGTGAAGCCGGTCGTAGAGATCGAATATCGGGATCGCATCGGAGGGGAAGCCGAACGTGCCGCCACGGCTGGCCGTCGCGATCCGCGTCACGACCGAGTCGTGACGGAACCTCGAATAGACACTGTCGAAGCCTTCGACGAGATCGAGGATGTGCTCCCGCATCCTGGCATCGAGCGGAGCAGGCGTGTCGATCTCCCAGGACGTGCCTATGGCATCGAACTTGAACCGGGAAGGTGACACGCCGTCCATGTCAGAGGCCTGTCATTTTGAGCACGGCTTCGGGGAGCCGTTCGCCAATGACTTCGAAGTTATCCAGAACCGCCTTGATTTCCGCCATATCGACGGGGTTCAGTTCGACATCGACGCTTCCGATGTTCTCTTCAAGACGACGCTGCTTCGTCGTGCCGGGGATCGGCACGATCCAGGGTTTCTGCGCCAGCAACCAGGCGAGCGCGATCTGAGCGGGCGTGGCGCGCTTCCCATCCGCAATCGACGTGATCGCTGCCACCAGCGCGAGATTAGCCTCGCGGGCGTCTGCGTTGAAGCGCGGGACGAGATTTCTGAAATCCGTTGCATCGAATTTCGTGCTCGCGTCGATCTTGCCCGTCAGCAGTCCGGCGCCGAGCGGCGTGAACGGCACGAAACCGATCCCGAGTTCTTCGAGAACGGGCAGCAGTTCGGCCTCCGGATCGCGCGTGAACAATGAATATTCGCTCTGAAGCGCGGTCACCGGCTGGACGGCATGCGCCTTACGGATCGTTGCGACACCCGCTTCAGACATGCCGAAATGCTTTACTTTGCCTTGCGCGATCAGGTCCTTCACCGCACCCGCGACGTCCTCGATCGGAACTGCCGGATCGACGCGGTGCTGATAGAGGAGATCGATGCGGTCGGTCTTCAGCCGCTTCAGGCTCGCCTCTGCGACCGCCCGGATGTGCTCCGGACGGCTGTTGGTGCCGCCACGTCGCTCGCCCGTTTCGAGATCGATGTCGAAGCCGAACTTGGTTGCGATCACAACCGTGTCGCGGATCGGGGCGAGCGCCTCGCCAACGAGCTCTTCGTTCGCAAACGGGCCGTAGGCTTCCGCCGTGTCGAACAACGTGATGCCCTGATCATGGGCAAAGCGCATCAGCTTGATCATCTCGCCCTTGTCGGCAGCAGGGCCATAGGCGGAGCTCATGCCCATGCAGCCGAGGCCAAGAGCGGAGACTTCAAGATTTCCGAGCTTTCTGGTTTTCATAGTCATACTCCTGATGTCACTTGCCCACGCGGGACTGGAGGTGCGCGGGGTATCTTTCGCCGACGATGTCGATCTTCGCGAGTGCGGTGGCGATGTCCGCAGCGTCCTCCGAAGACAATTCGACAGCCGCAGCGCCAAGGTTTTCCTCAAGGCGGTGAAGTTTCGTGGTTCCGGGGATCGGGACGATCCAGGGCTTCTGTGCCAGCAGCCATGCGAGTGCGATCTGCGCCGGTGTCACACCCTTGGCTTCCGCAATCTGGGTAAGGGCGGCTACCAGGGCCTTGTTGGCCTTGAGGTTCTCGGACTGGAAGCGAGGGACGACGCTACGGAAGTCGCCGGGACCGAATGTCGCCGTCTCGTCGATCTTTCCCGTCAGGAACCCCTTGCCGAGCGGGCTGAACGGCACGAAGCCGATGCCCAGTTCCTCAAGCGTCGGAATGATCTCGTTCTCCGGCTCGCGCCAGAACAGCGAATACTCGCTCTGAAGTGCCGTGACGGGTTGTACGGCATGCGCCTTGCGGATTGTCTGTGCTCCGGCTTCTGATAGGCCGAAGTGCTTCACTTTTCCCTCCGCTATCAAGTCCTTGATGGTTCCGGCGACATCCTCGATCGGCACGTTCGGATCAACGCGGTGCTGGTAGAGAAGATCGATCACGTCGGTGCGCAGCCGCTTCAACGAAGCTTCGACCGACTGGCGTACATAGTCCGGACGGCTGTTCATGTGCTGTGCGCCATCGGGGCGCGGAAGTTCGAAGCCGAACTTGGTTGCGATAAGGACCTTGTCGCGGATCGGCTCCAGTGCCTCGCCGACCACCTCCTCGTTGGTGAACGGGCCATAGACCTGTGCAGTGTCGAAAAAGGTTACGCCACGATCATGGGCCGCACGTATCAATGCGATCGCATCCCGGGTATCCGTTGCAGCACCGTAGCCGTGGCTCAAACCCATACAGCCAAGGCCGAGAGCCGAGACTTCCAAGTCTTTTCCGAGAACACGCTTTTCCATCATTTTTCCTTTCGAATTTCATTCAGGATCCGATCAGGCCGCAGTCCTTGCTGTCTCCGGGCGAGTGCGGGGACGAGCGATGAAGACGACAGCAAGAATTAGGGTGGCGGCGATGAGTGCCGATCCGGTCTCCATCGCAACGCTTGCGCGCTGAGCCAGGCGTTCAACACCCTCGAGGCCCTGCGATCCCATTGCCGCCGCCGCGACAAGAACACCGAGGCCGAGCGAACTGCCGAGCTGGTGGGCGACGTTGACGACACCGGAGGCCGCGCCCGCCCGCTCCGAGGGCACGCGGACGATACCCGATGCCGTGAGTGGGCCTAGAGCACCGCCCTGACCAGCGCCGATCAGCATCATCGGGATGGCGAGGCCGAGGAGCGATGCCTGCTGTATGGCAAGGCTCAGCCAGATCATGCCAACGAGACCCGCCACAACACTGGTTATGAGGACGCGTCCCGCGCCGTATCTCGCAATCAGACGCGGTGCGGACATGGCGGTGATGAAGTTGACCACCGTGGTCGGTAGAAAGGCGATGCCTGCTTCGGCCGAACTCAGGCCCATGACGCTTTGAAGGAACTGCGCCACGAAGAAGTAGAACCCGACGTTTGCTCCAAGGAACAGGGCCCGGGCACCGTATGCGGCCGAGCGCTCTCTGTCGGCGAAGAGGGACAGTGGCATGATCGGCTGGCTTGCGCGGTGCTCGATGAATGCAAACACGATCAGCATGACGACACCAAAACCAACCCATGCTTCGGTCATCGCGTCGGACCATCCCGTCGATGCCGATCGAATCACACCGTAGACAAGCGCGACGATGCCGAGTGTCGAGGCGACCGCGCCACCGATATCGAAGGTTCCGGGATTGCGATCCGTCTCATGGATGAACCGTTTCGCGGCGATCATCATCGCGATGCCGATTGGCAGGTTGATGAAGAATCCTACGCGCCATGACAGCCAGTCGGCGAGAAGCCCGCCGATCACCAGGCCGAATGCGGCGGACACACCTGCGGCGGCGGCGTAGTAGGATACGGCGCGCGTCCGTTCAGGTCCGGCGTCGAAATTGGTCTGCAGAAGTGCAAGCGTCGACGGCGCGAGGATCGCCGAACCCAGGCCTTGCACGGCTCTTGCGGCGATCATGACCGCAGGGGTCTGCGAAATGCCGATTGCGAGCGACGCGAGGGAGAAGATCGTCAGCCCGATGAAGAACATCCGCCTGCGGCCGAATATGTCTCCAGCTCGTGCCCCAAGCAGCAGGCATCCACCGAAAGCCAGAGTGTAGGCGGTCGAGACCCATGAGAGACCCGCATCGCTGAACCCAAGCTCAGCGTGGATCTTTGGCAGTCCCGTCAGCACGATAGAGATGTCGAGCACGATCATTACGTAGCTGATCAGGATGATCGCAAGGATCGCGCTCTTGTTGGGTGAAGTGGAAGTGTGTTGCTGGTTCGGCATGTCGTTTTCCGTTCGAGGATCGGCAGCGCCGTCCTCCACGGCAAAGCGTCTGTTTCGATGGGATCAAGATATTCCTTGCTGACCATTCCGATTAGGGGCAGTAATCGGGATGAAGCTATAAGGATGCCTAATGAATGCCGCAGGAGAATTTCAACGATCTGGTCGCTTTCGTCATGGTGGCGCGCGAGGAAAGCTTTACGAAAGCCGCTGTCAAACTCGGCGTATCGCAGTCGGCGCTCAGCCAGACGGTGCGGGGGCTGGAGGAACGGCTCGGTATCCGGCTCCTAACGAGGACAACGCGGCGGGTCTCGCCAACGGCGGCAGGTGAGCGTCTTCTCCTGACGGCAGGTCCGAGATTCGAGGAAATCCAGGCCGAACTGACATCGCTGACTGAGATGCGGGACAAGCCTGCTGGAACAGTGCGGATTACGGCCGGCGAGCACGCCGCAATCTCCGTTCTCGCTCCGGCGCTGGACAAGTTCCTGCCGGACAATCCGGACGTGAAGGTCGAGATCACCGTCGACTACGGCCTGACCGATATCGTCGCTGAGAGATTCGACGCAGGCGTGCGCCTTGGCGAGCAGGTCGCCAAGGACATGATCGCAGTCAGGATCGGACCCGAAATGAGGATGGCCGTGGTCGGATCACCAACCTACTTCCAGCGCAATCCATGGCCCGAAGTCCCCCAGGATCTGACGGCGCATAACTGTATCCAGATCCGCATGCCGACGCATGGGAACATCCTGCAATGGGAGTTCGAGAGAGACGGGCGCGAACTCAACGTCCGGGTCGATGGACAGCTCGTGTTCAATAACGTCGCCATGCGGATGGATGCCGTCCTGAGGGGCCTCGGCCTTGCCTACATGCCGGAGGATCTGGTCGAGCAGCATATCCGGGAAGGAAGGCTCGTGCGCGTCCTTGAGGACTGGTGCCTGCCGTTTCCGGGCTACCACCTCTACTACCCAAATCGTCGGCACGCGTCGCCCGCATTCAGCCTGGTTCTTGAAGCGTTGCGGTACCGCGGATAACGCTCTAATGAACTGAATGTGATTAATAAGCTCGCCTAATGACTTCAATCGGGAATAGGCGACTAATCCGCTAGAAGGTCTTCGACTACCATTTCTCCCAACTTAATGTTGTGAGATCCAGATGCACCAAGCCTTCTTCAGAACTGCTTCCGCCTTCACATTCTCGACCCTGATTGCGGGCGCTGCTTTCGCCCAGACCGGATCGAAGCCCGAGCCGCTCGTCATTCAGGAGCAGGGCAGCTTCGCAGTCGGCGGCACGGTCAAGAAGACGGCAGGCACGTACAACAACAACGCGCCGACTGCCGAGGGTCAGTCGATCCACGGCGACCACGCATACGTCTCCTATCAGGTTCCGGAGAACGCGAAGACATTGCCGATCGTCATGCTCCACGGAGCATTCCAGTCTGCCCGGAGCTGGGAGACGACCCCTGATGGCCGCGAGGGCTTCCAGACAATCTTCCTGCGTCGCGGTTTTTCGACCTATCTCGTCGACCAGCCCCGCCGTGGCCGCGCGGGTAACAGTACCGTCGCCACGACGATCGAGCCGACGCCCTATGACCAGCTCTTCTTCGACCAGTTCCGCCTCGGCAAGTGGCCGGACTATTACCAGAACGTCCAGTTCGACAAGGGAGCGGCCGCACTCGATCAGTTCTTCCGCTCGGTCACGCCGAACACCGGGCCTTATGATGCGGGGGTGATTTCCGATGCCATGTCCGCCTTGTTCGATAAGACTGGGCCAGGAATCCTTTTCACGCATTCTCAATCCGGTGGCCCAGGCTGGCTGACGGCGATCAAGAACCCGAACGTCAAGGGCATCGTCGCGCTCGAGCCAGGGAGTGGTTTCATCTTCCCGGAAGGCGAGGTTCCCGCCGACATGCCGAGCGCCGCTGGCACGCTCAAGGGCGAGGCTGTTTCCAAGGCCGATTTCGAGAAGCTGACGAAACTGCCGATCATCATCTACTACGGCGACAACTTCCCCGTCGAACCGACGACCGAGCGCGGCCAGGACAACTGGCGCGTCCGCCTCGCCATGGCGAAGCTCTGGGTGGCGGCCGTCAACAAGCACGCCGGTGATGCAACGCTCGTCCATCTGCCGGAGATCGGCATCAAGGGCGGCACGCACTTCCTGATGTCCGACCTGAACAATGTCGAGATCGCCGATCAGGTGTCCAAGTTCCTGGCCGACAAGAAGCTCGATTGATCCGTCGCGACGTGACCGCGGCTGCGCATTCCAAAACAGACAGGAGCCAGCCAATGGCTAATGAAATCATCAATACCAGACGTCGTGAGTTTCTCGGAGCATCCGCCCTTGTGATCTCCGGCGCAATGTTGGGAGTGTCATCCATGACGACCAAAGCCGTCGCCGCCGACTACAAACAGAACCCTTTCACCCTCGTCTATGACGGTGCACTCACCAAGAACGAGCCCGGCAAAGTCAACATCCACCCGGTAAAGTACAAGCTCAACGGCCTCGATATCGTCGCCAACGTTTATACGCCGGCCGACTACGATCCAGCGAGGAAATACCCGACCCTGGTTCTGGCCCATCCGAATGGTGGCGTGAAGGAACAGACGACTGGTCTCTATGCCCAGCGTCTTGCGGAACGTGGCTTCATCACGATCACGGCCGATGCTGCCTATCAGGGCGGAAGCGGTGGCACGCCGCGCAGCACGGACAAACCACAGTTCCGCATCGAAGACATTCATGGGATGGCTGACTTCATCAGCCAATTCCCTGGTGTGGATAAGGCGCGTCTCGGTTTGTTCGGTATCTGCGGCGGCGGCGGCTATTCGTTGGCGGCCGCCAAGTCCGACAAGCGCTTCAAGGCGGTGGCGACACTCAGCATGTTCAACTCGGGGCGTGTCCGCCGCAACGGCTTCCAGGATAGTCAGATAGAGACGATCCAGCAGCGCCTGCAGCAAGCATCAGCCGCCCGTGCTCAGGAGGCTGCCGGCGGTGAGGTCCTCTATTCCGGGGATGCGAATATGACGGACGCACAGATCGCCGCATTGCCGTTCGATCTCTATCGTCAGGGCTACGAATATTACTGGCGCACAAACGCTCATCCCGGTTCGACTTTCCGATACACGACGAGCAGCCTGATGGACCTGATGCGCTGGGACGCGACCGATGAGATCGCGCTCATCGACGTGCCTTTGTTGATGATCGCGGGCGGTGCCGCCGACACTCTCTACATGACGGAGGACGCGTTGGCCAAGGCAACCGGGACCAAGAACAAGGAACTCTTCAAGATCGAGGGTGCCAAGCACATCGAGACCTACTGGGTTCCTGAATATGTCAATGCCGCTCTCGGCAAATTGAAGCCGTTCTTCGACCGCCACCTCGTCTCCGCATGACGACACGTAGGGACGGGCATACGTCAGCCCGCCCTTCGGCATATGCGCACGCCATCGCCCAAACCATTAAGAGGAAACAGACTTGACGAAACTCATCCCAGGAACACTTGCCGCAGCGATCGTTCTGGCAACCGGATTCCAACCCAGCATGGCGCAGGCACCAGTGTCGAACCTCGATTCCGCAAAGTCGCGGACACAGCAACTGATGGGCGATATCGCGCCGAAGCTGGCCGAACTGACTGACGATGTTCTCTACGCCGATGTGTGGGAGCGGCCGCAGCTTTCCCAGCGGGATCGCAGTCTGGTAACAGTCTCGGCGCTGATTGCCCTCAATCGTCCTGACCAGCTCCGATCCCATCTGATCCGCGCCAAGGCCAACGGCCTGACAGAGGAACAGCTCGTAGAGACCATCACCCACATGGCGTTCTATTCCGGCTGGCCAAGCGCAGTGTCGGCCGTGGCGATCGCCAAGGAAGTCTTTGCCGAGTAGTCCGACCAGCGCCCATCGGGCTTACGATGACAGGTGACCCATGAACATGAAGACTGTGATGACCGTCGCTTTCTCCCTTGGCGCTTTCGCCGCGCTCGCCGAACCTGACAAGGAAGTTTCGGTAACGCGGGCAGGCACGCATGCATCGACGGCCGGTCCGTCGAGCAACTTCACCGGAGCCGTCCGGGTCGACTCCCGCTTCGCCGCGACGGCACCTGCTACGGTCGGTGGCGGGACCGTGACTTTCGAACCGGGCGCGCGGACAGCGTGGCACACCCATCCTCTCGGCCAGACGCTGATCGTCACGGCGGGTGTCGGTCTCGTCCAGCACTGGGAGGGCGAAGTCCAGGAAATCCGGCCGGGCGATATCGCATGGATTCCGCCGGGCGTGAAGCACTGGCACGGAGCAACCGCCACGAATGGCATGTCCCACATCGCCATCTCCGAGTCCCTCGACGGCAAGTCGGTCGAGTGGCTGGAACACGTCACCGACGCACAATACACGCGCTGACTTGAAAGTCGTGCACCGAACGAAGAGGTTTCAATGAAGAAGATAATCGGCGGCATTGGCGGTGCGGTGATCGCAGGGCTGACGGTCCTGTTCGTTGGCATGCAGGTCCACGCGGAACCGACGCGTGCAACGATGCCCGACATAGACAAGCTCGTTCACTACACCACCGTCACACGCGGTGAGGTGACAGAGCACATCATGACGACGCGCGAGGCGATCGAGGCTGTAAAAGCTGGAATGCCTATCCCGAACGGCACCCATGTTGCCTTGGTCGATTACCGCGACGGCAAGGTGTTCCGCTACTTCATCATGGAAAAGGGGGAGAACTGGGGGCAGGACTACGACGAGAGCAGACGCACCGCGGACTGGCAGTTCCAGTGGTTCAAACCGGACGGCACTATCAACATGGATGAGAACACCGCCCGCTGTCAGCGCTGTCACACCTCACGGGCTGACAGGGACTTTCTCTATACGTTCAACGACATGCGGCGATTCGAAATCGAATGATCGTTCTCCGCCTCCGTCTTCTGCTCGATTTCCTGGCTGTCGCACTCGTCATCGCGTGCCTGGCATACTGGTGGCTGGACAACTTGTCCCACGAACTGTTCGGAACCGCACTGTTCTTGCTCGTCATCCTACACAACGTCTTCAACAGGCGGTGGTATGGTGGTTTGGCCAAGCGAAGTATGGACGCCAGCCGCATTATCAACATTTTGACGATCGCCTGTCTCGCCGCCGGCATGACGGTCATGCTGATCACAAGCTTCTTGGTTTCCCGGGATCTGTTTCCATTCACGGCTCTCAGCGGCGCCTTCGCCGTTCGGGAGATCCATATGTTCGTCGGATACTGGGTCTTGCTGATTATCTCCGTTCATCTGGGCACCCGATGGGGCGTGGTGATGAACGTGTTCCGCTCGACAGTCGGAATACAGCAATCGAACGTCGTGCGGGCATGGGCGGCACGGATCCTGACGCTGCTCGTTGTTGTCTGGGGCGTGAAAAGCTTTTCCGAGATGGCGTTCGGCTCGAAGCTGATGCTGACCTATTCGCTCGACATGTGGGATTTCAGCGAGTCCGTGATCGGTTTTTTCCTGAACTATGGATCGATTGTCGGGTTGGTTGCGGCGCTGACACACTACGCCCTGGTCGCCGTTCAGTGCTTCAGCAGCTCGGTGAATCGCCACAAGAGGGCATGACCTGATGATCGCTATGAAATCGAGATCTTCGATGGCCTTGGCGCTGCTCGCCTTGCAAACCGTTACCATGGCTTCGCCGAGCTTTGCACAGGATGCGACGACAGGCGCAGCCACGAAGCTCGCCGCGATCCGGATCACCGCAGGCGACAAGGTGATCACGGGCGAGCTGATCGACACGCAGACCTAGCGCGATCTTCTCGCGCAACTGCCAATGACCTTGCCGATGAGCCGTCTGCGCGAGCGCGAATATTACGGCCGTCCGACATCACCCCTGTCGACCGAGGCCAGAAAGCGCGAAGGTTTCGACAATGGCGATATCGGGTACACGGCGCGCAGTGGCTATCTCGCGTTGTTTTTCGACAACAGCAAGGATCCCGAGATCTCGGACCTGATCGTTATCGGGAAGGTCACCTCTGATCTCTCCGAGTTCGATGCTCTCGGCCAGTCGGTCGACATGAAGATCGAACGATCGACGGCGACGACAAATCAGTAATGCCTCGGTCGAAGGCGGTGGCGAGCCTGCAGTGCTACCGGCGCAATCGGCTGTTTCAGATATCACGAAATCAGCAATTTCAGGGACGTAATGACAGACGCAAAAATGACGGAACTTGCCGTGGGAGCCACAGGCAGTGTCGGGAACCTGGTTATCGATGAAGCAATCAAGCACGGTCACACTGTCCGGGCGCTTACTCGCAACCCGGACCGATTGTGTCCGCGTGCCGGGCTCGAGATAGTCTCAGCTGACCTGACGCGGCCTCATACTCTGGTCGGCTCGGTGAATGGTGTCGATGCCATCGTCTTTACCCATGGCACCTACGGAAGCGTCAGGGATGCGCAGGCAACGGATTATGGCGGCGTTCTGAACGTGCTCACGGCGCTCGGTGCCAGAGAAGTCCGTATCGCTCTCATGACTGCGATTGCCGTGACCGATCGCAAAGTGGCACACGACTGGAAACGCCGGGCCGAGCGGCTGGTCCGTGCTACCGGAAATCCCTACACGATCGTCCGGCCCGGCTGGTTCGACTACAACGACCGCAACCAGCAGAAACCGCTCTTCCTCCAGGGCGATAGGAGACAGTCAGGAACTCCGCGGGATGGCGTGATCTCCCGCCGGCAGATTGCCCAAGTACTGGTGAGCAGCCTGACCTTGCCCTCTGCCGCTCGAAAGTCCTTCGAACTGGTTGCGGAGCACGGTCCAGAACCTGAAGACCTGGAAGATCTGTTTGCCGCAATCGATCCGGATGCGGTCGGCGCGATCGACGGTGTCCATGATGCAGACAACATGCCTCTGAACGAGGAGCCAACGAGTTTCATTGAGGCGTTGCGTGATCTGAAAGATGCGCGGATATCAGCCGGTCACTAATGCAGACCTCAGACCACCTGCGGTTCTGACGGGGCGGAAGGCAGTACCAGTTGAGCTGCCTTCCGCCTTTATTTTCCATGGCCTGTTTCATCCAAGCGGCCTGCCTCTGACATGCAGAGGCGGTCAGCGCATCTGCAGGATCATGACCTCACTGCTTGCCGGATTGGTGTGCTCCCGCATCGCTCCGACCGTTTCGGTTGTCACCGGGCCGCTGTCATTGCCCCATGCACCACGAATATAGGTGAGAAGATCGGCAATCTCCTGGTCGGACAGATGCTCGCGGAACGGCGGCATCCGGTAGGAGTCGGGGGCTCCATTGGTGACGACACGCATGGAGCCGTTCAAGGTGATGTTGACCATGGAGCTAGCGTCGTTCGCAAGGACTGAGCTTGAACCGGCCAGAGGAGAGATCCAGATCCCTTTGCCGAGACCATCGCTGTCATGGCAGAATGCGCATCGCGTAGCGTAGGTCTGCTGACCGGGGGTACGCGATGCCGAAGATGAAACACTCAATGGCTCCGGCTTCCAGGGGGCTCCGTCGCGCTGTCGATCTCCTGGCAGGCTCTTCAGATATTTCGCGATCGCCGCGAGATCTTCTTGAGAGGTGAATGTCGTCGAATTGTTGACAACCTCGGCCATCGGGCCAAAAACGACACCGTGCCTGTTTCGACCGTTTCTGAGGTAGGCGACGATATCCTCCTCACTCCATCGGCCGAGGCCTGTATTGTAGTCGTTTCGGAGGCTCGGGACGAACCATCCGTCCAGATTGGCACCGGATAGGAAACGACTGTCGCCTTCATCAAGCGCGACTTCCTGCATGGCGGGGCCGCGGGGCGTGTGACAGGCACCACAGTGGCCCGGACCCTCGACGAGATAGGCGCCGCGGTTCCATGCCGCATCCCGAGAGGGATCGGGAGCATAGGTTTTACCGCCTGTGAACACCGTGTTCCAGAATGCCAGGGGCCAGCGCATGTTCAGCGGACTTGGAATGGAACTTGGCCTGTTCGGGGCCTCTACAGGCGAAACCTGCGTCATGAAATAATCGTAGAGCGCCTCGACATCCACGTCGCTCAGCTTTTCGTAGGAAGGGTATGGCATCGCCGGATAGAGGCGGCTGCCGTCAGGGGCAACCCCGCGGCGCACGGCGTTGTCGAATTGCGCCAGTGTATATTTGCCGATCCCGGTCTCCTTGTCCGGCGTGATGTTGGTCGCGAAGATCGACCCGAGCGGCGTGCCCATCTCGAGACCACCGGAAAACGGCGCACCTTTCGGCGTGCTGTGACAGGCAACACAATCGGCCAGTCTGGCAATGTATTCGCCTCGCTCCGCCGATACGCGTGACCGATCCGAGGCAGGTTCATCAAACGGCGTGGCAGGGATCCGTGTCGCAAACCAGAAGCCGGAGGTTCCGACAACGATAGCGCCTGCGGCGAGGCTCCATAGGATACGTTTCAATGGTCTTTTCCGGATGCTCGGGATGCCATCGACCATCTTCCACAAGTCGACCGCACCACCGGGTGGGCTTCGGGCTCAAGGGAGATACCGATAGATCTATCTGGTTGAGGCTGATGGTTGTTGTGACAGTCGGACGTCGCCTATCGGAAGGCCTGCTCGGAACCCGGCGGTCGACCGAGACGATGGTTCGACAGGGGCAGACTACGGATGCGTTCTCCGGTGAGGGTGGAGACCGCATTGGCGATCGCCGCAGGAACACCCGGAAGACCAGGTTCGCCCACACCGCCCATCTTTTCTCCACTCTCGACGATGCGAACATGGACGTTCGGCATGTCCGCAAGCCCGAGAATGGGATAAAGATCGTAATTGCGTGCCCTGGGCATCCCGTTTTCGTAGACTACCTCTTCCATCAGCGCTGTCGAGACACCGAGCGCCGCCGCAGACCTGACCTGTGCCTCGACAATCGCCGGATTGACAACGCTTCCGGGGTCGATCGCAATCCAGATGTCATGGACCACGGCCTTTTCGTTGCGCACGCTTACCTCGGAGATCGTCGCGACCTCTGACCCGAATGGCGAGGCCATTGCAACACCGCGTGCGCGTCGGGATCCGTCCTCATGGTCATAGGGACCTCTCCGCCAGCCTCCGGACAGATCCCCGACGGCCTTCAGGAGGGTGGTCAGTCGATTCTGTCCGACGAGCATCTGCATACGCCATTCGTAGGGATCCTGCCCACCGGCATCTGCCATCTCGTCGAAGAACCCTTCCGAGATGAAGTCCAGCATGGAGTGACCGACGGAACGGAAATGCCCGAGCGACACCGCGTGAGGTACAATGACATGCGCGACACGTTTGTGCGGAATAGCGTAGGCCTTCTCAACAAGCCCTTCGACGATCGTCGGATCGAAAGCTCCGGGTTTCATTCCGTTTAAGTGACCGCGGGACCCCATCCCCATCGACTCTGCCTCATAGGCCAAGGGGGAGCCGTCCTGATTGATGGCCGCTCGCATCCGGACAACAGCCATCGGGCGCATGGCATCCCGCAGGAATTCGTCCTCGCGCGTCCAAATAACCTTCACAGGCCTCTGCACCGCCTTTGCCAAAAGAATCGTCTGCTCGAACGGATTTCCGGTATTGTAAAGGAAATGGCGCCCGAAAAAGCCGCCAAGCATGGGTGAATGGACATTGACTTTCGCCGGATCAATGCCGGCTACCTTGGCCGCCGCAGTCTGGAAAGCGTCGGGAACTTGGTTCGGTGCCCAGAGATCCAGGCTTCCGTCCGCATTGAAGCGGGCGATCGTCGATGACGGCTCAAGCTGGCCATGGACCACATAAGGCGCGGTGTAGGTGGCGCTGATGACCTTGTTCGCACTGGCAAGCATGCTCGTCGCATTCCCGACGTTTTCAGCATCGATGCCAGGACCCGGTGTTGCGGCAAGTTGTGCCCTGAACCCATCCGTGGAGAAATCCGCCGGCATCGCGTTGGCCATGCCCACGGGCGCTTCTTCCCATTCGATCTGAAGCGTTTCGGCGGCCCTACGGGCGCGCCACCAGCGATCGGCGACGACACCGACACCGTTGGGCAGCGTGTGAATGGAATGAACACCGCGCATTTCCAGCACCTGTTCCTCATTGAGGATAGTGCGTGGCTGCTGACCCAGTCGCGGCGCATGGTGGATCGCCGCCAGCAGCATGCCATCGACCTTGGTATCGATCGTGTAGATGGCCTTCCCTGTCGACTTATCGCGAACATCCAGTCGCGGAATACGCTTGCTGATCCAACGGAAATTCTTCGGGTCCTTGAGTGGTGCGTCATCCGGGATCGGAAGCAACGCCGCCTCGGCGGCAAGCGCGCCATACCCTATCCGCTGGCTGCTGGCCGCATGCAAAACTTCTCCAGGTTCGGTCGTCAGTTCCGAGATCGGGACACCCAGGCGAGTGGCGGCGGCCTGAAGGAACATCTGGCGGGCGAGAGCCCCCAGCCGACGCATCGTCGCATAGCTTGATCGGACAGACAGGCTTCCTCCCGTCAGGCGAGCGCCGTTGACGACCCTGTAGTCGGGACCTGGCTGAGGGGATTCAACAGTGAAACGCGCTGGATCGAGATCGAGTTCTTCGCCGACGATCTGTGCCATCGCCGTGAAGATTCCCTGGCCGCCTTCGACGAACGGGCTCTGAAGGATTGCCGTGCCATCTGCGTTGACGGTGAGGAATGCGGGGACCCGCGTGCCCGGAGCAATCTTGGGCGCGGGTGCAGGGAGGCCCTGAGCCTTGGCGATCGACGGAGACAGCATGACACCAAGGGCGAAAGCGCTGGTTATACCGCCAAGCAGTCCGCGTCGCGTCAGGTTCAAGCCTCGGTCACCAGTATCGCCAACGGCGGGATTGAAGATCTCGGCATGGCTCATGTTGCGCTCTCCTCGCGGCCGGCGACCTGGAAAACGGCGGCGCGGATGGCGTTGTAGGTTCCGCACCGACAGAGGTTGACCATCGCATCGGCGATATCCTGATCGGACGGGTGCGGGTTGTTCGAGAGGAGGGCAGTTGCGGCCATGACCTGGCCGGACTGACAGTATCCGCACTGAGGGACTTGATTTGCCACCCATGCTTCGACCACCCGACGACCGAGATCAGTCTCCGTGATGGCCTCGATCGTGGTGATGTTTTGCCCTGCGACGGTTTCCACAGGCGTTACACATGAACGGACGGGCTGACCGTTAATCAGGACTGTACATGCCCCGCATTGCGCCAGTCCGCAGCCGAACTTGGTTCCGGTCAGACCAGCCTCTTCGCGGATGACCCACAGCAGAGGTGTGTCGGGTTCTATATCGAGGTCTTAGTCGACGGAGTTCAGTTTGAGTTGCATCGTCACCATCCTCGATTCCTGCGATTTCCGATAAGCGTCTGAGTATGTCCGACCCAAAGGGAGCGAACGTTGAGACCATCGATCGCTGAAAACTAGCAGTGTTAGGTCGGAGGCATTAGTTGGCCACTGCTGATTGAGCCTATTAGCTGGACTAATTAATCACGCTTATTTGATTAAACTCGAACTGTTGTTGTGATGAGCAGTGGATGGACGGCTTGCCACTCGATGGAATCATCAGAGAGGCGGCTCGATACGGTTCTGTAAGAAGGTGCGAGTTGGTCGGTCGCGGATGCGAAGCGTTGGTTGCAGCCGCCAGGCCGCGAGACCTTGCGCCAATCTCATCCGCGTGATTCCCCGGGGTAGGCGAGCCCGATCTGCCTTCTGATGTCGTCGAGAACCCCCATGATAGTGACACTTTCGTCCGGGGGCATCAGTATCGAAGATCCGGACGTGGCCACGAGTTGCTCCATCTCGAATGCCTGATACTGCATCCCGCGTCCGACAACATGGCTCTCGAATTCTTCTACAAGACCTCCCTGAGTGTCGATCACGCGGAAGGTTGTCGGTGCGTACCAGACATCGTCGATATCGATCCGCGCCTTTGAGCCGAATATGTGCGCGGTGTTGGACTTGCCGATATCCAGTGCCGAAACGTTCGACGAGATCGCGCCATTTGCGTGCGTCATGATCGTTACCACTTCAGCATCCACGCCTGTGTCCTTGAAGCGCGCGATTGCAGAGGTGGTCGTGGGCGGGCCGAGGATGTCGATGGCGAACGAGATCGGATAGATCCCAAGGTCAAGGAGCGCGCCGCCGCCTAGTTCGAGTGCGTTCAGGCGGTGTGCCGGGTCGTCGGGGAGCCGCTGCCTATGCGCGGCCGAAAGGGATTTCAGATCGCCGAGCGCGCCTGACGCAATAACTTCCCGGATCCGCTTCATGTGAGGCAGAAAGCGTGTCCACATAGCCTCGAGCACGATCACGTTTTTATCCTGCGCCCGGCTAACGACCTCGCGTGCTTCCTTAGCGTTCAACGTGAACGGCTTCTCGATCAGGACGTGCTTGCCCGCTTTGATCGCCAGGAGTGCCGCGGCTGCGTGATGAGGGTGTGGAGTGGCGATGTAGACAATATCTACCTGCGGGTCGGCCACTAAATTCTTGTAGGTTCCATGGGCCGATGGAATGCCGAAACGGGAAGCGAAAGCCTGCGCCTTGTCGAGAGACCTCGATCCGACGGCGCTGACGTGCAAGCCTGCCATCTTTAGGTCAGTCGTGAACAACTCGGCGATCCATCCGGTCGCTAAAATACCCCAGCCAAGCTTATTCTCCATCTCATCTCTCCTGATGTTGTCTGCAGCGAGGCCGACTCTGGCGAAATCGGCCTCGCATGTCCTGATCAGCGCGAAACTGGCTTGATCTCTTCGAACGGCGGAAGCTGCGCCTGATAGCCCTTGATATCGGTGAGAAGCAGCCTTGCCTGCGTTCCCCAGCCACCGATGAAGGCATCATCCTTGCCGTCACCGTCCAGATCGCCCTTGCCCGCACTCCAGTTGCGGCCGGTGGTGATGCCCGGCACGACGTCGGCCGTCACGTCCGTGAACTTGCCTGTGCCGTCATTCTGCCATGCCCGCGGCTGCAGAGGAACGAAGCCCGGAACCTGGATTGCGCCGACGAGAATATCCGGTGCGCCGTCGTCGTTCCAATCAAGAACGGTGCCCGCCCAGCTCGAAAACGTGTTCTTCGGCAGGCGCGCTTCGGTCTCGTCCTTGAAGCGACCCTTGCCATCGTTGATGAGAAGCCTTGTCTGCGGATCCTTGTCGAAGCCCATGTTGTTGCTGGTGATGTTGAAGAACAAGATGTCCGGGTGACCATCCTTGTTCACATCCGCGACCTTCACGTCGCGTGTCTCCATGGGAACCAGTAGCTCGATGCGTTCGGATTCGTCGGTGAATTTCCCGTCGCCGTCGTTAATCAGGAGACGGTTATCATGTGCCGGGCTTGCCAGAACCATGTCGAGATCGCCGTCGCCGTCGATATCGGCCAAAACGACACCCTCCGTCTGGTAGTCGCCTTCCGGCATGTTCGTCTCTGACGCATCGGTGAAATGCCCGGGCCGATCTTTGTCATTGAGGAAAAGGAGCGTCCTGGCCGGGCGTAGCTTCATGTCCGGTCCGTGTCCGATCTCTCCCGTGCTGCCGACGACGATGTCCGGCAGTCCGTCGCCGTTCACGTCATCGATCGCAAGTCCGTTGCCCTGGCTTCCGGCCGGAAGGCGGTCGCTTGCATCTGTGAAGCCGCCCTTGCCATCGCCGAGGTATAGCTGATGCAGCTCGTCGGATTCGGTGATGAAGACGACATCCATGTTTCCATCGCCATCGAAGTCTGCGGCGCGCACGTGCTCGCTGTCATGGATGCCGGTGCCGAACACGCCGGGCTTGTAGGTAAGCTTTCCCTTGCCGTCATTCAGATAGAGGCGGTTCTGGCCGTATTCGACGGAGACGATCACATCGAGATCGCCATCCGTATCCACGTCGATGAAGACCGAGTCCGTGGCATGGAGCGAGGCAAGTTGGGGGACATGCGTGGCCGTCGCATCGGCATAGACGGCCGAAGGGCGTTCCGGAATGAGGACATAGTCTCCTTCCATGACGGTATTGTTCGCGTTCTGTGCGAAAGATGGGATCGCGGTCATCGTTGCGAGAGCGGCAATGGCAAGTCCTGCAGGCAGGCGGTGTCGTGTCATGTCGTTCCTTTCATGAATTCATCGAGCAGTTGTTCGACAGGCTCAATGCAGATTTCGGAACAAAGGTCCGCGATCGCAAGCAATCCGGGTTGCATAGACCCATGACGTTGCGTCATGAATGGCGTACATGCGAGACACTCCGTCATGAGTGTCGACCCATCATTGAAGAGGTAGACGATGGTCCGTGACGAACTAGGGAGCCTGGCGGCATTCGTCGCAGTTGCCGAGGCGCGCAGCTTCACGCGGGCTGCAGGTCGCCTCGGCACATCGCAGTCCGCGCTCAGTCACCGCATCCGGCGGCTGGAGGTCCGGCTGGGCGTGACATTATTGTCGCGCAACACACGCAGCGTATCCGTGACCGAGGCAGGCGCGAGACTGCTGGAAACGCTTGGCCCGGCCCTCGACGACATCGAGGGCAAGCTCAACGCCTTGAAAGGCGACGGCACGCGGATCGCGGGGACCTTGCGGATCACCTCGGCCGACCACGCGGCCGAAACCATTCTTTGGCCAGCCATCAGAAAGCTTCTGCCTGGACATCCCGACATCCATATCGATGTCAGCGTGGACAACCGCTTCGTCGATATTGTCGCGGAGCGATACGACGCAGGAATTCGACTTGGCCACAACCTTGCGCAGGACATGGTCGCGGTACCGATTGGGCCGAGAGAGAAGCTGGCGCTCGTCGCTTCGCCCGCATATCTGTCCCGTCACGGTCTTCCCGAGACGCCGGAAGACCTGTCGCAGCATCGCTGCATCAACCGGCGCATGCCATCGCTCGACGGTTACCCGTCCTGGGAATTCTCCAAGGACGGCCGGCAGCATCGAATACGGGTGAGAGGTGCTCTTGCCTTCGACAGGCCCGAAATGATGATGGAGGCCGCGATCGATGGCTTCGGCCTCTGTTACGTCCTGCGATCCCAAGCCCAGCTATTTATCGATCGCGGGCAGTTGACGCAGGTCATGCAGGACTGGACACCTGAAATTCCGGGCTATCATCTGTATTATCCGAACGGGAGGCACAGGGCTCCGGCGCTCGCCCTTCTTGTAAAGGCGATCAGCCATGGCCGGGGCTGAACGTGTACGACCATTCTTCCGACACAGTAGAAACGTCCCCCCATGCCTCACGGTCGTCAGCGCGCGCGTGCTTGTTCCCTTATTTGCCGGATCGCCGCATTGAAGCCATTTGGTGTATTGCTTGACCCGGCTAATTTCCCAACGTTGACTTCATCAAGGCGCCGGCCAACAACGACTGTTGGTACAGCGGCGGCGAAACTGCGCTGCAGTTGCAGTGATCGCGGCACTGTAGCGTGTGGCATGACCTCTACGGACGTAACAGTGCCTTCCTTCAAACCAAGAGTAACCGTGACAAAGGATGGGCCTCCTCCATATTGCCCAGTCGCGGTGTAAGTCCCGTCCACATAGCGGTTTCGCTGGGAGGACGCGCTCGTCTGATCCTGTGCATTCGCTTCATCGCCGCCGAGCTGGAAAGCGAAGATCGCTGCGACGAACGCGGCAGTCGCCAAATGGTTCTTCAGTGGATTGCTTCTTCTCAGGTTCATCGGTCGTCTCCATTCTCTGCTTTAATTATCGACCAATTCGGTCGCATCTTCAGGGGCATCGACACCGGTCATACATCCTTCGGCAGACGTGCGAGAATTTTCTCGATCGTCAGCGGATAGTTGCGCACGCGAACCCCGGTAGCGTTGTAGACGGCATTGGCGATGGCCGCGGCGACGCCAGTATGACCAAGCTCACTCACGCCCTTGGCCTTCATCGGCGATGACATCGGATCCGGATGATCGAGGAAAATAACGTCCTGATGCGGGATGTCCGCGTGGACCGGCACTTCGTAACCAGCGAGATCATGATTGACGAAAAATCCACGTCGTTTGTCCACGGCAAGCTCTTCCGTCAGTGCGGCACCCACCCCCATCGTCATGGCTCCGATGACTTGGCTGCGCGCTGTCTTCGGATTTAGGATTCGTCCCGCATCGCATACGGCAAGCATGCGTCTGACACGGATCTCGGCAGTATCCGGATCGACCGCAACCTCAACGAATTGTGCTCCGAAGGTCTGCTGCTCGTATTTCGTCGCGAGGTCGCCCCATTCCATCGTGTCTTCCACGACGATAGCGCCATCCCGCGCCGCCTCCGTGAGAGCGATACGGCGGTCGCCGGAGTGTACGTAGCCGTCTAAGAATTCTGCGCCTGTTGCGTTAAAGCCGAGTTTGGCGGCGATAGCTTCTCGCAGCTTGATACAGGCGGCATAGACTCCAGATGTCGAGGAGTTCGCACCGCGCTGCCCGGCTGAACCGGAAGCTCTTGGAAAACTTGAATCACCAAGCGAGACCGCAACCCTCGTTAACGGCAGCCCGAGCATCTCTGCTGCCGTTTGCGCCACGATCGTGTAGGTTCCTGTTCCGATATCGGTCATATCCGTCTCGACAGTCACGATGCCATCGGTGCCAAGTCTGACGCGCGCCCCGGATTCGCGCGTTTTGTTCGCACGGATCGCAGACGCGACACCCATCCCGATCATCTTCCCGCCTTCTCTGACCTGTCCGGGTGTCCGAACGCGGTCTTGCCAGCCAAAACGCTCTGCGCCGACTGTCAGACATTCGATGAAATTGCGCGCGGAGAACGGCCGTGCCGGGTTTTCAGGATCCACCTGGGTATCGTTGAGAACGCGAAACTCGACCGGGTCCATGCCGAGCCGTTCAGCCATCTCGTCCATGGCGATTTCGAGCGCCATCATGCCAGAGGCCTCTCCAGGCGCCCGCATGGCGTTGGCCTCCGGGAGATCGAGCGTGGCAAGGCGCATGGCGGTGTGGCGGTGTTCACCCGCATAAAGGAACCGCGTGGGAATCACGGCCGTCTCAAGCGTGCCGCCGGCAAGATTGCCCGACCAGCTTTCATGCGAAATCGCCGTAAGCTTGCCGCTGGGCTCTGCACCCAGGCGAATGCGCTGTATGGTCGCTGCGCGATGCGTCGTGTTGTTGAACATCATGGGCCGCGTGTGGGCGACCTTTACCGGGCGGCCTGAAACGCGCGCGCCGAGAGCGGCAAGAACAGCATCCGCTCCCACAGTCGCCTTCCCGCCAAAACCGCCACCGACATAGGGCGATGCCAGCTGGAAATTCTCCTCCGGCATGTCGAAGATGAGGGCGAGGTCGCGCATCCCCCAGTTGATCATCTGCTGGGATGACCATAGGGAAAGCTTGTCGCCCTCCCATATCGCCAGGGTCGCATGCGGTTCCATCATCGCATGGCTCTGGTCGGGGGTCGTGTAGGTTTCTTCCAGCTTGACAGGCGCTTCGGCATAAGCACGGTCGAAATCCCCGACGCGCGTATCGGCATTTGCCTTATCAAGTTCGCGCGCAGCCTCGCGCGCTTGCTCCAGGTCGAAGCTACCTTTGTTCTCGATATAATCGATCTTGACGAGGCTAGAGGCGGCACGTGCCTCTTCGAAGGTATTAGCAACGATCAGCGCGACAGCTTGGTGGTAATGCTGGACCTCGGGGCCGGCCAGTGGTTTTGCGGCCAGAAACTGGCCTTGGCCGATATTCCCGGCGCTTTCGGCCGTGACAATCGCAACCACGCCCGGCGCCGCGCGCGCTGCGCCAAGGTCCATCGACGAAATCCGCCCCTTGGCGATGGCCGCGCCGACAATATAGCCATATGCAGCTTCAAGCGACGGATCATGCCATTCGTAAGCGTAAGTAGCCGTACCTGTGACCTTGAGCGGCCCGTCGATACGCTCGATCGGCTGGCCAACCACCTTCATCCGGTCAATCGGGTTGTTGGTGGCGGGTGTGTCGAATCTCATTGGTTCAACCTCTTTGCTTCGTTCAGGACGGCTCTCAAGGTGCGTTCCACCAGTCCGACTTTGAATTCATTTTCGTGCGTAGGCGTAGCGCCCTCCATCAGGAGACCGGCGACTGCGCGCGCGCCGCTCGTCATCTCGCCTTCCGCTGCCTCGACACGCCATGGTTTGGGAGCGACGCCGCCGACCGCGACGCGACCGGTCCCGTCGCTTTGCACGATCGCGCCGATCGAGATCAATGCGAAGGCATAGGACGCGCGGTCGCGCACTTTGCGGTAGACATGGGTGCCGCCGACGGGTGCAGGCAGGGTGACCGAAGTAATCAGTTCACCGGCCTCCAGTGCCGTTTCGATATGCGGCGTGCCGCCTGGAAGACGATGGAAATCCGCGATCGGGATCGTGCGGGCCGCACCATCCGGCCTGACCGTTTCGACCGTGGCATCGAGTGTGCGCATGGCGATTGCCATGTCGCTGGGATGGGTGGCGATACAGGCATCCGACACGCCGATCACGCCGAGCTGACGGGTAAAGCCGCCGAATGCCGAGCAGCCGCTGCCAGGCTGGCGTTTGTTGCAGGGCTGATTGGTGTCGTAGAAGTAGGGACAGCGTGTGCGTTGCATCAGGTTTCCGGCGGTGGTCGCCTTGTTGCGGAGCTGGCCGGATGCACCGGCGAGCAGGGCGCGAGACAGCAAACCGTAATCGCGCCGAACTCTATGGTCTGCCGCAAGATCGGTGTTGCGCACCAGAGCGCCAATCCGCAACCCGCCTTCTGGGGTGTCCTCAATGGTGTCAAGTGCAAGGCCGTTGACATCGATCAGATGCTCAGGCGTCTCGATTTCCAGCTTCATCAGGTCGAGGAGATTGGTGCCGCCGGCGATGAAGCGGGCGTTGGCGTTGGCGACGACGGATGCGGCCGCCTGCGCGGGTGTGGTAGCGCGCTCATAGGTAAATCCTCTCATGCTGGCCTCCCCGCAACTTCGCTTATTGCATCGACGATATTGGGGTAAGCGCCGCATCGACAGATATTGCCGCTCATGCGTTCGCGCAGTTCCATGTTGGTGATTTCTATCTCGGCATTCAGGTCGCCGCTGGTATGACTGGGGATGCCGGCCCTGATTTCCTCAAGGACGGCAACGGCGGAACAGATCTGTCCGGGCGTACAGTAACCGCACTGGAAACCATCATGCCTGACGAAGGCCGCTTGCATCGGATGCATATCATCCGGAGTACCAAGTCCTTCGATCGTTGTGATGTCATCGCCTTCATGCATGATGGCAAGCGTCAGACAGGAATTGATACGCCGGCCTTCGACGATGACAGTGCAGGCGCCACACTGGCCATGGTCACAGCCTTTCTTGGTTCCGCTCAGATGCAAATGCTCGCGCAGCGCATCGAGAAGCGTGGTCCGATTGTCGAGTTCCAACTCCCTGGGCGTTCCGTTGATCGTGAACCCGACGTAAGTCGAGGGCCTCCGGGCGGCATTAGCGGCCACCTGTGCACTAGTGGTAGAAGTGACTGCGTCCATTCCGACACAGGCCACCGTCGTTCCTACCATGAGGTCGCGTCGGGATATTTCCAGATGTTTCGGATTCTGCATTACGGCTCCTTCCAGATCGTGGCCAAAGGTCGGCTCTGTCTCGATCTAGGGGGCGCCACGTTCTGGATTAGTGGCGGCTAACAGGATGCCCCCATAAGCGGTGCTAATTAATCAAAAATATGTGAGAGCGGTTTTACCATAATGCCCCGCTACCCGAAGCCGCCTCGCCAAGTCTGCACCATTCAATAACCTATTGCGAAAGCTTCTGCGTGAGCCAATGGCTTGCTCGTGGAATAATTTGCGAGCCTTGGGAGCGCGACGGCCATCGGGCTGCCGTCACGGGCCAACGAACCATGGAGCTCCGATTTCGTCAGCGATGCATGCACTAATGGGCAGCAGTGTCCGCCCAAGGTGTCGAGCTAGTGGGCAAACACCCCGTCGAAATCCTAACCGATGCCGTCGGTCCGCAGTAAGAACAGCAGCACGAGGTAAGCGGTCAGCAGCCAGGACGTGATCTTGTGGCCGAGAGCTTCGGGCGAGCAACCGGACGTCGCCAGACAGCAAGCAGCGCCAGGACAAGCAGCAGGAAATCGACCGGCACGGCGAGCGCGAGCATATCATCACCCGAGAGACCGAACTGCCGACGAAGAGACGTGGTCGCGGTGGCAATGGCGACGACTGCCGAAAGGATAACGATCCATCGATACCAGTGATCGGCTCGGCCATCGTCGATATTGAAGGTGCGCACCGCGCGCGCATGGGAGACACGTAGAGGAAGGGAGAAGTGCGACCCGGGCTACAATGGAGATCGCCCATATTGTGATGACGGCCGTCAGATAGGCGAGGACGATTTCGCGCAGAAGCCCCGGCCATTCGAACAGTAAGGAAAGCGCCTGCGCTGCCGAGGATAAAGCCGCCGAGCATCAGCAGCCCGACCAGCAGACGTCCGCAAACCTGCCGACGCGACCTTGCGGCGTTTCCTTGTCCAAAGAGATCGTCCAGAGTCGCAGGGACCTCGTCAGCCTGTAGGCCAGCCAGGACAGGCCGGCACCGATGCCGACGAAGAGCGCCATGAGGGTCACGATGGTGAGCCCACCCGTTCCGCCGACCTCCGCCGTGAACACGCCACGCATTTCGTCGAAGCGATGCGGCATGAGCAGCCAGCTCTGCGCGAGCCGCGTCAGATGCCCATGCACGCTTTGAAGCACCGAAGACATCATCCCGCGGTCGATGCGCGCGGACGCAGTCGCCTCCGCTTCGCCGGCAGCTGCAATCGGCCGGCTCTCCGTGATCCTGGCCCCGGGAGGCGCGTTGCCGGACGGCTCCTGCGATTGCTCGATCCTGGTGGGAGCGACCGGTGCAAGCTGCGCATCGACCGGTGTTGCGGCGAGGTGGACCATGATCAGCGCCGCCAGCAGCGCGAGCATGGTTCGCGTCGCCAGCACTCGCCGGATCGAGGTCGAGCCGGATTTCGCCATCGGGTGATGGATTGCAATACCGCTGGGGAAGAAGCTCATGATGTGCTCTCAAACGACGATTGTGGATGGGGTGGGTCGCGACAGGACTTTTCCGCTGACGAGAAGGAATGTCCTTTCGGCTCTTTCTTGAAGTCGACCGGCGGCCTGCATGGTCTGGCCACCGGCCGGCTTCGCGAAAACATGTCCCTTCGCTTGTCGCTCTGACCTTGCTCAGCGCGCGATGAAACCGCCGTTGATGAAGACGGTCTGCGCCGTTACCCAGCTGCCGCCCGGGCTGACCAGGAATTCAATCAGCGGCGTGATCTCGTCGACCTCGCCAAGCCGGTTCTGCGGGCTCATGCCCGAGAGAAAAGCCTTCGAGTCGCTGGTTTCGACAGGATAGAAGAAGGACGTGTTGAGCGGCCCCGGCGCGACGGTGTTCACTGTAACGCCGCGGTGGCCAATCTCCTTGGCGAGCGAACGGGTGCACCTTGCCCTTTGCTACAGCGATCTGACCTTCTTTGTCGCCGGCGGACGTCTACGGCATCGGGACGCTGGTAAGGAGACCGCCGAAAGCATTGCCATTTGCTGCATCCTGTTGTTGTTTGGAGACAGCTTTGAGACCTGACTACTCTTTCAGATAGTCATTAGCCAACTGGTCACAAGACAGATTGGCGTAGGCCGCCATTGGAAAATCTGCATGTGCAAGTACGATTGCTACAGTGTCTTTCGGCTTCCCGCCTGCGGCTTGTGCCGGATTGGTGGTTGACAGAACTAGCGCAACGGCTGTAGCAAAATAAAAAGGCTTCATTGTCAGCTTCCTGAACCAAATTGGAGGTCGACGGCCTGCGCTGGCAGCCTTTGATTTGTCCGGCCCATGCTAACTGTCGAATGGATGTTTATGCACCACTCATAGTTTTGATCAGGGTGCAGGGTCACGGGGCTTCGTGCTCGCCCTTGATTGATCAGCTTGAGAGATCCAATCAGGAAATCAGGCCGGAGATCTCAACGACCAGCCCTCCCTGTAGGCAAGTGGTGTCGTACCAATTACACGTCGGAACGTGTTCGAAAAGTGGCTTGAATTCCCAAAGCCGCCCATCAGGGCGATTTCGGTCAGCGGCAAGTCTGTATCACGCAGATAGGTTTGGGCCCGCTCGATCCTGCGACGAATGACATAGGCGTGGGGTGGACATCCGACGGATTGTCGAAACGCCCTGCAAAGGTGCGGCACACTCAAACCGATCTCTTGCGCCATTTGCGCCAGGGTCAGCTCGGCACTGATATCCGCATCGATGCGTTCGATGATCCGGCTGAGCTTCAAGGCGGATAGCCCGCCCTTGTGAAGCGTGCGCACTCTTTGGGTCCTTCGCATCAGTTGGGCAAAGATTGTCGTCATATACCCATCGACGAACATGCCGCCAAATGCGCTGCCCTGATCAACCTCCGCCCCAATCGCGCGCGCAGCATGCAGGATGATGTCATCCTCGAAGCCGAGATCCGGCCCAACAGAAGAAACCATATCCTCGCTCGCATGTCCTTTGCCGACGAAAGCAGGATCGATGGATATGGAAAGATAGGCGGCACGTGATGCGCCGACCTCCCAGCCGCGCCACGCGCAGCCAGCGGGGATGAATAGAAGCGCCCCCGGCTTGCGCCGGGTGAAGTCGGCTCGCCGGCCATCGAGCCAATACTGTCCCTCTTCACTATCCCCCTTGAGATTGAGCAGCAGCAAATGCCGTTCGGACACGATGGAAGTTTCTTCCCGTTGAAGACCTGTCCGCTGCACGATTTGTGCCTGGACGAAGTCCCATGTGCGGGTCCTTCTCGACACCGTTTGGCAAACTCCCTCTTTGAAGGTCGTTGGATGCGTCGTCACCATGTGCGTCATCGGTCGCGCTCCCCTTCGATGGGTAGAACGGACATTGGTGCGCCACGAAGTTCACGCGTTTTGTATAGATAGTCACCCAAGCCAGACACGAAGGATGTCAATCGCTGGCGCAGATGTGGCGGCAGAGCCAGATAAGCGTTGGTGAGCCGCTGTCCCTCGACGCTTGAGGCAAATGTGACATGATCGTTCGGTGGCGCCTGCACTTGCACTGGGCCACTATCGTTTCCGGGTAGGCCCTCGTAAAAGCGGCTGACTGGAACATGAAAGAAGCGCCCGATTTCAAAGAGCATCGACGCACTGATGCGGTTCTTCGCGCTTTCATATTTTTGCAATTGCTGGACACTGATCCCAAGTCCCGCGGCAAGCTTCTGCTGCGTGGTGTGGGCCTGCAGGCGCATGAACGCCACTTGCCGTCCGACATGCCGATCGGCATGATGGGGCGGTTCCGGTGAATGTCCTGCCGAATGAGAATGCTGTTCGTACTGCTGAACCTTGCGGTGCTGCATCTTGCGCTCCCCGTCGAGAGAGTTTGTCGCGGTCCGTCCCCGCGAGAACTCACTAAACCTCCGAGTGATCGGGGAGTTCGAAACTGTACGAGACAGCCCTATGGCCTTTAGTTCCGGAGAACCTGGACATACGCCACAGGCTCCCCGACCCGAAAGGTCAGAGAGTGTGATGCTGTACCGACCAGCATCAGTCGCTCGTAGGGGTTTCGACGCCCCAAGGCAGCACGTACTGCCTCAACTTGAAAATAGCTCATGGCTGCGGTGAGCGCCAGCGCTATCATGACGAAAGACAATGAAATCTCGTGGTTTAGCGTGTGTTTAAATAGGCTTCCAACTGTTCATGTGAGCGATTTTATCGCTATCGCCTACGGGAGACTGCAGTTCAATTAGCCGCGTTTTAGCCATGGATACATCAGCCGCTTTGCCGGCGATGAATTCGCATTGAGCCGGCCTCCGTACGTGTCCTTCTAGGAAACTCCAGAAACTTTTCTTAATGCGATAACACACCTCTCCTCCCACTGATCGCTAGCCTTCCTTCACATCCACCGCGATGTCTGCGGTAAAATGGAAGGTCATTTCATGCGCTGGTTATCCCAATCAACATCGTCGCATATCCGATTGGGCATCGGCGCTCTCATGCTCTGGCATGTCTTCGTCTCCGCGTCACAGGCTGCCGAGCAGATGCCGGTGACCGTCGTCATTGCCAGGGAGCGCGCATTAACGGAAGCGATCCCGGTGGTCGGCTCACTTGCCGCTCGCGAAGAAGTTCAGGTCCATGCCCTCATCCGGGGGCAGGTGATCGATCATATACTAGCCGAAGTCGGGCAAATGGTCGAAAAGGGTCAGCCTCTCGCCTTGCTCGACACCACCGAAGCGCGCATGCTGCTGGACAAGAATTCCGTCAGTATGATGCGTGCACGTGCCGCGGCGGCGGTTGAGCAAAGCCGACTGAACGTAGCCGAGGTCAGGCTGAAAGAGGCGGCGAAAGTGTTGGAGCGGAGCAGGGCGCTTCAACCGAAAGGCGCGGTTTCGCAACAGCTTCTCGATGAACATGAGAACGCTTATGCACGCGCGGTTGCCGAGTTCTCACTTGCGAAGCAATCATTGACGTTGATCGAAGCCGACGCGGCAATTATCGCGCATGAGCGAGCCGCTATCGAGCTGACAATCGAACGCGGCACGGTGCGGGCGCCCAAGGGCGGGTTGATTTTAAGGCGCACGGCAAAGGTTGGGGCTGTTCCGGAAAGTCTGGCGAACCCGTTGTTCGTGATTGCCGAGGACGCTTCCATTGAATTTGTCGCGCAAGTCACCGAAACCAGTTTCGTCAAATTGAGCGAAGGCATGCAATCCGAGATAAAGCTGGTGGGCTATGACGGGATGCTTCATGGCGAACTGCGATTGAATGCCGCCGAGATAGATCCGGTGACGCGCAACGGCGAAGTCCGCATCGAGTTCGCACAGGCCGAAGGGCTGAGGCCCGGCATGTTCGCCCGTGGCGCCATCCGCGCCGCGATACGCCGCAACATCATCCTGCCCGGCAGCGCGGTAAAGACCGCTGGCGGTGCCAGCAACGTATTCATCGTCGATGATGGCGTTGTCGATGTGCGCCCGGTGATCGTCGGCACAAGGCAGGACGGCTTCGTCGAGATAGTTGACGGAGTACGCGATGGCGAAATGGTGGTGCTCAAATCCGGTAGCTTCCTGAAGCAGGACGAAAGGGTCCGTCCAGTCCTAGCCCAGGTCGAGCCGATGGCGTCAGATGGACTGGCGGCCGCATTTGCGATCACGGCAATGGAGACTGCGCAATGAACGGCAACATCTCCGCGTGGGCGGTTCGTAACCCGCTTCCCTCGATCCTCATCTTCGTTATCCTGACCGTGATCGGCCTCTACAGTTTTATGAGACTGCCAATTACCTATTTCCCGGCCATCATAACTCCATCCGTCAAGGTGACGATCGAACAATCCGGTGCCACGGCGGTGGAACTCGAGACCGAGGTTGCCCGGCTGGTCGAGAACGCCATCGCGTCCCTACCGGCCGTCAAGGAATTGTCATCGACGCTCGGCGACGGACGCTCGGTCACAAAGGTGGAATTCGAACTCGGCCTTGTCTCGCCAGAACGAGCCATGGCCGATGCCCGCCTACGCGCAGTTCCAGCGGCAGCGTGTCTGGCGGCAGCTCGCCTATCGGCGACCCGAGCAGGTCACGGTCGGTCTCCTGGGTCTCGGCGCGCTCGGCGCCGCGTCCGCAGCCCGTCTGAAGGAAGCCGGCTTCAACGTGATCGGCTGGAGCCGTGCTGCCAAATCTTTGGACGGTGTCGAAACATTCCATGGGGAACAGGGTCTCGACCAGCTTCTGAGCCGGTCGGAAATTCTGGTCTGCCTGCTGCCGCTGACCGGCGAAACGAAGGGGCTGCTCGATGGCACCCGGCTTTCCATGCTGCCGAAGGGTGCTTCCCTGATCAACTTCGCCCGCGGTCCGATCGTCGTCACCGACGCGCTGATCGCGGCGCTCGGTTCAGGTGCTATGAAACATGCGGTACTCGATGTTTTCGACGTCGAGCCGCTGCCTGCCGACAATGCAGTGTGGGATCATCCTGCGATCACCGTCCTGCCGCATATCTCGGCTCCGACGGATCGGGAGACGGCCGCCGCGATCGTCGCCGGCAATATCCTGACCTATCGCGAAACCGGCGCACTTCCACCCACCGTCGATCTGGCGCGCGGCTATTGAAGCCTGCCGCGCCATGATCCGACCATCATCACGACATCTCTTTTGGGAACTGAACGGACATGACCTCTTCTGAACGCATCGTCTATGTCGACGGACATTATGGCCCGGAATCGCAGGGCAAGGTTTCGATCTTCGACCGTGGTTATCTCTTCGCGGATGCCATCTACGAAGTGACCTGCATCATCGGCGGCAAGCTGGTCGATTTCGACGGCCACATGGTCCGCCTTGTGCGCTCCCTGAAGGAACTCGACATGCCGATGCCGATGAGCCCGCAGGAACTGCTGGCCATCCATCGCAAGCTGGTTGCCGACAACAATGTCGACGAAGGCCTGATCTACATGCAGATCTCGCGCGGCAATGCCGATCGCGACTTCAACTTCCCGTCCAAGGACACGCGGCCGGTCGTGGTCATGTTCACCCAGGCCCGTCCGGTTCTGGAAAGCCCGCTTGCCAAGCGCGGCCTCAAGATCATCACGCTCCCCGATATCCGCTGGGGGCGCCGTGACATCAAGACCGTGCAGCTTCTATACCCCTCGATGGCGAAGAATGCCGCCTATGAAGCCGGTGCAGACGATGCCTGGCTCGTGCAGGACGGTTTCGTCACGGAAGCCTCCTCCGCCAATGCCTATATCGTCACGGCCGACGGCAAGATCGTTACGCGCGGTCTGACCTCCGACATTCTCCACGGCATAACCCGTGCAGCCGTTCTTGGTTTTGCACAGGAAGCGGGCTACGTTCTGGAAGAGCGCCCGTTCAGCGTTGTGGAAGCGCTTGCGGCAAAGGAAGCTTTCATCACCTCAGCCACATCTTTCGTCATGTCGGTCCTGTCGATCGATGGTCAGATGATCGGTGATGGCAAGATCGGTCCGGTCAGTGGGCGCTTGCGGGAAATCTATATCGATAAGGCCGTCGGCGCGCGGAGATAAGTCAAGCCGCAATTCGGCTGAATAGGCCGCGCGCTCTGAAAATCGCGCGGCCTATTCGGTTCCCGTCTAGAGCCATTTTCAAAACGAAAGTAACGCGCCAGATTTCAGGGCGTTAAGAGATCTAAGGTTCGATTCCCTTAAAGACCGAACTATATCCTTAGCGTGAGCTCTACCGGCTATGCACGCCGGTTCAGCAGCAACATGAAAAAACAGCGCGCCGATCAGCGTCGCGATCAAGCCGGCCGGGATTTGATAGGAGGCGGTACTTTATTGGTGCGTCCGACGAATTAGGCAATCACATTAACGCACCGCCGATCAGGGCCGAGCCGATGAACATCGCGAGGTCAAGATTTGTGACATTAGCCGTGCCATCGGTTGAGCACCTCATGTCAACCCGCGCGGGATGGCACGGCGTTTGCGTCTTTAGTTTCATCGAAAGGAATTTCAGTGGAACTCAAGCACATCCGATATTTCGTCAGTGTTGCCCGCCACCAGAGCTTCAGCAAGGCGGCAGCGGAATTGAAAATCGCCCAGCCGGCGATTAGCCGGCAAATACAGCTGCTAGAGGAGGAGCTGGGGGTCAAGGTTCTCTTCAGAACGACCCGCGGTGTCGAACTGACTGCGGCAGGCGAAGAGCTCTATCGGAAGGGCACCGAGGTGCTGGAGAGCATGGAGCAACTGTCCCGATCGCTCCGCTCACGCGCCGGCCGGACGCATGGAAAGGTCTCGATCGGTATCCCGCCGTCCTGCTCCGAACTGCTGGCACCGCTCATCATCAATCACTGCCGCACGGAACTTCCCGATGTAGAGCTCAGCATCATCGAAGGCATGACGGTCTTCCTCGACGAATGGCTGGGATCGGGGCGGATCGATCTCGCCATTCTCTCCGGCGTACCTTCCAAGACGTCGACGCTCTATTCGCCGTTCGCAGAGGAAGAACTCGTCCTGGCGGGCTCGAAAGATCTGATCGGTCTGATTGCCGGAGAGATAAGCCGCGAGGAACTAGGCTCACTGGACTTGATCCTGACCAAGGCCTTTCGCATGGGGGTCGCCCAGCAGATGGGGATCGACGTTCAGCTGCTGCGCTGTGCCATCGAGATCGACAGCGTCCCGGCGATCAAGAAGATCGTCTCATCCGGCCACTACGCAACGGTTCTGCCGCGTTCGCTGATCACCCAGGTCGATCAGGATAGTGGCCTCGTGGTCAGAAGCCTCGCCTCCAAGCCGCGCCGCACGTTATTCATCGGCGCCCATCCCCGATTGGCGACGTCCTCGGCGATCAAGGCAGTCAGGGATGTGCTGCTGGGCTCGGTGCGAAGCGCCCTCGTGGTGCCGGACCTCAGCCAGAAGGATCGCCCGTTCGACTTCTATCCCGGCCGGCAACCCTCCAAAGCCAGCGAAGAGCTTCCGGCATAAGACTTATAACAGGAAAGTCTTAGCCAGGTCCCGCAGAAGCCACTAGCCTGCCTGTCAATCAAAGAAACAAAGGGGATCACAATGAAGGCTCGCAAGTTCATCGCCGCCGCCACGGCCTTTCTCGCACTATCCTGCTCCGCTGCTTACGCTTTCCCCGATAAGCCGGTCGTCGTCAACGGATGTCAGCCTGCTGGCGGCGGCAATGACCGCAACATGCAGGCGATCATTCCCTTCGCCAACAAGTATCTCGGCGAAACGATGATTGCCCAATATCGCCCGGGTGCCGGCGGCACGCTGGCGATGCAGGAATTGAAGGGATTCGAGCCGGACGGCTATACGCTGGTTGTCTGCGATCCTGGCGGTGCGATCTTCGGACCGATTGCACAGAGCCTCAAGTTCGACGCCGATTCCGCGATACCCGTCGCACGCATCGCTTTCGTGCCGTGGATCCTGACCGTCAGCGGTGACACACCCTACAGGACGCTTGCCGATTTCGTCACGGCGGCCAAGGCCGATCCGGGCAAGATCGACGGCGCCATCGCCGATATCGCGTCCGCCGATCATTATGCGTGGCTGCGCTTCACGCGGGTGACGGGCCTCGGGCCGCAGGGCCTGCGCTGGGTGCCCTATGGTGGCGGTGCGGCAAAGCTGCGCGCCATGCTGGCAGGCGAGAGCAAGGCGGATATGCTGCTTCCGTCACTGATCAAGGACCCGACCAAGGAAGGCACGATGCGTCCGCTGGCCGTCGCTTCCGAAACGCGGCTGGCCGACTTTCCTGACGTGCCGACCTTCAAGGAACTCGGCTACGATCTCGTCGAGGGGCTGAGCATCTCGATCTTCGCGCCTCCCGGCACCTCGAAGGAGAATGTCGACATCCTGCGCAAGGGGCTTTCCGACATCAGTAAGGATCCGGAATATCGCGAAATCTACGCACGGTTCGGGCAGGACATCAGCGGTTTTATCACTGGTGCCGATGTCGAGGCCGATTGGGCTTCGACCTGGAAAACGGCCCCGGAACTGCTGCGCTCTGTCGCGAGCAAGTAAGAATGACAAGCTATCGTGGAGTGACTGCCTCGGCCGAGGCACTTTGCGCGGCGCTGGTTCTGGTGCTTGGCGCCGCTGCCTATATGGCGGTGCCGAGCCTCGTTTCCGGCTGGGCTTTCGCCATGCCGGGAACGACAGATACCGCACTTTCCCCCACTTTCTTTCCGCGCATTCTGCTCGTCGTGATGATGATTTCGGCTGCGATCGTCATTATCTCGGCGCCGCGCAGGAAGGAAGAAATCCCGCTCGCGACCACAAGCGGATGGGAGTTAGGGCGCACTGCGATCATTGCCGCGTTGCTGATCGCTTACTTTCTTGGGCTCAGCGTCTTTGGGTTCATCATCAGTTCTATCGCCTTCATGGTCGCGGTCACATTCCTGCTCGGTTACAAAAGTCCTGCACTGTCGTTCGGCTTTGCGGTCTCAATCTCCGTCATAACCGCGCTCGTGTTTCGCTACGGCATGAACGTTCTTCTGCCTGCGGGCATGTTCAATTTCGGCTTCTAGGAATGAGATGATGCTTGATTCTCTTGCCAGCGCCTTCGCCAGCGCAATGCATATCGACGTTCTGCTTGCGGTCTTCGCCGGCACTGTGATCGGCGTGGTCATCGGCGCCTTGCCGGGCCTGACCGCCACGATGGGCATGGCGCTGCTGTCGCCTTTTACCTTCTTCCTGAGCCCCGTTGTCGGCATCGGCTTCCTGATCGGGCTCTACAAGGGAGGTACTTTCGGCGGCACCATTTCGGCCGTGCTGATCGGCACGCCGGGTACGGCATCGAATGCCGCCACGATGCTCGACGGCTATGCTTTGGCGCGTAAAGGCGAGGCGGGCAGGGCGCTCGGCCTGTCGCTCTGGGGATCGGTTGCCGGCGATATCTTCGGCTCCGCCTGCTTGATTATCGGCGCGCCATTAATCGGTGCCGTTGCACTCAAATTCGGCAATCCGGAATTCTTCGCGCTGACAGTCTTCTCCTTGACCATGGTCGCCTATGTGTCCGGCAATTCATTGGCCAAGGGCATCATGGCGGCGTCCATCGGCCTGGTTCTCGCGCTTGTGGGCGGCGATCCGATCGGCGGCTCGCCCCGTTTCACCTTCGGCATTCAGGATCTCGGCGCCGGTATTGGTGTCATTCCGCTGGCGATCGGCCTGTTCGGCATGGCCGAGGTGCTGATCCAGCTCGGCTCCTATATCCATGGAACGGCGGAAAAGCCGCATCCGGTGCGTCATACTCCATTTCCCGCGCTGATCCGCGAACTCAAGGGCTACTGGCGAACGATTCTGCAGAGCTCGTTCATCGGAGCCGTCATCGGTGCGCTTCCGGGTGTCGGCGCGGAAACTTCGAACTGGGTGGCTTACGGACTGGCAAAACGTTTCGCCAAGGCCCCTGAGAGCTTCGGAAAGGGCAATGTCGAGGGCGTGATCGCGCCGGAGGTCGCCGCCAATTCCGTCTGCGGCGCCTCCTTCATCCCGACGCTTCTGTTCGGCATTCCCGGCGATATCGTCACTGCCATCCTGATGGGGGCGCTGATCGCCCAGGGGCTTGAGCCCGGACCGACGCTGATCTCGGAACATGCGGATGTCTTCTACGCGCTCTACATCACCATGTTCACCTCCATGGTTTTCCTTGCGATCGTCGGCCTGTTCGCCATCCGTTGGGGCAGCCATATCCTGCGGGTCCCGCGCCCGCTGCTGTTCGCTGCCATCACCGTTCTCTGCTTTGCGGGCACCTATGCCATCAATGCGAGCCTGTTTGATGTCGGCATGATGATCGCCTTCGGCATTCTTGGCTGGGGTATGCGCAAACTCGACATTCCGGTAGCACCGCTCATCCTCGCCTTCATTCTCTGCGGCACGATCGAGAATTCCATCCGGCGCATGCTGGTCCAGAGCGGCGGCAGCCTTGCGCCGCTTGTCGAGCGACCGATCGCGCTGACCTTTCTGGTCCTGACGGCCCTCGTCGTGATCAGCATCATTCATCGGCAGGTGCGCGGGGTTCCTTCGCCAAGCCACCACTGAACGTTTCAAAAAAGCAGGAGTACAGATCATGGCAAAGCGAGCAATCGCTGTGGGAGACGTGTTGCCTTCATTCGAGGCATATCCGATCGCGGTGGAGGCAGACGGGCTTCTTTATATCAGCGGCCTGCGCGGCGGCCGGCCGGACGCGACGCCGACCCGGTTCGATGAGCTTCCGGCCTCGTTCCACGAACAAGCCCAGGGCTTCACCATGGCGGACTCCATGGAAGGTGCTTTCTCTGCCGACGCCTGGACCGTGCATGAGAACCTCGAAAAGGTGATGGTCGCGGCCGGCAGCGATGGCAGCCAGGTGCTTCGCCAGCACGTCTGGCAGAAGGACAAGCGCTTCTTCCCGCAATATGAGCGCGTGCGGATCGAATGGCAGAAGGTTCCGTCACCGAGCTCCGGCCTCGGCGTAGCCGACATCGCCGGCCGCTTCGGCCGCTACTATGGGATCGATGCCCTCGGCGTCGTGCCGGGCAAGAACGAGCGCTATCCGGAGCGTGCCACGGTGCGCACTTTCGACAACAAGGACCTGCCGAGCGCATCCTATTATTCGCAGGCCGTGCGTTGCGGCCCACTGATCTTCCTTGCCGGCCATATTCCGATCCAAACCGACAAGCCGGGCAAGCCGTTGGTACGCTCCTACGATGACGTGCCGGAAGAGGGCCGCATCCTGATGACTGGCCGTAGCCACCCGGACAGCCGTCACGGCCCGATAGCGGCGCAGACCTGGTACACCTATGACCAGATCCGCAAGAATCTCGCTGCCCAGGGGCTGACGATGGACGACATCATCCAGGTCACGATCTTCCTGCAGGATATCCGCGACTTCGGCGCATTCCACAGGGTTCACCGCCACTTCTTCCCGGAAGGCGGCCCGGCGATGACGGTGACGGGATTCGACGAGGTAGGCCATCGCGGCACGCTGATCGAGATCGAGCCGACTGCACTCGACCCACAGTCCAAGCTCGAGCCGAAGGCGCTCGCATGGCCGATCCCCGCACCCTTCGCAGGGCCGGCGGCCGTGGTGGGCGGTGACGTCGCTTTCTTCGCCGGCATGCTCGGCCTTGATGCCCAGGGCCATCTGGTTCGCGACGCGCGCGATATCACCGATGCGGACGGACACCATGTGGTCGCAGACCTCGAGGCGCGCGAGCGCGTACCGGGCCTCGCCGCCCAATGCTGGGCTGCATGGGCCCTGCTACGCGACACGATGACGAATGCCGGCATGCCGCTCGATGCACTCACCAAGACGACGGTATATCTGCGGCATGCGGAAGATCTGGGAATCTACGAGGCGATCCGCTCCTGCTTCATCCGCGACAACCTGCCGGCATTCGACTGCGTCGTCGTGCATGGACCGGGGCCGGTTGCAGAGGCGCTGGTGCAGATTGAAGCGATAGCATCAACATCTGATGTTTGACCTCAGCCTGTTTGCGAACTGGGGTTTCGTGCTTGCCAGCGTGGTCGTCTTCGCAGGCTCGATGCTGCAGGCCGTGACGGGTTTCGGATTTGCGATGTTCGCCGCGCCAATGCTGGCGGCGATCTCGCCCGACCTCGTTCCCGGTCCCGTCCTACTGCTGACCCTCATCTTCACGATGGGGGTCATCCGCCGAGAGTGGAAGAATGTCGACTGGCCTGGCCTCGGCTGGATCCTCGCCGGCCGGTTGCCGCTGACGCTGGTGGCGGTGCTGGTCATGGGATATATTTCGCGTGACGCGACGACGGTTATTTTTGCACTCTTCGTGCTTGCCGGCGTGGCGCTGAGCCTGACGCGGCTGCGTGTCGCGCCGAGCGCGCCCGCGCTGGTGATCACCGGCGGGCTCGCCGGATTCTTCGGTACGGTGACGTCGATCGGCGCCCCGCCGCTGGCGCTGATCTACCAGCACCAGAAAAGCAGCACCGTACGCGGCACGCTGGCCGTCAATATCGTGGTCGGCTGTACCTTCTCGCTCGTCATGCTGTTCCTTTTCGGCAGTATCGGGACACGGGATCTGGTGCAGGCATCCGCGCTTGTGCCGGCTTCGATGGCCGGCCTCATCTGCTCATCCCTGATCGTGAATAAGATCAATGATCAGATCCTGCGCCGCCTGCTGCTCGGCATCGTCGCGATCGCTGCCGTCTTCGTGCTGTTTCGAACGATGGTCTCGGCATGACAAGGTGGTTGCCTGATCTCCAAGGTGCAGAGGACATTCGACCGGCGCTCGACAGTCTGACATCTCTCTAGGTGGAGGTCGGCGACTGCATGTGGCTGTACGAATAGGGCCCGCAGGTCCGCCATTGCCCGCCGCCTTCTTCGCTTCCGCCATATGCTTTAAGAAGACATCGGCATACCTACGGATCTGTGCACGTTCATTCTATCAGAGGGGTAGGGGGAACCCTGAACTTGTCTTGGGGTTCGGATGTTTTCAGAAGCTGCAGAGCGCGCCCATTATCGGTTTGACAAACTTCGCCATCGGTCCACGTGGAAGAGGATCTCGTTTCCATAGCAGAAGAAGAAGGCAGCCGCATGTTTGGATCACTGGTTGTCAAACGGTATCATGGCGAGCTCTTCGCGTTGCTCGAACGCATCGCCGTAAACCCACTGATGGCGGGCTAACGCCTTCAGATTTATCCACCTGTCAGGATCCACCCCTTCAAAGCGCACCTCGTAATCCATAGCATCGACGGGGACAGAAGCACTTTTGTGATCCGTGTCCGGCAAGATCACGAAGACTGGGCAGGGGATGCCTTCCAATCAATCCGTCCTCCGGCTTTATCATTTTTCTGGTCGTGAGTTCGATTATGCTCCAAAGCTCATGGCAAGGCGGCCAGAAAATCCGCGGCTCTCATCCGACTGTGGAACACGGCGCCTACGCCGACAAGAACGGGCTGATCAAATCCGACATCACACATTGCTTCGCCCAGTTTGCTCAAGCTGCCTGACCATCGCCTTTCTCCTCTTCGCGTCAGGGACTGGACGATTGTCGCCGGTGTGTCCGGGGGGAGCCCCGCAGCGATCAGCCTGCCCGAAAGTATTCCGGCCGTGCGCCCTGCCATGTAGTAGATCGTTGTTGTCTTCGGGTCGGCGAGGCCCGTCCAGTCGAGATTGTCGGGCAATGTGCCCTGGCGTGAATGTCCGGTGACGAACCGAACCGACTGCGCATGATCGCGATGGGTCAGCGATATGCCGAGCTGGGAGGCCATTGCGCTTGCGGCGGTAATGCCCGGCACCACGTCTACTGCGATCCCGGCTTCTTCGAGACAGGCGATTTCCTCGCCGGCACGGCCGAATATCATCGGGTCGCCGGATTTGAGCCGCACCACACGCTTGCCGGCTTTTGCCAGCGTCAGCATCATCGAATTGATGTCCTCCTGTCGGCAGCTTTCGCGACCGCCCCGTTTACCCACCAGCATGCGCTTGGCTTCGCGGCGCGAAAGTTCCAGCACCTCGTCTGAGACAAGGTCGTCGAACAGAATGACATCGGCAGCCTGCAGGGCGCGGACGGCCTTCAGCGTCAGCAGTTCAGCGTCACCCGGGCCGGCGCCGACAAGCGTCACACGGCCGTGGTCCTGCGCGGATGTCGCAACGTGCGCGGCTTCTTCAAGAAGGATGGCCTCGCTTTCCGCATCAGCCGGCGCCTGGAAGGCGCGGTCCACAAACCGTTCCCAGAAGGTCCGCCGCTGCGTACCAGCCGCAAGCCGATCGTTGATCGTTTCACGCAGTCGTTGAGCCAACTCCGCCCAACCTTTCAGGGAAAGCGGCAGCAGCGTTTCGATCTTTCTCCGGATAGTCTGGGCCAGGATCGGTGCTGCGCCGTCCGTCGAGATCGACACGACGACGGGCGAGCGGTTGACGATCGAGCCGAACTGGAACTGGCAGAAAGCCGGTTTGTCGATGACGTTCACCGGCACGCCGGCCGCGCGCGCCGCGTCGAAGAAGGCTTGCGCTTCGGCATCGTCTTCACAGTCGCCGATGGCCAGTGTTGCGCCCGTGAAGGCTCCGGTCGTCCAGAGTGCGTCGTGGTGCACGAAGCAGCCCTGCGGATGGTCCGTGCCCCGCGATATCAGTCTTTGGAACGTATCGGAGAGCTCGTCCGAATAGACGTTCACTTGCGCCCCACAGGCTGCGAGCAGTTCGGCTTTCCAGGCGGCGGCATCCGATCCGCCGGCAATGATGACGCGCCGGCCTTCCAGCGCCCAGAAGACGGGCAGTTTCGCCAGCGGCGCTATTCTGGCCGGCGCATCATTCCGCGGCTGCTGCAAGACATCCATCGATGATCCCCCTGATTTCAGCGCGGCAGGAGCCGCAATTGGTTCCGGCATTGGTCTCTTTGCCGACGGCTTCGACGCTGTGGCAACCGCCTCGAATGGCGGCGACGATGCGATTGACGCCGATCGAATAACAGGAACAGACGGTGGCACCGGGATCGGGCTGATCCGCGCCGGGCCGACCGGCGATAATGGCAAAGCGTTTGCGCAGGTCGGAATGGGGAGCCTGCAGCTGACCGATCGCCCAGTTGCGTGCAACCGCCACGGGCTGGCGGGCGAGGAAAATGGCGGCCACCAGCTTGTCGCCGTCGAAGAAGGCAAGCCGCTGCTCCCCGGACTGTCCGTCGGCATAACCGAGCGGCTCGACATCGGTGGAAATACCGAAAGTATCGCGGCACCAGTCTGTCCAGTCCTCGACCATCTCCCGAAATGCCAGCTCGGTGCGCCATCCGCCATCTGCTTTCGCGATCGCCCAGTAATCGATCGCGGGCATGGAGGGCTTTGCGGCTGACACGACAAAGCCGTAAACACTCGCCGGAAACCGACGTGCTGCAATCGCCACGTTTTTTGCAGCCGGCTGGCCTGAGACCGGGTCGGTCAGCGGCGGCACGAGTGCGTCGATCCGCGCCTTGGCGGCGAACTGGTCGTTCCAGTGCATCGGCACGAAAACACTTCCGGATGCCTGCCGCTCGCTGATCAGTACACGGGTGATCACCGTGCCGGAAGGACTTTCGAGTTCGACCAGATCAGCCGGAGAAAGGCCGAGCTCCATGGCGTCGCGGGGATGAAATTCGGCGAAAGGTTCGGCGATATGGCTTGAGAGCCGGGCGCTTTTGCCGGTTCGCGTCATCGTATGCCAATGGTCACGGATGCGACCGGTATTGAGCGTCAACGGATATCGGGCGCTGGTGCGCGCGGTCGTTGCGGGAGCTTCTATGGCGATGAAGCGCGCCTTGCTGTCGGGATGGTAGAAGCCGCCGTCGGCAAAAAAGCGGCTCACTTGCCTGACCGCGCCGACAGGCTGGGGCCATTGAAACGGTACAAGCCTGTTGTAGGCGGTATCATCGATATCGCTATAGGCGCCGATATCGAAATCGCGACGACCGTCGTTTTCGAAAGCCGAAAGAGCTGCGTGTTCGGCAAAAATCTGGGCTGGCGAGGCGTAGTCGAACCCTCCGAAACCCATTCGGCGGGCGACCTCCGCCATCTGCCACCAGTCCGCGCGGGCTTCGCCGGGTGGCGGCAGAAAGCCGCGTTGCCGGGAAATCCGCCGCTCTGAATTGGTGACCGTCCCGTCCTTTTCACCCCATCCGAGCGAAGGCAGAAGCACGTGCGCATGGCGCGTCGTGTCGGTGTGGCGCAGGACGTCGGAAACGACAACGAAAGGGCAGGCCTTGATCGCAGCCTCGACGAAATCGGCATCCGGCATGGAGACGACCGGGTTGGTCGCCATGATCCACAGCGCCTTGATGCGTCCGTCTGCAACCGCCTTGAACATGTCGACCGCTTTAGGGCCGGGTTTCGCCGCCATGATCGGCGAGGTCCAGAAGCGTTGCACGCACTCTCGGTCGCTTTCGCTCTCTATTGCCATATGGGCAGCGAGCATGTTGGCGAGCCCGCCCACTTCGCGGCCGCCCATGGCGTTCGGCTGGCCGGTCAGCGAGAACGGCCCCATGCCCGGCCGGCCGATGCGACCGGTGGCAAGATGGCAGTTGATGATGGCATTGACCTTGTCCGTGCCGGAAGACGACTGATTGACGCCCTGACTGTAGCAGGTGACGGTTTTTGGCGTTTCCTCGAACATGCGGAAAAAACGCTGCAGCTCATGGGCCGAAAGGCCTGTGCGCATCGTCAGTACCGTTTCCGATACCCCGGCGGCCACGGCGACAGCCTCATCGAAACCCTGCGTATGGGCAGCCACATAAGCGGCGTCGACCGCGCCTGTTCCGGCGAGATGAGCAAGCAGCCCCATGAACAGCGCCACATCGCCATCCGGCTTTATCGCCAGATGCAGGTCGGCAATGTCGCAGGCCATCGTCCGGCGCGGATCGATGACGACGATCTTCATCTCCGGCCGCTCGGCCTTTGCTGCGGCCAGCCGCTGGTAGAGAACCGGGTGACACCATGCGAGGTTCGATCCGGTCAGGATAACGAGATCGGCGAGTTCCAGGTCCTCATAGGTACCCGGCACCGTGTCGGCACCGAAGGCGCGGCGATGACCTGCAACAGAAGAGGCCATGCAGAGCCGGGAATTGGTGTCGATATTGGCCGAGCCGATAAATCCCTTCATCAGCTTGTTGGCGACGTAATAGTCTTCGGTGAGCAACTGGCCGGAGACATAAAATGCAACGGAATCCAGCCCATGCTCGGCGATTGCTTGCGAGAAGCGTTGCGCCACGAGGTCTAGAGCCCGGTCCCAACCATCCCGCTGGCCGCCGATTTCCGGGTAAAGCACCCGCCCGTCGAGGTCGATCGTCTCAGCCAGAGCCGAGCCCTTGGAACAGAGCCGACCATAATTGGCCGGATGTTCCGGATCGCCCTTCACCGTTACAGCACCGGTGTCCGCCACTGCAGCAACGACGCCGCAGCCGACGCCGCAATAGGGACAGGTGGTTTTCGTCTCGACGGACATGGGCGCCTTACTCCGCGGCTTCCAGCATCACGTTTTCCAACGCGATGAACAGCTGGCCGTCCTCGTTGCGGATTGGGATCACCCGCACCTCACCCTCATCGGCACCAAGCGCCCTGCCGGTCTCTAGCGATATGACCCAGCTATGCATGGGGCAGGTCACGGCCGTGCCGTGCACGATGCCTTCCGACAACGGTCCTCCCTTGTGGGGGCAGCGGTTCTCGATCGCATGCACCGTATGCTCATCGGTGCGAAAGACCGCGATCTTCATATGCGGCGTCTTCACGCAACGCGCACCGAGAAGTGGAATGTCGGAAATATCGCCGATCGGATACCAGTTCATGTCCATCTCCTCTACTCGGCCGCCTGATTGAAACCGACCGTCGCCATCGGCTTGAACTCGTGCTTGTCCTTGCCGGACACACGTTCGGACCAAGGATCGACCTGGGCAAATTTCTGGCTGAAAACGAAGCGCTCGTAATAACCCCGGCGCTTTTCCTCATCCGTCATGATCTGCCGGCGGATCTCGTCGAGGCCGATGCGTTTGGCCCATTTGTAGATGCGTTCCAGATAACGGCCCTGTTCGCGGTACATCTGGGCCAGCGCCACGATATGTTCGAGCGCTTCATCCTCGGTCTTCACCAGCCCCAGAACCTCGGTACCCTTGATGTCGAGACCGGCAGCCCCGGCGAAATGGATCTCGAAACCGCTGTCGACGCAGATCACGCCGATATCCTTGCAGGTTGCTTCGGCGCAGTTGCGCGGACAGCCTGAGACTGCGAGTTTCAGCTTCGCCGGCGTCCACGAACCCCACATGAATTTCTCCAGCCGGATACCCAGCCCGGTGGAATCCTGCGTGCCGAACCGGCACCAGTCGGAGCCGACGCAGGTCTTGACCGTGCGCAAGCCCTTGGCATAGGCCTGTCCCGACACGAAGCCAGCCTTGCCGAGATCGGCCCAGACGGCCGGCAGGTCTTCCTTCTCGATGCCCAAAAGATCGATGCGCTGGCCGCCGGTCACCTTGACCATCGGGATTTCGAACTTATCGACAACGTCGGCAATGGCGCGCAGCTCGGCGGCATTGGTGACGCCGCCCCACATGCGTGGCACGACCGAATAGGTGCCGTCCTTCTGGATATTGGCGTGCACACGCTCGTTGATGAAACGCGACTGGTAATCGTCGGCATATTCGTCCGGCCAGTCGCAGACGAGATAATAGTTGAGCGCCGGTCGGCACTTGGCACAGCCGCAGGAGGTCTTCCATTCCAGTTCCTGCATCACTGCCGGGATGGTCTTCAGACCCATGGCCTTGATAAGGCGGCGTACGTCATCGTGACCGAGTTCGGTGCAGGGGCACATCGGCTGCACCGCCTTCGGGTTATAGGCATCCCCCAGTGTCAGGCCCATCAGCTGCTCGACAAGGCCGGTGCAGGTGCCGCAGGAGGCGGACGCCTTGGTATGGGCACGCACCTCGTCCAGCGAGGTCAGGCCCTTGGCCGTGATCGTCGAGGTGATCTTGCCCTTGCATACGCCGTTGCAGCCGCAGATTTCCGCATCATCCGGCAATGCTGCAACGGCCGCCATAGGGTCCAGTGGGGCGCCCCCCTGATAGGCCTGGCCGAAGATCAGCGTGTCGCGCATGTCGGAAATGTCGACGGCCTTTTTTTTCAGGTCGTTGAACCATGCGCCATCGCCGGTTTCACCATAAAGCACGGTGCCGATGATGCGGTTGTCCTTCAGCACAAGGCGCTTGTAGATGCCGGCCGTGGCATCGCGCAGCACGATTTCCTGCCGGTCGTCGGCATCGGCAAAATCGCCGAGCGAATAAAGATCGATGCCGGTTACCTTGAGTTTCGTCGGCGTGTCGGAATGCACGAAGGCGGGTTTGCTGTCGCCTGCCAGATGTGCGGCGGCGACACGCGCCATCTCATAAAGCGGCGCGACAAGGCCATAGACCATCCCGTCCACCTCGGCGCATTCGCCGACCGAATAGATGTCACCGTCCGACGTCTGCATGCCGGCATCGACGACGATGCCGCGATTGACGGCGAGACCCGCCTCTTTCGCAAGCCCGATATTCGGGCGAATGCCGACCGCCATGACCACCAGCGTCGCCGGAATGATACGGCCGTCGTCCAGCTCGACGCCCTCTACCTTTCCGTCGCCGATCACGGCCTTGGTATTGGCCTTGCAGATAACCTTGATGCCGCGGTCTTCCACTGCCCTTTGCAGTAGATAACCGGCTGCGGGATCAAGCTGCCGCTCCATTAGCGTCGGATTGACATGCAACACCGTCACATCCATGCCGCGCTGGGCAAGACCAGCCGCTGCTTCCAGCCCCAGCAAGCCGCCACCGATGACCACTGCCTTCTCGCGGGACTGCGCGGCCAGCAGCATGGCCTCGACATCATCGAGATCGCGGTAGCTGATGACGCCCGGAAGGTTCTTGCCGGGAACAGGGATAATGAAGGGCGCGGAGCCGGTGGCAATCACCAGCTTGTCGTAGCTTTCCGTGATGCCCTGATCCGAGGTCACGGTTTTGGCGGCGCGATCAATCGCAACAATGCGATGCCCCTTGTAGAGCGTGATGCCGTTTTCGATGTACCATCCATCGCCGTGGATGACGATCTGCTCATAGGTCTTTTCGCCCGAAAGCACGGGGGAGAGCATGATGCGGTCGTAATTGACGCGCGGTTCCGCGTTGAAGATGGTGACTTGGTATTGTCCGGGAGCCTGTTCGAACAGGTGTTCAAGCATGCGTCCCGGTGCCATGCCATTGCCGATGATGACGAGTTTCTGAGTCATGGTCGTTACTCCGCGGCTTCGACGAAGCGGTGGCGTTCGTAGAGGAATTTCAGGACGGCCTCGCGGCATTTCAGATAAGTTCGGTCGGAGGCAAGCTCGATGCGGTTGCGTGGCCTTGTTATCGGCACGTCGAGCACCTCGCCGATATGGGCGGCGGGACCGTTGGTCATCATCACAATACGCTCGGACAGAAGCACGGCTTCGTCGACGTCATGCGTAATCATCACCATCGTGTTGCCGAGGCGCGAATGGATCTCCATTACCGCGTCCTGCAGATGTGCACGCGTCAGTGCGTCGAGTGCGCCGAATGGTTCATCGAGCAGCAGGATCTTCGGTTCCATCGACAGCGCACGGGCGATACCGACACGCTGCTTCATGCCGCCGGAAATTTCCGACGGCCTTTTATCCTTGGCATGCGCCATCTGCACGAGATCGAGATTGGCCATTACCCAGTCGTGGCGTTCGGCCCTGCTTTTGGTCGAGCTGAAAACCTTGGAAACGGCGAGATTGACGTTTTCGTAGACCGTCAGCCAGGGAAGCAGCGAGTGGTTCTGGAAGACGACGGCACGCTCCGGCCCCGGCGCGTTGACTTCTCGGTTCTCCAGAAGCACGGCGCCCGTCGAGACCGGCGTCAGCCCGGCGATCAGGTTCAACAGCGTCGATTTTCCGCAGCCGGAATGGCCGATGATCGAGACGAATTCGCCCTTGGTGATCGTCAGGTTTATCCCTTTGAGGACTTCGGTGCGCACTCCTCCGCGGTCGAAATTCTTGTCGACATGGTCGAGTTTCAGATAGGCGTTCATGGAAACTCTCCTCAGTTCGCAGCCGCGCCGCGGGTGATCAGTTTGCCAAGCGCTGCCACCAGCTTGTCGAGGGCGAAGCCGACGACGCCGATATAGACGAGCGCAACGATGATGTCGGAGAGGCGCGACGAGTTCCACGCATCCCAGATGAAGAAGCCGATACCGACGCCGCCGGTCAGCATTTCGGCGGCGACGATGGCAAGCCAGGACAGGCCGACGCCGATGCGGAGGCCGGTGAAGATGTAAGGTGCGGCCGAAGGCAGCATGATCTTGAAGAAGAACTCGAACTGGTTGAGCCTGAGCACCTGAGCGACGTTGCGGTAATCCTGCGGGATGTTGCGCACGCCAACGGCGGTGTTGATGATGATCGGCCAGATCGAGGTGATGAAGATCACGAAAATCGCCGACGGATTGGCGTTCTGGAAGGCGGCAAGCGACAGTGGCAACCAGGCGAGCGGCGGTACGGTTCGCAACACCTGAAAGATCGGATCAAGCCCGCGCATCGCCCATACGGACTGGCCGATGATGGCGCCGACAATCACACCGGCAATCGCCGCCAGACCGAAGCCGTAGGCGACGCGCTCCAGCGAGACGAGAACCCGCCAGCCGAGACCGATATCCTGCGAACCGTTGTGGAAGAACGGATCGACGATCAGATCGCGGGCGTCGGTCCAGACCTGAACAGGCGAGGGCAGCGAGGCATCGGGCGACGAACAGAGGACCTGCCAGACGCCAAGCATGATCACCAGTACGACGAGTGGTGGCAAAACGCTGCGGGTTATAGCTGCGGCGATGCGTCCGACATCGTATTTAGCAGTCTGCCTGCCGGAAAACGGCACGACGTTGGCTTGCGGTATGGCGGTCTGGACCACCGCGGAAAGCTTCTCTTGTTTTGCTAGGGCGGACATTGGCGCGCTCCATAAGACGTGAAGAAAAAGCCGGCGCGTCAACGCGCCGGAGGTGGGGAAATCAGCTCGCGGCCTTGATGGTCAGGCTCTTGAGGTACGCGGACGGGTCTTCCGGGTCGAAAACCTTGCCGTCGAAGAAAGTCTCCTTGCCGCGCGAACTGGAGGCCGGAATATCGGTTGCAGCCACACCCAGATCCTTTGCCGCCTCGCGCCAGAGATCCTCGCGGTTGACCTGATCGACGATCGCCTTGATGTCGGTATCGGGAGCAAACGTGCCCCAGCGGATATTCTCGGCCATGAACCAGCTGTCGTGACTTTTGAACGGATAGGAGGCTCCGTCCTTCCAGAACTTCATTTGAAGTCCGGTCGCCTTCACGTCACGGCCATTGCCGTAGTTGATGTCGCCTTTCAGACGGCCGAGCACGTCCTTTGCCGGCGCGTTCAGCCACTGGCGCTTGCCGAGCAGTTCGGACATCTCCTCCTTGTTGGCCATGTCCTCGCACCATTGCTGCGCTTCCATGACCGCCATCAGGATGGCCTTGGCGGCATTCGGGTTCTTTTCCACCCAGTCGGCGCGCATGCCGAGCGCCTTTTCCGGATGACCCTTCCACAGTTCCCCGGTGGTACAGGCGGTGAAGCCGATGCCCTGGTTGACGAGTTGTTCGTTCCACGGCTCGCCGACACAGAAGGCGTCCATGTTGCCGACCTTCATGTTGGCGACCATCTGCGGCGGCGGCACTACAATGGTCGAGACGTCGGTGTTGGGATCGATGCCGCCGGCGGCAAGCCAGTAGCGCAGCCACAGGTCATGCGTACCGCCGGGGAAGGTCATCGCAACCTTCACCTCGTTGCCGGCCGCCTTCTTTTTCGCAAAGGCCTCCTTCAGCTTCGATGCGTCGAGCTGAACGCCGGTCTCCGCATATTCCTTCGCAACCGAGATGCCCTGACTGTCGAGGTTGAGGCGGGCAATCAGCGCCATCGGTACCGGCTTGCTGTTCTGCGTCACCTTGCCCGTGTGCATGAGATACGGCATCGGCGAAAGGATATGCGCGCCGTCGATGCCATTGGCCGCGCCGCCGAGTACGAGATTGTCGCGTGTCGCACCCCAGGATGCCTGTTTTCCGACCTCGACATCCGGCATGCCGTGTTTGGCAAACAGACCTTTTTCAGCGGCGATGATCAACGGCGCCGCATCGGTGAGCGCAATGAAGCCCAACTTGGCGCCCGGAACTTCGGGACCGGCTGCGGCAGCAAAAGCGCCGGATGGGAATGCTGTCTTGACTGCTGCAACCAGCGCCGTCGTGGCACTGGTTTTGAGAAGCATTCGACGGCTGAAGCCCGGTGTCGAAATCTTGGTCATGTGCGTTCCCCTTGGTTTTATCGGTTCGTGATCTTGGATTTCGGGCACAAAAAAACGCCGCTCGGAGTTTGCGTCTGCCGGAAGAAATTCCGGACAGCAAAAACCTTGCGACGTCGGTGTCTATTGCGAGCGCCTATCGCGCGCTCATCCGCAGCGGTCGCCGTTGACCGGTGCGGAACTTAAGAAGCAATCAGCGTGCCATTTTAAGTTTTCAGGCAAGAGCAATTGAATTGCTTCAATAAAATCTATCAACGGCCATTTCCAACGAAGCGGCTGCTCGATTTGGCTCTGCGCATCTTTTGTGCGATTGCCAAATTTAAGGCAGAGCAATCAGGCACACATATGGAATTCAGGACAAGGTGTCGTCGATTTGCGGCTTGTCGACTGAATGTGGCTGCGCTCCGCGAACCGAGAAACTTTCTACATAGGTCTGGATATCATCAGGATCGAAAACCACACCGTCCATGAAGCGATTGTCCGAGGATCGCCCCTCGACAGTAATGTCGTCTCCGGCCGGCCCGGTGCCCAGTGCCGCGCGATAAAGATCCGGGCGGTAGGCGCTGGCGGCGGCCTGTAGATTTTCGCTGCTGAAGCCCGTCTGGTTCCAGCGCAGCATCTGGCTATAGATCCAGAGCGCGTGTCCGGGTTTCGGATAGTTGGCAAAGTCGCGATGGAACTGGAAGTAATCGGGGATCACGCGCCTGTTGCCCTTGTTGTCGAGACCGAATTCCCCGGCAAGCACATGACGGATGATCGATACAGGAGCGGCGATATAGCGTGTGTCTGCCAGGGCCTCAGCAAGAGCGTCATGGTTTTCCGGACGGTCGCACCAGCGCGCCGCGGCATCGAGCGCAACAATCAGGCGTGAGACGGTATCTGCGTTTTCTTGCGCCCATTCGGGTCGCATGGCGATGACCTTTTCCGGCGCGGCCGGCCAGATATCCTGCTTGGCTGCGACGATGCGGCCGACGCCACGTTCAGACGCGACCATGTTCCACGGCGCTCCGACGCAAAAACCATCTATGGCGCCGGCTTCCAGCGCGTCGGATGTCAGCGGTGGCGGGACGACAACGAGACGCACATCGTGGTCGGGATCTATGCCGCCTGCAGCAAGCCAGTATCGGAATTCGTAATTATGGGATGAGAACGGGTAGGTCATCCCGAAGGTCGGGAGCTGCTCTCCTCGTTCCTTCATCCATTGCAGTGTTTTTGCCAGGGCATTGGCATTGTCGAGCGCGTTGGCATTCTCTGCGATGCCGCTGATCTGACGCATACGATCGAACAGTCGCGTGGAAAGCGTGATGGCGTTTCCGCCACGCCCCAGAGAGAAAGGCGTTATCGTCGGCGATGGATTGGAACCGAGACCAAGCATGGAAGCGACCGGCATCGGCGACAGCATATGGGCGATATCGAATTGGCGAAAGGCGAGCCGATCGCGCACATTGGCCCAGGATACATCCTTGACCAGATCGATCGCCAATCCCTCCTTCGCTGCGAAACCGAATTCTGCAGCTGCAATCAGAACGGATGCGTCAACGAGCGGGATGAAGCCTGCGCGCAGCGTCTTCGGCCCTTCGCCTGTCACATGGCTGGGGGCGGCTAACTTGTTTTCGGTTTGGCCGGTCGTCATCATGTTCACTCCGGTTTCCTCCGGATCCTGCTCCGGATTAAACCCCTCACATCAACAGCCCTGCTGCCGTCACGACGCTTTGGGCGATTTCGGATATCTTCTTCTTTTCATTCATGGCGGTCTGGCGCAGCAGGGTGAAAGCGTCTTCTTCCGAAAGTCCGCGCATCTTCATGAGAATGCCTTTGGCGCGCTCGATGACCTTGCGCTCTTCCAGTGCGGATTTCGCTTCCGCCAGTTCCCCCCGTAGCCGGCTGAAGGCGTTAAAGCGGCTGACCGCCATGTCGAGAATGGATTTGACGCGCTCCTTCTTGAGGCCGTCGACGACATAAGCGGAGACGCCGGCCTCCATGGCAGACTCGATCAAGGCGGTGTCGGAGCGATCCACGAACATCGCGATCGGCCGACTGACGGTGCGGGTCAGCTGGAAGAGATGTTCCATCATATCCCGGTTCGGGTTTTCGATGTCGATGATGATGACGTCAGGCTGTTGCGTCTCGATGATGCGGGCAACGCCATTGACCTCATGAATGACCGTGACATTGCGGTGGCCAGCGTCGTTCAGGCCTTCCTCGATGATCGAGGCGCGGATGGCGTTTTCATCTATAACCAGAATTGTCAGATCGGATTTTGCCATTGCCGTCTTTTACTACAACGCGCCGTTCAGATGCGCGGCAAAGCATGCAGCAGCAATCAACGTTGACCAAGCCGGGGAAAGGCGCTGGTGCAGCAGAAATGCGATTGCCATTCCACTACACGCCAGCGTGATGCCTATCGGTATACTGCGGTCAACAAACGCGAAGCCAAGCGAGCCCAGGAAAATACTTGTCGCGACTGTCGACTGCACCGCATACGATGGACGCATGCTCGGTTCGGTCGCAAAGATCAGCACGAAGCCCGGCCAACTGAAGCCGATGGCAATGCAGATAAATAGCAAGTGCGGCTGCAAGTTCGTCCCCTCTTTTATCGTAGAGAAGACGCAATCGGTGTGCCAAACCGTTCTACCGCTAGTCCTTCAAGTCAATGGCCCGTCCGCAACGAACTAGTCGTAGGCGCTTGCCCGTTCTGTAGGCAGACTATAGGCGGGATGACGGTTCAACTGTCATCAAGAGCGGAAAAATGAAGCTAACTCGAAATGTCGCTCGGTATTAGCCGCGGTCCATGCCCCACAAACATTTCGATCCCCATTCTAGGTACACACAGCGTCGTCGAGCATTCCTAAAGGGGATCTGTTCGGGGAAGCGTCAGAGAAAAATGTAACAGACCCGGTGCGTCACTTCGTGTGCGCTCCTTCATTTTCGATCCATCTTCGAAACGCCTGCCTTCGCCGCCCCGGATCATGGCCTGGCACGGTCAGAAGATAAAAATCCGTCATCGTAAGCGGGGTGGCCGGGAACAGCGGGACCAACCTTCCAGCAGCGACGTCGGCTGCCACCAGCGCGCTTGGACCCATGGCAATTCCAACACCGTCGATCGCTGCCTGGAGTGAGTGGTAAAGGGGTTCGAACCGCAGTTGAGCACGACTGCGCAAGTCAGGGTACCCAGCCAGTTTAAGCCAGTCAGACCAGAGATGGGCGACGGACTCTGCATGAAGGAGTGTGTGCGCTTCGAAATCACGAACCGCCCTGACCGGATGTCGAGCGAGAAGAGACGGGCTTGCCACCGGAACGCAGGTCTCAGTCAGAAAGGGTGTACTGTTGGCGCTGATCGAACCCCGCCGGATCACTATGTCGAAGGGATCCGCGATCGTCTCGACTGGAGCAATGGAGGCAGATAGACGAACCTCAATCTCCGGGTGGAGCGCGGAAAAAGCTGGTAGACGCGGGATAAGCCATCGCATGGCAAAGGTCTGCGGTGCATTTACCCTAAGCAAGAACGGTCCGTTCCGCTTGGTAAGATTTTCGGCCGCGACGCTCAGCCCTTCCATAAGTTTCGTTGCCTCGGCCAGAAATAGCCGACCTTCCGTCGTCAACGCTACTCCTCGACCGTTCTTTGTAAACAGCCGTACCCCAAGCCATTTTTCGAGAATGCCGATCTGGCGGCTGATCGCGCCGTGTGTCACGCCGAGCTCGATTGCAGCACCGCCGAACGCCCCCAATCTCCCGGCGCATTCGAACGCCTTGACCGCGTTTAAGGGAGGGACGTCGCGTCTCATTCGTGAGTTTTCCTGACAGATTGTGGAGACTAATTCGATTGTCCCCCGACGTAAAGAGCGGCACCACGAGGAGACATAACGAATAATTTTGGTGCATCTCTTGTCTGCAACTGAACAACCTCTCATTCGCGTCCTGCAACCGTCCGACTCCCTGTCGGACCTCACGACGCTGCTTCACGCCGCTTACAGTCGCCTTGCGCATATGGGGTTGCGCTACATGGCAACCCATCAATCTGAAGCCGTGACCCGTGAACGTGTGGGGCAGGGTACGTGTCTTGTCGCCGAGCTTGATGGCAGGATATGCGGCACAATCCTTTTCCGTGATCCAGCCGGCACGCATGGTTGCCGATGGTATGACCGAGCTGAGGTCGCATCGATTGGACAATTTGCTGTCGATCCAGAAATTCAGGCGCGAGGGATCGGCTTGCAGCTTCTCCGCAGGGTCGAGGGACTGGCGATTGCTCGGGGAGCGATGGAGCTCGCACTCGATACCGCCGAGCCTGCCATACACCTCGTGGAATGGTACCAGCGTCTAGGATATCGGTTCATCGAACACGCACAGTGGTCGCATACGAACTATCGGAGCGTCATCTTGAGCAAACGACTGCCGAGCGCTCCGTAGGTGTCAGATGCTGAAATTCATACATCTGTCCGATCTTCACCTTGTTCCATCTGGTCAGAATCTGCACGGTCTACGACCCGATGAACGCTTGGCCTCGTGCGTCTCCCATATCGCACGCGAGCATGGTGACGCAGCCTTCTGCATCGTCAGCGGTGACCTCACTCATGATGGTGATCCGCTGAGCTACACCGAAGCAGCGCGTATCCTTTCCCACCTCCCAATGCCGGTCCACTTGATGATCGGCAACCACGATGACCGTGGCACTTTTCGGGAGGCTTTCCCTTCTGCTCCAGCCGACCAACACGGTTTCGTCCAGCAGGTAATCGATACGTCAATGGGTAGGCTGGTCCTGCTCGATACACATGACGTTGGCAAACCGGAGGGCCGCCTGTGCGAACGGCGACTGGAGTGGCTTGGCGAAAAGATCGCAGATTGCTCCGGAGCAGTCTTCCTGTTCCTGCATCATCCGCCACTTTCAGTTGGATTAGGTCGAATGGATCGCATTCGCCTGCAGAATGTCGATGCGCTTGCTGCTGTGCTGGAGCGATCGAATGCCACCATTCGTCACCTTTTTTTGGCCACTTGCATCGCAATATCGCGGGGTCGTGGCGGAAATGGCCGTTCTCTGGGGTCCGGGGGACAAGCCATCAGATCGCGCTAGACTTCACGACACAAGGATATGCGCCCGTCAGCTTCGAAGCATCCGGTTACGCAGTCGTGCGAGTACAGGCTGAGAGCGTCGTCGTTCATTTTGCGGAGGTCGACAACACGTGATCAGGCCGAAGCGCCGGCTGTTGGCGGCTGGGGTCCGCTATTGCCCCATATTTCGTAGTTTATCCGTGCGCAATCGGTCGCGCGGAGGAGGGTAGCTCCGGTGGCGGCCATATCGCTCAGGAATGCTGCAGTGAACATGGCTGTTGCCGCCGATCGCGTGGCTGGGACGCCTCGCAATCATCGATGTTCGCAATCTTCCCGAGTTCTGGGCGGCTCTGTTCATTGCGGCCTATCGTCTGCCGGGCGGAGTTGCCGCAACCTTGGTGCGATCCAACTGCTGTTAGTGCTCTTTCTGGTCCGCGCCGTGCTCGCAACGCCACTGGCCGCGACAGGACTGCTGAACGCGTGGGCAACGCCTGCGGATGATATGAAAATCGCGATTTGATAGTTACAAATGTGACCGTTACGATGGAGACAGTTGCATGCTGGCGTGCGCAATGCTGGCGAAAGACCACAGGAGGACACTAATGACGATTTCCGACCGGAGCAGCTTTACTTACAGGAACGAGATCTTCATCGATGGCGGTTTCCTCAGCGCGGGAAGCTGCGGGGAAATCGAGCATTTCGACCCGGCAACCGGTGCCGTCAACGGCTCCGTCGTGCTGGGCGGGAAGAGCGAAATCGATGACGCGGTGGCCGCGGCGCAGCGGGCGCAGCATGTCTGGGAGGCACTGGGGCCGATCGAGCGCCGCCAGCGCCTTGCGCGCCTTGCCGACCTTATCGAGGAATGGGAGCCGCAGTTCCGTGCGCTGGCCGCGGCGGAGATGGGCATGCCGTGGCAGGGGTTCGATGTGCGGCACCGGTTCGCCGTCGAGTGGATCCGCACCTATCAGGGCTGGGCGGACAAGGTGGGCGGAGACATAACGGCCAGCAGCGATGCCGGCCGCCTGGAATATACGCGGCTCGAACCCTACGGCGTGGTCGGCATCATCCTTACCTGGAATTCGCCGCTGCTGTCGCTGACCATGAAGGTGCCGGCAGCACTGGCCGCTGGGAACACGGTCGTGGTAAAGCCTTCCGAACTCACCCCGTACACACCTCAGCTTTTTGCCCGTGCCTGCCTCGAAGCGGGCATTCCGCCGGGCGTCGTGAATATCGTGCAGGGCGCGATCGAGGCGGGTGAGGCGCTGGTCGCCCATCCCGGCGTGGAGAAGATATCGTTCACCGGCGGTCTGAAGGCTGCCACCGCAATGATGCGCACAGGCGCTCTGCTGGTCAAACCCTTCTGCTTTGAGTTGGGCGGAAAATCGTCACATCTCGTCTTCGAGGATGCGGATATCGCAAGTGCGGTGAAGGTGGCCATGGGCGGGCTGGCCAATGCCGGACAGTCCTGCACCTTCGGTTCGCGGATATATGTCCACGAGAATGTCTACGAGACTTATCGCACCGCCATTATGGAGGCCGTTGGAAAGGTCGTTGTCGGCCATCCCGTCGAACGCAATACGACAATGGGGCCCCTTGTCACCGGGGCGGCCCGCGACCGCGTCCTCGGCTTCGTCGATCGGGTGGTCGAGGACGGTGCGGGCAGGCTGCTGGCGGGAGGAGGCGTTCCACCGCTCTCCGATACGCTTGCCGGCGGCTATTACGTGGAGCCGACCCTGTTCGAAGAGGCGCCCGCCGGCAGTCCGCTGCTCACGGAAGAGATCTTCGGCCCGGTCATGACGCTCTGCCGCTTTTCTGACGAGGATGCGGCAATCGCTGCCGCCAACGATACGGACTTCGGCCTGTCGAACTACGTGCATACCGAGGACTTGCGCCGCGCGCTGCGTGTCACCGCACAGCTGAAAAGCGGCACCGTCTACGTCAACGATTCAAGCCGCCGCAATGCAGGGGCTCCTTTTGGCGGATACAAGCGCAGCGGTATTGGCTATGAGGGCGGGCGACCGGGTCTGGACGAGTATCTGCGGCGCAAGACGGTTGGCCTGGCCTGAGCCGGTCATCACTGCAGCCTCCCTGTTGATTTGGGGAGTGCTGCCGCCTATCATTGGTTACGTTTATAACTATCTGGAGGGCGGCATATCAATGCTGCACAGGAACGAGCAGATTGCCTTCAACCTCGAGGACTTTCTTCCCTACCGTATCAATCGGGCGGCGGAATGGGTCAGCCTGAGCTTTGCGCGCGAGTATCGGGAGCGGTATGGCATGACGCGGCCCGAATGGCGGGCACTTGCCGCACTCGGCGCGCTCGGGCGAATAACGGCCACCGAAATCGGTCAGCATTCGGGCATGCACAAGACCAAGGTCAGTCGGGCCGTCAAAGCGCTTGAGGACCGGCGCTGGCTGAACCGCGCCCAGAGTGGCGACGACCGGCGGCTGGAGTATCTGCAACTGACGCAATCAGGGCTTTCGAGCTACCGCGAACTTGCAAAGATCGCGCTCGCCTACGACGGAGCACTGCGGGAGCTTTTGACCAAGAAGGGCCTGGCCAGTCTCGAACAGGGGCTCGCCGCAATCGAAACCATCGCGTCGTCCAAAGCCAGCGAGACTTTGCTCACTCGGATGGTGAAGAACGCCCGATAGCCGGATTTTTTCACGGAATGATGACCTGGCGCAAGGCGTTTCCGCCTTTCAAGCGATCCAGTGCGGCGTTGATCTCAATGAGAGGGATGCGGTCGCTGATAAGGCGATCGACCGGAAGCCGGCCGTCGCCATAGAGGCGCAGATATTCGGGAATATCCGTCTGCGGATTGCCGCTGCCGAGCAGCGATCCCCTCAATACCTTCTCGTCGCCTACGAGAGAGCCATGGGGATATTGATAGCGGGTGCCGTAGCCCGCGATGCCGACGCAGACGATTTCGCCACCCCGGCGGGTCAACTTGAACGCCCTGTCTATCCCCGCCTGCCTGCCCGACAGCTCGATCACGATGTCGACGCCACCCCCGGTCAGGTCCCTGACTGCCGGAACACACTCGGCATCGCTTGCATCGAACACGTGGGTACATCCAACCTGACGGGCGATCGCGAGCTTGTCCGGATTGATGTCGAGACCAATGATGACGGAGCAGCCGATCGACTTGGCCGCCATCACCGCGTTTAGGCCGACGCCGCCGAGGCCGATGACGGCGATCCGCGAGCCGACCTTCGATTGTGCGGCATTGAGAACCGCGCCTGCACCGGTTATCACGGCGCATCCGAAAAGAGCCGCCACATCGAGCGGGTAGACCTTGTCTATCTTGACTGCACTTTGCGCTCCCACCACCGTGTATTGCGAAAAGGAAGAGACACCGCTGTAGTGGTAGAGAGGCTCCCCATTGCGCCGGAAGCGGCGCGCTCCTGTCGGAAGCTCTCCCTGCAACCGGGTCCGCGGGATTTCCTCGCAAAGGATCGGCCGGCCTCCGTCACAGGTCGGACAGGCGCCGCATCCGGCCGCGGCCGTCAGAACCACGTGGTCGCCCGGCATGAGACCCGTCACGCGGGTCCCGATCTCGACCACGACGCCGGCGCCTTCGTGGCCGCCGACGACGGGAAGCCGCCGGGGCCGCATGCCCTCGACGGTGGTCAGGTCGGAATGGCAAAGGCCGGCCGCCTTGATTTCGACGAGAACCTCGCCGACGCCCGGCGGGTCAAGATCGATCTCCTCTATCGAAAAGGGCCTGCTCGTTGTAAACGGCGCCTGCTTGCCCTGAATGTCCATGACGGCAGCCTGGAAACCCATGGGTCATTCTCCCCAGGGCCTGGCAGGCAGCACCGTGCCGCAGCATTCCCCGAAGCCGATACGGTATCCTTCGCCCCGCGCCTCTCCACGCAGGACCAGCAGGTCGCCGTCTTCGATGAAACTTCTCGTCGAGCCGTCGTCGAGTGTGATCGGTTCCTTGCCGCCCCAGGACATTTCCAGTAGCGATCCGCGGTTTTCCCTGTTGGGGCCGGAAATCGTTCCCGAGCCAAGAAGGTCTCCCGTGCGCATCGGGCATCCGCAGGTGGTGTGATGCGCCAGTTGCTGTGCCGACGAATAATACATTTCGCGATAGTTCGTCCGGCAGATGACGGTTTCCCGCCCGCTCGCCGGCGTAATGCCGACTTCGAGGTCGATATCGTAAAGCGTCGGCGTCCGCTCCCGCAGGTGCGGGAGAAGCGGAAATTCGGGCGCAGAAACGGGAATGAGGAACGGTTCGAGCGCGAGCGCCGTGACGATCCATGGGCTGATGGTCGTCGCCGTTGCCTTGGACTGGAAAGGGCCAAGAGGCTGGTATTCCCACGCCTGGATGTCGCGCGCGCTCCAGTCGTTCAGAAGGACATAACCGAAGATCGCCTCATGTGCGGCCTCGACGGAGAGAGGCGCCTTCGATGGGGTGCCGACCACGGCTCCAAGTTCCAGCTCGATGTCGAATCGTGCCGAAGGCGCCAGACGTGGCATTGTCTCGTTTGGCGACTTGATCTGCCCCCAAGGGCGGCTGATGCCGGTTCCCGACACGACGACGGACGATGCCCGGCCATTGTAGCCGATGGGGATGTGCTGCCAATTCGGGGGAAGGGCGTTTTCGGCGCCGCGGAACATCGTGCCGACATTCGTGGCGTGATGGCGGCTGGCATAGAAATCGGTGTACTCGGCCACGTCAAACGGCATGTGCAACGTCACATCCGAAAGGCGGAACAGGTGTCGGGCAACGGCTTCATTGCGGGTTGCCTCGCCGAGGCAAGACAGCAGCCAGGTTCGCAGTTGTCGCCATGCCGATGGCCCGAGTGCCATGAACCCGTTCCACTTGCCGCTGAGCAGAGAGCCGCCGAAATCCAGCTCTCCGGCGGCTTCAAGCGCTGCGACATCCAGTACGAAGGAGCCGATGGCAACGCCACAGCGGGGTGGCTCGCCGGCGATCGAGAAAACGCCGCAGGGCAGGTTGTTGAGCGGGAACGGGCAAAGCGGGTCGTTTGCCGTTTCCACCCACGACTTGATGATCTTTGTCATGGATTCGTGTGATCCCTCAGGCTGCGTCGATCTGCTGCTCGGGTGCCGCATCGCGAAACGCCGGCAGTTCGAGGCAGCGTTGCTCGATGTCCCGCAGTCTCGGGAAATCGGCAAGGTCGAGGTTGAAGCGATGGGCGTTGTAGAGCTGCGGCACGAGGCAGATGTCTGCAAGCCCCGGTCGGTCACCGAAGCAGAAATCGCAATCCTGCCGGATGAGGGCGTCGAAAGAGGCCAGGCCGCGTCTCATCCAAAGGCGCATCCAGTCTACCGTCTTTTCCTGCGTGAAGCCGGACTGCTTGAGCTCGTCGATCACCCTCATGTTGTTTACCGGATGAATGTCCGTCGCAATCGCGAGTGCGGCCGCTCGCACCCTGGCTCTCGCCAGCGCCGCCTGCGGCAGGATCGGCGGATCCGGCCAGCCTTCCTCCAGCCACTCCAGGATCGCCATGGACTGCGTGATCACCTCACCATCGTCGCACACAAGCGCCGGAACGCCGAGCGAAGGGTTGATCTGCGCATAGGCGGAGCTGGTCTGTTCGCCCTTGAGAAGATTTACCGGCACGCTTTGCCATGACAGGCCCTTGATTCCGAGTGCGATGCGGACGCGGTAGGATGTCGTCGACCGCCAGTAGCCATAGAGTTTCATCACTTGATCCCAGGCGTGCCGTCGAACTTCTTCTCGAGGCTTTGCCAGCATTCGACGTAGTCGTCCTGAATGGGGGCAGAAAGCGCCGCCCATTCGGTGAGGTGCTGCGGAAAACGGGTCTCGAACATGAAACTCATCGTCTCTTCGAGCTTTTCCGCTTTCAGCTCGCTGTTGGACGCGCCCTCGAAGGCGTCGCGATCCGGGCCGTGCGGCAGCATGCAGTTGTGCAACGACATTCCGCCCGGCACGAAACCCTGCGGCTTGGCATCGTATATGCCGTAGATGTTGCCCATCATCTCGGACATGACGTTCTTGTGGTACCAGGGCGGTCGAAAACTGTGCTCCGCCACCATCCAGCGATCGCGAAACAGCACGAAATCGATGTTTGCCGTGCCTTCCTGGCCGGAGGGCGCGGTCAATACCGTGAAGATGGAAGGATCTGGATGATCGAACAGGATCGCGCCGACCGGGCTGTAGGTGCGAAGGTCATACTTGAAAGGATGGTAGTTTCCGTGCCAGGCCACGACATCGAGGGGGCTATGGCCGATGCGGGTGCGGTGAAACTGGCCGCACCATTTGAGCGTCACGGTCGATGGAGCATCCCGATCTTCGAAGGCCGCCACCGGCGTCTTGAAGTCGCGGGAGTTCGCCAGGCAGTTTGCGCCGATCGGTCCGCGATTGGGAAGCTCGAATTTCTGGCCGTAGTTTTCACAGACAAAGCCACGGCAGGGGCCTTCAAGAACCTCGACGCGGTAGACCAGGCCGCGCGGCAGAAGGGCGATCTCCTTCGGCTCGACGTCGATGATACCGAGTTCGGTGAAGAAACGCAGCCGCCCCTCCTGCGGCACGACGAGAAGCTCGCCATCGGCCGAATAGAAATACTCGTCCTCCATCGACTTGGTCACGAGATAGATGTGGGTCGCCATGCCCGACTGGGTGTTGACGTCGCCAGCGGTCGTCACCGTCCGCATGCCGGTGATCCAGGTCAGTTCCTCGGTCGTGTGGGGCACCGGATCCCAGCGATACTGGCCGAGGCTTATGACGTCCTTCAGGATGTGCGGCGCCGACTTCCAGAAAGGCACCTCGATCTTCTCGAAATTCGTCGCATGCTTGACGCTCGGGCGGATGCGGTAACACCAGGTCCGTTCGTTCTGGGCGCGCGGCGCAGTGAAGGCGGTGCCGGAAAGCTGTTCGGCATAGAGGCCGTAATTGCATTTCTGCGGCGAGTTCTGTCCTTGCGGCAGAGCGCCCGCAAGAGCTTCCGTTTCGAAATCGTTGCCGAAGCCTGGCATGTAACCGGGGTGACTGGTTCGCGTGTCCGGCTGAACCTGAACGGTGCGCGTCGTCTGAATGTTCATTTCCACCTCCCTGAAAGAGCCATTCGTCACCGGGGCAGGGCTGATTTTCCGCCGGGAAGGGCGGTGCCCCCCGTGACTTGTCGCCTTAGATGGTTGCGATCATGACGGTTGCATTTGTAACCAACAAGCTGAAATTGCCATAACCGTTCGTTTCCCGTCCGCTTACGGAAGCGGCCGCTCCATGTCAGGTGCAAAGACCGGCCAATAGGGATAAAAGCTGCGCTTGCGGAAGAGCCATCCGCCGTGGCTGCGCACGAAGCTGTCCACATAGTGGCCGCAGAAAGGCTCGTTCCCCGCAGACATCATGACGCAGGTGCCTTCGGCGACATCGCCGTCTATGTGAACAACTTCGTTGGTGACCATCGGCAGACGGCGGCCGGGCGCCATCCTGGCGAAATAGGCGACTAGCCCTTCCTCGCCCTCGGCTATGGCCGGCGAGCTCCCCTCAGATCGATGATTTTCAAAAATGCCGTCCGGCGTAAACAGGCCGACGACCTCGTTTCGCTGGCCGCGGGCGGTGAACCATCCGTATTTCGAGCGTAGCTCGCTGATCGCAAAACGGTCTTCCAGTATACGCAACCGATCCTCGACAGTCGTCATGCCGCGGCTCCTTCAGCCTGTGGCAGAGCGGCGGTCGACCTGATCTGGTCGATCATTTCGCCGATACGGAGCTCGTAGGACGGATAAGTGGTGCCGAACTCTGCGACCAGGCGGCTGTTATCGAACCGGTAAGCGGTGGAAAGCGCTTCGCCGCCTGTCGCCTTGTCGAAGCGGATATCCGCTGTCGGCAACTTGCGGCGCACCATGTCGGCGATCTGACGCAGACTGAGCGTTTCGCCGCCCGAATTATAGATCGCGTGCTGTGTCGTTTTCGACAGTGCCAGGGTCGCGAACACGTCGGCTATGTCATCGACATGCACGACGCAGCGCATCCTGTCCTCATGCTCGAAAACGACCGGCTCGTTCAGGGCTGCCTTGACGACGCAGAGCACATGATCCACCGAACCGATCAGCTTGTCAGAGCCGGCGATATGGGCTGCCCTCAGTCCGGTGATCCGCACGCCATGTTTCTCGCGGTACTCCCTGGCCTGGAATTCGTTGAAGACCTTGTGGTTGGCATATTGCGTGACCGGATAGGGCGGGTCCGTTTCATGGATGGCCTTGTTGCCATAGGGCGCCTGCCGGCCATTGAGCGCGATGGAGCTTGAATAGACGACGTGAGCAACCCCGCACAGGCGCGCGGCCTCAAAACAGTTGTCCATGCCCAGAACATTGACCCTGAATGCCGCCCGTGGCGTCGTTTCGCGCATATAGCTGAGATTGATCACGGCCGATGGCTTGCACTCCGACATGCAGGTGACGACCTGCTCGAAGTCCGCCAGATCCAGGCGAACGGATCTTGCCCGGCCCCCGAGATCGTCGAAGCTTGCATTGGCAAGATCAGCCGCCACGACGTCATGCCCCCTGTTTGCCAGGGACTTCACCACGCGACGGCCGATAAAGCCGGCGCCGCCAATTACCAATATCGTCACGCATCAACTCCCGCTTGCTGCAATCGCAAGGCGTGGCTGCTTTCCGGTGGCGCCTGCCTGCGAAATATGTTGGACCGCCACATAGGCGAAGACGATGGCCGGGCCGATATTGATGCCGCCACCTGGATAATAGCCGCGCATCACCGGCGAAAAATCCTGTCCACCCGCATAAAGCCCCTCTATCGGGCGATCGCCTGCGTCCAAGACCTGAGCATCGGCGTTGATCTTCAAGCCGATCGAGGTTCCGAGCGTCGATGGATAGATGCGGAGCGCGACATAGGGTGGCTTCGAGATCGGGCCGAGATTGGGGTTCGGTTTTACGGTCGGATCGCCGAGAAGCATCGAGTTGAACGGGTTCTCACCACGATGGAAGTCGGGATCGACGCCGGTGACGGCGTTGTCGTTGTTGCGCCTGACGGTCTCGGCGAGCGATTGCGCATCGATGCCGATCTTTTCCGCCAGCGCCTCGATCGTGTCGGCGACGGTGATGTAGCCGGAGCGCTCGAACGGCTTGAGCGACGGGCGGAACGGCCTGATCAGGCCAAGTCCGCGCTTCCAGACGAAGGCCCTGTCGCAGATGAAGTAGAACCGATTTCCCGTCGCCACGCCGTTGCGGAACATGGCCTCGCCGATGTCGTGATAGGAATTCGACTCGTTGACGAAGCGCCGGCCCGAACCGTCGACGGCGATGACGCCGGGTTTGCCGCGATCGAGATAGCCATAAAGGATCGTCTCGACCGAGCCATCCTTGTGCTTGAGCAGCGACGAGGGCTGCCAGAGGCCCGGACCGACCACGTCTCGGTCGATCACGGCGCCGATCTTTCTGCCGGCATTGATCCCTTCGCCGACATTGGCCTGCCAGCCGACGGATAGGTCATGGGGATGATCCGGGCCGAGTTCCCGACGCATGTCGGCATTGTGCGGAAAGCCGCCCGTGGCAAGCAGAACCGCCTTGCGTGCTCGGACCCGCAGCCTCCTGCCGTTCTTGAGGACGATGGCGCCCAGGACCTTGTCTCCCTCCCGCAGCAGTTCGACCAAGGGAGCGTTGGTCCATATTCCGGCATTCTGGCGACGCAGCGTCAGGAGCATACGGGCCATCATTGCATTGCCGGCGCCGATATCCGTGCCGCGGGAATAGGTGAGGCGATCAACGGCAAAACGCGCAAAGGTCTTCAGGACGCGGCCAAAGCCACCAACCGACTTGAACGGGTTGAGGAAATCGTCGATTTTTCGCTTGTCGATCGACATGCCGCCTAGAAGCATCAGCCGCTTGATCGGCGGACGAAGAAGTTCGAAATCCTTGCCGAGCTTACGTCCATCAAAGCGGCGCGTCTCAAGCGTCCGGCCAGACCGGACGCCGGATACCTGGCTTGCGTGATAGTCCGGCCAGTGGACGAAATCGAACACGACGTCGGTTCCATCCTGAAGCTCTGCCATCGCGGTCGGTCCCGACTGCAGAAACGCGTCGACCAGGTCGGCACGGTAGTGATTACCGAGTTCGTGCCTGAGATAGTTTCGCGCGTTCTCGACGGAATCCTCGGTTCCCGCGGCTTTCGCCTGCAATGTGTTGGGAACCCAGGCAAAACCGCCGGACGTGGCCGACGTGCCGCCGACCACCGCTTCCTTCTCACAGACAACGACATCCAGCCCCTTCTTGCGGGCAAAGATTGCCGCTGAAAATCCGGCCACGCCGCTGCCAAAAATCAGCAGGTCGGTCTCGTGATCCCAGTCGTTGCGCTTGCCTTCAGTCATGTTTCCTCCCGCGGCCCTCAATCGCGATGTCGGTCGATCACCGCATCGCACGCGCTACCGCATCCTCGAATTCTGCTTCGTTGCGCAGCTTGTCGGCCAGCAGAACGGCAAGCTTCGCCAGGAAGATCTCGGTCTTGTCGTCACCGACAGAGTCGATGGCCTTTGCGAGAAGGCGAAAGGCCGCTTTCACTTCAGGCGTCGAGTCAGACATTTTCAAGCTCCCTCATCTTGCCGACGGCACCATGGTGGCCGAGGCAGTCCTCCAGCCAGTGCTCGATCAGCAGCGTTTCATGGTTCTCAGTCCGCGCGGCGACATAGCCATCCGGCCGGATCAGGAAGATCGTACCGCTTGCGGCGGAAAGTTCCCGAGCCGCAGGCGTACCGGCATCGACGACGACCGGTGACGCCAATCCCTTGCCAGTGAGACGGTCGATGACCGTCTTCGGTGCGGTGCCGCCGTCAGTCACCACGACTGCACCGAAGCCGTCCGGCAGGAGGTCACAGAGATAAGCGGTCTTCCCCTCGCTCGACAGCGCGACATTGGGGATGGGATTGCCTGGAAAGGCGCCTTTGGGAGGGTCGTCGTTCCAGTGTCCGGTCTGGCTGTAGCCTTCCCGCTTCGGGGCGCGGTGGGCATCGAAGAGGTCGCGCACGAAAGGTTCTGTCGGGACGAGGTCGAGGATCGCGTTGCACATCAGGGTGACACCCTTTGACGGACGCGCCATGAACACCGCCGCCTGCGACAGGTCGTTCAGCGTTTTGCGCACCATCTGCTGCCGCTCGATCTCGTAACCGTCGAGCAGGCCGCCATCCGCGCCATCCCTCAAGACCGCCGTAAGGCGCCAGGCCAGATTGAAGGCATCGCCGAATCCCATATTGAGGCCCCGGCCGCCGAAGATCGGCGACAGATGGGCAGCGTCTCCGGCGAGGAAGATGCGGCCGCTGCGGTAGCGAGCTGCCGTCAGGGCGCGTGGCCGATAGACGGAGGTCCACAGAATTTCATAGGTTCCGTGCTCACCGATCATCGCGAGATGCGCATCGAGCCGTTTGCGGACCTGTTCCAGTTTGGCCTCCTCGTCGGCGTCCTCATCGGCTTCGATCGAGTAGTCCAGTCTCCAGGTATCGAAAGGCTGAGCATGCAGCAGCACCGTCGCGCCGGGTTTGTAGGGCGGATCGAGGTAGAAGCGACGCGCCTTCGACATGGTTGTGTCGAGTTTGAAGTCGCAGATGATGAAGGCGCGATCGCCGATATCCTCCTCGGTTACGCTTTCATAGGGAATATCGAGTTGCAGGCGCGTAGTGCCGCGCCCTCCATCGGTCGCGACGGCATAGTCGCACCGGATCGCGTAACGGCCTTCCGGCGTGCCGACTTCAAGCACCACGCCGGCTCCGCTTTCGCTGACGCTTTCGACGCGGCTGTGCCAGCGAAGGTCTATGGCAGGGCATGCCTCCACGGCGTCAAGCAGCAGCTTTTCCATCCAGCACTGTTGCAGGATGTTGAACTGGTCGTGCTTCTGTCCGCCGGGCTTGTCGTACTTCATCTCGTAGACGAGATTGTCGCGATAATAGACGATATTCTCCTCCCGACCGATGCACATCGCGGCAAAGGCGTCGCCGACGCCCAGCCTGTCGAGCATGCGCATGGACAGTCCGTCCAGCGACAATGCGCGGCTTCCGTCCGAGACCTGGTCGCGTGCCTCGAGCAGCACGACACGGATGCCCTGGCGGCCGAGGGCCAGCGCCAAGGCAAGCCCGACAGGCCCGGCGCCGACGATCGCCACCTGATGAGAGGCGCCTAGACCGTCCAGTTCCGGTGGCCGCTTGAAGGGATATTTTGTCCAGGTGAAATACATGTCTGTCCTCCCGACAGGAGACTGAAACTTGCCCCCGACACTGCGCGCCAAGGATGCGGTGAATGCTTGATGGTTACCAATGTAATGGTTTCATTTGTAACCATCAAACCCATCAAGCAGCACCTGAGTGTTTTTTCTGCGCCGATCCGACGATTCCGGTCCCGCTCCAGCGGTCGACGTTTTGCGCCACGCGATTGACCTGTTCACCGCCGCCAAGCTCACCGATGTGGATACGGTAAAGCTCTTGGACCAGGTTGGCGAGGGGCATGGGAACATCTGAAGCGGTCGCGAGCTGCGTCGCCAGACTGACGTCCTTGAACAGCAGGTCGAGGGTGAACCCCGACTGCATCTCGCCGGCCAGAATGCGCGGGTGCATGTTGTGCTCCAGAAAGTAGTTTCGGCCGGAGCTTGCAAGCATGATATCGACGGCACGGGCCGGTTCGATCCCGTTCTTGGCGGCAAGCGCGATGATCTCAAGGCTCAGCAGCCGTTGCGAGTGATGCAGGAGATTGTTCGCCAGCTTGATGACCTGTCCGGCACCGACCGTCCCTGCGTGGAAGACATGCGGGCTGATGGCCTTCAGCAGCGGCGATATCCTCGCGAACTGGGCCTCTGTCGCTCCCACCATCATCGAAAGCGTGCCGGCAGCCGCGCCGTTCGGGCCGCCGCTGACCGGAGCATCGCAGATCTCCACATTCGTTTCGGCAAGCGTTGCGGCCATCTGCCTCGTTACGGCGGGATCGCCGGTGGTCTGATCGACGATCAGGAGATGTCTGCCCGTGACCGAGGCGAGGCCCTGTGCGCCGAAGATCACGGTTCGCACATGGTCGCTCTTTGGCAGGCAGAGAAAGACGATATCCGCGCGGTCCGCGACGTCCGCCGCCGAGTGGCAGGCTGTCGCCCCTTGCGCCACCAGCCTGCCGACGGCGTCCGGATTGACATCGAAGACATGAAGCAGGTGTGATTGCTGGAGGCGGCTAGCAACAGCGCCGCCCATGTTTCCCAGGCCGATATAGCCGATATGCATGAGACAGTTCCGATTGATGGGGCGGAGCGCAAGCGCTCCGCCGTGGGAAGAGGCCGCAGGCCAGTTGAAGCCCTAATCCGATGATCAGTTGTAGACCATCGTTGCAGGGTCCAGTTCCTTGACTGTCTTCGGGATCTGGCTGTTGCTGCCGACTGCAAGATCCACCTCGTGGGCGATTTCCTCCGGCTTGATCGCACCACCCTTCCAGGCATTCGCCTCGGAATCGAATATCAGCCCGATGCTTTCGGCGGAAAGATTGGGGAATTCCTTCCGCATGGCGTCCTTCACCTTGTCGGGCGACGTGTCGATCGCGCCGATGAAATCGTTGAAGGCTGCATTGACCGCATCGATCGTCTTTTTGTTCTCGTCGACATAGGCGCGTGTCGTAAGGGTCACTGCGGTATGAGCGGGCGAGAACTGGCTGGGCAGTTCTCCCTTCGGACCCGAGATCCAGCTGACGCCGGAACCATCGAGCAACGGGGCAAGCCAGTAGGGCGCACTGGCCACGAAGCCATCAATCGCGCCGTTGGTCAGGGCGGCGGGCATTGTCGAGATCGACATATAGGTGAAGTTGGCCTTTACCCCTTCGGATTTCGTCGCCGCGTCGAAGGTCAGCGTATAGGTGGATGTCGCACTCGGTGTTGCGATATTGAGCCCGTTGAGCGCCTTCAGGCGTTCCGCCAGCGGCGCCTCGGCAGTGATGCCGGCGGCCTCCGCAGCCTTCTTGGACAGGACCAGCGTGCCACCCAGACCGCGGAAGGTCGAGTTGATGGCCACCAGATCCTGGCCGCGGGCCTGGGCCGCGACCAGCGAACCCGGGCCGGAAAAGGCCAGCGACACGGAACCGGACATCAGTGCGGTCGCTGCCGCGCTTGAACTGTCCATCATGATGAAATTCGGCTCTATCCCATGGGCTTCGAAAAATCCCATATCGCGCACCATGAGCGGGATCGCGGCAACCAAGCTTCCTCCGGCCAGAGCCATGTCCACTTTTTGGCTTTCCGCCAGGGCCGCGGTTGCGCCCAGCCCGATCGCCGTCGTCGCGACAACGATCGCCTTCAAACAATGTTTCAGCATTCGGTTCTCCTCCACAGCTGTATTTTCAAGATGCACCGCCTCCACGCAATGCATCGGTTCATGTCAATGGCCGTCGTTCATGGTGATCTCGCCCTTTGCCGTCTGCCAGCCGAGAGCCCGACGTTCGATCAGTTTCAGGCCGGCCAGCAGGACGAGGCTGATCGCCATAAGGACGACCAATCCGGCAAAGACCCCGGCGGTGTTCATGTACTGCGTCGCTTCCTTGATGCGGAACCCGACGCCTGCGGTCGAGGCGACGAATTCGCCGACGATCGCGCCGATCAGGGCGTAGGGCAGGCCGATACGAACCCCTGCAAGCATCCAGACAGCCGAATAGGGGATCGCGATTTTCGTCCAGATGCTGAAGCGACGCGCGCCTAGAAGACGTGCATTCTCCACGAGGTCGCGATCGACCTGCCGGGTGCCCTGATAGGTCGTCACAAACACCATGAAGAAGACCAGCAATCCCGCAAACATGATCTTGTTGGTCAGGCCTATTCCGAACCAGAGGACGAAAAGCGGCGCCAGCGCAATCTTGGGGATGGTGTAGAGTGCGAGCACGAAGGGTTCAAAAAGGTCTCCCAGTCTCTTCACCCAGCCCAGCATGAAACCGATGATCGACCCGGTGACGCTGCCGATAAGGAAGCCCAGACCCGCTCCGGTGAGCGTGACGCTCATGTCGCGATAAAGCTCACCGGTCGAGGCCCAATTGCGGATTTCGGCAATGATCGCGCTGGGGCTTGAGATCCAGAACAATAGCCTGAAATACTGCGAGCAGAACTCCCACAGTGCCACCATGACGACGACGACCGTCACCTGAATGATGGCGTTTGAGTGGATGAGAACATTGAACAGTGCGCTGCCGGATGATGCCGGGCGCGGCTGCGCTTCGGATTCGATTGTAGCCATTTTTGCTCCTCCTCAGGAAATGTCGAGCGCCGACCACAGTTCGCGCACATAGGCGCCAAAGGCGGGGTCGGCATGGATGTCGATCACGTCGCGCGGTCGCGGCAGCGAGATATCGACCACAAGCTTCGGACGGCCAGGACGCTTCGACATGACGACGACGCGGTCGGCGAGGGTGATCGCTTCCTGAAGGTCATGGGTAACGAAGACGAATGTCGCGCCGGTTTCCTCCCAGAGCTTGAGAAGCTCACCATGCATGCGCGTGCGAAGTTGCGCATCGAGGCTGCCGAAAGGCTCATCCATCAGGTAGATGTCCGGACGGTAGGCGAGGGTGCGGGCGATCATCACGCGCTGCAGCATGCCGCCGGACAGCTGCTTGGGATATGCCTTCTCGAACCCTTGCAGCCCGACTTTCCTGATCGACGTGGAAACTCGCTCCGCCATCTCGGCTTTGGAGAACTTTCTGAACTCCAGCGGCAGGCGAACATTCGCCTCCACGGTGCGCCAGGGTAGACAATAATTCTTCTGCGTGAGGTAGCCGACGTCGTAGTTGATGCCCTCGACGGCCGCGCCCTTGTACTTGACCGTTCCTTCCGCCGGCTTCAGCGTTCCGGCGACCATGTTGAGAAGCGTGGACTTGCCGCAGCCGCTGGGGCCGACGATAGCGAGAAATTCTCCCTTGGCGACCTTAAGTGATGTCGGGCCCATTGCATGAAGCGCGCCGAAACGGGCGACGACGCCGTCGAATTCGATAGCCGCCGGGCGCTCCGCTGGAGCATGGCGAACCGTTCGTTCGATCTGATTGGCTACGATGTTCATGCCGGTTCCACCCTTGTCTTGTGATTGCAATCTTCACCTTCAGGCAAGGCACCAGTCGATCGGTGGCCCCGCAAATCCTCCAGGCCCGCAACGCAGCAATGCGACGCGGACGACGTGATCGAGAACCCGATACTGCCGCGAAGTTCGCGCAGGTCAGGCATTTGACGACTTTGCATTGATCCTCCCAACGGCGCTGAATGTCTCCTCCTCAGACGCCCATGGCTTCATTCAAGTCACAAAAGTAACCGTCTCGAATGTAACTATCAACAGTGTTCCTGCGGCAGCTGCGGTGCCGCCTTTGCGTCTGTTTGGCAGCCGGATTTATACGGGGAATGGCGCGGCCAAGGTGTCCGATTGGCCGCCATCAATGATTTCGGCCGGCTGGCGCAGGTTTGCGGGTGATCGTCGTAACATGCGATAGAATTTGCCATAGTCGGGACGTGTGGATCGCCCCAAGATCTGTCGATACTTACATTCCTGATAGTGAGGTAGGCGGCCTTCACGAGCAAGGCCAATCTGGCGACCGTTTTGAACGCGCCGATGCATCGGATGGCCACATCAGGCCATCCGGTCTTGGGATTTAGGGTTCTGTTTTCTGCATGTCGTTGCGCCTGAACTGAACGCCAGGTCATGCCTCAAGGCACATGGCAACACCCATACCGCCACCGATACACAAGGTCGCCAGCCCCTTGCCCGATCCGCGCCGTTTCATCTCGAACAGAAGTGTGTTGAGAATGCGGGCACCGGACGCGCCGATCGGATGGCCGATGGCGATCGCCCCGCCATTGACGTTGACGAACGACGGATCAAGGTCAAGGTCTCGCACGACGGCACAGGATTGCGCCGCGAACGCCTCGTTGGCCTCGACGAGATCGAGATCTCCGACGGTCCAGCCGGCCTTTGCCAATGCCTTGCGCGATGCCGGGATAGGCCCCGTGCCCATGACCTGCGGATCGACGCCGGCCGTTGCCCAGGAGGCGATGCGCGCCAGTGGCTCCAGACCTCGGCGCGCAGCCTCCGCCTCGGTCATCAGCACGACGGCCGCCGCACCGTCATTGAGGCCGGACGCATTGGCGGCGGTCACCGTGCCGTCCTTGTCGAAGGCGGGCCTCAGTTTCGCCATCGCCTCGATCGTTGCGCCCGTGCGGATATACTCGTCCTGATCGACGGTCACATCGCCCTTGCGGGTCTGGATGACGAAAGGCAGGATTTCGTCGCGGAAACGGCCGGCGGCCTGCGCCGCTTCCGCCTTGTTCTGCGAGGCGACCGCATAGCGGTCCTGCTCGTCACGCGAAAGCTGCCACTGGCGGGCGATGTTTTCGGCTGTGACGCCCATGTGGTAGCCATAGAAGGCGTCGGTCAGGCCGTCCTTGATCATCGTGTCGATCATATTGAAGTCGCCCATCTTCACGCCGCCGCGCAGATGGGCGCAATGCGGCGCCATCGACATCGATTCCTGCCCGCCGGCGACGATGATCTGCGCGTCACCGAGCGCGATCTGCTGCATGCCGAGCGCAACTGCACGCAGGCCCGAGCCGCAGAGCTGGTTGACGCCCCAGCCCGTCGCTTCCTTCGGCACACCGGCCTTCATCGCCGCCTGCCGCGCCGGGTTCTGTCCCTCACCGGCCGGCAGCACCTGGCCGAGGATCACCTCATCGACTTCCGCCCCGTCCACGCCGGCACGCTCAAGCGCACCACGGATTGCAGCCGCACCGAGTTCATGCGCTGCAACACCGGCAAAGGCACCGTTGAAAGAACCGACGGCAGTGCGTCCCGCGGATGCAATCACCACGGATCTGATGTTCCCCATGTTCCTCTCCACTTCGAACGATGATGCGTGAGGATTGCCGCCTCGCGGCAATCCGTTCTCGAAAGGCTTGCCGGCCGCAGTGCCATCAGATCGATGTCCGGCTTTCCATCTCCTTCGACAATTCGAAAGCAGCGTCCGTCTTTGCCCGGATCTCGTCGAGCGACACTCCGTCAGCCATTTCGACAAGCGTCAGTTTCGGTTCTCCATGTCGCGCGACGTTGAAAACGCCAAGATCCGTGATGACAAGGTCCGCGACCCGCGTGCCGGTTAGCGGCAAGCTGCATTCCTTCAGCAGCTTGGCTTCGCCCTTGGCCTCATGTTCCATGACGACGACGACGCGCTTGACGCCGGCGACGAGATCCATGGCGCCGCCCATCCCCTTCACCATCTTGCCGGGGATCATCCAATTGGCGAGATCCCCGTTCTGGGAAACCTGCATGGCACCGAGGATGGACAGGTCTATATGCCCACCGCGGATCATGGCGAAACTGTCGGCCGAGGAAAAGTAACTCGTCTTCCTGAGTTCGGTGATCGTCTGCTTTCCCGCATTGATCAGGTCCGCATCCTCCTCGCCTTCGAACGGAAATTCGCCCATGCCGAGCATTCCGTTTTCGCTCTGCAGCGTGACCTCGATGCCGTCGGGAATGTAATTGGCGACCAAGGTGGGGATGCCGATGCCGAGATTGACGTAAAAGCCGTCCTGCAATTCTCTGGCCGCCCGTGCCGCCATCTGTTCACGTGTCCAGGGCATATCAGGCGACCTCCGCTTTCTGACGCACCGTGCGTTTCTCGATGCGTTTGTCGGATCTTTCGACCTGAAAGATCTTTTGCACGAAAATGCCGGGAGTGTGGATCATGTCCGGTTCGATCTCGCCGACCGGCACCAGATGCTCGACTTCAGCGACCGTCAGCCTTGCAGCCGTCGCCATCATCGGATTGAAGTTGCGCGCGGTCTTGCGGTAGACGAGATTGCCTTCCGTATCCCCCTTGTAGGCATGGACGATGGCGATGTCGGCGAAGAGGCCGGTTTCCATCAGATAGTCATCCTCCCCGAAGCGGCGTACTTCCTTGCCCTCCGCGATCAGCGTGCCGATGCCGGTCTTCGTGTAGAAGGCCGGGATACCGGCGCCGCCGGCGCGGATTCGTTCGGCCAGCGTCCCCTGCGGGTTGAACTCCAAGGCAAGTTCGCCGGACAGAAACTGCTCGGCAAACAGCTTGTTCTCGCCGACATAGGAGGAGATCATCTTGCTGATCTGACGGGTCTCGAGGAGAATTCCAAGCCCATATCCGTCTACGCCTGCATTGTTGGAAATAACCGTGAGGTTCTTCACGCCCGACAACCTGATGGCCTCGATCAGGCTCATCGGAATGCCGCAAAGGCCGAAACCGCCCGACATTATCGTCATGCCGTCCGCAAGCCGGCCGGCAAGCGCTTGCACGGCGCTCGATACAACTTTCCTCATTGTCTCCTCCCTGATGCACTGAGGTGCAAGAAGAAGCTAGTCATGATCGACGATGTCGGTTAGCAGTATTTATACTGCACCAGTCGAGGAGGACATGATGGGGGAGGAGCGTCGAAGCCTGACTTTTCGGTTGGCGGAAATGCCTGTTCCAATGGTTTTCGCCACCCATCGCATCATCCGGGACTGCAATCAGGAGTTCGTGGACCTCTTCGGCTATTCCCGCGCCGACCTTATCGATCGGAGCTTTGCACTGCTCTATCCGACGCATGCCGACTTCGTCCGGGCCGGGCACATGTGGAGAGCGCATCTGTCGGGTGGTGCCGTCTATTTCGACGAACGGATCATGACCGCCAATGACGGCCGGCGCTTCTGGTGCCAGGTGCATGGCCGCAGTTTCGTCACAACCGATTCCATGGCACAGGTGGTATATTGCTTCCAGCCGCTGGCACGTCCCGTCGCCCGTGAATGGCTGGCATTGACGCAACGTCAGGCGCAGATCGTTGCTTTGGTGGCGCAGGGCAAGACAAGCGAGGTCATTGCTCAGGAACTCGGCCTGTCGAAGCGTACCATCGAGTCCCACCGCGCACGCCTGCTGAAAGCGGCCGGATTGAAGAATTCAGGTGAACTGATCGCCCGGTTTCTCAGCGCGGAGAAGCGTTAGTACCCGGTACGCGCTATCTCCTTTGGGCGCGGCGCGGATGCGCAACTCAGATCCATTCAAGATCGTACGGCTCATCTCTCAAGATGACATCGCGGTTTCCTCGATGGCTGGTCAGGCCGACGCTCTGAGCATGAGTTCCGATTTGAGCAGGATCTGATCCCGACCATTCTGGATTTCACTGTCCTCGACCTTCTCGCCCAGCATCTTGAACAGCAGTCCGATGGCGAGCCTTCCGATGTCGTTGTAGTTCTGTTTCACGGTCGTCAGCGGAGGACACGCATATTGGGACAGCGGATGGTCGTCGTGGCCGGCAATTCGAATATCGCAATCCGGCCCGTGGCCGACCTTCAAACCCTTCTGCCAGGCGGCGGCGATGACTCCGAAGGCGAGACGATCGTTGGCACAGACGATCGTCCTAGTGGGGAGGCGGGCAACGTTCTCGAAAAGCCGCATCGCCTCCTCGAATGCAAACCGCTCGAAGTCCCATGTCGCGGCATCGGAAAGCGTGAGGATTTGCGGAGCCAAGTGCCTCGCCGTCATGGCCTCGTTATACGCGTTGCGCCGCTCGATCGCATTCGTGTTCACTTCAGGCATGCCGAAAAAGCAGGGCGGCTCGCCGGACCGGCAGAGATAGTCGACGATGAGACCGAAACTCTGACGGTTGTCGGTGCCGACATAGGCGGCTCCGGTGTCGGGTGGAGTGTCGACGTAGACGGTCGGGATGTTCTTGCCGAGATGGTCGAGGGATGAGCTGCCGCCGCGTCTGAAGACCGGGGCCACGATGGCCCCCGCGACGTTCATCGATCGGAACGTCTTCACGGCCTCGTCCTCGATGTCGGCGCGACCATCCGAAGACAGAAGCAAGGCCAGAAAGCCCGCCTCGCTGGCGATGATCTCTATGCGTCGCGTGAGCGCCATGAAGAACGGGTCCAGCGTGCTCGGCACGACGATCCCGATGATGTTGCTCCGGCGGCGGTTCAGGTTGACCGCGAACATGTTCGGCTTGAAACCGGATTTCTTCAAAGCCTCCTCGATCGTTTCGCGCGTCTTCTTGCGGACCGACGAAGGATCGTTGAAGTACTTCGAAACCGTGGGGCGCGAGAGCCCAACGAACTCGGAGAAGTCTTCCATCGTCTTGATCGGTCTTGGCACGTCACGCTCCGTGGTAGGTAGGCCCGCTTCTTTTAACATCGGGCGGCCACGATGGAAGCCCGGTGTCCCGTCGCAACGGCCAGCAGCGAAAAGGGCCTCACACTGATACGAATTGCACCTTCATGGTCGCAGGATCGGACGGCTTGGCCAGGAAGAACGGCAACATCTCTTCGAGGGGCAGCTTGTGGCTTACGAGCCGAGCGATGCTGCCATCATCGGCGTTGAGGATTTCTAGCGCCTCCGGAATGTTTCGGTTCAGGGAATGCGAGCCGACAATCTTCAATTGCCGCCGGAAGACCTCGAATGGGTGGACCGCGACGGTGGCCGAGGGCGGGCAGACCCCGAACAGAAGGGCTGTTCCACCGTCGGCCACCAAATCGATCATGCTCTCGACAACAGCCGGAACTCCGGTTGCGTCGGCGACGAAATCGAAGCCATGCCGCTGCGATGATAGGGTATCCGAACCGGAGACGGCGGCGCCGAGACCAAGCGAGGATGCGAACGCAAGCCTGCTCTCGTTGACATCGGCCATGGTGACGCTTCCCACACCCCGAGCCCTGAGTGACAGACCCAGCAGAAGACCGATGGGGCCGGCGCCGAAGATGACTGCTTGCTCAGGTGGCCGTTCACCAGGTCCGACGCCCGCGGCTCCCAAACCGTTAAGGGCGCAGGCGAGAGGTTCAGCAAGGGCCGCGACTTCGAACGGCAGGTCGCCGATGTCGTGGATCTGATCGCATCGGACGACGCTGTATTCTCCGAACCCGCCATCATGGGTCACGCCGTAGGCCTTCAGATCCGAGCAGAGATTGCTTAGGCCCTTGTGGCAGGAGGCGCAGACACCGCACGGAAGATTGGGGTCGACCACGACACGGGCTCCGACGTCGAAGCCCGACGTGCCTGATCCGAGCGCGACGATCTCGCCGGCATATTCATGTCCAGGGATCACCGGGAAACCGCCCGGACCATACCGCGCGTGGAGGACGTCGATATCCGTGTGGCAAAGGCCAGAGGCCCGCACCCGTATCAGCGCATGTCCTTCTGGAACAGTTTCGCGGGCAGGGAGGTCGACTAGGGCCGCTTCGCCCTTGTCCAGGAATTGAATGGCCTTCATTGTTCCGGCGCTCCCGTGTCAGTTCATCCAGTTTCCGCCGTCGACGTTGTACGTCTGGGCGAGAATGTAGTCGCTGTCGGAGGAGGCGAGGAAAAGAGCCAGTCCCTTGATGTCGTCCGGCGTGGCGAAGCGACCGATGGGCACTGACTTGGCGACCTGAGCCTTCTTCTCGCCCGGCTTCAGGCCTTCCCATTCCGCAAACTTGGCGTCGACGACATCCCAGTGTTCGCCATCCACCACGCCCGGCGCAATCGCGTTGACGTTGATGCCGTGCTTGACGAGGGCAAGCGCTGCCGACTGGGTGGCGGATATGATTGCTGCCTTCGATGCACAATAGAGGGTAACCAGAGCTTCGCCGCGGCGCCCGGCCTGGCTTGCCATGTTGATGATTTTGCCGCCACGCTTACGGTCGATCATGACATTGGAGACCGCACGCATGACGAAGAGCGGTCCCTTGAGGTTCACGTCCATGACCTTCTGGTAGCTTTCCTCGGTGATGCCGTTGATCGGAGCCATGTCGAAGATCGCGGCATTGTTGACCAGGATGTCGATGCCACCGAACTCCTCGTCGATCGCCTTCACAACGCGGTCGATATCGGCGACATCAGTCACGTCGAGCTTGACCGCCTTGGCGGCTGGGCCGATGCCGGAGGCAGCTTCCGTCGCGCGTTCGATATTGATGTCGGCGATGACGATTTTCGCGCCTTCGGCTGCGAATGCTTCGGCGAAGCCAAGCCCGATGCCTCTCGCGCCGCCAGTGATGAGGGCGACCTTGTCTTTCAGTCTCATGTCTTTGATCTCCGACACGCCGATCCACTCATGGGAACCCGGCTGTTCACGGTTACGAACTCAGAAGCCCGGGTCAGAGCCCGGCGGCTTGCCGCCGGGCTCCCCTCGGGAGGACCTGCCACGAAGGCAGGCTGACGTCTTACTTGATGTAGCCTGCGCGCGTCATGTCGCGGGTCACCTGGCTCTGGGCTGCCTCCAGCGTGGCATCAACGGACTGCTGTCCGGCAAGTGCTGCGCTGATCTGCTGACCGACAAACGTGCCGATCGCCTGGAACTCAGGAATGGCGACGAACTGGACGCCGGTGTAAGGCACCGGATCCTTGGTGGGCTTCGACGGGTCTGCAGACATGATCGCCTCGAGAACGGTTGCCGCGAACGGGGCTGCCTTCTGGTATTCAGGCAGGGCGTAGGTCGACTTGCGGGTTCCCGGAGGAACGGCAACCCAACCTTCGGATTCGCCGACCAGCTTCACGTAGTCCTTCGAGGTCGCCCACTTCAGGAACGACCGCGCAGTTTCACCCTTCTTGGTGGTTGCAGGGATGGCGAGGTTCCACGACCACGACCAGCTTGAACCAGCAGGCGTGACCGCGACCGGGGAACGTGTGAATGCCACCTTGTCCGCGACCTGGCTCTGCTTGGGATCGTACACGCGGCCTGCCGCCGAGGTGGCGTCGATCCACATCGCGCAACGTCCGGAGGCGAAGAGTGTCTGGTTCTCGTTGAAGCCGTTGGCGGTGGCACCCTGCGGGCCGTATTTGCTCAGCAGTTCCACGTAATCGGTGGTCGCCTTCTTCCACGGTTCTGTATTGAGCTGCGGCTTCCAGTCCATGTCGAACCAGCGGCCACCATAGGTGTTCACCATCGTGCCGAAGAAAGCCATGTTCTCGCCCCAGCCCGGCTTGCCGCGCAAGCAGATGCCGCTTTGTCCCTTGGACTTGTCGGTGAGCTTGGCAGCATATTCCTTGATCTGCTCGTATGTCGGCTGCTCAGGCATCTTGATGCCGGCAGCTTCGAACAGGTCCTTGCGGTATAGCGTGAACGAGCTCTCGGTATAGAAGGGCACCGCATAGAGCTTGCCATCGACGGTGAGGCCCTTCTTGATAGGATCGAGAAGGTCGTCGTAGTCGTAATCGTCGCCCAGATCATCAACTGCGGACAGCCATCCGGACTTGCCCCAGATCGGAGCCTCGTATCCGCCGATTGTCATGATGTCGAACTGGCCGCTGCCCGTCGCGATGTCGGTCGTGACGCGCTCGCGCAGGACGTTCTCCTCAAGGACGACCCAGTTGATCTTATTCCCCGTTTCCTGCTCCCATTTGGTGGAGAGCTTCTGCATGATGATCATGTCGCCGTTGTTAACGGTAGCGACGGTGATTTCCTCGGCTTGCGCCATGCCGGCGATAAGGCCGAATCCGACGACTGACGACAAAAGAATGCTGGCCTTCACACTCATGACAATCTCCTCCATTGCGAGTGTTGGTGCGTAAAGCTTACGCATGTAAACTTTTATTTCGTCGAAGGGGTTCTTTGTCAAGTCGGACGAAATGCGAAAATTGCCTGCAGAAAATTCATTATGCGCCGAAAATAGGCAATGTCGCTCGTGCAGCAATATTCAAGGCGCTGATTTCACTTGCTGTTTATTCGGTCTCCACTCTCTTTCTATTGCGCTGCAAAAGTTTACGCGTGTTAAATTATGTTGACTGATGATCGGCTCGATTCTATTGCTGCATCAGTTTTGGGGCATTGCCCACGGACGGCGAGCATCTGGGAGGAACCATGAAAATAGCATCCCCTCTGGCCCCGGAGGCGCTTGGGCCCACGATCACCGCAGGCGAGATACTGGTGGAGATCATGTCGACTTCCATCGGGGCCGGCTTCATGGAGCCGCAGCCGCTGATCGGCCCGTTCCCGAGCGGCGCTCCCGCTATCTTCATCGATCAGGTTGCAAGGCTTGGAAGCCCCGCCGGGATCATTTCAGCCGTCGGAGAGGACGACTTCGGTCGCCTCAACATCGATCGCCTTGAGAGGGACGGAGCGGATGTTACTGCCATCGAGATCCTGCCCGACATGCCCACCGGAAGCGCATTTGTGCGCTACCGCCAGGACGGTGCCCGGGACTTCGTCTTCAATATCGCCAAGTCTGCGTCAGGCATGATCCGCATGACCGACAATGCCAGGAGGCTGATCGCACGGGCAGGGCACGTACATGTCATGGGATCGGCCTTCGCCATTCCGGGGATCGCGGAAATACTGATGGAGGCGGTCGCGGTCGTGAAGTCGCGCGGCGGCTCGGTGTCCTTCGATCCCAACATCCGCAAGGAACTGCTCTCCGGACAGGGCGATGCCCGTAGGCGGCTGGACCAGATCCTTGCGGTCACCGATCTCCTTCTCCCGTCGGGTGAGGAGCTCGCGATTGCCGCAGGTGCCGACGACGAGGCGGAAGCAGTCGGCGCGCTCCTTTCATCCGGCGTCTCGGAGATCGTTCTCAAGCGCGGTGCACAGGGTTCATCCTGTTTCGTGTCGGGGCAGAGTTTGGACTGCCCGGCTTTCATCGTCGAAGAGGTCGATCCGACCGGAGCCGGCGACTGTTTCGGCGCGACCTACGTCACCTGCCGCCGCCAGGGGAGAACTCCCGAAGATGCGCTCCGCTACGCCAACGCCGCCGGAGCACGGACGGTCACGCGCCGGGGGCCGATGGAAGGCGTCTCAAGCTTCGCGGAACTCGATCAATTCATCCAAGCCAACCGATCGGACAACTGACATGAGCAAGCATCTTCTGAAACTGGCATCAGCTCGCGTCGAAGGTACGCCATTCGGGATAACGTCGGTGTGCTCGGCCCATCCGGTCGTGTTGCGTGCGGCTGTACGCCGTGCCCGTATCACCGAAAGGCATGTCCTGATCGAGGCCACCTGTAACCAGGTGAACCATCTCGGTGGCTATACCGGGATGACACCGGCCGACTTCGTGGATCTCGTCGGGAAGATTGCGGACGAGGAGGGGCTGCGCCGGGATCTGGTGATTTTCGGTGGCGATCACCTCGGTCCGAATCCATGGCGCAAGGAGCCGGCCGAGGAGGCGCTGGGCAAGGCGCGCGACATGGTGCGAGCCTATGTTTTGGCAGGATTCAGCAAGCTCCACATCGATACTTCGATGGGATGCGCAGGCGAACCGATCGCGCTCGACGACCGGACAATTGCCGGGCGCGCTGCTGCTCTTTGCGCTGTCGCGGAGGAGGCTGCGAAGACGGCAGGCCTTCCGATGCCCGTCTATGTCCTCGGGACCGAAGTCCCGGTACCCGGTGGTGCCGACCACGTGCTTGACACAGTGGAGCCCACGTCGCCGGATGCCGCCCGGGCCACGATTGCGATACACCGCGAAATCTTCGAAGCGGCGGGACTTGCCGACGCGTTCAATCGTGTCCTTGCGTTCGTCGTTCAGCCCGGCGTCGAATTCGGCAGCGAGAACGTCATTGTCTACGATCCACCGAGAGCACAGACCCTGGCCGCGGTCCTGCGCGACGATGATCGGCTTGTCTTCGAGGCGCACTCGACGGACTACCAGCCCGAGGAGGCGCTCGCCTCCCTGGTGAAAAATGGGTTCGCGATCCTGAAGGTCGGCCCCGGTCTGACGTTTGCCTACCGCGAGGCACTCTACGCGCTCGACATGATCGCTTCGGAGCTGGAGCCGTCCTATGGAAATCGACCGCTGGCGATGACGATGGAGAAGCTCATGGCCGAGCATCCGGGCGACTGGCAGGGCCACTATCATGGCGACGACCCATCGCTTCGCCTCCAGCGACACTACAGCTACAGCGACCGTATCCGCTATTATTGGAACAGGCCTGAGGCCAGTGCAGCCGTGGACGCATTGTCCAAGGCCCTCAACGGCAGGCGTATCCCCGAGCCTCTTCTGCGCCAGTATCTGCCACAGCACGCACTGACTGATGATTCCGGGATGGAGCAGATTCTCATCGCCGCCGTCGATGGAGTGCTGGGCACCTATGATCGTGCGGCTCGGCCGAAAGCCGCCTGAACCTTACCGCAACCGCACAAATGTTTCGATCTCTGCTCATGTGCAGAGATCTCCGTCTTCTTTGGGGGAGTGTATGGCAACGCAGAATACCAAGACGTTGGCACGCCTGATGATGGCGCCCTCCGTCATCGTTCTTCTGATCTGGATGATCGTGCCGCTCGCAATGACGCTGTACTATTCGTTCCAGAACTACAATCTCCTGACGCCGATGAATGTCTCGTTCGCCGGCTTCTTCAATTACCAGTATTTCTACACCGACCCCGCCTTCTTCCAGTCGATCTGGAACACGCTGGTTCTGGTGCTCGGCGTGCTCGCCATCACCGTCATCGGCGGAACCGCGATCGCTCTGCTGCTCGACCAGCCGATCTTCGGCCAGGGCATCGTGCGCATCCTCGTCATCTCGCCGTTCTTCGTCATGCCGCCGGTGGCCGCATTGATCTGGAAGAACATGATCATGCATCCGGGCTACGGCGTGTTTGCCGACATCGCCAAGTTTTTTGGCGCACAGCCGGTGGACTGGTTTGCGCAGTACCCGTTGTTTTCCGTGATCATCATCGTCGCCTGGCAGTGGCTGCCATTCGCGACGCTGATCCTGCTCACCGCGCTCCAGTCGCTCGACAGCGAGCAGAGGGAAGCAGCGGAGATGGACGGCGCGAACTTCTTCAACCGCTTCATCTACCTGACGGTGCCGCATCTTTCACGCGCCGTTACCGTCGTCATCCTGATCCAGACGATCTTCCTGCTCGGCATCTATGCGGAAATCCTCGTCACCACCAATGGCGGACCGGGCTACGCTTCGACCAACCTCACCTTCCTCATCTATCGTACTGCACGTCTAGGCTATGACGTCGGCGGCGGTGCGGCAGGTGGTATCATCGCGGTCGTTCTCGCCAATATCGTCGCCATCTTCCTGATGCGCGCCGTCGGCAAGAACCTGGACAAGTAGGGGAGAAGATCATGGCACGCAAAGTAACAACCGGAGCCAAGATCGGCTGGACCATCGCCGCATGGGTCGTGGCACTCGTCATCTTCTTTCCGATCCTCTACGCATTCGTCACCAGCCTGAAGACGGAACAGGAAGCCATTGCCGGCTTCTCGCTCATCCCGTCCGGCACGTTCGAGAACTATGTCACGGTGCAGACGCAGCGTGATTACTTCAAGCCGTTCATGAACTCGGTCATCCTGTCGGTCGGCTCCACCATCCTGGCGCTGATCATCGCGATCCCGGCCGCGTGGGCGATGGCGTTCTCGCCGACCAAGCGGACGAAGGACATCCTGATGTGGATGCTGTCGACCAAGATGATGCCGGCGGTCGCGGTGCTGCTGCCGATCTTCATCCTGTTCCGCAATTTCGGCCTGCTCGACAGCCGCATCGGCCTCACCGTCATGCTGACGCTGATCAACCTGCCGATCGTGGTGTGGATGCTCTACACCTACTTCCGCGAAATTCCCGGCGAGATCCTGGAAGCCGCCAGGATGGACGGTGCGAGCCTGTGGAAAGAGATCGTCTACGTGCTGACGCCGATGGCCGTGCCGGGCATCGCCTCGACGCTGCTCCTGAACATCATCCTTGCCTGGAACGAAGCGTTCTGGACGATCCAGCTGACGACGACCAATGCGGCGCCGCTGACGGCCTTCATCGCCTCGTTCTCGTCACCGCAGGGCCTGTTCTGGGCAAAGCTTTCGGCCGCCTCGACCATGGCGATCGCACCCATCCTCATCCTCGGCTGGTTCAGCCAGAAGCAACTCGTTCGCGGCCTCACGTTTGGCGCGGTTAAGTAAGGAATACCTCTCATGGGAAGCATTACTCTCAAAGGCGTTCAGAAACATTTCGGCGAAGCCAAGGTCATCCCGTCGGTCGATCTGGAAATCAAGGATGGCGAGTTCGTCGTCTTCGTCGGCCCGTCGGGTAGCGGCAAGTCGACGCTCTTGCGCCTGATCGCCGGCCTGGAAGACGTCACCGGCGGCACGATCACCATCGACGGCAAGGATGTGACGGAAGCGGCCCCGGCCGCCCGCGGGCTTGCCATGGTGTTCCAGTCCTACGCGCTCTATCCGCATATGACGGTCAGGAAGAACATCGCCTTCCCGCTGAAGATGGCGAAGATGGATCAGGCGAAGATCGACAAAAAAGTCGAGGATGCCGCCAAGGTTCTGAACCTCACCGACTATCTGGAGCGCCGTCCGTCGCAGCTTTCCGGCGGCCAGCGTCAGCGCGTGGCGATCGGCCGGGCGATCGTGCGCGAACCGTCGGCCTTCCTTTTCGACGAGCCGCTGTCCAACCTCGATGCGGCGCTGCGCGGGACGATGCGTCTGGAAATCAGCGATCTGCACAACCAGCTGAAGACGACGATGATCTACGTCACCCACGACCAGATCGAAGCCATGACCATGGCCGACAAGATCGTCGTTCTCAACCGCGGCAATATCGAGCAGGTCGGTTCGCCGATGGACCTCTACAACACGCCGCGCAACCTGTTCGTGGCGGGCTTCATCGGCTCGCCGCGGATGAACATGATCACCGGCGACTATGCCAAGGCGAAGGGTGCCGTCACCGCCGGTATCCGCCCCGAGCACATGACGCTGTCGAAGGAGAGCGGTACCTGGAAGGGCACCGTCTCGGTTGCCGAACATCTGGGCGCCGACACCTTCCTGCATCTCGACGTCGATGGCATCGGCCAGATGACGGCGCGTGCCGGCGGCGAGTTCGGCGCAAAGCACGGCGATACAGTCTACCTGACGCCGGATGAAACAAGACTGCACCGTTTCGACGACAAGGGCCTGGCAATCAAGCCCTGATTGATCCTGACAACTTAACGGATACCCGTGCGTGAAGGGATCACTGTGCCATTCATCGCCAGCATCTGACAAAGGTTCTGTCCGAAAGGCCGACTGCTGGAGTTTGGAAACAGCCAGCCAAGGTCCCCGGCATTGCGTTTGCTTCCCCGATACAGATGTCGGTGTATGACTAACATTGCCCTATTCGTCGGTATTCGCGCTCAGCAATTTCCATTGCAAGGGACCGATCGCCTCCCTAAAGGCGAAGCGGACGAGATGCCGCTCCACGACTGCCTTGGTCTCGATCAACTGCATTTCGTCAGGGGAGGTGGCCGTTATCTGCAGCCTGTCGTCCCTCGCTTCGATAACTGCGGTGCCGCAGGAAAAGCGGCATTCACCGCGGTCACCTTCACAGGTAACGTCGATCTTGTGGGCAAAATGCCTGCAGAGCTGCGTCAGATATTTTGCCGCGTGCTCGGTTTTCAGGATTGCCAGGGTTTCCATCACGTACCACCTCCTGGCTGGCGCTGAAGGGTACCACCCGTAGGCGCCAGCGTTTACGCCTAGAACGTCGCCTTCGCCGTGATCAGGAAACTGCGTCCCGGCTCATAGAGTGGCGTGACATTGCCGAATTCCTGACCGTATGTTGCACGATCCGAATAGGTCTTGTCGAACAGGTTCCTTACCTCGGCCCGGAAGGTGAAGTGGTTCAACTGCTCCGGCTTCCATTCGGCGAACATGTTGACGACTTCGTAGGCAGCATAGGGGATCTTCTCACCTTCGTCATTTGCCGCGACGTGATCGTATTCCGGTGCGATCTCGATGTCGCCGCCGATCGTCAGGTTCCAGTCTTCGAATATATGGGCAGCAGTAATCGTAATGATATCGCCGACCGGAGAGGCCAGATAGTTGCCGCTGTCCGAGCTTGCGGGAAGGCCGTCGACGTCCACATCGATGTGCACGTATTTGACCTTCACATAACCGCTCGTCCACTCATAACCCGCGCCGATCTCGAAGCCCTTGGACTTAAGGTCACGATTGCGTAACGCACCGCCGGCAGCCAGATTGTAAAGCGGCACGCGGGCATTGGAGATGTCCGTTCTGAACAGGCTGGCCTCGGCAGTGAAGCCCTCATATTCGGCCTCCAATCCGATCATGTAATTCTTGGCGGTTACTGGTCGCGGGCCATCGTCGCCGTAGTCCCATGCGGGATTTATGATGAAGTTCTCGGTCAGAGGCACACCTGCCCAGACGCGGGAGAAACCTGCCTTGGCAGTGAAAATGTCAGTGAGATCGTACTCGCCGGAAATATTCGCGCTGATGCCGGAATTGGTGAAGTCGCTATTATCGATACCGGTGAACCATTGGTGGTCGGCGCGTCCACCGAAGGATAAGCGGGTTCGGTCCCACGGTTCAAGACGAGCCTGGGCATATAGTCCGACATTCTGCGCCTTCTCAGTGCCGGGCTCGAAGGGGTCATCAAGCGTTGCCCTGTCGTTATAAAAATCAATGCCGGCGACCACGTTGCCGATGTCGAAGGAGAATTTGTTTTCGAACTTGCCGTTGAAGGTCGAGGTCTTGCCCGTATCGTCATAGATTGGATCAAGACCGCGGAAAATCGGAACCGTGACTTCGGTCGCACCATAGGCAAGTTTGACGGTTGGATCCCACCAACCTTCAGGCGTCTCGTCCGTGTAGGTGAAAACGGTGTTCTGTCGATCGAGCGTGTAGTCCCGGATAACGGGTTCCAGTCGCGGGACGACTACGAAACCCGCATTCGCGCGATAAGGTCGCGGCGCGTCGTCAACGACCCGGTCATGGCTGATCTCGATACGATCACCGCTCTCGAACTCGTAGCCGATCTTGCCAAGGCCACTCAGAAGATTGGTCTCGGTTCCCGCGATCCTGTTTCCGTTTCCGTTGTTGAACTCATTCCCCTTGCCGAAGGTGAAGTAGCCGAGGAAATCAAAACCGTCCTTTTGCCCGTAGGCCGAAATGCCGGTTACGGAGGTATCGCTGTTGAAATTATAAGTGGATGTAACGAAACCGCCGAATGACTTTCCATCTTCCAGAAGATCGGCAGCATCCTTGGTTTCGTAATTGATCGCACCGGCAAGTGCGCCGGGGCCGGCGTCTGCCGGTGCGATTCCGGCATCCACGTCGACGGCTTTCAGGATCGAAGGATCGATCAGGTTGGTTGCATTGTGATGGAAGACCTTGTTGTTCTGGCGCGCACCATCGATACTGACGGCGAGATTGGTTTCCTCGACACCGTGAACATAGACCTTCTGCGACATGGGCAGGGAGCTTCCGACCTGCACGCCCGCGTCCTCGCGAAACACGTCCGCGATGCTTACGGGATTGAGCCGCTCTAATTGCTCGGCGCCGATGATCGTTTCACCGATGTCGCCCTGCCCAACCCGCTGTGCCTCGATAACGATAGGTGCAAGGGAGGTGGTTTCTGCTCCGCCGGCGCCCGATGTTGCGGAGCCCGCCTGCCGGCCAATCACGGCCGTGCCGTTCGAGATACTGTAGGAAATGCCCGTACCCTCAAGCAATTGCGCGAGCGCGGCTTCCGTCGAGAGTGTGCCGGAAACCGCGCGCGAGGTCACGCCTTGGGAGGTCGAGGCCGCGAGTGTTACCTGGATACCCGATTGACGCCCGAATGCTCTCAGCGCCGATGCGAGCGGTTGAGCCGGAATGCTGAAACTCCGTTGCGCGGTCTGTGCCATTGCTGAAGGCGCATGCGGTGTCGCGACCGTCGCTATCGCCACCGATGCTGCGAGCCTCAATGCGAATGCGCGTCCGCACGTCTCATTCTTCGGTATTTCCCCATTCCGCAGAAGCGCCATGCCGCCCCGTCTCCTATTACACCTTTACAGCAAGCCCCCTGCTTGCATTCAGGGTAAAGACGACCAGCGCTGATGCTTTTTTCACGGTGATGCGGAAAATTTTGCGATAATTTACCGGGGCGTCATTGCTAAAAAAGGGTGAGGATCCGCAGATAGCGCGAGACGTGATGAACCTTGCCGCCATAGGGACTGACGAGAGCCTCAAGCGCACGGTCAGGGTCGGACAGATCATAGAGACCCGTGATACGCCGCTTTCCGAGTTCGATACTCGCCATCGTGATCCAGGATGGATGGTAGCGCTGTAGTTCCGCGATGACGGTCGAGATCGGAACGTCCTGGACGAACAACTTGCGGTCCCGCCATGAAGCTATTGTATCGACGTCAGTGGTCCCACGGGACAGATGGCCGCTGTCACGATCGAGCGTGACTGTGTCGCCGGCGATCATGCGTAGCCTGTCCACGCCGGCGGTCATTGAAAGATCGACGATGCCATGCGCCAATTGCACCGTCTCGATTTCAGGCATGATGTTCACGTCGAAAGCTGTGCCGACGACCGTGACATCCAGTTCGCTCGTCTTGACTGTGAACGGACGCGTGGCATCCGGGCGGATATCGAAGAACGCCTGGCCCGAGAGGAGACGGACCTGACGCCGGCCGGTGTCGAAGTGGATCGAGATCGCGCTGGAAGGCGAAAGGTCTACCGTCGATCCGTCTTGCAGCGTGATCCGTCGGACCTCTGCCGTGACCGTTGTATAGTCTGCCTCGAAGCGCGTGAGGAATGTGGGCGCTGCGAACGTGGCAACAAGACAGGCAGCGAGCACCGTAGTCCCAATCGTAAGCATCCTTCTCCGGCCGACCCGCCGATGGCCGACCGCAGCAGCACCACGTCTGGCGTGTTTCGCTGGAGACAGGTTGAAAGGTGCGAGGGTCGGTGCCGTTGCGCCCATTATTTCCCAGCTTCGACAGGCTTTCGCCCAGGCTTCACGGTTTTGGGCAGACCTATTCATCCAGCGGGTGAAGGCTTCCTCATCGTCAGACGTGCGCGCGGGTTCGTTCAGGCGCAAAAACCAGTCCGCCGCCTCCTCAATCCGCTCTTCATTTGTCTGGTCGCGCCGCGTCATCATACTCACTTCGGATTTCAAGACGGTTTATCCGAATTTGCCTGCCCGGAGTAGAAACGATTATCGCGGATAGATTTTTTGCCGTGAATCATGATTTCAGGTATTTTTTCTATCGATAGCGATTGCGATCTTCACCATCGCGGTCCTGACATGTCGATGTGCAGTGGATACCGACACGCCGAGATGCTTCGCCACGGCTTCAAGGGTCTGGCCGCCGTGACGGTGCATCTCGACCGCGATCTGCGTGTCCTCGGGGAGCGATGCCAAGATTTGCTGGGCGATACGCACCTCGTCACAGAACATCGCCGTCTGCTCAGGGGTTTCAGATGGATGTGGCATGATCCAGAAAGGCGGGTCTTGAGCCTGCGCCCGCTGCTCGATCTTGCGTCGCTTGACCATGTCGAGTGAGAGATTTCGGACAATGCGGTAAAGGTAGGCGAGGCCCTGACGTGCTGTATCCGGTGCCGGGAAGTCGGGTGCGAACCGCAAGTAAGCTTCTTGAACCACGTCTTCTGCGGCGTCACGCGATCCCAGGATCCGGGCGGAGTAGCTGATCAGCGCCGCCCGGTGGCCCATGAATATGCTGTCGGCGTCAAGGCTCATGTCGAGACGGTCCTGCTGCTTGGTATACTGTTCGTGCACGCCGTCTTCCGAGACGTCGTCAATCGACTGAACTGACCCGGGATTTGCGAAAACTTAGGCTGCGTTCTTCTAGCAATAAAAACATGAATTAGATAGTCATATTAAATTCGCGGCAGCGAAATCCGTGATGTCCGCGTGCGCTGTCGGCACATACAAGTTGATGTTCCGGGCGTTTATCACGCGAAGTCTACCGCAATATCTTTGTAGCTAAGAGATTGCTGAGAACGAACTGCGCCGTATCTGCCGCAGGCCATTTCGTTCAACTCAAGTCGCCATGGCCGATGCTTTCAGCATGGCGCCATGCCGACTTTGACTTTAGGCCGGCAATACGGTTCCGATCCGCTCCGGAAATCGTCGGTCGAGCCGGTTCACTTATTCCAAGCTGGCTCGCCTCGGTGCGGCACCGTCTGCCATGTCGATGAATGGCTGGGCGAGGGCATTGTTACGGCTGTCGTTCATACCCCTTTGACGGTAAGCGAATGTTTGTCTCTGCCGGCTCCCGGCAGTGGGAATGGACACGTATCAGGCAGCTTACCCGACGTCCGATCAAGCCTTGACTGCTCGCTCGTGTGTCGGCTCCGTCTTGGAAGCCAAAAGGCCATTTTGCGGGCCTATCGAAGCCTTTTGGCAACTTCGTCGCGAGCGTATTTCACGAGAGATTTAACGAGACGCTGCTGCGGGCGGGATCCTGAGCTTACCGCTGCAAGGGTGATCTGTACGCGCGGCCTGAAAGGGAGAACCCGCATCGTACCGTGTTGCCGGCAGGAAGCTGTCAATTCATCGATAATGGCCACGCCAACACCCTGCTCGACGCAATAGCCAGCCACGTTCATGAACCGGACATCGACGGTCGGATTGAAGATGATCCGGCTCTTTTGAAAAGCCTCCTCAATAAGTTTGTTGATCCTGCTGCCCGAGCCGGCCTTTATCACCGGCGTGCCGTCGAGGTCCACCGGCGTCACAAATTGCAGTTTGCCCAGTTCGCTGTCCGGGGAAAATGCGCAGACCATATCAAGGGCGGCGAGCGGTGTTTGTTCAAGTGACGGCCTAGGATAAGGCTCCATCGCAAAGCCGATGTCAGAGACGCCTGTCTCCACGTAGTTCAGCACGGTATCCAGCCGATGCGTTTCCAGCGCGACTTCGACGCCTAAATGGTTCGCCAGGAAGCGGGAAATGACTTGCGGCATCAGCGATTCCGAAAGTTCGGCAGTCGCAGCTATCCGGATACGTCCCTTGCGCCCGGCCTTCAGATAAGCCGCGGTCTGCATGACGGTGTCGCGCATCAGGAAAAGCGGTTCCGCCTCACCGAGAAGAATCTGTGCTTCGGGTGTCGGGATCAGGCGATTGTTCACTCTCTCGAATAGCAGAAAACCCAGCGAGGCCTCGGCGCTCTTGATCGCGTTGGAGACCGCAGGCTGCGACATCCCCAGATCCTGGGCCGCCGCGATCGTCGAATGGGTTCTGATTACCGCCGCCAGAATTTCCAACTGCCGTAGATTCATGACTGACCGATCCTCCGTAAAAAATCAGTATATTCAATAAAAACCATTCAATGAAGATATGAAATTGATGGTTAAAATAATTGAAGCGCATATTGCCATTTGCAAATTCGCCGACCTATCATTGCCTCATTCGGCGGCACCTTGTGGCGCTGAATAAAAAAACAGCAAAGTCGGAAAGTGGCATTCCTCGATGAGCCTTTTGAGCGGCGTTAAGATCCTCAGCTTCAATCACTTCCTGGCCGGCCCGCTTGCCGCGCAGACGCTGGCTGATCTCGGTGCGGATGTTATTGCGGTCGAGCCGATCGAGGGCGCTTTCCAGCGCAACTGGGCTGTTGCAAACCGTTTCGTCGAGGGAGACAGCGTCAATCATCTGGCGACCGGCCGCAACAAGCGCAGCATCGCCGTCGATCTGAAGAACCCGCAGGGTGTTGCGGCCGTCAAGAAGCTGGTCGAGACGTCCGATGTGGTGATGGAGAATTTCCGGCCCGGCACGATGGCGAAACTCGGCCTCGGCTACGAGCAATTGAAGGCCGTCAATCCGGGTCTGATCTATGCCGTCGCGACCGGTTTCGGCGGCGACGGGCCCTATCGTGACCGGCCGGGTCAGGATCTGCTTCTGCAGGCGATGTCAGGTCTTGCCGCCAGAACGGGCACTGCCGAAGGCGCACCGACACCGGTAGGCGCGGTCATCGTAGACCAGCACGCGGCTTCGCTTTATGCGATGGCAATCCTTGCGGCGCTGTTTGCCAAGGCCAGGACCGGTGAAGGGCGTCTTGTCGAGGTCAATCTCTATCAGGCTGCGATCGACCTTCAGGTCGAGCCGCTGACGGCGTGGCTGAACGGGGCGACATCGCCGACCTCGCGCGGCCCGGCCGGCATCGCTTCATGGTTTTCTCCCGGCCCTTACGGCATTCACGCGACATCAGACGGGCATCTCGCCGTCTCGATGGCGGCGCCGAAGGCGCTCGCCGGTGTGCTCGGCATTGCCGCTCTGGCGGACTTCACCGATGCCGACAGTTTTGCCCGGCGTGAGGAGATTACCCGCCTCGTAACCGAAAAGCTGAAGGAAAAGACCACGGCCGAATGGCTGCCTCTGCTTGAGGCCGGCAAGATCTGGCATGCACCGGTTCAGGATTACGAGGATCTGCAGGCCGATCCCCAGCTTTCGCATATGCAGGCCTTCAAGACCGTCGAGGGTGCTTATGGCAAGAACGTGACGATGGTCATGCATCCGGCCCGCTATGACGGCAAGTCGCCGGAGGTGCGTCTTGTGCCGCAGCGGCTCGGCGCCCAGACCCGCGAAGTTCTCGGTGAGATCGGCTATGACACCGCCGAAATCGATGCGCTTTTTGCTTCCTCCGCCGTTGGAGCGAAATGATGGCAGGCGCGATGAACATCGGCATGAAGGTCATCAGCCTCTGTCATTATCTGCAGGGTCCGGCCTGCAGCCAGTATCTTGCCGATATGGGCGCCGATGTCATTAAGATCGAACCGCTCAGGGGCGCTTTCGAGCGCCACTGGTCGGGTGGCAATTCCTGGGTCAGCGATGTCAGTGCCTTCTCGCTGGCGGTCAATCGTAACAAGCGCTCGATTGCCATCGACCTAAAGTCCGAAGAAGGCCTTGCATTAGCCCACGAGCTGATCGCCGGCGCCGATGTGCTGGTGGAAAATTATCGCCCTGGCGTGCTCGACAGGCTCGGTCTCGGTTATGAGGAGGTCCGCGGAATCAACCCGGCGATTATCTATGCCTCGGCCTCCGGGCTTGGTGCTACCGGGCCTGCCGCCAAGCGGCCGGGTCAGGACCTGTTGATGCAGGCACGGTCGGGTCTGGTTGCAGCCACCGGCGGTGGCGAGGATGGCCCCTCGGTCGTCGGCGCTGCCGTGGTCGACCAGCATGGCGGTTCGCTTCTCGCCATGGGCATTCTCGGCGCCTATGTGCGTCGCCTGCAGACGGGTGAGGGGGCTCGGGTCGAATCGAGCCTGTTTGCCGCCGCGATCGACCTGCAGGTAGAAGCGCTTACGAAATATTATGCGGCCCCGGATCGCGCCAGCCGCCTGAAGCGTGGCCGCAATTGCGGTAGCTGGTATCACGATGCCCCTTATGGCCTTTATACGCTGACCGATGCCCGCATCGTGCTTTCTATGAATGATGCCGGAAAACTTGCCGAAGCGTTGGACAGCGAAGAACTGCGCGCGCTGCGCTCGATCGACCGTTATGCCGAGCGTGATCGTTATGCCGCAGTCATGGCGGGCATTCTTGCGAAACGCGGCTTTGCCGAGATCGAAAATCTCTTCAACGCGCATGGCGTCTGGTTCGAGCGCGTCCAGTCCTACGAGGATCTCCTGGAAGACCCGCAGGCGAAACATATGGGCCTGTTCGGCGAGATCGACGTCAATGGAAAGACGGCGACGCTGATCAACCATCCGCTGCGCTATGACGGCGAGACGCCCGCCATGCAGCGCATGCCGCTTTATCCCGGCACGGACAGCCGGGACATAATGACGGAACTGGGCATGTCGGCTGAAAGGCAGGACGCGCTGATTGGAATGGGTGTGATCGGGCAGGCTGAGCCGGCCGGGACACATCAGGGATAACGCCTTCGGGCCAATTGGAAGACAAGATGATAGACTTTTCACTGACGGATGACAGCCGGCTGCTGGTCGAGACTGTCCGGAAATTCGTGGAGACAGAGGTTCAGCCGCTGGAAGAAGCGACCGAGCACGACGCCCGTATTCCCCCCGAAGAGCTGAAACGCGTCAAGGCAAAGGCCCAGCAGCTCGGCCTTTATGCGATGAACATGCCGGAAGATGTCGGTGGCGGTGGTCTCTCCTGCGTCGACCACTGCCTCGTCGAGGAAGAACTCGGCAAGACCTCCGACGCGCTGATCCGCCGCGTATTCGGCCAGGTCTATCCTATGCTTCTCGCCTGCGAAGGTGACCAGCGCGACAATTACCTCCTGCCGACCGTCCGTGGCGACAAGATCTGCGCCATGGCGATCACCGAGCCGGGCGCCGGGTCGGACGCGGCTTCGATCAGCACGACGGCGCATCTCGATGGCGACGAATGGGTGCTGAACGGCACCAAGCATTTCATCAGCGATGGCGATATAGCCGACTACGTGATCGTCATGGCGCTGACCGAGAAGGAAAAGCGCGCCCGCGGAGGCATCACTCTCTTCCTCGTTGATAAAGGCACGGCAGGCTTCAAGGTTGCTCGCAACCAGCCGATGATGGGGCACCGCGGCTACGGTCATGCCGAACTGGTATTCGACAATTGCCGCATCCCGGCATCTGCAGTGCTCGGCGAACTCGGCAATGGCTTCAAGCTGATCATGAAAAGCGTTCTTGAAATTCGCCTGGCTCATATCGGTGCCCGTGCCGTGGGCATGGCGAGCCGTGCGCTCGAAATGATGCGCACCTATGCCGGTGAGCGCAAGCAGTTCGGCCAGGCGATCGGCGATTTCCAGATGGTGCAGAAGCTGATCGCCGACAGCGCCATCGAGATCTTTGGCGTCAAGATGATGGTCCTGAACGCTGCCTGGGAAATCGACCAGGGCATGGAGCCGCGCGATAAGGTCTCGATGATCAAGGTTGCAGCATCCGAAATGCAGGGCCGTGTCGTCGACCGCGCCATCCAGGTTTTTGGCGGCATGGGCTTCACCAAGGAAGTTCCGCTGGAGCGGATGTATCGCGATGCCCGCGTCACGCGCATCTATGACGGCACGTCGGAAATCCACCGCATGCTGATCGCCCGCAGCGCGATCAAGAACGGCCTCAATCTCTAAGGAAAACCTCTCAATGACGACGCAATCCACTCTGACGGTCGGCGCGACCTTTTCCTTCCGCAAGACGATGACGGTCGCGGAACAGGCGATGTTTACCGGCATCAGCGGCAATCTTGGCCCGCTTTATGTTGATGCGCGTGCGGCTGCCAAGGCCGGTGCGGCCGGCATGGTTTCCTTCGAGCTTGCCGTCAGCGCGCTCGCGACCACCTGCCTCAATCGCCTCGGTGGTCCTGACCGGCGCATCGGCGCACTCGCGCTCACCTTCCTGGCTCCCGTCATCGTCGGAGAGTCCGTACAGGCGAGTGCGGAGATCACCGCAATCGAGGGCGACGACGTGGTCTGCAAGGTCACCTGCACCAACAGCGGCACCGGCGAAGAGATCATCGCAGGGACCGCCCGCCTCGTTCCCTTCACAGCCAAGGGATAATCGGATGTACGACTTCAAATCCTTCGATGACCTGAATTTCGGAGACAGGGTGGCGATCTCCAAGACGATCACCGAGGCCGATGGCGCGCTTTACATCGCGGCCACGGGAGATTTCGGGCCGGTTCACGTCGATGAAGTCTATGCCGGCGCTACCCGCTTCGGCAAACGGCTGGCACCGGGCATCATGGTCGCCGGTCTTTGCACCAGCATCCTGACCAGCGAACTCGTCGGTGTCGTCGGCATATCGATCGAGGATCGCTTCTGGTTCACTGGCCCGGTCGTCTACGGCGACACCATTACGTTCGAAGTCTGGATTGCCGAAAAGCGCGAGGAAAACCGCACGATCATCTGGCACGCGAGCGCCCGCAATGAAGACGGCCTGGAAGTACTCAAGGCCGAGGCGACACTGAAATTTCCCCGCAAGAAGCCGGCGGCCTGAGAAAGCGACATGAGTACGACGATGAAGACACCGGATCTGAAGGGCCTGACGGTCGCAACACTTCTCCCGTATCGCGAGGATTTCTCAATCGACTGGGACGATTACGCCCGTGTGCTCGACTATTGCGTCGCGCCGGACGGTGTCACCGCCGCCCTCGTCAACGGCCATGCGGGCGAAGGGGGGCTGCTGACCGTTGCCGAGCGCCGCGAAGTGATCGAGCGCACTCGCACCCATATCCCGAACAAGCCGGTTCTTGCCGGCGTTATCGCCACGTCCACAGTGGAAGCGATTGCTGAAGCGAAGATGGCGGAGGCGGCAGGTGCCGACTGCGCCGTCCTCTTCCCGCCGGGCCCCCTTGGCGGCGGAGCCTCGGCGACATCGCGTGCGCCGGTCGCCTATGTCCGGGCGGTTTCCGAGGCGATCGGCATTCCGGTCTCACTCTTCCAGTATCCGCTGACATCCGGTTACGGCTATTCGACCGAAACGCTGTGCGAACTTGCAGCGATCAAGGGCGTGATCGCCATCAAGGAGGGCAGCGATACGATGCTGGCCTACGACGAGAACTGGCGCGCCGTGAAAAAGGCGAACCCACATGTGTCGATCCTTGCCTCGAACTATAACTGGTTCCTTCCACAGATGGCGGTTGGTGCCGATGGCATCCTATCGGGTCTGGGCAGCCTTGCACCGCATCTGTTTGCCGAGCTTTGGCAAGCGAGTGCCGCTTGCGATCTTGCCGCCATGCGTGCCGTCAACGATCGGCTCTATCCGATCGTCCGGGCGATCTACGGACCGTCGCCGCTGATCGATATGCACACCCGCATGAAGTCCGGCCTCAAGGCGCTCGGAATCATCCGCAACGCATCTCCGCGGGCGCCGATGATGCCGACCGAAGAGAGTATTGCCGCCAATATCGCAACAGCTGTCGAAGCCGCCCGCAAGGCCGGCGACATCCGGCTGGCTTAAGGAGATCGCGATGCAGGACAAGGCTTTCACCCATATCGTGCGTGTCGATATCGACCCGGAACATGAGGATGCGTTCAACAGATGGTATGTCGAGACGCATTTTCCGGACCTGCTTGCCTGCCCGGGCTGGCTTTCCGCCAAACGCTTCGTTTCGGTCGGAGACGGGCCGCGTTATGCCGCCATGTACGAGGTGGCCGGCGGCTGGGCCTTCGAGACGCCCGAGTTTTCCAGGGTCAAGGGTTTTGGTCCCTTCGAGCCTTACGTCAGGAATTTCACCCGGATCCAGCTTCGTCCGATCGACTGAGCCGTTGGGTGTCATGCGCTTAGGCCGTCGCCATTTCTAAAGCTTTGGCGGCTGAACAAGGATAAGAAAAAGAAAAGACGTGAATTCAAAATTTCACCACTCCGGAGAGAACAACATGATGAAATTCCTTATGAAAGCGAGCGCCGTCGCGGCCCTCGTATTTTCGCCTGCCGCTGCTTTCGCTGCCTGCACCGCACCGGTGATCAGCGACGAGAACCTGGTCGAAAAAGGCAAGCTGCAGCTTTCCATCAACCCCACCAACCCGCCGCAGCAATTCATTGACAAGGATGGCAAGCTGCAGGGTCTCAACGTCGAGATGGCTGCGGAACTGTCCAAGCGCCTGTGCCTGCCAATCGAACTCGTCCGCATGGACTTTCCGGCGATGATCCCGGCCATGAGCGCCGGGCGTATCGACGGCATGAACACCGGCATGTTCTGGACCGAAGAACGCTCGAAGCTGATGTATCTCGTGCCGAACGGCCGCCAGTCGGTTTCCGTTGTCGTCGCACCCGACAGCAAGGAGACCTATTCAAAGCCGGAAGAACTACTCGGCAAGACCTCGGCCGTCGAAGTCAGCACCTATCAGATGAACTGGCTGAAGAAGTTTAGCGACGACAGCGCTGCCAAGGGTGCGACTGCTGTCGAGATGCGCACCTTCCCGACCGCGACCAACGTGGTTGCTGCGCTCCTTGCCGGACAGGCGGATAACGCGCTGTTGGTCGACAGCGTCGCACGCGATCTGGTTAGCAAAGACAGGGTCAAGGAAGTTTTGTCGGGTCTCGGTGCAGCACGCACCGCCATGTCCTTCCGCAGCAAGACGGTTGCCGAAGCGATCGTCAAGGCGACAGAAGAAATGCGGGCCGACGGCTCCTACAAGGCCTTGTTCGCAAAGTTCGGTCTGACACCGCTCAACGATGATGAGCCGGTCGAAATTGCTGGTCCCGGTCCGGCCTGATTGCAAGCAGTCCCTGCGCGCCCGATCATCGCTAAGCGATATCCGGCGCGCAGGCCTGGTGGTACCGCTCAAGGCGCCGGGATCCCGCGCCGCACGCCAAACAGGAGATGAACGTGCGTTATTTCGATCCGGCTGCTTTCGTCGATTATCTTTTCAACCATTTCCTGATGGGCGGCGTTCTCGTCACCATCGGGCTGACCCTAGCGAGTGTCGCCGGCGGGCTTCTTCTCGGCATGATCATCGCGCTGATGAGGATGTCGCAGAACCTCATGCTCTACGGTTTTGCGCGGACCTATATCTGGTTCTTCCGCGGCACACCGCTTTTGATCCAGCTCGTGGTCATCTATACCGGCCTGCCACAGCTCGGCATCAAGCTGGGTGTCATCGGCTCGGCGCTGATCGGCCTGATCCTGCACGAAGCTTCCTATCTGGCCGAAATCATCCGCAGCGGTTTCATGTCGGTGCCGCAGGGACAGCGTGAGGCTGCCTGGGCGCTGAGCGTTCCCCGGCGAACGATATTCTGGCGCGTGACGCTGCCGCAGGCCTTTAGGCTGATGATCCCGCCGTTTGGCAATTCGGTCAATTCGCTGCTCAAGGCGACCTCACTCGCTTCGGTCATCTCCGTCGAGGAAATCATGCGGCGCAGCGATATGCTGATGCAGGAGCACTTTCAGATTCTAGAAGTCTATGCCGCGGCAGCCGTCTATTACCTGCTGCTCGTGTCGATCTGGGATCTGATACAACAGCGCCTCGAAGTCCATTTTGGCCGTTCCCTCGATCGTAATGCCAAATCCACCCCTGCCAAGCGGCGCTAATCTCCAGAAAGGCAGGTTTCAATGACAAACGATACAAATCAGAGCCCGATCGAGACGGAGCGCTACGCGCTTCGAATGGAAGCGGTCTACAAGCGGTATGGCGATTTCACCGCGTTGACCGAGGTTGACCTGAAGGTTGAGAAGGGCGAGCGCATCGTCATCTGCGGCCCCTCCGGTTCCGGAAAATCGACGCTGATCCGCTGCATCAACCATATCGAAAAGCATGACGACGGCCTGATCTTCGTCAATGGAATCGAATTGCAGCACGATGCGAAATCGATCGACCGCGTGCGCCGTGAAACGGGCATGGTCTTCCAGAACTTCAACCTCTTCCCCCACATGACCATTCTGGAAAACTGTGTGCTTGCTCCGATGTCGGCACATGGCCTGTCTCGCAGGCAAGCTGAGGATCGCGCCAAGTCACTTCTCGAACGCGTCCATATCGGCGATCAGGCAAATAAATTCCCGGCACAGCTCTCCGGTGGCCAGCAGCAACGCGTGGCGATTGCCCGCGCACTCTGCATGCAGCCGAAGGTGATGCTGTTCGACGAACCGACCTCAGCGCTTGATCCGGAAATGGTCAAGGAAGTGCTGGAAACGATGAAGAGCCTCGTCGGTGATGGTATGACGATGATCTGCGTGACCCATGAAATGGGCTTTGCCCGCGAGGTCGCGGACCGGGTCGTGTTCATGGACAAGGGCCGCATCGTCGAGCAGGCGCCGCCGGACCAGTTCTTCACCGCGCCGCAGACCGAACGGGCCCGTTACTTCCTCGACCAGGTCATTCACTGAGCCCAGATGCTTCAGCCTGCCAATACTTCGATGAGGAAATGAAAATGAGCGTTGAACTCGGCATGGCCGCGTGCGTGTTCAGAAGTGTCGAGATCCTGCCGGTCGCGCGCCATGCCGGCTTCGATTTTCTGGTGGCGGACATGGAGCACGGCGCCATGTCGCTCGGAGAGGCCGCGGCGCTGTGTGTCGCCGGACGCATGGCAGGTTTTCCGGTCTATGTGCGGGTGCCCAAGGCATCGTCCGATCACCTGACACGGGCGGCCGACTGCGGTGCCCGCGCGATAATCGTACCGCATGTGGACAGCCTCGTTGAGGCGCAGAGCATTGTCGACAAACTGCGTTTCCCTCCCAAAGGGAACCGTTCGCTGCCAAGCCCCATAGCTGCAGCCTCGTTCTGGCCAGTCCCGGCGACGGAACTGATTTCGGCGTCCGAAGACGGTTTCCGCATCTTCGCAATGATCGAAAGCGCAGAGGCGCTCGCGGCCGTTGGGGACATCGCGGCCGTCGATGGTCTGGATGGCGTGCTGATCGGCTCACAGGATCTGGCCCAGTCGCTGGGCCGTGCCGGCAATCTCACTCATCCGGATGTGATCGCCGGTTTTTCCCGCATCGCCGCTGCGGCGCGAGAGAACAGCAAGGTGTTCGGCGTAATGGGCGTGCCGCCGGCACTGCTGGAAACCCATGCCGTTGCGCTCGGTGCAGGCCTGATCGTCGTGACCAACGAGATCAATCTTCTCGCCGAAGCGGCGATGGCGTGCGCGGTGGGAACAAGGCAATCGATTGAAGGAGGAAAAGCTAAGTGAGCAACTTGAGGATCACGATTGCCGGAGAGGTTTTTCCGGCGCGGCTGGAAATGGAAAAGGCACCTGCCACATGCGCCAGCCTTCTGGCCCGGCTGCCCTTCATCGAACGGGTCATTCACGTTCGCTGGAGCGGGCAGGGGGTCTGGATGCCACTGGGCGAGATGAAATTCGACGTTCCTTATGAGAACGCGACGAGTTATCCCGCGCCGGGCGAGATCATTCTTTATCCGGGTGGCGTCAGCGAGACGGAAATCCTTATCGCCTATGGCCGGGTCAACTTCGCCAGCATGGCGGGCCAGCTTGCCGGCAATCATTTCCTGACGATTACCGAGGGCCATGACCGTCTGGCCGCCATCGGCAACAAGGTTCTGTGGGAAGGTGCACAGTCCATCGCATTCGAGCGGGTCTGATCATCGAGAAATCGGCAAAGAGGAGTTTGTCATGAGCCAACTGGATCTTGCGATCCGCGGCGGGACGATCGTCACCGCAAGCGACATGTACAAGGGCGATGTCGGCATCGTCGATGGCCGGATCGTAGCTATCTCGAACGAGATCACCGGTGCGCGGCAGGAAGTCGATGCTTCCGGCCTCTGGGTCATGCCCGGCGGGATCGACAGCCATGTGCATATAGCGCAGGATTCAGGGCCTGGCATTGTAATGGCGGACGATTTTGCCTCCGCGACGGCTTCTGCCGCGGCAGGCGGCAATTCGACGGTGATGTCCTTTGCGCTACAGAAGCGCGGTCACTCACTCAGGCAATCGGTAGAGGATTATCGCAAACTGGCCGACGGCCAGTGTTTCGTCGACACAAGCTTCCACCTGATCATCTCCGACCCGACGCCGGCCGTACTTGGCCAGGAACTACCCGCGCTGGTGAAGGATGGTTACACGTCCTTCAAGGTCTTCATGACCTACGACGATCTCGTTCTCAACGATCGCGAACTGCTTGCCGTCTTCGACGTCGCGCGGAGGGAAAAGGCTCTCGTCATGGTGCATTGCGAGGGCTACGACACGATCCGCTTCCTTGCCGAACGTCTCGAGCAGGAAGGCAAGGTTGCGCCTTATTATCATGCCGTGTCACGTCCAGAAGTGGTCGAACGAGAGGCCGCGCACCGGGCGATCAGCCATGCGCAACTGGTCGATGTGCCGATCATGATCGTGCATGTCTCGGGCGCCGAGGCTATGGAACAGGTGCGCTGGGCACAGCAGCGTGGCCTCAAGGTCTATGCCGAGACCTGCCCGCAATATATCACGCTAACCGCCGAGGATCTCGACGGGCTCGATATGGAAGGCGCCAAGTATGTATGCTCTCCGCCCCCTCGCGATGCGGAGAGCCACAAGGCGATCTGGGAAGGCCTCTCCCAGGGTGTGTTCCAGACCTTCTCTTCTGACCATTGCCCGTTCCGCTACGACTCGCCTCAGGGCAAGCTGAACCCGAAGGCACGCTCCTCATTTCGTTGGGTGCCAAACGGAATTCCGGGTGTCGAGACGCGTCTGCCTATCCTGTTTTCCGAAGGTGTATCAAAGGCCCGGATCACGCCGCAGGCCTTTGTCGCGCTTTCGGCTACCAACCATGCGCGGATGTACGGGCTCTATCCGAAGAAGGGATCGATCGGCATCGGCTTTGACGCCGATATCTGCCTCTGGGACCCGAACCGCAAGGAAACGCTGCGTCAGGAGATCCTGCATCACGGTTCCGATTACACACCGTGGGAAGGTTTTGAAGTCACAGGCTGGCCGGTCGCGACCTTCGTCCGCGGCAAGCTCGTCTACCGCGACGGAGAGGTCCTCGGTGAGCGGGGTCACGGCCAGATCCTGGCGCGCGGTATCAGCGAATATGTCGGCGCCTGAACGGTTCTGACATGCAAGAACAGAAAAATGAAAGGCATGCCATGGCGCAGACAAAAGACCGAAACCATGCATTCGCCGGTATCTTCGCATCGACGATATGCCCGATGACCGGCAGCGGTGCGATCGATATCGACAATCTCGCCGCCCATCTTTCGTCCGTCGCCGGTACCGATGGCATGAGGGGCCTGCTAATCAACGGGCACGCGGGCGAGAATTTTGCGTTGGATCGTGCTGAAAGCGCCGAGGTTGTCAGGACCGCCAAAGCCGCATGCGGCAAGAGCCTGATCGTAGCCGGGATCAATTCCGAACGCACGGACATAGCGGTAGCGTTGGCCGAGGACGCCGCGGCGGCCGGTGCGGATGCCGTTATGGTTTTCCCACCATTCTCCTGGGCGCTGGGTGCCGATGAGCGGCTAATTGTCAAGCATCATCGGGCCGTGGCCGCGGCTTCCGGCCTGCCTCTCTTCCTGTTCCAGGGCTCGGTCGGTTCCGGGAAGACCCCATTCTCGGCAAGCGCTCTGACAAAACTTCTGGAAATCGAAAGTATCGTCGGCATCAAGGAAGGCAGCTGGGAAACTGCGGCTTATGATGCGACGCGCAGGCTGTCGAGGCAGCTGCGCCCGGATGTTGCCGTCATGGCGTCAGGTGACGAGCATCTCTTTACCTGTTTTGCGATCGGTAGCGACGGCAGCCTCGTCAGTCTTGCCGCGGTCGTGCCGGAACTGATTGTGGCGCTTGATCGGGCCATGCTGCGGGGCGACCTTGCTGAGGGAAGAGAGATCCATGAAAGGCTCTACGCTCTTGCTCGAGCGGTCTACGGGGCACCCGGCCATCTCGCTACGTTGCGACTGAAGACATGCCTCAAGCTCCTGGGCCGTATCCCCACCGCAGCGTCCCGCTCGCCGATTTGTGAGCTTGATAGCACGGAAGTGCGTGAACTCGCCGCCGCGCTCACAACGGCTGGTTTATCGGCAAGTTTGAAGATATAGAGATCAAGCTAGTAACACCGTCGGGAAAGTCTCAAAAAGGTGCTTTCTAACGTCAATACCGTGCTTTATCTTATCACATATTTCGTCGGTTTGTGCGGCTCAGGTGATTGCTAGAAGATGGCAACTAGAGGTTTGATACCGACACGAGCTCGTCGTTCTAACCACGTTCCGACAGCCCGCAACTTCCATGGAAGGACATTCCGCTTCTCTGGATGGAGTACTGGGCCAGGTCTGGGTCTGCGTCGATCAACCCATTGAGCGTCGCAAGAGCGCTGCGCCAGTTCTGCCTGCGGCTTCACGGTGATCGCCACCACCCCTCGTCCCTGGAGAAGCTACTGGTCGGAAATTGTCCCGCTTGTGATTAAGCAATCGAGCATCGAACACCACCTTTCTCCCCGGGATCTCATTGCGACTGGCCGATCTCAGCCGCTGGCGACCTGTCGGCCGCAAGGGAAGCTTCCGCCGCGGCCGGTGCAATTTTGCACCTTGATCGCCGCGCCCTTGCCCCCTCCGCTCTTCGCGGCGGACTGACATGTGACCGCAATTTGCGGAAAGCAAGAAGGGGCGGCCGCGCTGCGGCCGAAGAAAAATGAAGCGAGAAGAATTAGAGGCGCTCCGCGCCAAGGTTACCTGCGAAGCGGTGCTGGAGCAGGCCGGCTATGAAATCGACATCAGAGAAAGCTCCGGTCGAGCGGTCAAGTACCGACAAGGCAGCAACATCGTCATCGTGACGCATGCCGGGCGCGGGTGGTTTGATCCGCTCAGCGACAAAAAAGGTGACGTCTTCGGGCTTGCCATGTTCCTCGACGATATTTCCTTCCCATCTGCGGCGGAGGCGGTTGCGTCACTCGTCGGTTTCCGATCGTCACGGCCGGAATGGAGATCCTCGCCGAGGTCAGAGCCAACCAAAGGGATCGGCGAGCGGTGGCGGAGCCGTCGCGTGCCCTCTCCCGGATCCGGGGCCTGGCGCTACCTGTGCTGGGCGCGCTGGATTCCGATCGCTATAGTCCGGCAAGCAATTCGGGAGGGGGTACTTAGAGAAGGCCCCTTTGCCAGCATGTGGGGGGCACATCTCGACAACGACGGCCGCGTTGTCGGTTGGGAAGAGCGTGGTCCTGACTGGCGCGGTTTCGCAACCGGTGGGTCGAAGGCTCTTTTCCGTATGGGACCGAGCGATGCCACCCGCCTTTGTGTCACGGAGGCTGTGATCGATGCAATGAGCCTGGCGGCCCTAGAGGGGCCTCGCGAACAGACGCTTTATCTCAGCACCGGCGGTGGCTGGTCACCGGCGACAGATGCTGCTCTTGTGACCCTGGCGAGGCAGCCAGCACTTACGCTGGTTGCTGCCACGGATGCCAATTCCCAAGGGGATGTCTATGCCGATCGGCTGCGGATGATCGCCGAAAGGACAAGCTGTAATTGGCGGCGCTTGCGACCCACGGCAGACGATTGGAACGAAGTACTGCAGAAGAGGAAGTAAGGAGAATAAGAGGAGTAATGCCGAGAGGATAAGCGAGCCGTACCGCCTACGCGCTGGCCGTGCCAAAGTGCGCTTGAAGGCTTCGACAATGAGAAGCGCGATATCTTCGGCGGTTGCAGAAATCGCAGCGGAGGCCGGCGTCTTATTGGACGCGGACTGGTGGCCTGTTCCAGTTCGCCACCCGCTACCGGATTGGATGCCAGGCGCGAACAGCTGCGAGAAGTTTCGGATTTCCAAATCAGGGCTTCTGCTGACTTGCCATGGCATTGCTGATGGGCGGCGAGATCTATCAGCGGCGTATTCAGCTTGGGACTTGAAATTGATCTTCCTCAACAAGATCTCAGGATCACTTCCCGATGAGGCGATGTCCTGTTCGCTGCAATCGTCGCGGCGTTGGACGTTGTCCCGGGATAAAGAAGAAGGCGCTCCCCTTACGGGTCGAGCGCCTTTTTTGCATCGGAAGCGCGTGCAAACGAGGCTCGGCATCTTGACCGGAACAGCTTCGCAGTTGAGATTTGTATCAAAGTATACCGCAGGAACACATGCCATTTTTTCTGGTGACGCAGACATCGCTGGTCGAAGCTCAAGATAAGCATGAGGCCGCTGAAATCGGGGTCGACCGGCTCCGCTCCGGCAGAGAGGTCACCGTAACGGTGAAATCGGATGAAACAACGATCACGAACATCGTTGTCGCGGCTTTGGTGGAAGAGCCGATCGCCGTGTCGACCGACAACGCTACCAATCTATTGTCTGCTGCTATCCCTGAAGTGGCTCTCGCCGCACCGGCCAACAGAATACTTATCCTGAAACGTATGATGGCCGACGGGTTGGCTCTTCTGGGGCGGCGAACCTAGCCGCTTTCTCGAAATTTGGCTTGCCGCCATTCTATCGCGTGCGAGCATTGGCTCGCGCCACGCCAGTGCTAACATCTGACGTTGCGTAATGCGCTTTCTTATCCTCGTACATCAGAGCATCGGCACGCCTGACGACAGATTCCATCGTCTCCCCGGCCTCGCTCGTCGCTACACCATACGACATGCTGAGCGGTGCGGTAGAATAGAACTGATTGTTGATCTTCAGGAGTTCAACGATCGTCTCGACAATCGTGGCCGCCGCCTTGGTGTCGGCGCCGGGTAGAAGCACTGCGAACTCGTCGCCGCCGATCCGGCAGGCGTGGTTTGGCGCAGACACCGCGCCGTTTAGGATCTCGCCGAAGCGGCGCAAGAGGCCATCGCCGGCATCATGACCGAGCTGGTCATTGGCTTCCTTCAATCCGTTGAGATCGATGATCACCGCCGAGACCGGGCGCAGCGACTTGCGCTCCAGCCGATTCATCTCGTCGGCATAGAAGGCGCGATTGTAAAGCTTGGTGAGCACATCATGCTTGCCGAGATATTCGAGATAGGCTTCCGCCTTCTTGCGTGCGGTGATGTCGGCAAGCGCCACCTGAACCCGTGACCAATCTCGCTCGTGGCCGGGAAACACGGAAAAATGTAACAGAATATGTCGCTCGGAGCCGTCGAGCGCGTAGTTGATCACCTCGCGATGGTGAAACAAATTGCCGTTCCACAGTTCCATCAGCTGTTCGCGGAACGGTTTCTCCATATCGTCGCGGAAGACGTCGCCTAGGCGCTGCAGGAGATCGAACCTGTCTTTGGCGCAGAACAGGTCGAGCGTCGCCTGGTTGACGTCTATGACACGGATCTCGCTCATGCATTGACGCACAAATTCCGGATGGACGTCCATGAAGGTGCGGAAATCGGTAATGCCGCGATCGCGGATATTCTCGATCAGCACGCGGATGCGGCTGAAATCCTCGATCCACAGCGATACGGGCGAGTGCTCGAAGACACCTTCCGCTTGCTGTCGCTGTTCAGCTTCGGCGCGGCGGGCATCCTCGCGGTCGGTAATGTCTTCGGTGGTGAGTAACAGTCTACCAAGCGTCTGCTCGTAACCCGGCAGCACGGCACCGCGCAGCTGGATATCCAGCCGCCGACCGCCGATCGCGTAATTGACCGTTGTGCTGGAAAACGTGCGGTCACCATCAAACAGCGCCGCCAATTCGTTGATATGAGTGTCCAGCATGTCGTCGCGGAAGACGGTGCCGATGTTGGCGGTCAGATGTTCGAGGCTACCAGCCTCGAACAATTCCAGAGTCTTGGCATTGACCTCAAGCACGCGGATGCGCGTCGAGCAGGCAATGACGCGTCTGCGATCCTGCTGCAGAAAGGCCCTGATATCGGTGACGCCCTCTGTGCGCCAATTATCGAACAACGCCTTTACCCCGCTGAAATCCTCGATCCACATAGCGATCGGCGCGAGGTTGAAAATATCGGAATCGAAGGTCGTGGTCATTGGAAACGCCTGAATAAGAATTTGAAGCAGCCGGCACCATGCGCCCCGGAAAAGGTAACTTTATGTGGAAGAGGTAAACCGCTGCTTGCAGGTCGCTCCCTAAGTGAAAAATATAAAGGAGAGCGGCAGGAGGGAACCTGTCGGAGATCGGTTCTCCTGCCGGTGCTATTGCTCAACCGCCGCCTGCGTCATCCCCGCCGCTTGCTCCTCGCAGGACTTGAAGCCCCGCTTGTCCGGCTCGGCAAAGATGCTTGGCTCCAGTTCGGCTGCTCGGCGGCCACGGTCCGTGTCTTCGAGAAAAAAACAAAGCCGGGAAGGGGTGCGAAGCGCCGATCTAGTCTCCCCTAGACAAGGAAAAATCCCGTGTAGATCATCAAGGTTGACCCGCGCGCGCTGAAGGAGAACTGCGACCGGATGCGCCAGTCGAAGTCGTCGCCGCAGGCCGATACGCTGATACTGGCCACAATCACCGTCGGCATCGTCCATCTGCCGGGGAGCGCCCCGGCGACGGGCGGCGGCGACGGCTACATCATCGCCGCCGATCTCGAAGAAAACGAGATCATCGTGGCCGACGCTGCCAACGACAACGGTGCGATGCGCTCGATGGTCGAGAACAGCGTTCGTGAACCCTCAATCCGGTTGACCAGTGGCGTGGTATTGAACGGCTCGTTGCCCTCGGCTGGACCGAGGGCGCAATCGCGGTCGCTCCAACCCTTCCTGTCCGCCAGATCCGCAAACTGCGCCTGCTTGCAAATGTCTGCCCGGCATGCGCGAACAGATGGCGCTGGGTGACAGGCCGTCGGAATAGCAGTTGCGGGTGATCGTAGCCGCCGTCCAGGTCGACGAGAAGGAGGTCTGGAAAGCGCACAAGCCGAAAGAAGGGCGACGCGGCTCCATAGTGGCAGGTCGCCAATGCCCTGACCAAGAATAGCATGTATCCCCGCGAGACAAGCTTCGGCGACGATCTGGCACACGTCTACGGGATCGAGTGGGTGGAGGATCTCTTCGCTCCGATCGACGTCCTGCGCCGGACTACGTTGTCATGTCGGCAATTCTGTCTGAGCAGCAGCCCGCCATGACCGAGGTTGTAACAGTCGTCGGCGGCGACCGAAGGTCAGGCGAACACGAGCATCGCTTCCTTGGGCCGAGTGAAGGGTATGCGGAGCGCGGCCGGTTCGGCTCATCGATTTCGCTCATCACGCTGCGTATCATGTGCCTTCCTCCTTCGTCGGCTGACGAAGTCGAGGGGAAGCGGCATAATCCATATCCGCCGTCGCTATCACGGGCGGAGGCATTGACACCTAGCGCAGGGCCGAGCGGCATTGCGAGTGTCTGACGCGGCAGATTGCGGCGCCCCCGGACGGTGGCCGACAACGCTGAAAGACCCGACCCGGACGTGAAGCCTATCTGGTGCCGCCTCTATCATCAGGAGCCTGTCGACCGCCTCACCTTCGAATGGTGAGGAGAACTCGACAGGTCTGCTTGCAGACCGGCGGCGCAAGAGCACGCCGTCGGTGAACTCGCACCTCGTGATCACGCACCGGCGCGCTAGCTGCCGGGTAGGGGGAGCCGGAACAAGGTGTCGGCTGGGCGTCGTCTCGCCATCATGCAGCGATCGTGTCTGCAAGTGTGGCGGGCTTGGCCATGTTACTCCCTTTCGGATTGGACCTCATATCGGCCCTGTGCGGGACTGCCCTTCTTGTCTCTGCGGCCTGAACCGGCGGCCGGTCGTTTCAAGGCCGCTGGCGCGCCGTAGAACGGCCGACCCACCCTCTCTGCGCGAGGGGAATCTCGCAGTCCCAAGCAGGCCAAGTCCTGCTGGCCTGCAATCCTCCCCTGCTTGCTCAGTCGGATCGGACCTGTGAAGCCGACCGCCCTGTGCCGGTTCCTGGTCGTCCGCATCGAAGGGCATACCGGCACGGGCCGGAACCGCTTCGGCAGCCACGGAAGGAACAGACATGGCCAAGCCCACCACACCCAATCGCGCTTACGCCAGACCGGCGAAATCGCGCCGCGGCACCACCCTCGAAATGGTCCGCCACTGCTGCCCCGACGTCATTCAGGCGCTGAGGATCGCCGAAAGCTTTGGCACGGCAGTCGTCGACAGCGATGGTATCCGTAGCCTCCACGAGCGGCTGATACTCGAGACCGCCGACAGCCTCACCGAAGGTATCGGCGACAAGGCGATGCAGATCCACCTGCAGCGGATCGTCGGCGCTTTCGTCGGATCAGCTCATGGTGCCGGCCAGTTCTACTCACGGGCCGTCACCGAGGCGCGCGACGCAACTGCCAAGGCATCTAACGATGCCCGCGATGAGGATCTCGACGGGCCGGTCGGCTACGATAGCGCCGCTCAGCGCAAGCGGGAATTCGCGGCCGACATGGGTGTCCAGTCCCACGCGCTGCGCATGGCAGCCGAGGGCGCGGTGGCGGCCTACGAACAGGTTGTCGGCGAGGCCTGGAAGCCCTTCGACCGGCCGGTCGAGAACCCGGGCGCATCGCTCGACCGTAAGGCGGCCGAAGCTCAAATGGCCACCTTTGGCTGATCGGTGCCGCGGGGCGTCAGCCCCACATCCCTCTCTTCAACGCGACGGCCTGTATCCAGGGCCATGTTATCGGAGAAATTCGAAATGCTTGTTTCCATCCAGCTCATTTGCATCGCGATCTCGCTCATCTTCGCCGCTGCGCTATCGATCGGTAGCTACTTCAACGCCGCCTGGCTTAATTTCCGTGACGGCATCATACGCGACCTGATGTTCGAATTCGTCATTTTCACCTTCCTGCTGACAGTCCTGGTTACGGTGGTGCGGCCGCAGTGATGGTATCGTGGCGGACCGTGGCCCTGCACCTCACTTTTCTTCTGCTTAAAGGTCGGCACACGCGGTGCCGGCTTTTTCGTTTCGGTCTTAATCGAGGAGGGGGAGCGTGCCGCTCGCGACCCGTCCCGTTTAGCGGTCCTGCCGGAGCCGGTATGCCGATGCAACGGCTCTGCCGTCCTCCACGTTGTTGCGGCCGTTCCGGTGCATCGCCATCCTGTCGGCCCCAGCTTTGGACCTCCGTGACGGATCGCGAGTACCGCGCTCCTGGAAACGGAGAAAAGATATGAGCAGAAACATAGGAACGGATCGCAAGGGCATTTACGCGCGGATCACTGACCGGATCGTCGAGGATCTCGAACGCGGCGTGCGTCCCTGGATGAAGCCCTGGAGCGCTGCCAATACAAATGGCCCGATAACGCGGCCGTTGCGCCACAACGGCCTTCCATATTCAGGCATGAACGTGCTGCTCCTCTGGTCGGAGCAGACTTCGCGCGGCTTCGCCTCGTCGATGTGGATGACATTCAGACAGGCGCTCGAACTGGGCGCGGCCGTGCGGAAGGGCGAAACCGGCTCGACGGTCGTGTTCGCGAGCCACTTCACCAAGGCGCAAGCGGATGCAAAAGACAACGAGGTTGATCGAGACATTCCATTTCTGAAAGCGTATTCTGTGTTCAATATCGAGCAAATCGACGGGTTGCCGGATAGCTATTACGCGCCGGTGACGGAGGTGATCGATCCGGTGCAGCGGATCGAAAGTGCTGATCGCTTCTTCCGCAACACTGGCTCACATGTTCGCCGCGGTGGCAATCAGGCCTATTACTCTCCCGCTACAGACCATATCCAGCTCCCGCCGTCAAAGGCATTCCGGGATGCGGAATCCGAGGCGGCTGTAGCGGCGCATGAGCATGTGCATTGGACAGCGGCGAAAGGCCGCGTCGGACGCGACCTCTCGCGCTATGCTAAGGATCGGAGGGACCGTGCGAGGGAAGAACTCATCGCCGAGCTCGGCAGTTGCTTTCTTTGCGCCGATCTTGGGATCGTGCCGGAACTGGAACCGCGGCCGGATCATGCATCCTACGTGAACACGTGGTTGTCGGTGCTCTCGGGCGATCGGCGGGCCATTTTCCAGGCGGCAGCACATGCACAGCGGGCTGTGACGTTTCTGCATTCGTTGCAGCCGGACATGGAACCGCTCCATCGGGCGGAATGATCAGGCGAAGCAGACTTGATCAAAAGTGGGCGTCACAACCGGTGGCGGCCCGGTGATCCCGTCCTCCTGGGTGACGAACCGTGTCGAGACGATACCCCAGGGTTCGGGTTGCAACCTGCCCTGTTCCGGTTGGCAATCGTGCTGGATGCAACCCCGAAGCGGCGGTAGCAACAGTCGAGGACGCCACGCGATGACTTCGGTTCATCTGGCCACTGTTGGCGAAAGCACCTTTGTCACATTCTTCTCCCCGTGTCTCAAGCCACTCCAGAAGCGCGCTCGATGGGGCATGTCTGACCGGAAAGCGGCTTAGCCTCGATCGGCTCCCGCAACGGCAGTGGTCGGATTTCGTGCCCCGGGCGGCGAGCCGCCCTCCTCTCCCTCCAAGAAATCCGGCCCCTGCCGCCTTCCACTGCGTTTCAGCCCGATTGGGTGCGAGCCGATCGTCCCCGGTCTTGTCGACAACCATCGAGGCCGCACTGGAGCGGCTCGAAACAGCGAAAGGAACTTTGACATGGCTACCATCGGCACCTTTACCTCTGAAAGGAATGGCTTCATCGGCTCGATCCGCACTCTTGCCCTCAACGTCAAGGCCCGCATCACCCGCGTCGAAAATCCTTCGGAAAAGGGCCCGCAGTTCCGCGTCTACGCGGGAACTGTCGAATTCGGCGCCGCCTGGCAGAAGACCTCTGAACAGGGCCGTGACTACCTCTCGGTCAAGCTCGACGATCCGAGCTTCCCGTCTCCGATCTACGCAACGCTTGCCGAGGTCGAAGGTGAGGATGGCCTCCATCTCATCTGGTCCCGCCCAAACCGGGACTAATTGACATCATGAGGCTTCGCCGCTGGCGGAGCCTTATCTCCGTATCGCGCTTACAGCGCGGCTAGCGCGCGCCAAACCTGGCAAGCATCTTGCGCAATTGCGCATTCTGCTCAGCGAGCTTCTTTGCAAGCTGGCGCCGTAGTTCGGCGACATCGGCATCAAGCTCCGCCATCTCGTCCAGGAAGGATTTGGGGCCGGTAGCAATTGCGGGAGCGTCCTCGTCAGACCCGCCGGCGGACACCGAAGGCTTCGCGTCCGCCCCATTCTTTTTTCGACGTGTCGGTGATGGCTGCACCGATGTTTCGCTAGCGCCAGCCACCTGGGGCGCAGGCTCAATAGGGGCAGGTGACGCGCCTTTGGGTCTCGATAAGGTAGGGAGTTCTTCTGGCTCCGCGACCCCGATTGGATCCCCAGAAGCTCTTCCTTTCGTATCATCAAAGATAAGCGCCGCTTCCTTATCAGCATCCATAGCAGGAAAGGCTTCCTCAGCTTGCGCCTCCATCGGCTCAACGGAGCGAGCAGCCACGGTTGCCTCGCCAACCGGGCGAGGCCCTTCCGCGCCGGGCTTGTCTTCTAGAGCGATGGCGTCGGCGGCGACGGCCGGGGTGTCGTCATGACTTTCAGCCTTCGGATTACGCGACACCAGATCAGCTACAAATTTCCATGGTGTTCTCATCGCGTCAAACCCTTCAAGTATTGCGGCGGACTGTTACCGCAGTCATCATCTCGCCGGTTCCGTTCGGTGCCGGCACCGTAGAGCGAAAGATTGGCGGCACCTGACCCATTGTCCAAGGCGCCGCAGGCGACCCCACGTCAGGCCTTGCCAAGGCGCTTCCGCAGATCGGCGTTTTCGGAGCGAAGCTTGTCGGAGAGTTCCTTGCGCAACTGCTTGTTCTCCTCCTCGAGCTTGATCAGGTCGGCTATATCGTCGATCGACGCTGCAGGAACGGAAGCTGCAGCCTTTTTGCCAGGAGCGCGCGCGACGACCTTCTTCGGTTCAGCGGTCTTTTCAGCCTTGACCGGAACAGTCCTGGAGCCGCGCTTAGCACGGGTCTTCTTGGTCGGCTTTTCAGCCGCCACTGTCGCTGCATCTGCTATGCCAGCGCCAGCAGCCTTCGGTGCACGTGGCTTGCGGGGCTTCTTTTCAACGCGGGGCGCGGCCGGTGTGTCGGGCGTGGCAGTCGTTTGGATCGTAGTTTCGTCGGCCATCAGTGTTCTCCTCTGTCAGGCGAACAAGCATTTGTTTCCCCTCTGTCTTGGAGTCAATGCTGCAAGCCGCCGTTTCGGCCGCCATCAGCGCGTTTTGCGTCGCTAGATACTGAATTCTTTCAATGCGGCACGTAGCGCCGGTTCAGAAGCTTCTATGAGACATGCCTGATCGGATACCGGCTGCGCCTCGATCTTATTGGCAACGGATTGAGTATGGCGCAGGTCCCAAGGCAGGTTTTATCGACCCGATCTGCATTTCAACACGGTACAATCAAACGCTGGCTATTCGATCATGGAAGGGCTAGATCGTCGCCGACGTGATAGGGAGCCCGGTATGGAAAACGCAATCAAGATCGAAAATCGCGGCGATTTTGGGCAATGGGCGATCGAGGCCGCCAAGCATATCGTCAGCGAACATGGGTTCGAACTGGCAAGAGCTGCTCGCGACGGCGAAGACCATGATGTTCGCGCTGCCGGCAATGCGCTCGGACAGGCAATCACCAACGCTCTGCTTGAGGTTTACGATGGTCTGCTCGACGACGCGAACGAGCCGTAGAAACAGCAAAGCCGTCACCGCAGCGGCGGCAGATATGGCATGTCGTCTTCGGCGACATGCCATATCCAAGATGCAAGATCCGGTCGAGCCTCGATCATCTCCCGCATCGTTTCCTCGAAACTGTCTGTGGCATCCGGCGGGACGATGTAGATACCCAGTGGCAGAGGTCGTGCCTCAGGCAGGATGACATTGGCCATAGGAACACCACGGGCAAGATTGAACCGCAGCCCCTTCACCGACTTCATATGCAGCCGCACCACGCATTCGACAAGCTTTTGTTCATAGGCGCTCTCGATCGGCAGCCAATGCTCCGTGACCGTCATTACGGCCATCTCGTTTACCGTGACGATACCGGTCGCCGTCCCGCCGATCGTCATGATCGACATCAAGTGTGACGTTTCGGAACTGTGCCACAACATGAGTTCGGTCGCAAAGCGACGCTGCAGGGATCGCCAGGCCGGGTCTTCGAGGAAAAGCCGAAAACCGGGCATGTGTTTTATGACGATCTGTCGACCATTGCGTGCTTCGGCAAACTCCTTGATCTCCGCGACCAGCACCATCAGCTTCTTCGGACCGGGAGGCGTATGGAACAGACGTGCGAATTTCTGCGCCCTACGCTTCTCGATCGCTTCCTTGTCGTTTGCGCGAAACGGCTCCGGGATGAACAGGCGTTCGGCGAGCGTTTCTCCGCGAACTTCCATCAGCCCGGCTGCTTCGCTCAGGTGATGATAGACGTGCCACCAGTGACGCTTGCCAGACCAGTGCGCCGTCCATTCCGTCATCCCGCTTTCGTGCCACAGAAAATGCAGCAGGGCGCGCAGCGAAAGCTTTTTGGCCTCGCTGCGAACACTGTCGGCAGGTGTCGCCGTCCCGTTTGACCCAATCATCGCGCCGCGCTTCGACAGCGAGAAATCGAGTTTCAAGGCGGCTGTTCCCGCGATGGGATCAAGCTTGATGGCACCACCCATCAGGGGGCCAAGGCCGGACAGTTCGTAAGGCGGCTCGTAGGAAGGGCAGGCCGCATCGTGTTTGCCGCCGGTGAGCGGCATCCGCTTGATCACCAATTGATCGCCGATATCGGCAATGTACATCGCCACTGCCGGCTCGCAGCACAGGCAGAGCGGTCGAACCTTTTTGCGATACGCTTGTGTCATATGGTCCGTGAAGTTCTTCTCGCCCTCATTGCACACAACGCCGTCGAACAGGAAGCGCCTCATAGAGCACACTCCCGCCGGGTTCGTGGCAAGGGCGGCAAGGGGTGCCACACGAGAGGTAAACCTGTCTGTTCAGATCGGCCGATTGTGCCGGACGGGCAAAGCCAGCTCAAGGCCGCGCGGCCCCGCCAATTTTGCCTCCGCTCCGTTCCACTCTGCTGCAACAAAATCGGTTCCTCCGCGCGCCGGCTCCGCCGGTCGTGTTCCACGAGCCTTGACCTGGCTTTCCCCGCCCTGCGCGCCCGCCGTCATCTCTCACACACGTCAAGGAGACGACGATGACGATAGCAATCGAAGACCATATCGAAGAACTTCGCCTTGAAGCTGCAAACGCACCCACGATCGAGGAGTGCCGGCAGATCCAAGCCGAGCTCGAAATCGCCCGCGCGGAACTCATCGTCCTGATGGCCGAGATCGACGGCACGATAGACCCCGAGCCGCCCTTTTGAGGCGGCCATCAATAGCCATTGTCCTTCAGGTAGGTATCGATTGCCGCCTGCATGATTACCGTCATGTGCACTTCGTTTTCGTGAGCGGCACGCTGCAGCCGCATCTTCGCTTCCTGTTCGAGCGGCACGTTGACGTAGAAGCGGAGGCTGCGTTCCTTCGCCCGTTTGAGGTTCTTCAGTTTTCGTCGCGCATCCTGGCGCTCGCCGGCGCGTCTTGCGGAGTTCCGACGACGCTCATCGTCAGGCGAACGTTGAAGAAGTGGCTCATTCGTCTGCGCCGTGAAATCGTCCGATCCGGCCTGTGCAGGCTCGGCGGCCGAGTTCGTTCGAACGCCGGCCGTGGGAGCGTCCGCATGTGTGATCACGGTGCCTACAGGGTCAGCCGTTACGCGGCGAGGCGCGAGCGAGAACTGCGCGAATTCGATATTGCCCTTGGTCATGCTGCAACCCCGACATCACCATCGACGCGGCGAAGTTCAATCTCCTCGACAAGCGCCTTGACCTCAGATCTCGCCTTGCGGACAGGCTCCGACAGGTGCTGCATCTGCAGCGTGCCGAGCCCATTTTGAATCTCTCGGTAGACGTTTCGCTCGAACAGTTCGGTATTCAGTAACATCGTCCGATAGTTCGCATCTCGAAGCCCCGCCACGAATGGCCGGATGTATCGATAGGCTTCCAGGTTTCGGCCCGGCAGGGTGATGCGGGTGCGGACATTCATGTGAACGATGGACGTGCCGAACTGATCGTTGATTGCGTTGACTTCGGCGACTGTCTGACCAGCGGCTTCGATCTCCTTGATGCCTGGCTGCAGTGGCGAGATCACGACGTCCGATGACCGTATGATGGTTGCTTGTAGAACGCTGTCGACACCAGGCGCGTCGATTATGATCAGATCGAAATTGCTCCGCCACTTCCTCAGCACATCAACGATGGCGCGCTGAGTGGCTGCAGTGGTTACCTCGATATTGACCGGGATATTCTTCTTGACATGGCAAAGCTTCCACCAGCCTGCCAGGTTCTGGCGCGCGTCTGCGTCGACCATCAGCACGTGAAGGCCGCTCAAGGCGTATTCACCGCCAAGGAGCGTCGCCAGAGTGGTTTTGCCAGCGCCGCCTTTGTTGCTTACCACCGCATAGGTTCTCGTCATCCTTGCCTCTCAGTGGGCGACCATGCCGCCGCGCTCAATGAATATGGACCATAATAGTCTGTATTTTCGATGTGTCCAGTCTTTCGATTTCGGTTGGTGGCGTGTGGCAGATCGCCCGAGCGAAAGGTGTGTGCCGAGCTGGAGTGTCGCACTCCTGCACGTGACGGCAGATGGCCCGCACGATATGTAACGATGGCCAATCGGATTATAAATATGATACTTCGGAGCGGTGTGCTTCTATGGAGGTGGGCTAGCGGGAGGTCATGTGACGGATCGATAGGTGCGCCGCCTACGATGGTGGAGTGGATGCGAATTTTCCGAACTGGAGAGAGGATGGCTTGCGAATATGGACTGAAACGGTCTATCTTGTGGTTGGCAGGATACGCAATTTTGTAAGACAAATTTGCTGACGATCGACGGACAAGCCGTCGATGGCGCCTGCGGCGAGTTTCACAGAAGGCGGTGACGCACATGGCAGATTTATCATGGAAGGGCATGGGTGTTCGTCGAGAGGCAAGATCGTGCGTCGTCAATGCCCGGTTCTCGCCAAGTGAGATTGCGGCCGTCAGCAAGGCTGCCAAGGCCGCCGGGGTCACGGTCTCTGCTTTCATCCGGTCGCTGTCGATGGAAGGCGCCGGGGTCGAGCCGTTCCTCAATGAAGGCGACCGGATCGTGTTCGACCGCTTGCGTGAAGAAATCCGGCGCGTCGGTGTGAACCTCAATGGTCTGTTGCGCTCTGTCCACCGGGGCATCATTCGGGAGCCAGAAATCGCTGAAGATCTCAAAGAGCTCCGTCCAGTCGTCGCGGCGCTGATGATCGAACTTGGCAAGCTAGGAACGCTTGGCGCCAGCAGGCATAGCGGTATCGGCTGATGGAATTCTTTCTGGGCGCATTCACGCAGGATTGGGAACGACGGCGTGCTGCGATCCTCCACGAGCGATCGATGGGTGCAGGTCGCCGGGACGATGAAGAGGAATGGCGTAAACGGGGAGGTGGGGCCTCAGCGGACGCGGGTAGTCTCCCCGGAAGGATGCATCCACGTGGCAAGGCCGTCAAAACTGGGATCGGTTATGGCCGGAAGCGGGCGGAGCGCTCGATGGCGAAACGCTTCCATGCGCTCGCGCGCGGGAGCCAGCCCGCCGTCGTAAAGATGGCCTCCTTTGGGGGCGGGTCCCGGCTGGGGGCTCTGGCAAGTTATGTGTCCCGTGACGGCGAGGTCGCTCTGGAAAACGAGATCGGACAGCAACTGCGCGGCCGTGGTGAGGTACTGGCGCTGAAGGAAAGCTGGGCTCATGTGATGAGCGGCCGAGCGGAGAGCCGCGATATCGGAGTGTTTCGTGTTGACATCGCGTCCGGAATGATCGTCGACACGCCGAAAGCCCGACAAATCCTGGCCGCGGCCTTCGGCGATCGGCCGTTCGTTTTCACCTTGACCGACGCCAAGGATGAGCAGAGCCAGATCAATGGTGTCGTGGTCTTGCGCGACAGCAAAGGCGAGCGCCTGACAGCGGACTCGAAGGCGGCAAAGATCATTCAGGCGCGGATCGATGCTGCCTTGCAGGCGAGTGGCGGGGAAGTCGGACTGCACTTCGTCGGACATGGGAATGGCGTGCGGTATGGGACAAGCCGTGTTCGTCACCTTGTGGAAACGGCGTCGGGGTTAGTGCAGGACGAGCTCGGACGTAGGATCGGCGATGCCAAGCAGGCAGGCGATCTGGTACAGCTGGAATGGCGCGAGAAGCTGCACAGCCGCAGGCCAAGAGACGTGATGCACCTCGTAATGTCGGCCAGGGCCGGGACAGATTCCGAGAAATTCCATGAGGCTGCGAGACAGTTTCTGGCAGCCGAATTTGCCGGCCATCGTTACGTGTTCGCTCTTCATGATCCCACCGATGATCCAAAGGACCGCAGTGCCGGGGGCAAGCGACCGCACGTCCATCTGCACGCGATCGTCGCGATGCGCTCCGACGCGGGCGCCCGCGTTGAAACGAACATCGCGTCGTTTCGGCGCTGGCGCGAGGGCCTGGCTAAATCTGCGCGCGAAAACGGTATTGCGATGGAAATGACGGACAGGCGCGAACTCTCCGCGGCGCCGGCATTCACGCGAAAACAGGTTCGACCGACAGACCGGAGCGCGCGCACGCAGTTCGAAGGAACGAGCGAGTTTGCTCAGCGGCGCTATGAAAGAAAGAGCCATGAAGCGCGCTCGATCGCCAGCACGGAATCCGCCAAGGACTATACCGAAATTGCTCGGATTGAGTGGGAGAACCTTAGACGCGACACGCGGTCTGATGCCGTTGGAAACTTCGCGAAAGCGCGCGCTAAGCAAATGGAAACAGCGATCTATGACCGCGGCCTCACATTTTCAGGGTGGCCGGATAGGGTGAATATGGGCTCGCATTTCCGGACTGAAATGGTTACCCTTCGAAGTCTCATGGAGATCGATGATATGAGCGCTATGACACGATTGGAGTTCGAAGCCTACGAGAAGCGCGTCGAAACAGCGCTGGTCGCGGCTCAAAAGACAGCGTCGATAGGCGAACAAGATAGTCTTGCCGACATAACTGCCGCGGTCAGGGCCCATATCGATGTTCGACGTGAATTGATGGAGCGGGCGGAAATACCGCGCGAGCGCGCGCAAGATCAACGAAGCGGTCGCGCCGACGTCGCAGACGATGCGAGAGAACAGTGGGGCGCCGCAGTTGCGCGCCATGGTCCGGAAACCGTCAAAATTGCCAACGAGGCTATGCTGAAGGTCGAGGAGTACCGCGAGGCTATCCAGCGGCTAGAGGCCGATGACGTCCAGGCGGATAAGCGCTCGCTCCAAGCAGGACTACAACGAGAACTGGCCCGGACAGCGGAGTTGGGAGTGGCTGGCAACACCATGATCAAGGCGATCGGCGAGTTCGATGCCGAGCTTCAACGGGCGTTGGTCGTCGCTGAGCGGGCACGAGATCAATCGCGTGCAACGTCGACCAAGAGTGAAAGTCAGATCGACCGGAGCGATGGCTCTGGTGACCCTGGTCAAACTGACCGACAGGGCAGAGGGCTGGATGCCTCACAGAAAGGCCAGCGCGGTGACGCACTTCCAAGCGGATCGAAAGCGCAGAACGCCACGAGGGATTGGCAGGTGCGCGAGAACAGTGCCGATGCTATAAGGCGGGATCGCGACGACATAGAGCGATAGGGTAGCGATGCGGGATGATGCGCGCGCATTCATTCCCGAGTTAATACAGAGGCGAGCGGAGGATTGGAGCCCTTAGCGTCCTCGGTGTTTGGCTGTCTCATAACGCCAGCGCCAGTCGATCATGGGGCCGGTTATTGCCTTTGCTTCAACGTATCAAGCGCCCGGGTCATCTGATGGCACCTTTGGGCTTGGCTAGGTCGAATGCGTTTGGAAGACTTACGGGTGTGGGGTGCGCTTTCAGCGCATTTGCAGGCCGGCCAAGAGCTACTATTGCAGTTAGCGTTCCGGGCAGTTGATAGAAGATGGGCTAAACCGCAGGAGGGATTGGATGGATCGACAGGAATTTCTTGCCGCGGCTGCGGCCTGCGATATCCACACATCCTATTACACACTATGCGACAGCCATCCGGTTCGTTCCTCTCTTCCTAGTATTTCTACATCGGGCAAAGACTTGCTTGCAGCGATCTCAGGTGAGATTTCCGTCGAAAAATTGCGCGGGCCTGGATCGGTCTACAGGCTCCTGTCTCTGCCCGAAGGGGTGGAGCTCAACGTCATCATCCAACAGCGGACGACTGTGGAGACGCATTTCAGTGTCTCGTCTGGCGAGACGATGGAGACAGGGACCTTTGCCATTTTGAGCAGGGAGATAGTCGAGAGCCGCGGTGAGCCGACCCGCTCCCCAGCCTATCCGCGTCCAACGTTTCATTCGGTCGAGGAATTGATCGCAATTCTTGGCAGTTTCGAACGGCTGATGCGAAAGATCGCAGCAGTGGCGTAGACGGTGCCGAGAACCAGACTGGTTCTGCCGGTGGCGGCTTGGAAATGGTCCAAACAACACTCACAACGTCGCGCTTGAACAAGACCAACCCCACCTCAGCCTATAGGCATAAGGCATGGCTCCTAGGCCGTCACTTTCAACGTAGGTAGTAATTCAGCGAGGACCTGCCAGTGCCCTGCTGAACATATTGCTTCATGCAGGCTTGATGCAGCCTCTTGGATCATTCCAGACCAAGTTCACCGGGATCGGGTATCGTCTTTGCAAGAATGTCCTGGACGCTAAGCCGATGCTGACTTGAGGCTGCTGCCGAGGTCAAAGTCGCCGTGACTTTCGATTTGAGATGTCTTGCACTGTCCACCAGTCGCGCCTCAGTCGCGCCCGCATCGTTTTCAAGTGTAGGCCGGATTGCTGTCTCCAAGAAAGTTTTACGGATTGCCTTCGCCACCGCTTCAGGCATGCCGTCCAACTCTACAGTGGCAAGACTGGTCATGGCCTTCATCGCGTCCATCTCGATCGACTTTTCGCTTGCCGCGTAGCTCGGTAATGTCGCAGGCACTGCCTGCAGCATGCCAAGTTCGACCTCGGGAATGTCCACCGAAATTCCGGCTGATGTAACGGCGGCACCCTTAAACGGCTGCATCGCGTGGTACCGGACCTTCCCGCTGATTATCGGCCGTTGGCCTTCGACCAGCAATATTGCTCTGTCCTGCGACATCTGCCGCACTTCCTGCGGCATCATCAGGTCGCGCTCGCGGATTTGTTCGACCCTGGTTCGGCGTGGAATGCCCAGTATTTCAAGCGTCCTGGATTCCGAGTGATATCGGACCGTCCGCTTGCCAAGTGCGCGCGAGGTGTAGTCGGCTGTCGCCTGATCGTTGGCGCCGAGGATCAGCTGAAGACCGCAATTGCCAAGCAGGGAATGGCGAGCTGTTTCGCCGTAGATCTCATCAAGATTTTTCAGATCCTGAATGATGAAGGCCATCTTGATGTTGTAGCCTGCGACGTAAGGAAGCTTGTTGAGAATTTCGTCCATCTTCTTCAGCTGCCGAAACTCATCGAGCAGGAAGTAGACCTGCAGGGCGTTGGGATCGTGCTGACGTGTCAGGAGATCCATGACCTGCTGCACGAACAGGGTCAGCAGCGGCCTCAGGATCGTCATGTCAGTGATATTCGGTGCCAGATAGATTGTGACTGGTCGGCGCTGCATCGATGCAACATCCATGTCGGTGACGGCAGTTGCCGCGACAATCCGCTCGTTGCGAAATGGCGCAAGCGCCTTTTGGATGTCGAGAAGGGCCGAGCGGGCGGCGCGTTCGTTCAGCGAGATATAGGCATTGAAGCTGTCGACCGTAAAACGGGAGAGATCACTTTCGGTCTCCTTCACCAATTTCATCATTGCCTGGAGGTCCATACCCGCATTGAAGAAGGCATTGACCTCTCCAAGGGTGCGTCGGTTACGGTAATGCCGGCTCTCAAGCACATAACTGATGACACCGCCAATGACCTGCTGTGCCGTTCCCTGCCAGACCGAATTGTCTGAACCGAGTGTCTCCGGGATCAAAATTGCAGCCATGTTCTGGATGTCGATCGTTCTGCTGCCGCGATCCGACCGAACGAAATCAAGGGGGTTCCATCGATGCGTGTTGGCGGCACCTGGCGAGAACCGAAAAACCAGGTGCCCCTGCGATTTTCGATGGCCCGCGGTCAGGTCGAAGATTTCTCCCTTCAAGTCGGTGACGATCATTGATCCGGGAAAGGTCAAAGCATTGGGAATGACGTAGCCGACGCCCTTGCCGGACCTGGTCGGCCCGATCACGAGATGATGGCGGTCGTCCTTCCGACGCAGGATCCTTCGACCGATCCTGCCGAAGACATGCCCGTCTTTCCGAAACCAACCGCCGCGTCTCATTAAGGCTGTGTCCTGAAAAGCCGCGTCGCCGAGTGGGCTCTGCGGCCGGCGAAGCGCGAAAGCCGCGGTCGCGGCCGCTGCGGTCAGTGCCGGCACCAACGACGCCAGCGCCACGAGTTGAAGTGACCGGTTCGATGGGTAGGCCGCAAATTGCAGGATCGGCGCCAGTAGGTTGACGGTAGTCATCATCGTCAGGATGCGTCCATCGTTCCAGACGAATTGCAGGATAAGGCTGTAGGCGAGCATCCACACCGCGACCGCGAAAAGGCTGCATAACAGAAGATAGACGACAAACATGCTTCTGTTCATTGTGCGCGTCGAGCGTAGAGGATTTCCGAGACGCCACGTCGCCCCCCGTCACGGCGGAGCTGAATGACGATCGGGATGACCATGCGGATATAGGACATGAGATCATGCTTCGAGTATCCGGAGGTCATGCCGCCTTGCATCATCATCATGGCAAGCTGCTCATAGGCACCCATGGGTGTATCTGCGTGCACTGTAGACATGCTGCCGGGATGGCCGGTATTGATTGCTCTGAGGAAGGAGAAGGCCTCCGTGCCACGGACCTCGCCGACGAAAAGCCGATCCGGCCGCATGCGTAGCGATGCTTCCAACAGCGATTGGATTGAGACTTGCGCCGTGCCCTGATCGCCGCGAGAGGCCACAAGATGGACGCTGTTGCGATGTGGCGGGAACAGTTCGCGCGTGTCTTCCAAAGTGACGATTCGCTCATGCGGGTCTATGCTTTTCAGGCAGGCATTGAGAAATGTGGTCTTGCCAGTGGAGGTGCCGCCGCTGATCAGTATCGAAATCCGCTCCCTGACGGCCGTTTCGATGAAGTCGTGGATTCGATTGGCCCTCAGCAATTCGGCGAGCGTCGCCTCGACATCGCTCAATCCATCGATCGCGACGTCCACGCGATCAAAGGCACCGCTATCCCTGTACTGTGCCAGCGTGTAATCGCTAATCACCTGTTTGCGGATCGAGAGCGAACCTCCATCCGGGGCCGCCGGAGGCAACACAATCTGAATCCGCTCACCGGAGGGCAAGGCGGTGCTTAAGAGAGGATTGATGCGGCTGATGAACTGGTTGCTGGCGGACGCGACGCGCTCGCCGATATGCTCGATCTCGGACGCGGTTATTGCCGGAATCTCGTACAGTTCCATGCGATCGGAACCCAACCGCTCGACGAACACCTCCCCTGGCCGATTGACCGAGATTTCGACGACCGTGGGGTCATCGAGAAAGGCCGCCAGTGGCGATAGGGCGCGCCGCAAGAAATAGTGCGGGTCCTTGCCGCTTATTCTATCGTCGGTCACGATCCTGATCGAGGCCTCGCTCATGCCTGATCTCCTTGAGAGCTTCCTCGACAGGGTCCTGATACATGGCGGAGAAGTCGAGGTCCTGGCGGACATAGACGAAAATGCGCTCACCCTGGTGCACAGTGATCGTCGGCGGAATCCTCAGATTTTCCGAAAGGACCTGATTGGCCATGTCGGAAAAGGTCTGGGCGATGGTCTGTCGGGCCAGATCGGCGGCGCGGTCGGAGTTCGAGCCTCCCTCGTTGGCGTCGTCGCTCCCGGCGCTGCTGTATCGGTCACTGCCATAGCCTGTCAGGTAGGACGATCCTGCGCCGACGATCGAAAGCAGGACGGCCGACCCGAAGCGTTCCCGCCATTTGTTGTCGACAAGGCCAGTCAGGCCGGAGCGGCCCAGACCGTCGGTGCCGATGCTGTTCAGCCGGACCGTGACGCCGTCGTCGCGCAGCAGCCGGGTCCAGATGACGAAGATGCGTTTCTGACCCCGCGTCACGTCCGATTGATACTCGCCGATCAGACGCGTTCCGGTCGGGATCAGGATCCTGCGGCCATCGAAGGAGTAGACGTCCTGCGAGGTGACTGCGCGGATCTGGCCGGGAAGGTCGCTGTTGATCGCGGTTTCGATGATACCCGGTATCAACGTGCCTTCAGGGACCATCGCGTCGATCCGTTCGATCTTGCGGGCGACAGCGGATCGATCCCCCATGGAGGCTGCTGCTGCCAGATATCTGCTGTTGCGGTCCTCGCCCGCGACGGAGGGTCCGCCATCCGCGGCGTTTGCGTCCCCGGACCCGTTTGGCTCCCCACCAGTGGCCGAATCGACAACGACCTGCCGCGAGCGATAGCGTTCGGGAAACACGTCCGGCGCGGGCTCATCGGGTTCTTCAGGGGATGCGACCATGGGTGGCGGCGGTACGTCGAACTCGGTCGTATCCGATGTCTCGGGCTCTGTTTCCGGCGGGGGCTCCGGGATCTGTATGATTTCGCTGGGCGGTGTCGCCGCGGGGCTTGGCTCTTCGCGAAGGAAGGACGGTGGTCTAAACGTCGTAGTCGAGAACTCCTCCTCGGTCTGCAGTACGTCCGTCGGCTCCTGATCCTGGGCGAAGGCGACAATGTAGGCGAGTGCGGCGCCACCCAAAAGAAGCGTCGCCAGCCCGGCAAGCTGTTTGGGGCGGGCCCGCGTGTCGCGAACCTTCACTTCGTCTGCCGCCAGTATGGCTTGCAGTTGCGGGGACCGCTGCATCAGTTGCCGCTCCTTCTCCGTCTGGTCGCATCGGTAGCAGGGGCCGGCCCCATGACGTCGGGATCCGGCTGGCCGAAGTCCGGCTTTCGAATGTTGAAGATGCAGGTCCATTGATCCCCGTCACGTAGCGTGAACTGGGTAGCCGTCCCGTCGACGACGATATACTCGCCTTCACGCCGGAAATTTCGTAGCGTTTCGCTGAAGTCGGCGTTGACGGTAAAGATCGCCGGCACGATTGGTCCGAATTTGAAAAAGGTTTTGCGGCCATCGTCGAACACCATCTGGGGTTTCAGACCCGTGTCGCCCGAAAACGAGTAATCGAGGTTGACGTTCGTCTTGTCGATACCGGAAATATTCGGATAGCCGGCGCGAGCCTCTGCCTCTTTGCGCAGCGAGGCGTTCAGGTCCCGATCCGGGTAGACGAAACGGATGCCGAACACCTGTCTAGCGTCTTGCGGCGCGAAATCGTTGAGCTCGAGGTAGTAGATCCGCCTGGTGGTGACGATGTTCAGATTGGTGGAGACGTTCCTCGCCTTTGGCTTGACGAAAAGGATGTTGCCTTTCTCGGTCGGTACCACGTCCCAGCTTTCGGAATCGCCAACTGCGATTGTCTCAAACGTCTCCTCTTCATCGAAGATGATCATGGTCGAGATGCCGTAGGTGGCAGCCACGCGAACGACGTTGTTCGGCTGATAGACGATGCTCGTTACACGGGCGTCGAGGCGTCCGGCGTTCGGCGTCGCCGCTGCCAGTCCGTCGCAGACGGATGCAAACCAGACGGCGAACGCCAGGACGACCGGGACGATGGTGATCTGACGGCGGGTCACGGATTGCCTCCCGTTACGGTTTCCTGATCGCGGCGATAGTCATAGACCTGAAACCCCAGCGGATTTTCGAAGCGCCATTCGTTGGTGGTCGGCGTGTCGGTGTAGCGAAATCGGACGACAGCGATCCAGTGCCGGGTCACGGTATCGGTTTCGGAAGCTTTGGCAGTCGAGAACCGGACGATCCCGGTCGAGCTGTTTGGAAAGGTGACGGAGGCTATCTCGGTCGTCACCCGCGTGGTGCGGCCATAGACCTTTGCGGGATTGCGCGTGTTCGCCGAGCTGAAAAGCTCCTGCAGTTCACGCGCGGCGCTCCCGGTCGACAAAAGCGCTGCAATCGCGAAATTGTCCGATATCGCGAAGGGATCATACCCTTCGCGCGCACGAATATAGCGAACGATATTGGCCTGGGTGATCGCCTGGTTCTCGGTCAGGTTCGAAGGTCTGGTGAGGCCGCTCTTGACCTCGAGATAGCCGGTGTTCTTGTCGACGACGACGATATAGGGCTCGAAACTCTTGAGGGGAACGAGCATGACAAGGGTGAGCAAGGCGAGCAGGGTGACCCCGCCAAAAATCGTTGTGACGAACCAGGCAAGTGCTCGCGATCGTTTCGACTGCTTGACGATTTCGCGTTCCCATAGGTCGCCGCTTTGGTAATAGCTGCGCAAATCCAGGTCTTTGGTCTCGGCCATGGGGCTTGTGTCTCTCTTAATTGGTTCCGTCAGGTCGGCTCACCCTGTCTCGAAATCTTGTCTTGCATCGCAGAGCGGGTGCCACGCGCCGCGTCCCCGTACGCTTGAAACCTGTTGCGTGGCGCCCCGCCCGCACGTCTGGCAGCCTGTCCGGCTTTCAGTCCGCCACGTGCTAGGGCGCCAGGTAGCTCGATGCCGAAGCGGCGAGCCATGCCTTGCGCGGCATTGCCCAGGCCGCTCGCGACGCCGCCGGCGATCCCCTGTCCGATCGACTGGATGTAGATCAGGACGAAGCCGCCAGCGACGCACAAAAGGAGGAAGCCGGCGATATCGGCCATGGTCAGCGTCCGGCTACCGCTCGCCGCGTCGATCTTGGAAAGCTCGGGATCCATGGCCGCGATAAGGAACGCGGCGATGACGTAGATGAAAAGCGGAATCAGGGCATAGGTAAGGACCTGATTGAACCAGCCGATACCATAGCCACGGGTGCGCTCGAACAGCATGCAGGCTATGAAGATTGGTGCCGTGCCGATGAGCACCCAAAGCATGACCTTGGCAAGGATCAGCACCGCCAGTGCAATGGCGATGAACGCACCGGCCCCGATCATGATCAGGACACCGATCATGCTGGGCAGGATCGAGAAATAGCCCGACTGCTCGGCGAAGGCGGACGCGGCCTGGTTGGCGGTTTCCCAGATCTGCGACATGCCGTTCGTCGGCTCCGTGATGCCGGTCCCGGAGGCAGCCAGGATAGCCCGCCCGACGTCCTCGGGTGTATCGTTGATCCACCGGTAAAAGAGATCGTTGAAATTCGCCCAGGAACTGACCAGTGCGAGGATCAGCATCATGCGAACGGTCCGGCCGATAATCTCGCCGACGCCGAGCCGTGATGTTCCCATGGTGAGCTGCAATCCATACCATGCGGCATAGACGATGAACATGATCCTGAGCAGCGGCATCAGCTCGTTGCCGACGACAGTATAGGCCTGTTCGGAAAAGCTCGAGCCGGAGCTGTCTATGCGCTGCAGTAGATCGCCGAGAAAGTTATCCATGCCGGGCCTATGGCGCCAGTCCGATAGCGGCAAAAGCCGCGGCCGGATCGTTGACCGCCCTCATCGCCACGCATTCGGTTCTGGGATCAGCAGCAAAGGATGAGAGGTTGGCCGGCCGTTTGCACGGTGCCGTCTTTTCCTTCACCGTCCCACAGGCGGAAAGCAGCGCGCCGCCAAGGGCAAGCATGCCGAGCGTCATCGGTCTGCGCATCTCAATTCCCATAGGCGAGCGTCTTCTTGGTGTTCGAAATATCGGTGAGGCGGCGCTGGTTTTCTGCCTGCAACGACGTCACCGCGCCATTCATGACGCCGATCATTTCGTTGAGCGTAAGGCCCGACTGGACCTGGAGCTGGGTGTTCTGGTCGATCGACCCCTTGATGTCCTCGGCCGTCCCGATCTGGCGACCGGCCTGTTCAAACGCGCCCTTGCGGGTCTCAATTGCGCGCTGGGAGCCATTGATCATGGCCGAGACACCGAGCACGGTATTGACCAGCTGCTCGTATGATTTGTCGTTTGCAAGCGTGCTGTTTTCCCGGCCTGACAAGGATTTGACCAGTTGCAAGCCGTTGATGAAGACGGAAGCTGCCTGCGCGACATCGCCGTTCATCGCCCCGAAATCCGGAACGCCTTGCTTGAGGATGCTGTCGAACGAGGGCATGGAGGAAACGCTGAACCCGTTGCCGACCGCTATGTCCTTTAAGGGCTCGGCCGTGCTTGCTCGGTCGCCCGTCACGGCCTTTAGAGTGTCCTCGACCGTAGTCAGGATGCTCCTGTTGGTGTCGAGGATCTTGTCGGTCGTGTCGGCCGTCTGCTTGGCAACCGCATAATTGCTCCTATCGATGACGGGGACATCGGCCAGAGCGGGGGAGGCAAGGAGCAGCCCTGCGGCGAATGCGAGTTCAGTTCCCTTCAAGTTCATCTTCCTGTTCCTTTTCAGTTGGCTTCAAACATGAGCCGGACGTCGGCTTCCTCTTCACGCCGCTCGATGCAGATCTGGCGCTCTTCGTCCCAGACGAGATTGCGGCGAGGCTCGCATAGTCTTGGTGGATCGCGCGGCGGTCTGCTGCGTATCGGCGACTGGGTTGTCTGCGACGAAGAAGAGAGGTTTGCCGAGGCAACGGCGCTGCGGGAATTGAGGAGATCCGCCATGACCGTTGTCAGCTTGATGACGTTGTTGGCCATTTCCAGATTGGCGTTACGGGCGGTCGAATTGTGGTCCCAGCTGTCCTGGATCGTGCCCGTGTGCATCTGTGCAAGCTGCTGATACCAGCTTGTGACATTGCCGAGGCTGTCGCCAGCGGCTTTCGTCGTGGCCATCGCCTTGAGAGTTGAGGACCGCATGGCGGTATAGGCCGTCTCGCCACCTCCGTAGTTGAGCGGTATGCCGGACTTGCCGGAGCCGCCAAAGGCCGGCAGCCAATCTCGCGTGATGGCGGCGACATAGCCCTGGGTTTCCTTGAACGGCGGAATGCCGCCGTATTTGGAGACTGCACCGGGTCCCGCATTATAGGCGGCAAGGGCAAGATTGACGTCGCCGCCGAAATTGCACAACTGGCGCCGATAATAGCGGGCGCCGCCGCGTAGGTTGTCCTCGATATTGTTTTCGTCGACACCGAGATCGGAGGCGGTGCCCGGCATGAGCTGGGCAAGTCCGGTGGCGCCGGCACTCGACTTTGCGCAAGGGTTGAAGCGGCTTTCCTGGTAGACAAGGGCGAGAAACTGGCTTTCGTCGACGCCTTCCTCCCGGGCAATCCGCCGCACAAGGCCGGATATCTCGGGATTTGCCGTGGCCGCGCCGACCGGATCATTGCGCCGGCCGCCCCGATAGAGCGAGCAGCTGACGGACGTGTCGATAGCGTAGCGATCGTTATCGGTCTCTTCGATCTTGCCGGCCGTCTCTTCGCGCAGCGTGCGCGGATGGAGATTGGTACCGTCGGCCACTGGAACGTCTGCAAGCGCGATGCCGGCTCCCAGAAGAACGGCTCCCAGGGAAACGGCACTGAGGGATAGCGGCAGGGCGGATCGCAGCAGTGCGCTCATCGGGCCGCCTCCCATCCGCAGAACTGCACCAGCCAGCCGGCCGGATCATCACCGTGTTGCTCGCGCAAACGCGCGCATTCCTCGATCGTTTCCTTGCGCCCTGCCAGAACCTTGATGAGGTCCGGCATGCCGCCAAGATCGAGCCGGGCGATGACACTGTCATTCCCGTGCTTGATCAGAAACGCGCGCTTTTCCGGCGCAGTGTTGCGAATGAAGTTGAACTCCTTGACCGTCAGCCCGAACCGCTGGATGTAGCTCTCCTCATCCGCCCGGGGATTGGGAAAGTGGATGTTGGTCGCCGACTGCTCTATCAGCGTGTGGGACGCTGGCGACCTTGCGATATCGGCTGCCGATTGGGTGCCGAACCCGATGATCCCGTTCAGCTTGCGAATGGTCTTCATTTTGTCGACGATGAAGTCGCTGAAGGTCGCGTCACGCAGAAGCCGCCAACCTTCGTCCATGAAGATCATCACGGGAGTTCCGTCGAAGAGTTCGTCGAGCCGATGGTAGATGTACATGAGCGCCGGGGTGCGAACCTCGTCGTTGTCGAGGATGCTGGTCATGTCAAAACCGAAGATACTGCGGTTGGAAAAGGAAAGATCATCGTTCGGGGCGTTGAACAGCCAGGCCTTTTCGCCCTCGATCCACGGCCTGAGCCTGGCATTCAGGTCGTTGGGGCCGGCGCGGGATCGGCCCGTCAAAAGCCCGGAGAGGTTGACGAGCGTGCGCTCTGCTGCCGGTTCCTGCATCAGGCGTACGATCGCCCGCTCCAGCGTATCTTCGTCTTCCTGATCGAAGGTCGAGGAAGGATCGCGACGCAACATGGCCTTCAGCAGCCGGAGGAGGAATTCCCGGTTCTCGCCCGTATTGTCGATTTGCAGAGGATTGAAACCAGCCGGTGTTCCGGGCGAGAGGATTTCGTAGGATCCGCCCATGGCGCGAATGAAGATTTCTGCGCCGCGGTCCTTGTCGAAGAATATCGCCTGAGGCGCAGGCTTGACCCTGAAGGCCTGGGCAAGAAGGAAGCTCATGGCGACCGTCTTGCCGGAGCCTGTTGGCCCGGTCACGAGGAAGTGGCCGATGTCGCGCCGATGGAAGTTGAACCAGTAAGGCGTCTGGCTGGTCGTCTGCAGGATTGTGATCGGACTTCCCCAATGGGCACCATCCTGCTGCCCGGATGCAAAATTGTGCATCGACGAAAGCCCGGAGAAGTTAGCGCTCGAGAGCATGGCCTTACGCGCGATATAGGCATGGTTGCCAGGAAGCTGTGCCCAGAACGCCGCCTCGAGGTTCAAGTCTTCGCGCAGCCAATTGATATTCATGTCGGTCAGGCAGGCGCCAAGATCCGAGACAGCCTTGTTGACGCCATCGAGATCGCGCGAGAGGCACAGGAGCGTCAAATGGTGAAAGCCGAATACCGCTTCCTGATTGAGGAGGCTGTTCAATGCGAAATCGATATCGTTCTCGACATCGCTTCCGGCTTCGTCGGAGGCGCCGATCTGTCGTCTCAGCCGACTGATACGCTCTTGTGCGATAGGCTTGTCCGCGAGCGTGAAGGATTGCGTGAGAATGAACTCGTGGTTCACCTGCAGCAAGCCGTCCAGCATGCCGGGCCCGGTGAAAGGCGGATATTCCTTGATCGACAGCATGGCGCCAAATCGGTCTTCCTGGCTGACCGGGCCCTGCGCCTGCATGGTGCGGCGTGAAAAGTGCAGCCGTGAGGTACCAAGGTAGGACGCAAGACCCATCCGAGGCAGTCGCATCCGACGCTGGACACCGCATGTCAGGATCGAATTGAGGAAGGCGCACGGCTCGGAATAGGGCTCTTTATCGCGCGACACGATGGTCAGGACGCGCGCTCCATATCGGTTGAGGTCGCGCGTCATCGTGCCGGTTAGCTCTTCCATCTCGTCGATCGCGCTTTTCATCTGATCCGCCTTGACCTGCGCGCCGGCGGTGGTGTCGACGAAGCGACGCGCGTGATCTCCGATCGCAAGCGCCCCGCGCATGCCCGATCTCAGGATCGTCAGATAGATTTCGTTCGTGAACATGCGCTTGCTGCCGAGCGAGGCCATGTAGCGGGCGTCAAGTTCGGCGCAGAACGGATTGTCGAATTCGCCGGCAAGGCCAGCGTCGACCTGCCGACGCACAACGGTCGACCATAGCGAGAAGCGGCTTGAGCCGAGCGCGCGGATCAGCGTGTTCTGAACCAAGGAGCGCATGTTGATCTCGGCTTGATCCTCCGTCTGGAAGAACAGGCCATCGAGCTTGACCACGCTCATCAGCGCACCGTCTTCAAGCCTGACAATGCTATCGGATACGTGACGGAGATAGGGGATGTGACGGGCCATCGGCCGCTCTCGGTGGCGTGCAATGCCGAAGCCGAGTTCATCCCGGATTACATTCAACATGGTCATGGTCCGTAGGAGTTAGCGCCCCAGAACGTCTTGTTCGGTGTTCTGGGCGTTTGCCGGGTGGTCACCTGCAGGACGTCGAGAATCCGGACGTCCCAACTGCACAATGTGAACAGGAGCGTGTAGGCGGCCGGCGCGGTCAGGAGAGACAGTAGGCTGGCGGTGACCAACCAGGCGATGATGGTGAGGCCGACCACTATGACGCCGGCCATATAGGGAACGCCCCACAGCGTCGGTGGTCTGGTCAGGCCGATGACCAGTGGCGTGAGAAGCGGTTTGTCGTCTTCGAGCCTGGCCATCGCTCAGTTCCCGACGACCGAGATCATCTGGTCGACAATGGCGGGCGCGCCGAAGACCAGGCCGATGCCAAGTACGACGCCGCCGGCGAAGAACCAGCTCAGGCGGCCCGCGAAGGCCAAAAATCCCATGCTGATGACGGCGATGATGGCGCATAGTCGCCCGAACGGTCCCGTGATGAAATCGACGATGGCCTGCACGGCGGTCTCGATTGGCGCGAATGCCTGGTTTGTCGCTTGCGCCCATGCAACGTCTGCCCCGATCGTCTGGCAAAGGCCGAGGAGGCAGACCACTATTGTCACATGCGCGAGCGGGCGCGCCTTCGTGCCGGTGTTCGGTTGTGGAGATTGAACGTCCATTCTAGCTTCCCTTTCGCTCAAAAGTTCAGGACGCCACCGATGAAGGTGACGGGGCTTGAGTCCAAGACGCTGCTGGCCGCGGGAGGAGCGTCCTCGGCACGGTCTCGGATTGTTGCCCATCTCGTCCGCTGGAGAGATCGACATGCATCTGCCTGTTGAGGACAGCGGCGACGTAGCGCACCGTTTCGGGATAGGGCGGAACTCCATCATGATCGTAGATGGCCTGTTCCCCCGCATTGTAGCCGGCGATTGCAAGGAGAGGATTTTTGAAGCGCGCAAGCAGGATCCGCAGATAGCGGATCCCGGCCTCGATGTTTGACGCGGGATCGCACGGGTCCGACACGCCGAACCGCGTCGCGGTTGCCGGCATCAGCTGCATTGGCCCACGGGCACCTTTTGGGCTGTTGCGAACACGATCGTACCGGCTCTCGGTCCAGACGACCGCGCGCGCGAGATCCGCATTGACCCCGTGTCGCATGGCAGCATTTTCGACGAGGTGGACGATTTCCTCCGGCGTATTGGGAGAGGCGCCGCAACGTGTCAGCCGCGGTCTGCTGGGGTCGTTATGGCGGACTGTATTGGTCCGTCCAGATTCATCGCTGTGCGTGCCACCCGATGACGACACGAAGGAGAGGTTCAGGGCAGCGGATAGACCGGAGCGACCTCTATCGGCCGCCGTGTCAACTGCACTGCTCGTCCTCGTCACAACGCCGTTAGAACCGAGCGTGAAAAGGCTCGAGGCTCCAGGTAATTGCAGCCCGTTCGTCGGGACTGTGCCCGCAGGAGTGAATGAAGCTGAGGAAAAGTGGGAGTTGTCGAATGCAGTCGGCTCGGCTGCAAGGCCTTGGCCGGTCCCGACGCCGATCAGAAATGACGCTGCCACCAGACGATATATCGTATACATCAGGCGCTCCATTTGGTGTTCGATGACTGCAGGCTCGATCAAAAATAACATGTTGTCAAATAAAAAATGGACCATTATGGTCTGGATTGATAGTTAGGTATTGCTGCGGCGTCGCGGCGCAAGCTGTCAGGAGAGTGTGATGAGATGGACCAAAATAGTTCGACGTTTCGCCCTGCCGTCGCTCCTGGTGGCTCTCTGCGCCGGCATGGCGACCGGACCCTCGATGGCTGCGGGGGAGGTCGACAGGACCTATATCCGGTCCTTGGTCTCGCCTGGAAAAATCGTGCTTGTGCTGGAATATTACGATGGGACCGGACACGTCGCATCGCGCAAGGGGTTCGCGACCGAAACCGTGTTTCGCGTCGTCTCGCCGACGGAGATTGGCGTCAATGGCAGCATTCAGCTTCGGCTGTACGGCATCGAGACCTGCGATGGCGACATGGTCAATCAGAGGGAGGACTTCGCCGGTTCATGCGCGGATTTCGCCCGGAAAAATCTCGAGAGCTTGCTCAAAACCGTCAAGGTCATCCTATGCCGTGCATATCTGTCAGAGGAAGGTGCGGCCAGGCAGGATGTGACATGCTTCGGTCACTACTACTATCCTGGATCCCTGGACAGCGTCGATAATTTTGAGGAGATGCTGTTGTCGCTTGGTGCGGTGCGACTGTCGCGCAATGCGGATGGAACCCCGATGCGCCAGGACCTGGTTTCCGCAGAAAGGATCGGCCGGCTGGGTTATGGCATGTGGGCCGATCCGAGAGTGCCGCAATGATCCCCTCAGTGTTTTCAAGAGCCTTTGCGATCACCGCCCTCCCACAGTCGGGCGATCGAAAGACGCAGACTGCCATGACATCGGTCATTGGGCGCGCGATGATCTTGCTCGCTCTTGTAGTGGATCTGGGGACCCATGCGTCTGCAGCCGACATAAATCCTGGGGCGGCCGTCGTTGCTCCTGCTGGGAAGGCCCTCGCCGAACAAGGGCGCGTGATCCGTAGCATTGCCGGGCGAGCCTCGGTGGTCGACGGAAAGACGTTGTGGTTTCCACAGCTCGGGATCCACATGCGCCTGAGCGGGATTGACGCATGCGCGCTCTCACAATGGAGCTTCGATCCGATCCTGCGCTCGAGTATCGACGCACTCAAGCCTGTCCCATGTGGTGCGTTCGCCAAGGCCTGGCTGAAACGATCTCTCGGCGGACACCGGGTCGTCTGCCAGGTCGTGTCACAGGCAGAACATCTGTCGGGGCGCTGCGTTTCGCGTGGCAGAGACCTTGGCATCGAACTGCTGAAAGCCGGATGGGCGCGTGCAGATGCATCGGGCGCGCAGGATCCCGCCTATGCGAGCGCTCAAAGATATGCCGTCTCGGCGCGCCACGGCATGTGGGCAACGTACGTCCTCGACATGGATGAATGGCGTGCGAAAGCCGTTGATCGCAAAAGCACACGCCGGCCGATCGCCGACGAGAACCTTCTGCGTGAGCGAACAATCGAGATTTCGCCTCCGTTCGCTGATGCCAGGCGCAATCCCCGCCGAACAGATCGGTAATCAAGCAAGAAAGGGAAGATAGGATGAAAAGCATCGCACTTGCAGGCATCGCGCTCGTTGCGGGTTTGTGCGGCCAGCCAGCTTCTGCCAGTGAATGGGGCTGCGAGGTGCTTCTGTGCGCCGCCTCATCCAACCCTTCCTGGCGCGGCGTGCAGGCATGCCATCCGCCGATGAACCAGCTGATTGCTGCCATGAAACGCCCCGGCTTTTCCTGGCCAACCTGCGCGCAGGCTGGGACCGGCAAGCCGGGTTATGAGGAATATGCGGAATGTCCGGCGGACTGGACACCGACATCGGGTGGAGACGCAGATACCGGTTTCGGTTCCCGGCAGTCACGCTGCATGCGGATGATCCAGAAGTGCAATGGATCTGAACAGGGTTGGATGGCCCGGCGCCTTCACGACGATCGGCGCTGCAATCGGACCGAATACATGGCGCGACCACGGCGCGACGCGCCATACTACTTCGATATCAAAGATACCGTAGAGGGCACGGAGCGCAGGTACTATTTCGAACTCCGGTAACGCCCGCTCGCCAAAAAAGAGAGTAAGCCTGGTCGGATGAAACGAGGCAGCTATTCAGCGGCTTCCCTGATAGTCCCCGCGATCCATTCATTAAGGCTCTTGCCCGATGCTGCTGCGGCAATGAATGCGGCGGCATGCTCGCGAGCGGTGAGGCGGACATTGAACTTGCCGGAGAACTTCCGACGCGGCTCGATGCCTTTCTCCCGGCACATTTCGAGATAGACGGCCAACGACTTGTGGCCTTCCTCGATCAGCTCGTGAACGCTCTCGGCATAGAAGTCGGCCCCGCCATTCAGGCCGACGAACTCGCCGCGCAGCATCTGAATTTCGTGATCGAAAGTGATGACCGCCTTCTCGCCATTGATTTCAGCGACATTATTCATGGCCTTACTCCGTGTTCGTCCAGCCATTTACGGATGCTGGCAACCGCACCTTTGTCCGTATCCGGTAACGGATGTGGACGGTGAAAGACGCGCACTTCGCCGAGCAGGACCACGCCTATCCGCGAACCTCCCCGCTCCGAACCTCCGCCGTGAGGGCTATGTTGGCGTGGCGGACCGGATCGTTGACCGGGCGGGAGAAGATCAGTTCCAGCGCGGCTGTGTGATGCCTGTCATAGGTGATCAAGTATCATCGTCTAGTCTCGTTTTCAAAGCCACCTTCAGCCTGGTCATCAAACGATCCAGTATCGGCGTCAACGAGTTCATCAACCAGGTCGTCCAAATCAACGCTCGAACACGTCGACACGGGCTTGCGTGCTCGGACCGGGATCGGGTCGGTCGTCGGTTACTGCAGCTGATGGTCCGGTCAGCCAAGTGTTCGATTGAGTTACTTGGCAGGCTGGCTTGAAAGATTACTGGTCCGGTGATGAGCACGGGGCCGTATTCGGGTAGTTCCGCATCTTCGAGAAAGAGGTGCTGTACAAAACTTTGGACGTATCATGTGCCGATGATCGAGCATGACTGCCCAACCTCCAAGGAGGCCATCTGCGTGGTGTCTGAGGGGGTGAATACGGGCGGTGTGCCGCTCGATGCCTTAGAGTTGGCCATGGGGTGGGCGTCGCAGTTGTCAGTCATGATCCGAACCGCTGATGATCACGAAAGAGATGGGCGAGCTCGTCTTCGTTGAGCGACGCTTTCAACAGCAGGATGACCCCAAACAGGTGTCGGAATTTTGCCAGCGCAGTCTTGCGGCTTGGCGGTTGGCATTCGACAACACGGCGTCTGATGACCCGCTCCATGTCTCGCAGGGATCGTAGCTCCGGGATGCGACTGACATCCCATACGACATCGATTTCAAGCTGACGAATGTCCCGAATTGCTTCGCTGTGTCTTCCAATCATGTCGGAAAGCTCATCACTCGACTGATTATCCCTCATTATGGCGACCCCCTATGCATCCAGGCTCCGATCTCTGTATTCGGAGCACGTGCCAGCTGAAAAAGCGTCGTAGCGCGCGTAGCCAACCACCCTGAGCCTGTTATAAAGTCGCCGTTGCAAGGGAAGGCGGGTCTTCATGACGACTAAGACGGACAATTACATTGCCGGGGAGGGCCTTGAAGCGGCCTCGGATGCGAAGGACGATCGCCCGGTGCATCGAAAACCCAGTTTTGACGGTCTGATTTCATTTTCGGAAATGGAGCAGACGATATCCGAAAACCTGAAACGAATTCGTATCGAGAAGAAGCTCTCACGAGCAGAAGTTGCGCGGCTTCTCGGCTCGGTCGAGTCCGTGTATGGGCGGTACGAGCGCACGCGCCTGAAGCTGCATGCAACGCAGGTCCTCCATCTCTGTGAGTTGCTCGGCATCTATCCTGATGACCTCCTATTTGAAGCCGCGCCGCATCTGTGGGGGAAAACCGCTGACGAGGCGTTGGAGCGCCGTCGCATCATCAAGATCATCCAGGATCTCCCGCAAGACAGCTTGAAGACGTTGGGGTCGGTTCTCGACGGCATACTGGCGCTGCAGAACACGTCGGAGAGATAATCAGCTGCCCAAAGTGTTATTGCCGGCCTGAACCTGCGTGGCGTCGGGTCGGGTATTGTCTTTTGCCAACGGTCCTCGTTTCCTCGTCCTCAAGCAATTCTGAGATTTCCTTTCTGCCTATCCAGCCAGCTTGCCAGATCGTCGAACGGCCTCGGCTCGTACACATATTCTGCAGGTATGGCCGGCTGCACCATTGCGGAAAGATAGCGCCCGAGATTGCTGGCGTCATTGCTGGCGGCAAGCCCATAGAAGTTGCCGCTATTCCAGGTGATGACGCAATGTTTGAAATGCCGATAGATCGCATCAGCCATATCGCCAAGCGTCACCTCGCACTCATGCATCGTGTTGAGGACCAGTTCGGTTTTGCGGGCAATCTCATCCGTACCGAAATAGTGAGATTTGAAGCCGAGGTTCTTCTGCTCTTCTCTGCTTTGATAGTCATCTGCATCATCGCTACGGAACTTCTCGACAAAGAGAAAAATGCCATCCCCCTTGAGGTGTTGCCGGACGAAGTCGATCTGGTCCCGACGGTTTGGGGAATACATCTGAAAGGTCGTGTCCTCGAGGATCATATCGAAGCCGTGTGTGAAGCGGTCAAAGCCCGGTTGCGTCTGAAGGTGCTCCTTTGTCAGCCTGTGGAACGGCCCGACGAAAAAGCTGGCGCCAATCGGTTCGCCAAAAGCCATGAAGCAGTCGTAATTCTCCGTGTTCGGGCTGCAGCAAAGCGACTGGATTTTGCCGCCGCTCAGTTCCGAGACGACCCGCGCCATCGTGCCTTCAGCTGTTCCGAGGCTGTAGAAAAGCACTTCATTGGGGATGGTCTGGCTGTAGCGAAGAAGCGCATGTCCCATGCGGCATTCCTCCTCGATCCGATAGGGAATGCTGGCGTGATAATGCTGGTCGAAATGCCCCTGGCGGCGAGTGTGGAGATCGATGAATTGATTGAGGAGCATGTCGTTGGGCAAAAGTCGCTTGTCGACGATCGGTCGCTTGCGCGGCATGCCACTCCTGCCGGCGGCGGTTTCCATAAAGAAGCCTGCCAGCTGGTTCAGCCTGGGGCCTTCATCACATTCGCGAGAAAAATCAGCGGAAGCGTGCATTGGACATCACCCTGATTGAACGGCGTTGCGGTGCCACGTTGAAATTGGCGGATGAGAGGCAGCCTTGCGGTCTGAACCAGATCCGCTCCGGCTATCAGCGTGAGGCCTGAAGATAGGGGAGGGAAGAAATCGGGCGCTTTCATCTCGCTGCCCTTTTGTCACAAAAGTGCCACCATCACCCAACCGGAGGTTAAATGTGAATTGTAGGCCAACTCACGATCGGGTTTCATGTCTCTGATATATTGACGTAATTTTAGAGGCGCTCTGATTTTGACCAGCAAGGATAATTTCGAACCAGACGAGATGCGCCGTTCGGACCGTCGGACACTCGTTCATCACCACATGGATTGGGGAGGCATCAAGGCGGATCTGGTGAAACGCACCGGCTTGTCGCGCCAGGAAACGCGGCTTGCTCCGCAGCATCATGCTTTTCTGATTAATCTGCATGGCGAGGCACGCATCGGTGAAGATTTCATCGAAGGCAAGCGGATCGCCTTCAGGCCGCGGCGCCGCGGTTCCGTCGTCTTCGTGCCGGCGAAAAGCGAATGGACGGGCTGGGACGAGGGGGACCGGACCGGATCCTATCTCCTGGTGACGATCGATAGGGATTTCATCGGGGAGATATTGGGCTATGAACATCTGGTGGGGCTCAAGCCGATCATCGGGTTTCGCGATGCGGCGATCGAGATGGCGCTGCAACGGATCGGCTCGGAGCTTTTGAGGCCAGACGATGTCAGCATGCTCATGGTCAGGGGGCAGGCAATCGAGTTATTCGTGCGTCTTTTGCGGATGCAGCTGCTTGATCTGGGCCCGGCAAGAGGTGGCTTGTCGGCCTTCGATCTCAAACGTGTCATCGCGATGATGGAGGCGCGGCCTGCGGACCCGCTGGCCCTCCACGACCTGGCCCGAGAGATCGGGCTGAGCGAGCGGCATTTCTTCCGTGCCTTCAAGCAATCGACCGGCAAGACGCCCCATGCCTACATCCTGACGCAACGTGTAGAGCGCGCTGCCGATCTATTGCGCACTACGGACAAGACGGCAACCGAGATTGCGTTTGAAAGCGGCTTCAGCAGCTCCAGCCATTTTACCAGGAGCTTCAAGACAGCATTCGGAACTGGCCCTGTGGACTACCGGCGCAACTGGCGGCGTTGAGGCAGGGTCGGTTTTGGCACGAGAGTGCCATGATGGCAGTATATTGAAAGCAGCGATAGCGAAGGATCGCTAAGGCTTCGAGCCACCTTAGTTCGAGGCGTTGTCGATGACGTCCCTGTCTTGTTTTCGTGCCCGCATGGGCCGGCATCTTGGATCCCCATCCTTCAACTGGTTTGTCGCCAGCACATTCGCCCTGGCGATGGGGCGCAATGGCTATGCTGTTGCATGCGCCTGGATCCTCGTGGCTTCAGGTGACGGCAGTGCCAGCGTTGCGGCGTTCTTTGCCATTCTCAGTCTCACCGAATTACTGGCAAGTCCAATTGCCGGGTCGATATCTGATCGCGTCGATCGACGGAGGTTGGTCATCACCGCCGACAGCGTCCGGTGTCTTTCCGCAGCGGTGCTGGCGTTCACCAATGCGCCCCTGTTGATTTTCTGGTCCGCGGTCCTATTTGGCTGCTGCGACCGTATCGCTCTGACGGCATCGCAGGCGATGATCCCGAGTGTCGGCCGACATCTGGCGCCGAGCACATCGAACTCCGTGACCTTTTTCGTGATGCAGATCGGTGGGCTGGCTGCCGCAGCCTGTGTCGGCGTCCTTCTGCATGCCGCCTCGGCGTGTGCGGCCTTCATCGTCATAGCGAGTTCATTCGCACTGTCTGTGGCCGCGACGTGGATGGTTACGCCTGAAGCCGGGCATTCTTTCGTGGTTCAAAGCGAGGCTCGTCGAAAATGGCCCGCTGATCCGAATCTTGTCCGGCTTGGTCTTATCTATGCCATCCTCTATGGCGGTGGCCTTTTGGTCAGCATCATGGGGCCGGGCTATATCTTCGACGAACTGTCAGGCGATGCACTCGACTTCGGCGCGCTCGAAAGCGCCTGGTCGGCCGGCTCCATCATCGGCGCCGTTCTCCTCATCCCGCTCGCGCGGTTCTCCAGAAAGGCCCAGCTACTGGTTGCCGTCCTGTTTTTGACTGCGCTCTTCTTTGCCTGCATCAAGGTCGCGACACTGGCATGGTCGCTTCTTATCTTCGCCGCACTCGGCGCGGTCTACAATTTCGGCCGGGTCGCCGTCGAAGTCACCCTCCAGGCGATCACGCCGACGGCCGCATTGGGGCGCGTTAAGGGCATTTTTCACTGTGCAGGCGTCTCTATGGGGATGATCATGTTCGGGCTTGTCTCTTTGAGCGCCGACCGTCTCCTCCCCTCGACAGTCTTTCTGGTTTTCTCCGCCATAGTGTCGATGTTTGCAATCCTGCTGTTGACCTGTTGCCGAATGCAATCCTCTGGGGGCGATGACGAAAGTGTGGGTGGGTAGGCTAGGGAGCTTCTATCCGAGCACCCGCTAAACCACGAGTAATGATCGGCTTTCTGTCATAATAGCGATTACGGCATGGTGGTCACTCCAATCGAGTCGGAATGCTTGGCCTGAGTGGAGAGGCAGCGAAAGGACTATGCCTCGGCCGGTTGCCTGCTGCTCAAATTTCCAATCTGTCCGCCGATCACGGGCGAAGGCGGTAACCCCGGCCAAAACCCTATGAAGCCAAATGCCACCAGATCGACATCGACCTGCTTAAGTGCACGCCGCAATTTAGCGAGACTTCATGGAGCCTTGATGTAACATTGAAACGAAGAACGTGTCCGCCTGAAACTGAGGTCACACACAATACGGTGCCGCTAAGGAACGCCCCTTGGAAATATACAGGAGGCGCTAAGAGAAGGCCGACTTCATCCTCGCCCGTAGACGGCTGGAACGTGACGGATTGAGCCGTACAGCCGTCAGTTCCTTAGCTGCGGCGTTCGGCAAGATGAACAGCGCAACGCCGAACACTGCGAGCATGATTTTCTTGGCTCCGGCGTTTTCCCGCCAAACCGATCGGATGTATCGCCCGACAGTGGCCGGCTTCGGCCGACGTCCCTCGAGTACGGCTACCATGAGCTGCATCTCGGTCAGATAGGCGTAATCGTTGCGAATAGTGATTGTTTGAACGCTGGCACTGCGTTCCCGAAGTAGCTCCGTCAGGTGCTGAAGCCGACTTGTGAAACGCTGAATATATCCCTGCACCCGCGTCGCACTGAGTGAAGAGAATGAAGAAAGGTTCGCGTTGTGCCTGCGGTATCGCCCGAGTGGCCTGTCGATCGATATGACGTTTCCAACAAACGGTGCAAGCAAGTAAGGGACCCCATCAATCGCGCGCTCGTAGCTCATTTCGCCAAGGTTTTCGTAGACGTCGCGTCGATAGATGTTTCCCGAGGTCGGCGGCGTGTCATACGTGCCGCGTACCCGTATGGATTCGATGAGTGATTGCGATGTGTTTTCGGTGTCGAGGTTCGGAAAGGGTGTTCCGATAACCTGGCCGTCCTTATCGACGGGGAGAAGCATGAACTGGATTTTTGACACATCCGGCGTCAGGTGCGGGCCGATCTGTGACAATGCGCCCTGCGCCAATGCATCATCGGCGTCGAGAAAGTAAACGAACGAACCGCTTGAGAGGGCAAATCCGGTCAGAGAGGTTTTAAGCGCTCCGCTGTTTTCCGTCCTCACGGAGACAATCCGGTCGCCAAATTTTTTAATCACTTCCCAAGAGTTGTCGGTCGATCCATCGTCCACGACGACGACCTCAAGGTTATCGAAATTCTGCGAAAGAGCGCTCTCTATACACTCTTCAACGTAGTTTTCGTAGTTGTAGCAGGTAATGATAATACTGAGAGACGATTGTCCTGTTTTCATATTGCACACACTCTCTTTGCAGTCTATGCTGCATAGCAACATAGCAAGGATACGACGTCCCGTCTACATGGGTTGGCGCGCATTTTATGCCGATGTCATTGTATAATAAGTCGCAAAGACAAAGTAATACGTTCGATCACAAGCCGTAACGTTTCTCATCCATGCGAATATATTTCGCATGGATATTTTTCAGCAAAATGAATGACGAGAGTGCCTTCGCACAAAGAAATCTGCCCACGCACTGACGCTCTATCCAGGCAAGCCATGTTGCCCATTATTTTTGCGAGAAGGAACCGATAGATGGATATTGGGTCAGCAAGGCAACCGGCTCTCGAAGTCGGGGACGGTTCACGGTTGAGGATACTTTACATTCAGCCGGGCACCAAATCCTTTGCAGGCATCGAGCGCGTCGTCGATAGTATCTGCACGCATCTGGCAGACAGTTACGCGCAACTTTTCGACGTTGATGTCTTGTATACGTCGATCCACACGAACCGGCCCGCTTCGCCGCGAAAATACACCGTTATCGAGAAAGTCGCGGGCAGCAAAATCGGACTACTTCGAATTTTTCGCAGCGTCATCAAGCAGCGGAAGTATGATCTCGTCGTCATCCCCCAGATCGAGCCTGCCGTTATGCTGATGACCGCATGTCTGGGGCTCGACCTTCGGCTTGCCATTCATCTCCACGGCGACCCGCGACGGGAGCGCAGTCATCTCAAAGCCAAGATCCTTTTTTCTTTGATGCGGCACTACTTCCTGCGACGCGTAGCCTGTGTGTTTGGCACGTCCCCACGACAACTCGATGCATTCAAGCTCATGTTCGCAAGCAATGTCCCGCAGCTATGGCTTCCTAACCCGGTGCGCCATTTTGGCGCAACGCTTCCAAGAGTCCCCGCGGACACCACGGTTACATTCGTCAATGTCGGCCGCTTCGCCTTCCAGAAAGGCCAGGATATTCTGGTCAATGCCTTTGCCCAGACACTCAAGGCCCGGCCTCAAGCCCGCCTAAAGCTCGTTGGGCACGGCGCAGGGGAAGCAGCGTTGCGCGAACAAATAGCGGCCCTTGGACTCAGTGACACCGCTACGATCGAGCACCATCCTACCGACCCTCTGCCGGCATTGTCCACGAGCGACGTTTTCGTCGCGACCTCAAGGTGGGAAGGCTGGTCTCTCGCGATTTGTGAAGCTTTGCGGCTCGGCCTTCCGGTTGTGTCGACGGATTGCGACTTCGGCCCAAGCGATATTCTCATCGATGGCAGGCTCGGACGCCTTGTCGAACCAAATGATAGCGAGGCGCTGGTGCAGGCGATGATCTACTATTGCGATAATCTTGCTCTCGAGCGCGACCATTCGGAGTTTCGCAAGCAGTATGTTGATCGGTTCAGTCCCGAACAGGTGATCGAGACGCACGTCGCGGGACTCCTCAATGCGGCTTTGTGCGCAGCTCGGCTGAGATGACCGCTGCGGGAGGCGAGGATATCATGGATAGATCACGACGAAATCTCATCAAGAGCTCGGCCGGGTTTATCGTGGCCACGGCAGCATCCTTGCGTTCCAGGCAAGCGCAAGCCAGTGAAGACCCGACGGCGCAGCGTAAGCTCGTATTCGAGGACAACTTTCAGTCGCTGGATTGGGAGGTTTGGGATGCGGGGCCCAAGGCAACCACGTCAGATGTTGGCTTTTACGGACGCTCTGCCTTCGCCGGTCGGTACGGGGAAGAGGGTTTCAACCCGTACTCGATTGTTAATGACGCCTTGGCGGAAGATGGAAAATCATTGCAGATCGCGGCCAAATACATTGGCAGGCAAATGCACGTCCGGAAGTATTACGGCAATGGCCTTGCCGAGTACCAGTGGATCTCCGGCAATCTGCAGATGGCCAGAAAGGACGGAACCGTCTTAAGTGGCTGGCGTAAAGGATATTTCGAGGCTCGAATGATCTTCCCGGAACATCCATTGACCTGGCCCGCTTTCTGGATGTTGAACGCCCGCAGTATTTTGCAGTCTAAAAGTAGCGTCGAGCTCGATATCGTCGAACATAAAGGATGGGAGCCGACGGTTTACGGTACCTACATGCACGAATGGGGCGAACCCGTTGCCAATCATGAAAGTACGGGCGTTACGACACCAGTCGACATGACGAAAGACTACCACCGCTATGGGATGCTCGTCGACGGCGATCGCTGCGTGCCGTATTTTGAGCGCCGTCCAGTCATTGATCAGCGGACGGGCAGACCGGCAGACTGGAAAATCACGCGAGCCGATCAGCTTGATATTGATCTCGACGTTTTCTGGCCGCTACTGACCCTTGCTCTACGTACGGACGTCGAATTCCCTCAACCTCTCGCCGAAAGCGACATGCTCACCCAAATGCGTGTCGATTACTTCAAAGTGTACATTTAAAGCTGGGATTGGCTAAGAGATGCCGTCGCGGCCATGGCCATGGCCAACGGGCTTTAGGCCCGGACTAGCTATTAGCTTCCGTAGACCAAAGAAACACGGCCTTTACACGGGACGCTTTGGCGTCGTGAGACGTTTGCCAGCAAGCCCGAATTGTCTTGCTGGCAAACGATGTGGTGGCAAAAGCCACCATCAGTAAGGAATGTTCAAATAGGGCGCCGATTGACGCGCGGATGCCGGCACGTCCGCGGCCGCGATCTCGTTGATCATCAATGACACTGTCGTGCGATCGGTAATCAATCCGAGGACACTTCCGTTTCTGTCTCTCAAGGTAAGATAAATCGCGCCGTCGGCCTGCACCGTTACGTTGTCGACTGCCACAGCCTTGAATGGCCCAATAAACGCCTTAACCATGCTCCCTCCGATGGCGCTACAAGCGCCGCACTGATTAGTTAATTCTGTATTAATACCATTGTCTTTGTTCATAAACAATAGAATAGGTAAAAACATAATTATATGAGCTAGTATAAAGTTAATATTGCTGGCCCGATAGGAAGAGGAGATCCCAGGTTGATCTTGGACATCCGATCTTGTCGCACTGGTTTCTGTTCGGTCAATGCTCACAAAGAATAAAAGAAGCGGCCGCGTTCTCCCGTCGCGCAACCGCCTCAAGGCCCAGATCTATGCCTTAGCGATAAATCACCGCTCCGATCGTGACGGGACTTGCGCGACGCAACAGGATTGCCGCCTCCGCGACTTCGTCAATTGTAGTTTCCTTGGAGTCCGCGATTATGATGATTGCGTCGGCATAGCCGGCGAGAGCCAGTCCGTCCATGGATAGGCCGAGAGCCGGCAGAGCGATCAGGACGTCTCCACGGTTTCTTGCCATCGCCACAACCTTCTCGATGCGCGGATGCGTATAGTCAGTGAAAAGATTGGCTTCTGCACTAGACGACTGGACTGGAACAATCAAAGAACCGGGCGTGTCCAAGCCCAGATTATTGCTGTCGGTATCTGTGAACGGAATGTCTGCGAGTGACATGCTTGCCCTTGTCACCTGTTCATCCACGGACCCAAGAGACCCGAAATCGCTCGAGGCGAAAAGCGTCACGCTCTTGTTTGTTTTGCCGATCAAGTCCGCCAATCCTTCGCAGATTGCGGCCACCCCAGTGGTTGGCTTGTATGACACCACGGCGATCACCGTATTGGCCTGGCCGGCAGCGCCCGCGGAGGCGACCTCGATAGATGTCCGGATATCCCGCACTGCGGACAGGAACTTGTGATGATGGGCCGCAGTGACGCGCCACTGCGGCCCTCCCACGCTCGGCGGCTTGGGGAGTGTACCGAAACATGGGATTCTCAATTCCCGCGAGAGCTCCTTCCCGTCCTTGACACGCCTGTCGAGTGCCAGTCGCAAGGCGACAAGTGTGCAGCCCCCGATCAACCCGAGTACACCGCCGAGAGCAACGATCAGGGACTTCCGCGGAGCGGATGGACCAAGCGGTGGCAAGGCTGCGCCGATTACCCTCGCATCGGCATCAGGTGTGGGTATCGATGGCAAAGTGCCGGATTGCATTGCTTCTCGTGCCGCGTCGACCTGTCGCGAAAGGCTATCAAGGCGCCCTTGCAGCGCCTCAGTGCCAGCTCTGGCGATCTGTTCCTTGAATGCGATCACTTGAAAAATGTAAGCGGAGGCTGTTGCGTTTGCGACTCGGGCTGGCAATGCCGGATCCGACGAGGAGTATTCTATCTCGAGAACGAACGACTGCCCCACCCGGCGAGCCGTCAACCGGTTTGTAAATTTCAAGAATGCCGCGATGTCACCGTCCTGCGACAGAAGCGGGCTCGGATTTTCCGGAATGCGGCCTCCTCTCGGGTCTTCAAACTCGAAAAAGGACGCCAGGACAGACGATGCATACTCCAGAACCTGTTGAAACCAGCTAGGCGGCTGGGGTCCGAGTTCCTTACTTTCGCGAAGGTTCAAGCCGTCGAAGACAGAGGACAAAAGGCGTTCGGATCGAATGGTCTGGAGCTCACCGTCGGCCCGATTGAGATCGAGTATTTGTTGGCCTCCCGTTTCCCCCAGCGATGTCGCCGCGCGTCTGGGCTCCAGAAGCAACGTCGTAGTAGCGTTGTAGGTTGGCGGCAGCGACAGGGCATAAAGCAACGATATCGTAATTCCGGCGACCATGCAGGCAAGTACGATTGCCTTATAGCGCGCCGCGAGTGACAGGAGGCCACGCAAAAGTGCGATCGGTCCATCGCGGCCGCTATCGTCATTGGGTTCGCTGGGTCGCCAGATGGGCAGGGCAACTTCGGATTGACGAGGCCAATTGAACATTATGCGCCTTCCTTACACTGACTTGACTTGATCACGATCGCTGGAGCGAAGTTCGCAACGGCAGCACGCTCCGGCTCAATGACGCCGCGCAATGCATGTGCGATGCCGACGAGATTGCCAGCAAGTCTGCCCCTGCGATCAATGTAGGTCTCCGGCCATGCGGCACGGCCCACATTGCTGGCCAAATTACGAAATATTTGTCCGGCGACCTGACTGACGGTCATCGTCCCCTTGCGCAACATGTACAGCGGATTGATCACTTGGGAATAGCCGAGGCGCTGTCCGCTGACGCGGCCGCTCTTAACCCCCATATGCACCCCGAAGATCATCGCCGATTTGACCAGCCTTCCGCCGTGGCGCGCCAGGGTTGCGCCGAAGTCACGGTCCTCCAGCCAACCATAAAGGACGAGCCGTTCGTCAAATCGTGCATTTCCGATGGCGGAAAAGCGGAATGCCATATTGCAACCGTATGGACTGTAGGACGCGTCCCAATCCGGAGCGGACGTGCCCGTAAGTAAGAGTTCCTGGGCTTGCGGAAATGACATTCCCGGCCCTTTGATGCCATCGGCAATGACGTTGCCGGTAATCCCGACAACCTGGCTTTCATCGCGGAATATCTGCAGGGCGGATGCTAGCCAATTATGTCCAGGGAGAAAATCATCGTCGAAGAAGACCACAATTTCCGTGCCTTCCGTCACATGGGCAAGGGCCGTGTTTCGTTGAGCGGCAAGGCCGGCGGGGCCGCTAACTACGCTTACACCCGGTTCGTTGACAAGCTCTCCGGCATCCTTGAGATCGCAACAAGAGATGATCACGGCTTCGGGCCTGAGTGTTTGGTTGGCTAGAAGGTGGCGGGCGACTGCTGTGACAATCTCGGGCCGACCGCGCGTCGCGAATACAACGGTGACGCCGCTCCCATCTTGGCCAGTCACCGGAGGCGCGAAGCCGACCGCCGCTTTCGGTTCGCTCAAGAGCTCCATGTAGCCCGCGGTCGTTGCCTTCCACGAGAAACGCCGGACCTGCTCGCAACCGCGACCCACGAGGTCGTCTCGCATTTGCGTAGAATGATGAAGCTGCCTGATTGCCTCCACCCACGCACGACGATCGGTTGGTGAAACAAGCACGGCGGCGTCTCCGCAGACTTCAGGCATGCTTGCGGTGTCTGATGATACGACCGGACATTTTCGTGCCATCGCCTCGACGATAGGTAGCCCGAAGCCTTCGGTCAGCGATGGAAAAGCAAGGCAAAGCGCCTCGTCCAGCAGATAGGCAAGGTCATCATCAGTAACGCGGCCCGCAATGCGAATATTCGGCATGACGTCGCGGACCTGAGACGTGAAGATCGCGTCGCCTCCACCGGCAACCACGATGTCTAGCCCCATCGCATCAAGCTCGGCGGCAATGGAGGTCAATAGCCCGAGATTCTTGTGACGTGCATTTGAACCGAGTGCCAAAACGAAAGCACGTCGCGAGCCCGGCTGCGACCACAATCTGGAAGCAATGGTTGAGCGAGACGGATCCCACAGAAGTGCATGCTCATGGCCGTTGGGCAAGACCGCGATGTCATTCAATCCAACAGGCAGGTATCGCGCTAGCTGACGGGCCGCGGCATGTGACACCGTGGTGATTCGCGCCGACCTCGATGACAAAGCTGGTTGCAGGGCTGTATAGATCGCTCTGAATGACCGACTATAGCTGTCGGGGGTTATGAAAACATTCGCGTCGTGGATACAGACGATCTGATCTCGCTTGGCAAGCGGTGCGGTGTTGCACAGATTAAGCAGCCGTCTCCCGCGGCTTTGAACAGGCAGCACAAGCTGCTCCCAGGGATGGCCAGCAAATGGTCCTTCAACCCGCACGTCGATCATCGGCGCAAAAGAGGTATCGACGGCTGCCGGCGATAATACAACCGGTCGGGATCGATGCGGAAGATCGTTCATTTCAGCTATGATGTTGCGAGCGTATCGCTGAACGCCGGTAACGTTCTGTGTTAGAAAGCGGCCGTTGACCGCGACATTCGCACTCATTGTGACGCGGCCCCCACCGTGAATTCGCTGATGATCGTAACGTGTCCGAGACATGCCCTCTTCAACACGCCCCATAAGCTCCCGCACTGATTAAATGCGGCGCTATCCGCATGGATATCCCGCTGTTGAGATCGGTTTGATCGATCGCGTCCATCGACGCGCCGCATTGCGACGGCAGGCTCAGTAACTGCCGCGCGTGCGTAAAACGGCAGGAATTGTCTTGAGCATTATTGCGATATCGCCTCGCACCGTCTGGCGGTGAACATAGTCCACGTCGAGCTGTACGCGCTCACTGTAACTCGTATCACTGCGTCCGCTGACCTGCCAAAGGCCGGTAAGCCCGGGCCGCACTCGAATGTAATCAGCGAAATGCACCCCATAAAGCTCTGCCTCGGCGGTGACGATCGGACGAGGTCCAACCACGCTCATCTCGCCACGAAGTATGTTGAACAGCTGCGGGACCTCGTCCAGGCTGCTTTTGCGGAGAAGCGCGCCGAATGGGGTAATCCGAGGATCATCGCGCAACTTACGGGTCGCTTCCCACTCGCTTCGCAGTGCGGGATTAGCCGCAAGGTGATCACGCAATACCGCATCCGCGTCCTTCACCATGCTGCGAAACTTCAAGCACGGAAACATCACTCCGTCGCGTCCTATGCGACGATGTGCGATGAAGATCGGTCTGCCCTGCAGTAACAAGAGTACCGCCGCAAGTATAAGGATCATCGGTGAAAGAACGATGATGCCTATCGTGGCTATTGCGGCGTCGATGCAATGCTTAGCTGCAAGCGAGTTCGCTCGGTTTCGGTCTCGTGGCAGTCGTCCATGCGCCTCTGTTGCACCGGCGAAAGACGAGCCCGAGATCTCGTCGAATTTTTCGATCTTATGGCTGATATTCGTAGCGGACATCTGCGTAAACCCCTCTCAACTTAATACTTCAGAGCATGTGCAGAAATTTCGCAGTATCGCGAAATGCATAACAACGTTAGCAAACGGTAAATCGATTGACAATAAAAATAATGCAGCGCAACATGAAATGAATATCGAGTTAAATCGCTCGACTGCATGTATAGATAATCGGCAAGCACGCCTATTACTCGTTGATAATTCGATGAATTCTGACGCCAGAGTATCATCGTTCTATCGCCGTCTAATAGCGGAATAACCAGCCTTTCTTTCGTTTATTGTGGGGGTGCAGCGTGAAAGTGGCGATCATTCATTACTGGCTCGTTGGAATGCGGGGCGGGGAAAAGGTGCTCGAAGCGCTCTGCGATCTGTTTCCTCAGGCAGACATATTCACACATGTCTGCGACCAGGCCTCGCTATCCCCCAAGTTGAAGCGGCACACTATCAAGACGACGTTCATCAACCGGCTCCCTTATCCCAAGTCGATGTACAAGCGTTACCTTCCGCTCATGCCAATGGCATTGGAGCAGCTTGATCTGAGCGAATACGATCTTGTGATCAGCAGCGAGTCCGGACCTGCAAAGGGGATTATCCCATCCTCTCCAGCACTCCATCTTTGTTACTGCCACTCACCAATGCGGTACATCTGGAATATGTACAAGGAATACTATGACCGGTCGGGATTGATGACACGCCTGATGATGCCGCCAATGGCGCACTATCTGCGGAATTGGGACGTTGCGACTGCGAACCGCGTCGACAATTTCATCGCAAATTCGAAAAATGTATCCAGTCGGATCACCAGCTATTATCGCCGCGACGCGACGGTCATCTATCCCCCGGTCGATACTATGGCTTTCTCGCCGGTGCCGAGAACCGACCTCGAGGACTATTATCTTATGGTCGGCGAGCTGGTCAGCTACAAACGGCCCGATCTGGCCGTTGAGGCGTTCAACCGCATGAAGAAGAAGCTTGTTGTTATTGGAGGCGGAGAGATGCTCTCCGCGTTGAAACGTCTGGCTGGGCCAACGGTTTCCATTCTCGGGCCACAGCCATTCAACGTTCTGAAACAAAGCTATGCGCGCTGCCAAGGCCTTGTATTCCCCGGTGAAGAAGACTTTGGAATCGTGCCAGTCGAGGCGATGGCGAGCGGACGCCCGGTAATTGCCTATGGGCGCGGAGGCGCTCTCGAGACTGTCGTCGACAACAAGACGGGGCTTTTCTTTAGGCAGCAGACCGTTGACGACCTCATAGACGCCGTCCAGCGCGCCGACCGCATGAGCTTCAATCCCGCGGACGCGGTTTCGCGCGCTGCCGATTTCCGGCGCGATGTGTTCCTCGATCGTTTCCGTTCCTTCGTCGCCGACGCGACGGGCGTGACCCTCGCTGCGTCGGCTTGAAGCCTGCGCCGCTGAATTTACGCAGTTTTTCTGATCATGGATGGCAGGCTGATGAGCTATAATCGACTGGCACTAAGCAGATACACACAACAGCTGGCCAAGCGCCTGATAATGCTTCTGGCAGTGTCGGCAGGCTGCAACGCTGCGTGGGCCATAGAGCCTTACCAACTCGGCCCACAGGATATCCTGAGAATTCGCGTCTACGAGTGGCGCCCGAGTACGGCGACCACGTTTGAATGGGTCCCTCTCACCGGCGAATTTACCATCTCGTCCGCCGGCAATCTTTCGCTTCCTATTGTTGGTTCGGTCTCGGCTTCGGGAAAGACCTTGGAAGAGCTTGCCGATGACATAAGTGCAAGACTTCAAAGCGAGGTAGGACTGCAGAAGCGGCCGAACGCATCGGTCGAAGTATCTACCTATCGTCCGGTCTTCGTCGCTGGCCTCGTCACGACGCCGGGCAAATACAGCTTCTCCCCGGGCCTGACCGTCATCCAGGCTCTCAGCATGGCAGGTGGCGTCGGCCCCGCCGACGCCAGCGTCGTTGGCCTGCAGAAGGATGCACTGGTCAGCCGCGGGGACATAAGATCTCTCGAAGACGAAAGGCTGGGGCTGCTGGCAAGGCAGGCACGGGTCGATGCGCTTTTGAACCAGACGCAGGGTGTAACATTCCCAGATGAACTGATGGGGCGCTCGATGGAGCAGAATGTCAAACGCATGATGGACGAGGAAGGTTCGCTGTTTAAAGCACGTCAGCATGCTATGACCGTGGAGATTGAAGCTCTGGATCGCGCGAAGGAACTCGCGCTCAATCAGATCGAGGCGTTGAATGCGAAGGCCGCGTCCCTGACCAGGCAACTTGAATTGGCGACGAATGATCTCGCCTCGGTCAACAAGCTTGTGTCGCAAGGCCTGACAGTGTCCGCACGTCAGTTGGGGGCTAGCCAGAACGTGGCAGAACTTGAAAGTCGAAGCCTCGATGTGTCGTTAGCGCTTTTTCGAACACAGCAGGATCTTGCCCGTGTGGACCAGGACATATCCGGCGTCCACAATCGTTATCAGGTCAGTGCGCTGTCGGAATCGGCGGAGCTGCGCGATCGCATGGGGTCCAACACGCAGAAGCTGGCGACAACCAAAAGCATCTTGAAGAACCTCGAGATCAGAGCGCCTGCCGCAATGGCATCGCTTTCTGATGCGGGGGAAACATACAGTTATCATTTCTCCGTCAACCGCGTCGTTGACGGGGCCCTCAGAAGCGTGATGGTCGGTGAAAATGATCCGCTTCTTCCAGGAGATGTTTTGCGTGTCGCGCGTCGTGGAACGACGGACCAGCAGGGGCTAGTCAATAGCAATTGATCAGACCAACGCTATTGTCGACCGATCAAGTGGTTTTCTGATGCGGGCGGACCCGCTTCACGCCGCCCCGATGTCGACATTCATCCGTGTATGTCAACGTGTGAGCGATGAACTATCTCCATCTGTGACCTATTGCGACGTCCGTCATATTCCTGCGCGTCAAAAGTCGACCCTGATACAGTCCTTTTGCCCACCTGTATGGCAATGAGGGCGGCGTCTGCCTTTTGCACCGAACTCTCGTCGTGAACGATCGTCGTCGTTCGCCGCGTCACCGCACCGTCCGTTGAGACGGTCAGACAGGTCGAGAATGTGATCGCGACGCCGCCAGGGTTGGTGGCCGTGTCCCTCCCGACGTACTAACGGTATGCGCACTTGAGATCGTGCGCCGCTTCCCGCGCACGCGCATTGCGGGTCTTTGGTGTCGCACGCTCTGAAGCAATCTCGACCTGAGGCGTCGTTCGAACGCTGTAAGCCTCTCGACTGCTTTGAAATGAGGGTCTGCTTCTTGCCAACCTATTGAGAGCTATGTGAGATTTATGCCTCGTCCAACGCCGGTGTAGCGGAAGCCGTGTCTGGCCACCTCGGAATGCGGATAGATGTTGCGAAGATCAATGAGGACCGGCTCCTTCATCAACAGCCGCAACCGATCGAAATCGAGCGCACGGAACTCGTCCCACTCCGTTACGAGGACCAAAGCCTCCGCGTCCCTGGCGATACTGTAAGCATCCGTGCCGTAGACAACGGGGCCAAGCAGTTCCTGGGACGCTTCCATTCCCTCCGGATCGAAGACATGGACGATTGCTCCATTGTCGTGCAATGCACGCGCAATCGAAATCGAGGGTGCGTCACGCATATCGTCGGTGTTGGGTTTGAATGTAAGTCCAAGCAGTGCGATCTTTTTGCCGCGCACTGTACCATCGCATGCGGCTATGATCTTGCGCGCCATCGCCCGCTTCCTGTTGTCATTTATGGACACGGTCGTCTCAATCAGCCGGAGGGGACTTTCATGGTCCTGAGCTGTCTTCATCAAGGCCAACGTATCCTTCGGAAAGCAAGATCCCCCATAGCCAGGGCCGGCATGAAGGAACTTTTCACCGATGCGCCCATCCTGTCCGATACCACTCGCAACCTTTTGGACATCTGCGCCCACCTTTTCACAAAGATCCGCAATCTCATTGATAAATGTGATCTTCATGGCGAGAAACGCGTTCGCTGCGTATTTTATCAGTTCGGAGGTTCTGCGCTCGCAAAAGAATAGCGGTACGACGTTGAGCGACAACGGTCGGTAAACCTCTCTCATCACCTCAATTGCCCTTGGGTCGGTAGTGCCCACGACGATCCGGTCGGGCCGCTTGAAATCATTGATAGCGGCGCCCTCGCGTAGAAATTCGGGATTGGACACAACAGCAATGTCGACACCAGGCTGTGCCTCCTTGATGATGCGCTCGACCTCATCGCCTGTGCCGACGGGTACGGTCGATTTCGTCACCACGACTGTAAAGCGCTTCACCGCCTTCGCAATTTCGCGAGCAGCAGCGAATACGTAACTCAGATCGGCATGCCCGTCGCCGCGGCGAGATGGTGTTCCGACCGCAATGAACACAACATCCGCTTGGGCCACTGCGTCGTGCAGATCGAGTGTGAAGCTTAAACGACCGGCCTGCCGGTTGGCTTCCACAAGTGCCTCGAGCCCCGGTTCGAAAATTGGAATTTCGCCCGAGTTCAGCGCATCGATCTTGGCTGCGTCAGTGTCGACGCAGATGACCTCGTGCCCGAAATCGGCAAAACAAACACCTGAGACGAGCCCCACATATCCGGAACCGATCATCGCAATACGCATGTATACCTCGTTCGATTTGCCTCACGCATGGGAAGTCATTTGTTCGTAGGCCTCTTCACTCAATGTATGTTCTGCTGGCCGCTGCTGACCAGGTTGAAGGGGTTGGTGAACAAGCGTCAGGGTTTGTTAAGAATGTTCATTTACGTTCCGTATCACGCTGGCGCATCAAATGGACGGAAGGCGAGATACTCGGTCCTGCGTTCTCGACAGATCGACTGTCTTTGATGTGTCAGGCGTTAAAGTCTGGAGTGCTTCAATGGGGTGGATCATCGGCCTTTGCTTTGCATTGGGTGCTGTTTGCGCCTTGCGCGTTCCCATTCTCGTGTTCGCGCTTTTCGTCATCGGCGTCCTCTTGACCACGTTTGGCATTGAGATCTCAAGTGAGACATCCATGTGGAGCGCAATAGGTTCAGCTGCACTTGTTGCGATTACGCTGGAGGCCGGCTACATCGCCGGTCATGTTGTTCTCCACCTCTGCTTGTCGGGACGTAGCAAGCGCTCTGATGATCCGCGGACGAAGATCGATCGCACCGACAGGTTCCAGGATTAGATGGCATTTTCAGTCGGCGGCAAGGCCGGCTCGTATCCCGTGTTTTCCTTTTTCAGAATGTCCAGTGCACAAGCCTCCGCATGCGCCATTCCGTAGCGAAACCGGTAGCCAGTATCCATCAGCTTCTGGTTCGAGAACCGCATTCGCCACAGCGGATTGCGTAGGGGTAAAGACCTAAATCTGAGGAAATCATGCAGCCAGTCAAAAACCGCCGGTGCGCTGATCGGCAGGTAGCGTCGATCACTGCTCACCCGGTATGCTCGCTTCATGAAGTCGACGTGACGTGCTTGCGGTCTTTCGTCTTCGGAAATGTTGAATATCTCGACTTGTCCCGGCGCAGACTTTCCAGTCAAGCCTTGCTCCATGAACCAAATCATTGTGTCGGAGACGTCGAGATCGAAAACATGGTGTGAATGTCGATGGGACCCGAGAACACGTTTGACGGGGTTCCAGTCCCGTATCCCGATGATTTGCGCCAGCGACACGACCACCGCCGGGCGGAATATGTAGAAGCGCGTCTTACATGCCAGGCTGCGCAAGCTCATCTCACCCTGCAGCTTGGTTCGACCATAGGCACGTACATAGTCCAGTGCCCAGTATTGAGACGAGACATCGTGCGTCTCGGTCAACACCGGTGAACTTTCATTCACGTGCCGCGACAATGCGCTTCCATAGACGGACACGGTACTGGCATAGCAGAAAACCTTGACGCCGGCCTGCTCTGCAGCCCTGGCGAGCTCCTCGGTGGCGCGCGCATTGACGCGCTCCATCCGGTCCTTATTTCCCAGCTCTGCGGCCAGGTGGATAATGGCGGCACAACCGCCCACGAGCCCCTGATAATCAATCTCGGCGTTGAAGTCGGCATGTCGCCATTCAACCTTTTCGGAGCCTGGCGGTATCGACTTGGAGGTTGTCGCGCGGACGTGATATCCCCGCTCAATAAGATCTGCGACAACGACACGTCCGATCCGACCGGTCGCGCCGGTCACGAGGATTGTGTCAGCCTGCATTGGCGAAGAACCTTTCGTCACTTGCCAGACGAATCCGCTGTTTGATGTGGTCTGACAGCCTTATGGACATTGCCACGATCATTTGTGTCGGGTTGCAGTGACCCGCTGTGGGAAAGACCGAGCTTCCTGTGACGAAGAGGCCGGGAATGCCGAAAACCTGGCAGTTCAAATCCACCACGCCATGTGACGCCGTCGATGCCATCCGGGTAGTTCCGGTAGGATGCGCCACATCAACGAATGTGTCCGGGATGGGAGCCTTGTCCTTAACCCACTCTTCGAGCTTGGGAATGGGATGCCCGACTTTGGCGAACTCCGAGACGCAAAGCTCTCCTGTACGGTGCATCGTGCGTGCCTCGTCTGGATGGCTCCGCCAATCAACTTTGGGCAGACGACCGCCGAAACTGTCCAGCTTGTCTGATAACGTGATGCGGCTTTCTCTGTCGGGCACCTGCTCGCACATGCATTCGAGACTCAATTTGTCCACCTTGCGCGGCAGCCCCTGGCCGCTCGCAAAATAGCCGAACGCGGCGCGGAGCATAAAGAGGCTGTTGCGGGCAAGTAGCATCGCATCGGTGCCGATCCGAGCCTTTCTCGCGGCAACCCGACGCAATGCGTCCCAGGGATCCTCAGAGGACAGAACTTCACCAAGCCATACCGCGCTGTTCAGTAGCTGCTCGTGTTTCTGCACTTCAGGGCTCAGGCGTAGGCCGGCTCGGAAAAAGCGACCCTGGAGGTTATATCTGCCGAAGCGCCGCTGCAATTGAGCTGTACCTTTTGCATCGAAATGGGCTACGGGGCCACGCAAGTGATCCATGAGGTGGCGACCGACCTGATCATGGTCGTTGCCCAAGCCCTTCCGTGAGGCATCACCTGAGGCCAGAAGCAGACGGGCGTTCTCGATGCCCCCAGCAGCAAGCACAACCATCGACGCATTCAGTGTATGACGTACGCCATCGAACGTGGCAAACTCGACGCCTTGCACACAGTCCTGGCCTGCGCCGCACAGCACCCGCGTCACTGTTGCGCCGGCGAGAAGGGTAGTGTTTTCGCCAAGGACTGAAGGCAAATGACGCCCGAAGCGCATATACTCAAATGGATAACTCTCCTTGCCGTCACGGCTGAACTGCCAGAAAAATGGCAGAAGCCGTGTCGGATCGACTTCGTGCTTGGGATGTTTCTGGCCGGCAAGGTCCCAGAAACTCTCGTCGGAAAATCCACCTCCCATTGCCAGACCGAGATGCGGCGCAGATCTCTCGAGGTAGGGTTGGACGTCACGTGCCGTGATCGGCCATCCTGAATTTTCCACCCAGTCACGATACTGGAAATCGATTTCGTCGAAGCCGGCGCATCGCCCACCCCAGGTGTGCGAACTTCCACCGACTATACGATTACGAACAGACCACTGATCCTTGGCTCGGGCTCGCCCGACGTTCTCGATAGTGTTCAAGGCATCTGCTCGCGGGTCGCGTTCCATTCCACCGCTTTCCACGAGAACGACAGTGAGCCCTGATCCGGACATCTCTTTTGCAATCGTTGCCCCTGCAGGTCCGGAGCCTACAATGCAGATGTCACATGTGAGCCTCGGCAAGGGTGAGACTGCCGACGGCCTGCTCAGATCAATCATTGCCATGTCGCAACATCCCCGATCGCCTCGTGTTAGAACTGGCTTCAGTCACCGGCGATACCTCCCAGTGTCCGACGCCCGGGATACTCGCCCTGTTCGACAGGAAAAGAGCGACTTGGGCTTCGGCCTCGCCGGCGCGTCCATATGCCATCGTCCGCGAAACCCTTGCTCCGCAAATGGAGGAAGGGGACGCGAGCCTCCGTTTGGGACGGGACTGCGGCCGCCAGCCCCGCCAGAATGAAGAAAAGCAGGCCGAGATCCACCGTCGGGCCGGCGACCAAAGTTCCGACGAGCAGGCACAGGCACCCGTTTCGTGCCGCTGCACGGACATCGCGGACGTAAGTCGCAGCTCCGTTCTTTCTGAAGGCAAAGACGCTGGCGGCAAAAAGCAAAAAAAACAGTGTCCCCGGCACGCCTACATTGGATAGGAGCGCAACCGGAAAGCTCGAAGTGCGTGATGTTCCAAGCCCGGCGCCCAGTCCGTATGTGTCCATAAAGTTCTGAATGCCGTGGGCATTCCACGACGCACGCGTCATTCCGGAATCGGATGACGCCTTACTGAGAAGTGCCATATCGACATAGTCATAAAGCCGATCAAAGATCTCGCCCTGGACAATGACCGCAAGAACGACAGCCACCGAGATGAGCGGCGCAACGATAACAAAAAATGAGCTGTTCTGGTGTGAGCGCCCGGCACCACAACGAGATAATGCCGTAGCATACAGGATAACTAGACAAATGGGGGCCGCAAAAAGTCCGGTAGACGATGTGGAAAGAATAATGGCAAACAACGAGCCAACGGCAAGCAGCCCGCTCCATTGAGCCCTCCGTCCACATATCCACATCGTTGCCGTGAACCCGAATACGCCAAGTGTCGTTCCCGCAAACGCGGATGCTTCGGGCCAGGACCCGACTATGCGCTTGACGCCGTTGATCGTGTCCTCGTTTCGCAACGTGTAATCCGCGTTGCGGAAGAAATGCATAAGGTCTCCAAGGCCAACCGCAGACGTGACAACGTCAAGCACGGCAAACAGGAGATTGACCCCTGCATAGGCAAGCAATCCTGTGATGATGCTTTCAAAACCGCGCTGCGTCGATGCGATGGCCGCAACCATCGTGAAGCACACAAGGTCCGCGGCCAGATACACGCTCTGGGTGAGGTTGCTGGATACGGGGCCAAGCCTTGCCACCCCGCCCGTTATGGGAAAATCAGACAGACCAAGCGGAACGATCAGGCTGGCATCGGCAAAGACTCTCGGTGCAAAGTATGCGCTCAGCCAGCCATATACGACAAGGCACGCGAGCCAGAACCCCGCGCGACCGAACGTCAGTCCTTTCACAGTACGCCGCCAGATCAGCGGATCGCGAAATGCCGTAATGACAACAAAAAAAAGAAAAAGATGCGCCGGTTGTATACTTGCAGAGCCGAGCGATACCGCAGCGGCGGCGCCCAGAACGCTCGCCACGATGAACACCTTGGTTGCCGCTCTGTAACCCACCGCAAGGCAGTACAGACCAACAAGTAGCGTCACGATCCCTATGGGCTCAATTCCCATCGTCACCCGCCGAACAGCTCTAGTGCCGCCATCTTGAAAAAAAGACGGCATCGTAACCCTTAATGGAGATGCCATCTCATGCTGCACCGCATCAGTCGGTTACGTCAACTATAAAGTTCGCCATGACTGTTATATGGACGCATAAATCTTGATGTGGGGCGTATAGCACGGCAATGATGAACATCATTGCCCAATAAAATCATTGTCATATGTCGATTGGATTCTTTGTTACTATTGTCAATGCGCACGTGAAATGCACAATAGTATTCACTGTCAACGCGGTGCAATAGAGATATTGTAGTGATTTCGCACTTGCAAAAAACAATTCCGCATGGAAATTTGTTCTCGGCAGTAACCCACTCCTTTGGAGTTGGCATTTATAACAAATCAGTATGCGCAGGTGCCTAGTGCGATTGTGTGATCTGCGCCCGTTATGTCTGCGAAAGCAAGCAGGCGGTTGACCTGAAGTCTCGTAATGGGCGTTGCCTTCGTATCCGCCCCATCTGGAGAAGAATGCTGATGCAGTTTGGGACCAGCGGTCTGCGGGGTTTGGCGTCTGAGCTCGATGGGCACATGGCAGCGCTTTACGCTCAGGCATTCGCCGCCTACCTCCTTGAGACAGGCCAAAGCAAGCGCGGTGATTATCTATTGGTCGGGCAAGATCTCCGCCCTACGAGTGCGAGCATTAGCGGCCGTCTGATCGGTGCGGTGAAACGCTGTGGGTTTGACCCGATCGACTGTGGAAAGGTACCCACACCCGCGCTTGCTCATTACGGCTCCAGCCTCGGCGTGGCATCCATGATGGTCACAGGCTCTCATATTCCGGCTGATCGAAACGGCATAAAGTTCTACCTGCCCGATGGCGAGATCACTAAGAGCGATGAGCGACGTATCAGTGAGATAGCGTCCAATTTGGCCAAAGGCCAGATAAGTGCCGAAGCCGCCGTCGCGCCGTCTAATGAGGCAGCGGCTCGCACGCTTTTCATGGAACGCAACCTGCAAATTCTCCCCACCTCGGCGCTTGAGGGAATGAGTGTCGGAATATATCAACACTCATCAGTGGCGCGCGACTTCCTTCCCGAGCTGCTTGAGCGATACGGCGCTCGTATCGTTGCATTTGGTTTCTCGGATCAATTTATTCCGATCGACACGGAGGCCCTTCCGCCGGAGATTTTGCAGCAGCTCGGCGAATGGTCGCAACAGCACAAACTGGACGCTATCGTCTCAACGGACGGCGACGGAGACAGGCCGCTCGTTGCTGACGAAAATGGCATGCCGTTGCGAGGCGACTTGCTCGGCCTCATCACCGCGCGGGTTGTCGGAGCATCCACGGTTGTCACTCCTGTAACGTCGAATTCCGGATTGGAGAATGCAGGTGACTTCTCCGTCGTCCGCACCAAAGTCGGGTCACCCTACGTCATCGAGGCGATGAATAGCGCGATTAAAGATGGACATTTCAGGGTGCTGGGGTTTGAGGCGAATGGCGGTACTTTGACGGCATCGCCGTTCGAGTGCGGGAACATGCCGATCTCGCCGCTGCCGACCAGGGACAGCTTCCTGCCGATACTTGCATCCCTTTATCTTTCAGTATCGTCCAGCCGCAAGCTGTCATCAGTCCACGAAAGCTTTGCCTTGCCAAAGACGGCAGCCGATCGTCTCGAGAATTTCCCTTTCACGACGAGCGCAAGTCTGATGGAATTTCTACGGGCAACCCCAGCTGATCTTGAAGAGTTCATCGAACCGATGGGGAGCATCGCTTCGGTCTGCGAAATCGATGGACTTCGCATCACGATGGATAATGGACAGATCATTCATCTTCGGCCGTCCGGAAACGCACCGGAGATGCGCTGTTATGTCGAGGCGCAAACCCACGAGGAAGCCGAAGACCTTCTGAAAACCTGTTTGCACCGAGTGAAACACTGGACGCCGCAGCTTGCTATTCATAGCGCCAAGACGGCATTGGGAGACATCTGAGTGAGCAGCAAGATTATTCCGGTGATATTGGCGGGCGGATCAGGAACGCGACTTTGGCCTCTCTCACGGGCCTTGGCGCCCAAACAGTTTATCCGGCTTTTGGGCGACGAAACTCTCTTCCACGCGACGTTGAAGAGGGTGGCAGACCCGGCAATCTACGAAGCGCCTATCATTATAACGAATGAGGAGTTCCGCTTTCTTGTTGCAGAACAGGCGCGGGAGACAGGAACCGTACTCTCAGCCATTTTGCTTGAGCCAATTGCGCGCAACACCGCGCCCGCGATCGCTGCGTCGGCGGCCTATGTAGCCGAGCGATTCGGCCCCGATGCGCTCATGCAGGTCCTGCCGGCCGACCATCAGATTGAAGAAGGCGAAAGGTACGCCGAGGCAGTGCGCCTCGCGACAAAAGCTGCAGGCAGAGGAGCGCTTGTCACATTCGGAATCACGCCAACAGAACCGGCGACCGGCTATGGTTACATAGAGATCGGGGACACTTTGGAGTGCGGGGCGAACGCAGTCAGGCGCTTTGTCGAAAAGCCGTCATTACCGGCTGCCCAATCGATGATTTCCAATTCCGACTTCGTGTGGAATTCGGGCATGCTCATGTTCAAGGCCGGACAGGTCCTCGAGGAAGTCAAGCGCCACGCTCCCGACGTCGAGAGGGCTGCGCGCAGCGCTGTTGCCGAAGCGACCAGAGACCTCGACTTCCTTCGATTGAAGGCGGGCGCATTCGCTAGCAGTCCCAACATCTCGATTGACTACGCGGTCATGGAAAAGACGTCGAATGTGGCCGTTGTCAAAGCCACGTTTGCGTGGTCCGACCTTGGAAGTTGGGATGCGATATGGAAGTTCACGGATCGCGACGCCGACGGCAATGTCGTTTCCGGGAATGCGACTATCTTGGACACGAGCAATTGCCTTGTACTCTCCAACACCAGTCATCTCGCGGTCCAGGGCATGAGTGGGGTTGCGATCGTCGCCAGCGAGGACGCCGTCTATGTCGGTAAGCTTGAAGGGAGCCAGACCGTGAGTACGCTCGTCAAGCATCTTGCGGCCGTAAAAAAGACGGCAGGATTGACGCAAAGTCATCCTACCTCATACCGACCGTGGGGCGGTTACACTTCCGTTCTCAACGGCGATCGGTTTCAGGTGAAGCGGCTCTTCGTGACGCCTGGAAAGACGCTCTCGTTGCAAAAGCATCATCACCGATCCGAGCACTGGATCTGCGTAACGGGAACGGCCGAGGTGACTATCGGGGACGAGATAAGGATCGTTCGCGAGAATGAGTCGGTCTACATACCCCAGGGTGAGATTCATCGCCTCTCCAATCCTGGGAAAATAATGCTTGAGATGATCGAAGTGCAGACAGGGTCATATCTCGGTGAAGACGACATCATTCGTATCGTCGATGAGTTTGGACGACAATGAGCTTTGCACATTGAAGGTGTGACCTGAGTGACACCTTCACTTTTAACGCCCTGACCGGATACCAACTGTCATGTGCTTTTGACAGGAATTGGTGGCGTCAGGATAGATTTTTGGGCGTCGCGGGACGTCTCTGGCATGGCCTTAAAGCGATCATCACTGCTGATGCAACGTACACCAGAAATTCGTCCCGGCACCAAGGGCGGCGCGGTTCGCGCAGCCCCGACATCTAGGGGTCCGCAGAATACTCCTCGACCGGGTTTTAGGCCACGGTCTCATTAGCTGAGGCGATCCATATCCTCGTCGCCGCAAGTTTGAGGGCGGCGAGGTAATTGTCAGCGCGCCGGTCATATCTCGTCGCAAGGCCCCGCATCTGCTTGATACGGTTGAAGAACCGTTCCACGAGATTGCGCTGACGGTAGACCCAGCGGCTGAAGCTGAATGTCTGCTTTCGATTGGCCTTTGCGGGGATATTCGCCCAGCATTTGTGTTGCTTGGCAAAGTTTCGAATTGCATCGGTGTCGTATGCCTTGTCGGCAAGGATCGTCGCGCCGGGTTGTAGGTCGCTCAACAGTTTTTCAGCCATGGGTGAATCGGCAGCTTGGCCAGCGGTGAGTTCCAGCCGAACCGGTCTGCCGCCTGCATCGACAAGAGCATGTATTTTTGTCGTCAGGCCGCCACGAGAACGTCCCATGCAAGGATCGGCAGAGCCCCCTTTTTAGCGTTGGCACCATGCTGGTGAACGCGAACACAAGAACTGTCGATCATCACGATGTCTCCATCGTAACGCTTTGAAACCGCGTCCAGAAGACGATCCCAGACGCCCGCCTTGCGCCAGCGGGAAAACCGATTGTAAAGCGTCGTGCGTGGGCCATAACGCTCCGGCACATCTCGCCAGGACGAACCAGTCCTGAAACGCCAAAGGATGCCGTCGATCACCCGGCGGTCATCGACGCGTTCAACACCACGGCTATTGCTCGGCAGCAGTGGTGCGATGACGGCCCATTCTTCGTCGCTCAATTCGTGACGGCGCATGGCAATCTCCTTTCTGGGAGATTGATGGTGTGGAACGGCCCTTCGAACCGGCATCAAGGATGCCTATTGTGGGGACGCTAATCACCACACTTTTGAAGGAACCGTTCCATGGAGAAGATTACCACAATCGGTTTTGACTTAGCCAAGTCGATCTTTCAGGTCCATGCCGTGACTGGAGATGGAAAAGTCGCGGTTCGCCGTTCCTTGAGGCGTTCGCAGGTGCTTGATTTTTTCCGCTCCATCGAGCCTTGCCTGATCGGTATCGAAGCTTGCGGCACCGCCCACTATTGGGCGAACGCGATCGGAGCATTCGGTCATACGGTTCGTCTGATGCCACCTGCCTATGTGAAAGCTTACGTGAAAAGAAATAAAACGGACGCCGCAGATGCAGAGGCCATATGTGAGGCGGTGACGCGTCCGACAATGCGCTTCGTACCCGTTAAATCCGCAGAAGAACAAGCCGCCGGTATGGTTTTGAAGACGCGAGAGTTGCTAGTCCGGCAGCGCAGCCAGATGTCAAATGCCATGCGCTCCCACATGGCCGAACTTGGCATCATTGCCGCAACCGGGATGCCCAGCATCGCCAAGCTCGTTGTCATCGTACGTGACGAAGAGGATCATCGACTTCCCCCTTCAGCTCGGGTGGCGCTTTTGGAAATGGCTGAGCAAATCGAAATCTTGACGGAGAGGATCGAAAAGCTCGACAGCAAGATTGTCGCCGCAGTGAAAGCAGATGATGCCGCTCGCCGTCTGACAACGATCCCAGGCGTCGGGCCCATCATTGCAGCGACTGTCCGGGCTTCAGTTCCCGACCCCGCAGGCTTTCGGACAGGGCGCGACTTGGCTGCCTGGATTGGCATCACGCCAAGAGCGAACTCCAGCGGGGGGAAAAGAGCGGCTTGGTAAAATATCGAAACGTGGCAACAAACAGTTGAGGACATTGTTAGTTGTTGGCGCGACGTCGATCCTGAAGCAGGCTCGACGAGGAGCGAAACTACCAGCCTGGATCGCCTCTGTGCTGGAGCGGAGGCCCTATAAGGTCGCAGCAGTAGCGCTGGCTAACAAAATAGCGCGTACGATATGGGCGCTTCTCGTGAAAGGTGGGACATATCAGACTCCGGCGATCATGATGAAAGCGTAGACGGGATTCTCGGCGTCAGGCGTCGGGATAGCGGCAAGGTACAACAGCGTGATGAACCAACGGAACGCAACCTCAATATCGATCAGACCGTGTGATTCAGGGCGCCGTAGTGCGCGTGAGATTGATTAGGCGATCGACATTGCGGACTTCATCGTGGCCAGCGGTCTATACCGCATCAACAGGCCGAACATATGAATGCACCGTCCGATGGAGACTTACGAGGAAAACACCTTGCTAACCGGGCCGTTCCACATATGAATCACACACCGTCAACAAGATGAACCCCGTTTATAGGGACACTGCCTAGAACGGAAGCTGGTCCGGCGGTCGGTTCAACCGCCGGCGCGATCGCAAACTAGTCTATCGACCACTTAGAAAGCTGACGCGAGATAGCAAAGACTCCGATTTTTTCACACTATTCGAGAATCAGCCTACCCTACAGAGCGCCGGCCAAAGCCGCGAGAATATGCGTTCAATAACATTTGGTTGGATTTGTGCAGAATGGTTATTACCGGTTCGTCAACGATTCGCGTGAACAGGTATGCTACGGTCACGGATAAAGCTAGATAAAGCACGAAAAGCGAAGTTAGCGCGCTGAAGCTAGTGCTCTCATTTTCAAGATAGACGTAACCTACAGCCGAATAGATTAACGGCACGTGCAGCAGATAAAGACCGAAGGATATGCGCCCTAGAAAACGTGGGATTCGGGCAGCCAATAGGTTCATGAGTGGCTCATACGTCAACGCCGCATACACCATCGAGACGGCTGCTAACGTGTGCAAGATTTTATGCGGCTCACCCAAGGCAATGCTCGCTGGCAAAGACAGTCCGATACGATCTCCGAAACCCTTCGTCCAGGCGCCGACAACCACCGCAAAGAACGTAGCGACAATAGGCCATGCCGGATCTCTTGTGTGCCCATTAAACTCGCACAACAGTGCTCCAAGCATAAATGCCGCATACTCCGGTCGGCCGGCTATCATCAGCGCTCCAGCCATTGACGATAAAAGGACAATCTTGGGTATGCCGCGCGTGAGGCTGAAGATCAGAATAATTGTAAACGATCCAATCAGCTCGATTTTCATTGTCCATAAGACATTGTTGATGAGCGAGTTGCCGCTGCCAAACACACCAACGGCACCCTCGAAAAGAGCATCAGTTAGCCTTGGGAAAGGTGGCGTGACCACATAGGTGAGCCAAGCGTGTTGCAGTATCGCCTGAAGTCGGACCGCGACCGTTGGCGCCATCATCAAGGCCAGCAACGCGATGGCCGTACTGAATGCGCTGGGTACGGCAAGGCGCAGGTAACGCCGGCAAAGCGCCAGCAGAATGAATATCGGCGGGTTGTCCGTACGAACTGCGTTTGACACAACAAATCCGGAAAGGACAAAAAATACGGATACCGCGAAGCCGCCATTACATACTATTCCGATTGGCGTATCCGATATCCGGAGCCGGTTTGGGCTCTGCTCGGAAATCAGCTCTGGGACGAACGCTGAGAAGAAGTGAAAAATGACGACGGAAAGGCAGGCGAGGCCTCGCAACCCGTCCAATGTCTCGAACCGCTCACGTCTCATTACGCCTCTGGTATTGTACGGGCGGCCTGGTCAACTTACGGCACGGGTTCCCGCCGGCATGGCGGACAGATAGACCTCCATCGTCTCCCGCATCACGCGATCTATCGAAAGATACTCGATACGGATCTGGCTGCGCGCCTTCCACTCCAGAATTTCCTCGGGCGATTGCAATAATTGCAGGAGCCGCCTAGCCAGTTCCTGCGGGTCGCTGCGCGGGACAAGTATCCCGGCCTCACCATTTTCCAGCAGCTGCGGTATTCCGTCCACCGAAGTCGCCAGTACTGCACAGCCAGCCTCCCGCGCTTCGGACAAGACCAGAGGTGCGGGATCCGCGTAGGACGGTAGGACGAAAATGTCTGCGGCGAGCATATAGGGGTACGGGTCCGGAATTGACCCTAGGAACGAGACCGCGGCTGCGCAGTTTAACGATGAAACCAGGGCCTGGTATTCGTCACGATGTGGACCGTTGCCCACGATATAAAGATGGGCTGCCTTGTGGCTGGCATGCACGATTTCGAAGGCACTGAAAAGGTCAGTGAGGCCCTTGCGCGGATGAAGGCCTCCCACAAACAGGATGCTGGGGCTGATCAATTCCATTGGAAGGTTAGAGCGTCCGGCAACTCTGCTTGACCCAATCGTGCCATTCAAGACGACACGGAGTTTCGAGGCGGCAACGCCTCTGCGCTGCATTGATTGCGCCACGACATCACTGACGGCGATGACGCGGGTCCCGAGCCCCATCAAGGTTGCACTTTTCTCAAATTCGTTATGGACGGTCGTAACGAGAGGCGTTCTGGAGAGCTTGCAGACCGGAAAGGAAATCGCTGCACTGGCCATCATGTGCGCGTGTACCACATCAATCTTGTGCAGCATGATGTGCCGTCGCAGAGCGATCATCGAAGCAGCCAATTTCGTTACTTTGCGGCTTGGGTCGAATGCAAGAGGGGTAACGCCGTTCTTGATCAAAAGCGGGTCGAAATCACCACCGCCATTCGCCATGAATACGGTATGGCCCGCATGCGCTTGGGCACAGGCGAGATCGACGGCGGCATGCACATTGCCGTTTTGACGCCGTGTGTGATTGAGAGCGTGCAGAATTCGCATATCTACCGTCCACCTTTATCTTGAATATCGCACGACGTCGTCAGCGAGTGCCCAGACCGGCCTCGACATCAAGTGTCGAAACGCGTGCGGTTGGCTGATAGTTAAAGCCCCCCTGACGCCCGAGTGTTTCTACCCCAAGCTCGTTAAGCCCTGCCATCGCGGCTGCTGCATCCTGAGAGGCGCCCTTGCTATAGATGGGGTAGGCGTTGGTCAGTATGTGACTGCCTTCAAGCCGGAGGTCACCAAGGAACAACCGGTTCACTTGGCAATGCTGCCGAAAGTCGGCTTCAGCCGTATCCGGTTGATCAACACCGCCGGCGACAACTTCGACCGCAAAATACTCTCGGTCGGCTGCCCTACCGTAGAAATCGGAATATACGGTGAGCCGCTTCCAGCATCCATCATACGAAAAATTGTAGATAATGGACTGATGAAAGCCGCGGTCTCCGGAAAAACTGAAGTAAAGCGTTATCAGTGTAATAGTGCGCAGCTGCGAGTTGGGCAAAAGTCCACAGAGCCTCTGGGCAACCGCGATAGGAATGGTCGAGACGATACGCCCGGCTGTGAGTGACCGATCCGCGAGCGTAACCTCAAAACCCTGTGTGGATTTGTGAATGCTGCGAGGTGATGCCGACAGAATGAATGTCACGCCGCATTCTTGCAGCCGCTTGACAGCTGGATGGTAGAGAGCTGCAAAGCCTTCACGCGGTCTGGCCAACTGCCTATTCTTGGGGCCTGTCGCGCGCCGACGTCTCAGCGTGCGCTTTAAGACCTTCATGATGGAAGCGGATTCTGCGATCCACAACATGCGCTTTTGAGCAAGGTCCAGGTCGATAAACTCGGGTTCAATGCCGTAGAACCGGCGCATATACGTCTCAAGTCCGGAACGTCGCAGAAGGTGCGCTCCGACCCAGTAGCGTGCAAAGTCCCGCGCATTCTCCATTTTGGACTGGAATGCGCGCGCGTAGAGAAGTGAACCCACCATGCGGGCCATCCCGAAAAAACCCGCGGCGACAATATCATCGCGGATTGAAATCGGATACTTGGTGATCTTTCGCTGTGGGTTTAATCGACCCCATGTCGGCTTGATTGGCACGTAATTCGGCAGGATTTCTGGGAAGTGTCGCAGCAACGGCGAGTCATCCTGGAAGATGAGGCTGCCGACATCGAACGTGTATCCTTCAGGGCTTGATCGATCGATGTGGTTGCCGCCGACATGGCCATACTCGTCGACGACCGCAACGCGCAAGCCTTGACCGCTTAATATAGACGCAGTGACCAATCCGGATATGCCGGCTCCAAGAACGACAACATCGAAGAGCTCGTTTCCATCGGGAGATATACTTATATCAAGCGCGCTATTCATTGCCGCCCCCAGCTGCACGCTGTTAAATGTGCAAATACGCTACATACGTTTACTAAATGTGTCGATAGGGAATAAATAATATTAATGCCTGTATGGACACATGCGGGAGACATACTCTACCCTATGTTCAAAATCTGTAATGCATGGCAGAACTAAACGATATTTCTGATGTGACCGTCATCGCCGTTTCATATAGCGCCTGAATTCTGCTATGCGGCAACATCGCAGGGATCCGCTGATGCAACAAGGGCTCAACGATCTTCTTGGTTCGCTTCGTGGAATCAAGGTTGTCTCCACCGATGTCTTCGACACTTTGCTTTTGAGGTTGCCGGTCTCGCAACGCTCCAGATTGGTTACGGGCGAGAAGCGTTTCGCAAAGGATCTCCAGACACGCGGCCTGCATGTCGAGGTGGAGCATCTTATCAAAACAAGGCAGCGAGCAGAAACTTTCGCCTACCGAGCCCTCAATCTCGCGGAGGGATCAGGTGAAGTGAAGTTCGAAGATATCGTCGCTAGACAGTTGGCGATACTCGGGCTTCCGCAAGACTTTATCGAGCGTCGGGCTGCGATCGAACTTGAGATAGAAAAATCGTGCCTGACTGCAAATCGCCGTTTGGCATCGCAACTGCGCGCACTGCGTGGCCAGGGTGTTCGCGTCGTCGCAGTTTCGGATACCGCGTTGTCTGAAAGCAGCCTTCGGGAGCTGATCGGCCATTTTCACGGGCCCGGACTGATCGACCGGATATACTCGAGTGCCGAGCTGGCTGAGACAAAGCGTTTTGGGGGGCTCTTCGATAAGATGCTTCAAAGTGAGGGTATCGCCAGCACAGAGGTTCTGCATATCGGCGATGACCGTATCGCAGATTACACCGTTCCCCGACGCATGGGCCTTCATGCGCTCCATCTCCCCAAAGGTGACCTGGCGCGCTGGGCAACGCGGGCGGACGGTGCCGGAACTGAAGCAATGCGAAGATTGCAGCGCGGTGCCGTTGCCCCTGCATCCAAAATACCGCAACTCGAGGATCCGACTGCCTTCGCTCGAGAAATATTCGGGCCTATCGTCGCCCAGTTTTGCCTCAATATCTGGCTTTACGCGTCGCAGGCGCAAGACGATGCCGTGCTTCTTTTCTGCGCTAGAGGCGGTATTGGGATCAGGGAGGCCTTCGAACGGCTCATGGCGAAGTTGGCGCTTCCACTGGCCAACCGTCGTGAAAACGTCTTGATATCGCGTTTGATTGCCGCTAGGTCCGCTCTTATCGAACAAAGCCCGGCCGTCTTGGACGAGCTCGGCCGGGAGTTTGCCAATTCGAGTTTTGCGGACGTGGCGCAGGCCTTGGGCAGCAAGCCCTACATATTGAGCGGCGCCTGGGAGCAGCGTTTCGAGCCGGGTACCTGCTTCAGCATGTTCCAGACCGCCGAGGGTCGGCAAATTCTCGCAGACGTCCATGAGCAGAATGAGCTCTTCAAGCAGCATCTCAACGAGATCGCAGGCGATGCGAGGCGAATTATCCTATGCGATACAGGGCTTTATGGAAGCACCCAGAGACTTCTGGAAAAAGGCGTAAAAGAGCGGCGGTTTGAGACAATCCAGCTCGCACGCTGCAATTATAAAGGCCTGAGCGAAGATCACTTTCCAAGGGTAAGTGGTCTTCTGGTAGAGGCGAACGCGTACGATCCAATGAAGGTCGAGACCGTGATACTCCGCTATTGGCAAATAATCGAAAGTCTTTTTGAGCCGAAGATCCCATCGGTTCGTCGGTTCACCAGGAGCGAGCACGGGGGAACGGTAAGCAATGCCGGTATCACCGCATTTGGAGAGTTCAACGCCGCGGAAGGAAACCCTCTTTTGACCGGCGTACTGGAATATATTGATCGTGTCGAAACCGGTGTCAGTATCCTTCGTGACTGCGAGCGAGCTTGGCCGCGGCTGAAGCAGGCTATCACCAATCCTGATCTTGCCGACATGCAGGCACTGGGCGTTGGCGCGCGCTCGGTAGATTTCGGTCGCCAGGATTTTGTCCATGTGCTGCATGTGGACGGCAAGAATGGCTTTAGAAAAAGGCTGCAGTCCGTCAAGTCACAGCTATGGCGGGAAGGCGCGATCGCGCGCGATTTCCCCATGCTGAAATCTGCACTTCTGCCCGCGCTTGAAGTCGCGCATTTCGTCCGTGGAATAACGACGAAGCGATCGCGAACGCGAGAATCGATACGATGAGAGACGGCTTCACGTTGTCGGCGCGTGCAGGCAAAGCCCGTCGATATGAGGCTGCCGCGGCGCGCGATTGTTTGCGGTCGAGTGGTATTTACCCCCTGCAGGAATTCAGATGCTGACGGCTAAGGCACTCAAAGGTGCGAGCTGGCTGATCTTCTCGCGTGTACTTGGTCGTGCGATCGACTTCTTCACGCTGCTTGTACTCGCACGCATGCTAACGCCTGCAGATTTTGGTATCGCTGCGCTTGCGATCTCATTGGTTGCAGTCGTCGACATGGTGCTCGAGGTGCCGGTGACGCAGGCTCTTGTCCGACTACCAACGATAGACAAGGGCGATCTCGATACCGGTTTCACCATAGGACTGGTTCGCGGGCTGATCGTGGGCGCTTTGGTCCTTGTTATATCATGGCCCTATTCTCTCATCAGCCAGGAGCCGATCTTGCTGCCGCTGCTGATCGTGCTCTCCTTGGGTCCCGTCAGTCGAGGGCTCGCCAGCCCAGCCATGGTGAATTACGCGAGGGAGCTCGGCTTCCACAAGACGTTCATACTGGAGCTCTCGAGCAAGGTGTGCGCAACGGTAATCGTGTTTCTCGTTGTGCTTTCTGGCGGAGAATACTGGGCAATCATCGCGAACTTCGTGGTCGTCTCGATCGCTTCTACCCTCTCATCATACATCCTGGCGCCTTACCGACCCGCACTCTCACTTAAGAAGGTCTCGAGCTTCTCCAGCTTCATTGGGTGGTTCAGCCTTGCTCAGCTCGTGGCAGCTCTGAACTGGCAGTTCGATCGCCTCATTGTTGGCGGAATGACGAGCCGTGAAATTTTCGGCAGATATGCGGTGGCAAGCGACGTCGCCGTATTTCCTACGCAGACCCTGATCGGACCGGCCATGCAAGCGGCCATGTCCGCTTTTTCAAAGATAATTTCCGAGCCGGATCGGGTGCGTCACGCCTTCCTCAAGGCAGTGCAGCTGGTCATGCTTGTCTCGGCACCTCTGTGTGTCGGGATTTCCTTGACTGCCGATCTGGCCACGACGTTGCTGCTCGGGCCAAAATGGAACGAGGCAGCTCCGCTTCTGGCTCTTCTGGCAATTTCGGTGCTGCCGGTTCCGTATTATCAGGTGCTGAACTCTGTCAGTCTGGCCCTTGACCGTGTGCAAATCACGTTTCGGCTCAACGTCATCGACCTCTTATTCCGGCTCCTTCTTATTAGTTTCGGCGTGTATTTTGGCTCCGCCTTAGGCGCGAGTTGGGGGCGTGTAAGCCTGGCCATTGTCATGGGGTACTTCTATCTGGATGCGGCTCGCCGAACCCTGGACATTGGCATATTTGCCCAGTTAAAGAATTTGTGGAGAATTGGCGTCGCGATTGTCGGCATGATCACGGTTGTGGAAACTCTTCGGGGGCAATTGGCCCCATATGAGGTGCAGGCAATCGTGGAGCTGCTAATCGTCTCCGCAGCCGGCTCATTGACGTATGTCGCTGTATTGACGGCGCTAGGGATCCGTCCGTCCTGGAAGAATGGTCGTTTTCAACTGCTTGGTCGCTGAATTCTGATCCAGTGACCCGGAAGCGCGAGCATAGGCTCTGATCTCCTGGCAACCCAACCTTTGTGCATGACGGTAATGTCTCCGCAGCTCGGCATTAAGTGATCCGTCGCACAGTGCGGCGTACAAAGTTCGACAACCAAAATGTCTTCCCAGTTATTTGTTAAAATTGGGGTTGAGCCAAGTCTATTGCTCTCTCGCTGGGACGGAAGGACGTCTTGTCCGTGCGGCAAGAAGCCGTGTGAGATACGATCTCAAGGGTGCATCATAGAACCTATAGGCGAACCAGGAGACGACAACGATTAGGATTGTACCAAGTATCACCAGCAGTAATTGTACGACCATGCCAGTTTCAAGGTTTCGGATCATCACGCCGATAGCTCGTACGATTGGGTAGTGCAGCGCGTAGATTGGGTATGACAGCTCTCCGGCCAGTGTGCACAAGCCGCAAGAGCCGCTCGCAGGCCTGAATGATGCGACATGCGCCACAATCAATGGGAAGGCGATCAGCACTGCAATCAGGTCGAAAACGCCATTGAGCACACCGTCGAGGCGCGGAACCGCCAGAATGGAAGCAAAGAGCATTGCCGAAATATACGGTGGTATCCGACGGAGCCTAATGCCGCTGAAGTAAATCAGTGCACCGGCGAAGAACGAGAAAAATACGCGGGCGAACCCGTACCAGAAAGTCCTGATGGAATATCCGACATCGAGTGTATGAAATGTCACACCCACCCAGATCAACACTCCAGCGCTCAAGGTAATAAACAACGCTGCAGGTATGAGCATATTGCGCCGCTGTGCCATCGGGGCAGCCACGCCATTGGCCACAGCCTCAAAGAACAATGACCAGACGGGAAGGTTTAATGGGAAAAGCAGCATCTCAAGGGTTGTCGTCCACCAGATCGGCAAAAGAAGCGTACCCATTACGAACGCAGCAATAATTTCGCGCCAATGCAGACCTTGGTCTACGATACCCGGGCGCTGGGTCTCGATTGCAACGGCTATCAATGTTCCTAGAGCAACCAGGGGGAGCAGCCGGATCGCACGAAGCAGGAATAGGCCTCCCAATCCAATCGCGCCTTCGCGCAGCCGGTTATGATAGGCATAGGCCAGAACGAACCCGCTAAGAACAAAGAAGAAATCAACTGCGAGGTAGCCATGCGCGAACAGGCCGCTAAGGTCCGTTCGGGAAGCAAAATGGCATAGTACAACGGCTATAGCTGCAACGCCCCTCACGCCATCTAAATATATGTAAGGCCTTGAACCTTGCGAAGCGCCGGATTGATTGTACTGAAAGATGGCATTCATTGTTGATGTCTCTCCTAATGGTGAGCTAATGAATGGACGAGTGCAACAATACGATATGTGTATTTATTAAATCTGCAACGATTAAGTGATGAATAATAATAACGTATTTCCTAATGTAGTATTGCCTGCTCGAGGCTGCGCCTAAGAACGGATGGTTTTCTATCAGGAAAAGAGTATTTCACGTGTCGGAAGGGGTCGCGAGATGACCAGCCGGCGGCGAGCTCTGGAGTTCGCCGTGAGCGAGGCTCTATCCAGGCATCCGCTAAATCACGAGATTTGATCGGTTTTTTGTCACAATCGCGCTGGCGGTCATCGCCACCATGCGCTATTTTCGAGTTGAGGCAGTACGTGCTGCCTTGGGGTGTGGAAACCCCTCCGAGCGACTGATGCTGGTCGATACAGCATCATCCTCTCTGACCTTTCGGGTCGGGGAGCCTGTGGCGTATGTCCAGGTTCCTCGGAACTAAAGGCCATAGGACTGTCTCGGACAGTTTCCAACTCCCCGATCATTCGGAGGTTTAGTGAGTTCTCGCGGGGACGGACCGCGAATAACTCTCTCGACGGGGAGCGCAAGATGCAGCACCGCAAGGTTCAGCAGTTCGCACAGCATTCTCATCCACCAAAGTACACAGCGGAAGCGCCTCATCACGCCGACCGCCATGTGGGACGGCAAATCGCGTTCATGCGCCTGCAGGCCCGCATCACGCAGCAGGCGCTTGCCGCGGGGCTGGGCATCAGTGTCCAGCAATTGCAGAAATACGAAAAGGCGAAGAACCGTATCAGCGCCTCAATGCTTTTTGAAATCGGTCGCTTCTTCAATGTTCCTGTCAGCCGATTTTACGAGGGCTTGCCCGGCAATGACAGCGGCATAGGCCACTTTCCGGCGCCACCGGACGATCATGTGGCTTTTGCCGCAAGTGCCGAAGGTCAGCGGCTCACCAATGCCTATCTCGTTCTGCCGCCACATTTGCGTCAGCGCCTGACGTCCTTCGTGTCGGGCCTGGGCGACGATATCTGCAAGACCCGCGAACCGCGTGGTGCGCCATCATCCGCTCTTTCCATTGACGGGGAGGGCGACCGATGACCAACGCGGTGATGACGCATCGCCCAGCCTTCAAGGAGGGAATTTGCCAAACGGTGTCGAGACGAACCCGCGATTGGGGCTTCATCCAGGCGCAGATCGTAGAGCGTACCGGCTTGCAAAAGGAAGAAACCGCCATCGTGTCCAAGCAACATCTGCTGCTGCTCAATCTCAAGGGCGATAGCGAAGAGGGACAGTATTGGCTGGACGGCCGGCGTGCCGAGTTCAGCCGGCGCAAGCCGGGGGCGCTTCTATTCATCCCCGCTGGCTGCGCGTGGCGCGGCTGGGAGGTCGGCGCGTCGCGCGCCGCCTATCTTTCCATCTCCATCGATCCTGCTTTCGTCGGCAAAGGACATGCGAGCGAGGATATGGTTTCCTCCGTCGGGCCGGATCTCGGCTTCGAGGATGACATCATCCTGCATGCTGCGCGCGCAATTGGGGCGGAGGTTGATCAGGGCAGCGCTTTTGGCGGCATGTTCGTCGATGGGTATATGACGACAATCTTTGCCCAACTGATGCGAAGGACCCAAAGAGTGCGCACGCTTCACAAGGGCGGGCTATCCGCCTCGAAGCTCAGCCGGATTATCGAACGCATCGATGCGGATATTGGCGCCGAGTTGAGCCTGGCGCAAATGGCGCAGGAGATCGGTTTGAGTGTGCCGCATCTTTGCCGGGCGTTTCGCCAGTCGGTCGGGTGCCCGCCTCATACCTTCGTCATTCGCCGCAGAATAGAGCGGGCACAGCTTTGTCTGCGCGACACGAAGCTGCCCCTCACCGAAATAGCGCTGAACTGCGGGTTCGGCAATTCAAGCCACTTTTCCAATACGTTCCGCCGTATCGTTGGCACCACGCCCACGGCCTACCGGGAACGCTGGGCTATTCGCTCCACTCTTTGATTTGCTGATATGATTTCGCAACCGGGGCAAACAAGCGCAAGCAAGAAGCTCCACCATGTCGCACCATCATCAAAACGATGAGGGGTGCATGAATATCCATTCGACACATATCTGTTCGACAACTGGCGTGGACCGAGCAGAAACACGCGACGATACCGCGGCGCTTCGTGTTGTTGATCTCAAAAAGCGCTTCGGCCCGGTCGATGTGCTCAAGGGTATTTCGCTATCGGTCGGGCACGGCGAAGTCCTTTCCATTCTTGGTGGAAGCGGATCAGGCAAGAGCACGTTTCTGCGCTGCCTGAATTTCCTTGAAACGCCGTCCTTTGGCGAAATCTGGGTCGCCGGAAAATGCATATCGGCGGAGAAGGTCGCCATCAGCCGCCGTCGGGTGAATGCCTTGCGCCAGTCACTCGGGATGGTCTTCCAGAGTTTCAACCTCTGGCCCCACAAGACGGTGATCGACAATCTCGTCGAGGCGCCCGTCCATGTTCTCGGTCTGACCAGGGACGATGCGCGGGACCGCGCAATGGTTCGGCTCGAAGAGGTCGGGTTGGCAGCCCATCGCGACGCTTACCCGCTCCATCTGTCGGGCGGCCAGCAGCAGCGTGTCGCAATCGCGCGCGCCCTTGTCATGGAGCCGGACATCCTCCTCTTCGACGAACCGACGTCGGCGCTTGATCCGGAACTGGTCGGTGATGTCTTGAAAGTCATCCGTAGACTGGCGGATCAAGGGCATACGATGCTGGTCGTCACGCATGAACTCGGCTTTGCTCGTAATGTGTCCGACCGTGTAGCGTTCTTTCATCAGGGAAGGGTGGAGGAACTCGGGCCCCCGGAGCGAGTCTTCGGTCACCCTGCGTCCTCGCACCTCAAACACTTCCTGTCTGCCCATCAAGGATCAGTGCGATGAGCATGTTGCAGGATTTCTCGCTTCAGATCGCCAGCGGAGCAGCGACGACACTGCAGACCGGACTGACAAGTCTCGTACTCGGCATTGGCGTTGGCCTGGCTGGTGCGATCGCAAAGGTCAGCCGGATTTCACCACTTGTCCGGCTTGCGTCGATCTATACCACTGTCATTCGCGGCATTCCCGAACTTCTGATCATTCTGATCCTCTATTTCGGCGGGACCGTCGCCTTGAGTGCGTTGTTCGGGCGCTACGTCGAGGTCAACGCGTTCGCCGCCGGAGTCTTCTCGCTGACGATTGTCTTCGGTGCTTTTGCGACCGAAGTGTTCCGGGCGGCAATCAGCGCGGTCCCTAGGGGGCAGCTTGAGGCTGCTTCCGCTCTCGGCCTTTCAAAATTCTGCATTTGGCGCTTTGTCATCCTTCCCCAAATGTGGCGTATCGCTCTGCCGGGGCTTGGGAACCTGTGGCTGACTTTGCTCAAGGACACGGCATTGGTCTCGGTGGTGGGTCTCGAAGATCTGATGCGCAAGACGCATATCGCAGCAGGCGTGAGCCATGATCCCCTGACATTCTATAGCGCAGCCGCATGCATCTATCTGCTGTTTACGTCGGTCTCATTGGTTGCACTGTCACTCATCGAGCAGCGCGTGACCCGCGGCATTCGGCTCGTTAGGTGAGGATCTTCACATGAACATTTCCCTTATTCTGGACGTTTTACCGCTTCTGGCAAATGGCATGGTGCTCACTGCCGCCCTGACACTCGGCTCGGTCGTCTTCGGTGCGCTCATGGCCATTCCATTGGGAATGATGCGAGCATCTTCATACGCGGTGCTATCCCTCCCGGTTCTTTTTTACACCTTCCTATTCCGCGGGACCCCGCTCCTGGTACAGCTGTTCCTGCTCTACTACGGAGCGAGCCAGATTGACTGGGTGCGCTCGGGCGTCGCATGGCATGTCCTGAGGGAGCCGTTCTGGTGCGCGTTGATCGTATTCTCATTGAACCATGCAGCCTACTCGACTGAGATCCTGCGCGGTGGGATCCGGGCGGTTCCGGCGGGCGAAATTGAGGCGGCTCAGGCGCTCGGCATGTCCTATGCGTTGAGGATGAGGCGGATTGTCCTGCCCTCCGCTCTACGCCTCGTGCTCCCCGCTTATGGCAATGAAGTCATCATGATGCTCAAGGCGAGCTCGCTTGCCAGTACCATCACGATCATGGAACTGACGGGCACGGCGCGAAAGATCGTGGCCCAGACGTTCGCGCCCTATGAAGTCTTCATCGCCGCCGCCATCATCTATCTTGTCATGGCAGTGCTGCTGACGCAGGCCTTCCGCGCACTAGAAGTTGGCGGGACCAAGCATCGGGAGCGGCCTGTACGGTCACCGAGAAAAATCGCGCGCAGATCACTCCATGCCGCCGCCCTTCGTACGGAGACCAACCAATGAGTATCTCTCCTCTCCCCCAGCCTGCGCCCGTCGGAAACTATGCCCAAGGCTACACAAGCTTTTACGAGATCGATCTCGACGCCATCGCACACAACTATCGCCAGCTCCGCAAGCAGTTGCCGCCGACAGTCTCGATCTATGCATGCCTCAAGCGTAATGCTTATGGATGCGGTGCGGGGCCGGTCGCCAAAAAATTGGCGGGCGAGGGGGCCGACGCGTTCGCCGTCGCGTCGATCGCGGATGCGATTGCGATCCGTCAGCGCGGCGTGTCACTTCCTATCCTGCTCTATCCAGGAGCAGGCACCGACCATGCTCCGATAATCGCGGCGCTCGATTTGACGATCAGCATCTCTTCACGGGACGAGCTGCAGCAATGGCGCGCGCATTTGCACACGGTAAAAGCCTTCATCAAGGCGGACCTGGGCTTTCTCCGTGCCGGTGCGACGCCGGCAGGGGTGCGCCCACTTCTGTTAGCCGCCCTGACTGACAATCGGCTTGAGGTTCGAGGCGTTTACGCCCATCTGAGCGAGCTGCCAGGGGCCGGGCCGGAGGATGCCCACGCACAATTCGAGCGGATGATTGCGATTGTCAGTATGGCCAGGTCACTGTCGCCGCGGCCACTTCTAGCGATGATGTCGAGCACCGACGGCGTTCTCAACCATACAGAAATGGATTTTGATGCGGTTGATCCAGGCGCGCTCCTGTTCGGTATAGCGCCAGGCGACGGTCATGTGCGTCGGATGTTTTTCAAGCCAGCGCTGAAAAGCATCACCACGCGACTGGTTAGCGTGAAGCGTATCGATGCGTCTTTGGATCCGATTGCCGAGCACTTGGGGATAACAGCCGGGATGAGAATCGGCGTCATCGCCATGGGATGGGGTGATGGCTTGCCCCGCATCTTGCCGCAAGGCGCCGCCGCTCTCGTCCGAGGTAAAAGAGTAGCCCTGCTGCCGCCAGCCCATCTGGAGCATATACGTGTCGATTTGACAGACGTGCCAGAGGCCTGCTTCGGCGACGAGGTCAAGCTATTGGGTTGCCAGGGCGAAGACTCCATCACGCACGAAGAACTCATCGCGAGTTGGGGAACTGACCCGATCGGCCTCTATGCGGGACTTCGGGATCATATCCCGCGCATATGCACCTGAGCATCACAACTAGAAGGGGAATCTTTATGAGCATAATGCTGAAAGCACTGACGATCGTCGCGATAACGCTTTTCTCTATCGCAGCTCACGCCGAGGAGCGTCTGAAGCTTAAGATAGCTACTGAAGGGGCGTTTCCACCCTGGAATTCCGTCGATCCCTCCGGTCATGTTGTTGGTTTCGACATCGATGTTGGCAAGGCATTGTGCGAACGAGCCAATGCTGACTGCGAATTCGTGACCCAGGCCTGGGATGGAATTATCCCTGCGCTCAATGTCGGCAAATACGATGCGATCATGGCCGGAATGTCCATCACTGAGAAGAGGAAAGAGGTCATCGCTTTCTCCGAGCCATATGCCTTGACGTCGAACTATTTCGTTATCTCCAAGGTTACTGGCATTCCGGCCCTGGCTCACGGTGATAAAGTAAATCTCTCGGATCCGGCGGGCATTGAAGCCGGACCGCTGCAAATCGTGAAAAAGAACCTCCAGGGCAAAATCATCGGAGTGCAGGGCTCAACGAATGCCGAGCTGTTTGTCCGGGAGTTTCTGGGTGCAACCGTCGAGGTCAGAACATATGACACGCAGGACAACTTGAACCTGGATCTAGCCGCCGGCCGGGTAGACGCCGGAATTGCTGACTATTCCGCGTGGCAAGCGTTGCTTGAAAGCGACGGTGGCCGCACGGTTGAGTTATACGGTCCAGGCATTTCCGGAGGTGGGTTCGGGCCCGGCGTCGGGATCGGAGTGCAAAAAGAGAATTCGCGTCTCGTTGAAGTGCTGAATGAAGCACTTGACTCGATAAGTGGAGACGGAACGCTCAAGAAACTTGGTTTCCGCTGGTTTGGTGCCGACGTTACGCCGGAGTGACGCAAAATACTTCGAGGGCTCTGCTACGGCAGACATGAACCGCGCCGGGTTTGCCGTAGGCCATTTCGTTTAAGTTATGCGGCCACGGCCGGTGCGTCCTTCATGGCGGGCGTAATATCGTTCTTCGGCTTCGGCTGGCGGTATGTTGCCGATGGGCTCCAGAAGGCGCCGGTTGTTGAACCAGTCGACCCATTCCAAAGTGGCGAACTCCACGGCTTCAAAGTTCCGCCACGGCCCTCGCCGATGGATGACCTCGGACTTGTAAAGACCATTGATCGTGTCGGCGAGAGCGTGCAATAGGAGTCGCCGACACTCCCGACAGACGGCTCGATGCACGCTTCCGCCAGCCGTTCGGAATAGCGAATGGACACATATTGCGATCCGCGGTTTGGACATCCTACCCCAAGTGCATCATGCCTATTTTTGAGGGTAGGGGATCAGGCCTCCTCCTGCAAATGGGCCATAAATGCTTCGGCTGGTGTCCGGTATCCAAGGCACTTTCTGGGTTGGTCGTTGAGGATGCGTGCGACTTGGTTCAGGGTTGCTTGCGACATCTGGCTGAGGTCGGTGTTCGACGGCAAAAAGCGGCGGATGCGCTTGTTGGCGTTTTCGACGGCGCCTTTCTGCCAGGGCGCGCTTGGATCACAGAACCAGCTTCGTGCACCGATACCATCTTCCAAAGCCCGGAATGCCGCAAACTCTGTGCCGCGATCAAACGTGAAGCTCTGACGTGCAAAGGCGGGCAGGCGGGAGAATGCCCGTACGATCTTGTCCATGATTGGTCGCGAATGCCGGCTCGGGTTCTTGATCAGCACAGTGTAGCGGCTTTTGCGTTCGACGAGGGACGTCACATTTGCATGGCCAAACGGTCGCTCGAAGATGATAAGGTCACCCTCCCAGTGCCCAAACCGTGATCTATTTCCAATGAAATCAGGCCTTAGCGAAATGCGGTGGCTTGCCGGGAATGCACCGTCGCGAGGCTTTCTTGACCGCAGTGGCCGACGTTTGCGGCGTGCTTCCGGTAGATAGTGATAGAGACCGAGCTGATAATCTTCCTTGCTGTAGATAAACCGGTAAATGGTCTCGGCGCAGACACGGACAAGGCTCAATCTCTCCGATACCAGACGCCCGGCGATCTGTTCGGGTGACCACCGGGCCTCCAACTGACGAATAACTTCGGCACGAAGATCTGGATGGCGCCGAAGCTTGCGCAGACGCCGCCGCCGCTCGCGCCTCAGTTCATCAGCGATCGTACCAAAGTAGCCAGTGTACTCGGGCAGTTCATTGTCATGGAAGGTGTTGCGACGGATTTCACGATAGATGGTTGAACGATGGCGTCCCAGCCGCCGGGCCATTTCGTTGACGGTGACTTTCTGATCAACCAGACGGTGAAGGAGGCGGCGATCGGCGAGGGTCAATTGCGTGTAGCATCCGGCCATGCAAAAATCTCCAAAGTGAAGCCATTGAAATTACTGGCATGTCGCACTTGGAAATAGAATGTACCCGGCTACAAACAAAGATCGCATAATACACATTATGGAACATGTGTGTTGTCGCCGCTTTATCGCTGGCTGAAATACGCTGCGAGCGCGTCGATATCCTCAGGCTTCAATTCTTTGACGGCGGGAGTCATCAGATGTGCGAAGGATGATCCTCCACGGGTATCTGCCTGAAAAAGCTTCAACTGCTGTCGCAGATAAGCGCCGTTTTGACCGGATAGTTTCGGGTAAGACACATTGCCCCCCGTTTTGTCATGACAACTTAGGCATGCGGGGATCCTGGCGGCTGGACGGCCTTGCTCCGCAAGAACTCGCCCTCTTTCCATCAGGGCGGGATCGCGATGGGTATCCGCGCGCGCAATGGGTGTCTGATTGGCGTAATAGGCTGCCAGTTCGGGCAGCGCTTCATCGGACAATGTGCCGACAGCGACCTGCATGACGCCGCTTGGACGTTCCCTGTCCGCATAGGCTTTCAGCGCGTTAATAAGATACGTTTCCGACTGTCCGGCAAGCCTCGGAATGTAGCTTTCGTCACTCAGTTTGGCTTCTGCATGGCAGCTTTCACAGGTGATCGGCAAAGGCGAAACCTCGCCTGCATGACCGACACCGTGCAGGCCGGATGCCTTGATGTAGGCTTGCGCGTCCATTTCCGGCAGATTGCGGAGGAAGGCCACCATCGACCAGACCTCGTCATCGCGAGACTGGACGGGCCATGCCGGCATGCCGGTAAAACGTACGCCATGCTTGACGATCTCGAAGAGTTCGGCGTCCGACCATTCCGGCACCACAGTCTTCAGGTCCGGCGGCGGAGGCAGCATGGCAAGCACGGAATCAGGTCGCGGTTGCGCGGGCGAGCCGTGGCAGATTGCACAGCCGGTTTCGAAATGGCCGGCAGCGCCCGGCAGGAGCGCCGGATCGTCGAGTGGCGGGACATCGTCGGCTGCCACCGTTCGGGCAGAGACGGATTTGCGCATCACCCAATGCAGAAACCAGTCCGTGGCGGCCCAGTGGCCGGTCGAGGCGCGTACGCTCATCAAGCCGGACCAACCGATGGCAAGCCCGAACAGGGGCGCAAGGATGGCAAGCACGATCAGGTGTTTCCAGCGAATGGTCATCAGCCTCTCCTGCGCGATGCTTCGGGAATGCCGGAATTCAGCGTCGTGGCCAGAAGGGATACGCCGCCGGCGAGATAGACGGCCGCTCCCACCAGAAGCATGATGACACCGCCCGTCTGCTGATCAACGACAGCGCTGAGCGGAATGCCGAAGCAGCTCACCTCGCCTTCGCCGTAAAGCACCCGCGGCGAGAGCGCCAGAAGTGCACCGAGCAGCGTCATGTGCATTGAGGTGAACAGCAGGCCGACGGCACCGGCGATGCGCCGACCATCCCTGCCCGTTTCAAGCCCGCCGAGACAGGAGAGCCACAGCGCCAGACCTGCCGCGAGAAAGGTGAGTTGCTCGATCGCGGCCATCGGCGGAGAGTTTTCCGACAGCGCCCGAAGGGCCGGAATGTGCCAGACCCATACGGCAATGAGTTCCGCAAGCGAGGCGACGATCGGCGAGAACCATGCCCAGCGCGCCGGGATGTCAAAGCGTGTGCCCGAAACACCGATGGCGATGAGCGGTGCCGCTCCGGCAACCACACCCATGTGCGCGATCATGTGGATGGTGAACGAGGCCCGGTCGGCAAAGGGCAGAAGCATTCCCCAGAGCGCCGCAAGCAAGATGATGCCGAGAACGAACGATGCTCGCTTCATCGCTGGCACTCCGCGATGAAGATCAGAGGGATCGCCACATAGACAACGGCGACGAAACTGAGACCGGAAAGAAGAAGCGTGGCAAAGCCCTGAAACAGTGTACGATCCCTCCGGGTCGGCTCGTCATGCGGCGGATCGCCGGAGCCGAATCCCCATTGACGCCAGGCGAGCCAGGCAGAAAGAACGATGGCTGCGAGCGCCACGATGGTGAACCCGCCGAGCGCCAGCCGCACCGTGTTGAAACTAAAATCGAGGGATGTCGCCTTGGCGCAGTAGACCGCGACTGTCGCATAGCAGCCGACGAAATGGATCGCCCAGACGGTCGGGGCGGTGAACAGGGTCCAGAGGCTTTCCACCTCGCGCGGAATGACGCTCTTCATGTGCTTACCATCGGAAACAGGCCCAGCACCGCGAAGGTGACGACGGCGGTAAAGGCCATGAAATGCCAGTATAGCGCCACATTGCGGATATCCTGATCATACGCCGCCGTGACACGGCCCGTCAGGCTTCCGACAAGGCAATAGGCCTGCATGATCACCCCGACAGCACCATGGGTGACCGTCCAGATGGCGATGATCCAGACGGTTGCGGGATAGACGTTGATGGTCGGATCCATGCCGTAGAAATAGGGGCCGGCAAGCCCAGCGAGACAGGCGGCGATGGTGACGAACATGCCGGCAACGAGTGCGATGCGGCAGCCCGCCGGCCCTTTTCCGTTCAATTCCCGGGCCGCGATCGTCAGAAGCCACGCGATGACGAACAGGGTGAGCGCCGCCATCGGCCACAGTGGGCCGGGACCGGCCGCACCGGCGGTGAAATCGTCATGCACCGTCCAGTAGAAGAAATAGCCGAAGATCAGGCTGGCGAAGGCGGTGCCGTCGCCGACCATGGTGATGAACATCGCCCACCAGCCGACCGAGGCCGGACCGGACACATAGACCGGCAATTTCCGTCCCAGTCCGACATCCACCTCTTCCGCCTCCGGGACCTGCGCTGTGCCGGTCCATAGCCAGACCATGATCGCGATGAAGGTTATGATGGCGCAGATAAGTGTCGGCACCCACCAGTGGAAGGTCAGCGCGATGAACACGCCGCCGAGCGCCAATGCGGCGACCATCGGCACGTAGGAGACGCCTCCGACCCTAAGACACTGGATCGGCTCGGCGTCGAGCACGGAGGTGACGAGAGTCTCGCGTTTGCCCGATTTCGCGTCCGGCAGATAGTAACGCCCTGCCTCGATATCGGCCTGCAGGTTCGGTTGTTCCCACAGCGGATAGCGGCTGGTGATGATCGGCACCGAGCGCATGCCCCAGCTCTCGGCAGGATCGTTGGTCCATTCCAGAGTGCCGGCATTCCAGGGGTTGAGATTGCGCGCCTCCGGCTTAGGCTTGGGGCGGAAAATGTCGATGACGAAGGTTGCGACACCGGCGGCGAAGACGAAGGCGCCGATTGTCGAAATCATGTTGAACAGGTCCCAGCCGAAATCCTCCGGATAGGTGAAGACGCGCCGCGGCATACCGCGCAGGCCGGAAAAATGCATGGGGAAAAAGCCGACGTTGAAGCCGACGAACATCAGCCAGAAGGCCACCTTGCCCCAGGCATCGGAAAGCCTCTTTCCGGTGACGAAGGGGAAGTAATAATAGATGCCGGCGACGATCGGGAAGAACATCCCGCCGATGATCACGTAATGAAGATGGGCGACGATGAAATAGGTGTCATGCGCCTGCCAGTCGAAGGGGGCGAGTGCCACCATGACGCCGGTCAACCCGCCGATGGTGAAGATCGCGAGCCCCCCTGCACCGAACAGCATCGGCACCGAAAATATTACCCTGCCCGCCAGCATCGTGGCGATGAAGACGAAGATTTGCACCCCGGTCGGGATCGCCACCGCTTCTGATGCCGCCGAGAAGAAGGCGAGCGAGATCTGCGGCAGGCCGGTGGTGAACATGTGGTGTACCCACAGGCCGAAACTGAGGAAGCCGGTGCCGACGGCGGCAAGCACGATCCATGAATAGCCGACGATCGGCCGCTGCGAGAAGGTCGGCACGATCATCGCCATCAGCGCGATCGCCGGCAGGAAGATGATGTAGACTTCCGGGTGGCCGAAGATCCAGAACAGGTGCTGCCATAGAAGCGGATCGCCGCCGCGCGAGACATCGAAGAACGGCCAGTCGAACATCCGTTCCATCTCGAACAGGATGTCGCCGGCGATCAGCGGCGGGAAGGCGAAGAGAATCATGCCGGCGACGATCAAGAGATACCAGGCGAACATCGGCATCATGTTGATGCGCATGCCCGGCGCGCGGCATTTCATGATGCCGACGATGATCTCCACGGCGGCGGCGATCGAGGCCACCTCGATGAAGGAGAGGCCGAGCAGCCAGATATCGGCGCCGATTCCGGCATATTCCTTGTCGGTGGCGAGTGGCGGATACATGAACCAGCCGGCATTGGGCGCCGCATTGAAGAAGATCGAGCCGCAGACGAAAATGCCGCCGAGCAGAAAGCTCCAGTAGCCGAAGGCGGAAAGCCTCGGGAACGGAAGTTCGCGGGCCCCGAGCATGGAGGGCAGAAGGAAGATCGCGATGGCCTCGAAGATCGGCACCGCGAAGAGGAACATCATCACCGTGCCATGCAGGGTGAAGGCCTGGTTGAACAGGTCGGCGGAGATGAGATCGTTGTTGGGCACCGAGAGCTGCGCGCGCATGAGCAGGCCCAGCAGGCCGGCAAACAGCATGAAGGCGAAGGCTGTCACGCCATACCAGAGGCCGATCTCGCTATTGTTGACCGAGGTCCAGTAGCGCCAGCCGCTCGGTGTTTTCCAGACCTTGCGAAGCCGCTCTTCCTGCGCTGCCCGCTCTTCGGGCGAAAAATTGCCGAGCTCCACCATTACTTGAGCTCCTTCAGAAATACCGCAATCTTCTTGATGTCCTCGTCGGGCAGCATGCCGAAATGCGGCATCTTTACACCCGGCTTAACGGCGCCGGGATAAGCCACGAAGCGGGCGATATCCTCGGCCGTATGCGGCAATGATCCGGCGGCAAGTGTAGCTCGTTCGCCGAAAGCCGTGAGGTCCGGCCCGATGCGGCCATTTGCGGCCGTGCCGGAAATGGCGTGGCAGGCGCCGCAGCCGTTGTTGATGAAGACGGCCAGCCCTTCCGCATCATTCGGTGGCAAGGCCATGCGTTCGGCAAGCCACGCCTCGTGTTCTGCGGGCGTTACGGCGCGCACGGTAAAGGCCATCAATGCGTGGGATTCGCCGCAGAACTCGGCGCAGACGCCGCGATAGGTCCCTTCCCTGTCGGCTGTCAGCGTCAGCGGATTGGTGCGGCCGGGGATCATGTCCATCTTGCCGCCGAGCGACGGCACCCAGAAGGAATGAATGACGTCTGCTGCCTTGAGCGAGAAATGCGCCGGTTCGCCGACCGGAATGCGCACCTCGTTGGCGGTTTCGAACATCACACCACCCGCCTCGTCCAGATAGCGCACCCGCCACCAGAACTGTTCTCCGGTCACTTCGATGCGCCGCACCGGCTGGTCGTCCGGCACCCATGGCCGGATCGCCGGCATCAGCCACATGCCATAGGAGAGAAGCGCGAAAAGAATGACGGTCGGGATGATCGCGCCACCCCACAGAATGACACGGCCGGCGTTCTCCTCGCTATGCGCCCGTGTCTTGCGCGCAGCGTAAACGAGGGCGCCCACAAGCCCGATCCAGATGACAGTCCCGCCGATAAGCATGACGAAGAAAAGCTGCGCGACATTTGCCGCCTCCGGCCCGGCCGGGTCGAGTGCTGAATGGTTTCCGGAACAGGATGCGAGAGCGGAGACGAACGGAACGATGAAGCTGGGACAGAGCCGCGAAGTATATGTCTTCGATCCTGTTGGCCGACATCCGCCGGTCAAGCGCTCATCCCTCATCCAGAACCGCCCCTCTGCGATACCGTTATGACCGGTATCCGGTCATTCAAGGCCAAACGACCCCGGCGGCGCTTGGTTCCGGTCGGCTCAGTTTTATTTTGGAAGAGCCAGAAGATCCCAATGCCCAACCTCGCAGCGTGCGTCGCCTATCAGGGCGATGCGGCTGCGGCGCCAATCCTCGATTGCAGAAACCTCGAGGCTCCCCGTTTCACCGACGGCCTTTGCCATCCCGTCTATGAGTTGCCTCTGCAGCTCTGCCTCACGGGGGCCGAGCTTCCATGGGCTAGAGGCGGAGAACACGGCGAAATCCTTCTGCCGCAGCAGGGTCTGCAACACCTGCCCCGCGGATGGCCCGAGCGCTGCGCCAAACCCCTTGTCGCCGCGCTGATGGGCATTGAAGGCAGCAATGATCGCGCGGTCCATGGGCAAAGGAACATCCCATTCGCAGTTGCCGTCATAGTTCAGTGCGCAATAGAGGCCGACCTTTTCTGCGGCCAAAACCGAAACGAGTTGGGTCAGAAACGCCTCGGAGACGAGATCGAAAAGCGCCGACGCCGTCACCATGCGTGAACCGTCAAACAGCTCACCTGCAAGATGGGCGAGATCCGTTTCCAGGCATTCGATCCGCCCCGAAGATCCGTGCCGGGCCATCGCTTCGGCCAGAAGCGCGGGATCGTTGTCGACCAGAAGCCATTGCCAGCTGTCCGAATGCGGCAGCATATCCCGGAAGGTCGAACCGGTGCCGCAACCCAGATCGACAACACGTGCATCGCCTCCTGCCTGCAGATAGTCGACCGCCCGCGCCTTCAGTCCGGCATCCCGCGCCGCTTGATCGGGCCTCTCGCGCAGATCGAGCCATCGCACTTCGAAGCCGGTCATAGTATGCGCTCCAGATAATCGGAAAGGATGGCGGCACTCGCCGGCCAATCGGGCAGTGCAAGGCCGGCCTTGAACGATCCGTCAGCATGATCTCGCCGCACCTGCGGATCGTCGAGCAGCCTCGCAAGAGCCGTCGAGAACCCTTCGACATCGCCTGGTGCAACAAGCATCCCCGCCGCCTCAGGCACCAGATCCGGTACCGCACCGCCGCGACATCCGACAATCGGCAATCCGCGTACCATCGCCTCCGCAAACACCATGCCGAATCCCTCGTACCGGCTGGCCAGAGCAAAAATGTCGGCCCGATCATATTCCGCCGAAAGGTCCTCCACCACACCGGTAATCTCGATCCGGTCGACCAGGCCGGCGTGTTCTACATGCCGGCGTAACGCGTCTGCACATGCGGCATCCATCCGGTCGCTGCCGACGATACGGCACCGCCATGGCCGATCGGCTATTTGTGCGAGCGCCGAAACCAGCGTTCGGTGATCCTTGCGCGGCGTCAGGGAACCGACGGCGAGGATCATCGGCGGCTCGCCAGAGGCAGACCCCGCGGCCTTTTTACCTCGCGCCGTTCCGGGCATGGCGATGAAGACATCCTCCTTCGCCACCGCGAAATCCGTCTCAAGCAGCCGCGCCGTCTCCGGGCTCGTCACCACGATACCACGCGCAGCAGCCAATGCCGCAACCTCGCTGTCGCGCAGTCTTGCGGCCTCCTGTTCCGTCAGCCCCGTTTCCATCGCCAGCGGATGATGAACGAGAGCGACGAGCCTTAATCGGCGGGTCTCGCGATGTGCGATGTCCGGCATGGCGCCGAACGCCAGGCCATCGACAAGGACGAGGCTTTCATCCGGCAGGGCGTCGAGTTGCGCCGCTGTTGCCTTGAGATCTGCAGAACTCGGCATGGGAAAGCCGCTCGGCAAACGCAGATGCGCGACCGTCCAGCCGAGTGAATAGAGAGCCGCAATCATCTCACGGTCATAGCCATAGCCGCCACTGCGGGTCTGAATGTCGCCCGGAATAGCAAAGACCAAGTGCTTCCTCTGCTTCTCCACTTCAGATCGCCGCCTCGTACCAGGCGCGCGCCACATGGCTTTCATGCAGGGTGATTTTCAGCCGGCAAATGCGCGTGCCGCCCGGTCCAAGCTCTCCTGCCAGGATACGCCTGCGAAGATCGTCGAACACGTGCTTGGCCAGCACCTCGGTCGTCGTGACCTTGCCGCGAAAGACCTCCAGCTCATCAAGATTCTGATAGTTGAGCGGTGCGACTGCCGCCTTCAGGATCTCTGTCGCAAGGCCGATATCGACACCGAGCCCATTCTCATCGACATCTTCCGTCATGAAGGCCGCATCGACCACGAACGTGGCGCCATGCATCCCCTGCGCCGGTCCGAAAACCTCGCGCGGCAGGCTGTGGGCGATCATCATGTGGTCACGCACTTCAACAGCAAACATATTCGATCTGGTCCTTTCAGTTTAACGATAGCGAATCCGGTGGCATAGCGTGTCCGGGTCCGACAGGATGTCCATGTAGCGCGCCGCCAGGTCATCGAAAGCGGTCTCGCCCGAAACGAGGATGTCGAGGCGTTCATCGGCTAGAAGATGGAGTGCGGTCTGCAGGCGCCGCGACAGCGGCCAGCGGGCGCGATGTGATGCCGGCACGTGCCCGACCTGCGAGCCGACGATCGACAGCCGTTTGCTGTGAAAGCGTCCGCCCAAGGGGACGGCAGATGTCCCCTCGCCGAACCACGACATCTCGACGATCCTGGCCTCGAAACCGGCGAGTGCGATGGCCGTCACCAAGCCTTCCGAAGCGCCCGAGGTGTGAATGACGACATCGCTTTCCGCAGCGGCGGCCTCAGCCTCTTCAACTGTCGCGAACCGACAGCCGAGGGCCATGGCGAGTTCGGCGCGGGCAGCATTGATATCGACCATCGTGACCTGCGTACCGGGGATCTTGGCGGCCAGATAGGAGACGAGAGACCCGACTAGCCCGCCGCCGACCACCGCCACCCGGTCTCCCGGCAGGATACGCGCATCCCAGATCCCGTTCAGCGCCGTTTCCATATTGGCCGCAAGGACAGCGCGCGCAGCTGGTACCCCTTCGGGCACAGGAATTGCCATATGGGAGGGGATGAGGAAAATATCCTGATGCGGATGCAGGCAGAAGACGGTCTTGCCCGCCGTCAGGCCCGATGCCGCCTTTACCTGCCCCACGACCGCGTAGCCATACTTGACGGGGAAGGGAAATTCCCCTTCCTGCAGCGGTGCACGCATGGTCTGCTCTTCTTCCTTCGGAACGCAGCCCTGTGCGACCAGCCTCTCGGTCCCCCGGCTGATTGAGCCGTAGAGGCTTTCGACCAGAAGTTCGTCCGCGCCGGCATTGGCAAGCTCCGCCGATCGCAGTTCGGCATGTCCCTTATCCGTCAGCCAAAGTGCATGAGACCGGGTCATATATCGGCCCTGACGAGTTTATGGATCGGACGCCGCCAGCGTCGCGCCGAATGTGGCACGATCGGGCTCAATATTCGCGGCATGCGGCCCTCCTCCGGGATCGCGAAAAGACCGAGCCTCGTTGTCCATCGGCTGAACCATTCGGATGCCGTCAACATGGTGAAGGGAATGGACAGGCATAGGCCGGCGATCATCGGCAGCGTCCAGAAAACGGCGATCGGTCCGGCGCCCATCAGGAGAAAGCCGGCAAGGGTCAGACCGATAACCGTCTGCAACCCCATGCTGCGCAGCGCCGAGGGGAAGGAGACGCCGAGCCCGTCACGGTTCTGGCCGCTCCACGTTACGCAACGTCCGAACGGCAGGCCGAGGAGAAAGGTCGAGACATAGACGGCGATGATCGGCGCCATCAGCATCGAGGCGAAGACTTCGACGAAGGCCGAAATTCCGAAACGCAACGGGCCGCCATAACGGCGCACCGCATGCCTGGTCAGACAGACGTCCAGCATGCCTGCAAGTTTTGGTGTGATCGACATCAGGAAAATGACGGCAAACAGCATCAGGCCCAGCTGCAGATAGGCAGGATCGAAGCCTGTCGAGCTTGCCCGCCACGCCGCAGCAAAGGTCGCCGCGATCCAGGCCGGTGGTGCGACATACATCAGAATGGCCTGAAGGATCTGGAAGCGGCTGATCGGCAACAGCCCCCTTTGAAACAGAAACCGCCAGTATTGCATGTTGCCCTGGCACCAGCGCAGATCACGCTTGGCGAAATCCGGAAATGTCGGCGGGTTGGCCTCATAGCTTTGGGTCTCGATCGGCAGCACGCGCACCTCGTAGCCGCCACGGCGCATATACGCCGCCTCCAGCTGATCGTGGCTCAGCACCGGTCCGCCGAGTGGCGGCGCGCCAGGCAGCTCCGGGAGGCGGCAATGCTCACGGAATGCCTGCGTCCGAATGATCGCATTATGCCCCCAGTACGGGCCGCAGTCCGCATTCCACCAGGCCGATCCCATGGTGAATGCACGCATTCCATGCCGCATGCCGAACTGGAACATGCGGGCGAACCCGCTTTTTGCTGGCATGCCGACGACCAGCGATTGCAGAACGCCGATTTCGGGCCTCTGCTCCATGGCGGCAACGAGACGAACGATCGTATCGCCGGACATCACGCTGTCGGAATCGAGCGGCAGGAAGAAGTCGTAAGCGTCTCCATGCGCATCGAGGAAATCATGCACGTTGCCGGCCTTGTAGCCCGTGTTCAGCGGCCGGCGCCGATAGATGGGGCGCGACGCAAGCGGCACGTCCTGTCGATCGGAAAACCGGCGGAATGCGTCGATCTCCTGTTCCGCCACATCATCGCGTGACGTATCGCTCAGAATGAAGAACCGGAAATGATCGTCAAACCCCGTCGACCTCAGGCTCGCGGCCATTGCGTCCAGCCGCTCGAATGCGGCCGACGGATCTTCGTTTCTCAAGAACAGGGTGAGCGCGGTGCGGGATGAAAGCGACCCGACCCTACCCTCCCCGTAAAACGGATAGACACTGCGCGCCGGTTCTCCCGGTCCGTGCAGAAGGAGCACGCCAAGGATCGCATTCCAGAAGCCCAGCACCGTCCACGGCATCGCCAGCAGAAATCCAAGCAGCATGACCGCCTCGGAAACATCGATGCCGCCGGCTGACAGCATCCGGTACAGGCCCGTACCGAGCGCGGCGATCGTTACGATGTTCAATACGAGAACGATTGCGCGACGATACCCGACTGGAAGGCCCGCATAACCAGCCGGGATCTCTTCCACTGCCATCCTACCGCCGACGGAACCCTCTGCGCCGCGACCACCCTGTGTTTTGATGGTCCCCGGTTCCTGGCGGCATTCATGCAGATCCATTCAGATATACTTTCGGTGTGGCTGACAGAAGAAAATAGGCTTGTCTTGACGTTCAGCAAGGCTGGAGATCGTACGCCCGCTTCGCCGGCCCTCACTTATGGGTGATCCGCGCCGTTCGGGAACAAATCACCAGCTTCTCCGGTTGACGATAAAATTCTCGCCTGTGCCATGGAGTGACGGATGGCTATTTTCTCCTCGACCAATCGGGATGCTGCTGCGTATCCTTTGCAATCGCTGTTTGTCCCGTTCCCGCTCGTCTGCTTCACCCTCACACTCGTGGCTGACATCGCCTATTGGCAGAGTGATGGCAACCTTATCTGGCTTACCTTTGCGTCGTGGTTGCTTTTTGCCGGGCTGGTGTTCGGTGCAATCGGCCTGTTGGCCGGCGTTATAGATTTCCTCCGTCGACGCACCCGGCCACTTCGGCCCGGCTTTTTGGCCATCCTGCTCTATGTCGCGATCCTTCTGCTCGCTTTCGTCAACAGCTTCGTTCATGCCCGCGACGGCTGGACGGCGGTCATTCCGTTCGGCCTGACGATCTCGGCCGCGACATTCGTGCTCGCAGTATTCGCTGCGATTGTGTCCGCCCGCAAATACGCAAGACTGGCCTGGAGGGTCTGAAATGAAGTCGTTCGTCAAAAGCGTTTCCATCATAGCCCTGATGGCCGGGTTTGCAGGCTCCGCAATGGCGCAAAGCGGCGGGTTTGATACATCCCAGCAGATCGGCCCCGATCCGGTCTTGCCGGAACCGCAGCAGGAACTGCTGCCGGATCTTAAGGTGGCGCCGGTCGTCGGCTGGCAGGATGGCGAAACGCCGGCTGTACCGGAAGGCCTCAGAGTGACGGCCTATGCGAGGGATCTTGCCAATCCGCGTACCGTCCACACACTGCCCAATGGCGATGTGCTGGTTGTGCAATCCAAGGCACCGGAGGGAAAGCCACTGAGCCGTCCGAAGGATTTCATTCGCGGCTGGATCATGTCGATGGCAGCGGGCGATAGTGGCGAGCAAAAGGAGACCAATCTCATTACCCTGCTGCGCGACACCAATCGCGACGGCGAGGTAGACGAACGTCACGACCTTCTCACCAACCTCGATTCTCCGTTCGGCCTCGCCTGGGTGGACAATACGCTCTATGTGGCATCCGCGAGCGCCGTTCTCGCCTACCCTTACGAACTCGGCCAGAACCAGATCAGTGAGGCGCCGAGAACCCTGACGCCATTGCCCGGCGGTCCGTTGAACCATCACTGGACCAAGGATTTGGCGCTCAGCCCGGATGGCCGCATGCTCTACGTCTCAGTCGGCTCGAATTCGAACGCTGCCGAAAACGGACTGGAGGCCGAAAAAGGCCGGGCCGCCATCTGGCAGGTGGACCGGCAAACAGGCGCCGCGCGTGTATTCGCCTCCGGCCTGCGCAATCCCAACGGGCTGACCTTTCATCCCGAGACCGGCGAGTTGTGGACCGTGGTCAACGAGCGCGACGAACTCGGGCCCGACCTCGTGCCGGACTATATGACATCCGTGAAGGATGGCGGCTTCTATGGTTGGCCGTGGAGCTATTACGGCAACCATGTGGATCCCCGCGTTCATCCCCCGCGCCCCGACATGGTGGAAAAGGCAATCAAGCCCGATTATGCGCTATCGAGCCATGTGGCGGCGTTGGGCATGGCCTTCACCGCTGGCTCGGCCATGCCGCAGGCTTTCGCGAACGGTGCATTTGTCGGCAATCGCGGCAGTTGGAACCGTGACAGCTTCAACGGCTACAAGGTGGTCTATATCCCGTTCGAGAACGGCAAACCGTCAGGCAAGACGCAGGATGTCGTTACCGGTTTTCTTGATGGAGAACAGGCCCGCGGGCGACCCGTCGGCCTTGGTATCGATGGCACAGGTGCTCTCCTTGTCGCCGACGACGCTGGCAACACCGTCTGGCGTATATCTTCCTCCGATGGAAACACGGTCTCGCAACCTGTGGGCACTGACCGCAACAGCACCGGATTGCCCACCCTGACGGATGTTCGAAACGGACAGCCAGGCGTAGACACCACGACGCAGGATCGCCCCGCAGGACAGGAACCGCTCTCCGCCGAACCGGACGGGTCGCAGCCGGCGCCGATGCAAGTCGCACCCGCAACCGGTCCCTGAGCATCCCTTGGTCGCTAATGCCAGCCAGCTCAATCTGAGAGTAAGTGAGCCAGGCGCCTGAAATCTTGATGGAGTTTTTCGACGGGGCGCAGTGTCAAAGCACTGCGCCCCGTCTTTTGATTATGAAGTCCGCGGCAACCCGTTGATGATCTTGTCCAGGGTCACCGGATAGTTGCGGACACGCACGCCGGTTGCGTTGTGGACAGCGTTGGCAAGCGCTGCGGCAACGCCGCAGAGGCCCAACTCTCCGACGCCCTTCGCCTTCATCGGCGAAGAATAGGGGTCGGTCTCGTCCAGAAAGATCACATCCTGATCATGGATATCCGCATGAACGGGCACCTCGTAGCCTGCAAGGTCGTGATTGACGAAGAACCCTCTGCGCTTGTCGACCGCCAGTTCCTCCATGAAGGCGCCGCCAACACCCATCGTCATTGCGCCGATCATCTGGCTGCGTGCCGTGATCGGATTGAGAATCCGGCCAGCGGCCGCCACCGCGAGCATGCGGCGGACACGAATCTCCGCCGTATAGGCATCAATGCCGACCTCGACGAAATGGGCGCCGAAGGTCGATTGCTGCTTCTCCTCCGAGATGTCGCCGTATTCGATCGTGTCCTCGGCGATGAGGCCGTCCTCGCCCGCCGCTTCGGCAAGCGGGATGGACCGGTTGCCCGATCGGATTTCACCATCGGCAAACGTGACGTCGGCGGAGTTGAAGCCGACCTTTTGGGATACGGCCTCACGCAATGCTACACAGGCGGCGTAAACGCCGGCGGTTGAGCTGTTTGCACCCCATTGCCCGCCCGAACCGGCAGAGACCGGAAAGCGTGTGTCACCGAGATTGACCGCTACCTTTTCGATTGGCAGGCCCATCATCTCGGCAGCCGTCTGCGCGATGATCGTATAGCTGCCGGTGCCGATATCGGTCATGTCCGTCTCGACCGTCACAACGCCCTGCCGGTCGAGACGGACGCGCGCGCCGGATTTCATGACGAGATTGTTGCGGAATGCCGAAGCAACCCCCATGCCGATCAGCCAGCGCCCGTCACGGACGCTGCCGGGATTTGGATTGCGGTTCTGCCAGCCGAACCGTTCCGATCCGACCCGCAGGCACTCGACGAGCTGGCGCTGCGAGAACTGCTTCTCCGGGTTTTCCGGATCGACCTGGGTATCGTTGAGAATGCGGAACTCTACAGGGTCGATGTTCAGTTTCTCCGCCATCTCGTCCATGGCGATTTCGAGCGCCATCAGACCCGGTGCTTCTCCCGGTGCGCGCATGGCATTGCCCTCCGGCAAGTCGAGCGTCGCAAGTCGCATCGCCGTCATGCGATGCTGGCCCGCATAGAGAAACCGTGTCTGTTGCACGGCGGCCTCGACACCGCCACCGGGCAGATCGCCGGACCAGCTTTCATGACCGATAGCCGTGATCCTTCCATCCTCGCCTGCCCCGATTCGAATGCGCTGGATGGTGGCGGGGCGATGCGTCGTGTTGTTCATCAGGAACGGACGCGGCAGCGCCAGCTTGACCGGCCGACCGGCGGCCCTGGCGCCAAGTGCTGCGAGAAGCGCATCGGATCGCAGGAAGAGTTTCGATCCGAAACCACCGCCGATGAAGGGAGACATGATGTGGATCTTGTCTTCATCGATGCCAAGCGTGGTGGCCAGCTGTGTCCTGTTCCAGGCGATCATCTGGTTCGAGGTCCACAGCGTCAGCTCGTCGTTATTCCACACCGCAAGCGAGGCGTGGGGTTCCATCATCGCGTGGGACTGGTCGGGGGTCGTGTAGCGCTCGTCCAGTTTGACTGCGGCCGCCTCGAAAGCGGGCGAAAAATCACCGGCGGCGCTATCCGGGTCGCCGCTTTCGGGCTTCACGGCAGCTTCCGTCTCTGCAGACAAATCGAACGAACCGGGAGCTTCGACGTAATCGACCTTGATCAACTGCGCGGCGGCTCGGGCCTGCTCGAAACTCTCGGCCACCACGACGGCAATGGCCTGATGATAGTGCTGGATCTCCGGCCCGCCGAACAGGACGGCAGTGTTCAAGCTGCCTTTGCCAAGCTTTCCCGCACTCTCGGCAGTCACCACCGCAAGTACGCCGGGCGCCCTTTGTGCTGCCTGCACGTCCATCGACGAAATCCGTCCCTTGGCGATGGCGGCGCCAACCGGGTATCCATAGGCGGCATTCAGGCTCGCATCTTGCCATTCGTAGGCATAGGTTGCGGTACCCGTGACCTTGCGCGGACCGTCGATGCGGGTGATCGCCTGACCGACGACCTTCAACTGGTCGATCGGATTTTCTTTTGCTGGTGTATCGAACAGCATGGCTTATCCCTTCGTGTCTTCGAGGATGCCCGCGAGCGTGCGCTCGGCCAGGGTCACCTTGAATTCGTTTTCTTCGGTGGTGCGGGCACCCGCGAGTACGCGGTCCATCACCGCAGCTGCCCCTCTCGGCAACTCGGCCTCGGCGGCTTCCACGCGCCATGGTTTGTGGGCAACGCCGCCGAGCGCCACGCGGCCGGTACCGTCCTCCCGTATGATGGCCGCCACCGAGACCAGCGCGAAGGCGTATGAGGCACGGTCACGCACCTTGCGATAGACGTGTCGTCCGACCACGGGTGCCGGCAGCGTAACGGCGGTAATGATTTCTCCCTGGTCCAGCGCCGTCTCCACATGCGGCGTGTCGCCGGGCAACCGGTGGAAATCGGCAATGGGGATGGAGCGTGTTGCACCGTCCGCCTTTACCGTTTCGACCGCCGCATCGAGAGCACGCATGGCGACCGCCATGTCGCTCGGATGGGTGGCGATACACTGGTCGCTCACGCCGACGATGCCTAGCTGGCGCGTAACGCCGCCGATCGCAGAGCAGCCACTGCCCGGCTGGCGCTTGTTGCAGGGCTGGTTCGTGTCGTAGAAATAGGGACAGCGCGTACGCTGCAGGAGATTTCCCGCCGTCGTGGCCTTGTTGCGCAACTGGCCCGAAGCCCCGGCCACGAGCGCCCTCGTGAGAAGACCGTAATCACGACGCACGCGTTCGTCTGCCGCCAGATCGGTGTTGCGCACCAGCGCCCCGACCCGAAGGCCGCCCTCGTCCGTCGCCTGGATCGTGTCGAGGCCGAGGCCGTTGACGTCGATCAGGTGGGTCGGCGTCTCGATTTCCAGCTTCATCAGATCGAGCAGATTGGTACCGCCCGCAATGAACTTGGCATTGCCGTTCTGCGACGCCGCGACTGCAGCAGATTGCGCCGAGGTGGCGCGCTCATAGGTGAACTCTCTCATGCGGGCCTCCCTGCAACTTCGTTGATTGCGGCAACGATGTTGGGATAGGCCCCGCATCGACAGATATTGCCGCTCATGCGCTCGCGCAATTCCATATCCGATACAACCGTCGGTGCCGTTAGGTCATCTGTGACGTGACTTGGGATGCCGGCGCTGATTTCCTCAAGCACGGCAACGGAGGAACAGATTTGTCCCGGCGTGCAATAGCCGCACTGGAAGCCGTCATGCTTGACGAAGGCGGCTTGCATCGGATGCATGTTCGAAGTCGTGCCAAGGCCCTCGATCGTGGTGATTTCGTCATCCTGATGCATGACGGCAAGTGTCAGGCAGGAGTTGATGCGGCGCCCATCGACCATCACGGTGCAAGCTCCGCATTGACCATGGTCGCAACCTTTTTTTGTACCGGTGAGCGCCAGCTGTTCGCGCAGCGCGTCGAGCAAGGTCGTTCGGTTATCGACGGTCAGTTGGCGGGGAATGCCATTGACGGTGAAAGCGATCTCGCTTGCATGACGGCCGCCATCGATAGCAGAAGGGCCGGACTGTATCTGGGCGTTAGCTGCCAATGTTGAGGCAGCGACGGAAATGGCGGCAGTACCGACCATGAGATCCCTCCGTGATATATCAAGGACGTTTGAGCTTTGCATATCGGCTCCATTGTTTCGGCGATCCCGCAAGTTGCGGCGATCAAACGGGTCAATCTCCAACCGGCGGACCGGTTCCATTCGAGACTCGTCGAGCTAGTGCCGTCACACAGCCGAACTACCCCAGAAAAAACGAATACACTTATACTCGTCAGTCATGAGTGCTAGAACGCGAACGCCCCGCCTGCATTTGAAATGCTGCCCCTGACCATTCAACGCACTGGGTTCTCATCGCTTTTTCGAAGCAATCGATCGTGCTGGTTATCGCCGTATGCGTTAATCAGGTACTTTCGAGACTGCGCCGGCGCCGGTTCACAATGTCGTAAGCGAAAAAGTAAGTGCACCATCATGAATTTCCGCGGGCCGGATTAACGACCGTAAGCCGCCCTTTCCCGAATTCCGATCGAAGTCGGTCGCGCCGGAGAGGTCTGACACCTCCCGTGAGACGCGGCCGACATGCTGTGGGCCTCGACACTCTCTTGACTGACGGTGACCGCCGCCCCACATCCCGCCGCGATTGTCACAGGCGCACCATATGAAAAAATTCTTCGAAACCACGTTCGGACCGACCGAGCTCGACATTGTCGAGACAGCCCTGACCGAGTGGATAGCTCTTGCGAATGTTGCCAAGGGCAGCCCGGAAGCCGAACTGGCGGCGGCTATCGTGATCAACCTGTTCCGGGAAGGAAACGACACGATGCCCGCGATGCGCCAGGCGATGGCCGCGCACCGCAGCCTTGGCGAACTGCGGCACATCTGACGCATGATCGCGGCGTCGTTACGATTTCATGGTTTGCGTGGCTGGGTTTGCGTGAATGGCAGGCGGCAGGAACAAAAGCGATGCTCCCCGGTTTCCTCCTCGCAGATAACTGCAAGGAGGAGACATCATGGACCACACCAATCATGTTCGCCTGAGCACGACGGAACTGACGCCGACAATCTTGGAAGGCGCCACGATTTACGGCGCTGATGATCACAAGGTCGGCAAGGTCGATCATATCCACGGATCCGGTGCAGGCAGCAGCGCGATCATCGATGTCGGCGGATTTCTCGGCATTGGTGCCAAGCCCGTCGCCGTACCGTTGACCGATCTGGAATTCATGCGCGACGAGGACGGCGATGTGCATGCCGTCACGGCCTGGACGAAGGACCAGCTCAAGCAGATGCCCGAGCACCGCCACTAGATGGCGGTAGAGCGTCCGAGACCGGCGATCGAGGCAGCGGATCCATCCGGGTTCGCTGCCCCGACATATTGGACCCACCAGCTTGGATCGGGTCTTTGCATGCCGGCTGCGCCGATGATTACGAGTGGCAACCGCTGCTGCTTTGGCGCTTCTAGCAACTCTTCGGATTCTCATGGCGGGCCGCCGATTTTGCCTCATCCACTGGCTTCCATCGCTCTTCGACAGCCCTAAAGATCATGTAGAGCGCGGGTACGACGAAGATTGAAAGGACGGTCGAAATCAGCATGCCGCTAACGACGGAAATGCCGATCGACTTGCTCGCGCTGGCACCGGCACCGCTGGCCAGAACCAGCGGTATCATCCCGGCGATAAAGGCGATCGATGTCATCAGGATCGGCCGGAAACGCAGCTTGCCTGCAATGACGGCGGAATCCAGTAGCGATTTGTTCTCCTTGATCCTGAGTTCGCGGGCGAACTCTACGATCAGGATTGCATTCTTGGCTGCCAAGGCGACCAAAAGAACCAGCCCGATCTGGGTATAGAGCGTGTTCTGCAGGCCGAGCGCCAGAAGCATCGCAACGGTACCTGCCAATGCCAATGGCACGGAAAGGATCACCGGCATCGGTCCGAGCCAGCTTTCGTATTGGCCGGCGAGCACGAAATAGACGAGCACCAGTGCGAGACCGAAAGCGATGTAGATCTGGTTTCCAGCGAGCTTTTCCTGATAGGAAATCGCCGTCCAGTCGGTCGTCGCCCCCATCGGAAGCACCTTAGCCGCCGCCGTCTCCATGATCCGCATGGCGTCGCCGGAACTGATATCGGCTTGAGGCCGGCCGGCAATCGCAGTCGCCGGACGCATGTTGTAGAGCGAGATCAGCGAAGGACCGACGGTCTCGGACACGTCGACAATGCTCTTGATCGGCACAAGGGAACCCGCCGCGTTCGGAACCTTAAGGCGGTCGATCCCCTCGGCGACGCTGCGATAGGAACCTTCCGCCTGGACATAGACCTGGAATGTCTTTCCGAACCTGGTGAACTGGTTGACATAGGCTGAGCCCAGATAGCCGGAGAGGCTGTTGAACACGTCACCGACGGCAACACCCAGTGTGGCAGCCTTTATCCGGTCGACATTGATGGCGAGCTGCGGCGTGTTGAAGTTGGCATTAACTTGAACGCCCCGGAGCGCCGGATCCTTCATCGCCTCGCCGGCGACACCATTGGCAATCTCGGCCAGCCGGTTGAAGTCACCGCTGCCGTCGGTCAGTCCGACGATCATGCTGAAGCCGGCCGTGTTGCCGATGCCCTGGATGGAGGGCGGCGGAACCGCGATAGCCATTCCGTCGTCCAGATCGGCCAGCCTCTTTGAAATCGACTGATAGATCGGTAGCAGATTTTCCGACGGTCCGCGCTCGTTCCAAGGCTTCAGCACGATATAGGCGAGGCCAGCGCTGGGAAGCGGCGCATTGTTGTCGAGCAGCGAAACACCCGCCACGGTAATGACGTTGTCGATCCCCGGCTGGTCTTTCAGCCGTTCCTGTACCTGTTTCAATGACCGGTCGGTGCGCTCGATCGATGCACCGGGCGGCAGCTGGACCGAGGCCACGAGATACCCCTGGTCCTCCAGCGGCAGAAACCCTGTCGGCACTTTCGACAGGCCGACGAAAGCCAGTGCCACGATCACCGCGGTGAAGGCTGCGACCATGTAGCGAAAGTGCATGAGCCAGCCGAGGAATGCGGTATATCCGTCTTCCAGCCGGGTGAAGCCTCGGTCGAACCAGCGGAAGATGACGTTGCGCTCGCCGACCGGCTTGATCGGCCGCATCCACAGCGCCGCCTGGACCGGCTTCAGCGTGATTGCATTGATCGCGCTGATGATGGCGGTCGCGGCGATCACCAGGGCGAATTGCTGGTAGAGCTTGCCGGTGAGCCCGGGCAGGAATGCGGCTGGCAAAAACACGGCGACCAGAACCAGCGTGATGCCGATAATGGGGCCGAACAGTTCGTCCATCGCCTTTTCGGCGGCCTGCGGCCCTTTGAGGCCATCGGACATGTGGCGCGCCGCCCCCTCGACGATGACGATCGCGTCGTCGACGACGATGCCGATGGCCAGCACCAGCGCGAACAGCGTCGACATGTTGATTGAAAACCCGAGCATCGCCATGGCCGCGAACGCACCGACCAGTGTCACCGGCACCGTCGTCGCCGGCACGAGCATGGCCCGCCAGTCCTGCAGAAACAGGAGGATGACGACGAGAACGATGACACAGGCCTCGATCAGGGTCATGTAGACGGATTGAACGGCAGCGTTGACAAACGCGGTGGTGTTGAACGGCACCGAGTAGCTCAGGCCCTGCGGGAAGGCCTTCGCCAGCTCGCTCATGCGGCTATCGACGGCCTGTGCGACATCCAGCGCATTGGCTTCCGGCAACTGGCTGATTGCAAGCGATGCCGAGGCTTTGCCGTTGACCCGGAATACCTGGCCGTAGGATCTGGAGCCGAGTTCGACGCGGGCGACATCACGCAATGCGGTGATCGCGCCGGTCTCCGTATCGGTCTTGAGGATCACGTCCTCGAATTGCTCCACCTGATCGAGGCGCCCGGAAATCTCGATCGGCGTCTGGAACGCCTGGCCGGAACTCACCGGTGGCATGCCGATCTGACCGCCCGATACGGTCTGGCTCTGAGATTGGACAGCGCTGACCACATCGGATGGTTTCAGTCCCCTTGCCTGCAGCCGGTCGGCATCGAGCCAGATGCGCATCGCATAATCGCCGGCGCCATAGACCGTCACGTCACCGACGCCCGGTACCCGCGCAATCTCATCTTTCAGGTTGATCGTCGCATAGTTGGCAAGAAAGAGACTGCCGTAGCTTGGATCGGCAGCATCAAGCGTCACGAAGGCCAGGATCGAGGTCGACCGCTTACGCACAGTGACACCCTGGGACTGCACCGAGCTTGGCAGTTGCGCGTTCGCCGCATCGACGCGGTTCTGCACCAGGATCTGCGCTTCGTCTGGATCGGTTCCGATATCGAACGTCACCGTGAGCGAGTACGAGCCGTCGCTGGCGCTGTTCGACTGCATGTAAAGCATGCCCGGCACGCCGTTCACCTGCTGCTCGATCGGCAGCGCCACAGTGTCCATGAGGGTCTTGGCGCTCGCTCCCGGATAGCGGGCCTGGACCTGGACGGTCGGCGGCACGATGTCTGGATATTGCGCGATGGGAAGCCGCAGAAACGCAAGTATCCCGATCAGAATCGTCAAGAGCGCGATGACATTGGCCAACACCGGCCGTTCGATGAAGAAACGTGAAAACATGAAATCACCCGATCATTTGGCGGCTGGCGCAGCGTCATTGCCAGACGCGGGGTTCTTCTCGACCTGTTCTCCGGCCCGGACACCGGAAGCGGCGTTCGTCACGATCCAGTCGGTGGCGCTCACGTCCCCCTCGACCTGCTGCAAGGCAACGCTGCGCTCGAGAAGCGTAACCGAACGCCGCTCGACATAGCCCTGATCGTTGACCGCCAGGATGTAGCGCCCCTGCTGGTCGGTGCCGATCGAGGTTGGCGGCACGAGAACGGCGTCCGGAACGCGGCCGGCGGGAATGCGAAGTCGCAAGAAAAGATTGGGGACGATGTCGCGGCTCTCGTTGTCGAAGATCGCGCGAACCGAAAGCGTTCCCGTTCCCGCATCGGTTTGCGGCGCGATGTAGTCGAGCCTGCCGCGATAGGGAAAACCGTCATCCGCCGCGGTTGCGGCTTCGACCGAGATCTTGCCAAGATCCTGCGCGGTCAGGCCACGAACACGGGCCTGCTTGCGTAACCGCAGCATATCGGTGTCGGAAATCGAGAAGGTGACATGGATGGGATCGAGCTTGACGATGGTCGCCAGTGCCGTGGGGCCGCCGCTTCCGACCAATGCGCCCACATCCACCTGGTGTGCGGTGACGAAGCCGTCGAACGGGGCCAGAATGCGCGTGTAGGCGAGATTGATCTCCGCCTCCTTGAGCGAAGCTCTGGCTGAATCGAGCTGTGCCCTCGCCTCATTGCGGCTCGATCGGGCATTGTCGACGTTCGCCTGGGTCGTGGTCGAGGAGCGCAGGAGCTCCTCCTGCCGCGACAGCTGCAGCTGAGCATTGTCGAGACCGGCTTGCGCTTGTTCGACGGCCGCCCTGGCCTGCTGCATCTGGGCTTCATACTGATCTGGTTCGATCAGAAAGAGAGGCTGCCCGGCCTTGACCTCGGAACCGTCCCTGTAATCGATGGATTTCAGATATCCGGGGACGCGTGCAGTCAATTCGACACTCTCCAGAGCCTCGGCCGTGCCGGCCTGGTAAAGGTATCTCGTTATCTCTGCGGTCTGCGGCTGGACGACGTTTACGCGCCTCAAAGGCGCTTCGGCACCGGCCTGATCTTCCGTGTCGCCGGTGCAGGCGGCCAGCAGGAACGCAACGGCTAAAAGCGCTCCCGTTCGCCTGGGATGGAAATTGTCCTTGGTGCAACCGAATGCACTGATCATCTTGCATCGCATCGGCGTGCCTTTTCGTACCGGATCAAACAGGGGCTAATTTTCACGAAGCCAAACTCGCAGCACCGTCTGTGGGTGCCTGATCGCCTGAGCGGTCGCGAGCCATGCACTGAGGTCTAGAGCACGCCCGTTGCGCCAGCTTTGCAATATTGTTGCGCTTTGTTGCACGCGGGCCGTCGCCGCCGTGTCTGGAGCCGGAATATCAGCCGTGCCGATCGTCAGCACCGCCACTGCGCAGGCCTTCAAGTGTCAGGTAGACATAGAACGCAAGGATGATGACGACGAGAACGCCGATTGCCGCGTTGTTGAGGAAATCCAGGTAGCGATAGTCCATGTTGCGCGCTCCGATGCCGAATGTTGACGTCGAGCCATGCTGGCAGCGAAGAGCGCTGCCACGATTTCAATCCTGTTGCGAAGTGTTTCAGGGGCGGCGTCTGCCTTGGCCACTTTATAGTTGCTCATGCGCCGAACGTTTGTCGTCGGCAAAGACCGATTTCCACGCGCTTGCGGCCGGGGGGCCGCATTCTGCAACAAATCGAAATCATTCCGACATCAACGGCCAAATTAAGCGTGTGAAGGTCTGTTCAGCGGGCAACCACCGCCAGCAGGACTGGCGATGGCCTGCCCGCGAACCTCGTGAGCGAGACGCGTCCCGGTGGCGATCTCGCGGCATGTCAAAGCCTGGAACGGTCCGGGCCAGACCAAAAGGACCCCTAAAATGATCAGGTATGTTTCCGTATTCCTGTTCGCCTCGGCCGGCCTTGCATCGGCGCAGCAGATGTCGATGTCAGACAGAGCGGCTCTTCGCGACAACTGCAAACAGGATATCCAGAAGCTTTGCGCGGATGTGAAGCCGGGGAATGGCGGCCTGATGCAATGCGTCAAGCAGAACCAGGACAAGCTATCGGCGCAGTGCTCTGCAACGATCGCCGCTCTGGCACAGAAGCAGTAACGAAACCCGAGATGTATCGCACCGCCCGTTCGAGCCAGACAACCTCTCGAACGGGTGGATTCACGCGAACATTGCCAAAGCGAGCTGACACTCATGTATCTTATCACCACGACCGCTTTCGGAGGGTTTTTCCTCGGAGCCATGACTGCCTTCGCCGCATCGCCTTACGCGAGCGATGTCGGGAAGGCTTCGGAGAGGCAGGCAATCGCATCGGAATGCGAGGTGGAGGCTGTCGCATTCATCGAGGTCTCGGACCTTGCCTATAAGTTCGGACGTGCGGGGGATGTCTTCGAGGACGCCCTGCTCGAACTGCGTGAACAGCTGCTCGACTGCCTGCTGATCGCCGAGGACGACCTGAAAGAAAGCACGCCCTCATTGAGGGGGAACGCGGGAGGGCTTTCTGAAATGGACGAGCAGAGAAGGATATGAGCGCAATCGTCTGCGTCGCGGCAAGCTGCCCGGACGTCTGCACCGCTCTTGCCGGAACGCATGGCACCGTCAGAATGCATGAGTGGTCGGATCGGTGGATCACGAAGTATGTCCGCCTTCGATAGTTTCGGTGAATGTGCCACAAGACCGTTGCTCCATCGATGAGTTACGAGGATAAGATCGCCGCCTTGTCCAAGTGGTTGGCGTATCTCATTTTTTGGCCGGCGCTGCGGAAGCCGTTATCTTGGTTCCAACGCCTTCCGAGAGCGGCAGGAGAACCGTGGCGCGAAGTCCGTGCTTGTCCTGCCGGTTCGTCAGGATGATCGTCCCGCCATGGGCATCGAGGATCTGCCGGACAATCGACAGGCCAAGCCCTGTTCCACCATGGGCCCGGTTTCGTGAGGGTTCGCCGCGGAAGAAAGGTTCGAAGACCAGACCGATATCGGCCTCGGGAATTCCGGGGCCTTCGTCTTCGATCACGATGCAGGCCATGGCCTGCCTGCGCTCCACCGTGACCGTCGCCTGCCTGCCATAGCGTAGAGCGTTCGACAGAAGATTGTCGATCACTCGGTATAATGATCGCTCCGCGATGCGCACGTTGAGCGCACCGGGCACCGACACGAGACGAATCTTGGCATGAGGATGATTTGCTTCAGCCACGCAACGGCTCACGACGGCTGCGAGATCGAGGTTTTCACCTCGAGCGTTGAACGACGCATCGCCGGCAAACAGCAGCACATCGTCAAGGATCTGCTCCATGGCCTCGACATCGTGCACCGCGCGGTCTCGGTGCGTGCCGGCGGGCATCATTTCCAGCCGCAGGCGAAAACGGGTGAGATAGGTCTTGAGATCGTGCGAGATCGCACCCAGAAACAGGGTTCGATTGCCAACGACCAACAGTATTCGCTGCTGCATGTTGTTGACGGCGCGGATCAGGGTCCGAAGCTCCCGTGCGCCCTTTTCCGCGACTTCGATGGGCTCGATCCGGTTGCCAAGTTCATCGATGTTCTCTGCAAGCCGGGCGAGCGGCCGCGTCTCGCGCGCCACGGCCAGAACGGCGATCATCGCCACCGCCAACCCGAAAAATCCGGCGATGAAGCCGACAGGCAGATTGAAGACCCGCAGTGTCGTATTGTCTGAAACTGTGAAAATCGCCACTTCCCCGGTCTGAAGCGCTACAGCGAAACTTATGGCGAGACCATCGGAAGCTGCATGAGCCGGGTCCAGATAACCTGTCCGCACGGACCGGCCTGGGGCGTAGTCATCGATTGCCGTTTGCGCCACAAGCCGCATCCGAGAAAATCCGAGGTTATCTTCGAAGGATGCAGGAACAGTCGGGAGTATCCCCACCTGAAACCCTTCGACGCTTGCGACGGCCAGAGTATCCGGTCTGTCCTCGCTGGCCGTTCTGTCGAGCAGCCGGACGACGGCAACAATTCTCTCGGCAATGGCGTAGGGAGGTAGAGGCGTTCTCTGGGCCTGCCATACGTAGGAGATGATGACCGCCAGCTGGCTGATGAACAGCGCGGCTGTGACGATCATCGCGATCCGCGCAACGATACCGATCTGGCTCATGGTTGTTTCATCCGTCCGTGACAAGCGGGTTGAACAGATAGCCCGCATTGCGCACCGTGGTGATGACCTGGGTATTCGGTGGCAGCACTGCCGAGAGCTTCGTCCTCAGCCGCGACACTGCGACATCGATCGTCCTGTCGTATGTCTCAGTGGTAGCACCGCGCGTCAGATCAAGGAGTTGGTCACGCGTTAGCACACGCCTCGGGCGTTCGAGGAAGCATGCCAGGAGATCAAACTCGGTGGTCGTCAGTGGCACGGAACGATTGTCCTCGGTGTAGATCGTCCGCGCCTCCGGGTCCACGACAAGCCCCGAAAATCGTTTGATCCTGCTCGACGCAACCGTCTGTGAGACCGACCCGTTGGTTCGTCGCAGCACGGCTCTTACTCTGGCCAACAGCTCACGCGGATTAAACGGCTTGGCGACATAGTCGTCCGCGCCGAATTCCAGGCCGACGATCCGGTCGATATCGGTCGTCTTTGCGGTCAGCATGATGATCGGAACCTGCGAGCGGGCCCGGATGCGGCGGCAGAAGGATAGGCCGTCCTCCCTCGGCATCATCACGTCGAGTATGATGAGGTCGGGCCACCGGCGTTCGACCAGCGGGTCGGCAGCCGCCGCGCCCTCGGACGTTCGAACTTCGTACCCTTCCTGCGTCAGGAACTCGTCAAGCAGATCGCGAATCTCGGGATCGTCTTCGACAATCAGGATTTTTACCGGATCTTCCATCACCACCATACCCTTCATTGACCGTGCCTGACGGCAACATTCTGTAACTGTTACGGAATAGTCGGGAAAAAACCGGGCTTCATCATCGACGTCTTCACCTTATCCGGGAGATCGTCATGATACACACAGCTCATCATCGATACGCCATCACTTTGAGGCGGCGACAGGGGACCATGCTTGTCGTCGGCATCATGAGTTTCGCCTGCGGGTGTATTTTCCTCTGCAACATCGCGGCGCTCGCATCGATCAGCTGGTCCGTGATCGGATTGATGCTGTGCGCGACCAGCGCGATACAGTTCGCCGCCGCATGGCAGACCCGAGAACGCTTGCGACTTCTCGTATGGCTTCCCGCCCTTATTTTCTATGCCGTCTTCGGCACACTTGCTTTGACCGAGCCATCCCGGCAGCTGGGCGTCCTCGCTCTCGTCTTTTTCGCCGGCATGATCGCAACCGGGGCGCTGAGGAGTTACTGTGGCTTTCGTCTGCGGCACCTCAATGGCTGGATCTGGCTGGTCGCCTCCGGGCTTGCAACAATCTGCGCGGGCGCCTTCCTGATGTCCAGATGGCCCGATAACGGCCTGATGATTGCCGGCATCCTGATCGCCTTGGACCTCGTGATCTATGGCGCAGGGTTCATAAGCTTTTCCCTGAAGGTCAATTTTCCGCGCTTGAATGACGACCTGCATTAGGTTGTACGCCTCCATATTCAGCCTCCCGATGTGCTCTTCGTGGTGCCCATCAGCTGCTGAAGGGCGGTGGCCGTGGTCGAGGCGCCGCGCTCGAGGCCGGCCTTCGCCGCATCAAGCGGCCGGATCGTCGCTGGAATGTTCAGTGCATTGGGATATTGCCGCGTCACGAAGGCATGGACGAGCTTTCCGTCGGCTGGATCGAACAGCTCGACGGCAAAGATCACCGCGCCGGAGAAATTCCCTTCCCTTCCGCCGACCGAACGCAGACCGTTCATGGCAAAGCCGACCGGCGTGAGTTTCGTCGCGGTGCTGAGGATCGGAACACTGCTTTCTGCGCCCGTAATCGTCACCCGCATCCTCAAGGCGCCCGATCGAGGCGCCGCGACGAGCAATCGCCGGCGGACCAGTTCGCGTTTGAAATGCAGTTCGGCGTGGCGCGCCAGCTCGATCCTGGACTGCTCGGAAAGGGCACCGAATTGATGATCGTCGCCCCGATAGACCTGAACCGGTTCGACGACGATCGAACTGAAACCCTTGAGGCGGGCGGCATCGATATAGGTATTGTACGCAACGCGTTTGTCCGCCTTTCCGTTACTTTGGCGCAATTGGGCGCTCGACGACAGATCTCGATACAATGCGGGCTTGGTCGCGCAGGCGGTGCACAGGGCGCAGAGGCCGAAAGCGATCGTCATCCGGTGGCGGGAATGCGTGTTTCGTGACATGGCGGCTGTCCAGTCTCCTCGCTCTTGCGACACCAACCGGTGCGACCGTCGCTTGACGGGACACGGGCGCAGAAAGAGCGACATAAAAGCGGCCAGAGGCTTTTCGGGCGTATTTCATGATTGTTACGGTTTGTTGCAGCAGCAGCCTGCGCAGCTGCAACATTCGGCAGCAAACCTGAAATTCCGCTTCAAAGAAGTGGGGCGAATATCGGCGCGTAAATCCTCAAAGGAGAAGCCCCGATGATCTGTGAACACGGCATCGAAATTCAGAACACAAGACGATCGATACGCGGTGAAGGCCTGCCATCCCGGTCTGCCTCGGCATGCAAGAAGCCCCTCGCGTACACGATCGCGGCCTTTCTGGTCGCGGTCTGCGCCGGTGGACCGACGGCTGCGTTTGCAGCAACCAGCGGCGTCGCGGTCACCTCGGTCAACATGCGCGCCGGGCCGAGTACCAGATACCCGGTGGTGACCGTGATGCCCGGCAATGCGTCACTCGCGGTCTATGGCTGCATGGCCGATAATTCCTGGTGCGATGTAAGCTGGGGCGGCGCTCGTGGCTGGGTTTCCGCGACCTACATTCACGTTGTCTACAAGGGCCAACCGACGGTCCTGACAGCATCGATCGTTCCCGTGGTCGGTATTGCCACAGTGGCATTCAGCGTCGCCTATTGGGACGCACATTACCATTCCAGATCCTGGTACGGGCACTGGGACCGATATCATCACGATGCATCGCGCAGGGTTGTCGCCGGATGTAACGGCAATGGTTGCGGGGCCGCTTCCGTTACCCGTGGCCCGCATGGAGGCGGACGCGCCGCCGTGGTTGGCGCAGATGGCGATGGAAATTTCGGCGGGGCGGCAGTCACCCGTGGGCCAAATGGCGGCGGCCGCGCGGCTGTCGGCGGCTGCGGTCCCGAAAAATGCGCAGGTGCGTCGGTAACCCGCGGACCTCGCGGAAACACGGCCATCCGGCATGGTTCGTTCGATCGCCGCTGATCATATTGTATGCAACATTGCGGCGGTTCTGATGGCGCAAATCCGGCATGCTCCTGATCGATGCAATTCCTGCCTGGCCAATCCGGGATCAATCGCCAGACGAGCCGGTCAAAGCAGGTGAGATCGCAGGTGGGTGGGAGAATTTCTCCCATCCACCTGCGATAGTTTCAGGCGCGTCGAGCACGATGAGGGCGGCTCTTTCACGAGAAAATCGATCGGATGAGCAACTCGTGCCTTCTTGTCTTGATGATTTCGTTTGCCATTGGCTGGCCCCTTGCTGTTCGGGATGGCACATCTCGGGCCTGTGTGCCGGCGTGACTATGGATCAGTCCAGATTCTTGTCCGCCAAGAATTTGGACACCTGGTCGGCGATCTCGACATTGTTCAGGTCCGACATCAGGAAATGGGTCCCGCCCTTGATGCCGATATCGGGCAGATGAACAAGCGTCGCGTCGCCGCCGTGCTTGTTGACGGTCTCTACCCAGAGCTTTGCCATCGCGAGACAAACCCGCCAGTTGTCCTGACCGCGCTCGGAGGTCGGTTCGATCGGGAAATTGTCGCCGTAGTAGATGACGATCGGCAGTCTGGTGAGCTTCTCGAAGTCGGAGACCGGAACGGCCTCGCCCTTGAGCGTGCCGGCGGCGCTGGGCATGTCGGCCGGCACCTCGCTCTCCGGGAAAATGAAACCGCTGCCGGGTTCGAACGCGATAATGCCCTTCACATTCGGGTTCTTGATCGCGCTGAGCCAGCCTGGACCGCCAGCCTGTGAATGTGTGAACAGGATACCCGGACCGGTCTTGTCGAACAGTGCCGATATCGCGTCGGAGATCACGTTGGCATCATATGGTCCCGTATTCGGCGTGACGGAGCGAAAGAACTGGTCGAGAGCGGCGGGATCGCGGTCAAACTGGACGTTCTGGTAATAGTCGGGCCACTTGCCGAGGCGGAACTGGTCGAAGAAGAGCTGGTCGTAGGGCGTCGGCTCGATCGTCGTGGCGACCGTGCTGTTTCCTGCACGTCCGCGGCGCGGCTGATCGACGAGATAAACGGGGTAGCCACGACGCAAGAAGATAGTCTGAAAACCTTCGCGGCCGTCAGGGGTCGTCTCCCAGCTCCGCGCAGACTGATAGGCCCCGTGCAGCATGATGATCGGCAACGGCTTCGAATTCTGAGGAACCTGATAGGAGACGTAGGCATGGTCTCCGTGGATCGACTGGCCTTCAACGGTCGGAGCGTTGTTGTTGTAGGTCCCCGGCGTCGCCACCACAGTGCCTCCGACCGCGAAGCTGCCCTGCTCCTGGATGACCAGCGGTTCCGGCCTGACTTTCGTTTGGGCGCTTGCTGTCGTTGCGGCCATAACGGCCGTCGATAGGACAAGGGGGACAAGTATTCTGGACAGGATGCTCGGCATGGGATCTCACAACATGAAGTTGGAAGAAGGCTAGCTGACACGCATTCTACCGATTAGATAGCGATTTGTGATTGAAGGCATTAGTCCTCCTTATTAATCACATTCAGTTTATTTGAGCGCTACCCGCGGTATCGCAGTGCTTCCAGAACCAGACTGAACGCCGGCGATGCATGCCGCCGATTTGGATAATAGAGGTGATAGCCTGGAAATGGCAGACACCAGTCCTCGAGGACGCGAACGAGCCTTCCCGCACGGATATGGTGCTCGACCAGATCTTCCGGCATGTAGGCCAGTCCCAGGCCGCGCAGGGCAGCGTCCATCCGCATGGCGACGTTGTTGAAGACGACTTGCCCATCGACGCGCACGTTCAGTTCATGGCCGTCCTTCTCGAATTCCCACTGAAGAATATTGCCATGGGTCGGCATGCGAATCTGGATGCAGTTGTGGCGGGTGAGATCCTGTGGAATTTCCGGCCACGGATTTCGTCGAAAATAGGACGGCGATCCGACTACCGCCATACGCATCTCAGGGCCGATCTTGACGGCGATCATATCCTTGGCAAGCTGCTCACCGAGGCGCACACCCGCATCATAGCGCTCCGAAACGATGTCGGTCAGGCCATAGTCGACCGTGATCTCTACCTTGACATCCGGATTGTCCGGAAGAAACTTATCGAGTGCCGGGGCCAACAGTGAAATTGCGGCGTGCTCACCCGCCGTGATGCGGATCGTGCCCGCGGGCTTGTCGCGCATCTCGCTCAAGGCGGACAGTTCTGCCTGGATTTCCTCGAACCGCGGCCCGGCCGTGCGCAGAAGACGTTCTCCCGCATCGGTGGGTGAAACGCTTCTTGTCGTGCGGGTCAGAAGCCGGAGTCCCAGGCGTTCCTCAAGGCTCCGCACGGTCTGGCTCAACGCCGACTGCGAGACACCGAGCTTTACCGCCGCCTTGGTGAAACTCCCCTCCCGCGCAACGGTAACGAAGGCGACGAGATCGTTGAAGTTCTCCTGCGGCATTTATTAGCTCCTCTTATGAAGTCATGCCGATTACTGCCTCTAATCCAAAGGGTCAGCAAGCGATATCTTCATCTATGGAAACGACGCATTGCCGCGGGGGATGGCACTGCCGACATGAACGGATGACGAAATGCCAAACACACCCCGGGCGACCGAGCCTGCAAACAAGACCGCCATCCTTGCGATCATCCTGATCAGCTACGTGATGATCGTCCTCGACATCTCCATTGTGCTGACGGGTCTGCCAAGGATCCATGCCGAGTTGAACTTCACTGATGCCGGGCTGTCGTGGGTCTCTACCGCATACACGCTTGCCTTTGGCGGGTGTCTTCTTCTGGGTGCAAGGGCCGGCGACATTCTCGGTCGGCGACGGATGCTTTTTGTCGGATTGACGATTTTCGCCTTCGCCTCCCTTGTAATCGGCCTGTCCCAGTCTCCGGCGGTGATGATTGCCGCGAGAGCCTTGCAGGGCATAGGCTCTGCTATCCTTGCCCCCTCCACGCTGGCGCTTCTGCAAACCAATTTCGAGGCGGGGCCGGAGCGCACCCGCGCCGTCTCCTACTATGCCGCCGCCGCCGGAGTGTCTGCGGCACTGGGACTGGTTATCGGTGGGCTTCTCGCCGACGGGTTGTCCTGGCGCGTGGGCTTCTTCATCAACCTGCCCATCAGCATCGCCATGATGATTGCCGCGAAACGCTACATCCATGAGACGGATCGAAACTCCGGAACCTTCGACATCGCGGGTGCGATCACCTCGACGTTGGGTATCGTTGCACTTGTCTATGGTGTGATCCGATCGGCCTCTACGGGGTGGTCCGACGTGATGACACAGGCCTGGACGGCTTTTGGCTTCGCCATGCTGATCGTATTCGTCTTTGTCGAAAGCCGCGCAGGCCAGCCGATCATGCCTCTGTCCCTATTTGTCGATCGGGAGCGTTCCGCCGCCTATGGCGCCCGCGCGCTGTTCCTAGGGGCAAATGTCGGGTTCTATTTCTTCGTCGCCCAATTCCTCCAGAGTGTCATGGGAATGAGTTCCGCCGAGGCAGGCATCGCATTTCTCCCGACGACGGTCGTCAACTTCATCGTCGCGATGTCAGCACCCCGCCTGATTGCAAGATACGGGGCGGGGAACGTGCTGGTTTCGAGCCTTGTTGCCGGTTTGATCGGTATGTTCTGGCTAAGTTTCGCCATGGATCAGGCAACACTCCTTGGTCTCGTCATCCCGATGATGCTGATCGGGGCCAGCCAGGGCGGCGCGCTGGGACCTTTGACCGCCTCCGGCATCGTCCGCGTGCCTTCCGAGCGGGCGGGTGCGGCATCTGGTGTCGTCAATGTCGCCCACCAGCTTGGCAGCTCACTCGGTCTCGGTGTTCTCGTTGCGGTGGCCGCCTTTGCGTCATCGGGGCTTCAGGGAGCCGACCTCCTTGCCCGACGTGCAAGCGTGGCGATGGAGACCGGATCGGGACTTATCGCCGCAACCCTGATCCTGGCCATCGTGTTCATGGCACGTCCGAGACCCCGGCTCGAAAGCGCGTCGACGCCGACCTGATCTAGACTGGAATGAGCATTTCGAAAGGAAGACAGATGGATAAGCGCACACTCGGAAAAGACCTCGAAGTCTCGGCTCTCGGCCTCGGTTGCATGGGCATGAGCTCGGCTTACGGGCCTGCTGCCGACAAGGGCGAAATGATCAGGCTGATGCGCTTCGCCCATGATCAGGGCGTGACCCTGTTCGATACGGCAGAAGCCTACGGCCCGTTCTTCAACGAGGAACTCGTCGGCGAGGCACTCGCCCCGATCCGCGACAAGGTTGTCATCGCCACCAAATTCGGCTTCGACATTGATCTTGAAACGGGCGAGCGGCGTGGCGGCACCAACAGCCGTCCGGAGCATATCAGGGCGGTCGCGGAGGCAAGTCTGAAGCGGCTCAGGACCGGCTGCATCGATCTCCTGTATCAGCATCGCGTCGATCCGGCCGTGCCGATCGAGGATGTCGCAGGGGCTGTGAAGGATCTGATCGCCGAAGGCAAGGTCAGGCATTTCGGTCTCTCCGAAGCGGGAGTTGGAACGATCCGCAAGGCGCATGCTATCCAGCCAGTTGCCGCAGTCCAGAGCGAGTACTCACTGTTCTGGCGCGGCCCTGAGACCGAGCTGCTGCCGGTACTCGAAGAACTCGGCATCGGCTTCGTGCCGTTTACGCCACTTGGTGCCGGCCTGCTCACGGGCAAGATCGGCGAAAACACCACGTTCGATGCCGCCGATTTCCGCAACGCCGTGCCGCGTTTCAATCCCGAGGCGCGCAAGGCCAATCTTTCGTTGGTCGCGGCCATCACATCGATCGCCGCCGGAAAAGGCGCCACACCCGCACAGGTCGCCCTGGCGTGGCTCCTGGCACAAAACCCATGGATCGTGCCGATCCCCGGTACGACCAAGCAGCATCGCCTGGAAGAGAACCTCGGCAGCGTCGATCTGGAACTGAACGCTGCCGACATGGCGGAAATCAAGGCGGTTCTAGGCAGGTTTGAAGTCGTCGGCGCGAGGCTTCCTGAAGCGGTCCTGAAGATGACGGGTCTCTGACATGGACGGCGTGTTGACCTCCCGGTTCGACTTTGATGCCATAGGTACGTCCTGGGAGATCGACACGCCTGCCCCGCTTTCGATTGAGGCCAGAGCACGCATTCTCGATATGGTCGAGCACTTCGACAGCGTATACTCGCGTTTCCGTCCGGACACGCTCATCTCACAGATCGCGAAGGCCTCGCAGGGAGGAACTTTCAGCTTTCCTTCCGAGTCGATCCCGATGTTCGATCTCTACGACCGCCTTCATGCGGCAACGGACGGGGCAGTCGATCCGCTTGTCGGCCGTGCCCTCGAACTGCTCGGATATGACCCCGACTATTCGTTGCAGCCCAGCGGGCAAGCCTTCGCCTCGCTGTCGCGGTGTCGTCCAATCTGGTCTCGAGACGTCCGCCGCGAAGGTGAGATGCTGACAACACGGGCGCCATTGGTCATCGATCTCGGAGCTGTCGGAAAAGGCAGGCTCATTGATCTCGTTAGCGACGTCCTGACCGCAGACGGGATCTATGAGTTCGTCATCGACGCAAGCGGTGACTTGCGCCACCGCGGCGATACCGCGCTCGCCATTGGTCTCGAACACCCTGTCGATCCGGGCATGGTGATCGGGGTCGCAAATCTGATGAGCGCCTCCATCTGTGCATCGGCATCCAATCGGCGGCGATGGGGCGATGGCCTGCACCATGTGCTTGATGGACGCACGGGATTGCCGACGGGCGATGTGATCGCCACCTGGGCGATCGCCGACGACGCGGCGACGGCCGACGGTCTGGCAACCGCGCTCTTCTTCGGTCCGACACAGCGACTGACCAACGCCTTCGACTTCTCCTTTGTTCGCATGTTTGCCGACGGGCGTGTCGAAGTCTCCGATAATTTCGACGGCGACGTCTTCACCTGAGAAAGGAATCATGATGCGAAACCAGACGAAGAAAATGTTTCTCGCGACCGCGCTCACACTTGTCCTCGCCGGAGCAGTCGAGGCGCAGGACGTGAGGAAGAGCTCCTATGCCGATGGTGTGTACACGGCGACGGGAGAATATGGTGGCCAGCCTTCGCACATCACGGTCCGGGCAACGCTGCGGGACGGCATCATCACCGCCGTCGCGGTGACCCCGCATGCCTATGTCCGGCGTTCCCTCGAACTGCAACGTGCCTTCGCGGCGGCCGTGCCCAAGGTCGTGGTCGGGAAGCGCATCGACGAGGTTCGGGTGCGCAAGCTTGCAGGCTCCAGCAATACGCCGAAAGGCTTCAACGATGCCCTACGTCAGATCAGGCAACAGGCTGCGCGCGGATGAATGGTGTTGAAAGCAGATCCGATTGAAGGAGCTCATCATTGACCAGTCTCAAGACCATCCTGCTGGCCTCGTTACCGTTCCTGATCGATCCTTCCGTTGGCACTACGGAAACCGTAATGCCGGCATCCGGGCAAGCTGACAGTGTCGAGCGGCGGCAGTTAACTGCAGCCAGCACTGTCGGTGATATCCTGCGCCATCCGGCATTTTCGGGATATGCCCGCCGGACCCTTCCCTGGGATGATCGCGCCTATGATGAGGGAATGAAGCTGAGCCGGATCGGAACCCTGCTTCCCTATCATAGCGCCGTCGACGTGACGACAGTACTGGGCGGCCTCAATCGCATGATCGACGACGCCGCTGCCGGACGAAAGATCTTCTACGACATCTATTCCGATGAGGAGAAGCGCGTGGACCCAACGAAGGAGAACACCGGCCTGTTCTTCTTCAGGGGAACACCCGGAGCACCGTTTGCGATTGTCTCGCCGGGAGGCGGTTTCGCCTATGTTGGCTCGGTTCACGAAGGCTTCCCCTACGCCGTCGAAATCAACCGTCAGGGTTACAACGTCTTTGTCCTTAAATATCGCGTCGGCCAGGGTGGCAGGATCGCGACCCAGGACCTCGCGGCGGCAATCTCGTTTGTCTTCAGGAACGGCGGGACGCTTGACGTCGCTGTCGAGGATTACTCACTCTGGGGTAGCTCGGCTGGCGCGCGCATGGCGGCGTTCATCGGATCACATGGCGTCGCCGCGTTCGGAGGCGATGATTTGCCCAAGCCAGCCGCCGTCATCCTCGCCTACACCGCGCATTCCGATCATTCCACCAGCGAACCACCGACTTTTGTCGTCGTGGGCGAAGATGACGGGATTGCGCCTCCCTCGTCGATGGAAGGTCGAGTTGCTGAACTCCGGCGGATCGGCGGGCCCGTCGAGTACAGGACGTTTCCGTCCGTCGGCCATGGCTTTGGCACAGGGGCAGGTACGAGCGCCGAAGGCTGGATCACGGTCGCTGCCCGGTTCTGGGAGCAGTTCAGATGAAGACGGGACGGTATCTCGTTCACTATCAATAAAGGGAAACGAAAATGACAACCATGCAGGGACCAAAGCTGAACAGGCGAGGAATTCTATTGGCGGCTGGCGGATTGGCCGCCGCAACGGCAACGACTGAAATTGCTGTTGCCCAGACGGCGGCGTCTCCGACGAACGCCGCCGGCGCGTCCGGAGCGGCGATAGGCCGACGCAGGCTCGGCACGCTGGACGTGTCGAGCGTTGGCCTCGGTGTCCAGAACATGAGCCGGACCTATCAGCAGACGATCCCAACCCGCGCCGAGATGCATAACATCATCCGCGCGGCCTTCGACAATGGCCTGACCTTCTACGACGCAGCCGAGGCGTACGGCCCGCACGAGGTCGAGCGCATTCTCGGAGAGGGTGTCGAGCCGTTCCGCGACCAGATCGTCATCGCGACAAAATTCGGCTGGAACATCGACCTGGAGACAGGTGAGCGCAAGCCGGGTCTGATCAGCCGCCCGGACCACATCAAACAAGCGGTGGAAGGAATGCTCAAGCGGTTGCGCACGGACCGCATCGATCTTCTCTACCAGCACCGTGTCGACCCGCAGGTTCCGATCGAAGACGTCGCGGGTGCGATCAAGGACCTGATGGATCAGGGTAAGGTATTGCATTGGGGCCTGTGCGAGATGGGCCTGAACACGTTGCGGCGCGCACATGCCGCCGTTCCCCTGGCCGCTGTACAGAGTGAATACTCGATGCTGTGGCGTGGCCCGGAAACCGGAGCCATTCCCGTCTGCGAGGAACTGGGCATCGGCTTCGTGCCGTGGAGCCCGCTCGGTGTCGGCTTCCTGAACGGAGCCATCGATGCGCGAACTCGGTTCGCCCCAGGCGACATCCGCGGTATCGAAGGCCGCTTTTCGCCCGAAAACCTGCCGAACAACCTCGCTCTCGTGGAACTGCTGCGGACCTGGGCCGAACGGAAGCAGGCCCGCCTTGGGCAGATCGCACTCGCCTGGCTTCTGGCACAGAAGCCGTTCATCGTCCCAATCCCCGGCACGACGCAGATGGCGCATATGATTGAGAACATCGGGGCACCGTCGGTCAGGCTCACGCCCGCGGAAATAAACGAACTCAACGGGGCGGTCGCCGCTATAGAGATCAAGGGGGCGAGACTTCCGGATGCGGTTCTGGCCTTTTCAGACGTTGAAGCGCCTGAAAGATCATAACACCGAAGAAATGGGCAGCTCGTGGTACCGGGCTGCCCTCAGGTCTTGACGGGATTTGAAGTGCCACGCGCATGGCTGAAGAGTCTGAAGTTTGAAATTCGGACTTCTAGTCATGTCATCGGTCACTTAGGTCACGGACCGCTGACGGTTTTCTGGTCTGCCTGAACAGTCGGAACCCTGACCAAGCGCCTGTAGATGTTACAGTTTTTGAAGCAGATGGCGCTGTTCTTGAAGATCGAGGTCACTCAGACATATGTAACCTTCCGTCTCGCCGGAAAACTCCGCCACAACCGCTTGTCCTTCGTCAGACAATGAGAGCGCGAGGAAGCTTTTCAGTGCAGGGGAAAGCCGCCCGTCGGGAGCGCGATCGACATGAAGGCTCAAGAAGGACGAAATCGGACAAGCGGCAAGCTATTCCACTGGCTTCGATGGCGCTTGAACCGGCGATTTTTGCTTCGCTGCCATAGTGAAACAACCAGCTCATTCCTCCCTGAACGCTTGGCTGATCTGATCATTCAGCGGCTTCAGCAGAAATGATAGTGCCGTGCGTGTGCCCGTCTGGATCAGCGCCTCGGCCGGCATGCCGGGAACAAGCCTCAGTTCCCCCAGCCGTGCAATTTCGGCGGCCGGCACCGAGAGCCGGATCAGGTAATAGGACACGCCCGAACGCTGGTCTGTCGTCAGGTCAGCGGCCACACGCGTCACATGGGCGTTGAGTTCAGGGGTCGTGCGCAGGCTGAAGGCCGACATGCGCAAGACAGACGATTGGCCAAGGTGAATCTGGTCGATATCCTTCGGCAGAACCTGGACCTCCAGCGCCAGATCATCGTCTTCCGGTACGATCAGCATGATCGGATCGGCAGGTGTGACGACGCCACCCACAGTATGAACCGACATCTGATGCACGATGCCGGATTGTGGAGCGACGATATCTATCCGCTTCAACTCGTCTTCTGCCGCAACCCGGCGTTCGATGAATTCTCCGAGCTGGGCCTGAACTTCGCGTAACTCACGCCCGACCTCCGCCTTCAGATCCTGGTCTATCTGCAGGATTTGCAGCTTCGTCTCGGAAATCCGACCCGACGCTTGTGCCTGATAGGCAATTTTCTCGCCGCGCTCGCCGCCGAAGGTCGCCACCTGGGTTTTGAGGGCATTGAGCCGCTGGTCTGAAACGATGCCCTGTACGCGCAGCGATGACAGGGCTGCAATCTCCTTGTCCAGCACCTCGATACCCGTCTGGAAAGCGTCCTCCTGCGCTTTCAAACCACGGATCTCGTGTTCGAATTGGGTGATACGCTCGTTAAGCTGTGCCTTATGTCCCGCCCTCGACTGACGCCGAAACTCAAACAAGCGGGTTTCGCTACGCAAAGCGGCCTCGACGTCCGGGTGGTCGCGTCGATCGACAAGCCAGTCGGGAAAGCCGATGGCGTCCAGATCGTCGCGTTCCGCCTCCAGGCGTGCCAGGCGGGCGGTCAGTTCATCGATCCTCCGCGTGACGATTGCAAGGCTGGCGCGGGTCTGGGTGGCGTCGAGCCGCATCACGACATCGCCGGCATGCACCGTATCGCCCTCTCGGACGGTGATCTCACCAACCACGCCGCCGGTCGGATGCTGTACCTTCTTCACATAGCTGTCGACGACGAAATGCCCGCTGGCGACGACCGCGCCAGCGAGGCTGGTCGTGGCAGCCCATGTCGCTCCGCCGCCGACCAGAAGCACGCAGGAAAACAGTCCTGCAATCAAATGCCGCCGAATGGACCGGGAAATCCCGCCCTCGAGGTTCGGGTCCGGCATGCCGTTATTCCGATCGTAGGTCATCGCCTGCTCCCTGCTTGCCTGTGTCCAGATTGGCGACGACGCGCAATGGAACGACGCCCTGCCCCGTTACGCTGAAGCCTGATGAGGCCTGGGGCGCATCCTTCTTCAAGACCTTCGACAACACGGCATCCCGTCGGCCGAAAGCCTTCATCTGTCCGCCATCCATCATCAGCACCATGTCGCAGGCGGCAATCGCGCTCGGCCGATGTGCGACGATGACGGCGATGCCGCCGCGCTCACGCACCGAGGCGATGGCCTTCACAACGGCCGCTTCGCCTTCCGTATCGAGATTGGCGTTCGGTTCGTCGAGGACAACGAGGAAAGGATCGCGGTAGAGCGCGCGGGCAAGCCCGATTCTCTGTCGCTGTCCGGCGGAAAGCGCCGATCCCGCCTCGCCGATCTGTGTATCGTAACCCTGTTCGAAACGGAGTATCAGGTCGTGGGCGCCAGCTGCACGCGCCGCCGCGACGATGGCCTCCGCATCGACATCATCCTCGAACCTGGCAATGTTCTGGGCGATGCTGCCGTCAAACAGTTCAACGCCTTGCGGCAGGTAGCCGATGTGACGACCCAGCTGTTCGCGATTCCACTGTTCGAGGCTCGCGCCATCAAGCCGGACCTTTCCGGCAGCGGGAGACCAGGCTCCGACAAGAACGCGCGACAGTGTGGATTTTCCGGAGCCCGAAGGACCTATGACGCCGAGCGCGCTACCCGCGGATACGGAAAACTGAACGCCGAGAACGGATGGCCGCGCCCCTCCGGGCGGCACGATCGTTGCACTTTCGACCCGCAACTCCTGCTTGGGCGCCGGCAGTTGCATCGAAGGTGTGGGAGGCGGCATCTTGGCCAGCAGCGCGTCCAGGCGATGCATACTCAGCCGCGCCATCAAGAACGGCTTCCAGCTGGAAATCGCAAGGTCGACGGGGGCTAGCGCACGCCCCATCATGATCGAGCTTGCAATCATCACGCCCGCTGTCACTTCCTGGCGGATGACGAGCCAGGCACCTACACCGAGCATGGTGGACTGGATGACGAGCCGCATCGAGCGGGAGATGCCGCCGAGAACTGCGGTGACATCACCGGCCCGTCGATTGGCGCCGAGATAGGTGGAATTGGACACTTGCCACTGCGCCGCCAGCCGTCTGCCCAGCCCCATTGCGGCGATGACTTCGGCATTGCGGCGCGCGGCCTCCAGTCTGCCGTTGCGGGCGGCGTTCGACTGAACGATGTCGCGCGCCGGCGTCTGCGAAAGCGCATTGGTGATGACCGTCAACGCGATCAGGATCATTGCCCCGGCGAGCGCAGTAACGCCGATCCAGACGTGAAACAGAAAGCAAATGCCAAGATAAAGCGGCATCCATGGCAGATCGAAGAAGGCGGTCGGTCCCTGGCCTGCAAGAAAGCCGCGAGCGTTGTCGAGATCGCGCAGTGGCTGCAATCCGTCTCCCGGCATCTGCGTTACGAGAGGCAGCCGCACCACGGCCTGATAGACATTGCCCGAAAGACGGCAGTCCAGACGCTCGCCGATGCGCAAAAGCACCCGCGCACGAATGACATCCAGAACGCATTGCACGCCAAACAGGCCGCCGGCGAGGACCGCCAGACCGACCAGCGTCGGCACGCTGCCGCTGGCCAGAACGCGATCATAGATCTGAATCATGAACAGCGGCGAGGTCAGTGCCAGTACGTTTACAACGCCGCTGATCAGGGCTATCCCGAGGATTGCCAGTCTGGAAGCCGGGACGACCGTCGCAGCAGTGAGCTGCGACGACGCCTGTTGGGAAAATCCGAACAAGTTTCGAGTCCGTGGGTTCAAGCGACGAATTCGAAGTTGCCGGCGACCAGATTGGCCCTGGTCACGTTGGCGAGCGTGATTTCGCCGATCGAGCCGAGATCGATGACCGTATCGGCGCCAACTTGGCTGGAAGCGGCATAGACTTCGGCGAACGTATCGAAGGCCGTGCTCTGCAGTGCAAAGCGCAGGTAATCGCCGTTTGCGCCGGCGGTGAAGCCGGTGACCGTGTCCTCGCCGATCGTGGCGGAGAGAGCACCATCGATGTCGCGGTCGAAGACAAAGCGATCCCGGCCGGCACCGCCGTTCAGCGTATCGTTGCCGTCGAAGCTGTAGAGCGTATCGGCTGCGGCCGTTCCGTTCTGAACAGTGCCGACTTCACCGAAATAATCGTAAAGGCCGGGCTGTGTGTTGCCGCTGGCTGCCGTCAGGCCGGTAAAATTACCGCCGTGAGACAGCGAGTAGATTGCGCCGGTGAATGTGGCGTTGGGAGCGTCGCCGAGCTGAACGGTGAGGCCGGTGGAGGCCAGGCTGTAGCCGGTCAGGGCGGAGCCGTTGAGGTCCGTGCCAAACTGCAGGTTGTTTACGGAACCTGTGAAGCCGCCCGGCGGAACGTAGGCGAAGTTGCCGTTCAGAATGACGCCGGTATTGGTTGTACCGCTCGTATTGCCAGCGGACCATTGGGTCGCGGCGGCAAAGGTCGGGCTAAACGCTCCGTTGCCATCATAGCCGAAATTGCTCGACCAGCTATTCAGGTAGCCTACGAGATCGCGGCTCGTTCCTGTCAGATTGATAGTCGCAACCATGTTTATCTCCTTGGTTTCTGTTATGCGTTCGCCTTTTCGCGAACCTCGTTTTCGCGGTTCCCTGCGCATTTCCGCGAATGTCTTTGCGGCGTCGGCTGGAGTGCCGACGCCAATCTCGTCAGAACCGCATTTTCAGCGATGCCGTGTAGGTCCGGCCCGGTGCGGGATAGGATTCGATGCCCAGCGAAGGTACGTAGAACTCATCGGTCAGGTTCGAGATGCCAAAGCGAAGCCTCGCCTGCGGTGTCACGTCGAAGGAACCGTAGAGATCGTAGGTCGTGTAGGTCGGGTTCGTATAGCCGCTCAGCTGGCCAAAGCCGGTCTCGGTCTCGCTGGTATGGTTGAGGCGCGCCCCGATCACCAACCGTTCATCGAACAGGCGCACGCCTGCATCGATCGTCAATTTCTCTTTCGGTGGCAGATAAAGAATGGTCGGATCCGGCGTGTTATCGATACCGTCCGACGAACCCGGGGTCTGTATAGGTGTGTAGCTGTCGGCCCAGTCGCTATCGATATAGGTATAGGAGCCACCGACGTAGAAGGAGCCGGCATCATAGCTGGCTTCCAGCTCGAGCCCCCGCATCTTGGTCGTTCCGTCCAGATTGACTGACGTTAGATAGGCTTGTTCTCGGCCAACAGGATCGAAGTAGTTGTAGCCGAGTGAAATGTAATCCTTGATATCGCGGCGGAAATAGACCGCTTTCATGCGAAAGGCATCGCCGGCCGTGAAGACGCCGTCCTGGGCGATGTTGACACCAATTTCCCATGTCTCACCCCGCTCGGGACGAATGTAGGGGTTCGGGGCGTTCTCGAAAGGCAATCCCGGATGACCGCCGGAAAGCAGTGCCTCGAAGACGGCCGGTGGCCTGTAGCTACGCGAATAGGAGATGAACGGCTGCAGCCATTCAAAGGGTTTTACCGCAATCGTTGCGGAAGGAAGCCAGGCCCCGTCCGATTGATCTACATCCACCGGGACGGCATCTATGACCTCCTGGTCGACACCCGGCGCACTCCAGAGTTCACAGGCTGCCGGATAGAAATCAAAGCCAGGGCCGGGATTGGGGGCCAGGCCATCGTACACGATACTTCCGTCAATATTTGCCCATTGGCCGTTCGGATCCGGCACGCCATCACCGAAGATATCCTGCCACTGAAGGCAGGTGCTGGGCGGCGCGCTGATCGTTCTGCTGCCATGGACGACGGTCGAGCCCCACAGCCGGTAGTGGTCGTAACGAAGCCCGCCGGTCAACGTCAACCAGTCCTCATGCTGCAGGGTGGCGCTGGTGAAAGCACTTGCGACCCATCGCTTTCCCGGCGCGTTGGCCCCTCGCAGTCCCCAGCCGCCATCGTAGCCCTGGTCAACCGCCGCCGGCGTCAGGCTTTTCGTTTCACCTTTGTCTTGATAGGCTTCCACCCCATAATGCCAGGCGAGATCGCCGATCGGCAGTGTAAACCGGCTGGTGTTCTCCAAGCTGCCACCAAAGCTCTTCATCCCGTAGGCATAGTTCTCGAAATAGCTGGTGCCGTCGTCGCCGTTGACATATTCGCGGGATTCGTCGTTCGCGGTGTCGTTGTACCAGAGCTTCAGCCGTGCATCGACGAGCTCGGATTCCGGATCGAATTCAAACGTCATACTGAACGTGTCGTTGAGATAGCCTTGAGCATTGGTTCGCAGGCCATCACTGCTACTTCCCGCGCCGAAACCGCCGGTCGCTCCATCTCCCTTGTAATGCATCCAGGAGCCGGTGACGCTCAGGTCATCGGTAATGTCCCACTCTGCCTTGAAAAGCGTGTTCAACGTTTCTCGCGACGAGAACACGACGCTGTCGTCAACAACAGTCTGCCCCGGAAGAGCGGGAGGCGGGCCGCCTGGGGTCTGTTTCCCTGCAAGGTACTCGGCAAGCCCGTTCTGCCCGATATCGTAATCCCCGATATTGCGCTTGGCGATGCCGCCAACGAGCGAGAACGTGTCGGACAAGCGTATCGCGCCGACAGCCGAGCCGACGAAATTATAGGCGTTGGTGCCCACTTCCGCCTGTATCTCGCCGCCGAAATCCTTGCCGTCCTGCAGCAGGTCGTTCGCGCCGACGGTGCGGAAATCGACCGCGCCACCGAGCGACCCCGCGCCGCCCACGCCATTGACGCCACCCTTTTCGATGTCGATTTCGCGGATGAAGGCGGTATCGACCAGGATCTGCTGATAACCGCCGTGGCCGGAGCGCTGGAAGTTCTGACGGGCACCATCGATGCTGGTGGTCACGCGTCCCATATCCTGCAGGCCGCGCAGGTTGACGGCGATTCCCGGCTTCTGGCCTTCTGCCCGGTTGGTGATCAGGCCCGACACGGTATCGAGCACGTCCGCGGCGCTGCGCGCTGCCGGCGTGTTCTCGATTGCCTGACGGGTGACGACGCTGACGGCGGCCGGCGTCTCGTAGACCTCGTCCGGCGTCCCCTGGTAGCCGCGCCCAAGGCGGCCGCCGCGAAGGACGATCGGGTCCAGTGTTGTTTCGTCGCCATCGACCGCGGCGCCGCCTGAATTGAGGATAGCCTCACCGGACTGACCGAACCGGTAGATAACGCCGGTGCCCTGCAACATCAGCCGCAACGCGTCGGCTGGCGTATAGCTGCCGCGAACCGCCCGCGTCATAACGTTCGCGCCGGCCCCGGCTGGAAGGCTGACCTGAATGCCGGACTGCCTGTTGAATGCGCTGATTGCGCTTGCCACAGGCAGCGCCGGAATATCGAAAGCCATTGCCTCGCGCATGGCCGCACCCTGCGCAGCAGGCGCCTGTTGAGCATATGCGTAGTCCAGACCGGCAAACTGAAGGGCGACCAGCGCCGTCGTCGCACACAGACTTCTTGCGATGCGCCCCCGGCGCCTCGCCCCCGATACCAACACTGTCATCGTGTCCCTTTGTCCCCAATTTCCGGGCTTGTGTGGAAGCCCTGAAATCTAGACAAATGCAGTCATGATTTTTTCCGGATTTTTCCGCGCATCGTCTGAAAAAATATCGCGCGTGCCAGAAGCCTGTCAGAAGCGCGAGATGATCCGCCCCAGGCCGCCCACGCGGCGGACCTTGCCGCCAAACGGGCTGACCAGCGCGGCCAGCGCCTGATCGGGATCACTCAGATCGTAGATGCCCGTCACGCGAGTCTGGGCGAGATCGGGGTCGGGTATCGTTATCCAGGCGGTATGATAGCGCCGGAGGTTCTCGACGACCTCGCCGACACTCGCGTCGATGACCAAGAGGCGCCCGTCACGCCAGGTGCCGATGTCATCGGCGGGAATCCTGTCGATGCGCATCCGGCCCGTCTGCCGCTCGACTGTTAGTCTTTCTCCCGGAGCGAGTGACTGCGGGCGGTCGTTTTCGCCATCGCTCAGCGAGGCTTTTACCGCGCCACCGGCAAGCGAGACCTGCGTCGCAAAGTCATCGAGTTTCACATCGAATTCCGTACCAACGACCGTAATGTCCACGCCCTGGGCATCGACGACAAACGGACGCTCGGTGTTGTGGGTGACCGTGAAGAAGGCTTCCCCCTTCAGGAGTGACACATCGCGCCGGTCCGCGGTAAATTCCACCTTGAGCGCACTGTCGGCGGCGAGTTGGACGATGCTCCCATCCTCCAGCACCACGCTTCGGCTTTCCGCAACAGACGTACTGTAGTCCGCTTGCCACCTGATTATGGCGTTCGGCAGAATTGCGAAAGCTGCGAGCCCGAACATGGCAGCGAGTGCCGAGCCAGCAGCGATCCGAAAGGTCTTTTTCTGCCAGCTATGCCGGCGCGGCGCTTTCTGCTTCGAAACAGCAGCGCCTGCGACAGGAGGTGCCGTCAAACGTTGATAACCGGGGCCTATCGTTCCCAGTAACTGCCACGTCGATTGGACGTCGCTCCAGGCATCCATATGCTGCGGCGATGTCATCAGCCATTGTTCGAATTCGTCATCGCGACAGTGCGAACTGTCAAGCTCAAGCAACCAGGCGGCTGCCTCCTCGCGCAACGTGTCCTCGATTTCGGGGGTGTCTGAGGTCATGCGCCGCCGTCCAGGCTTTCGAGAGAAATCAAAACTTTAGAAACATAGACAAACAACGACGTGATTTTTTCCATATTACTTCAGGCCCGCGTTCATTTGTTTGGCCAGGCTTGCGATTGCAGATGTGAGTACCCGATGAACGCTGGTCACAGACATGTCCAGCCTGTTGGCTATTTCCTGCAACGTGTAACCGTCGAACCTGTGCATCTCGACGATGATCCGTGTCCTGTCGGGCAGCGCGCGCAACGCCGCAGCGAGCAAGCGCATCTGGTCGTTGTCGACCGTTTCCTGCTCCGGGGACGGGGGCTTTAGCGGCTGAATCCAATCCGGTGCATGCTCGGTCGCTTGTGTAAGTTCATAACGCCGACGCCTGCGCCGATTGATCGCAAGGTTCCGCACCATCGTGCGAAGATAGGCGAGCGGAGTATCGATGTGTTTCAGGCTGTCCGGGCTAAGCTTGGCAAAAGCCTCTTGCACCACTTCCTCGGCTTCATCCCGCGAACCGAGGAACGACGCGGCGTAAGACACCAGGGTTGAACGATGTTCTGCGTACACCACCGTCCTGATGTCGTCGTCGGCGCTCATTCGAAAATACCACTAATAGATGTCTTTCGCGCTATAAACCAGGCCGTCGATCTTTGATAGATATCATGATTAAAAATGTCATGTTTTGATGTTTGTTGTTTCCGTGTTCCGGTCTCACGCCATCGGCGCTTCGCGACTTTCGGAAGCCTGCCTCTTGAATACACGGCGGAAACAGAGGCGACCGCTACAGATCGCCGGCAGAATTTGAGATCCAATTCGCCCAGCAGGCGATTTGCTCTGGAGCGCCTGCCTGGTTAAGCGATAGGGGTTTGCTCCACCTGATACTGGAAAGCGTTCTCCCGCAACATCCTGGTGTCTCCGGGGCGGAGGCTTTCCTCGCCCCGGAGATCTTCATTCGTGTGTTTGCGTCGGCCTAACGGTCAGTAGTGAACCGAAAGCGCATCGATCGGCGTCGTCTTCGGCGGAGCGAATTTCGTCAGGTTGATGCCTTCGACCGCAGAGCGGTACTCTTCGATGCTCGGCGTGCGGCCAAGGATCGCCGACAGAACCACCAGCGGTGTGGAGGCCAGCAGCGATTCACCCTTCTTCTCGGCCGTGTCTTCGACAACGCGGCCCTGGAACAGACGGGTGGAGGTAGCAAGGACGGTATCGCCCTTCTCCGCCTTTTCCTGGTTGCCCATGCAAAGGTTGCAGCCCGGACGCTCGAGATAGAGGATGTTCTCGTATTCGGTGCGGTTGGAAGTCTTCGGCTTCAGGTCGTCGAATTCGAAGCCCGAATACTTCTGCAGGATTTCCCAGTCACCTTCGGCCTTCAGCTCATCGATGATGTTGTAGGTCGGCGCGGCAACGACGAGCGGTGCCTTGAACTCGACCTTGCCTTCAGCCTTCTCGATATTCTTCAGCATCTGGGCGACGATTTTCATGTCGCCCTTGTGCACCATGCACGAGCCGACGAAGCCGAGATCGACCTTCTTGCTGCCGCCGTAATAGGAAACCGGGCGGATCGTGTCGTGGGTGTAACGGCGTGATACGTCGGCGTTGTTGACGTCCGGGTCGGCGATCATCGGCTCGTCGATCAGGTCCAGATCGACGACGACTTCGGCGAAATATTTCGCATTGGCATCGGGGGTCAGGGCCGGCTTCTCACCCGAGCGGATTTCGGCAATGCGGGCATCCGCCTTGTCGATCAGGCCCTTGAGCGTCTGCGCGGCATTGTCCATGCCCTTGTCGATCATGATCTGGATACGCGACTTGGCGATTTCGAGCGACTCGATCAGCGTCGCGTCCTCGGAGATACAGATCGATGCCTTGGCCTTCATTTCGGCCGTCCAGTCGGTGAAGGTGAAGGCCTGGTCGGCCAGCAGCGTGCCGATATGCACTTCGATGATGCGGCCCTGGAAGACGTTGTCGCCGTGCTGCTTGAGCATCTGCGCCTGGGTGGCGTGCACGACGTCGCGGAAGTCCATGTAGGGCTGCATCGTACCCTTGAAGGTCACCTTGACCGACTGCGGTATCGGCATGGTGGCTTCGCCAGTGGCAAGCGCCAGCGCCACGGTGCCCGAGTCGGCGCCGAAAGCGACGCCCTTGGACATGCGGGTATGGCTGTCGCCGCCGATGATGATCGCCCAGTCATCGACCGTGATATCGTTCAGCACCTTGTGGATGACGTCGGTCATCGAATGGTAGACGCCCTTCGGGTCACGCGCGGTGATTACGCCGAAATTGTTCATGAAGGACATCAGCTTCGGGATGTTCACCTGGGCCTTCTTGTCCCAGACCGAGGCCGTGTGGCAGCCCGACTGATAGGCGCCGTCGACCAGCGGAGAAATGACGGTTGCCGCCATCGCTTCCAGTTCCTGCGCCGTCATCAGGCCGGTCGTGTCCTGCGAGCCGACGATGTTGACGGTGACGCGAACGTCGGAACCGGCATGCAGAACCTTGCCCGGCGTGACACCGACAGCATTACGGTTGAAGATCTTTTCGACAGCGGTCAGGCCCTGGCCTTCGACCGAGAGTTCCTTGTTCGGAGCGAAGACCGGGGTTGCCTCGACGCCCAGCGTCTGGGCCGCAAAGGTCTGCAGCTTCTTGCCGAAGACGATGGCATAGGAGGAACCCGCCTTCATGAACTCCGTCTTCTGCGGCGTGAAGGAGGACGCGATGTCGACCAGCTCTTCGCCGTTCTCGTCGCGCAGCTTCCGGTTCTTCGCATCGATCTTCAGAACCGTGCCGGTCTCGACCGAGTATTTTTGCTCGAGGATCGGGTTGCCGTCGTTGTTGAGGATCGGCTTGCCGTTCTCGTCGAGCTTCTTGACCCAGTTCTTCAGGTTGATGCCGATACCGCCGGTCACGTCGACAGTGGTCGCGAAGATCGGCGAAATGCCGTTGGTGCCGGCGACGACCGGAGCGAAGTTGACGAACGGCACGTAAGGGCTGGACTGCTTGCCGGTCCACAAAGCGACGTTGTTGACGCCGGACATGCGCGACGAGCCGACGCCCATCGTGCCCTTTTCGGCAATCATCATCACCCGCTTGTCGGGATGCTGCTGCTGAAGCGCGACGATTTCCGCCTGGGCTTCAGGCGTGATCATACACTGGCCGTGCAATTCTCGGTCGGAGCGCGAATGGGCCTGGTTGCCAGGCGACAGGAGGTCGGTGGAGATATCGCCCTCGGCGGCGATGAAGGTCACGACCTTGATCTCGTCCTCGACATCCGGAAGTTTCGTGAAGAATTCTGCCTTGGCGTAGCTTTCCAGCACATCCCTGGCGATCGCGTTGCCGGCCTTGTAGGCGTCGCGAAGGCGGAACATGTCGGCGTCGTAGAGGAAGACCTGTGTCTTCAGCACGTCGCCGGCCTGGCTGGCGATCGAGACGTCATCGCCAAGTGCTACGTCGAGCAGCACTTCGACGGAGGGGCCGCCCTTCATGTGCGACAGGAGTTCGAGTGCGAAGGTCGGGGTGATCTCCGGGACGATCGTTTCGCCGAGGATGATCTTTTTCAGGAAGGCGGCCTTGATACCCGCGGCGCTCGTCGTGCCAGGCAGGGTATTGTAGATGAAGAATTTCAGCGCGTCCGCACGGTGCTCGCTGCCGGTATCTTCGATCAGGCTGATGATTTCGCCGGTCAGCCCGCCGTCATCGATCGGCTTGGGTGCAAGCCCTTGAGTTTCTCTGCTTTTGATTTCAGCCAGGTAATCCAGGTAAAGGGTCATCGCAGTTCCAACGTCATGATGTCTTCGGTGCTGAAACGCAGCACCACCAAGCAGTGTTTGTTTATAGGCCTTCGGCCTTGAGGGCTTGGAGTACTGCAACCGAGCCCATGTGACAAGATGGCGCACCCCGGTAAATGAAATGCTTCCGGCCCGTATCGATGCGGCTGAAGACCTGTCCTGGTGCGACATTCCGCGGCGCGTTTTCGAGAGCCCGCTCCGAGCCGATTTTCGCCCCTTCGCGCCAGTACCTTTTCGCATGTGAAGATTGCATCGCTGCGCCGCACAATCTTTTAAACTTGACTCTTTAAATCTTGTTATTTAGGTCAGTACAACTGACTTAATTTCGGCAGGAGTCGCGCCATGCAACCGAATGAATCGCCTTTCGGCCTCTACGATCCTGCGCAGGAGAAAAGCAGCTGTGGCGTCGGCTTCATAACGCGAAAGGACGGGGTGCAAACCCATGACGTCTTGCTCAAAGGCCACGAAGCGCTGTGTGCGGTGCCGCATCGTGGCGGCATGTCGGCAGAAGGGGTCGGTGACGGTGCCGGCATTTCCGTGGACCTATCTCTCGGCTTCTTTCGCAAGCTGACCGGCAGGCCGGATCTTGAGCCGCGCCGGTTCGGTGTCGGCAACTTCTTCCTGCCCGCCGATCCGGCCTTTCATGAAGAGGCTGAGCGCGTCGTGGAGATGATGCTTGCCGAGCAGGGTTTCGAAACCTTTCTGAAGCGTGATGTGCCTGTCGAGAACGATGCGATCCGCCCGGTCGCCATTCGTCACCAGTTGACCATCCGTCAATGGGTTTTCGGCTGTCACGGCGAGACTGCGTCGCAGGCGGAATTCGATTTCCGCATCCACAAGGCGCTGCTGGCGATCGAAGCTGAGGCCTATACGCGGCCGGAACTCGCCGGCCTGTACCCGATATCGCTCAGTGCCCGTACGCAGGTGTTGAAGGGGCGCCTCAACTCCAACGAGGTCATCCCCTATTTCCGCGACCTGGTGGACCCGGATCACACGATCCACACCATGTATTTCCACACGCGGTTTTCCACCAACACCGATCCGCATCCGTCGATGGCGCAGCCTTTCCGCCAGATGGCGCATAACGGCGAGTTGAATACCGATCGCAAGAACCGCTTGTCGGAAGCCGCGATCGCGGCCGCCAAGAACGCTTCGATCATCCGCCCCAAGGGCCAGTCGGACAGTTGCCGTCTCGACCAGACTCTGCAGTCGCGCGTACTGGAGGATGGCCTCGACCTCGTCACTGCCGTGGTTTCGATGATGCCGCCGGCCTGGGAGAATGACGACACGCTATCGGCCGATGTCGCCGCCATGCTCGAATATTTCTCGCTTTATGAGGAGAAGAATGACGGCCCGGCCGCCCTGATCTTCGGCAATGGGGATGTCATTGGTGCCCGCCTCGACCGCCTCGGGCTCAGGCCGCTTCGTACCGTCGAGACGGAAGATTATCTCTGCGTCATGTCTGAGGCGGGCCAGATCGCCTTTTCGCCTGAGACCGTCCTGAGCCGCGGTCGCATCGAGGCCGGCGGAATGCTGGTCTACGACCATGTCGAAAAGCGTGCTTTCGGCACTGTCGAGGCGCTGGAAATGCTGGCAGCCCGCAAGCCCTATCGCGATCTGGTGGTCGATGCCCGCGTACGGCTTTCCGACCTGCCGGAAATTCCCGCCGAAGCGCAGGGCTCGCCTTTGCGCTACAATGGCGACATGGAGCGTCACCAGCGTTACGTCGCCTATTCCCATAATCAGGAAAGCTTCAAGTTCCTGATGGATCCCATGCTGGCAACCGGCGCAGAGAAGATCTCCGCCATGGGTTATGGCAATGCCATCAACGCGCTGTCTGACCAGGAGGGGGGCGTCGCGAAGTATTTCTCGCAGCGTTTCGCCCAGGTGACGAACCCACCGCTCGACAGCATTCGCGAGGCCGACGGCATGACGCTGAGGATCGCGCTCGGCGCCAAGCCGAATATCGGCGCGAAGGCCGCCCGCCAGATCGTCGTACCCTCCCCCATTCTGACCCATCTAGACATGCTGAAGCTGCGCGAGCAGACGGAGACGCCGCTCCGCCGTTTCGAGATGCTGTACACACCGGTTCTCGACAATGCGGAGGCAAACGCCCAGGCGCTCGAAGCTGGTATCGGCAGGCTTTGCGATGCCGTCGCCGCCTTTGCCCGCGAGGAAGGCGGCATTGCGGTCGTCACCGACCGGCATGTGGCGCGCGACCGCGCCGCCCTGCCGATGATCCTCGTCGTTTCGGCGATCAACCAGAAGCTCATCGAGGAAGGCGCGCGCCTGCGTGTCTCGCTCGTGGTCGAAAGCGGCCAGATCTCATCCTCTCACCATGTCGCCGCCGCCCTCGGTTTCGGCGCTTCCGCCGTCTATCCGCTCGGCGTGCAGTTTCGCGCCGAGGAGAAGTTCGGGGCAGAAGCCGACAAGGCATTCAAGCGCTTCGCCAAGGCGGCTGAAAAGTCGTTGATGAAGACCATGGGCAAGGTCGGCCTATGCACTGCCGAAAGTTATGTGGGCGGCGAGTTCTTCGAACCCAACTTCCTCGACACCAGCGATCCGGTGCTCAATCGCTACTTCCCCAACGTCAAGACGCCGGTCGGCGGCGTCGATTTCAAGGTGATCGCCCAGGCGGTCGCCGACTGGCACGCCAAGGCGCTGACTGTGAAGAACGAGAACGATATTCCGTTGCTCGGCCTGTTCAAGGAACGCGCCGAGGGGGCCGGCCATTCGTTCGGCACGACAGCCGTACGCGGTTTCGTCGACATGACCGAGGAGAAGGTCGCCTTCTCTGAGCCGGATGGCGAGGAGGACCCCTTCCTGCGGCTGCTGACGCTCAACCGCCTGGGCGACGCCTTCGGCATCGATGATGCAGCCTATGCCAACAACAGCTACGATCGCCTTTCGCCCGAAGCGATCAATCGCTTCGCAATCACGCCCGGATATCGTGCATTCGCCCGGATGATGACGGAAGAGCGATCGCGTCGACCGGCGGCCCTGCGCGACGTTCTGGCCTTCCCGGCGGACGTTACCTATGCCAGCTCGCCGGATGATTTTCGCAAGGAAATGAAGCGTTTTTCCCGCAGGGGCAACAACAGTTTTCTGGTGCGCGGACTGACCTGCGAGGCGATGCCCGAGGATATGTTCCGCCTCACACTGACCGGCCCCCAGGGTGGCGACCTTGCGCGGCTGGCGGCGCTTGGCCAGTCGTTCGTTGCCCGTTTCGGAACCGATATTCTCGGCCATTGGCTGGAAGGCGGCGCGCTTGCCGTTCACGCGGCGGGACAGGCCCTCAACTACCTTAAGCTTTTAGGCTCCGCGCCCGCCGGCGTTTCGCTCGACGAGGTGCAGCCGGCCAGCGAGATCACCCCCCTTCTAGCCTCCGGTGCCATGAGCCATGGCGCGCTGGTGTCCAATGCCCATGAAGCGGTCGCGCATGGCACCAATATGGTCGGCGGGATGTCGAACTCCGGGGAAGGCGGCGAGCACATTTCTCGCTATGGCACGATCCGCGCCTCGCGCATCAAGCAGTTCGCCTCCGGGCGTTTCGGCATCTGGGCAGGCTATCTCGCCGATCCGATGCTGGAGGAGCTGGAAATCAAGATCGGCCAGGGCGCAAAGCCCGGTGAAGGCGGTCAGTTGCCGGCTGCCAAGGTGACGGTCGAGATCGCCGCCGCCCGCGGCGGCACGCCTGGCGTCGAACTGGTCTCCCCTCCCCCGCATCACGACACCTATTCGATCGAGGACCTGGCGCAGCTCATCCATGACTGCAAGGCGGCGCGCGTGCGCGTCATCGTCAAGCTCGTCTCGTCGGAAGGGATCGGCACGATCGCCGTCGGCGTGGCCAAGGCGGGTGCGGATGTCATCAATGTCGCAGGAAATACCGGCGGCACGGGTGCAGCTGCGGTCACCAGCCTCAAATATACCGGCCGCGCCGCCGAAATCGGCATTGCCGAAGTGCATCAGGCGCTCTGCGCCAACGGCCTGCGGCAGAAGGTGCTGTTGCGCTGCTCCGGCGCGCATCAGACGGCGAGCGACGTGGTCAAGTCGGCGCTTCTCGGCGGCGACAGCTTCGAATTCGGCACGACGGCGCTGATGATGCTGAAATGCGTCATGGCGAAGAACTGCAATATCAAGTGCCCGGCCGGCCTCACCACCAATGCCGAGGTCTTTGACGGCGATCCCCGCGCTCTGGCGCAATACCTGCTCAACATCGCGCACGAAACGCGGGAAATCCTTGCGTCTCTCGGCTTCAGATCGCTCCGCGAAGCACGCGGGCGCAGCGACCTTCTTCATCTTCTCGATCACCCGTCCAGCGTCGGGCAGCTTGACCTCCGCGCGATGCTGCAGGTGGTCGAGGAGGTGAAGATTACCGATCCCGTCTACATGGACAAGGATTACGCGGTCGACGATGCCTTCATCGACATGGTGCGCTCGGCACTGATCGACGGCGGCCTGCCGGTGGTCGAACTCGGCGGCAACTATCATCTCAACAACTGCAACAAGAGCGTCGGCGGCCAGCTTTCGGTCGATATCGAACGGATGCTGAATTACGAACTCAGCGATGCTGAGGCGCGCTATCTGCCTGCCATACGCCAGGACAAGCGCGGTCGGCGCTTCCTCGATGCGGGGTCGGTCAGGATTTCCACATCCGGTTCGGCCGGCCAGTCCTACGGCGCCTTCTGCAATGACGGCATGATGCTCACCCATACCGGCACCTGCAATGACGGCGTGGGTAAGAGCGCCAACGGCGGCACGATCTCGGTGCGCTCGCCGGGCGGTGGTTCGGCAGAGGCGGACGGCAACGTGCTTATCGGAAACTTTGCCCTGTTCGGCGCGACAGGCGGCCGTCTGTTCGTCGAAGGTCAGGCCGGCGACCGGTTCGCGGTACGCAATTCCGGGTCCACCGCCGTCGTCGAAGGCGTCGGCGATTTCTGCTGCGAATACATGACCAACGGCGCAGTCCTCAACCTGGGGTCGTTCGGCAAGGGCGTCGGCAACGGCATGAGCGGCGGCTTCTTTTACCAGTACGATCCCTATCGCGATCTGCCGAAGAAGATGAGCCACGACTCCATCCTGATCGGCTCGATCGCCGATGCGTCCGACCCCTATGTCACCTTCCATGCGGACGCGATCCGGATGATGCTGGAATGGCATTTCGAAGCGACAGGATCGGAAAAGGCGCGCTGGCTGCTCGACAATTTCGAAAGCGAACGCTCGAACTTCGTCTACGCACTGCCCCGTGCCCTGCTTCTCTATCAGGATAGCGATGCCATTCTGAAGGCGAAGAGCCGCAAGGATCTGGTGGAGGAACTGGCGACCGCGCTTGCCGGCCATCAGGTGCGCAAGTTCAAGCTCGCCTATCGTGACCGCAAGCCGATCCTCAACGGCAGGGCTCCCGGCCATGGCGAGACGGATACCGACGAAATGTTCACGCTGCTGAACAACTACACTGTGCTTTCCATGGCCCAGTCGCTGGCCATGGCGCGCGTGCCGAATGCACTCGGACCATCCGAGCCGGCGGTGGAAAAGGCGGTGCGCAACCTGATCCTGACCGAGGATTTCGCGCTGATGCAGAAGCTTTCGCGGTATGCCCGCGAGGCGATCGCCGATTATGACGATGCGGATCTTGCCGTCCTCGTTTCGGAAAAGCGGCTGACCGACTACAGGCAGGCGCTTGCCGGCCGCAACACGCTGTCGATCGACAGCCCCGGCACCTATGGCTGGATCATCCGCCAGACGGAAAGCAACCGGGAGCGGATCGGCCGCATCCCGAGCTTCGAGGAACTGTTCGCAGCCAAGGCCATCGGCGGCCTCGCGACTGCCCGTTGAGACGCGCCAGCAAGCCCGCACCCAGATGTTAAGAGCCGCATGATGATCATACCGCATATCCCTGAGGATGCTCCCTTCAACAGCGACCAGCGTGCCTGGCTGGCCGGTTTCATGGCCGGCCTCAACTCGCGGCTTGTCGCTAGCGAAAGCGCGGCCACTGCACCTGCCGCTGGCGCTGCGCAGCCGATCCACATCCTCTACGGCACCCAGACCGGCAATGCCGAACAGGTGGCGATGGACGCTGCGGCGTCGGCCAGGGCGCTCGGCATGGCGCCGCAGGTACAGGGGCTCGACGATATCGACATGAATGCTCTGGCCGACATGCGCCATGTGGTGATCGTTACCTCCACCTATGGCGAGGGTGAGATGCCGGACAATGCCCAGCTTTTCTGGGAGGCCCTGTCGGCCGAAACGGCGCCGCGGCTCGAAAGTCTGAAATTTGCCGTGCTGGCCCTGGGCGATACCGGCTATGATGGGTTCTGCCAGGCGGGCAAGCTGATCGATACGCGTCTCGAACAGCTGGGCGCCACCCGCATCGCTGCCCGCCTCGATTGCGATATCGATTTCGAGGATGCCGCCGCAGCCTGGCTTGGTGGGACGCTGCCGCTCGCCGCGGAAAAGCCTGCCGCCGGAGTTGTCGCAGCCGCCACAGGAGCGCCTTTGCGGGAACAGACCGGCTGGAGCCGCAAGAACCCTTACGCCGCGACCGTTGTGGTCAATCGCTGCCTGTCCGCCTCTTCCTCGACCAAGGAAATCCGCCATTTCGAATTCGATCTCGGCGATAGCGGGCTTGCCTACGAGGCGGGTGACGCCGTCGGCGTCATGCCGGTCAACGATCCGGCGCTGGTCGATCTGCTGATTGCAAGGCTTGGCGCGTCGCCCGACGCCGAGATCAACGGCTCGGCGCTGGCCGCGCTTCTTTCGACCCATTACGAAATCTCGACGCCATCGCGCGACCTGATCGCCGAGGTCGAACGTCGCGCCGGTCACGAGGAGCTCACCCATATCGTCCGAAATGCCGACAAGGAGGCCCTCGATGCCTTCCTGTGGAGCAAGGATGCACTCGATCTCGTCTCACACATACCCCAGGGAGGTCTGAGCGCTGCCGATTTCATCGGCCTCCTCAAGCCGTTGCAGCACCGCGCCTATTCGATCTCTTCGAGCCCGAAGGAGGCGGATGGCCGCGTGCATCTGACCGTCGCAAGCGTACGCTACCACGCCGCGGGTCGCGATCGCGGCGGTGTCTGCTCCACCTATATGGCCGACCGCGTTGCGGAGGGTACGAAGGCCGGCATTTTCGTCTCGCAGAACAAGGCGTTTCGCGTGCCGGGCAATGACGACGCGCCTATGATCATGGTCGGTCCCGGCACGGGCATCGCCCCTTTCCGCGCATTCCTCCAGGAGCGCCGCGCGCGCGGGGCAAAGGGCCGTAACTGGCTGTTTTTCGGCGACCAGCGCCGAGAGAGCGACTTCATCTACGAGGACGAATTGTCCGTCATGAGCCGCGATGGCCTGCTCACCCGCCTGGACCTTGCCTTCTCACGCGATCAGGACGCCAAGATCTATGTCCAGACCCGCATGAAGGAAAACGGCAAGGCGCTGTTTTCCTGGCTGGAGGACGGTGCGTCCTTCTATGTCTGCGGCGATGCCAGCCGCATGGCGCGTGATGTCGATATGGCGCTCGCTGAGATCATCGCCGAACATGGCGGCATGACGGCCGAAAGAGCATCGGACTATCTGAACGGTCTGAAAAAGGACAAGCGCTATCTGCGCGACGTCTACTGATCTGCAGCCAGACCTGCCTCGATCCTTTCATTTGCTATTGCGACCGTTCGGCTTCGTAGAAAAGCCGGGCGTCCTCAGACGCTGCCGCTCGTGAGGCGGGGTTTCCGTAGAACATGTGACCACCGCGATAGAGGTGCAGGCTGGTGCGTTGCCGGCTCAGCGACAGCGGCAGTTGGTCGATGACATATCGGCTGGCGCCGAACGGCGTGACGACATCGCTATAGCCGTGAAGGATCGCCAGCCGGAAGGATGGGATGACGGACAAGAGGTCGCGCAGGTCGCCGGCTGCATTGGCGCTTCCCCTCCCTCTGCCCCAATCCCATCTGCGGCTCGTCTCTCTGTTGAGCAATGTATAGGTCATCTCGCTGCGGAATTTCAGGTCGTCGTGAGCGTAGGAGGAGAAGGCGGCACCATAGGCGCGCGAATAGCCGTCGAGGATCACGTCATCATTGCCGACGCTGGTCTGGCCGGGATAGGCGTCGGCAGCAGACTGGCCGGCATCATAAGGGCTGACGACATTGCCCTCGCCGCCGGATTGTTTGGCGTAGAGACCGGCGACGTATCCGCGGCTTGCCGCCACGGTCTCGGGCCCAAGCCCCGTCAGTTCCGCAACGCGTTCGTAGAAGATGCGGCCCACGTCTTGTGCCGGCGGCGCTCCGGCCAGTGACACGAGGTATTCGGTCATGGCAAACCGCTCGGCTTGCCGCACGCTCTCGACGGAGAAGGCTCCCTTTCTCTCGTATTCGGCAGCGGCCAGGGAGGGCAGATGCAGGGCGGCAATCAGCGGGTTGTCGTCGGCGTCCGAAAGCAGCCGACTGTCGATCAACGGCGAAACCATGACGATGCCGGAGACGAGGATGCTCTGCGAGTTCTTGAGGCTGGTCGCGACCTTGGCAGCGCGAAAGCCGCCATAACTCTCGCCGAGAAGATACTTTGGCGAGGTCAGGCGGCCTTGTTTCTGAATGTAGAGTGCGATGAACTTGGCGAGGCTCTCGGCATCCTGGGCAATGCCCCAGTAGCGCTCGGCCGCGTCGGCGGTTGCGGCCCTGCTCCAGCCGGTGCCGACCGGATCGATGAAGACCAGATCGGTGAACCGCAGCCAGGTTTCGGGATTATCTGCGAGTTCGGGCGTCGTACCGTCTCCTTCGCCGGGGCCGAGTTCGACTATTCTGGGACCTGCAAGGCCAAGATGCAGATAGGCAGAAGCCGCACCCGGCCCGCCGTTGAAGGCGAAGGTCAGCGGGCGGCTCGGATCGTCCGCCTGGGCGGTATATGCGGTGTAGAACACCTTGGCGCCAACCGTGCCGCTTTGTTCGAAAAGATCGATCGTGCCGGCCGTTGCCGAGTAATCGAGCGCTCCCGTCTTCGTTTCGATCGTATGCCGGGTCGTAGAATCCGACGGAATGAGCGAAAGTATGCCGGAAGGGGCTGAATTCTGCCGAGAGGGCACGGCTGTTTCCTGCGCCATCAGCGGCGTGACCGCGGTAGCGAACAGTAGGGCGGCCGTCGGCACGAGCTTGCTGATCTTCATCGACGTCTCCATCAGGATACCATGCGGTGGCGGGGCCCGCCGGCGCTAGTCGCGCAGAAAGGTAAGGTGCCATCGAGCGACAAGGCTTCTCGCTGGCGAACGTGACACAGGGATCAGGCAGATATAAGCATTCACGACCGATCTCACGCAGAAGTGCGGGCAGACAGGCACGCGCGGTGACCGCGAGCGGCCGCGCATCGGTTGCGCCTGCGGGCCCTATTCTTTTTGGAAGATGTGCCAGGCTGATGCTGGGCATGCGACATATTGTCGCATCTGAGGTACGTGCGTCAAAATCGACCTTGCAAGCGAGCGGAAGGCTCGTATCAATTGCAGCCGGAGGAGGTGTTCGCCGAATTTTTCGCGCGACATTTGAGGCCGCGTCGGAGCGTGGCGAGGGAAGAGAGACAGCAGTCAGACATCAGCCATGACTCTTGGTCGCATGCTTTCGCATGCGCGACGTCGCGTGGCTGCTAACCAGCAATCAAGCAGATACTCAAGGAGGAGGAAATCATGACGAAATATCTTTTGCTCACGACGGCGGCGATCGGTCTCGCGGCAGGTCTTCTGGCAACCACCGGCCCGGCCGCGGCCTCTCCCGACAATCCGGTCATCGGCTTCTCGATCGACGATCTTCGCGTCGAACGCTGGGTGCGCGACCGCGACTATTTCATCGAGGCGGCCGAAGGCCTGGGGGCCAAGGTCAGCGTTCAGTCGGCCGACGGCAACGAGGAAAAACAGGTCAAGCAGGTTGAAAACCTGATCGCCCAGGGTGTCGATGCGATTGTCATCGTGCCGATGAACTCCAAGGTCTTCGATGCCGTGGTTGCCGATGCCAAGGCATCCGGCATCAAGGTTCTCTCCTATGACCGGCTGATCCTCAATGCCGATATCGATGCCTATATCTCGTTCGACAACGAACGGGTCGGCTTCATGCAGGCGGAAAACGTGCTCAAGGCCAAGCCGGAGGGCAACTATTACCTGCTGGGAGGATCGCCGACCGACAACAATGCGAAATACCTGCGCGAGGGCCAGGAACGCGCGTTGAAGCCGGCTGTGGACGCCGGCAAGGTCAAGATCGTCGGCTCCCAATGGGTGAAGGAATGGAGCCCAACGGAAGCGCTTTCGATCATGGAGAACGCGCTGACGGCCGCCGACAACAAGATCGATGCCGTCGTGGCGTCGAATGACGGCACTGCGGGCGGCGCGATCCAGGCACTCGCCGCACAGGGCCTCGCCGGCAAGACGGCGGTTTCCGGGCAGGATTCCGACCTTGCCGCCGTCAAGCGCCTGCTCGACGGAACCCAGACCGTGACGGTCTACAAACCGTTGAAGCTGATCGCATCAGAGGCGGCGAAACTGACGGTGCAGTTGGTCAAGGGCGAGACCCCGGCCTTCACCTCGAAGATCAACAATGGCACGAAGGATGTCGATACGCTTCTGCTGACACCGACGGCGGTGACCAAGGAGAATGTCGATATCTATGTGAAGGACGGCTTCTACACCAAGGAGCAGATCGGCCTGAAGTGACGACGGCGAACGACCTCGGGATCAATGCCGGTCCCGAGGTCTTCCACCAGATTACGAGGGGTCGATGAGCGAATATCTTCTTGAGATGAAGAATATCTCCAAGAGCTTTTCCGGCGTGAAAGCGCTGGACGGCATCCATCTGCAGGTGCGGCGCGGCGAATGCGTCGGTCTGTGCGGTGAAAACGGTGCAGGAAAATCCACCCTGATGAAGGTGCTTTCCGCCGTCTATCCCTACGGCACCTGGGAGGGCGAGATTTTCTGGGAAGGAAAGGAACTGAAGGCCGCCTCCATCCGCGAGACGGAAAGGGCCGGCATCGCCATCATCCACCAGGAACTGATGATGGTGCCGCATCTGTCGGTGGCGGAAAACATCTTTCTCGGCTCGGAAATCAGCAATCACGGCTTTCTTGATTACGATGCGATGAATGCGCGCGCGCAGGAACTGCTGGCCAAGCTGAATGTCCACGACATCAACCCGGCGCTTCCTGTTCTCAACTATTCCGGCGGCAAGCAGCAGCTGATCGAGATCGCCAAGGCATTGAACAAGAATGCCAAGCTTCTCATCCTCGACGAGCCGACATCGGCGCTGACGGCAACCGAAATCCGCACCCTGCTCGATCTCGTCAAGAGCCTCAAGGCCGAGGGACTGGCCTGCGTTTACATTTCCCACAAGCTCGATGAAGTGGCCGAAATTTCTGATACGGTCACGGTCATCCGCGACGGCACCCACATCGCCACCCGCCCTATGAGCGAGCTGACGACGGCCAATATCGTCACCATGATGGTCGGCCGCGAGATGAAGAACCTTTATCCCAAGGAGGCGCATGCCATCGGCGAAGTCGTGCTCGAGGCGCGCAACATTTCCTGCTGGGACATCACCAATCCGAACCGAAAGGTCGTCGACGACGTGTCGTTCCAGATCCGCAAGGGGGAAATTCTCGGCATTGCGGGGCTCGTGGGCGCGGGCCGTACCGAACTGGTGTCGACCCTCTTCGGCGCCTATCCGGCCGCGCACAAGGGAACGGTATCGCTCGACGGCAGGGAAATCACCATCCGTTCGCCGCGCGATGCGGTCAAGGCCGGCATCTGCATGGTCCCCGAGGACCGCAAGCGCAGCGGCATCCTGCCGATCATCGGCGTCGGCCATAACATGACGGTTTCGGTGCTCAACCGCTTTTCAAGGCTCGGCATGATCGACGAGCATGACGAACTGGCGCAGATTCAGGCCGAAATCGTCAGGCTGAAGATCAAGACGGCCGATCCGATGCTGCCGATTGCGTCGCTTTCCGGCGGTAACCAGCAGAAGGCCGTTCTCTCCAAGATGATGCTGCCGGAACCGCGCATCCTCATTCTCGACGAGCCGACCCGCGGCGTCGATGTCGGCGCCAAATACGAGATCTACAAGCTGATCTTCGCACTCGCCAAGGCCGGCGTCGCAATCCTGATGGTGTCATCCGAACTGACCGAGGTTCTTGGCATATCCGACCGCGTGCTCGTTATCGGCGAAGGACGGCTTCGTGGCGATTTCGTCAATGACAACCTGACCCAGGAACAGGTGCTGGCGGCGGCCTTGGGCCAGCCCGCACAGGTCGCCTGAAACAAAACGGCAGCGGCTTTGGAAGGCGTAAGAACATGAATGGCAGGAATTTTCGAAAATTTCTTTCCGAAAACAAGATCGTAGCCCTGTTGATCGTCGTCGCGCTGATCTGGGCGCTGTTCGGCTACCTCACCTATAATACCGATACCGGCGTCTCGGGCTTTCTGACGGCCCGGAATTTCTCCAATCTCCTGCGCCAGATGGCGATCACCGGTATTCTTGCCGCCGCCATGGTGTTCGTCATCGTCGCGGGCGAGATCGATCTTTCGGTCGGCTCGCTCCTCGGCCTGCTTGGCGGTATCGCCGCAATTCTCGATGCCGTCTATGGCTGGCCTCTGGCGGGAACCGTCTCCTTCGTGCTTCTCGCCGGCGCAGCACTCGGACTGATGAACGGCTGGATGACGTCCTATCTCGGCATTCCGTCCTTCATCGTCACGCTTGGCGGACAGCTGGCCTTTCGCGGCGCCGTTCTCGGTCTGACCGGCGGCATCACCATTGCCCCCGTGTCGCCAAGCCTGCGCTATATCGGCCAGGGCTACCTGCCGGGCTGGCTCGGCAACGGTTGCGCCATCCTGCTTTTTGCCGTGCTGCTGCTCATGGCGCTCAGGACCCGGCGAAAACGCCTCCAACATAACCTGCAGGTGCCGAGCGCACTCATGGAAATGGTCCGGCTCGTCGTCATCGGCATCTTCATTCTCGGTTTCGTTCTGGTACTGAACTCCTATCAGGGCATTCCCGTGCCCGTCCTGATGCTGCTTTTCGTGCTCGGCATCTTCACCATCATCGCCAAGGGAACGGTGTTCGGCCGTTATATCTACGCCGTCGGTTCCAATTCGGAGGCAACGCGCCTTTCCGGCGTCAACGTCAATCTGGTCAAGATGGCGGTGTTCGGGCTGATGGGCCTGATGGCGGCGCTGGCCGGCATCACCACCACCGCACGGCTTGCTGCCGGCACACCGTCCGCAGGCTTTGGCGGCGAACTCGATGCGATCGCTTCCTGCTTCATCGGCGGCACATCGATGCGCGGCGGCGTCGGCTCGGTCATCGGCGCACTGGTCGGGGCGCTGATCATGGCCAGCCTCGACAACGGCATGTCCATGCTCGGCGTCGACACGTTCTGGCAGCAGATCATCAAGGGCATCATTCTCGTCATCGCCGTCTATCTGGACATCGTCTCGTCGGGAGCAAAACGGGCTTGAGGGGCAACGTCGTCTACGGTCATGTGATCACGACACTTCACATTGACCTGCTCTCTTTTCCCTACTAAGTATCCGAGGGAGATTAATGGAGATATACGGCATGGCCCGGCCCCAAACCTTGACCTATTCGGAGGCTGATCTGGAACGCGCGCAATCCTACAAGGCGCGTGATTATCCAAAGGATGTCGACCCGAAGATCGAGGCTCTCGTTCGAGAGATGATTGCCAGCTTTGCCGACAAGTGGACGGTGATCATTCTCGATACGCTGTGGGACGAAGGCACATTGCGGTTTTCCGAAATAGCCCGCCACGTTACCGGCATCAGTCAGAAGATGCTGACGCAGACGTTGCGGCGGATGGAGCGCGACGGGCTGGTGATCCGCAAGATCTATGCTTCCGTGCCGCCCAAGGTGGAATACAGCCTCTCGCCGCTCGGTCTTACGCTCGGGGCGGCCTTTTGCAACGTCTGGATCTGGGCGATCGAGAACCATGATGCCGTCGATGGAGCACGCAGTTCCTTCGACAGCCAGGATAACTGATTTCAGATCATCGACCTCTTGCGCCGTGCGGCCGTTGAAACGGCGTCCTGGCTTGCGAATTCCCGATACCATTGATCCAGCTCGTCGCGGAGCTGCGACGAGGTCAGGTCGTGATAGGCAAGGCCGACGATGCGTTGCGCCGCATTGATGGCCAGAGGACTGTCTACCGGGATCGATTGATCGACGCAGAATTCGTTCAAGGCTCTGCGCATCGTCACCATACAGGGCATTGGCTTTCTCCTGCGTTTCCAATCTGTAATCAGCCTCTTGCCTCGGCGAGTGGCGATGAAATCGAGCGGATATGAGGCAACGCTTTTGCCTCAGGCGGCGACGACGAAGTCAAACCGGCCAATTGCGGCATTGGGTTCGACCGCCATCACGAGACGTTGATCGAAAATCGGATCTCCGGCGTTGCGAGGATGGCCGGGAAAGTACAGCTGCGTGGTCAGGAGCGGCCGCCCCGGGGCCTTGACGTGGAAATGGTAATGCGCCGTGCGGAAGGCGTAATGGTGGGTTGCGATCGTGTCGAAACCCCACCGCCCCGCTTCGTCCGTCAACTGGTGCCCACGCCAGGAAAATCCCCGGTTGTCGTAGTTTCCCTCATGGTCGGCATGCCAGATTTCGACGATCGCTCCCACCACAGGGCGGCAGCGCGTGTCTGTCACGAAGCCGCAAACGGTGAAGGCCGATTGACCTTCCGATGGTGCTCCGAGCGTGCCGCGCAGGGGCGCATTCGGCTGGTAATACGGGCCTTCTGTCTGTTGCAGCGTCTCAGCTGCCTCGCCGACACAGGCCGGCGTCAATGGCAGCGCTGCGCTTTCGGCCAATGATTTTCCACTGCCGACAAGAAGGGTGGGCGGCGCCGCCAACAGTGTCTTCAAAATCGTCCGCCGGGTTTTCCGCATCATCTCCGAGCCCTTTCCTTTATCCCGCAAATGCAATCCAGCGCCCGGCAAAGACCGCCGAGATCCACGCTGCCGCAGATGTCATGGCGCAAATCCGGATGCCGACGGGTGGATGTTCGCTTGTGCATTTGCGAATGAGCCGATGACAGATAAGGATATTCACGACGCCGACCGCCAGAATGCCGATCTTCACCAGGAACACTGTGAGCGATGCGTAATAGCTTCCACGCACGGCAAACAGCAGCATCCCGGTTGAGATCGCCAGCAGCAGCCCTGTTCCGGCAATGGGGATCGCCACATCGAGACCTTCCCGCCAGCGATCGCGCTTCCAGAGGCCGGAAGCGCGCAGGTCGAAGGTCAATATTGCGCCGACGAGGACCGCAAGGCCGAGAATATGCAATCCGTTCACCGTCGCATAGGCAAGGGTGGATGAACGGAGATGGCTGATGAGGCCGAGCGTTTCGACGTATCGAAAGCCGTCTATCAGCATTGCTCGACCATGTAGCTCATCGCCGCCTGGCGGCTTTCGATACTGCCATCCGCCAGACGCAGCCACTGGACGTTCAGTTGGTGAGGCGCTTCGCAGTTGCGGATTGCGACGGCAGCGATCCGATCGCCGACGGAGATGCGGTCTCCCAGGTTTGCATATTGCGCCGTCGGCGGCAGTTCGAGTTCAATCGCCTTGCCGGGGAGATCCGCGGGGACGTTCAGCGCGGCGTTGTTGAGGAAGGACGAGGCCGGGCCAAGAGTTGGCGCCGGCCGCGGCACTTTCAGGTCCGCTGCCACCGAGACGGTCAGTTCGGAATGCGGGTTACCGAAATAGGCGGCCGTCACCTCACCCTCGATCCAGATCGGGTTGCCCATGTCGTACCGGCTTTGAAAGCCGTGATGCGCGAAGGCAAAGGAGGCAAGGATAGTCATCGACAATCCGAGGATCGTGGCCATGGGGCGCTTGGCGAGTGATTTGAATGGCATTTCAGGCTGCTCTTTCTGTTGGGTGGTCAGCGCTCAGACCGGGTTGATCATGCCGAAGACGGTTTCGAAGTTGCCCGTCCGCTCTGCGGTCCGCTGTGGCATTACCCTCTGCACCAGAACCTCCGCGGGCGTCGGATCTGCGCAAAGAAGGTCAACGGATTCGGAAATGAAGTCGGCAAGCGGCAGCGCACGCGGATTGCTGGACTGGCCGGGCGTCAGGTCGGTGGCGACCAGCGGCGGCGCAATTTCGACAACCTCGACATTCGTGCTGCGAAGCTCGTGCCGCAGGCTCTGGCTCCAGGAATGGATCGCCGCCTTGGTTGCGCCATAGGTCGGCGTATCCGCCCGCGGCACGAAGGCGAGACCGGAGGAAACGGTAACGATTGCGGCATTCGGCTGACGACGCAGATGCGGCAGCAGGGCGGCTGTCAGCCGGATCGGTCCAAGAAAATTTGTGGCGATCGTCCGCTCGACGATGCCGAGATCGAAGCTGTCGGCCAGAACGTCCTCGATCAGCATGATGCCGGCATTGTGGATGACGGCGTTGAGGTCGGGATGGCGCTCCGTCACCATTGTCGCGAAGCGGGTAACGTCGTCGGCGTCGCTGACATCCAGTTCGTATCCGCTCATGGTCGGGTTGGCATCCAGCGTGGCCTTGAGCGATGCCGTATTCCGGCCGGTGATCAGTACGCGGGCGCCGCGGGCTGCAAGTGCTTCCGCAAGCCCCCTGCCGATGCCGGAATTGCCGCCGGTGATGAGTATTGTCGCTTTCGAAAAATCCATGATCAGGTCCTCGTCATTTGGTAACTGAAGACAAGGTAGAACTATAGCTCTCTTTTAGGAAGTAGGCACCTTTTGGTAAGTGATGATTTTTTTTAAGGCTCCGGGATGGCTTGGTGCATGCCATCCCGGACCAATATCTTACGTGCCGGACCCCAGCAGCGCCTCCAGCCGCACCGGCAGGTCACGGGCGCGAATGCCGGTAGCGTGATAAACGGCGTTGGTGATCGCCGGGGCCACACCTGCCATGACGACTTCGCCGAGCCCCTTCACCCCGGACCGGTTGATGCGGAAATCGGGTTCGTCGATGAAACCGGTCTCGATCGTGCCGATGTCGGCGTTGACCGGGATCAGGTATTCGGCGATGTCGGCATTCATGATGCCGCCGTAGCGCGCATCGATTTCCCCGCCTTCCCGCAGCGTGCCGCCGATGCCCCAGACAACGCCGCCGATCGCCTGGCTGCGTGCCGTGCGAGGGCTGAGCACGCGACCGCAATCGAACATGCTGACGACCCGCGGCACGCGGATGCGTCCGGTCGAGGCCTCGACATGCACTTCAACGAAATGAGCGGCATAACTGAAGGCGATGAAATCCGTATAAACGGGGCCGATCGGCGCGACGCGCCCCGTGTCGGTACGTCCGAGCACCTGCGGATTCTGCCCCGGCGCGATGCTGGATGCCTCCGCGGTGATACGGTCCCGGCCCGAGCGGGCGATCAGTTCGGCAAGCGGTATGGCCTTGTCAGAGGTGTCGACACCCGCGTCCGAGATCGCCTTCAACAGTGCATCGCAGACTGCTTCCGTGGCCGGAATTGCGGATGTCGATCCCCATGAGCCGGCCGTCAACGGCGGCGGTACTCCGCGGGTATCGCCGACCATGGCGGTGATTGCGGCAGGCGCGACACCGAGCCGCTGGGACACGACATTGGTGATGGCGGTCATCGCGCCCTGCCCCATTTCGTGGATGCCGACATTGACCAGAACCGTGCCGTCGCGCCTTGCAGTGATCCGCGCGCGCGCAGAACCGCCCGAACCGCTATAGAGGCCGATCGCCACACCCATGCCGATCAGATCGCCGTTTTCGGCCACCATCGATCGTGGTTGCGGGGTGCGCCTGCTCCATCCGAACGTGTCTGCGCCGCGTCTCAGGCATTCGGCGACATGGCGTGACGAATGCGGCAGGCCGCTGACGACATCGACGACTGTGTCGTTGCGCAGCCTGAGTTCGATCGGGTCGATATCGAGCTCATAGGACAATTCGTCCATTGCGCTTTCGATGGCGAACGCGGTGGCATGTTCGAACGGCGCGCGCATGAAGCCGGGCGTGGAGACGTCCGTGCGGATCAGCCGGGTGAAACTGCGAAAGTTCGGATAGCCATAGAAACGGGCGGCCGTGTCGGCATGTTCTGCAGGGAAGTAATCGAGCATCGAGGTCTGCGCGTCGACATCATAGATCGCCGACTGGAGGCGACCGTCACGGTCGGCGGCCAGCCGTACCCGCTGCCGGGTTGCGGGACGCGACGTCGCGTCATGAAACAGCTGCCGTCGCGGCACAACAATCTTGACCGGCCTGTCGATCTGCCGAGAGGCGAAGGCGGCCAGGACGAGTTGCGACTGTACGGCATTCTTCTGCCCGAAACCGCCGCCGATAAAGGGCGAGATGACCGTCACGTTATCCGGGCTGATGCCGAGCTGGTCGGCAACGCCGAACTTGCAGCCACCGGCGTTCTGCGTCCCTTCATGGATGGTCAGCTGGTCGCCATCCCAGGATGCGACCGTGCCGATCAGTTCCATCGGGTTCTGGAACTGCCTCTCCATCCGGTAGGTGGAATCGACCTTGACCGTGCCGTTGTCATAGGCAGTTTGCGCATCGCCGACGGAGACGTCCTCCAGCGGATAAGCCATCGGCGCCGATGCCTGGGCCACCGGGTCCGCCAGTTCGCTGTCGATGCTTGCCGCAAACGGCAATGCCTCATAGTCGATGCGCAACAGCGCAGCAGCCTCGATCGCGGTTTCAAGCGTTTCGGCCAGTACGAGCGCCACCGGCTGGCCGCGATAGAAGACATCTGCCGTCAATATCGGCGAATGCGACTGGAACGCATAGCCGCCGCCCATGAGAAAGCGCGCCGGCTTCAGCTGACCGGTATCGGCATGGGTGAGGACAAGCGTCACACCGGGCAAGGCTGTCGCCGCCGCACTGTCGATCGCGACGATCCGTCCCTTGCCGATGGTTGACACGGCAAAGGCGCCGTGAACGAGGTTTTCCGGTCGTGCGTCCGTGCCGAAGCGCGTTGCACCGCGAACCTTGTCGCGAGCATCCACGCGGGCGATTTCGGGATAGAAATTGCGGCTCATGTCAGGCTCTCCCGGCTGCGATGACCAGTGCGTCGCGTACGACATTGGCACCGAGTTCGATCTTGAATGCATTGTGTCGAAGCGGGGCGGCGCCCTCGAATGCGATACGCCCTGCCTGCATCGCGCTCTCTTGGTCGAGGCTGCGTCCGATCAGTGATCGCTCGGCCTCGCGCGCCCTCCAGGGGACAGTTGCCACGCCACCGAGTGCGATGCGGGCGTCGGCAACGACACCGGCTTCCAGTCGCACGGCGGCCGCCGCCGAGACCACGGCAAAGGCATAGGATTCGCGATCGCGGATCTTGTGATAGGTGGACGCCCTGCCGACCGCATTCGCCGGAATGCGAATCTGAACGATGATCTCGTCCGGTTCGAGCGTTGCATCCCGCTGCGGGCTGGCACCGGGTTGCCGGTGAAGCTCCGCAATCGGCAGGCTGCGGCGCCCGCTCGACCCGACAATGTCGATGACCGCATCCATGGCGATCAACGCGACGGCGAAATCGCCGGGATAGGTCGCGATACAGGCATCCGAGCCGCCGAACAGCGCATGCGACCGGTTGGCCCCATCGATGGCCGCGCAGCCGGAGCCCGGTGCGCGCTTGTTGCAGGCGAACGGTGCGCCATGGCGAAAATAGGCGCAGCGCGTGCGTTGCAGAAGATTGCCGCCAAGGCTCGCCATGTTGCGCAATTGCTGCGATGCCGCCTTCCAGAGCGCTTCGGAAAGCAGCGGAAATTCGGCCTTCAGCCGGGCATCCTCGGCGGCGTCCGCCATCCGTACCAGAGCGCCGAAGCGGAGTTCGTCTCCCGACGTATCCATGGCGGAGAGTTCCCGCAGGCGATTGATATCGACGATACGGGTCGGTGCCTCGACATCGAGTTTCATGAGATCGAACAGCGTGGTGCCGCCGGCGATCACCCGGGCATCGCCACCGGCGCCGACAAGGGTGGCCGTCGCGGAGCCGATATCGGCCGGGCGTGCATAATCAAAACGCTTCATGGTCAGCCCTCCATCGTCCGGGCCGCATCCTGGATGGCGGCAACGATCCCCGGATAGGCCCCGCATCGACAGAGATTGCCGCTCATATACTCGCGGATTTGCTGCGGCGATCCCGCATGTCCTTCGCGAACGCAGGCGACGCCCGCCATGATCTGCCCCGGCGTACAATAGCCGCATTGAAGCGCATCGTGATCGATAAAGGCCTGCTGCATCGGATGCAGGTCATCGTCGGTCGACAGGCCTTCGATCGTCGTGACATCGAGACCGTCAACCTGCACCGCCAGCGTCATGCAGGATGCCACACGGCGTCCGTCGACATGCACTGTACAGGCGCCGCATTGTCCATGGTCGCAACCTTTCTTTGCGCCGGTCAGCCCAAGCTGGTCGCGGAGCACATCGAGAAGCGAACTGCGCGGATCGAGCGTCAGCGAATTGGCTGTACCGTTGACGCGGAAGGCGACATCGACATCCGCGCGGAACGCGGCCGGCAATGCGGGGCCAGCATCCTGCGCCAGCGCATGGCCACCAAAGCCGGTTGCGGTCAGCGCGCCGATTGCCGCGCCTTGTTTCAGAACGGAGCGCCGGGTTACTCCGGAGAGGTCTGTTTCCTTATCACTTTCGCAACCATCATGCATGCTGTGCTCCCTTTCAATCTGCCGACTCCTGCCGGTTTAGAGTGAGGGGAAGGTGCTGTGACCGGTTCCGAAAAAGAAGAAGGCACCTCTCGGAGACCCACGAACCGCGCGGTTAGCTAACTGAATTGATAGGATTTTCATCCGATAACAATTTCGCCAACGAAATTTTATCCGCCTGACCGGAGGCGGCCAGCCCGCCGTTCAATGCCACCCGTCGCAGGGCGTGACGGCTTTCCGTTGCTCAGGCGCTTCAGCGTCTAGACAATACTGAGCGCCGGACGAATGTCGGGAGACTGCAGGCACATGAAAGTCTCCTTCAAGACGTCAAGAGCAAGTAGTCTGGAGACAATCTTGCCGTGCTCGTCACGGATCGTCGCCGACTTGATATCCATCCGTTTCCCGAGGGCGAGATGTTCGGCCATGATTTCGCGTAGGGCCATCACAGTGTCCCGAAAAGCCGAGGCTACGGAATCCGTTTCCAATGCCGATACGGTTTCGTTCACGCCATTCATAGTCTGAAACTCAATGTGGTACGTCTGCACGTCATTTCCCTCGAGGCGAAGTATAGATAAGTATTGCCTTCTCTTCTGACAGCATCCTGACGAATGAGTATTTTATGGTTCGGGGATCTGGATGGTTCAGCCCGCTCTTTCGTCACCCTTGATTTTCACCCCTTGCGTACGGGTGCAGCCGGAGCGCCGATCTGTGGATTGTGCAAATGTCTGTTATGGCGCATTTAATCGACGGCGGTCAGCTGAATGCGTCGTCATCGGCGATGGAGTAGTCAGCTGCAGGTGACGTCAGGGAGAGCCATGAGGATACTTTTAGTCGAGGACCATGTTTCTCTGTCGGAAATGCTGGAAGAGCAGTTTGGCCGCGCCGGATACATCGTCGACACGGCGCGAAACGGCGTCGACGCCTTGAGCTCCATCAAGCGCGTCCCCTATGACGTCGTGGTTCTGGATCTGGGCTTGCCCAGGATGGACGGGGTCGAGGTGCTGCGATCCGTTCGTTCTTCCGCCAATCGCTCGCTACCGATTATCGTTCTGACCGCTCGTGACGATATCGACAGCCGTATCGCAGGTCTCGATGCCGGAGCCGACGATTATGTCGTTAAGCCTTTCGATTGGGGCGAGCTGGAAGCGCGCGTCCGTGCTGTGCTGCGGCGGCCGGGCCGGCTCCAGTCCGAAATTCTCCACTTCGGTAACGTCACTCTGGAGGCCGCGCGAAAGGATGCGCGTGTGAGTGGAGTTGCGGTTGAGCTTGCCCGCCGCGAATATGCACTTCTCGAAGAATTGCTGCGGGCGGCACCCCGTGTCGTCATCAAGGACCAGCTGGAGGACAGGCTTTACACGGTCAACGAGGCGGTAACGCCCAATGCAATCGAAGCCATCGTGTCGCGCCTGCGCAAGAAGCTCGCCTCCCTTGATGCGGATGTGAAGATCGTGACCGTTCGTGGCATAGGCTACAAGATGCTGATGGGCGCGGCCGCCGATGATATGGACTAGAAGCGTTCGCGGTCGCCTGATCGCCGGTATGCTGATCGTGTTCGGCCTCGGGGTCGGCAATGTGGTCATCTACCTGCTCGATCTCGATCGCGACCTGCGTGAACATGTCTTCAACGAACAGGTAGCGGTCATTCTCGCAAGCGTCGACCTGATGCCTGATGGCAGCAATCTTGCGCAGCTCCCGCACCGTTTCTCCCAGTCCGACTGGCGTTTCAGCCTCTACGACGGCAACCGCACGCTGATTGCGAGTTCGCCGCCGGATATCACGCCCCTGCCGTTCCGGCCTGCGGGATCAGCCTCGCTGGATCAGCGCCAGCCCTCGACCGGGCGGGCTGTCGAAGGCGGCAATGTGCTTGTGCTGGCGCGTAACGACTGGGAGGAGTGCGAAGAGCTATGCCAGATATTCCGCGATCGTCTGACGGGAAGCTCGCTCCTCATCGCGGGGCTTGCGGCGGTGTCGCTTCTTGCCATGTCCCTGCTCATCGGCTGGATGCTGCGCAGCGTCGAGCGGGCGGCCGAGCTGGGAAAGTCGATCGGCGTCGAACACCCGGACCGCCGCATACCGCTCGACGAATTGCCCATAGAGATCGTGCCACTTGCGGCTTCGGCGAATGAGGCGCTGGATCGTCTTGCGACGGCCTACCAGGCTGAACGACGCTTTACGGCCGATGCCGCGCACGAATTGAGGACACCTCTTGCCGTCCTCAGCCTGCGCCTGCAGAAGGCGCGGCAGGACGGTGCGATCGACTGGCTGTCTCTCGATCGCGACATGCAGCAGATGCAGCGGCTTGTTGAGCAATTGCTGGTGATGGCGCGTGCCGACAGCCGATCCGCTTCGGCCGTGTCTGCCAGCCCGCTTCATCTGGCGCGGCTGGTGCGTGGGGTCGCAGCCGATATCCTGCCGATCTACGATGACGCCGGCCGGCAGATCGAAATCGACGTGGATGAAACGATCATGATCCACGCCTCTTCCGTTCTCATAGGCCAGGCTATCCGCAATCTTCTGGAAAACGCCCTCAGTCACGGTCAGGGTACGGTCACGATTTCGCTTTCACGACAGGCGGCCGAAAAATGCTCTATCGAGATCGCGGATGATGGTCCCGGCCCCGACCCGGACTGGTTCGAACAGATGTTCGAACGCTTCCGCAAGGGCGAGCAGAGCCGCGATGGGTCAGGTCTGGGCCTTTCGATCGTCCGCCAGATCATGCGCAATGTCGGAGGCGAGGCCGACCTTGTCGAAGCGCCGAATTTCCGTATTCGCCTGTCGCTGCCCTGTCTGGCGGCAACATGAATGACCGGCTGCCGCCAATTCGTTGAAGGTCATCAGGCGTCTGTCAGTTTCTCCTGCTAGGTGCGCCCAGAGGCAAATTTTGCGCAAGGCCGGTAACGGTTCTGCGTCCTTGAATTGCCTCCGGACAGCGATACGGGCCGGCCTCGCCTTCTCCAAAAAGGTGTGTCCACCCTAATCGACGCATTGGAATGGAGACGGATATGGAATTCTGGGAAGCGATCCTGTTGGGTGCAGTGCAGGGGCTGACCGAGTTTCTTCCCATCTCCTCCAGTGCGCATCTGAGAATACTGGGGGAGTTCCTGCCATCCGGCACCGATCCCGGCGCGGCCTTCACCGCGATAACGCAGATCGGCACCGAACTCGCCGTCGTCATCTATTTTCGCCGAGAGATCGTCAGACTGTCGCTTGCCTGGCTGCGCCAACTGCTCGGTCACCCGCACGAGCGGGATCAGGCGCGGCTGGCATGGATGATCGCTATCGGTACGCTGCCGATCATCGTTCTCGGCCTCCTGTTCCAGTCCTATGTCGAGACCGCGCTGCGCAACCTCTACATAACCGCGACGATGCTGATCGGTTTTGCCGTCGTGCTCGGATTGGCGGACCGCTATGGAAAGCGTCGTCGCGCGCTTTCGGATCTGACCTGGCGTGACGGCATCCTGTTCGGTCTGGCCCAGGCGCTTGCCCTCATCCCTGGTGTCTCCCGCTCCGGCGGCACGATCAGCGCCGGGCTGGCGATGGGATACACAAGAGAGGCCGCGGCGCGCTATTCCTTCCTGCTGGCCATCCCCGCCGTCTTCGGCTCCGGCATCTATCAACTGGCAAGATCGGCCGGTGAGCCGCAAGCTGTCGGTGGCGTCGAGACGGCCATCGCAACACTGACGGCCTTCGTGATCGGCTACGCCGTCATCATCGGTTTTCTGAAACTGGTGTCGACGCGCTCCTTCGCCATCTTCGTCTATTATCGCATTGCCCTGGGCGCGTTCATCCTGCTGCTTTTGGCGGCGAAGGTCATCTCTCCAGATGGCTCGCCGATGCTCCTCTATTAGGCGCCGCAAGTGGTCGCTCCGGGAAAATCTCGGTTCATCAGGCTGTTGTCAGGATCGCATGAGAAAGTGCGTGTCGTCAGTCTCGCCGGATCTGCCTGCAGGCCGAATGAAGCACAAGGGATATTTCTTGCAATCGCGCGCCATCGCAGCAGCCTTAGTCGAGGCGGAGATAGGCATTGCCGCAAGGCAGGCAGTCCGCTCATGCGATATCACCGCGTCGGTTCCCGCAAGCGCTGTGCCGAGGTCACCTTTCCATCGGCCAGGTTTCGCCGAAACCATGAGGCTTTAGGCGACACGATGGACAGCCGAATACGTCGGTCCGATCCGGACCCCGGCAGCTACCATGCCCCGTCCACGATCGGACAGACCTCGAAACTTCCCGCAACATCTGCGCGCGATTGCGCGCGAGCCGCGGTCGCGCATGAAGGCCGATCGTTCCTGCCGTCACCTGTTCCGGCGGTCGTCGATATTTCCCAGATCAACCAACATAAGGAGCGACCGCTTTTGCAGCGGTCATTGAACCCGTCATGATATTCGAATGGATGTCCGACCCTGCCGCCTGGGCGGGGCTTGCCACCCTGATCGTTCTCGAGATCGTCCTCGGCATCGACAATCTCGTCTTCATTGCCATCCTGGCCGACAAGCTGCCGGAGCATCAGCGCGAAAGGGCGCGTCTTATCGGCCTCAGCCTTGCGCTCGGCATGCGTCTGGCGCTGCTCGCTTCCGTCGCCTGGATCGTCACCCTCACCGCGCCGCTCTTCACCGTTGCCGGGCTTGAAATCTCCGGGCGCGATCTGATCCTGCTGTTCGGCGGCGTGTTCCTGCTGTTCAAGGGCACGATGGAGCTGCACGAACGGCTGGAGGGGCATTCCGGTCCCAAGGAAGGCAAGGTCGAACATGCCGTCTTCTGGCAGGTCCTGATTCAGATCGTCGTACTCGATGCCGTTTTCTCGCTCGACAGCGTCATTACCGCTGTCGGCATGGTCGAGCATCTTTCGGTCATGATGATTGCCGTCATCGTTGCCGTGGGCGTCATGCTGATCGCCTCGAAGCCGCTGATGGCCTTCGTCTCCAAGCATCCGACCGTGGTCATTCTATGCCTCGGCTTCCTGATGATGATCGGCTTTTCGCTGGTGGTCGAAGGTCTCGGCTTCCATATCCCGAAAGGCTATCTTTATGCTGCGATCGGCTTCTCGGTTCTGATCGAGGCGTTCAACCAGATTGGCCGGCGAAACCGCGAGCGCTTCATGTCGACGGGTGATCTGAGGGAGCGGACCGCAAGCGCTGTTCTGTCGTTGCTCGGCAGCCGTCGCGGCGAAGCGTCTCTCGGTGAGGCCGCAGACGTCATCGCCGAACGTGCAACGGAGAACGAGCTGTTCACCCCGGTCGAACACGAAATGATCGAAAGCGTGCTGACACTGGCGGATCGCCCGGCCAAATCCGTCATGACGCCGAGGCGGGACATCGACTGGCTGGATATCGACGACAATCAGGAGGAATTGCGCCGCAAGGTGCTCGAATCGGGGCATTCCCGTTTCCCGATCGCGCGCGGCAGTCTCGATAATTTCCTCGGCGTCGCCCTTGCCCGCGACCTGCTGCATGATCTCATCGAAAGCGGCCGGATCGATTTCGATCGCTCTTTGCGCCAACCGCTCGTCGTGCACGAGAGCGTCAACGCCTTGCGGCTTCTGGAACAGCTGCGCCAGTCCCCGGTACAGGTCGCGATCGTTCTCGACGAATTCGGCCAGATGGAAGGTCTCGTTACGCCGACCGATCTTCTGGAGGCGATCGCCGGCGAATTCGCTGATGACGACGAGGATCAACTGGTCGTCGAACGTAGCGAGGACGGTTCGGTTCTGGTCGATGGATGGATCGATATCCGACACGTCTCAAGGCTTCTCGAAGTCGATCTGGTGGACGACGCCGACCGCTATTCCACCCTCACCGGGTTCCTGCTCTGGCGGCTCGGGCATTTGCCGGGGGCTGGGGAAAGTGTCGTCTATGCCGACCTGCGATACGAGATCGTCAGCCTCGACGGTCGCAATATCGACAAGGTGAGGATCAGGAAGGAAGGCGAGCAGCCGCCCGTGCAGGCACTGGTAGAGGAGGCTATCTGAGCCAACCGGCGATACTGAAAAAATACGGGCGGGCTGTTTCGGCCCGTCCGCGCAATCGGCATATCGCCTGCCGGGCCAGGTTTCAGCCGTGCCCGGCCAGTCTTGTCGGATCAGATTGCAGTCCCATCGGCGCGCGAACCCGAGGCGCCGTGGCAGCGGCTATCGGCGGAAAGCACGATGGCACCCGCATGGCCAGGCAGGTCGGAAAAGGCCTGAGTGTTCTCATCCTCGGATCGCCGAGATCGCGATTGCGCCCGGTGAATGCCCGTGTAGTGGCCTCGATCAGGCCGTGGAGGTGATCGAGACCTTCGCCTTCCGCTACATTCGGCGGTCGAACAGGCCGAGGATCAGCAGTGACGCCGTGAAGGATCGGCAGACGTCGCCATCGTTACGCTATACGCAGTCTACTGAAAACCTTCTCCGAATCCTCAGGAGTTCCTAAAGGTCTGCACATAATCTGCAAACGACATGGGCAATTTTCGCCTCATGAAAAAGCACCTCATCCCAGACCGCTCCGCTCTTCCCAGATTGCCGTATCGCCTCTTGACCGAGGGTTGGTGGCTTGAAGATGAACCGTATCCCGACGGCAAACATTCGGCGCGGTCCGCTGGCGTCGAGATCTCCAGTCCGGTGCCTCGGCGTCAATGCGGATTTCAGCAATGCAAGTAAAAGACATGAAAGCTGCCCTTCCGCTATCGCGCGGCTCAAAGCGCTGCATTGTCGCCGTTCTGGCGGTCGTTGCTTTGGCCGACTTTCTGGTTTTCGACCAGGCGCCCGGCCTCAACCTCTTCCTTCTTTCAATCGCGTCGGTCGGCGCGCTGCTGCTCGCCTCCCCCAGGGCTGCAAGGCCAGTCACACTGGCCGGTCTTTTCGGCATTTCGGTTCTTGCCGCCGCGCCCCTGCTGGAGGCGCCGACTTTCAGCGGCGTGATCACCGCCATGACGGGGTTATCTCTTGTCGCACTGTCACGCGCAGGCCTGCTGCCTGGTCGCCTCAGCGCGGCACCTGCCGTCCTGCTTCGCTTCATGCCGGCCATGGTGACACGCCTGGCGAGGAGCTGCCGGGGATATCTGCGGTCCCGTTCCTCGGGCAACATCCTTGCAGCGATGTCGAGATACGCATCCGGCTGGGTGTTGCCGCTGATGATGGGGCTGGTCTTCCTGTTGCTCTTCAGCGCGGCAAATCCGCTGGTCGAGATGGCGCTTCATCGCATCAATCTCGGTTTCCTGCTGCAGTTTCTCGACATCTGGCGGATCACGCTCTGGCTTGCGGTCGCAAGCGTCTTCTGGGCAATGATACGTCCACGGCTCTCGCGCAAGTGCAGACCCCGCAGGTCTGCGGATCTTATTCCGACGGGGCGGGCCGGCGGATGTCTCGACAGGCAGATCCTGATCCGATGCCTTTGGCTGTTCAACCTGCTCTTTGCAACGCAGACCATGCTCGATGTCGTCTATCTCTGGGGTGGTGCAGAGCTGCCGGCCGGCATGAGCCACGCGCAATATGCGCATCGTGGTGCCTATCCCCTCCTGGCAACAGCATTGCTGGCTGCGGTCTTCGTCCTTGTTGCCATGCGACGCGGCGGTCCGGGAGATGAAAGCCGCGTGATACGCGCCCTTGTCGTCGCCTGGATCCTGCAGAATGTGCTCCTCTGCCTCTCATCCATTCTCCGTCTCGATCTCTATGTGCAAGCCTATTCGCTGACCGGATTGAGGTTTGCAGCGCTGATCTGGATGGGGTTGGTGGCTGCGGGCCTGTGTTTCATCCTGCTGCGGATCGTCTGGCGGCGGTCCAACGAATGGTTGATCGCGATGAACCTCGCGACGCTGGCAACGGTGCTCTATCTCGTATCGGTTGCAGATGTTTCGGGCCTCATCGCACGCTTCAACGTGGAAAACAGCGCCGAGCTTGGTCAGTCGGGTGCCTCGCTCGACGTCGACTACCTTGCCTCGCTCGGCCCTTCCGCCATCCCGGCGCTGGATCTTTTTCTGGCGTCGGTCCCGGCCGGGACAACCAAGGCGCGGGAGGCTGACTATGCCCGGCGGTGGCTGGCGCAAATGTTTGACGGCAGATCCCGTGATTGGCGCAGCTGGAGCTACAGGTCGCACAGAATGGAAACCTATTTACAATCAACCTCTTTGATCGAGTGATGAAACCGCGTTATCAAGTCTGTCAATACGTTCTCAGGAGTTGGCATGGCGTACCGCATCCTAGTTGTCGATGACGAGCCGAGTATTCGGGACGTCATCTGCTTCGCGCTCGAACGCGCAGGCATGACGACGGTGACAGCCGGAAACGGTGCGCAGGCGATGATGATGTGGCGGACGGGCAAAAGCGATCTCATCGTTCTCGATATCGGCATGCCGGACATGGACGGATTGGATGTCTGCCGGCAAATCCGCCAGACATCTGCTGTCCCGATCCTCTTTCTCTCCGCCAGGGACGAAGAGATCGACCGTGTCCTCGGTTTGGAGATCGGCGGCGACGACTATGTCACCAAGCCCTTCAGCCCGCGCGAACTCGTGGCGCGGGTCAAGACGATCCTGAGGCGCTCGGGCGCTTCGGGGATGACCGAGAAAGCCGATCAGGGCCTTGTCGTCGGCGCGTTGCGTCTGGAGCGAGCCAGCCGCGTGGTGGCCTTCGGCGACCGGGTTCTGTCTCCCACCGCGCTCGAATTCGCCATTCTGGAGGCTCTCATGGCACGACCGGAGATGGTGTTTACCCGCGAGCAGCTGATGGTCGCCGCCTATGGTCCGCAAACCTATGTCGCAGATCGCACGATCGACAGCCATATCCGCAATCTGCGTGCGAAATTCGCGGCGATCGGCGCTGAGGGCGTCATCACCACCATCCATGGTGTCGGCTTCACCTTGCGCGCCATCGCCAAACGGGGAGAGTGACATGCCGGCACCGCAGGTAAAGCCGAAGTGGCGGCCACAGATGGGGCTGATCGTCTACGCCGTGCTGCTGTCGATCATGGCGCTACCGATCGTCAGCATCATCTGGTTTCGCGCGACAGATACCGAGGCCTCCTTGACCACGTCGGCCGAGGTGGTTGCATTGCTTGCGGTGCTTCTGGTGACGCTTGCCGTCGCCTATGTGCTCAGCCGCACCATAACGGCGCCGATCAATGCGTTGATCTCGCGCTCGGATGAGATCGCGCGCGGCGGACGAGCCGCGATACGGCCGCTCGAAAGCCATGGCACGCGCGAGATCGCCACGCTTTCGCAGAGCCTTCTGGACCTTGCCGGCAAGCTCGTCGACCGCAGCGAGTATGTACGCTCCTTTGCAGCGCATGTATCGCATGAGCTGAAGTCGCCATTGACCTCGATCCGCGGTGCCGCCGAGCTTCTGCGCGATGACGGCGACGATCCTTCTATGACCAGCGCGGAACGCTTGCGGTTTCTCGAAAACATCATCGCCGATGCGGAAAGGCTGGACTTGCTTCTGGTGCGCTTGCGCGAGCTCGCCCATGCGGAAATTCCCAAACCGACCGGGTATATCTGCACCGGTGACGTTGCAAACATACTGCGCGAGCGGTTCCCGGAACACGAGATCGCTGTCCACGGGGATCCAGCGCTGCGTTTCTCGCTGCCGCCGGAGGCTGTCGGCGTGGTGTTCGGAAACCTGGCGGAAAACGCATTCCAGAACGGCGCCAGCCGTATCGACCTGACGGCGCGGGCCGAGGGAGCACTCGTCACCATTCTGGTCCGCGATGATGGCCGGGGCATAATGCCGGCCAACCGGGAGCGGATATTCCAGCCCTTCTTCTCTACCCGACGCCAGGAGGGAGGGACCGGCATGGGGCTCGACATCGCGCGCACCATGCTCGCGTCCCATGGAGGCGATATCATGCTGCGGGTGTCGCAGGCGCCCGGAGCCGAGTTCGCGGTGTCTGTGCCGAGGTCATAGGCCGTCGCTTGGCTGTGCGTGAAGATTGCCTTGCCGAAATGGCTCCATCTATCCAGCGCGGGACCGGGTAACATACTTGCTGAAAACGTGGCTACGGAAGATCGACAATCTCCCGATCCCATCTCGGCTGGCCGGAATATCTTGCCGCGAGAAAGTCGATAAACGCTCTGACCTTGGCTGGAGGCCTGCGATTGGCCGCATAGACCGCGAATATGCCGGATAATCCCAATGGCGGCTGATCGAGTTGAAGCGATACGAGCCGACCTGACCGGATATCGTCACCGAGCAGAAAGGTCGGCTGATAGACGATGCCCTGCCCTGCCAGTGCCGCCGCCACAAGCGCGTCGCCGTTGTTGGCATGCAGGTTGCCGCTGATCGCTACGCTGACGGAACCGTCATGGCCGAATTGCCATCGATTGGGGCCGACCGGCGCCGAGAGCGTGTAGCCCAGGCAATTGTGCGCGCCAAGATCGGCGACCCGTACCGGCCTCGGATGTCTTTGCAGATAGGCCGGCGATGCCGCGACCAGCAGGCGGCATGGCGCGAGTTTTCGCGCGATCAGGCTTTCATCCTTTATCTGGCCGATTCGAATGGCGACATCCCAGCCTTCCTCCACGAGATCGACGGCACGATCATTCAGGCCGAGATCGATCGCAAGGGCGGGATGAAGATCCGCGAGCTCGGCCAGCAGCGGGACGATTTCCCTCGTCCCGAATGAAACCGGCACGTTGACGCGCAGCGTGCCGGTCACTTCCATCCGCTCCGCGGCGGCGATCGCGTTCGCTTCGGCATATTCCGCCAGGATTCGCTCGACACTCTCCAGATAGCGGCGGCCAGCCTCGCTCAGCGTGGTCTTGCGCGTGGTACGGTGCAACAGCTTGACCCCCAGCCTATCCTCCAGCGCTGCCATGTGCTTGGTCGCCATCGTTTGCGACATGCCGAGCGCACGTGCAGCCGCCGACAGGCCGCCATGCAAGGCGACCTTGGCAAAAACCTCCATTCCGGCAATGCGGTCCAGCATTTTTTCTCACTCTGTTGGTGTGAGCTGATATGATCAGGTTCCCGATTATCATGCTTCGGATGAGGATGCATCTTCCCGTCCAGCAAAACGACGTGTTGTCGCAAGGATCGGGAGAGCGCTGTGCTCGTGAATGGCAAATGGACTGCGGACTGGCAGCCTGTCCAGGCGAAGGACGCCAAGGGCGGCTTCGTTCGCCAGACGTCCAGCTTCCGCAACTGGATCACGCCGGATGGATCCGCCGGCCCGACCGGAGAGGCAGGGTTCAAGGCTGAAGCCGGTCGCTATCATCTCTATGTCGCGCTGATCTGCCCCTGGGCGTCGCGCACGCTGATCGCCCGCAAGCTGAAGAAATTGGACAGCCTGATCTCCGTATCCGTCGTCGAACCGGTGCTGACGAAGGAAGGCTGGCGGTTCGGAACCTATCCGGGCGCCAATGAGGATGCCGAGAACGGCGCCCGCTACATGCACGAGATCTACACGCGGGTCGATCCGCATATCTCCGGCCGGGCAACCGTGCCGGTGCTGTGGGACAAGCTGACCAGGACGATCGTCAACAACGAATCTGCCGACATCCTGCGGATGTTCAACAGCGGCTTTGGGGCGCTGGCAGATGAGAGCGTCGATCTTTATCCCGAAGAGCTGCGTGGCGAAATCGATGCCCTGAACGACCGGATCTATCCGCGTCTCAACAATGGCGTCTATCGGGCGGGCTTTGCCACGACGCAGGAGGCCTATGAAGAGGCTTTCGCAGACGTGTTCGGCATGCTCGACGAACTCGATAGCCTGCTGGCGGACAGGGATTTCCTGAACGGAGACCGGCTTACGGAAGCGGATATCCGGCTGTTCGTGACGCTTGTGCGCTTCGATGCCGCCTATCACGGCCTGTTCAAATGCAATCTGCGCCGCATCGCCGATTACCGCGCCCTCACCCGGCATCTCCATCGGATGCTGTCCGTCGAAGGCATCGCGGAGACCGTCAGCATCGACCATATCAAGCGCGGCTATTACTCGATCGAAAGCCTCAACCCGACGGGTATCGTTCCGGTCGGCCCGCTTCTCGATTTCCAGCATCTTCTGGCAGTGGCTGCGGACGCTGAAAACTAGGCCGCCCGCCCGCAACCATCGGCAACCTTCAGGATCACGAGAGAATGCTCACCCAAATCCTTCTAACCACCGTCCTGCTGCCCTTGCTTCTCGGCTTGGCGATATCGCTCATCGGCAGGGGCATGCCGACTTACGGGCTCGTTTTTACAGTCTTTTTGATCCCGCTGGCGGCCGCCATAGCCAGTGTTTCTATCGAAGGCTTCCCACCCTTTCCGCCGGTGGCGGCAAGGCAGAAGCTGCCGGTCCTTCTGGTTGCCGGTGGTGTCGTCATGGCGGTTTTTGCCATCGCCTTTCGCCGGTTTCTGAACCGTTGGACTGTGGCGATAGCCGGTATCGTGGCGCTCGCCATTCCTGCCTGGTGGTTGGGCCGAAATGTACTTGCGGCGAACGCGACCAAGGCCACGACACTCGCCATCGTGATGATCATTGTTGCGATTACGCTCACCGCAATCTCCGGTTCCCGGATGCGCAAGTCGTCATCCGCCGCATTGCCGGCGGCCCTGCTGGCAACGGCCATCGCGACGGCCATCGCCGCCGTCCTCGGTGGTTACATCGGGATGGCGCAGATGAATGGTGCAGTTGCTGCCTTTCTCGGCGGCTGGCTTCTGGTGCGCTACATCGCTTACCTGCGCGGCGACGACATCGCCTTCGAACTTACGGGCCTTGCAGCATTCTCGTTCATCTGGACGGTTGCCATGGGCGTGACGATGACCGTGCTTCTGGCTCCGAACGCGGCACCCGCCTCACTTGTCCTTGCCGTCCTTCCGGCTCCCGTTTTCGCGCTGATCTGCCACAGAGGCATAGGCTTCGACGGGCAGCCACGTTTTCTAAGGCCCCTGACTATCGGCGCATTGACGGCACTTCCGGCGATTGCCGCCATCGTCATCGCCGTTCTGGCAGGTGACTGAGCCTGCAACCGATCCGGTTTTCCGGACTACATCGCCCATCGAGGCATCTCAAAAGGAGAAACCATGAAACGCCTTATTCTCGCGACCACTTTTGCCGGCCTGATGATGAGCGGAGCCGCCTTTGCGGCCGACACTTACGACATCGATCCGACGCATGCATGGGTCGGTTTCAAGACCAACCACGCCGGATGGGCCAAGACGCACGGTGCCTTCAAGGCCGTCAGCGGCACGATCTCCTTCGACAAGGAAGATGTGACGAAGAGCTCGGTCGAGATCACGCTGGAAGCCGCCAGCATCGACACCAATGACGAAAAGCGCAACACCCACCTGAAAAGCCCGGATTTCCTGAACGCCGAAGAGTTTCCGCAGATTACGTTCAATAGCACGGCGATCGAGAAAACCGGTGAAAAGACCGCCAAGGTTACCGGTGACCTGACCCTGCTCGGCACTGCCAAGCCGGTGGTTCTCGACGTAACCTGGAACGCGGAAGCACCGCTGCCATGGGATGCCAACACGATCAAGACCGGCTTCTCCGCCACCGGATCCTTCAACGGCGTTGAATTCGGTATTTCCAAGATGGCAGACTTCGGCCTCGGCCCGGATATCGCTCTCGACATCGACGTCGAAGCCGTCAAGAAGTAATCCGGCCTGACGACACTTACGGCGCGGGTGGACTAAATTCAGCCGCTCGCGCCGTTTTCCTGCATCGCCATCGTCTTCGGCCACCCCGATCAGAAGACCATGCCTGGCGGGCGGGCGACTGCCTTCCCTGTCCCGATCCATAGTTCGGCGTCCATACACCTCAGCTCAAGTCCACCGCCGCAGGCATCCATGCAGCCTCGTTCCAGGCGGCCTCGCTGCGCGGTCTCATATCCCCGGCGAGATTGCTGTGTCTGCTCTATCCTGCACATGCATTATTCCCTGTCCGGTTGATCCGACAATCTGGATGAAAGTGACAGCCTGTCGGGTAGTGCCTACGCCTAATGGTGAGTGTGGCATGGCTCGATGAGCATGACTTACCAATAAAGTATGTAACATCCTGAGCCGGTCATCCTCCTTTTTGGCAGGCTGCGGGACGGGGTACAGCTCGCGATACTCCTGTGAATGGCAGCCTGGAGGCAGCTATCGCGCAACGAATATACGGGCTTCTGTCATGACGAAAAAAGCGCTTATAGTCGGTGTAACGGGGCAGGACGGCGCATATCTGAGCGAGCTTCTGCTCGCCAAGGGCTATGAGGTGCATGGTCTGAAGAGGCGGTCATCCTCCTTCAACACAGGCCGCATCGATCATCTCTATCAGGATCCGTTCGAGGCGAATGTCCGGTTCAAGCTGCATTTCGGTGATCTGACCGATGCGACGAACCTCTGCCGGGTCATCCAGGAAGTTCAGCCGGATGAGATTTACAATCTCGGCGCCCAAAGCCATGTGCAGGTGAGCTTCGAGACGCCCGAATATACCGCCAATGCAGACGCATTGGGTACGCTGCGGCTGCTGGAGGCTGTTCGTCTGCTGAAGCTTGGAGACCGCTGCCGGTTCTATCAGGCCTCGACTTCCGAGCTTTTTGGCGGCATCGGCAAGGAACCCCAGAACGAGACGACGCCGTTCTATCCCCGCAGCCCATATGCGGCGGCAAAACTCTATGCCTACTGGATGACCGTCAATTATCGCGAGGCTTACGGGCTGCACGCGTCCAACGGTATTCTGTTCAATCATGAAAGCCCTATCCGCGGCGAAACATTCGTGACCCGAAAGATTACGCGCGGCGTTGCCGCGATCGAACGGGGTTTGATCCAGAAACTGCACCTGGGCAATCTCGACGCGATGCGCGACTGGGGGCATGCGCGCGATTACGTCGATGGCATGTGGAGAATGCTCCAGCAGGACGTGGCCGACGATTATGTGCTGGCGACCGGCGAGGCGCATAGTGTCCGGGAGTTCGTTCAGGTCGCCTTTGCCGCCGTCGGCCGGACCATAGAGTGGGACGGCACCGATGTCGACGAGGTCGGCTATTGCGGCCAGACCGGCAATCCCCTCGTCGTCATCGATCCCCGCTACTATCGGCCGACTGAAGTTGAATTCCTGCTCGGCGACGCGACGAAAGCGCTGAACAAGCTGAACTGGCGGTATTCGACATCGTTTGCAGATCTGGTCACCGAGATGGTTCAAGCCGATCTCAAACTTATCGTTCGCGAGGAGGGGCGGAATGACCTTGTCAGTTGATGAGCTTGGACGGGAATATGGGCTTGAGGGCAAACGCGTCTGGATCGCCGGACATAATGGAATGGTTGGTTCTGCGCTGGTTCGCCGCTTGCAACGTGAAGACTGCAAAATTCTCAAGGTATCGCGCAACGAGCTGGATCTCACGCGCCAGGCCGACACGGAAGCCTGGATAGCGGCTGCCCGGCCAGACATCATCTTCGTGGCTGCCGCGAAGGTCGGCGGAATAGCCGCCAATGCGGCCTATCCGGCGGATTTCCTCTATGTCAACACGCTCATCGCGATGAACATCATGAAAGCCGCGGCCGATCTCGGGGTCGAGAAGCTTCTCTGGATGGGATCCAGCTGCATCTATCCCAAGCTCGCTGCACAGCCGATCAACGAGAGGGCCTTGCTGACGGGGCCTCTGGAGCCGACGAACGAGGCCTACGCGATCTCGAAGATCGCAGCACTGAAGCTGGCGCAGGCCTACGCGGATCAGTACGGCATACTCTCCATCTCCGTCATGCCTACAAATCTCTATGGGCAGAACGATAACTTTGATCTGCATGACTCACATGTCATGCCCGCCATGCTGCGAAAGATGCATGATGCGAAGACATCGGGCGCCAACCATGTCGTACTCTGGGGCAGCGGAAGTCCTCTGCGCGAGTTCCTGCATGTCGACGATTTCGCCGATGCCTGCTGCTTCCTGATGAAGAAAAAGGCTTATGTCCCGATCATCAATATCGGCTCAGGGCAGGAAATTTCCATCCGGGATCTGGCCCTGCTCGTTGCAGATGTCGTCGGTTACCGGGGAGAGATCGTCTTCGACACCAGCAAGCCCGATGGCACGCCGCGCAAGCTTCTGGATTGCAGTCAGCTGGATAGCCTGGGATGGAAGGCAAAGGTCGATCTGCGCGACGGATTGGTCGATCTGTATGCGCGCTGGCGGGACCTGGCTGCGCAGGAAGCCTAGGGATGTCGAGCGTCCTGGAAAATGCGTCATATCGATATCTGACTGTTTGGCTGCGAGACGGGTCTATGAGGTGGGCGCTGTCGGCGCTCGCGCTGTTGCTGCTTCTGGTCGCAATCTCAAGATCCTCTGATGCGAGGCTGATGCATGGGGCGACGGATACGGTCTCTTTCCTCGGCGTTTCAGCCGTTTACCCGCAGGTGGACCTGCCGCCCGGTACCGCGGCCTTCAATCCGGTATTCCCATCCGTCGACGTTTCCGCACCGGTGATCGCCGAGATCTCGAAGATCGCCGACAGAGGTGAAGTCGTCTCGATGACGGGCGTCGACCTTGATCGGGCAACGTCCTTCCGTATCTTTTCGCAGGCACGCGATGGTGCCGAAGGTGAGTGGATTTCGGTGGCGCCTCTCTCTGCCGACACGACCACCGCCACGCTTCTGCTGCCGGAGACGCTGTCACCGTCTTCCATGTATCTGATCAGCCCCGTACGTGAACAGGCGCACGGGCCGATGGTGGCGATCAATCGGACCGAAGCTTGGTGGCTTGGACCCGAGAAGGCAGTTGCCGGCGACCTGATTTCGGTCCATGGCCGCAATTTCACCCTGGGTGAAGAAAAAGGGCCGCCTCTCATCTATCTCAAGCCGATCGGGGCAGAAGGTCGATATATCGAACCCGTATCCGCCAATCCGTTCAGGGTTGCATTCGCCGTTCCGGACCTGCCCGCGGCAACCTATGAGATCTGGATGCATAATGGGCACGGTGGTCGTTACGGCTGGAGTGGGCCATTGACACTTGAGGTGAGTGACCAGTCGCCATGGGTGCAGCAGCAGAAAGCCGTCTTCAACGTTAGGGATTTCGGTGCCGTCGGTGATGGTGTTGCCGATGATACGGTGGCGCTTGAAAAGGCCATTTCCGCTGCAGGCGAGGCTGCCCCTGCAACCATACGATTTCCTGCAGGGACATATCAGATCACACATGCGCTGCATTCTCCCGGCGACGTGACCTGGCTCGGCGATGGAATGGAGAGATCCGAGATCCGCCTTGTTCGGGCAACCGGAGAAAGCATGATCATAAGTCCTGGCGCGAATGTAAGGTTTAGCCAGATGACGATATCTGGAGGCGCAAATACCGGCCAGGAGCCGCTGCTTCGGCTTTACTCGGCGACAAATGCCTCGCTTCAGTCTGTCAGGATCGATGCCTGGGGGACTGCTGCGCTGGACGCACAGAGCGTATCGGGCCTATTCATCGATGCTTCCGAACTGATCGAGAACGGTTCGTTCTACGGTGCAAGCCGACAGATATTCCTGTCCGGAAACCGGTTTCGGATGACGGGAAACGGAGAGTCCGTTGTGGCGCTCTGGGGCGGTCGCGATTTTTCGATGATTGGCAACGAGATGAGCAATGCCGATGAAAGCCGTGATGACGGCAATGGTATCGGCCGGTTCTTCGTCGGCCAGGCGCATGCCGGCAATATGCGAAACCTCTATTGGGAAGGCAACGTCTCCCGCAACGCGGCACCGTTCGATTGTGACAAGGTCGATTGCAACAAAGGCGAGCAGATCTGTTTTGAAATCGTCGGCAGCCGATTGAAGAACGACTTCGTCGGTGCCACGGTTGACACCGTGACTTTCGCTTCCGATCGTGACTGGGACGCCCCCCTGGCGAGCGGCCGGGATCTCGTCATCGTTGGTGGTCGGGGTGCGGGCCAGCGACGCTCGATCGTGTCGATCGATAGGGCAACTGCCAGGCTGGATGCCAAATGGGCTGTTGTCCCTGACGCCACGAGCCGCTTCGCCTATGCCGCGACGGCCTCAAGAGCGGTGATTTACAAGAATACATTCGAAGGTCGTCCGACCTATGATCAACACGATTCCGATTCCACCGCGGTGCTGCTCTATGGCAATGTCTATGACGTCGTCGTGGACAGCAATGAAATTTCCCAAATGCGACATGGAATGATGACGGTCGCGTTGGATTCCGCCTACGGCCTCAGCCCGTATTTCCTGCAATATTCCAATAACAGGGTAAGCCGCAGCAACAGCGGCCTTTATGTCGGAACGACCTTTGCCGATACGGGCATTGCCGGAATATGGGGCGGCCTTGGCAATGTCTACAGGCATAATAGGTTCGAAGACATCGCCTATATAGGCGTCGAATACGAGACCTGGGATCATCCTGGTGCCGACTATAACGGAACGGTATTCGATCGGAACAGATTCGACAGGGTTCGATATGGCTTTGTCGACGGTTACAAGCTGATGTGGACGCATGACGGGCGATTTAAGGCTGGTCCCACTGGTCGGCGATCACGCCGCCTGAATACGGTGCTCTACAAAAATGATTTTGTCCGCGGTGTCGCGCGTCCTGACGGCAGTGTCGGGTTTCTCAGCCTGCATGAGGATAATAGCTGGATCAATATCGGCTCGACCTGGCAGGGATTTTCTCGTGGCAATGCGGGACCTGCGGAAAGCCGCGACGAACCTTGATATATCGGGTTTGACGCCGTCGCTTTGCTTTGCAAACGAGATGCTCCAGTTCGACAGCGCAACCTCTTGGCCCTGCCGAAACCAGAGATAAGCCTGGAATGCAGGTGTCTATGCATCCCAGGGTGCATATGGTCGGTATTCTTGTGATCAGCGCAGCGCCTTTGGCGGGTTACAGGCCACCATTATTGTTATTACCGCCGCCGCTGCCTGCGGAGCGAAATTGCTGGGGCATGGCTGTGCTGACGCGGATGATATCGCCGGCCTCTATTGCCGTGTATTCATCCGCGTCCACTTCCCTATATTCGCCCGCCGTTCGACGAACGACGGTGAACTCCGTTCGCACAACCGCCTCTAGATCTGTCTTGCGCGTTGCCGCCGCGCCGATTTCGGCCATGGTCTGCAGGATGAACGACATCTTTGTGCGCAAGCGCACCATGTCGAGTTCCAGCTCTCGCAATTCGGTGGCGGCGTCGCTTTTTCGCTTGTTGTCGAGCTCCAGAATACGTCGCTCCACTTCGTTCCTGTTCTGTTGGGCGCGGGCCAGAAAGGACGTCGATTCCAGCAGTTGCTGGTTCATCGCCAAAAGCTCCCGTTTGCGCTCCCGAAGCGCCGATTGAGACGCGGCGCCACGCGTGACGAGTTCCTCGGAGGCGTTCACATCCATCCCGAGAAGTTCGAACTGCTGATTGCGCAGGACATTCCCCTTCTCCAGCGTATCGATTTCCTGGAGGAAATTCTGCCGCTGCACCTCGAGATTGGTCCGCTCGTCTTGCTGAACGGACAGGCGAAGCCTGTAGAGCTTCTTCTCCGCATCGACGATCCGCCCAAGGATAGCGGGATTATCGGTCGCTTTCGCTGCCGTAGTTTCGTACTGGAATTCCTTGCCATCCAGTTCCGCCTCGAGGCGTATCCGCTTTACGTCATGGGAGAAGAGCTGGAGTGACGTGTCCTCGTATTCCTGTCTTGCCGAAATCAGCTGCACCTCGGAGGAATCCCTGCGGGACGAGGGTTCCCGCATGCCGCCGCCGAGCGTGAATAGTTCCAGGACGATCATGCCCGGCCTGTATTCGTACCGCCCTGGTTTCTGGACATCACCGACGATGAAGATCGGCGCATATTCCTTTATCGCGACTGCGACCGAGCGATTTGCAACATGGCTGGAGAGGTCCTGAGCGATCCGAGAGCCGATTTCGTCCGGTGTCTTGCCCAGTACATCGACATTGCCAAGCAGAGGGTAACCGATCGTGCCCTCGACACTCACCGGAAAAAGCCCGGTCAGGCCCGGATCACCATAGACGGTGATGTTGAGCACATCACCGGTGGTGACCTTGTGAGCGGATAGCTCCAATGCCGACACCAGGGTCGGCGGAGCGAAAAGTGCCGTCGACATCATGAAGGCGAACCGGAGAATGGGAAGGCGGTATCGACGATTGCTCATGTCTCACCTCGTATTCTCAACAGACGCCGGCGTCCGCTGCTGCTGCGGGCTTGGCGCGCGGTGAGCGGGCCTGCGCTGTTCCCCTCCCCTGAACCAGCCGGGCCAACGGTTGTGTTTGGGCATGACGACGCCGTTGAGGACAACCCCTGTTATATGTCGCCCTGCCAAACGCAGCTTGGTCACCGCATTCTGGATTTCGGCGGCCTTCGCGATGTCCTGCCTCACCACAAGCACGGTCGTATCGGCCAGCGTTGCTATACGCAGGAGATCGAGGTCGTATGCCACTGACGGGGCGTCGATCAGCACGAGCTCGTAGCGCTGCCGAAGCTCTGCGATAAGGGCGGAAAACCGCTTGCTGCCAAGCACTATGTTGGGCGGTATCTCGTTCTGCCTTGCGACAATGACATCTACAGATGAGCCGAGATCGTGCTGGATCAGGTCATCAAGTGAGGTATCCTGCTTGATTATGGAGGATAGGTGCCAGTTGGACTGGACGTCGAACTCGAGATTTAGTCCGGGATCGCGCAGGTTGGCATCGACGACAACCAGGCTAACGCCACTCGATGCAAGCGATCGCGCCAGGTTTGCGACAACGAACGTCTTGCCTTCGCGATCCAGCGACGAGGTGAACGCAATTACCCTGGCCTTGTCCTCCGCCAGTTGCATATAGGTCTGCAAATCGGCGAGTGACCCCAGAAAGTCCGTTGCGTCGCCAATGAACATTCCATTTCTGTTGCGGGTCTTGTCAGAGGGAATACGCGGTATTTTTCCAATGACGGCCAGGCCCGCCTTCTGCTGAAGTGCAGTGATCGAGCGAATGGACGTGTCGGTGAAGTTCAACACCATGGCTGTGACAATGCCGCTGCCACTACCCAGAAGGATTGCCAGCAGTCCCCACAAAAGCTTGTCAGGGCTGGCAGGCCTTGTGCTCGGTATCGCACGCGAAATGATCCTGGCTTCTGCCGTGGCTATTCCGTCCTGTTCGATCGTCTGCTTATAGCGCGTCAGATAGGTCTCGTAGATCGATCGGTTCGCCGTCGTTTCCCTATCGAGCTGAGCGGATTGCACTGCTGCCAGGGTGTTTTCGGCAATGTCGCTCTGCACCGCCTTCAAATTGGCCTCGACCTGCTGTTGCTGCTTTTCGTTGATTTCGATCTCGTTGCGCAGAGCCGAGATCACCTGAGTTATCTCTTGGTTGACCTGTTTTCCAAGCGAGGCTAGTTGGGACGAAAGCTGCGGTAACAAGGGGTTCATGCGCGCCCCGCTCTCGTCGATTTCCTCGATCGCTCGAATGACGCGCGCCTGCTCGGCGCGCAGCAATTGTATGCTGGGCGATGAGAGAACTTCATTGAGCCCGAGCCCGTTTCCACTGGCTTGAACATCCAGCGCGGTTGCAAGGCGCGCCTTCGAGCCGGCCAGTTTTGCCTGGAGGGATGTCAGCTCGATATTCAGGCCGGAGAGCCGTTGGGCCTGCAACGAGATGCCGCCATTGTCGGTGAGGCCGGCCTTGCTGCGAAAATCAACCGCCTGCTTTTCGGACTGTTCCAGATTGACCCGCAGGTTGGCAACCCGTTCCCCAAGCCATTCGGCAACGCGCCGGGTGGCCGACGTCTGAAGATCGATCTGGTAGTCGATATAGGCTTCGCCGAACGTGTTCGCGACGAGCGCGGCATAAGCCGGGTCCTTGGCGGAATAGGAGATGTAGATCGTGTAGGAACGCCCATCGTTCATCACGCGGACATTCTTCATCAGCTCTTCAACCATTTCCGTCCGGTCGCCAGCCCGGTAGCCAGCGCTGTCGCTGCCGGAAAGGCCGGCGTTTGCGCGGCTGTCCTTCTCGACGCGGCTCGCGTCCGAGCTTTCGTTCGCTTCCGTCGCGTCCATCCCTCCGGTCGCCTCGGCATTCTGCAATATGTCGAGAACGCGCTGGGCCATGGACTGAGAGCTGATGATATCGAGTTCGGTGCGCAGGACAGGACTTTCCTGCGGCAGGGGCGACACGACGGATTCCGTCGGCAGTGCCTGGAGCTTGCGCACATCAAGGGCGAGTATCACCTCGGACGTGAACCTGATGGGGCTGCTCAGATAGCCGGCCGCAGCGATGGCAAAGCCGACGGCCATACAGATCGCGATCGCCCGCCAGCGGTCCCGCAAGATGAATATGAGGCGAGGAAGCCCCTCCTGTTCTCCGGCTGATGACGACGAATGAATCATTGGATTTCCTGGCGTAAGCAGCGTGTGCGTGCCGTGCTCGGCTAATGTTCACACACCATGTCACTCATTTTGCACGCGACTTCAGTCCTGTTCGTAGCCCCGAGCTTCCTCATGATGTTGCGAATGTGCACCTTTATCGTGCTCTCGCAGAGGTTCAGTTCCGAAGCGATGGCCTTATTCGCCTTGCCGCATCGCAGTGCTTCCGCAATTGCAGACTGTCGGCTCGTCAGCCTGAGCGCGGGCATTGGACTGTGTGTCGGCAGCCCGAAGGCACCGCGCGCACTCAGAAGGCTGCTGGCCGGGATGAAACGGCCACCGGCGATGGCGAAATTGATGGCATGTATGCAGATGTCGATGCTGACCGAGCTCGGAATATATCCCCTGACGCCGAGACCGATGATGTCGAGAACTGTGTTTATGTCCTCATCATCCGACAGCACCACGACAGGTGCAGGCGCCATGGCTGCCACGATCTCCGAGATCTTGTCACTGATGTCCGGACCTAAATTATTCCCGGTGTTGAAAACAACCGCCGAAGGTACGCCGACTGTTGGCCTGGATTGCTCCAGTTCGCCCAACTGTGAGAATGTCAAAATCCTGTGGCGGATGTGGTGGAAATTAAGGCTGTGTGCCAGGCACTCCCGCTCAAGCGTCCTGCTGTCGATCAGTGCGATATATCCACCGTCCGCGTGATAAACGGGGCCGAATTCGGCCGGTTGAAGGGTTTCATCGTCGTGGTGAAACATTGCGATCCACTCCTGCACTATGTCTCGAATTCAGTCTCCAGTTAACGGCCTGAAACTATCCGACTGCTGATCCTGGTATTCAGGCGAGCAGAAGCTTCCTAACCGTGAAAGCTTCCGCAAAACGTGTTGGCGCACGGCATTCCATTCCCCTCAGTCGGGCGAGACCGCGGAACGTATCCGCATCGAACCAATCCTTTGAGCGCTGGCTGCCGAAATGCTCGAGCAGCAGGGCCACCTTCGTATCCAGTGCCCCCTCGCTCAATGGAACGTACGTGTTGCGGCGTTCCAGGTCGCCATCCCACTTTGGTATTTCGTATTCCATGATCAGGTGGTCACGAAAGATATTGCTTGTTAACCTATTGATTTCCCTGTGGTCCTGGTGTGCGTCGTCGCGGCTGTGGGTGAAGATGACGTCAGGCGCGATCCGGTCGCGCAGACAAAGCAGCCAGTGCTTGATCTCCGTGGTTTGACTGGGGAAATAGCTGTCCTGAAACGATCCCAGTTCAACGGAATACGAGGCAGTGTTCGCGAGAAATGCCTGCGCCGAGTTCCGTGCTTCGACGGCGCGTTCGTTTCCGGCGCTCAGCACACACCAACAGACATCAAGCGTGATCCCAGCCTCGATAAGGCTGAGGATTGCGCCCCCGGCACCGATTTCTATGTCGTCGGAATGCGCACCGAGGCAGAGCACTGACAGGCGATCGCCGGGAGAGGCCAGGGATATCTTCATCATGGAAGCTGCACCGCCATGCTGGTGCCGCCGGTGCCCGGCGCACGTTGGTTGATCCACGGCATGTCGCCGCGTTCGACCATGGCCTCAAGGCTCTGCCAGTCGCGCATCGTGTCCATGGATCGCCAGAAGCCGTCATACGTGTAGGCCATCAGCTTGTTCTCGGCGATCAGCCGTGTGAAAGGCTCGAGTACGAGTTCCTCCCCTTCCTGCATGTAGTCGAAGATTTCCGGGCGCATCAGGAAGAAACCGCCATTGATGCGCATCTCGGAGTTTTCCGAAGAGCGGAACTCCCGTACCCGGCCATCCGTGTCGATGTCGGCGAGGTGGTAGGTCAGTGGCGGTTTTACAGCCAGGAAGCAGGCCAGCTTGTCGCTTTTCCGAAAACGCTCGACCATGTCGTCGAGATCCGCATCCGTCAGGCCGTCACTGTAGTTGGCGAGGAATATATCCTCTCCCTCGACATATTTGCGCACCGCCCACAGTCGCTCGCCGATATTGCGCCAGATGCCCGTGTCGATCAGCGACACGCGCCAGTCACGCGGCAGATCCTCCAGCATTTCCACGCGTCCCGAGCCTGAAATGACGCAATCGCCATAGGTCTCCGGACGGCTGTTGAGGAAGAAATCCTTGACGACATTCGCCTTGTAGCCGAGGCACAGGATGAATTCGTCATGGCCGAAGCTGGCATAGTATTGCATGACGTGTCGCATGATCGGCTGACCGCCCAACGGGATGAGCGGTTTGGGAACCGAGTCTGAATATTCCCTGATGCGCGTGCCGCGGCCGCCGCAGAACAGAACGACTTTCATTGCATGACCTCCTTCGGATCGATGATCGCGACCTCGGGAATTGGAACGATGAACTTGCCGCCCCATTCGGCGATATCCTTCATCTGCTGGACAATCTCGGTCTTGAGGTTCCAGGGCAGGATCAGGACGTAGTCCGGGCGCGCGCGCCGGATCTCGTCGACCGGCATGATGGGAATGTGCATGCCGGGGGTGAACCGGCCGTGTTTGTAGGGGTTGCGGTCCACCGCGAAATCGATGAAATCGGTGCCAATCCCACAATAATTCAGCAGCGTATTGCCCTTGCCCGGCGCACCGTAGGCGCAGATGGACTTCTGCGTGTCCTTGAGGCGGATGAGGAATGACAGGAGCGAGCGCTTCGTCGCCTGGACCGCGAGAGAAAACGCTTCGTAGGTGTCAAGCGCGTCAAGCCCCGCCTGCCTTTCCCGCTCCAGCAGGGCAGTCACCCGTGCATTGCGCAGATGAACGCCGCCTTCGTGGGTGAGATAGACCCGCAGTGAGCCGCCATGTGTCGACAGTTCCTCGACATCGAAAACCATCAGGCCATGGCGTGCCGCCATCGTCTCGATCGTGATCATGGAGAAATATGAGTAGTGCTCGTGGTAGATCGTATCGAACTGGCGCTCGGCGATGAGCTTTTCGATATGCGGAAATTCCAGCGTGATCACGCCCGATGGCGCAAGCAGCAACTTCATTCCCGCGACGAAATCGTTGAGATCTGGAACCTGGGCGAGGACATTGTTTCCGATGATCAGGTCGGCCTGCTTTCCGTCCGCAATCAACTCCTTCGCCAGGGGTGTTCCGAAGAAGTCGGTTCGCGTCGGAATTCCCTTCTCGACCGCAGCGCGTGCAACATTGGCGGCGGGTTCGATCCCCAGAATGGCAACGTCCCTGCCGAGAAAATGCTGCAGCAGATATCCGTCATTGCTTGCGATCTCGACGATGAGGTTGTCGTGACCAAGGCTGAAGCGCTGCAGGACGCTCTCGCAATAGGCTTTGGCGTGAGCAACCCAGCTGTCGGAATAGGACGAGAAGTAGGCATATTCCTCGAAAATGCTCTCCGGCGCGACATGTTCCGGAAGCTGGACGAGAAAGCATTCGCCGCAAACGAACGTATGAAGTGGGTAATAGGTCTCAGGGCTGTTTATCTCAGCGGCGGGCACGAAGCTTTCGCATGGCGGTGACATGCCGAGATTTACGAATGTGTGCTCAAGAGGGCCGCCACAGAGCCTGCATATTTCCACTCTCCTTGCGGCATCGCGCCTCAAAGAAATGCTCGCTTCGTCATTCATATCAACCGCCCCCGACTTACAAGAAATGATGGCCCGTCTCAGCTGAACTGAATTTGATCTTATACGACAGCGGTACAGATTGGACCCCGTCTTCCGTGGGCGTTCATCATCCATAAGAGGTAGTTTTATGAGTTTCTTTGCAGTGACGCGCCCTTTGCTTCCCCTTAATGCTTAGAATATTGCCTGAAGATCAGCCGATCCTGACCCTGTAAAGGCTGATGAGCCAATTTAACGGCGTTACTGTATTTCTGTTATCTTGAGATCAGCTTGCGGATCCGACGAAGTATTGAAGGGGTGCTGATGTTTTTCAAACCAACAGAGCTCGACGGTGTGTGGGTCATCAGACCCGAAAGGCAAAGCGATAACCGCGGAACATTCGAGCGGACATTCTGTGTGCAGGAGTTTACCGAGCGAGGGCTGTGCAGCCGTTTCAGCCAGCACAGCTTGTCCGTTTCCGCCACGAAACATACGGTGCGCGGCCTGCATTACCAGAGGCCGCCACATCAAGAGGTAAAGCTGGTCTCCTGTGTCAGGGGCGCCATACTGGACGTTGCTGTCGATATCAGGCCGAATTCACCGACCTATCTGCGGTGGATCGCTGTGCCGCTTTCCCATGAAGACGGAACGCAGCTTTATATTCCGAAAGGCTTTGCACACGGCTTTCAGTCTCTCACGGACGACGCTGCCGTCTGCTACCTGATCTCCGAACCCTATGCTGCGCACAGTGCGTGCGGCATCCGCTTCGACGATCCGGCAATCGGCATCGCATGGCCCGAAGCACCGGCTGCTATCTCCGCGCGCGATCTCGGCTGGGAGGCCTTGCAGCCCAGTGCGGCATCATTTCTCCAGGAAACCGAGGTTTGAAACGAGGCCTGCCTCAAGCAATGCCTGCGCAGCCCCGGCAATTTCGGCAAACGGCATGCCGGATCTCTCGGCGATGTCGAGCAGGGAGTTTTGTCCATCCGCAAGGTTCAGCGTCCACAGGAAGGCCATCATGTGATCGCTGCTTTGTCTGTGTCCGCCGATCGTCGAGACGAGGCCGTATCGGCTCAGCTGCGGCTCGCCTTTTGGCGACAGGTTCAGCGGCGTCCAATTGCCTTCGAGCGCGGCGATCATATCCATGACAAGCTGGAAGGACGCCCCCAGATGCTGTGGCTCGATGAAGTCGAGATTGTCGGCAGATGTATGATATTCGGGAAAAGTGCCGAAAGAACTTCTCTGCAGAAGGCCGACCGGAAGATCGAAACCGGGTGAGCAGAATTGCCGTTCATCGTAGCCATAGGGGCTGAAGTCGGCCATGTTGAGCCCGCGTTGCTCGCTATCCAGGCGAACGCAGGCGGCGATGCGATCGATCAGCGAATTGCCCCGGCGGCTGCGTTTGTAGTTCGGCCCGCCGCCATCTCCAATGCAGGATACGACAAGGCCGGCAACCATATCCGCGAGCCGGTGTTCGTTGCGCGATAACCAGGTAAGCGAGCCGATCGTGCCGGGGGCGAAGACGAAACGATAGCTGTAGCGCGTCCGCATCGATTTCATCCGCGCGGCGAGACATGTCAGCAATGCCAGGCCAGAGCAGTTGTCGTTGGCCAGTGAAGGGTGGCAGATATGGGCGTATAGCAATACTTCCTTGCTGCTTTCGCCGACATGCAGGTATTCACCATAGGAGAGGTGCCCAGGCCGTTTTTCGGTGTCGATGAGCACCTCGTAAGGACCTTCCGCGAGCTTTTCGAACTCGCGGTGGGCCATGCAGAAGCCCCAGGAATCCGTATAGTAAGCTGTCTTGTAGGGGATGACATCGGGCCGGGATGGCAGTGTGTGGATATGATCCTTGAGCTCCGACAAGGACATGACGCGACGTAGCGGGGTGCTGTAGTTCAAGAGGTGAAGATTGCAGGCAGTGAAGTCTATCACCTTGCGGCCGGCGCGATCCTTCACATAGGCAGCACGCACCGTCCATTCGTCCGGGATCACCCAGCCGAAGACCCTTGTGCCGCTCGCGACCTCGTTACGTTGAATATCGATATGGTCGGCAAGGATGTCGATCGTATCGCGGACGCCCTTGCCGGTTATGCTTCGGCAGATCGGGAAAATGCGGCAGGCAAGCGCATAGATCTGCTGCCCGATATCAGGATCGATCTCGCCTTTGTCCGTGGAGTGGTGTTGCTGCCGGGCGATGCCTGTCATCGTCGCCAAATCACACGGCAACCGGCAGGTCGATAGGGATGGGCCGCGGGATGCGGGGTGGACGGCGCAGGTCGAGATCCAGTTCGCCGTCGGCGATCAACTTCTGCAGCTGGCCTATGCGCTGGTATCGCGGTCCTTCGAATTCTTCAGGTGTGAGGCCCGCATCCGCATAGGCGCGGTATAGCTGCGCCGCGCCGGCGGTGACCGTCCATGTCGGCTGGAAGGCCGGCATAACCTGCGTTATCTTGCTGAAATCGACGCGATAGGACCGCGTATCAGGGCCACTGTCACTCGTATATTGCAACGTGCATCCAGGTACTGTTGCGGCCACGATCTCGGCAATTTCGCGTATCTGGTAATTATGCTCGTTGCGGCCGACGTTGAATGCCTGATTTCGGACACTGTCAGCGGGGGCCTCAAGGGCAGCAAGGAACGCGCGGGAAATATCCTCGATATGCACGATCGGGCGCCACGGCGTCCCGTCGGATTTGAGCAGGACTTGCGCTCTTGTGACCGCCCAGGCCGTGAGATTGTTGAGCACGATATCGAAACGCAGCATAGGCGATAGCCCATAGGCAGTCGCCGGACGCAGATAAACGGGGCAGAAATTCGCGTCGGCGAGCGGGGCGATGTCACGCTCCGCGAGAACCTTGGATATCCCGTAGGCCGAAACTGGCTTCAATTCGGCGCTCTCATCGACATAGCCATCTCCGGCGGCGCCATAATTGCTGCAGGATGAGGCGAACAGGAAGCGCTTGATGCCAGCCGCCTTCGCTGCTGCCGCCATTCTCACGCTTCCCTTGTGGTTGATGGCATAGGTGATTTCGGGATTGAGGTTGCTCAGCGGATCATTGGAGAGAGCCGCGAGGTGAATGACCGCATCGAAGCCATCGAGATCGGCCGGCGTGACGTCACGCACATCTTTGCAGACACCTGGCACCTGAGGCAGTGCCCCGCCGGGGCGATAGGCGCAGCGATGATACAGTTCTATATCGTAGCCGGAAACCTCATGGCCCGCGGCTTGGAGCAAAGGCACCATGACCGAACCGATATAGCCGCGATGACCTGTGACCAGAACCTTCATTGCCGTGCCTCCCACGCCTTTTCCGTTGAAAATCGCCTTCTGTCTGGAGTCACTCTACCGCCTTGTCCGCCACGGTCCGAATGCGACAAGCGGTGGGTGCCCCTATGCGTAAGGCCTAATCCAACGATGGTTCTAATGCTTTGGGATGAAGAGGTGCCTCGCGCCGCGTTGTCGCTGCGCTACCCCTTGCCTCCGGTGACTGTGCCGGGCGGTTGAACTGTCGAAACACGACATCGGAGGGGCGGCCGACCAGCAGGCTTTCCACGCCGTTCTCCAGCGCCTGCCTGTAGATCGGCAGAACGGCGTCGACGGCATCGAGTGTTCTCGCCACATCTTCGTCCCCATGGGCATAGCTGACGACGAAGGATGGGGCGAGTATGCCCCGCCGGATCATTTCCTGAAGGAAGAGGGAGCGGAACAGCTGCGACGGTTTCCGTTCCTCATCCAGCGTTGCATAGGTCAGGCAGGCGGGATGCCCTTGAACCTTGAAGTGTTGGTCGACGCCGTGGGTGGCAGCGAGACTGTTGATCGCAGATGCCAAGGCGCGGCCCTGGCGATGCAGGTGCTCCATGACCGGCTCATTCCTGTAGACCTGCATCGTCGCGATTGCCGCCGCCATGCAATGGGTTTCCGCTCCATGGGTGGTCGACAGCAGGAACACGCGCGGCGCCGACGTTTGTCGCAGGCCGCCCAGTTCCATAAACTCGCGTCTTCCCGCCAGTGCCGATACGGAAATGCCGTTTCCCAGCGCCTTGCCGAAGCAGGATAGATCGGGAACGATGTCATATGTTTTCTGAGCTCCGCCTTCACTCCAGCGGAAGCCGGTGATCATTTCGTCGAGAATGAAAAGGGCGCCATGCCGGTGGCAAAGATCCTGAAGTCTGTGCAGGAAGCGGTCGATGGGCGGATCTCCGCGTGACGGTTCGAGAATGACCGCCGCGATCCCGGATGGGTGGCGGCGAAACAGCTCCTCCGCACTTTCCAGATCGTTGTATCTGAAGCCGAGCGTGAGTTCTCTCACCGAGGCGGGTATGCCGGCATTCATCGGCGTGGTGCCGATGAACCAGTCGTCGGTTGAAAAGAAGGGATGATCACTGCAGCAGGCGATGTAATCGCGGCCCGTCACGGCTCTTGCAAGCCTGATTGCACCGGATGTGGCGTCGGATCCGTCCTTGCAGAATTTGACCATGTCCGCACCGGTAACCATGTCCAGAAAGGTCGCTGCGCAGTCTATCTCCAATTTAGACGGACGGGTGAAGTTGCAGCCGTTATTCAGCTCGGTGCGTACGGCATCGACAACCTCGGCATAGGCATGCCCCAGACCGACGGCACGGTTGCCCATGCCATATTCGATATATTCGTTGCCGTCGACATCCCAGACATGGCAGCCGTGGCCGCGGCTTATGAAGCCCGGTGACAGTACCGGATACTGATCATCGCCCTTGGCATAAGTGTGCGCTCCGCCCGGAATGATCTCCGAGGCGCGATCGCGGAGACGATTTGAGGTGTCAAACTTCGTAATGAGTTGTTCCATTGAAAGAACCCCGCTTGCCGATCGGATTGGCACAAGGTTACCGCGTCCAACGAACAGGACTTATTCGGCTTTTCGTAGCGGATACTGGCCAAAAGGCTTAGGCGCTCAAAACGTTCTCGCCCACTGCGGCGGATTACGCAGGCCGTCATTCAGGATCATGCGCCCCCTACCCGATCGATGATCGGGCTTATCAAGGCGCAGGCTGTTCGAGCCATGCTCGCCTTATCGGCGTGCTCTTAATGACTGAGCAGGTCGGACACCTTGAAGATGACCTCGGTCCTGTTTCGGGCATTCAGTTTCTTCATGATGTTGCGGATATGGACCTTGACGGTGCTCTCGCACAGATTGAGTTCATAGGCGATGATCTTGTTCGGCTTGCCGCGCGTCAGAGCGTCTATGACCGCGGTTTCCCTTTGCGTGAACAACGCAGCCCGCCGCCGCTCTTTCGTTTCTGCGACGACCAGAAGTTGGCGAAGATCCGTCAGGTTTTCCGCTGAAATGAATGCCCCGCCCGCGAGAGCCAAGGATATGGCGCCCACACATACGTTGAGGCCGATGCCCGACGAGATGTAGCCGTGCACGCCGACTTCGAATGCGCGCATGACCTGCCGAATGTCGCGATTTTCGGCGAGGATGATGACAGGCAAAGCCGGAAAATCCTGGATAACCTGCCGCAGATCTGAGATGAAGTGATCGCTTGAGAAGTCGCCCCTGCCAAGATTGATGAGGATGCCTGCATAGCAAGGTGCCGAAGATTTTCTCCACCCGGCCAGAGACGAGAAGAAATCCACGCTCATGTCCAATCCGTGGGCCACGAGACTTTGCCCGAGGCATTCACGATCCAGGGCGCGGTCATCAATTATGGCCAGCCTGCGGAAGTCGTTGAGCGGGCCGGCCGCCTTGTCAGAAGGCCGGGCGCTTGCACCAATGCCTATCCTTGGAATTCTAGACGCATTTTCATAAACAGGAGCAACTGTTGACATGCTTTCCCCCACTATCACGCTTCCCGATAAGCGCCGATCAATCTCTCGATCGTTAATGAGATCTCTGCGATGTGAGTGCGAGTAATGTATTTTAATGTGAGTGCGAGACTATATTTCAGTTGAAACTTACATACAAATCATGCAGTCGCACGCAGAAATCACATTGATACAGTAAATCGGAGAAATTTAACGCCATTGCAACTTATACGAACTTGTTGATTTAATCAAACATCAAATTGACAGTTTTGAATAAGTAGTTTTTCCGATTTTATCGGATGCTATACATCGATTCTCATGGGCTGTAGAAACGCTCCGGCCAAACCGTTGTAGATGGACGTCAGGCATAAGAATAACTACGCTCTTCGTGATGGGGTATAGGGGCTCTTCCGCTTCCGGTTTGTGTTTTCATATCAATTGTCGTGGCCATGAGATTTCATTGGAAATAAGGCTGCTCCGTTCGGATAATGTTGCAGACGACATGAAAAGGGAGCCGATTTACCGAGGCTGCCCTTCTTGGTGCCGCTTGTCAGACGCTCGTTCGGTTCAGGCATTTTGGCCGTTTTATCGAGCCCGGCGTGTCCAGCCCTTTAACAGTGAAAGCAAGCGCCGAGACGTATCAGGCCGGTTGAGAAGATAGCTGACGGGCGGCATGATGGCTGTTATCGGCCGGATGCTGAATGCCAGCCGGAACAGATCCCAAGCCTCGCGGTTGCGCCGTAAGAGATGCGATACGCCTGACCAGTAGGCGCGGTTGGCGATCCCTCTGCGTGCCAGGCGTCGGAGGCCTTTGCTGTCGGCCATGCCGCTTCCTTCGTGTCTGAAAAAGCTTTTTGCGGCGGCATCTGTGTGAAGGATATGCTGGATCTGGTGCGCCCAGAGCTCGGTCGAGCGATTGGAATCGTGTGATCTGATGCCCGCCTGGATGCAGTCGAGCTCCGCGACAGGTCCATGCATCGCCAAGCGTAGCCATATTTCGTAGTCGTCGCTATGCGGCAGTTCCGGACGGTAATGGCCGACGCTTTTCTGGACGCTCGTTCTGACGATAATGGACGGTCCCGGTATCTGGAATACGCCCAGACGGCAGAAGCGGCGGATGAAGGCATCGCTCTCATGCAGCCGATAAGGGCTGGGGTCGGCTTGGGGGGCAATCTCAGGGATGGCAGCGTCTCCCTTGAGCGGGATATCGCGTCCATAGGTGAAGGCGATCCGGCTGTCCGTTTCCATGATCTCCACGGCGCGCTTGAGCGCACCAGGGACGAGAAAATCATCGGAAAACATCAGCAGGAAATAATCCGCTTCCGCCCAGTCTATGCCCTGATTGAAAGAGGCATGTGTGCCGAGATTCTGATCGCGCAGAATGAGCTCCACGCGCGGGTCGGCAGCGAGCGAGCGAGCGATATCGGCGCTGTCGTCGCTGGAAGCATTGTCGATGATAAGAACGCGGACCGTTACAGATGCCTGGTCGAGAATGCTTTCGACACAGGCTTTCAGATAGCGCCCGTAATTGTAGTTGGGGACGATGACATCGACGCTGGGCATGGATCAGACCTCGCGCGTAATCAGTCGTCGGCGCAGCCATCCCGGTACTTTGGCGACCGCTTTCCACAGCCACATCACCTCCGAGAGGAACGGATGATCGGCGACGGCAAGACCGACGAGCCAGCCAAGCACGGCCGAACCCAGCGTGAGGCCGAACCTCTCCAGGCTCATTGCGGTCTGCCAGTTGCCGGCGGCCAAAATGGTAAGCGGGCCGACAAGCGTCATAAGCGTTACCAGTATGCTGGGGCATACCGCCGCGGACAGTTCCGCGAGGCTGAAACGCAAATGTTTTCTGGCGAAGTACAGGGCTATCACCATCTGTATCGGCAGTGAGACGAACTGGCTGATAGCCATGGCGACGATGCCGTGCATGCTTGCGGTGCACAGGGCAACAGCGGCTGCCGATCGCGAATAGAGACCGGAAAGGAAGGCATCCCGGTTATGGCCGAGCGCGAGCAGCAGCGGGTTGGTTACAATGACGGCGAACCAGAATATGGCCGCAGCCGACATGATCCTGACCAGCAGCACGGCTTCGTGCCACTGGCTTCCCAGAATGATATAGACGATCGGATCCGCGGTGACCGCGATCATCAGTACGCCGGGAAGATAGATGACCGAGAGATAGCTCAGGACCTTGAGATAGGCCTGCTTGATATTGCCGCCCTCTCGCACGCTTGCAGCGAGTGTGGGAAATGCCATGCCGTAGAAGGCGGACATAACGATCCGATCGGGAATTCCGCAAACGGTATTGGCGCGATTATAGAGCCCTACGGATGTCATCGAGATCATCTTGCCAAGGATAAGTTGGGGCACGTTCTCGTATATGCGATCCACCGCCTGGGACGCCCCCTTGAATATGCCGAAATCAAGGATCGCCTTTCTCGAGGTCATGCTTGGACGACACATCTCGACCAGCGAATACGGCGCCACCAGCGCGGACAGGATCGCGAGCGTGACGGAGTTCGCCAGAACGCCCCATCCATAACTGAGCCAACCGAAGCCGAGTTCAGCCATGACGATGGTGGTGGCGGCGGAAACCAGCAGCGCCAATGTCCTTATGTTGGTAAGTATGCCAAAGGCCATGTTCCGGCGAAGAACCGCGACGATCGGCTGGGATATGATGTCGGCAAAGGCCGCGATCACGATCAGTGCCATGAAACGCGGCATTTCCGGTGTGTCGTAAAAGCCGGCCGCCAGTTCCGACAGGAGCATGATCCCGGTTCCGGCGACCGTCGTCACCACGAGAAGTGCGGTGAAGGATGATCGCAGATCGTCGATCCCTATTTCCGTCTTCTGGATCAGGAATTCCGGCGTCACGAACTCGCGCAGGGAAAGGAAAATCGCACCGAGGCTGATGCCGGTCACCGCATGACCTATGGCGTCGGGCGTAAGGATGCGTGCCATCACGGCCAGGACCGACACATTGATCGCCATCGCCAGATACTGTTCGATCGATGAGATGAAGAATGCTCGGCGGGCGTTTCTCATGGTTGGTTCCGATAGCTGCTATTGCGAAAATCCTCTGGCGCGACCCTGCCGCGCCAGAGGTGTCGGAGGGGACGTCGTTCAGGCCCGCCGTCTGGCTGAAGCGGGCCTGAGAGAGGCCTGCGGCAGCAGGGACTGGGCTCTCAGATGTTGTCGAATGAACTGCTTGCGCCAGCTCGCATTGGTCTTTTCGACCTTGGCTTCAATTTTCTGGCGGTCGACCAGCATTTCTTCGAACAGGGACTTCAGCTGCCGAACGTCGAATTCCTCGATATGCAGGCAGTATTTCTCCTGATTGAACGCCCGCATCAGCTCGTCGTTTTTTCGTGCGTAGCCGATCGATACGGTCGGCCGCCCCAGTTTCAGAGCGCACACGAGGTTATGGTATCTGGAGACGACGGCGAGATCGACGTCGGCCAGCTGCTCCATGATCTCGTGGAGGGATTTTCCCAGAGACGTCTCGATTTGCAGAAGGCGCTGCTTGGTTACGAGCGTTGCAAGCCGGTTTACAATATCGTCGCGTGCCTTCTGGTCGGCTGCATCTCCCAGCAGGAGGCTGACGTTGCAATCCTTCTCCAGTAACCACGCTATGAAGGTGGAGATCTTTTCGATATAGGTGTCGTAAATCCATTTTTGTCGCGGGGTTTTCGCCCGCCATCCCCGGTAGTACATGATGCCGACAGCTATCCGCAGCCTTTCATGCGTGGCGCACCTGCCCCTCAGGTCCGGCGCCGGAAGCGTGAAGGCGATGTCGGGATAGCGGCGATCGCCCGCTACATTCATCCCAAGCTCGCGCATGAACTCCAATGAATAGTCGTCGCGATACGATCGGTAGGACGCCATCTTTGCCGCCGACTTGAGAAACCAGCGGCTCAGCCTGCCTTCTATCGGCCCGGCGCCGATATTGACGAAGGCGATCCTGGTTCGGCAAAGCCGGGCGACAAGGCACCAGCAGAAGATCACGAAAGGCCATCCGAATGCACCTTCCTGGAAATCATCCAATATGCCGGTGCCGGGAATGATCATCACGTCGATGCAGCTCATTTGCGCAATCGCGATCAAAAGCGATGCAAGACGACGCGGCAGCTTGAGCAACAGCCGGTTGATCGCCTTGGCCCATGGCGACGTGAGAACCGGACCGCCGACGCCGAGTGTGCGTATCTTGTACCGGTCTGCAACGAGCATCGGGTTGGGGCAGATGCATAATAACTCCGCCTCGGGTTGCCAGCGACGCAGGTAGAGAAGCATAGCCTCGAGCGATCCGTCGTTACCGGTATTGCCAGAACCGAACTGTCCGAGGAGCGCTATTTTCATCGGATATCCCTGGTTTGTGGGCTTCAATCGACAGATGACGAGGATTGATACCCATTTCGGCCGGGGCGGACATATGATCCTTCGGCCATGGCCATACGCCAGATGGATAGGTATCCGGGATGACCTAGCCTAAGGCAGGTGCGGCATGGCCGAGCTGACGACTATCGCCGCGCTTTTCATGAATTAGTGTAATGGCATATTAGGAGTTCTTGGGCAGGAGACGTGCTGGATGAAGTTTGCCTATTTCGTTCTCCCCCACATCGGCGGCACCTATGCCGTGTTCAAAAGCCTTCGTCGTGGCCTGGCCGAACAGGGGATCGATGTCGACTGGTTGGGCTGCTGCGATGAGCAAGCCATCCTGTCGCCGGTCCTTCAGGATGAGGCTGCATTCGGGCATTTACTGCGCCTGCCGACCGGGCTGACGGAGCAGGCCTGTGCCATGCGGATGGTGGATGCCATCCGGGCAGGCGGTTTCGACGGGGTCTTCATCAATGTCCTTGGCGACAGGCTGCAGACGAACATAGCCCGCTACCTGCCGGAACATATCCTGCGCGTCATGGTCGTCCACAACATCACGCCCGGCACTTATGCCGCTGCACGTTCGATCCGCGATTACGCCCATGCAACCGTCGGCGTTTCCGAACGATGCCGCGCCGATCTTGTCGAACGCTACGGGTTCGCTCCGGAGCGCACGTACACGATTGCGAATGCTGTCGACACGGCGCTTTTTGCCGGCGGCAGCCGCCCTGGAAGAGAGCCGGAGGCGAAACTGCGTCTGCTGTTTGTCGGTCGCATAGAGGATGCTTCCAAAGGTGTGCTCTGGCTTCGGGAAATCCTGGACTGCCTGCCGGACACGGTGGAGATGACCATTGTCGGCGATGGACCCGACATGGGTCGTCTCAAGCATCGCCTGTCGCGTAAACAGGTGACGTATCTGGGTGCCGTCGCGCCGCAGGCAATCCCGTCGATCATGCGGGAGCACGACGTTCTTGTCATGCCATCGCGGTTCGAAGGGCTGCCCATGACACTCATCGAGGCGATGGCGGCCGGCTGTGTTCCGGTGGCCTCGCGGATTCGCGGCGTGACAGACGGACTTGTCGAGGACGGCGCCTCTGGGGTTCTGTTTCCCGTCGGCAATTATACGGAGGCCGCAAACGCAATCCTGCGTCTTTGTCACGACCGCGGGCTTCTCGAACGCATGTCGTCCTCGGCTGCGGCGACCGTGCATCAGCGCTACAGCGTCGCGACAATGGCACGGGACTACCATCTGGTGATATCGGCGATCGCGATGAAGCCGCCGACGCTTGCCCCGCCTCTCGGCATCGACGAGTGGTCCGTGCCGGCAGGGCTGCGTCCTGGCTTGAGAACCTATGTGCCGCTTCCCATCAAGAACTGGCTGCGTGTCGTGCGGGAACGACTTTAGCGGCAAGGCACGGCGCCGCGGCGTTGCTGCCCCGGCGCTTGAGCCATGGTTTATCGGCGTCCCATCGTAGGGGTAGTTTCCGCCACACCCTATTCCGATGGTGGAGGGTACTACTCCCTTTGCCCGCATACCCTTCGGGGGCGAGGCTTTCTACGATCGTATCGGCCGACATGTCGGCTTCAATAAACCCTGATGCTTCATGGGGGGCGCCATGCCCGGATTCGTCATCGACGCTATCGCCACGTTCATTCTCAGTATCTCGCTGGTTGTTGTCCTGCGGCAGCTCACGATCACCTTTGGCCTGGTCGACCGTCCAGATGCCATCCGGAAACGCCACAAGGGCGTGGTTCCCCTATGCGGTGGAATGGCTGTGTTTGCGGCTTTCGCCCTGTCCAGCTTTGCCGGCCAGGAATGGCAGGTCTTGGGGCTCAATTTCTGGCTGGCCTTGCTGATCATCCTGTCGCTCGGAATTGTGGACGACCGACGACCGCTGCCGGCCGGCGGCCGGCTTCTGATGCAATTGGCAATGTCGGTGGCGCTGATTGGCGGCACAGATATCGAAGCCCTCTCCGTCGGCGCGCTTTTCTCCGCCAGCGCGCATCTTTTCCTGCCGCTGTTCTTCGTCGTTGGAGTTCTCTTCGTCACGGGGCTCGTCAATTCATGGAACATGGTTGACGGTGTGGACGGGCTTGCCGGAGGCACCGCGCTCGTCGCCATCGTCTGGCTCATGCTCGTGGCGAATTTCGCCGACATGACCGAGCTCGTTACGCCGCTGCTTGTGCTGGCGATGTCCGTGTGCGGTTTCCTGATCTTCAATATGCGAAGCCCCTGGCGTGTCCGCGCGAGCATTTTTCTCGGTGATGCGGGAAGTACGGCCCTGGGGGCAACGATCGCCTACATGATCATTCTGCTTTCGACGCAGAGCATCGCGGTGACCTTTCCGGCACTGTTGTGGGTCGTCATACTGCCCGTTACCGATACGCTCAGCCTGATCGCCCGGCGGTTGACGGCTGGGCGCAGTCCGATGTCCGCAGACCGTTGGCACCTGCACCATCTTTTGCTCGATTACGGCTTCAGTCCTGCGGCAACAACCAATGTACTGCTTGTCGCGTCAGCGATCTGCGGAGCGGTCGGCTATATCGGAATACGAAGCAGTATGAGCGGTGAGGTCATGGCGCTCGGTCTGCTCATCCCCATCAGCCTACACACGATATTCGTTCTCGTTGCCACCGGCGTCGCGTCGCGCCTCCTTCATCACCGTCGGGTCGTCCCTGTCCGCGGCATCGGCGCCTCGAACACGACGGGCTCCCTGCCGTTGAAAACCTACGGGCCAAGCGCCTCGGCATCGTTGCTGAAGGATGAATAGGTTCATGATGGGCAAGCGTGACGATCCTCAAGCCGAAATGACCAGACATTCCGGTGCAGGCTGGCGAACGGCATTGATCTCCGCATTGTTTGGGTTTCTTGCCGTCGTCGGCCTCGGGGCCTATGGAGCGGCGCTATTGCTCGCCGAAGTCCTGCTGGTAAAGCGTGACGACCCGGCCCAGGCTGATGTGATCGTCGTCCTTGGGGGCAATGGCCCGCCGCGCGCTGCGCGTGCAGCGGCGCTGTGGCGGCAGGGAAAGGCGCCCGCGATCATCGTCACGGGCCACGGCGACTGTGGGCATATCCGGGACATCCTGGTTTCAAAAGGTGTCCCGACATCCGTGATCACAACGGAATGCCGATCGTCCAGCACATGGGAGAATGCCAGCTTCTCGGAGCCGATCATTCGGCACATGAGCGTCACAAGGGCTATCCTGACTACAAGCTGGTTTCATTCGGGTCGTGCCGTCAAACGGTTCCGGTCACTCATGCCCGAGGTGGAATGGCTTTCGCTGCCGGCGGAACGCAGCATTTCCTACTGGAAGCTCGCGCACGATGCGGACGGTGTTCAGATCGTCAAGGAATATGCCAAGGTGGTTCTCTACGACCTTCGCGCCTATGTCTTCGGCGTCGGCTCGGCGCAGGCTGCCGTCATCCTTCCGATGCCTGGTGGTTTGCCGAAATGAATATGCTTCTGCTCTTCGGTCTTGTCGCCTGTACGCTGCTGCTGCTTGGATGGGGCTTGTTCAAACCGCAGAGAGTTTATGAGTTTCCTTTCCTGACCGGTGTCATCACCTTCGCCTTCATCCTGCCCCAGGTTCCCGCGCTGGCGACGGACAGGTTTCTGCCCGCAGGCGCCTTCTCCACCACGGCTGTGTTCATGCTCGCGTGCCTCTTCATGTGCTGGTGGGGATGGCGGGACCAGGCAAGACCGCTTTCGTTCCTGCGCATAGATTTCGACGAGACCCGCCTCCTGACCGTTGCAGCCTTACTGTCGCTTGCGGGTGCGTATTTCTATTTCAAACTCAGTCGTTTACCTGGCGATCTTACTATCGCGGTGCAGATGACCGGAGTTCCCGTCATCTATATCTTCTTCTCGCGGCTTTTAAGTTACGGTCTTGCGATCGCCGCCTTGTGTATCGTTCGGCGGTTTTCCTGGCCGGCCCTCATCCTCGTCATCTTCAATCTGTGCTTCTATCTGGACCGTATCGTGATTACCGGGAAACGGGCCGAGGCGATCGAGCTGGTGATGATCTTCGCCCTGGCCTTTTGGTTCTACTGGCGGTGGGCAATTCCGCGGACGCTTGTGCTTGGTGCCGTGATCCTCGGAACACTGTCGATGAACAGCATGGGCGATTACCGGGCCATCACCAAGGCGAACTCGGCCCCGGTGCTGGACGACATCATGCGCATCGACGTCGTCGAGAATTTTGAAAAGGTGTTGAGGGATGGCGGCGACGAGATGCGCAACGCCACGTTGCGGATTCACAAGACGGCGAATTCCCTGGAATTCGATTACGGCAAGTTCCATTGGAACCGTCTGATCTTCAACTTCGTGCCGGCGCAGCTCGTAGGTGTCGCGGTGAAGCAATCCCTCATGTTGCCCGTCCCTTCAAGGGGACGGGACTACAACCCGATACTGGGAACGACAGAAACGGGAATGGCGGATGCGTTCGAGTCCTTCTGGTATTTGGGGGCCTTCAAGTTCTTCGTTCTCGCTTATCTGGTTCGACGTATCTGGGTGACAGCCAATGAAGGGGAGTTCGCAGCGCAATTTGTTTATGTCCTGTCCATCATCCCTTCGATGCATGCCATCTCCCACCAAACCGATTGGGTTCTGATGGTGTGGGTGCATATGGCCATGTTCGCCCTGCCGGTGATGATGTTCGCCGTCATTCCCGCCAGCCTCGACCGTCGCCGCCACATGGTTCCCCTTCCCTCCGGCACAGGTGTCTAGCCGATGCTTTCCAGATACAAGGATCCCTCTTTCGACAATTCCACCGTTGACCTGCCGCGCTTTGGTGGTCCGACATTTGCGCTGCGTTTTCGTTTGAAGCGCCTGTGTTGGATGGTCGTGTGGTCCCTTCTTGCCGGCTGGACGCCGCCGCCCTTGCGCCGGTGGCGTATATTTCTGCTGCGCCTTTTCGGGGCCGACATTCATTCAACCGCGACTGTTCATGCAAGGGCGATCATCTGGTGGCCTGCACATCTGAAGATGGCGCGCTTCTCGTCCATGGGGCCGGGCGTGATCTGCTACAATATCGACACGATCACGATCGGCGAATTTGCCAGCGTGTCCCAGCGGTCGCATCTCTGCACGGGATCCCACGATATCGAGGATAGCGCGTTTCCGCTGGTGACAAGGCCGATTACCATCGAGGCCAATGCCTGGATTGCCGCAGAGGCGTTTGTCGGTCCGGGCGTTGTTGTCGGCGAAGGGGCCGTTCTCGCTGCCAGGGGGGTGGCGGCACGATCTCTCCTGCCCTGGACGGTTTATGCCGGCAATCCGGCAAAACCTGTCAGATCGCGAGGGCGCGACGCCGACGCTCGTCATGCGCTCAGGCGATAGCCGCGTATCGTCGCTCCGGCGATTGCCGGCCACGTGTAGTTTTCCATGACGAGCCTGCGTCCGTTGCGGCCCATCGACCGGGCGCGATCGGCACTTTCGAGCACCTCGTTGAGGGCGTTCGCCACTTCTGCGGGATCGACGCGGACTATAAGCCCCGCACCGGCACCACCCACTTCGGGAAAGTGGCACTGGTCGGTGATGACCACGGGCGTGCCGCAGGCCAGGGCCTCCGTGATCGCCATGCTGAAGCCCTCCTGGCGACTAGGCAGGCAAAAACAGGCTGCATCGACTATCGCCTCTATCTTGGCCGGACCGTGGATGGGGCCGATCATGTGAACCCTGTCTCGGATGCCCAGTTTCTCGACCCGAGCCATGAAGTCGCCCGCTGCACCGTCATCGGGGCCGGCGACGACGAGATCGACATCCGAATGCATCCCGCAGATCGCGGCGAAGGCCGTTGCCAGTATATCCGTACCTTTCTTGAAGTGCAGGCGGGAAAGAAAAAGGATATAGCGCCGGTCGGTGGCAAACGACATCTTCTGCTTGAAGCGTCCCGTTTGCGGAAGCGTTGCGAACTCTTCGGTGAACACGCCGTTCGGGATGATATGAGTCCGCGCCTTCAGCTCGAGTGGCGCGATGGCTGCCGCCTCGTCGTGATTGAGGATGTGAAGATAGGCGGCTTCATTCAGCATCCGCCCATAGCAAAGGCGAAGCGCTATCCTCTTTTTCAGGGATTTTTGCGCAAGGCTCCAGTGGTCGAGCATGCCGGCAGGGCAGACGCAGTAGGGAATTCCGGCAGTTCTTGCCAGTTTCGAGGCATGCACGAGAAACGGTTCCCAGACGCCGTGGATATGCATGAAGGAGGCCTCGCGTAGAACCTGGCGCACCATCCGTCTGCCGGCGAAACTGAAGAGCCGTTCCAATCGACCGGCATCCGGCAGCAGGTGCCAGTGGATGCGTGAGAAGTCCGGGATCGTTTCGCCGATGGCGCGGACCTGCCGTTCGATCTGCGGATTTCCGTAGCTGACGACATGAACCTCAAGACCGAGCCCTGCCTGGGCGGCGGCAATTCGCATGGCAACGGCTTGCAGCCCGCCCTTGTCGGGGTCGATGGACGCAATGATGTGGACGATCTTCATTAGGGTTCCGCCGGGGTTGCAATCAGGCGGCCGGGTTGCCCCTTGCCGCCCTGGCCAATCGGGTTCAGGGGAGGCAGGACCGAGAGCAAGCGCCTGCCATAGGCTTCGACCGTATAGTCGGCCGCGCGCTTCAGGGCATTGGCGGACATGAGGGCGCGCAGTCCGTCGTTGACGGCCAGTTGCTCCACCGCCTGCGCGATGGACTGAGCATCGCCGGCCGGCACGATGAAACCTTCGGCGCAGTTGCGCACGACGCTGCCGGTGTTTTCCGTGGTGATCACCGGCAGACCGGCAGCCAGTGCCTCGTAGACGACTGTCGCGGAGCCTTCGCACAACGACGGAAGCAGAAAGACGTCGGCCCAGCGGAACTGCTCTGCCATCTGACTGCGCGGTACCGGGCCTTTCAATTCCACCCAGCGGGATATATCGCGGCACACCTCCGGCGGCGGTGTAACGCGCCCCACCAGCCTGAACGCGGCCCTGTTGCCGACCAGTCTTGCGGCCTCGGCGACATAGGGCGAGCCCTTGCGGAGGCCGACTTCGCCGACGGTCAGCACCCTTAGCGGGCCGGGCATGCGCGTAGCACGATCGACGTTACAGATCGCGTCGACCCCGTAAGGCACGACAACGCATCGCTTCGCGTCGCCGCCTTGTGCGACCACATGCTTGCGGACGAACTCGGATGGACAAAGGATGAGGTCCGCCAGCGCCCACTCGGCCTTTTCGCGATCGGCGAAAATTTCAGCGTGGGGGTTTTTGCCGGCCGCACCCGACCATTGCGGAAAGCGCCGTCTCTCTCGTTCGACCAATTCTTCGACCACCGCGCGTGGCGCGATCATCTGCTCGACTACGGTCCACATTCCCTGTTGTTTTGCGGCGCATATCTGCTCGAGAGCGTCGCCGCTGAACACATAAAGGCCTGCCGCATCGTGAAAGCCGCTTCGGGCAACCATTTTCGAAAAGACCGAACCGGCCCAGACCGCATGGGATGTCTGTTCGACGACGTCCCTGGCGCGCATATGGCGTAATACTGACCGCAGGCCGAAGCCGGGAAAGACGGTGATCAGCTCCGTTGGAATGCCACCGGGGCGCCGCCCCGCAAGGCGCCTGACCGACGCGGGCGCCAAGCTGCGCGGAACCGCGTTGACAATGCGAGGCCAACCCTTTGTCGCACAGATATCCGTATAGAAATGCGCCAGCCTTTCCGCCGAGGCGAGGATCCGCGGCACGGCGTAATGCATGCGTGCACCAAGGTGACTGACGACGATCTTGCCGGTCATGCCGTCTCCTCCCGTGCCAATGGCTCTTTGCAGGCGCCTGGTTTGCAGTCGACACGCGGCTGGAGACGCGCAAGAAGCGAACACCATGCGTCGGCTGCCTTCTCGCGCGAGTATTCCGCACGTTGCAACTCCCGCGCAGAATGCCCCATGGAGGCGCATTCTGCGGGATGTTCCTGCATCCTCTCGATATAGGCAGCAAGCATTGCGTCCGAGCCGATCGGAACGCTTCTGCCGCACGCTTTCGAGGCAAGAATACGCGACACTTCTCCATCCGGGTCGCCAATGAAAATGGTTGGACGACCGGCGGCCATGATGCCGTAAAGCTTGCTCGGTATGATGCAGTGCTCCAGCTCCGGCAGAAGCGAGACCAGATGCACATCGGCCGCGCCCAGACTTTCGGCCAGATCCGCGACGGGCTGAAACGGCTTGAAGATAATATTGCAAAGCCCCAGTCTCGCCGCGATTTTCAACACCTGCGGATGCTGGTGGCCGGCGCCGATCATGAGGAATGTTATGTCGGGGCGATTGCGCAACCGCTTCGCCGCTTCGATGATCGTGAGGAATTCGTGGGCTCTGCCGAAATTTCCCGAGTAGCCGACGACGAATGCGCCTTTAAGGCCCCATCTTTCGCGCATCCGGTTCTGGCTGGCCGCGACGGGGTAGATCTCCTCGCCATCCGCCCAGAGATGCATCACGGTCAACTGCGCGTCGGGCACGCCCTGGCGAGCGAGATATTCAGCCATCTTGCCCGTCGGGCAGATCGTAATGCCGCGGGTGCGCAGCGACCAGTTTCGGATCTTGGCGAAGACCTGGCCAAGCGGCCTGAAACGCCTGAAAAAGCCAAGCTCGATGGCTGTTTCGGGAAAGAGATCCATGATCCAGTTGACCATCAGGGCGCCCTTGATCCGGATGGCGACGCTGCCTGTCACGGACAGAAGCGGCGGATCGGTGCAGACGACGACGATATCTGCCGCAGTTGCGTTGCGCAGCAGCCAGATGAACGCCAGCCAGTGGAACAGCAGGTAGTCTGCGGTTCGCCACAGAAGGTTTTGCCGCCCATGCCCGACACTCGCCAGTCGCCTGATCGTAACGCCGTTGACGATGTCGCTTGCCGGCAGTTCAGACCCGGAGCGGTCATGAACGCTTCGGCTTGCGACCGACACCACATCGTATCCGCGATCAGCCAGTGAAAAGGCAATCGAGGATACGATCCGCGCGGTTGCCGATTGATCGGGGAAGAAATAGCGGTTGACTAGAATGATCTTCATGATCGGCCCCGGACGTGCCTAATCGGCCCGTGAGCGCATCTTGACCGGCCACGAGCTGACGGCAAGCTGATCGAAGGGATTAGGGCGTAGGTTCGGTATGGCTGGAAACCTAGCCAAAAGGCTGTGGCCGATCGGACATCGGGACAGCCTCACCCACCGAATGGGGTTCGGGCGCCAATGGCTTGAAAGGTATGGGGCAGAGATTGGAAGCCGACGTGCCTCACAGCGGTTGGCGCTTGCCGACGATCTCCAGCAGGCCGACGAAGGACGCGGCGACGTGGGCGCGCATGCGGCTGGCTGCTTCATCGCCATCCTGCGCCAGAATGGCCTCGGCGATCGAGCGGTGCTCGATGCGTGAGGTCTGCACGCGCGAAAGCCTGGCCCGCAACTGCGCTGCGCGCCATGGTAGAGTGCGCAGGTTGAGGTCGGCGAGCGTTTCGAGAAGCACTCGGTTGTGCGATCCGGCATGGATCGCCTCATGGAAGCGAGCATTGGAAAGCGCGTAGTCGATCGTCTCATTCTCGCCCTCGGCAAGGATGACGATCAGTTCCTGCCGCTCTATCTCGCTCATCCGCATGGCAGCAAGCCTGGCGACCAGCGCCTCCATTTCGCCGACGGCTTCGAAAAGCCCATGCATTGCGGCCATATCCATCTGCCTCACGACGAAGGCACGGCGCGGACCGCGTTCGACGAGGCCGGTCACATTGAGGCGCTGCAGCGCTTCGCGGACCGGCGTGCGCGAGACGCCGAACTCTTCTCCGAGAGGCAATTCATTCAGCGCGTCGCCGGGCACGAGTTCGCCGGCAACGATCTTCTGTACGATCGCTGATTGTATGTGATCGGCCCAGCGTTCTGATGGCTGCATGTTTTTCACTTACCAGAACAATTTACGCTTGCACATGTATACATATCGACCTCATAGTGCACAAGGCGATCGGCAAAGGGGAACGCTGACCTAGATCCGAAAACGGACAGGCGGCACTGGATAGCCGACATCTCCGTCATGCTTGCAGCATGACCGTTTCCAACTCTCGGGAGGAGGAATGAAACAAAGGAGCTGTCTTGAAATGAAGAACGAATTTTTGACGAGTGCGGACCACCGCAGGATTCTCGAAGACCGCATAACTGCCCAGATCGGGCGCAGAACGCTTCTCAAGGGCCTAGGTGCCGGACTTGTCGCCGCAGCCGGCGCAAGCATGCTACCGGGCGAAACCATGGCGCAGCAATCGGGGCATATCCGTATTGCGGCGATCAAGCATATCGATACGCTCGACCCGCATTTCACCTTCTTCCTGTCTGCGGTTCAGATCATCAACAACATCCACAACGGCCTTCTGAAGGTTACCTATGACGGCGAGGCCGTGCGCTTCGAACCGGATCTTGCCGCGTCATGGGATCTGGAAGACGAAAAGACCCATCTCTTCAAGCTTCATCCGGACGTGAAGTTCCACGACGGCACGCCTTGCGATGCCGAGGCGGTCAAGTTCTCGCTTCTGCGCGTCAAGGAAGGCCAGCCCGCCTCACCGCACGCCTGGAAGCTCGAACTGCTTGAGACGATCGAGGTCGTCGATCCGCTGACCGTGCGTCTGCGCTTCTCCAAGCCCTACGCCTTCCTGCCCGTTGCGCTTACCGGCTCGACCGGCCGCGCCGGCACCATTGTCAGCCCTGCGGCGGCACAGAAATACGGCATGGACTACGGCCGCAATCCGGTCGGCACCGGGCCGTTCAAGTTCGTCAGCTGGAGGGACAACGACAGCATCGAGCTGGAAGCCAACCCGGACTATTTCGAAAAGGGCATGCCGAAACTTCAGCGCGCCTCTTTCATGCTGATCGACGAGCCGAGCACGGCGGTCGCCGCCCTCGTTTCGGGGCAGATCGATGGCATGACCGACTGCCCGATGCAGCTCGTCAACCAGGTGAAGAACATTCCGACCGTTTCGCTCTATGGCGAGATCGAGGGCAACTACACCTATGTCGGCATGAACAACCGCAAGGCGCCGTTCGACGACGTCAATCTGCGTCGGGCCGTCGCCTTCGCCATCGATCGCGACACGTTGGTCAAACAGGCCTATTTCGGCCTTGCCCAGCAGGCCTACAGCCCGATTTCGCCGCCGATGTCGGGCTATTACGATCCCAACATCGCCAACACCGATCGCGGCCATCGCTTCAATCTGGAACAGGCCAAGGAATTTCGCGCCAAGGCTACTAATCAGGGCGAGATCGAGGTCACCTATATCATGGCCGAACGCGGCCCGGTCGGCACGCGTGTCGCCCAGGTCGTCGCACCGATGCTCGCCCAGATCGGTATCAAGGTGAAACTCGAATTGCTCGAGCCGGCAGCCTGGGTCCAGCGCATGCGCGACGGCAATTTCGAGATGCTCGATTTCGACTGGGTCGCTGACCTCGACCCCGAGGAAACGATCTTCCCCGAGTTCAAGACCGGCGGTTCATGGAACTATTGGGGTTGGGCGAGCCCCGAATTCGACAGGCTGTGCACCGAAGCCTCGACCACGATCGACGTGCCTGCACGCGCAGCGCTCTATCACCAGGCAGAGGATATCCTGATGGATGAGGCGCCGGTCGCGATGCTGGCGCATATCCCCATCTACAAGGTCTTCTCCAAGAAGGTGCAGGGCTTCAACTACATCCCCTGCGACCTGGTCAACCTGCATGGCGTGAGCATCACCTGATGCTTGCACAGTCCGCCGCAAAGATCTTTCAGACTGCGGTCGTTCTGTTCATCGTCTCGATCGCCAGCTTCAGCTTGCTGAAGCTGGCACCGGGCGACCCGGTGGTGTTGATGCTGGGGTCAGAATTCTCGCAGGCAAGCTACGATTCGCTGCAGCGCGAGTTGGGGCTGGATCAGCCGTTCCTTGTTCAATACCTGACATGGCTCGGCAATTTCGTCATCGGTGACTGGGGGAACTCCTTTGTCAGCCGTGCCGATATCTTCAATTTCGTCGTCATGGAGGCATTGCCTGTCACCCTGACGCTGACCTTCTGTTCCATCGTCTTGGCGATTGCCGTCGGCGTTCCGCTCGGCGTCATCGCCGCTGTCCGCAAGGATACGATCTGGGACACGGCCATCGCCGTTTTCGCGCTCACCGGTTCGGCCTTCCCGTCCTTCTTCCTCGGCATCGTTCTGATCTGGTTCCTGGCGGTGCAATTCGGCCTCTTCCCGGTCATGGGCTTTGTCGCGCCGTGGGAGAACTTCTGGCTCGGCATGTATCACATGGTCCTGCCGGCGCTGACACTGTCGACCTATTTCATCGGCATGATCGTCCGCGTTACCCGCTCCTCGCTGATCGACGTGATGGACCAGCCCTTCATCGCCGCCGCCAAGGCACGCGGCGAGCCGCGCTGGCGGGTCGTCTGGGTGCATGGCGTGCGCAATATCGCCATGCCGGTCGTCACCATGATCGGCCTGCAGCTGGGTGGTATCCTACAGGGGGCGGTGCTGACCGAAACGGTCTTCTCGCTGCCGGGCATCGGGCAGATGCTGACGGATGCGGTGCTCGGGCGCGAATACACGCTCGTTCAGGCCGGCGTGATGCTGACGGCCACGCTCTTCATCGTCATCAACCTTCTGGTTGACCTCTCCTATCCGCTGCTTGATCCAAGATTGAGGCCGCGCTGATGACCATCAATGATACAACGACACCCATCGTCGCGCCGAAGATGAAGCGCTCGGGATCACTGCGGAAAAGCATGTTCCTGCGCCGGCCCTTCTTCACCATGGCTCTGGCGATCACGTTTGGCTTTGCCCTCTGCGCCGTTTTCGCGCCGCAGCTCGCACCATTCGATCCGGTGGCGCAATCGATCGAGGCGATGATGGCACCGCCCGGCGGCCTGCACCTCCTCGGTACCGACAGCTATGGGCAGGACATTCTGAGCCGGATCATCTACGGCACACGTTATGCGCTGCTGATCGGCCTCTGTTCCGTCGTGCTCGGAGCCATCGGCGGGCTCGTTCTTGGCGTTGCGGCCGGCCTTTCCTCCGGCAAGACCGAGTGGCTGCTGCTGCGCGTCATCGATTCCATCCTGGCACTCCCCTCGCTCATCCTCGCGGTGGCCTTCATCGCCATTCTCGGCCAGGGCGTCGACAAGGTCATCATTGCCGTTGCGCTGTCGCTGATCGGCCCGTTTGCGCGCACCGTCCGTTCCGATGTGTTGCAGGTGAAGGTCCAGCTTTTCGTCGAGGCCGCCGGCCTGATGAGCATTCCGCGCCTGACGGTGGTTCTGCGCCACATCCTGCCCAACGTGCTCTTTCCGCTTCTGGTACAGGTTACGGTCAGGATCTCCGAAGCCATTCTCGTCTCCTCCTCCCTCTCCTTCCTCGGCATCGGCGTTACTCCGCCGACACCCGATTGGGGGTTGATGATTGCCGAAGGCAGAAGTTTCGTCAGCTTTGCTGCCTGGATGTCCGGCATGCCGGGATTGGCGCTGGCGCTGCTCCTGATCGCGCTATCGATCGTCGGCGATGCGGTGCGTGAGGAATTCGATCCGAAGCTGAGGACAAGCCGATGAATGCGCCTCTCTTGAATGTTCAGGGTCTGACGCTGCACCGAGGCACGAAACGTATCCTCGACGACGTATCGCTGACCATCGGCCGAGGCGAGACCGTCGCGCTCGTCGGGGAGAGCGGTGCGGGCAAATCCACCATCGCCGTCGCCCTCATGGGCCTGATCGACAAGGGTGACGCGACGATCGAGGGGGAAGCCCGGTTCGACGGTAGCGACAATCTCGTCGATCTCACCGAAAAGCAGTGGGCGAAGCTGCGCGGAAAACGCCTCTCCATGGTGTTTCAGGATGCCGGCTCCGCCCTCAACCCGTGCTATACGGTGGGAAGCCAGCTTGCCTCCGTGCTGCGCCGCAATCTCGGCCTTTCCCGGCGGGCAGCCAATACGAGAGCCGTCGAGCTGCTCGAAGACGTCGGTATCAACGATGCGGCGGCGCGCATGTCGGCCTATCCGCACCAGCTTTCCGGCGGCATGCAGCAGCGTGTGATGGTGGCGATAGCACTGGCCTGCAATCCCGACCTTCTGTTCGCCGACGAGCCGACTTCGGCGCTCGATGTCACCATCCAGGCGCAGATCATCCGCCTGATCCTCGACCAGACGAAGACGCGCGGCGCGAGCTGTATCTTCGTGCTCCACGACCTGGCGCTCGCCAGCCAGTCCTGCGACCGGATCGTGGTTCTATATGCCGGCCAGGTGATGGAGGCGGGACGCTGCGATGTGGTGCTGCAAAAGCCGTTGCACCCTTATACGCGGCTTTTGAAATCCTGCGTCGTGGAGATCGGCACCGAGGAACTCGATCCGCCGGAAGGCAGTGTGCCGCCTTACGAAGCGATGCCCGCCGGGTGTCGTTTCTCAACCCGCTGTCCGAAAGCCGACGGGCGCTGCGTTTCCGAACGCCCGCCGCTTGTCGAAACGCAAGGACGTGCGCTTGCATGCTGGAATCCCGAATGAACGCCATGATCGATCCGGCAAAGGAAAAGCAAACCACCGAGGGCAACGCGCTTTTCGAGCTTCTCGACGTCGAGAAGGTCTATGAGGTGACCAAGTCCGAGGGGTTCCTGAAGCGCAGCCGGCGCAAGCTGGCGGCCCTCGATGGCGTGCGGTTGCGTATCGAACAGGGCACCAGCATGGCGCTCGTCGGCGAAAGCGGTTCGGGAAAATCCACGCTTCTGCGCGTATTGCTCGGCCTGACCGAGCCGACCCAGGGACTGGCGCTTTATCGTGGCCGCGCGGTCGACAAGATGCGCGCCGCTGGTCCCGACTTCGCCCGTGAGGTGGCGATGGTCTATCAGGATGCGCGCGGATCGCTCAATCCGCGCATGACCGTCGGGCAGCTGCTCGCCGAGCCGCTTCGCCACTTCGGCATCTGCCCGCACGCGGAGATACAGGAACGGATCGGGTCGCTTCTGGCCCGCGTCGGTCTTGCCGCCGATGTTGCGGGACGCTACCCGGCCGCCATGTCCGGCGGGCAGATCCGCCGCGTGGCGATTGCCCGTGCGCTGGCGTCAAACCCGACAGTTCTGGTTGCCGACGAGGCCGTCTCCGGTCTCGACGTCTCGACCCAGGCGCAGCTTCTCAACCTTCTGCGCAGGCTTCAGAAGGAGATGGGGTTGACCCTGATCTTCATCACCCATGATCTTGGGGTGGCGAGCTATCTCTGCGAGGAAATCGCCATCATGTATCTCGGCCGGATCGTCGAGACGGGCCCGACACAGGCGGTCCTCGACAACCCGGCGCATCCCTATTCGAAGGCGTTGCGCCACTCGGCGCCGGAATTCTTCGAACCGATCTCGGACCCGCTTCCGGGCGAAATTCCAAGCCCGCTCGATCTTCCGCCCGGCTGCCGATTTTCCGGTCGCTGCACGGTTGCACAATCCGACTGTCTGGCCAATGATCCTGCCCTGACGCGGCAAGGTCAGGACCGGGCCGTCGCCTGCTACCACCCATTTGCAATGTCAAACATATCGCCTGAAGGCTCCAAGGAACGGCATGTCACATTTTGATTTCTTCTCCGGCAAGCGCCCGTCGACGCTCTCCACCGAAGCCATGATCGCTACCTCGCACCCTCTATCTACTGCGGCGGGCCTGGAAATCCTGCAGGATGGCGGTAATGCCGTCGATGCGGCGATTGCCGCCGTCGCTGTCCAGTGCGTCGTCGATCCCTTGATGACCGGCATCGGCGGTGACTGCTTCGCGCTTTACGCGCCAGCCGGTGAAAAGGTGAAGGCGCTCAATGGTTCCGGTCGCGCGCCGGCTGCGATCAGCGTCAAGGCGCTTGCAGAGCTCGGCCTTGTTGGCGAAATCCCGCAGGCCAGCCCGCATGCGATCACGGTGCCGGGTGCGATTTCGGCCTGGTGCCTTCTCCATTCCGACCATGGATCGCTGCCGCTCGAACGGTTGTTCATGCGAGCCATCGGCTATGCCCGCAACGGCTTCGTCGTCACTCCGCGCGTCGCCTTCGACTGGGCCAATCATCAGCAAAGCGTCGCCGGCGACATGCATTCCGCCGCCGTGTTTCTGCCGGGCGGCAAGGCGCCGGTCGCGGGCGAAATCATCAGGCAGCCGCTGCTCGCCGACCGTCTGGAAGAGGTGGCGTCTAAGGGAGCGGCAGGGTTCTACGAAGGCGAGACCGCGGGGAAGATGGTCGCGCATCTCAATTCGCTTGGTGGCCTGCACACGGCTGAAGACTTTGCCGCCGGCAAGGACGGTGCGAACTGGGTAGAGCCGGTCAGCGCGAGCTACCGTGGCTATGACGTCCATGAATGCCCGCCCAACGGCCAGGGCCTTGCAGCGCTTCTGATCCTCAAGATCATCGAGGGGTTCGATATCGCGGCCATGGACGACGCCGACCGCATCCACCTGCATGCGGAAGCGACCAAGATCGCCTATCACCACCGCGATGCGCTGATCGCCGATCCGGATCATTGCCCGGACGTCGCCGAAAAGCTGCTCTCCGACGAGGTGATCTCGACGCTGCGCGCCCGGATCGACATGAAAAAGGCCTTGCCACCCGTTCTCTGGGATGAGCCGGAGCACAAGGATACGATCTATCTCTGCGTCGTCGATGCGCAGGGGAATGCGATCTCCTTCATCAACTCGATCTTCCACCCGTTCGGCTCGACCCGGCTCGATCCGGCAACCGGCGTCCTTTTCCACAGCCGCGGCGCGTCGTTCCGGCTGATCGAAGGACATCCGAACGCGATCGGTCCGATGAAGCGCCCGATGCACACGATCATTCCCGGTATGGTGACCAAGGATGGCGAAACACTGATGCCGTTCGGCGTGATGGGCGGCCATTATCAGGCCGCCGGCCACGCCGCCTTCCTGTCCGGCGTCATCGACTTCGGTCTCGGCCTGCAGGAATCCATGGACGTGCCGCGCAGTTTCGGCTTCGGCGGCGTGCTGGAAGTCGAGCCGACGATCGCGCCGGAAGTGCGGGCCGACCTTGTGGCGCGCGGCCATGTCCTCAAGGTGGTCACCAGCCCGATCGGCGGCAGCCAGGCCATCCGCATCGCGCAGGGCGTGCTTGAAGGCGGCTCCGATAGCCGCAAGGACGGTATGGCATTGGGCTTTTAAGCCCCTGTCTGAGGCGCGCGCCGCATCCGCGACGCGCGTTAACCGTCGAATTCGCCGATGACTTCCAGAAAGGCGTCGCCGTAACGCTCCAGCTTGGCCTGCCCGACACCCGGTATTTCGAGCAGGGCGTCGTGGTCAGATGGCCGGCGGGTAGCGAATGCGACCAGCGTCGTATCCGCAAACACGACATAAGGCGGAAGGGAAAGATCCTTGGCGATTTCCATGCGCTTCCGGCGCAGCGCTTCGAAAAGTGCGGCATCCGCCTCGTCCAGCTGAGACCGGGCCGATTTCGAACTCGACGAAGCAGTCCGGTCGGCTTTCCTGCTTGTCGGACGGTCGACGCGAAAACGTACCTCCCGCTCGTGCTTGAACACCGCGCGTGCCTCCGGCTCCAGTTTCAGGGCGCCGAATGCATCGTGATCGACCTTGATGAAGCCGGCGGCGAGAAGCTGGCGGAACACCGATTGCCAGGTCTTGGCTGTAATATCCTTCCCCGCGCCGAAGACGGGCATGTCGACATGGCCGAAGCGCCTTGTCTTTTCGTTGTCGGTTCCGATCAGCACGTCGATGACGTGACCGGTGCCGAAACGTTCGCCGGTGCGGTAGACGGCAGCGAGCGCCCTTATGGCTGCGTCCGTGCCGTCCCAAGTGTCGACGGGCTTCAGGCAGGTGTCGCAATTGCCGCATTGCCCCGAATGCGCTTCGCCGAAATGAGACAGGATCGCCTGCCGGCGGCATCCGGCCGTTTCGCAGATGCCAAGAAGCGCATTCAGCTTGGCCCGTTCGACCCGCTTGACGTCGTCGCTGGAATTGCCGCCATCGATCATCCGGCCGCGCTGGATGACATCGGCCATGCCATAGGCCATCCACACCTCGGACGGCAGGCCGTCACGCCCTGCGCGTCCCGTCTCCTGATAATAGGCTTCCACGGAGCCGGGCAGGTCGAGATGCGCGACATAGCGGACATTCGGCTTGTCTATACCCATGCCGAAGGCGACGGTGGCGACAAGGCACAGTTCCTCTTCCTTGAGAAAGGCATCCTGATTGGCGTCGCGCCGGTCGCGTTCCATGCCGGCATGATAGGGCAACGAGCGGATGCCCTGGGTCTCAAGCCATTCCGCCGTTTCCTCCACCTTGGCCCGCGACAGGCAATAAACGATGCCGCTTGAGCCCTTGTGGCGCGAAAGGAACTGCAGGAGCTGCTGGCGCGGCTGGTGACGCTCGACGATCTCGTAGGCGATGTTGGGGCGATCGAAGGACGACGAAAAGACGTGTGCGCCGCCCAGGGCAAGCCTCTCGATGATATCGTCGCGCGTATGAGGGTCGGCCGTCGCCGTCAGCGCCATTCTGGGAACGCCCGGATAAAGCGTGGCAAGTTCGCCGAGCTGGCGGTATTCGGGACGGAAATCGTGACCCCATTGGGAAACGCAATGCGCTTCGTCGATGGCAAACAGAGCGATCCGCGCATCGCCGATCAGGCTTCGAAAGCCCGGCGTGGTAATCCGCTCCGGCGTCACATAGAGCAGATCGAGTTCCCCGGCGGAGATGTCCCGGCGTACGTCCTCGAATGCCTCGCGCGAAAGCGACGAGTTGAGCGCTGCCGCTCTCACGCCGACCTGCCGCAGTGCTTCGACCTGGTCGCGCATCAGCGCAATCAGGGGGGAGACGACGATGCCGAGGCCCTGTCGGCAAAGCGCGGGGATCTGGAAACACAGCGACTTTCCCGCTCCCGTGGGGAACAGGACGACGGCATCGCCGCCCGATACGACATGTTCGACGACGTCGGCCTGCTGGCCGCGAAACGACGGGTAGCCGTATATGCGACGCAGCACCTCGATCGGCTCCTGTTGCCGCTGATCGCCCATGGTCGTTGCTGCGCTGCCCGCCCGTTCCTGCATCTGGTCCTCGCTGATTGTTGAAAGGACTATGGCACAGCCGCCCCCCGTTTCGCGAGCACTGTGCGGCGAAAAACGACCTTGGCCGGTGTGTTCCCTGGGGAAAGCTGGTACATCGTATCTATGCGCCAAATTCATGAGTGTTAGCGCAACTATCTATCTAAACATTTGCGGTGATGCCGCTAAATAGATGCGATGTGCGGCCGGTGGCCGGCTAGCAAGGAGCATTTTCATGGATATCTCGAAAAACGGCAATCAGTCCTCGATGAAGGGGCCGTCCGACTGGTTTACCGGCACGGTGCGCATCGATCCGCTGTTTTCGGCCAATGACGCCCGCCGCGGCGCCGGCGCAGCCGTCACGTTCGAACCGGGCGCGCGTACCGCCTGGCACACCCATCCGCTCGGCCAGACGCTGATCGTCACCGCCGGTTTCGGGCTCGTTCAGCGAGAGGGTGGTCCGATCGAAGAGATCCGTCCGGGTGACGTCGTCTGGTTCGAACCGGGCGAAAAGCACTGGCATGGCGCATCGGCAACGACGGCCATGACGCATATCGCCATTCAGGAAAACCTGGATGGAAAGGTCGTCGATTGGCTCGAACATGTCACCGACGCCCAATATGGTAACCGGTAAGCAGTTTAGGCGTCATGCGGGCCGTCGGTCGCGACCGCCCGCATGGGGCCTGCAAGTTCGACTGTAAGGTCGGAACTCTGCGCCTGCCCTAGCCGGTCAGCATGGAAAGGGTAGCGCGATAGAGCATGATGGCCGTCGTTCCGACGCGGCCATCATGGATTTCGGCGATGAGAAGCGCCGACAGGATCAGGTTTCCGGCCAGCAGGAAGGGGATTGTCCAACCACTGCGAGCAGATGTCTCCGCCTCCGCTAAGCCCTCCGCGACGTTGGCGACCGCGCTGCGATTGACCGCCAGCTGTGCCTCGGTGAATTCCACCGATCGTCTGATCGCCTCCATATGTGATGCCAGCTTGCGTATTTCCTCGTCCATGCCGAAGGGCACGGCTGCCGGCATCATCGCCTGACCACGAGCGATCGGCTGCCGCTCGACGCGGACAATCCGCGAACCCTCCGCCGCCGCGTTGTCCTGACCTAATTCGCCGCGACGCATAAGCTCACCGGCGATGCTGTGGACGTCCGAAAGTCTGCTTTCCATCACTGTAATTGCCTTCTTGATGTGGGACTGCGTCGGTCTTGTCAGCTTTCGCGCATTGCGTGGCGAACCTGATCGGAGAGTGGCTTGATCATGTAGGAAAAGATCGTCCGGCTCTCGGTCTGCATGAACACTTCCGCCGGCATGCCGGGCTTTAGAAGCGTCTCACCGACCTTGGCGATCTCGGTTTCGGGAATGCGCAGACGCGTCAGGTAATAGCTCGCGCCGGTCTTCTCGTCGGTCGTCAGGTCCGGCGAGATATCGATCACGAGGGCACCGAGTTCCGGTGTGACGCGCTGGTTGAGACCGCTCAGGCGGATGCGTGCATCCTGGCCGGAAAACACCTGATCGACATCGCCCGGAGAGATCATCGCCTCGACGATCAGCTCGTCGTCCTGCGGGATGATGTTTACCAGAGTTTCGCCGGGGGCGGCGACACTGCCGACCGTGTGGATGTTGAGCTGGTGCAGCGATCCGGCAATCGGTGCGCGGATTTCCAGCTTGCGCAGCTTGTCGAGTGCTGCGATGCGTTCCTCGTTGAGCTTGGCGATTTCGGGGCGCTTCTGGTCAAGTTCGGTCAGGACGCTTTCGTAGAAGGCTTCGTCGACCTGGATGAGTTTCAGTTCGGCCTGGGTCTTGGCCTGCTGCGTCTCGATGATTTCCGCCGTCAGCGCCGACTGGCTGCCGGTCAGCGAGGCCTTTTCGCGCTGCATGGAGATCAGCTGCGAATGGGTGATCAGACCGCGTGCGCTGAGGCTGTCGTAGCGACGCAGCTGGTCGCCGACCAGCTCCATATTGTCGTCCACGGCCTTGCGCTGAGCCTCCAGTGCGGAAACCTGTTCGGCAAACTGGGACACCTGTTTTTCCAGCTGGGCCTTCTGGCTTGTTCGCGTCATCTCGCGCGCCAGTTTAAGCTTCATCTGCGCTTCGCTCAAAAGCGTTCGCCGCTCCTCTGCCACGAAGGCGAGTTCATTCGGCAGGTCTATTCCGGTCCGTCCCGCCTGTTCGGCCAGAAGCCGCGCCTCCTGCACCATCAGCTGGGCGAGCTGGCCTTCGATGATGCCGAGATTGGCACGCGCCATCGTACCGTCGAGACGGAAAAGAAGGGCGCCGGCCTCGACACGGTCGCCCTCGTTGACCACCATTTCGGCGATGATGCCGCCGTCAGGATGTTCGACCTGCTTGGCGCGGCCGAGCACGATGATCTTGCCGGCGGCCATCACCGCACCGCTGATTTCGGCATAGGCCGCTGCCGTGCAGACGCCTCCGAGGAAGAGGCCACCGACGCCGATCGCCAGGAAGAGCTGCTTGCGGATGGCGTTGGTAATCGTGTTGTCGAGTGTGTCATACCGCATTGGCGACCACCTTTCCGGGCTGCTGGGAGCCGCCGAGCATCGAGACATTGGAGAGGATCTGGTCCTTGTCGCCGAAGGCAACCTGCTGGCCGTTCTGGATGATCAGGACCTTGTTGACGGCCGTCAAAGCGCTGGCGCGATGGGCGATGACGACGACGATGCCGCCGCGTTCGCGGATGTCCATCATGGCGCGCGCCAGTGCCTGTTCGCCCTCTACGTCGAGATTGGAATTAGGCTCATCAAGGACGACGAGGAACGGGTTGCCGAACAGTGCACGGGCGAGGCCGACACGCTGGCGCTGGCCGGCAGACAGGCGTGCACCGCCCTCGCCGATCATCGTGTTATAGCCTTCCGGCAAGCCGGCGATCAGGTTGTGCACGCTTGCCATCTTGGCGGCGGCGACGATCGCCACGACATCGGCGTCCTTGTCGAAACGGGCGATGTTTTCCGCGACCGTGCCTTCGAACAGTTCGACATCCTGCGGCAGGTAGCCGATGAAGCGGCCGCGATCCTGATCGCTCCACTGGTCGATCGTCGAGCCATCCAGGCGAATGGCGCCCTTCAGCACCGGCCAGACGCCGACCAGCGCGCGGGCAAAGCTTGTCTTACCTGAGCCGGAGCCGCCGATGACGCCGAGGCCGTCGCCGGCCTGCAAAGTAAACTCTACGCCCTGGAGCAAAACCAGCGGCTCCCCCGGCGCACTGGTCGCTGCCTCCTGAACGGTCAGCTGCTGTTTCGGCAGCGGCAGGCCTTCGAGCCCCTGATCGACATCACACTGGAGCAGAACCTGGTTGAGGCGTCCGGCCGCCTGGCGGCAGGCGATGAACGAGGGCCACTGGCCGACCGCCTGTTCTATGGGGGCGATGGCGCGGGCCATGATGATCGAAGACGCGATCATCACACCGCCAGAGATCTCCTGCTTGATCGCCAGATAGGCGCCGAGCGCCAGCATGGCCGACTGCAGGATCATGCGCAGCAGCTTGATCACGGAGGAATAGAAATTGCTGCGGTCGGTCGCCATCTGCTGCGAGAAATAATAGGGCTCGACCATGTCGGAAAACCGATCCGACAGGCGACCGAGCATGCCCATGGCGTTGACCACTTCGGAATTGCGACGCGCGCTGTCCATGATCTTCGACTGTGCGGCCGTGCGCATGCCGACCTCCTTGGTCGGGCTACGGGAGGCGAATTCGTTGCAGATGACAAGAACGAAGATCAGCGCACCGCCGGCAAGGGCGAGATAACCGAGCGCGCTGTGCATCAGGAAAACCAGAACGAAATAGAGCGGCATGAAGGGAAGGTCGAAGATCGAGGCGGGACCCTGCGAGCCGAGAAAGCGGCGGATCGTGTCGAGGTCGCGGCCAGGGTGCACGCCTGCCCCCTTCGAACCGAGCAGCACCGGCAGGCGGATATTGGCGCGCAGCGATGGATTGCAGAGGCGCGTATAGACCCGCATGCTGATCCGAAGAAGCGCCTTGGATCGCAGGATGTCGAGCATGCCGCTGAACAGATAGAGCGACAGCGTGATCGCCGACAGGACGACCAGCGTCGGCACGCTGCTGCTCGACAGAACCCGGTCATAGACCTGCAGCATGAAGATCGGCCCGGTCAGCATCAGGATATTGAGCACCGCGCTGATGACGAATATGCCCCAGAATGCCGAACGGCATGTGCGGATGGCGTCGGCGACCGATAGATTGCGATTACGTTTCAACATGAACTCGCCCCAGTATCCGGCCGGCTTTCATGCCGGCCATTCCCCCTTGATTGGCGGCGGCGCCCCTTGACAGGCGCCGCCGTCCGGTCGCGTCAGATGACGATGTCGTAGCCCTGCAGATGGTTCTGTTCCGGCTCGTCGAGCGGCGTCGTCCCGAGGTCTGCGGTCTCCGGTGCCGGCGGCGTGTCGTCGATCACGGAGCTGTCGCCATCCAGGCCGAGGCTCGCGAACGTCATTGCGGATGCACCTGCCGGTTCGAGCGTGAAGGACGAGAAGTCCTGCGAGCCGCCGTTGAAGGTCAGGCGAACCACCGTCGTGCCCGCATCAAGATTGACGCTCACCGTTTCGGTATCCTGGAAGTTAGACCAGGTACCGGTTCGGGGCGTTGCGACCGATACCGTGTCGACCGCCGAACCATTGGTGAAGGTTGCCGTCACGCTGCGGTTCGGACCACCGGTCTCACCCAGAGACAGCGACAGGTTGAAGTCGTAGGAGCCGGCTTCTGTGACGTTGATCGTATATTCCAGCCACTCGCCATTGCCGATCCAGCCCACGTCTCCGCTGCCGGTCACTTCCACCGACGAGCCGCTTCGGCCGCCATTGGTGCCTCCCTGAAGGCCGGCAGCATCGTTATAGGCCACGCCCTGCCCGCCTTCGTCATAGTCGATCGCGTCGATGACGAGACCGGCATCGCCGAGCGCCGGTGCGACACCGCCGAAGGGCTGCTGGCCGGTCGGGGCCGTCAGCATGAAGGATGCGAGATCCAGCACATAGCCGTTCGATGCGAGTGGTCCGTTGAAGGTCAGGCGCAAGGTCTGAACGCCCGCATCAAGGGCAAACGAGATCGGCGCACTCTGGGCGAAGGCGGCGTTTCCGAAGTTAGATCCGCCGGCATGACCATCGGCCAGCGCTACCGTACCGAGCTGCGTCTGTCCGTTCAGCGAGACGCCGATCGTGGCGCCGGTGACCGGCGTCTTGGCGTTTGCCGAGAAGGTGTAGACGCCGGATGTCGGAACATTGATCGTGTACTCCACCCATTCGCCCGGCTTGACGTAGCCGATGTCGAGGCCCGGTCCGACTAGCTCCACCCCGCGGCCGGGACGGAAGGTCGGATTTTCGGTCGGGTTGTCGAGACCGGCATTGTCGTTGAAGGAAATGCCCTGGCCGCCATTGTCGAAGTTGGTGGCATCGACGGTCAGAACACCGTTGGTGAAGGTCGGTGCCGCACCCGGATAAGGCGTCTGCTGGTTGACCGGAGCGGTCAGCTTGAACGAAGCCAGATCGAGCACGTAGCCGTTCGATGCGAGCGGACCGTTGAAGGTCAGCCGCAACGTCTGGACACCGGCGCCGAGGTTGAGCGAGATCGGCGCGCTGTCTGCAAAGGCAGCGTTGCCGAAGTTCGAGCCGCCGGCATGGCCATCCGCCAGCGTGACCGTGCCCAGCTGCGTCTGGCCGTTGAGCGAGACGGAAATGGTGGCGCCGGTGACCGGCGTCTTGGCATTGGCCGAGAACGTGTAGGTTCCGGCGGTCGGCACATTGATCGTGTACTCCACCCACTCGCCCGGCTTCACATGGCCGATGTCGAGGCCGGATCCGACCAGTTCGACGTCACGGCCAGGCCGGAAGGTCGGGTTGCTCGTCGGGTTGTCGAGGCCGGCATTGTCGTTCCAGGAAATGCCCTGGCCGCCATTGTCGAAGTTGGTGGCGTCGACAGTCAGAACACCGTTGGTGAAGGTCGGCGCGGTTCCACCGTAAGGCGTTTGCGGCCCGGTCGGTGGCGGCGTGGTCGTGTCGAAGAAGTTGACCGTGCCGTCATTGTCGGCATCCAGCCGCAGGGCATCGTTGATGCCGTCACCGTTGGCGTCATTGGCTGCCGTCAGGACATGCGGCTTGACGTTCTTGATGATGAACATGTGGTCGTTGTAGTCGTAATTGCCGGCGCCCGGATAATCCTGGATGGCGATATAGGTGCCGGGAATGACGTTGCCATCGGCATCGAGCGCCTCGAAGAAGCGGATCAGATGCCCCTGGTCCTCACCGACGAGCTGACCGAAATTCGGATCGATCTTGTTGGCTTCCGGGTCGGTCCAGGACGAGTAGGTCGGGCGGCCATCGACCGAGATGAACAGGCCGAATGGCGTGTTCTGGTTGATGACGCCGCGGGCGACGGAGGCACCTGCACCGGTTCCCGTCACCAGCTGATCGGGCAGAACCGTCTGGCCCTGCTGGTCGTCATTGGCGAAGAGGTTGGTGACGGCGCTGGTGCCGACCTGGTGATAGCCGAGGCGGGCGACGTTACCCTGCTGCAGGAAGGCCGCCATCTGGATGATCTCGACGCCTCTGGAAGGATCGAGCTTCTCCAGATAGGGCATCAGCACTTCGTCGCCGACGGTTTCCACCTGGCCGGCATTGGCGAGCTGGCCCTGCGCCATGTCGGTCGAGTAACCGAAGGCCTCGACGATCTGCTCGACGGTCGGCTCGGAGTTGTTTTCGGAAAACTCCTGCGCCAGACCGGCCAGCTGGATGACCTGTGCTCCATCGTAATCGTTGGAGTTGATCGTCAGTGTCGCGTTGTAGAGATCCGCACCGGCGGTATTGCCGGCATGGGTTCCGGTGAAGCGCACGGTGACCGTGACCGATGCACCTGCCGCGACGCTTGTCGGAACGGAGCCGACGAACTGGAAGGCGGTGGTATCGGAAAGCACCATGCTCGTCAGCGACAGGGCGACGAAACCATCATTGGTGATGGTGAAGGTCGCCTCGTTGCGGAAGGTCTGGGCGGCATTGGCCGGCTGGTCGATATTGGTGAAGACCAGGCGGTCGTCGGCCGCGGCATCGTCGAGACCGGTGACAACCATGTCCGCACCGAAACCGACCGGCTGTACACCCTCGATGACGAAGAGGTTGTCGTTATAGTCGTAGTTGATGCCGGTATAGTCCATGATGCCGAGATAGACATTCGGGATCACGTTGCCATTGGCATCGAGCGCCTGGAACACCTTCACCGTATGGCCTTGCTGGGCGCCTTCGACCAGAACGTCGCCGCGCGGATTCAGGCGGGGGTCGGTCGACAGGCCCGCGACCGAGATGCCGAAGACTTCGTTGCCTGCCCAGCCGTTCGGGATGTCGTTGTTGGTGAATGTCCGGGTGGCGAACGTGTTGTCATTGCCGGCATTGGGCAGAAGCCGCTGGTTGTCGTTGCCCTCGTGATCCCAGAAGTTGACGGTGCCGTTCTTGGTTCCCGGATTGTGAATGCCCATCGTGGCGCCGCCGGTGCCATGGAAGGCGGCAATATGGGTGATCTTGGCGGAGGTGAAGCCGTCGGCGATCTTCCAGTAGGGAGAGAGAACCTCCGTCTCGTCCGTCTTGGCAAAGACATCGTTGGTCGAAAGTTCCGAGTTCTCGCCGCCGCCCTGCAGCCGCAGGCCTTCGATGACGTTGCCGAAGCCGAAGATCTTCCAGATTTCGTTGACGTTCGGCTCCTGTCCGCCCTCGTCACGCGCCTGCCAGAAGCCGGACAGCTTGACGGTGGCGACCGGGCTGTCCTGGTCGTTGGTGATCACCTTCAACTGACCTTCGAATATGGTCGAGGTCGCATCGACATTGGTGGTCGGCGGGGTATAGGCCGCACGGTTGAAGACCACCGTGACGTCGAGGAAGGAGCCGGGTGCGATCGTTGCACCATTAAGGGCATTCGGGTTCTGCAACGTGAACGGGCCGGTGAGCTGGTAGTCGCTGATCGACAGCGGCTCGGTGCCCGTATTGGTCAGCCTTACCGTGCCGGTGTCCTTCATGTCGCGTGGGGCACCCGCCTGAACCGCATCCGGATCCTCGATATAGGAGAAGTGCAGGCGATCGTCGAAATAGGCGGCATCGAGGCTCTGGACCGCGACGTCGGCATTCGGATTGCCCGGTGCCGGCTGTATATCGAGATAGTCGAGACCGTTGGCGCCGGGTGCGTTCGATACGATGCGAAGCTGGTAGTTTTCACCGGCTTCGAGTGCGAGATATATGGACTCCTCTCCTGCCGTTCCGGCTCCGGGGAAGGCGCTGATATCGACCTCGACGCCGTTCAGGAACCAGCGCAGCGACTGGCCGTTGGCGGCGTTGGCATTGGCTGCGACATCCAGCTTGTAGGTGCCGTCGGCATCGACGCTGAAGTAGAAGTCGACCGTGCTGCCATTGACCGTGTGGGCGGAGCCATCGGTTGCTTCGAGTTCGATACGGCCTGCCCCGTCGATTTCGGCGTAATCCGGTTCGAAGACCGAAATAGCGTCCTTGGTGACACGGATGTAATCGATGTTGGGACCGTTGCCGCCCGGTGCCGTCAAGGTGATGACGTTCGTGCCCGAAGAGAGGTCGAGCGTGACCGATTGCGGACCCCAGGCATTTTCAGCCGCATTCGAATTCGGTGCGAAAGGCAGGGTCTGGACGACGACACCATTGACCGAGAGGGTCATCGGTCGCGCCGTCTTGGTCGTCGCAAGAGCATAGAGGATATCAAGGTCATAGCTGCCGCTGGTGGCAGTCGAGATCGTCCAGCTGACCGACTGGTTGGCCGTTCCGACGTAATCGACAAAGGCACCGCCGGACTGGTTGCGGTTCTCGGTGATGATCGCGGCACCGCCGAGATCTGCCTTCTCCGCCTCGTACTTGATGTAGGTCGTGCCGTCGACGACGATTTCGCCGTCATTGGGAACGGAATTCCCTTCGCTCGCCACCAGCACTTCCAGCTGGTCGATATTCGGGCCGGTGTTGTTCACCGAGCGCAGGGTGACGGTGTTGGCGCCGGCCGTTAGGACGACTGGGATTTCGATCGTCTGCCAGTTGTTGAAGGGATCGGAACCATCGGTGGTCGAGGTCGGCGGGAAGGGCTGGATCTTGATGATCGTGCCGTTGATTTCGAGCTGCAACGGCCTGTCCGCTGTGCCGCCATTGGCATAGCGGAAGCGCAGTATGGCACTGCCGGCCTGATCGGACGGTACGGAGAAGTTGAAGCTGATGAAGTCGGCATTGGTGGAACCGAAGTCGGCATAGCCACCCGGTACGCCGTCGGTGTTGTTCGTATTGCCATCGGTGCCGTAAGCACCGGGGCGCAGGCCGTTGATCGTTCCGGCAACATTGCCGGGTTCGATGTTGGAGGCGTCTCGGATCTGGATCTGCGGCGCGGTGCCGGTTGGCACGACGACGGAGGTGCCGTCATTCGGCGTCCTGTCTTCCGCCTGGATGGTGGTGAGCAGGACGAAGTCCTCGCCGGACGGTTCTTCACCCGGTACGAAGTTCAGCGATACCGTTTTGCTGTTCAACGCATCGTCGGTGACTTCGAGGCTGGCGGTGACCGGTCCGGTGGTCGTGCCGAGATCGATGGTGAACTGGTTTTGCGCATTGATGGTGATCGTCTGCTTCGGCCCGCCGTTGAAGGAGATGCGGATCGCCGTGATGTCGTCGTCGAGACCGACGATGCGGAAGACCGCCGCCTCCGGGTCGGTGACGTCGACGGCGACGAGGGCGAGGTTATTGCCCTCGTCGGCCGTCAGATCCTGCGTGACGCCGCCAGGCGCTGGGGTAAGCAGGATCAGCTGGCTCGCACCGGTGCTGCGGTTGAGCGTCATCAGGTAGAGCTGGCCGGTGATCGGGTTCTCGATGATGTCGAGCGGGTCGATGTAATCGTCGATGACGGAACCGTCGGGACGGCGCAGGACGTCGTCGTCGATGATGTTGCCCTGTGCGTCGAGGCGGATGTAGCGGACATTGTCGCCGGTCGAGAACTGGGCGAAGAGGACCGCGCCCTTGAGGTTCGAACCGAAGGCCCCGCCGGTATATTCGATCGCGCCGTTCGGCGACTGGTTGTAGCCGAGATTGTAGACGCCATCGAGATCGTAGTCGGCATCGGGCTGAACACCGGTCTGGTATCCATCGGTATTGCTGTTACCGTCATTGCCGCCGACGACTTCGTTCGGGTCCCTGCCACCGGTCGGGTTGCCGCCGTTGAGGACGTATTCGTCACGCAGCACGTTTGGATGGCCGTAATAGCCGCCTTCGTCGATCGTGAAGAAGTAGTCGTACTGTTTCGGCGAGTTGGTGATCGTCGTGTCGAGGCCCGGTTGGGTCGGGTCGGTCGGCGTCCTGCCGCCCGAGGCCGTGCCGTTAGTCGGGACGTAGAGATTGCCGTTCGAATGCCAGACGAGATCGTAGGCATTGCGCACGCCGGTGGCATAGATCTTCAGCACCGCATCGGAGGCGAACGGATTGTACATCCCCGGATAGCTGCCGTCCGCGTTGAACTGTCCGGCAGGCGCCTGATAGCTCGGGTTCCCGGCCTGGCTCGGTTCGGTCTGGACGCTTATGCCGCCAGCAGGGACATCGCGGGTCGGATCGATCTCGAGGATCGCCGCGTTGAGCAGGCGCTCGGGACGATTGCCCCAGGCGCCGTCTGCAGCGCCGGCCGCCGAGTTGGAGCCCTGGCTGAGATAGAGCAGGTATTCCGGCTCGCCGTTGCTTGCCGTGTGATCCGGATTGGCGCGGAACTCGAGGCTGTTCGTCAGATGGTCGCCGCCGGAACGCGGCAGACCGGTGAGATAGGTTTCCGCCGTCGAGTTCTCGAACACCTCGCTAAGCGTGATCTTGCTGACCCGGCCGGAGAATTCCGGCGTGTCGAAGGCCTTGGATTCGCGTGGGATCGGCGCGTTGTCGCTGATCCAGATCGTGTTCGGGTCCTGCGGATCGAAGACGAAGCCGACGATGCCACGGCGCTCTCCGCCCGGTGCTTCGAGATAGTCGAGTGACAGCGTTTCCTGCGAGGCCTTGTCGATCGTGCCGTTGGCATTGACGTCCCAGCGATGGATCTCGCCGGTAATGGTCGCGACATAGAGCTTGCCGTCAGGGCCGAACTCGATCGTCGTATAGCCGAACGCGCCATCGGCGAAGCCGTTGAGAATGACGTCCGTCGAGAAGGCCACTTCGCGCGGCACATCCTCCGGCGCCGTGCCGGTCACGAACGTGGTCGTCAGATCCTGGAACTGGCGGAGCGCACCGTTCGGATCGGTAATCGAGCCGAGGTCCATCACGTCCTGAACCTTCAGCGTGTAGCTGGTATTTTCCTTCAGGTCCTGAAGCGGGCGGATGTTGAGCGTATCGGCGCCGCCGCTGATCTGGATCGACACCGGAACCTCGATGCCGGTCAGGGTCTCGACCAGCTTGATGTTGTCGGTATAGGCGATATTCGGGCCACGGTTGCCGTCGGCCTGCAGGTTGATGCCGACGACGAAGGTCGAGGTCGGGTCGATCCCGGTCGGCAATGCGCCATCCGGACCGATCGCGATCGACACCTGGCCGTCTTCCAGGGAGGCTGCGACGGGTGCGACGAAGAAGGAGAAATCCTGATCGGCGCTGCGGCCGTCATTCGGCGTCAGGTCGGGAATACGCTCGACTTCGAGATACTGGATTTCGGTGTTGACGCCGCCGATGGAGTCCATCGTCAGCTTGCCGTCCGTCACCGTCACCACCGCGGTCACCAGAGTCGAGCGGAAACCGCCGCCGTTCTGGCTGCCGTTGATCGGGTTCGCCGGCGTCCACTCCGGCATGACATTCACGCCTTCGAGGTTGATGACGTAGTCGGAGTCGAAGGCGCCCGCCGTATCGCCGACCGACATCGTCACCTGATAGGTGCCGTTTTCAAGCGCCATTTCCCAGGCGCGCGAGCCGCCTTCACCAGCACCCGGATACTCGAAATGGGCATAGGTCTTCTGCAGGCTGGACGCGCCGGAGACGATGTCCTTGTACCAGTGGGCATTGGCCGGCTGGGCAGCTGCGATCGTGCCGTTGGCGGTGCCGTCGACGACGCTCGCCTCCGTCACCCAGCCGTAGGAGAAGCCGTTGCCGCGATTGCCATAAGCTGCGCCCGTATCGGCGAGATAGCCTGTCGGGGTCTGGTAGCCAGATGGCAACCCTTGCGTCGTCTGGCCCGGTGCCGGTTCGAAATTGATTTTGACCACCGGTTCGAAGCGGATGAGATCACGGGTTTCCACCGGACCCTCATCGCCCTCGCGGCTGATCGTGACATTATCGATATTCGGACCGTTGGTGATCGTGTTGGCCAGAGAAATGGCGTTGCTGCCGGCGGTCAGATTGACGTCGAACGTGATCTCGACCCAGTTCGCCCAGCCCTGGTCGGCGGTGCCGCCGGTCGGAATGGTCGAGTTCATCGAGATCGTCTGGGCCGTGCCGTTGACATCGAGCGTCATCGGGCGATCCGTCGTGCCGCCGTTGGCGTAGCGGATGGTCAGCTGATAGGTGCCGGCCTGATCGACGGTAACGTTGAAGCCGGCCTTGTCGCCAATTTCTCCACCCATGTCGAGATAGCCGGTGCCCTCGTAGCCGGGGCGCAGCCCGTTGCTGTCGAAGGTTTGGCCGGGGCCGCTATTGCCGGCATTGGCGTTGCCCTCCTTGTTGGTCGGAGTGCGATAGACGGTGTCGGCGGGTGTCGCGGCATTGGCTTCGATATCCGTGATCGTGAAGGTCTCGCCTTCGATCGTGACCGAGAACGGCTGCGTCGGGTTCTGCGGGCCCTCGCTATCGAGATATTCGAAACTTGCCTGGTCGATATTCGGGCCACCAGTCGCGCCAGCCGGCATTTCCAGGCGAATGCTGTTCGCCCCTGCCGTCAGCGTCACCTCGACGCTCTTTTCGATCCAGGACGTCCAGCCCGTTGCACTTGCGCCGGTGCCGGTGATCGGACCGGGGATGAAGGATACGGAGCCTTCGCTTTCGCCGTTTACCGCCATGAGAAGCGGACGATCCGTCGTCGCGCCGTTGGCGTAGCGGAATGTCACGAGGTAGGTGCCCGCAGCCGGTGCGTTGACGTTGAAGGTGATCGCATCGCCGGGGTTGGAGCCGAAGTCGATATAGCCACCGCCGGTCGCACCTGAGCGATATTCGCCGGATGCGTCAGGTCGAGTAGCCGTGACCGCGCGCGTGAAGGAGGTGTCGCTGTCGCCTGTCCCCGTGTCGTTGACCGTGACCTGCGTTGCGTCTTCCGCCTGGATGGTGAACGGAGCCACGACCACTGGACCGGCGATCGTGAAGTTCATCTGCGACTGCGCCTCATTGTCGGCGGCATCCGTCACATAGGCGATGGCGGTGTAATTGCCGGATGCCAGCGCCGTGCCATCAACCGCATAGTCGCCATCCGCATCAGGGAAGACCTCAACCCGGGTGACACCGCCGTCGAAGCTCATCTCCACCTTGACGATATCCATATCGATACCGGCGAGGTTGAAGTTGATGGAGTCGGCACCTGCGCCGTTCAACGGGCCTTGCGGACCGGATAGGAACAGCGGGATGTCGTCCGCATCGGCGGACGTGTCGCCGGTCGAGGGAACGTTGCCGGAAATCTGGATGGAGTCGATGTTCGGGCCGGTCGTGGCCCCCGGCGGGATGGCGAGCGAGAAGGTGTTGGCACCCGCCTGCAGCGTGACGGTGACAGTCTGGACCGACCAGTTGTTGAAGCCTTCCGCCGGACCGGAGGTGTTGCTGCCGGTGGCGACGAAGGCCAAAGATTGCGCCGTTCCGCCATTGACGACGAGATTAAGCGGGCGAGCGCTGTTGCTGGCATAGCGGATGCTGAACGTATAGGTGCCGTCTGCCGGCACTTCGACGCTATAGTTCAGGCGATCGCCGGCGGTGTCGCCGTAATCGACATATCCGGTACCGGAGAAGCCGGGGCGCAGGCCGTTGACGAGGCCGGCGGTGCCGGGGGATTCCTGGTTGCTCGGGTCGCGGATGGTCGTGATCGTCGTGTTCGAGCCGTTGTCGAAGGAGGTGACCGTGCCGGATTCTGCTTGGATGGTGGTCGAGAATGGAACCATCACGACCGGTTCGCCGACGGTGACCGAGAAGGTGGTCGGTGCGCTCGACAACTCGCCGTCGCTGGCGGATACCGAGATTGCATAGGTGCCAGCGGCAACCGTTGCCGCCACAGTCAGTACACCGCCCGTAACACTGATGCCTGTCGGCAGGGCTGAACCGTTCGCGAGCGTTGCGACATAGCTGACGCTGTCGCCGGCATCGGGATCCGTCGCGCCCAGCGCTGCGGCGAGATCGATCGTCGTCCCCTCGCCCGCTTCGAGCACGACATCGGCGATCTCGGCATCGTCGCCAAGCTCCGGTGCTTCATTGACGTCAGCGACGCTGATCGTCACGTCCGTGGTGGTCGAAAGCCCCTGCGCGTCGGTTGCGACGACGGAGACGGTCACCGTTTCCGCCGCCTCGTGATCGAGGCTTACGCCATCGGCAAGCCGGATCGTGTTGCCATTGATGGTGAAGCGTTCGTCGGTGGTCGAGTAAACGATTTCTGTGCTGTCGCCATCGGGGTCGGTGGCGGAAAGCGTGCCGATGACGCCGGCCACGGAATTTTCATCGACGGTGCCGCCCGTCAGGGTAATGGCTCCCGGCGCCTGCTGTGCCGGCGCATCGGTTGGCGTGAAGGTCAGCTTGTCGATACGCAGATGCTCGCCGCTGTCCGACTGGCCCGAAAGCTGTGCGATCGTGGCAGCATCGATGAAGACCGGACTGGTGAAGGTGATGGTCTTCAGGTTGCCTGCCTGGGCGGCATTGCCACGGGTAGCGGACGGATTGTCGAACGCGCCGTTGTCGTTGAAGCTCAGATTGTCGGCCAGAACCGTGTCGCCGATCTTCAGCGTGAAGGTGGCGTTGCCATCGGTCTCGTCGAAGACGGTGATGGTCACCGTGTACCAGCCTTCCGACACGCCATTCTGCGACAGGACGGTCGTGACATTGGCCGACTGGTTGGCATTGGTGCGGATCAGCTGGTCGCCGGAGGCGGCGGGCGCCGCCGAAAGGTAGAAGCCGGTTGCCGAAGCAAGGCCGGTGAAGGCTTCCGCCTCGACGACGAAGCTCGTCTCGCCGACCGCTTCCCCGCCGATCTGGAAGGGGATCTGGATTTCGGCGCGCAGGCCGGACGGATCGGTGGCGACGACCGTGAAGAAGCCTTCGCCCGGTTGCGTCGGGGTTCCGACGATAACGCCCTCTTCATTGAGGCTGAGACCGGCAGGCAGGCCCTCGACCGAGAAGGTCAGCTCGTCGCCGTCGATGTCGGAAAACGCGTCGCCGAAGGAGGAGATGTCGATGGAGATTTCGTCTCCCGTCATCGCTTCCATCGGTTCGAACTGGATCGACGTGTCGGCGACAGGCGCGTCGTTGATATCGGCGACCGTCAGGACGAAGTCGCTCGTGGCCGAGCCGCCGCGGGCATCGGTGGCGACGACGGTGACGGTGTAGCTGCCGGGCAAGGCGGTGACGGGGCCGGAAAGGACGCCGTCTTCAAAGATGAGGCCGGCAAAGCCCGGTGCCGGGTTGCCCTGGGCATCGGTCACCAGCAGCGTGTAGGACAGCGCATCGCCATCGCTGTCGACGAATGGCAGATCGACTTCCAGCTCGCCGCGTTCGTTGACGCTCATATCGGCAAAGCCGCCGCCGACCACACCCGGTGCGGTGTTATCCGGCTCGATTTCGGCAAGCTGCACGGAAGAGAAGCTGACCGAGCCGAGACCATTGCTGGCCTGGTCGTCATCGGCGATGAAGACGAGCGAGCCGATCGTCTTGCCGGCATGGGCGGAGAGATCGATGGTGAAGGTGATCACCTGGCCCGGCGCGCCGTTCGAGCCGTTGCGAAGGTCAATGAAGGACGACATGTTCTGCGTGCCGGCGATCTGGTAGATCGACTTGTCGCTGGCTTCGAACGGGTTTTCGTCGTCATCGAAACCGATTGCGACGATTTCCGAGAGAACGTTGCCAAGCGTCACCGTCAGCGTCAGCTGGGTGTTCTCGGTGATCGTGTAATTTTCGCCGAGCGAAGCGCGCTTCCAGAAATTGCCGTTGAGATTGAGCGTGTTGCCGCCATCGGAAATCGTGCCGCCCGGTCCGCCATCCTGTGTGCTGTAGGGCGTCAGGCCCGCTGCGGTGAAGACCAGAGATTGCGGATCGACCGGCTCGACCGGGACTTCCGGCACCTCGGTGACGGCGAAGGTGAAGGTCTGCTCGGTGGTGAACTCGCCATCCGTCGCACTGACTGTGACGGAAACCGAAGGCTCTTCGGCGAAATCGAAGCCTGCGCCCGGCGCGACAACCAGCTGTCCGCCGGCATTGATCGAGAAGCGTGCGTCGTCGACCGTATAGGCCAGCGTGTCGTTGTCGGGATCGATGGCACTGACGGTGCCGAGCACGGTGCCCTGCGCGACATTTTCACCTAACGTGTCGACGCCTGCCAGCGACAGGCCGGTCGGCGCTTCGTTGACGTCCGCGACGGTGACCGTGATGTTCTGGCTGATCGAGGTAACGCCGTCGCTGACGACGACCGTCGCCGAATAGACGCCGTCGCCGTCCGCATCGTCCGGGTTTTCGAAATCTGGGGCGGCGATCAGGGCGATATTGCCATCCTGGTCGATGGTGAACTTGTCGGCGTCTGCACCGGTAAGCGAGTATTCGAGGATGTCGTTGTTATCGTCCGAGGCGATGACCTGGCCGACGGTCAGGCTGTTTTCAGAAACGACGAATTCCGGTTCGCTGGAGATTTCCGGCACCGAATTGCCAGGTTCGACCGGATCGACCGGCGCCGGCGAGACCACGATGCTGACGGAGATCGGATCGGATTCCAGGCTGCCGTCGAAGCCGGCGATGGCAACGGAATAGCTGCCTGCGGCAACGCTTGCCGCGATGACGAGCTGACCGTTGACGATGGAAAAGCCGGCCGGCAGGTCTTCGGCATTGGCAATGATAAGGGTGACGTCGTCGCCATCGACATCGTCGGTGGTCAGAGGCAGATCAATGACATAGTCGTCGCCGGCGACTACGGTCTGCGTTTCGATCGAGCCGAACAGCAGGGGTGCGTCATTGACGGCTGCGACATCGACGAGAATGGTGGACGTGTCGCTCAAGCCGTTCCCGTCGGTGACCGTGTAGCTGATTTCTGCAGGCCCCTCGAAATCTTCGGCCGGGGTGAAAGTAATGACGATGCCGTTCACCGAAACTGTACCCTGCTCCTCCGGAACGGTGGCGGTGACGGTCAGTACGTCATTTTCAGCGTCGGAGATCAGGTCGGCGACGTCGATCGTGACCACCGTGTCCTCGGTGCCCTCTACACTCAGTTCAAGGGCGACAGGAGCGGTGTTGACGACCGGCGGCGGATCGGCTTCGACCAGCTTGATGACGAACTTGTCGATGTTGGGACCGGTCGTGGCGCCGTCGCTGGCAAGTATGAGCGTGTTGGTGCCTGCCGTCAGATGCACGGTCACCGTCTCGACTGACCAGCCTTCCCACCCCTCGCTTATGTTGCCGCTGCCGGTTGCCGGCGCTGTCGTGACATTGGTCGGCAGGTCGGTGGGGCGGGCGCGGATGGCGTTCGGCCGGGTGGTCACGAATTCCAGCGTGTCGAGCGGCGTGCCGCTCGTATTGCCGCTATAGAGGTTCAGCGGCCGGGCTACCGGGTTACCGTTGGCATAGGTGACCGCGAAAGTGTAGGTGCCGGATACGGCGACATTGAAGGTCATCGACACCTGTGCGGTGGCAGCCTGTGCCCAGTCCAGATAGGATTCGCCCTCGGCGCCGAAGCGGAAGGTCTCGCCGGCCGGGGTATTGGTCAGATTGATCGGGCGGTTGATCGCGCCATTGGCGTTGTTGCCAACCTGGCTGACAAGGCTCTCGCCCTGAATGACGATCATGTTCGGATCGGCCTCGCGGATTTCCAGATAGTCGATATTCGGGCCGGAGAAACCGTTGGCGGTCAACCGGATCGTGTTCTCACCGGCCTGCAACAGCACGCGCGTACCTGTTTCAGCATAGGTCGTGTTGGCGCCGGTGCTCTTGAAGTCGAAGACACGGTCCCAGAGCTGGCCGTTGAGGTCGAGGCGCATCGGCCGGTTGGTGACGCCGGCAGAGGCAAAGGCGTAACCGAAGCCGATATCGTAATAGCCGGCCTCGTCGACCGTGAATTTCCATTCGAGATACTGGCCGTTGCCGATATTGTTGTTGGTGCCGAAACCGGCAAAGTCGACATAGGCATCGCCATCGGCGGCATCGGCATTCGGTATGTCACTGGCGCCGGCGGTGGTCGTGGTCACTATCACCGGGTTGGTGGTGACGTTGCCTCCTGAATTGCCAAGCGTGGCAGCCTCGGCCTGGATGCGCAGCGGCAAGGCAGAGGCGACCGGCGCCTCGACCTCATCTTCACCCGGCAGCTCGGTGACCGGCGTCTCCGGTGTTTCCTGATCGCTGTCGGTGTCCTCCTCGCCGGCGTCTTCTGACGGTTCGTCTGCGGCAAGAACAAGATTGTTTGCGGATGGACCGTCCGCCGTAAAGGCCGGCGCCGAACGTCCTGCCGAGGGCTGCCCCGCTGCGGCCATCTCGAAATCCGAGCCGAAACCGTTGGAGCTGCCGGTTGGGGTGATGCCATCAGAGCCGATGAAGCGGAAATCACGCCCGCCAGCGGCGGGGAGTTCTGTGGATGCCGTGTCGGTCGGGATTTCCGTCGGCACGGTACCGGTTGTCAGGTCGGTCTTGTCGTCTGATGCTGTCGCAACGTCTTCAGCCTCGGCCTCGTTCGTCGACGCATTGCCGTTGGAGGATGGCGCCGCTGCCGTGCTCACAGGTTCCTCGGCGCGCGGCGCCGTTGGCGTGTCGTTTGGCGTCGAGGGCGCGGCCTGCGGGCTTTCCTCGTTCGCATGCTGGATGCTCGGGCTCAGTGTCAGCGCCACGGCGCCGACGGCTGCAATGTTCAGGCCGGCAAGGGCTGCGGACGTGAGCAGCGAGCGGCCGGCCTTGCCACCGCTGGCGGGGCCGAGATTGCTGACGCTTGCGATTTCCGCCCCGGCATTGTTGAGCGACGAGAAGGTGAGGACATGCATGCCTTCGGCAAGATCGAGATGCAGAACCTTGTTGGAAAAGGTGGTCCAGGAGCCGGTCGGCTCGAATTCGACCACTTCCGCCTGTCCGTTGACCGTCAGGGTCGAGCGGAGGGCGTCACCGCGACCGTTGGCAAAGGCAATCAGGATTTCCTGCAGGCCACCGACGGACACTTCAAGAAGAAAGCCCTTGGCGCCGCCCGCCTCGCTGGCCGTCATGCCCAGCGGCGACGTCAGTTCGGCGACCGAAGTCCTGATGATTTTGCCGGTTTTGCTTTCGTTGTCCATGCTCGCCCCCAAAGGAAGAACGCTGATGTCGCGCTCGAATTGTAACGATAACCGGCGGTTGCGCAGGCTCGTCCCCAACCGGGAGTGTGCGTGAGTAACCTGCAATCACAAACCTGTCAGAAGGCCGATGCGCCGGTTTAATTGAGGTAAACAGATGGTTAACGACTAAACGAAACGCGCATCGGGCTACGCGAAACGTCAATTGTCGGTTGTGCTGCGTTGATGCGCCGCTGCGGCCGGCCGCGAAGCCGGAGGCCGCTACAGCATGTCTCCCGAAAGTGGCCACCGGTTGCGGGATAAAGACATGCGCAAAAACAAGGAGCTAAAGCACGGCAAGAGAATCTGAAAGATCGCGACGCGCTTTAGTTCACTGCCCTTGGTGTAGGGAACGAACGTCTCATGGCGTGGTGTGTGAGGGGAGAGTTGGAGCTTCCTGGGCTCAACTGAACGAACGGATGTGGCCGTTCCGGCCGTTACTCACGACTTCAGTTTGCGCCATGGAAAAGGGAAGGTAGTCGGTGCCGGAGGCCGCGGAGAGTTCAAAGCGGCGCCGCTCCGTTCTACGACAAAAGGGCGTCAGGCCATGACCAGCAGCGTTTCCGCGAATTCGGGCATGGATGTCCGCAGATTGACCACCAGAAAGCCGATGATGGCTGACATCATGGTCGTCGCGGGGCGGAAGATATCCGGGACCACCTGCGCGCCCTTGTGGCCGACCGCATAGAGTGCTGCCTGGGTACGGTTCTGCATTCCGAGCTTTTTAAGGATCGCACGCACATGGACGCGGACCGTGCTTTCGGTAATGTCCAGCTTTCGGCCGATGACCTTGTTGCTGGCACCCTCGGAGATCAGCCCGAGCACGGCATGCTCGCGGTCTGTGAAGGAGCGGTCGTCGGATGTTCTGAGGCTGCCCGCGACACTCGAGCCGACCGGTCTCATGCCGGTCACGGCAATCGTCGGCAGAAGCGTGATGCCATGGCGCACGATACGGGCCGCCAGCGCTATTTCCTGCAGGGTGGCGCCGTCCGGGAGCAGCGCACCGACGCTGCCGATGATGGCGCGGTAGTCGTCGACGCTCTGGTTGGCGCGCATCAGGACGATGACATGCGACGCATCGATGCCGTCGCTGTTGCGGCTCAGTTGCGCAACCAGATCTTTCGGGTTTCCCGCATCGACGATGACAACGGTATCGTCCCAGTCGATCACAAGATCGATCACGGTTGACAAGGATGACGATCGCGCCACCTGCGCAAACTCAGTTCTTATCGCCTGCTCCATTGCGCAAGCAAAAATAGTACTGTCACTCACCAGGAATACTGACACAGGCATCACAAATTCCCCCAATGGGGCTAATAAAGCAAATAATAAAAGAATAATCCACAAATTAATTCAGCAACGATAGGTAACATTAATTTTGGAAGCAAAGTTTGCTATGAAATACTTTGTGATGCGATGGAAATGAAATGATTTCAACGGCCTATGTTCGGCGACGCTCAAAGTAGTGCGGATGATTATGTCCCGGCCGTCGCGCCGTGCGCCCGGCATGGTTTGCTGGCTGCCGGTGTTGAGGAGCTTTTCGGCGGTTTACAGACGTCGCCGGGGCGACGTCTGTAACGCTGTCGCCTACCAGAGATCGGCGTGGCGATTGACGTCCTTGTAGAGGAGATAGCGGAAGCGACCCGGACCACCCGCATAACAGGCCTGCGGGCAGAAGGAGCGCAGCCACATATAGTCGCCTGCCTCCACCTCGACCCAGTCCTGATTGAGGCGATAGACCGCCTTGCCTTCCAGCACATAGAGCCCATGCTCCATGATGTGGGTCTCCATGAACGGAATGATCGCGCCAGGCTCGAATGTGACGATGTTCAGATGCATGTCGTAGCGCACATCCGATGGATCGATGAAGCGGGTCGTCGCCCAACGGCCCTGCGTATCCGGCATCGCGTCCATTACGCAGTCATCCTCGTGGGTGAAGATCGCCGGCGGCGGTTCAAGTCCGTCGACCACCTTGAACGCCTTGCGCACCCAGTGGAAGCGGCACGCCGCGCCGCTGTCGTTGCGCAAAGTCCAGTTCGAGCCTGCGGGCAGGAAGGCAAAAGATCCTTCGCGAAGGTCATGCGGGATGCCGTCGAGTTCGATCGTGCACTGGCCGGACACGACGAAGACGGCGGCCTGGGCGCGGGCGTCCGGTTCCGGCCTGAGGCTGCCGCCTCCTGCTTCTACCTCCATGATATACTGGGCGAATGTCTCCGCGAAGCCGCTCAGAGGCCGGCTGATGATCCAGGCGCGCGCCTTGTCCCAGTGTGGCAGGACGCTGGTGACGATATCGCTCATCACGCTGGCTGGAATAACGGCATAGGCCGTGGTGAAGACTGCCTTGCTGGAAAGAAGCTGCGTTTGCGGCGGAAGGCCGCCGACCGAAGAATAATACCTGCCGTCTGTCATGCGTCATCCCTGTTTTTGATGTTCAAGGTTTAAGCAGGCAGGTGCAATTGTTCAATCGACAAACCGCAGGTGGCCATGATTGATGGCCATTCAGGAGCGGGCGGCGCGAATCCGCTTGATCTCGTCGACGAGACGCTGCGGATGGTATGGCTGCTCGCGCGGTCCGTCCTCGCACAAATCGCCGGCCACCTGGGCGGCCTTGGTCAGTGACTGGGTGAGGATGATCTCCACCCTGCCGCCGCCGGCGCGAAGTTGCATCGACAGGTCGAAACCGGAGCCGTCACGCATTTCCGTGTCGGCGACAACGATATCGACGTCGTAGCTTTCAACGGCGACCTTGGCTTCATCGATGCCTGTGGCCTCGATCACCGCATATCCACATTCCCGCAGATATTTCGAAATGGCGGATCGCTGCAGCGTGTCGCTGCTGACGACAAGAATGGTCTCGCTTTCGGTCTGCATCACTTTCGACATTTCTCCATCAATCCGACGAGCCTTTCGGCTGCATCCCATACCGGTTTTGTGAGGATGAGGTCGTGAGGGGCGGTTTCCAGCTTAAGCGGGTCGTCGCCGCTCATCAGCGCAATCTTCATGTCGGGATACAGCTCGCGTGCCTCGCGTGCCAGATCGACGCCGTTTCGACGGCCGGGCATGTCTATATCGGTGAGCAGAAGATCGAAATGCAGGCGATAGCGCAGAAGCTCCATCGCCTCATCCGCGGAAGAGACTTCCACCACATCCCACCCCAGGCGACGCATGCTCGCCGCAGCCTCGAAGCGAAGCAGGAATTCATCCTCGGCAAGCAGGACGCGGATGGGCGAAACATCCGCACCACAACCACCTTCGCAAATAGCAGGATTCATTCCGCCTCGTCCTCAAATCACAGGGATGGAAATTCGGCTGGCGGAGTTTGGTTCCGTCGGCCTGGAATCGCCGTGTCGGGAGAAGAGTATGTCAAATGATCCTCAGGCACGATCCAAAAAGCGGATTGGTTGTCGGAAAATACGAATGCTCGCCAGGATCACGGCCCCGGCGGGCGCCTATTGCTCCAGTGCCAAATCGAAGACGTGATGATGGATATGCCCGTCGAACATCTCCATCAAGCCTTTCGTCATCTCCCGGCTTTCGTAGCGTACCGGTGATTCCAGAGCGGAGGCAAGGGCTTCGCGGCTGACATAGGCGGTCCATAGCACCATCGGGAACGGTGGCGCGCCCTCGTCCCGCTCGATGTTGTAGAGAACCTTGACCTCGCGGATGCCCGGAAACCTTAGCCACATAGGCATCAGCTTCTCCGCGACATAGGCCTTGAAGTCGTTTTCGCGGCCGGAATGGATCGCGCCTTCGAAGAAGGCCTGACGAATGATCATGATCGACGCCTCAATTGACCGTGGTCGGGGGCTTCTCGCCGGCAAAATAGGCAGCAAGGTTTTTCAGCACCAGATCGCCCATCGCCATACGCGTCTCAAGCGTGGCGCTGCCGACATGCGGCATGAGCACGGTGTTCGGGGCGGTGAAGAACTCCTCGCGGATATTCGGCTCGTTGACGAATACGTCCAGCCCGGCGCCGGCGATCTGGCCGGACGTCAGGGCCGCCAGCAGCGCATCCTCGTCGACGACCGTGCCGCGGGCGATATTGATGAGATAACCCTGGGGCCCGAGTGCCTCGAGCATCTCGGCGTTGACGATGTTGCGGGTCTCGGCGGTTGCCGAAATGACGACGCACAGCACGTCGCTATCTTCCGCCAGCGCCACGGGCGATGCGCAGGATTTCCAGTCTGTGTCTGTAACAGGCGAGCGGTTCCAGTAGCGCACGTCCATGCCGAAAGCTTCTGCCTTGCGGCCGACCGTCTTGCCGATCTGGCCGAGGCCGAGAATGCCGAGGCGCTTGCCCTTGGGGCTGGTTGCGAGCGGGAAGCCGCCCTTTGCCCAGTTGCCGCTGCGAACATAGGCGTCGCCGGCGACGACCTTGCGCAGGAGTGACAGCATCAGCGCGATGGCGACATCGGCGACATCGTCGGTCAGAACGCCGAGCGTCGTTGCGACATCGATCTTGCGCTCGCGGGCAAATTTCAGGTCGATACGGTCGGTGCCGACGCCGTTGACGGAAATCACGCCGAGGTTCGGCAGCTTTTCGATCCACTCGTTGGACATGCCGCCGCCGCCGCCGGTCGCGGCGGCCCGGATACGCGGCAAGGCCTGCTCGATCGCTTCAGCCTGGCTTGCGTCGTAGGCGCGGTGCACGGTGTAGAGCGCATCGAGCTTATCCTCGATCGGCTTCATCATCGGTTCGAGAAGCAGGAGGTCTGGTTTCATGTCGAAATTCCCTGTCATATGCTTATTGCCCGGATGCGTGTCGCCAAGCCGGGCCTATCAGGAGATCTGGCCGAGGAAATTCTTCAGCCGCTCATTCTGCGGGTTGCCGAAGAACGTATCCGGCGGACCCATTTCGAGAATTTCGCCGCGATCCATGAAGATCACCCGATCGGCAACCTGACGCGCGAAACCCATTTCATGGGTCACACAGAGCATGGTCATGCCTTCCCTGGCAAGGTCGATCATCGTGTCGAGCACCTCCTTGACCATTTCCGGATCGAGCGCCGAAGTCGGCTCGTCGAACAGCATGATCTTGGGGTTCATGCAGAGCGCGCGGGCGATGGCCACGCGCTGCTGCTGACCGCCGGAAAGCTGTGCCGGATATTTTTCCGCCTGTTCGGGAATGCGCACGCGCTCGAGGAACCGGCGCGCCGTCGCTTCGGCCTCGGCCTTGGCGATACCGCGCACCCGGATCGGGGCGAGTGTGCAGTTTTCCAGAACCGTCATGTGAGGAAACAGGTTGAAGCTCTGGAAAACCATGCCCGTTTCCTGGCGCACCAGATCGACGTTCTTAGCTCCGGCCGACAGGTCGTGGCCGTCGACGACGATACGGCCCTGCTGGATCACCTCCAGCTGGTTGATGCAGCGGATGAGCGTCGATTTGCCGGACCCGGAAGGGCCGCAGATGACGATGCGCTCGCCCCGGTTCACCTCGAGGTTCACATCCTTGAGGGCGTGGTAGGCGCCATACCACTTGTTGACGCCTTCCATGCGCACAGCCAGATCGGATGTTCCGCGCACGGCCGCCGCGTTCACGTTCGCTTTTGCCTCGGTCATGCGAGGAACTCCCCTGTTTCCGGCTTACTTCTTGGCTTCCGTGACGAAATCAGGCAGCGGCGAGCCGAGCCATTTTTCATGGATCGTGTTCAAGTCGCCATCGGCCTTGGCCTTCTCGACGAAGCTGTTGACTGCGGTCAACAACTCGGCGGAACCCTTACGTACAGCGATGCCCTGAACCTGCTGGCTCAGCTGGAGCTTCTGGTCGAAGCGGCCGGGAGCAGCCTGCTCGATCTGGGTGGCGACGACGTTCGAGACGCCGATCAGTTCCACCTGGCCGGACAGGAGTGCCTGAACCGCACTGGCGTCATCGTCGAAGCGCTGGATCTTGGCGTCTGCCGGTGCAACCTTGGTGACTGCGGTGTCCTGGGTCGATGCGCGAGCGACGCCGATCGTCTTGCCCGACAGGTCTTCCGGCTTGGTGACTTCGGTGCTGGACGCGCCGAAGACGCCGATCGAGATGCCTGCATAGGGCTGCGAGAAGTCGACATTCTTGGCGCGTTCCTCTGTAATGCCGAGGGAAGCGACGAGAAGATCGACCTGGTTGCTCTGCAGGTAGGGGATGCGGTTCGGACCGGTGACCGGCACGATCTGCACCTCGACGCCCCATGCCTTGCCGAGCAGCTTGGCGACGTCGGCGTCATAGCCATCCGGCTCGTTCGACGTGTTCATGATGCCGAAAGGCGGGAAATCGACCATCATGCCGATCTTCACCGTGCCGGCCTGCTTGATGCTCTCGACCGTCTGTGCCGTGGCCAGCGACGTGCTTGCGCCGATCATCAAGGCCGCGCTCATGCCGGCGATTGCCATGCGTCTGGTAATGTTCATGCTCCTACCCTTTCTGTTTGACCGGCATCCTCCTGCCGGCTCAGGTCCGGTCAACGTGATGTCGATCGGGAAAACTTGACCTCCATGCGCCGCGCCAGAAGAGACAGCGGCCAGCAGAGAATGAAATAGACGGCTGCGACCGTGCCGAACACCATGAACGGGCTGAATGTCGCATTGTTGATGATCTGGCCCTGACGCGTCAGTTCGGTGAACCCGATGATCGCGGCAAGTGACGTGCCCTTGATCAGCTGGACGAGAAAGCCGACGGTCGGTGCGACCGCGATGCGGGTGGCCTGTGGCAGGATCACATAGCGCATCCGGTCGTAGTATTTCAGGCCGAGAGCGGTTGCGGCTTCCCGCTGGCCCGGCGCGATCGCCTCGATGCAGCCGCGCCAGATTTCGCCGAGAAACGCACTCGCATGCAGCGTCAGCGCCACGGCTGCGGCAATCCAGGGATTGATCGCAAAGCCCAGAATATTCATGCCGAAAAACACAAGGAAAAGCTGCATCAGCAGCGGCGTTCCCTGAAACACGCGGATGAATCCAGTGGCGAGCAGGCGCGGCCATCGTGCATCCGAGACGCGGGCCAGCGCGATCAGCAGGCCGCCGACGCCGCCGCCCGCAAAGGCGATGGCCGACAGCGCGATCGTCCACTGCGCCGCCATTACGATGATCCAGAATTCGTTGATGCCAAAAGGTCTGATCAACATGGTTCAGCTCTCCCTCAGCGGCTCAACGGATATTGGAACGCGGCTTTTTCGATCAGCGAGAACACCGCCGAAAAGCCGATCGACATGACCAGATACATGGCCGTTATGACGATATAGACTTCGAAACTGGCGAAGGTCGCCGATTGCAGGTCGTTGCCGGCGGCTGCCAGATCATCTGCGGAAATGGCGGAGACCACGCTCGATGTCAGCATCAGGTAGATGAACTGGCTGGTCAGCGCCGGATAGACGGTCCTGAGGGCCGGCTTCATGATGATGTAGCGGAAGATCTGCAGTTTGGAGAGGCCGAGCGCCGTGCCGGCCTCGATCTGCCCCTTCTGGATCGATTCGATGCCGGCGCGGATGATTTCCGTGCCATACGCGCCGAAATTGACGACCAGTGCGACCAGTGCTGCGCTGTTCGGCGACAGCCGGATGCCGAGCGACGGCAGGCCGAAGAAGATGAAGAAGATCTGCACCAGGAACGGCGTATTGCGGATGATCTCGATATAGGCGTCGATCACCCAGCGCAGCGGTGCGATCCGCGACGTCTTGCCGGCGGCACAGGCAATCGAGAGGATCAGGCCGATCACCATCGCTGCGCAGGATAACTGCACCGTTACCCATGCGCCGAGCAGAAGGTTGTCGAATCCAGCCAATACGGGCTCAAAATTGAAATTGTACAAGGAGCTCCTCCGCGCCTTGCGTCACACTCCCCTGCGACGCTTTAGATCGATCTAAGTCGGTTGTCAGACAACGTCAACCCCGAACATTCAGGAAATCTTGGATAGCTGTCTCCGCGCCGCGCTGGATTGGCGCACCCGGAGCTGTGGCTCCTTCACAAGTTTGCGAGCCGCGCGCTCGGGCTGCGCCAGCCGATCGAGCAGCAGTTGCGCCGCCCCCTCCCCGATCGCCACCGGGAAGGTGGCAACGGAGGTCAGTTTCGGGCGCATCGCTTCCGCATCGGCGACATCGTCGAAGCCGACCAGCGAAAAGTCCTGGCCGACGCGAAGGCCGAGATCGTAGAGGCCGGCCGAAAGCCCGAGTGCCACGACATCGTTGAAACAGACCACCGCACTTGCCCGCTCGGGCCCGCTTGCGAAAAGCGTGGCGGAATCGGCGATCGCCGCGATCTGGGCGGGTACGCGGGTGATCCTGCGGGGATCGAGGCCACGGCTCTCCATGGCCTGACGGAACCCGTCAATGCGTTCCTGATAGGCGGAATGAATGGGCCCGTGGACGGCGAAAGCTATGTCGCGGTGGCCAAGGCCGGCCAGATGATCCACCGCCTGGCGCATGCCTTCGCTGTAATCCACGCCGGCGTAGTCACAATCCTCGCAGACGCGGCGCAAAACCTGAACCAGCGGCAGGTCCCAGCCTGCCAGTCGTTCGATCAGCGAGCGATCAGTATGCGCTGCCGGGCAGATGATGACGCCATCGACGCCGTGCTCTCGCATCCGCGTGATCAGCAGGTCCTGCCGCTCCAAGACATCGCCGCTGTTGACGAGAATGACCACCATGCCTGCCGCATCGATGACGGCCTCTATCCCGGCCAGCAGTTCCGAGAAGAACGGATTGGCGAGGTTTGGGATGACGACGCCGATCGTCAGGCTGCGATCGGCGCGCAAACGGGCTGCGCCCATGTTGTAGACGTAGCCGAGTTCCTCCATAGCCTGCTCGACGCGGGAGCGGGTATCTGCGCCGACAAGCGGGCTCTTGCGCACCACGAGCGATGCAGTCGCGCGCGATACGTCGGCGAAACGCGCAACATCGAGCAGCGTGACGCGGCTCTTCTTTCGATCATCCGTTGGCATGTGCCGCGCCGTCCTCCCGAGCCGAAGCGAATTGCGCCTATAGATTGCGCGTGCGCGCGTGTTGGTCAATGCGCGTTGAGCGAGAACAATCGGTTGTCACCGCTCAAGGGCAACCGTCTTGATCACGGCGAATGCCGGCCTTTCAACCGCAAGCCCGAGCCTTTCGACAGACAGGGTGGTGATGCGGGACAACAGGATGTCGTCGCCTGAGCGAATATGCACGCGTGCCATGCCCTCACCGTCCGTCTCGATCGCCGCCACCACGCCATCGATGATGTTGAGCGCACTCAGGCCTTCCGGACGAATGGTCGCGACCATGACGTCGCGTTCGGGAATGTGGATGCGAACGGTGCTGCCGGCGACGACCTTGGCATTCGGGACCGTCAGCAGGCTGGCGGAAAGCCTGATCGTTGCAAGCCCGTGCGCCGGGTCGACGCTATCGACAAGGCCGGCAAGAACTGCACCGGCCTCGCGGCGATCGGCGGAGGGCAGCGACAGGATTTCCGAAGGCGATCCGATCGCCTCGACGCGGCCGTCCTTCATCATCACCACCCTGTCGGCCAGTTGCGCCACCTCGGCCACCGAGTGGCTGACATAGACGATCGGCGTCTTCGTCTCATCGCGCAGACGTTGCAGGTAGGGCAGGATTTCGGCCTTGCGCTGTTCATCGAGTGCGGCGAGCGGCTCGTCCATCAGCAGCAATCGCGGGGCTGAAAGCAGCGCACGGCCGATCGCCACGCGCTGTTTCTCGCCGCCGGACAGTCCTCCCGGACTGCGGTCGAGCAGGGTGCCGATGCCCAGCATCTCGACGATCCGGTCGAATTCCGCGGGTATCGACGCCTTCTGCGCGAACCAGCGGCCATAGGTCAGGTTCTGCCGGACCGACAGATGCGGAAAAAGTCGCCCCTCCTGGAAGACATAACCGAAACGGCGGTGGTGCAGCGGCACGAAGATGCGGCTGGCCGTATCGACGAGCGTTTCGCCGTCTATTTCGAGCCGGCCGTGATCGGGCCTGGCCAGTCCGGCAATGATCCGCACCATCGATGTCTTGCCTGAACCGGAGCGGCCGAACAGCGCGGTGACGCCGCCATCGGATTCGAAGCCCGCATCGAGGGAAAAGGCGCCAAGTTTCTGTCTCGCCCGAACAAGCAGCGTCATTGCGGGCTGACCCTTCTACCGACCATGTGGGCGAGCAATTCCGAGGCGAGCAGCGCGGCGAAGGAGATGGCGATCGCCACGAGCGTCAGGCGCATGGCGCCAAGATCGCCGCCGGGAACCTGGGTGAATGTGTAGATGGCGGCCGACAGCGTCTGCGTTTCGCCGGGAATGTTGGACACGAAGGTGATCGTTGCGCCGAATTCACCCATCGCCTTGGCAAAGGCGAGGATCATGCCGGCGATGACGCCCGGCAGGATCAGCGGCAGCGTCACCGTCAGAAAGACCCAGATCGGGCTGGCGCCCAGCGTTCCGGCTGCCTCTTCCAGCTTTCGATCGACGGATTCGATTGAAAGCCGGATGGAACGAACCATCAACGGAAAGCCCATGACGCCACAGGCAAGGGCAGCGCCAGTCCAGCGGAAGGAGAGAACGATGCCGAGATATTCGTTGAGGAAGGCGCCGATGACGCCACGCCGGCCGAAAAGGACGAGCAGGATAAAGCCGGTCACGACCGGCGGCAAAATGAGCGGCAGGTGGACGATGCCGTTGAGGATCGACTTGCCCCAGAATTTCCCCCGCGCCAGAAGATAGGCGACGACGATGCCGAATGGCAGGCTGACGACCATCGCGACGGCGGAGACCCAAAGGCTCAGCCGGATCGCAACCCATTCCTCATCGCTCAATATCAGCCAGTCCAAGTATTTACTCCATGAAAAACGGCCCCCGCCAGGGCGGAGGCCGCAACCTTATTCAAAACGCTTACTTCAGAACCGTAAAGCCCTGTTCTTCAAAGAATGGTGCGGCCTTTGCCGACTTCAAATAATCGAGATAGGCGCTGGCGTCTGCGGACTTCGATTCCGACAGGATTGCGATCGGATAGATGATCGGCGGATGGGTATCCTCCGGGAAAGTGCCGACGACGGCGACGCCCGGATCCGCTGCCGCATCCGTCGCATAGACGATGCCGTAGGGCGCTTCGCCACGGGACACGAGCGCCAGTGCGGCACGTACACTTTCGGCACCTGCGACGCTCTTTTCAACCGACGCCCAGGCGCCGAGCTTTTCAAGCGCTGCCTTGCCGTATTTTCCGGCAGGAACCGAATCCGGTGCACCCATGGCCAGCTTGCCGCCATTCAGAAGGCCGGCAAGATCGAAGCCGGCCGTGATTTCGACAGGCTGGGCATTATCCTTCGGTGCGACGAGGACGATTCGGTTGCCAAGCCAGTTGGAGGACGTGCCTTCCTTCACCAGATTTTTGTCGGAGACGTATTTCATCCAGTCGAGGTCGGCGGAGATGAAGATGTCGGCCGGTGCGCCGGCTTCGATCTGCTTTGCGAGCGCCGAGCTTGCGGCATAGGACACAGTCGCTTCCTTGCTGGTCTCGCCGGTCCAGGCCTTGTTGGCCGCATCAAGCGCATTCTTCATGCTGGCGGCGGCAAAGACGGTGACCCGTTCCTGTGCAGCGGCAGGGCTTGCAGCCGCTGCGATAACGACAATGGCCGCGGCAGCGGCGGTTGCTGCCCGATTGAGCAGGCGGCGATCGAAGAAACTCATATGAAAACTCCCCAAGTGAACGAGATGTTTGCCTGAATATCTCGGCTGCGGCATTTTGGCGAGCGTTATGTGTTTTAAAATATAACGATTGCTTGAATGATGTCATGGGCTGTGAAAGCCTGGTGCGTAAACGCTCGCGGTCCAACCGGCGTGGCGCATTCACGCCTCGTTCGTCTCGACATTGCCTGCCTTCGGCGGTTGCCGTTTCCGGTGCTCCCGGTCTAGTTTCGAAAACCGCTTGCAAACGCTCAATCGGGAATTAACATACCAATATATCGGGGCGCCTTTCCGTCTTGATGAGGATCGGAGTTAGGCATTTGACCAGTACGCCCTTCATGTTGCTAACCGGAGCCAGCCGCGGGATCGGCCACGCCACGGTCAAGCTTTTTCAGGAGAACGGCTGGAGGATACTGACGGTTTCCCGCCAGCCTTTTTCCGAGGAATGCCGTTGGCCTTCGGCGCGCGAAAGCCACATTCAGGCAGATCTGGCAGATCTTTCGGAAATGGACGCGCTCGTCGCACAGGTGCGTGAGCGCCTGCCCGAGGGAAAGCTTGCCGCGCTCGTCAATAATGCAGGAATTTCACCAAAGGGGCCGGGCCGCTCGCGGCTTGGCGTCGCCGATACGGACGCCGAGACCTGGATGAAGGTGATGAACGTCAACCTGATCTCGACGGCGCTTCTGGCCCGCGCGATGTTGCCGGAACTGGAGGCCGCCCAGGGCTCGATCGTCAATGTCACCTCGATTGCCGGATCGCGTGTCCACCCGTTTGCCGGTGTCGCCTACGCGGCTTCCAAGGCCGGGCTTGCGGCGCTGACCCGCGAACTCGCGCACGAATTCGGCCCGCGCGGCGTTCGCGCCAATGCGATTGCACCCGGCGAGATCGCGACATCGATCCTTTCGCCCGGCACTGATGAATTGGTTAAGGCGGAAGTGCCCATGGGACGGCTCGGCACGACGGCCGAAGTCGCCAGAACCATCTATTTTCTCTGCACCGAGCAATCGGCCTATATCAACGGTGCGGAGATCCACATCAACGGCGGACAACATGTCTGATCACCGCCATTCAAGGATAGACGCAGGCCAACTGCGCACCCTGCCGGAGGAAACGAAAGGATCCGTCTAACGTCCAAAGGCCCAGGATAACAATCCGGGCCTAAATCAGGGGAACACAATGAAAAATATCTTCAAGACCGCAGCCTTCGGCATGCTTGCCCTGGCGTCCACAACGCTTGTCTCGGGACAGGCGAATGCCCGTGATCTGACGATCGTCGGCTGGGGCGGGGTTGCCCAGGCGGCGCAGAGCGACGTCTATTTCAAGCCGTTTTCGGAAAAGTCCGGCAAGCCTTTCCTGGAGGAAAGCTGGGATGGCGGCTATGGCGTATTGCAGGCGAAGATGAAGTCCGGCGCTGCGAACTGGGATGTCGTGCAGGTGGAAGCGGAAGAGCTGGCGCTCGGTTGCGCCGACGGCCTCTATGAAAAGCTCGACTGGGACAAGATCGGCGTCAAGGACGAGTTCCTGCCGGAAGCCGTCAGCGAGTGCGGCGCCGGCGTCTATTACTGGTCGCTGGCCATGGGGTATGACGGCGACAAGTTCAAGGATGGCCCGAAAAACTGGGTCGATTTCTGGGACACGACGAAATTCCCCGGCAAGCGTTCGCTGCGCAAGGGCGCCAAGTACAATCTCGAATTCGCGCTTCTGGCTGACGGCGTGAAGCCTGCCGAACTCTATGATGTTCTGTCCACCGACGAAGGCGTCGACCGTGCTTTCAAGAAGCTCGACGAGTTGAAGCCGAACATCGTCTGGTGGGAAGCCGGTGCGCAGCCGGTTCAGTATCTGGCCTCCGGCGAAGTTTCCCTTGCGGCGGTCTATAACGGTCGCGTTACGGGCATCAACAAGGCGGAAGGCAAGAACTTCAAGCTGGTCTGGCCGGAAAGCATGTACGCGATCGACAGCTGGGTCATCCTGAAGGATTCCGAAAACAAGGATACGGCGATGGATTTCATCGCCTTTGCGAGCCTCGCCGAAAACCAGGCAAAGCTGCCGCTCAAGGTGGATTACGGCATGCCGAACAAGAAGGCGGCCGCGACCATTCCGGCTGAAATCGATGCCAACCTGCCGACTCATCCCGACAACCTCAAGGATGCGATCGCGCTTAACGTCGACTTCTGGATCGACAATTCCGAGGCGCTGACGGCGCGCTTCAACGCCTGGCTGGCGCAGTAAGGCGACCATCTCTCCCGACAATCGGGAGGCTGCCGAAGGGCGGCCTCCCTCCTTCACAGGCAAGACTTATGGATGCGGGGCCGCTTTTACGAAGCGACCGATCGGGCAGCCGTATCCGTCGACAATAAAAAGGGGAATGGCGTGGCCGAGATCCGCATACGCTTCGATGGCGTCAGCAAATATTACGGGCAGCACTGCGTCGTCGACAAGTTGCGGCTCGATATCGAAAAGGGCGAGTTCGTCAGCCTGCTCGGACCATCGGGCTCCGGCAAGACGACGCTACTGATGATGCTGGCCGGCTTCGAGACGGCCACCGAAGGCCAGATCTTCGTCGATGGCTTCAAGATCAATGACGTCCCCTCGCACAAGCGCGACATGGGCGTCGTCTTTCAGAACTATGCGCTCTTTCCTCACATGACCGTCGGCGCCAATGTCGCCTTTCCGCTGCAGATGCGCGGGATCGGCAGGGCGGAGATTGCGCAGCGGGTGGCAAGGGCGCTGGACATGGTGCAGCTTGGCGCCTTTGCCGAACGCCGGCCTTCACAATTGTCCGGCGGCCAGCAGCAGCGCGTGGCGCTGGCGCGGGCGCTGGTGTTCGAGCCACGGGTCGTCCTGATGGACGAGCCGCTCGGCGCGCTCGACAAGAACCTGCGCGAACAGATGCAGCTCGATATTCGCGCCCTGCACCAGCGTCTGGGCCTGACGATCGTCTTCGTCACGCACGATCAGGGTGAAGCGCTGACCATGTCGGACCGTATTGCGGTGTTCAACAAGGGCAGGATCGAGCAGATAGGCACGCCGCGCGAGGTCTATGACGAGCCGTCGACGCGCTTCGTTGCCGAATTCATCGGTGAGACCAATCTGCTGGAGGGCGAGGTCGCGGGGGCCGGTGCAGGCTCCGCGATCATCCGCCTGGCCAACGGGCAAACAATTCGTGCCGGCGCATCTGCCGGTCTGGAGGTCGGCAGCAAGGCATCCGTCTGCCTGCGCCCGGAACGGGTTTCGCTGATCGGCCCCGGTGCGCCAGCCGGCGTTGACAACATCCTGCCGGCAACCGTTATCGATTGCGTCTACCAGGGTGACCACCTGCGTATCCAGCTGTCCGGCGATGACGGCGCCTCCTATGTGGCGCGGCTCGACCGGAAATCTCCCGAACCGGCGCGCGGCGCGAAGGTCAGTGCGATCTTCTCGCCGGCGGATTGCAAGGTGATCGCATCATGAGCGCGGGGGCCTTTTTGCGCAAAGGCGGGTCGTTCTTGCTCGTCGCGCCACTCTTTCTGTTCATCTGCCTTTTCTTCGTCTGGCCGCTTGTGACTGTGCTCAGCCAGTCGGTTTCGGATGATGCCGTCTCGCGGCTTCTTCCGGAGACGGCGAAGGTGGCGTCGTCCTGGGATGGCGAGACTGCGCCGAATGCCGAACTGCAGCTCGCCTTCGTCTCCGACCTGCGCAATGCGATGGACGAGCAGGCGGTTGGCGACATGGTCCGCCGCCTAAACAGCGCGCAATCCGGTTTCCGGACGTTGATGAGCAAGACCATTCGAGCCGCGCAGGAGCAGCCGGAGGGGCCGATAGACCTGCCTACCCTCGACCGCCGATGGGGGCAGCCGCAATACTGGAAGGCGATCAACGACGCGCTTTCGCCGACGACCGATCGCTATCTGCTTGCCGCCGTCGACCTGATGCGCAACGATGCCGGCGAGATCGTCTCGCAGCCGCCGGAACAGACGATCAACAAGGCGATCTTTGCCCGGACATTCCTGATTTCCGCCACCGTCACGCTGTTCTGCGTGCTGCTCGGCTACCCTTACGCGCTGCTGATCACGATCGCCACCGGATGGAAGAGGCAGGCGCTGCTCGCAGCCGTGCTTCTGCCGCTCTGGACCTCGCTTCTGGTTCGCACCGCCGCATGGTTCATTCTTCTGCAGGAGCAGGGTCTGATCAACGATGCGCTGCTGGGGATCAGCCTCATCTCCAGCCCCCTGCCCCTCATCTTCAATCGGACCGGCGTCATTATCGCCATGACGCATGTGCAGTTGCCGCTGATGGTGCTGCCGATCTACAGTGTGCTTCTGACCATTCCGAAGAACCTGATGCCGGCTGCCGCCTCGCTTGGCGCGCATCCGGTGCGCGCCTTTGTCCGGGTGCTGTTGCCGCTCAGTTTCAGCGGTATCGCCGCGGGCTCGCTTCTCGTCTTCATGTCGGCGATCGGCTATTACATCACGCCGGCGCTGATCGGCGGCGCAGGCGACCAGATGATCAGTTCCTTCATCGCCTTCCATGCCTCGAATTCCGGAAACTGGGGCATGGCGAGCGCGCTGGGGATCGTGCTCCTCGTCGTCACCATCCTTCTCTATGCGGTCTATGACCGTCTCTCCGCCCCGCGGGAAAGGAGTGCGTGATGCCGGCAAAGACATTGCAATGGATCTTCGGCGCCCTGATGGCGGCATTTCTGGTGATCCCGCTTCTGGTCATCCTGCCGCTTGCCTTCACCTCCAGCCAGTTGCTGATCTATCCGATCCCGTCCTTCTCGCTTCGGTGGTTCGTCGAATTGTTCACCGCTCCGGTCTGGCAGCGGGCGATCGTCAACAGCCTGATCATCGGTGGCGGCACCACGGTTCTGGCCACCGTGCTGGGCGTGCTGGCGGCACTGGGCCTGCGCCGACGCCTGCCGGCCATCGGCGGCCTGATCCGCACGCTCTTCATGTTGCCGATGGTGGTGCCGGTCGTCGTGCTCGGCATCGGCATGCAGATCCTGCTTGCCCGGATGGGGATTGCCAATACCCACCTTGCTGTCATCATCGCCCATACGGTGATCGCGGTGCCCTTCGTCATCGTCAGCGTGTCCGGCTCGCTTGCCGGCATCGACCGCAAGGTCGAGCTTGCTGCCGCGAGCCTGGGAGCATCGCCGGCGGTGACGTTTCGCAAGGTGACGCTGCCGCTCGCCATGCCGGGTATCCTGTCGGGTGCGGTGCTGGCGTTTGCGACGTCACTGGACGAGGTCGTGCTGACATTGTTCGTTGCCGGCCCCAATCAGCGGACGCTGGCGCGCCAGATGTTTTCGACCATTCGCGACAATATCAGCCCGGCGATCGCAGCGGCCGCCTTCCTGTTCATTGTCGGAACCCTGCTGATCGCGGCAGTGATCCTGCTCGCGCGGCGAAAGCGGTCGACGGAGGTCTAGCGTCACAGCAGGCTTGGCTGACGCGACCATGCCTGGCGCTATGCGCAGGCAGCGGCGGCATATTGGTGCCGCCGCTGCGTTTTACGTCAACTCACTTCTCAAGGGCGAGATAGTCCTCTTCGCTAACCGGCTCCAGCCAGACGGAGTTGCGGCCGTTCTCATCGCCGCGTGCCATTGCGACATGCGACATGTCGGAAACCGAGGTGGCGCCATGCCAGTGCCGTGCATTGGCCGGGATCGTCACCACATCGCCGACCTGCATCGTCTCGATGGCATTGCCGTCAACCTGCACCCAGCCTTCGCCAGCGGTAACGATAATGGTCTGGCCATGCGGGTGGGTATGCCAGTTCGTGCGGGAGCCTGCCGGGAAATTGACGATGCCGCCGTTGATGCCTGTTCCGGGCGACGCTTCGAAACGCGAGCCGGCCATCGGTCGACCGACGACGTTTTGCGCGGGCTGCGGCACCATCGGGTTTTCGGCAAAACGCTGAATGCTCACATTCGGCACCTCCGTGGACGTGGACGAGGCGCGCTGGACCAGCACACGATGGACCGCAGGGGCGGCGCGAACGACGTCCGGCCATCCGGCATAAAAGGCGATGTGGTTGACCGCTTCCGACAGTTCGCCGGCGGTCATGCCGTTGTCCATCGCGCCGTTGATGTAGAAGGGCAGCAATTCCGGCTGGCCGTTGGCTATGAGGGCGGCAGCCGTGACCAGGTGACGGTCGCGCGGAGCAAGGCCAGGGCGCAGCCAGAGGTCGTTGATGATGGTCTCGCTTGTCTGCGTCGTGAACGATCCGACCGCCTCGGACGCGGGAATGCCGAGCGTTACGGCATGCCGTTCGGCTGTCGCCGCATCGACGGTCAGCGCCGGCTGTTCGGCGAGGTTCGCCAAGGCGGCCTCTTCGCCGCGTTCCTTCAGGATGGCGCTGACCGCATCGGCTGCGCCATAGGCAGTCGGCCAGCCGGAATAGAAGGCCAGATGCCCAAGCACCTCGCTGATTTCCAGCGGTGTGACGCCGTTGTTCAGTGCGCGGCGAAGGTGATTGGGCAACTGCCCTGCCCGGCCGTTGGCAATCAGGGTGGTTATCGTCACAAGGCTACGATCGCGAGGCGTCAGCCCTTCCCGTCCCCAGACATCACCGAAAAGCACGTAGTCGGTGTAGTGCGCAAGCGCCGGAGAGACTTGCCGGACGGTCTCCGTTGCCATCGGCCGCGGTACAGGCTTCTCCTGGGACAGGGCTTCGAGGGGGCTGAACGTTGCGACGGTCGTGGCGATGGCGGCGGCAAGTTTCTTCATTGTACCTCTCTTCGGGATGTTTGATGCGGGGTTTTTTGTCAGGGGAAGCATGCTGGGCGCACCCGCCAGGGTGAAGGCGGTCTGGCAGGGCCGACATATGGGGAATTAGCGAAAGCCTTGGGTCAGATCAGCTGGCAGGTGCGAAATCGACCGCCAACGGTTCCATGCCTCAGTTCGGCTTTTCCGTGTTCAATGCACATGATGCGCCCCTTCTGCTCCTGATGCGAAACGCTAGGAGAATAGGGTGCTGCGGATTACCCATCGCCAGAATATAGGTCCTATGCCTCAGATTCATCTATCCGAGAATCTTGATGATAAACTAATTTTATCAATAACTTGTCCCGTTTTCCTCGGAGGCTTGTTCTTTGGTCCCGCCGGTCAACTCGCCAACACATGTAAGTGACGGAGAAGTGAGGTCTATCTGCGGATGCATTGCCTGGCTGCAGGAGGCTAATTTAGGCGAATGGTGCAGCTTGCGGTCGCAAACCCGACCTCGACATTGAGGGCAAGTTTTCGTCAGGTGATGAGTATTTATGCACTCGGGGTGCGGGTTCAGTTTTTGTGCAAAATCTTCCCTTCGATGCTTGACAGCTGCAGAAAGCCAGAGTCAAAATGGAGCATCGATATATCGGTATATTGATTAATTTGATGTGTTCCGAAGTGACGTCCGCACGCAAACGAAAATCCATAAGGGGAACTTCATGCGACGACTGCTTACTGCATCCCTCGGCCTGTTTCTGACCGCCACTGTAGCTTTCTCCCAGCCCGTTCCGGGTGGCAGGGTCAATCTGATTGTTCAACCCGAACCGCCGAGCGTTATGATCGGCATCACCACCAACGGTCCCGCACTTGCCGTCGGCGGCAACCTGTTCGAGAGCCTGCTTCGATACGATGAAAAACTGCAGCCGATGCCGGCGCTGGCCAAGTCCTGGACCATTTCCGAAGACGGCAAGACTTACACATTCGTGCTGCAGGACGATGTAAAGTTCCACGATGGCCAGCCGATGACCGCGGCCGACGTGCTTTTCTCGGCCAACGACTTCCTGATGAAGACGCAGCCGCGCCACCGTAACGTCATGGCGCGCGTCGAGAGCGTTACGGCGCCCGATGACAAGACGGTCGTATTCCAGCTGAAGCAGCCATTCGAGCCCTTCATCCGCTCCTTCTCGTTCGGAGCGATGCCGATCGTGCCGAAGCATGTTTACGAGGGCACCGACTACATGACCAATCCGGCCAATGAAAAGCCGATCGGTACAGGTCCTTTCAAATTCGCCGAGTGGCAGCGCGGCAGCTTCATCAAGCTGACCAAGAATGAAGACTATTATCTTAAGGGACAGCCTTACCTGGATGAGGTCTTCTACCACGTCATCCCCGACGGCGCAGCGCGTGCCGTCGCCTTCGAGACCGGCAAGGTGGACATCCTGCCGGGTGGATCTGTCGAGAATTTCGACATTCCGCGGCTTTCCGGCATGGAAAATACCTGCACGACGGAAAAGGGTTGGGAATATTTCGCGCCGCTGTCATGGTTGTGGCTCAACAACCGGACTGCGCCGATGGACAACCCGAAGTTCCGTCAGGCGATCATGTATGCGCTCGACCGCGAATTCGCCAAGGATGTGTTGTGGAACGGCTACGGCAAGGTCGCGACCGGCCCCTTCTCCTCGAAGCTGCCCTTCTATAGCGATGTCGGCCCGAAATACGCCTATGATCCTGACAAGGCAAAGGCGCTGCTGGAAGAGATCGGCTATGACGGAAAACCGCTCAAGCTCCTCCCGCTGCCCTACGGTGAGACGTGGCAGCGCTGGGCCGAGGCCGTGAAGCAGAATCTCGATGAAGTCGGCATCCCGGTCGAAATCGAATCGACCGATGTGGCGGGCTGGAACCAGCGCACCGCCAACTGGGATTACGACATCGCTTTCACCTTCCTCTACCAGAACGGCGATCCGGCGATCGGTGTCGACCGCAACTACAAGACAAGCCAGATCTCCAAGGGCTCGCCATGGAACAATGTCGAGGGGTATTCCAACCCGGAAATCGACAAGCTGTTCGACGATGCCGCCGTCGCCTTCCCGGCGCCCGAACGCCAGAAGATCTATGATGTCGTGCAGGCCAAGCTGCAGGAGGACGTGCCTGTCGCGTGGTTGCTAGAACTCGGGTTTCCGACCATCTACAATTGCAAGTTCCAGGATGTGGTAACCACGGCAAACGGTCTGGCAGAGTCCCTGCGCGACACCTGGATCAAGCAGTAAGGCCAACCCTTGCGCCGCAATCAGGCGGGGCCTGCCCCGCCTGATCCCTTGGACCTCAAAAGCCAGCCGGGTTTTCCATGCTTAAATTCATCACGGGGCGATTGCTGAAAGCGATCGTCATCCTGTTTTGCATCACCATACTCAATTTCTTCCTGATCCATTCCGCCCCCGGCGATCCGGCTTCCGTCATGGCCGGCGAGGCCGGTGAGACGGACGAGATGTTCCTGCAGCAGTTGCGCGAGCGTTTCGGTCTCGACCAGCCGCTTTATGTTCAATTGTGGATCTACCTGTCGTCGGTGGCGCGGCTCGACCTCGGCTATTCCTACCGCCAGCAGCTGCCGGTTCTGGATCTGATCGCCGACCGGCTGCCCGCAACCCTGATCCTTTCTCTCGCCGCCTTCGCCATCTCGCTTGGTCTCGGCATTGCCGCCGGCGCGTTTGCGGCCGCCCGCCAGGGACGCTGGTCGGACACGCTGATGTCGCTATTCGCGCTGATCTTCTACGCGACGCCGCTGTTCTGGCTGGCGCTGATGGCCGTGCTTCTGTTCTCCGTCCAGCTCAACTGGCTCCCCGGCTTCGGCTTCGAGACGGTCGGCGCCAACTATACCGGAATGGCGCGTGTTCTCGATATTCTCCAGCATCTCATCCTGCCGGCGATGACCCTCGGCCTGTTTTTCATGGCCGTCTATGTCCGCATGACGCGCGCCTCGATGCTGGAGGTCAACCGCATGGATTTCGTCAAGACCGCCAAGGCAAAAGGCCTTCGTCCCGGTGTCATCCAGAGACGTCACGTACTGCGCAATGCTCTGCTGCCGGTGGTCACGCTTGCCGGCCTGCAGGCGGGACAGCTTGTCGGTGGCGCGGTGCTGATCGAGACGGTGTTCGCCTGGCCGGGCATCGGCCGCCTGATGTTCGATGCGCTGTCGCAGCGTGACTACAACCTGCTGCTCGGCGTCTTCGTCATGTCGGCGGCGATGGTTCTCCTGTTCAACCTGATCACCGACGTGCTCTATCGCCTCGTCGATCCCAGAATCCGGGTGGCATGATGAAAGACTTCTGGAAACGCTTCTCGCAGAACCGCGGCGCCGTTGTCGGTCTCGTCATCCTGCTTCTGGTCATCGCCCTGTCGATCGCCGCGCCATTCATCTTCACCCGGTCGCCCTGGGCGATGGTGCAGCGGCCGTTCATTCCGCCCTTTACCATGGATGCCTTCATGTTCGGCACGGACCCGATGGGCCGTGATCTTGCCGCCGGCCTTGCCCATGGTGCTCGCATCTCGCTTCTGGTCGGACTGGTATCCACCATCGTGTCGCTTTTGATCGGCATCCCGATCGGCGCAGTGGCCGGCTATTTCGGCGGCTGGGTCGACGACGTCTTGATGCGCTTTACCGAATTCTTCCAGAGCGTGCCGAGCTTTGCGCTGGCGATCGTGCTGGTTGCCATCTTCCAGCCGTCGATCACCTCGATCATCGTTGCCATCGCGATAGTCTCGTGGCCCCCGGTGGCGCGGCTCCTGCGTGGCGAAGTGATGTCCCTGCGCTCGCGGGAATTCGTCGAGGCGGCCGTCCTGTCCGGTCAGACCCACGCGACGATCATCTGGCGGCAGATCCTGCCGAACACGCTGTCGCCGATCATCGTGCTTGCCTCGATGATGGTTGCGGCTGCGATCCTGATCGAAAGCTCCCTCTCCTTCCTTGGACTTGGCGACGCCAATGTGATGTCCTGGGGCTATATCATCGGCGCCGGCCGCACCGTCATCCGCCAGGCCTGGTGGGTCAGCTTCTTCCCCGGCCTTGCCATCCTTCTGACCGTGCTGGCGCTCAACCTCGTCGGCGAAGGCCTCAACGACGCACTCAATCCGCGTCTGGCGAGAAAGGGGAAGTGATCATGCTTGCCGAGAACACGATCACCGAAGCCGCGTCCGACGCCGTCATTCATCCCGGTGCCTTGAACGAAACGGGCCGCGGCGAACCGGTCGTCCATATCGACAGGCTGAGCATCGCTCTGCCGGACGGCGCGGACCGGCCCTATGCCGTCGACCGCGTCAGCTTCAAGCTGTTTCCGGGCGAAATGCTCTGCGTCGTCGGCGAGAGCGGTTCGGGCAAGTCCATGTCGGCCAATGCACTGATGGGGCTTTTGCCGGAAACCGTGCGGATCGCCGAGGGGCGTATCCTGCTCGAAGGCAAGGATCTGGTGACGCAATCCGCCGAAGCGCTCTATTCCATTCGCGGTCGTCGCGTGGCGATGATCTTCCAGGAGCCGATGTCGGCGCTCAATCCGCTGATGAAGGTCTCGGCCCAGATCGAGGAAGTCTTCGAGGCGCATGGCCTGCTGACGCCGAAGGCACGCAAGGAAAAGGCGCTCTCGCTGCTGACGGAGGTGGGCTTGCCCGATCCGCCGCGCGCGGCCGACAGCTATCCTTTCCAGCTGTCCGGCGGCCAGCGGCAGCGCGTCATGATTGCCATGGCGCTGGCGCTGGAGCCGGAAGTGCTGGTCGCCGACGAGCCGACCACCGCGCTCGATGTCACCACCCAGGCACAGATCCTCAAACTCATCGCCAGGCTCCAGAAGGAGCGCAACATGGCGGTGATGTTCATCACCCACGATTTCGGCGTCGTTGCCGAAATCGCGGACTATGTGACGGTGATGCAGCTTGGCCGCATCGTCGAGCAGGGCACGGCGGACGAAGTGCTGTTCTCGCCGCAGCACGCCTATACGAAGAAGCTGATCGCCGCGATCCCGAAGGCGGGAGACGGCGTTGTCGGCAGCCAGACGCCGGAGCCTCTTCTCGTCGTCGAAAAGCTCTTCAAGACCTATCGCATGGGTGGCGGGCTGTTTTCCAAGGCGCGTGAGGTGCACGCGGTCAAGGATGTCTCCTTCACGCTCGGACGCGGCGAAACGCTCGGTATCGTCGGTGAAAGCGGATCGGGAAAATCCTCCGTCGGCCGCTGCCTCGTGCGGCTGCAGGACCCGGATTCCGGCCGTGTTCTTCTCGGCGGCCAGGACATGGCGCATCTGAAAGGCGAGGACCTGAGAGCCATTCGCCGGCGCATGCAGATGATCTTCCAGGATCCCTATTCATCGCTCAATCCGCGCGAGAAGGTCGGCCGCATCATCGCATCTGGCCCGATCGCCTATGGCGAAGACAGCAGGAAGGCGATGTCGCGTGCTGCCGAGCTGATGGAAATGGTGGGCCTCGATCCCAAGGGGACCAACCGTTTCCCGCACGAGTTTTCCGGCGGTCAGCGACAGCGCATCGGCATTGCCCGCGCTCTGGCACTCGAACCCGAGATCATCATCGCCGACGAGGCGGTCTCGGCGCTGGACGTCTCTATCCAGGCGCAGGTTCTGGATTTGCTGGGCCAGTTGAAGAAGGACCTCAACCTATCCCTCGTCTTCATCACCCACGATCTGCGCGTCGCTGCAAAAATCTGCGACCGGGTGATGGTGATGCAGAAGGGCGAGGTGGTGGAGATCGGTACCGGTCACGCGATCTTCGCGACACCGAAACACGCCTATACGCAAAGCCTGATCGAGGCCATTCCCGGCCGGGCAAAGGAAGCATTGATGACGGCCTGAGCCGTCTGAGCGAAACATAACACAGGGCCATGAGCGCCCTTCAACGGAGCAGAACAATGACGATCATGCCGAATTCGGTCGAAGCCCGCGATATGGCCTACCAGATGCATCCGATGGTCAACCTGAGGAAATACGAGAAGACCGGCGGTCTCGTCATCGAGTCCGGCGACGGCATCTATGTCTTCGACAACAGCGGCAAACGTTACATCGAGGGCCTTGCCGGGCTCTGGTCGGTGGCGCTCGGCTTCGGTGAGAAGCGCTTGTCCGAAGTCGCCAAGGCGCAGATGGACAAGCTGCCCTACTACCACACCTTCGCCTACAAGACGCATGGCCCCTCCGTCGATCTCGCCGAACTGCTGATCCAGATCGCGCCGGTGCCGATGTCGAAGGTCCACTTCACCTCGTCTGGCTCTGAAGCCAACGACCTTGCCTGCAAGATGGTCTGGTATCGGTCGAATGCGCTTGGCAAGCCTGAGAAGAAGAAGATTATCGGCCGCATCAAGGGCTATCACGGCGTTACCATCGCGTCCGGCTCGATCACCGGCCTGCCGCGCAATCATGAGAGCTTCGACCTGCCGCTCGACCGGATGATCCACACGTCCTGCCCGTCCTATGTCCACTTTGCCGAAGAGGGCGAGAGCGAGGCAAACTTCACCACGCGCATGCTGAAGGATCTCGAAGAGCTGATCCTCAAGGAAGGGCCTGAGACGATCGCAGCCTTCTGGGGCGAGCCGGTGATGGGTGCTGGCGGCGTTCTGGTGCCGCCGGACGGTTACTGGGCCGGCGTTCAGCAGATCCTCAAAAAACACGACATCCTTCTCGTCGCCGACGAGGTCATCTGCGGCTTCGGCCGCACCGGCAAGATGTTCGCCTGCGAGACGCTCGGCATCGAGCCGGATGTGCTCGTCGTGTCCAAGCAGATCTCGTCGTCCTACATGCCGCTTTCGGCGATCATCATGAGCGATCATTTCTACCAGCCGATCGCCGACCAGTCCGATCGCATCGGCGTCTTCGGTCACGGGTTCACCGCATCCGGCCATCCGGTCGCAACCGCCGTCGGTCTCGAAAACCTGAAGATCATCCAGGAGCGCGATCTGGTCGGCAATGTCGCCCGGCTGGAAGCGAACTTCCTCGGCGGGCTGGCGGAACTGGCAAAGCACCCGCTGGCGCATTCGTCGCGCGGCGTCGGCCTGCTCGGTGCGCTCGAAATCGCGCCCTGGGCTGATGGCAAGCCGGGCGATGCCGCAGCAGCCGTTGCTGCTGCCTGCGAAGAGGAAGGACTGATCATCCGCAACATCGCCGAAGCCCTGTGCTTCTGCCCGCCGCTGATCATCACTGCCGAGCAGATCGACGAGATGTTCGGCGCCGTCAAGCGCGCGCTCGACAAGGTGCAGGCAGCGCGGGCCTGAGGTTAAGGAGTGAAGGAATGAACATGATGCAGAAGACCGATCTCGGCGAAATGACCGCGGCCCAGCTTTCCGAGTTGTTCGCGAGCGGCAAGGCCTCGCCGGTAGAGGCTGCGAAAGCGTCGCTGGAACGGATCGAGAAATTCAATCCAAGCGTCAATGCCTTTGCCCATGTCGTGCCGGAACTGGCGTTGGCCGCAGCAAGAGAGTCCGAAGCGCGCTGGAAGAAGGGCGAACCGCTGTCGCCGATCGATGGCGCACCGACGACGATCAAGGAACTGACGCCGGTCAAGGGTATTCCGTGGCGGCGCGGTTCGGCGCTCGGCGAGACGACGCCTTCGACGAAGGAGTTCCTGATCATGGAGCGCCTGCGCGGCGCGGGCGTCACGGTGCTCGGCACCACGACCTCGCCGGAATTCGGCTGGAAGGGCGTCACCCACGGGCCGGCCTTCGGCAATACGCTCAACCCCTGGCGCACGGATCGTGCGTCGGGCGGTTCGTCCGGCGGTGCGGCCGTTGCGGCGGCGCTCAACATGGGCGTGCTGCACGAAGGCTCCGACGGCGCCGGCTCGATCCGCATCCCGGCGTCGTTCTCCGGCGCGTTCGGCATCAAGCCGACCTATGGATGGATCCCATCCGACACGCCGACGGCGCTGTTCGAACTTGCCCATCGCGGTCCTCTTGCGCGCACCGTCGAGGACGCGGCCCTGTTCATGAACGCCACGACCGGTCCGACGCCAAAGGCCATGTACGGCTATTGCCCGACCCCCGTGCCGGATTGGCGCGAGGCAATCAGGGGCGCAAGCGTCAAGGGCCTGAAGATCGGCTACAGCCGCACGCTCGGTTACGCCGAGGTGGAACCGGATGTTGCAGCCGCCGTCGAGCGTGCTGCGAGCCGCCTAGCGGACATGGGCGCGATTATCGAGGAAGTCGACCCGGGCTTTGCCAATCCGCAGGATGCGTTACTGGCTCTGTGGTATGCTGCGGAAGCCCGCACCGTGGAAATGGTCAATCCGACGGAAGAGCAGAAAGCGCTGATGGATCCGGGCCTGATCCGTATCTACGAGAAGGGCAAGGTCTATTCGGCGATCGACTATGTCACTGCCGAGCAGGTTCGTGCCGATCTCAAGGTGACGATGGCGCTGTTCCACGAGAAATATGACGCGCTGATGCTGCCGACCATGCCGACGACGGCGATAGAGGCCGGCGTCGACTTCCCCGGCGGCGTCGAGGGCAAGGACTGGTCGGACTGGTCGCCGTTCACCTATCCGTTCAACATGACGGGTCAGCCGGCCGTCTCCGTGCCGTGCGGCTTCGATGCCGGCGGTCTGCCGGTCGGCTTGCAATTCGTCGGCGCGCGCTTTCGCGATGACATCGTGCTGAGGCTTGCAGCCGCCTATCAGGCCGCCTATCCGGAAGAGATGCTGAGCGCTCCGCGGGTCGCCTGACACGGGAATGACAAGGGATGACGATGCGGGGGCGCCAAGCCTCCGCATCAGTACAACAACAGAATACGCATGGGGATGAAACGCATGGCTTCGACAGCCGGTCAGGCAGCGACGGGTGGATTGGGCGCAGAGCTCGAGACGGGTGTAAACGCGGTGCCGCCGGATCAGGCGCAGCGTATCGCCCGTGACAGGTATGGACTTGAAGGCCGGGTCGAATGGCTATGGGGCGAAAAGGACAGCAACTATCGCCTGACGCTGGGGGACGGGACCGAATACCTTCTGAAAATTCTCAACCCGGCGGAAAATCCGGCCATGACGAGCATGCACAGCCAGGCGCTGCTGCATGTCGAGGCGGCTGATCCGGGGATCCCGATCCAGCGCATCATCCGCACGCTCGACGGTGAGGCCGACTTTCGCATGAGCGATGACGACGGCGGTACGCGCGGCGTCCGCATGGTGACATTCGCTCCCGGCGTGTCGCAGAAATCGCAGCCTCACTCGGCCATCCAGCGGCGCCGCATCGGTGTTCTGCTTGGCCGGATGCAGAAAGCACTTGAGAGTTTCACGCATGAGGCCGCCCATCACCGCATCACCTGGGACATGAGCCATGCCGCAAGCGTGCGCGACCTGCTGCCCGTGTTCGGCGATGGCGCCCAGCGCGCGCGGCTCGAAAGCGCCATGGCAGATTTCGAAGATCTCGTCCTGCCGCGGATGAAGGATTTGCGGGCGCAGATCATTCACAACGACTTCAACATGGAAAACATCCTTGTCGATGAGAGGGAGCCGGATACGATCAGCGGCATCATCGATTTCGGCGACATGGTGCATGCTCCCCTGCTGTTCGATGTCGCCGTGGGCGCCGCTTACCAGATCGGCAATGCAGGCGATCCCATCGAGGCCATGTGCGACTTTCTTGAAGGATACGCGACGGAAAAATCGCTCGCTGACGAGGAGATCGCGCTGCTCTATCCGGCAGTTCAGACCCGCATGCTGATGCGTCTGGCCATTCCCGAATGGCGAGCAAAACTGTTTCCCGAGCACCGGGAACTCTACACCCGCAACAGCCCCACAGTCTGGGATCAGTTTGCACGGCTCGACGCCGTCTCAAAGGACGACGCCATCGCCCGCCTTGCAAACGCCTGCCGTTCATAACGCATCAGAGGGAAGAGACATGAACAAGCCAGCCACGACGATGATCAACGGTTTCGATGCCTCGCGCCTTGGCAGCCTGCCCGAACGGGAACGCTCGATGATCGAGCGACGCCAGACGATGCTCGGCCCATCCTACCGGCTGTTCTACGAGAACCCTCTGCATCTGGTGCGCGGCGAGGGTGTGTGGCTCTACGACCCGGACGGCAATGCCTATCTCGACACCTATAACAACGTGCCGTCCGTCGGCCACTGCCACCCGCGGGTCGTGGCCGCGATTGCCGAGCAGGCGGCGGTGTTGAACACGCACACGCGCTATCTCGACGAGAAGATCCTCGACTATTCGGAAAAGCTGCTCGCAACATTCCCGGATGCGCTGGATCGGGTCATGTATGCCTGCACCGGCAGCGAGGCGGTCGATCTCGCCATGCGCCTTGCCGGCTATTACACAGGCGGAACCGGCATCATCATCACCGAAAACGCCTATCACGGCACGACGGCGGCGGCTGCCGCCATTTCGCCGTCCCTCGGCCCGAACATGCCGCTCGGCATGCATGTAATGACGGTGCCGGCACCGGATGGCTATCGTGCCGATGGCCGGGATGTCGGCGAAGCGTTTGCCGAAGGCGTATCGAAGGCGATCGCCTTCATGCTGCGCCACGGCATCAAGCCGGCGGCCTTCATCGCCGACAGCATCTTTTCCACCGACGGCATCTTCTCCGAGCCTCCCGGCTTCCTGAAAAAGACGCTCGACGTCGTGCATGATGCGGGCGCGCTTTACATAGCTGACGAGGTGCAGCCCGGTTTCGGCCGCACCGGCTCGCATATGTGGGGCTTCATGCGCCACGACATCGTTCCCGATATCGTCGTCATGGGCAAGCCGATGGGCAACGGGCTGCCGATCGCGGCCGCCGTGATGAAGGGCGAGGTGCAGGAGCGTTTCGGCCGCGATATCCGTTATTTCAACACGTTCGGCGCCAACCACGTGTCTATCGCCGCCGCCAATGCCGTGCTCGACATCATCCACGACGAGGACCTGATGGGCAATGCGCTCGCAACCGGCAACTACATGATGGAGGGGATGCGCCGGCTGCAGCAGGATTTCGACTGCATCGGCGATGTTCGTGGCGCCGGCCTGTTCCTTGGGCTGGAATTCGTCAAGGATCGCGACAGCCGCGAACCAGATGGCGCCCGCTCGCTCGCCGTCGTCAACCGCATGCGCGAGCGCCGGGTGCTGATCAGCGCCGCCGGCATTCACGGCAACACGCTGAAAATCCGCCCTCCCCTGCCCTTCGGGCGCGAGCATGCCGACATTTTCCTCAAGACTCTGGAAGAGGTGCTGCACGAAACCGAATGATCGCCTGCCCCGCCTCTGCTCCCTGATCATCAAAGGATCGACCATGACTGCATCTCCGGACATCAACGCCGCGCGGCTTTGGGCCGACATCATGACGATGGGGGCGATCGGTGCGACGCAAGGCGGGGGAAGTTTCCGTCCAGCGCTTTCGGATGCCGATCGCGAGGGCCGCAATCTCTTCCGCCATTGGGCGGAGGAAGCTGGCCTGACTGTGACCGTCGATGCGATCGGCAATATGTTCGCCCGGCGCGAAGGACGCGATCCTTCGCTTTCGCCGCTGATGATCGGCAGTCACCTCGACACGCAGACGCCCGGCGGCAAATTTGATGGCGTTCTCGGTGTGCTAGCCGGCCTCTCGGTCGTGCGCGCGCTCGACGAGGCCGGTGTGAAGACGCTCCGGCCGATCGAGATCGCCAACTTCACCAACGAGGAAGGCGCGCGATTCCAGCCTGGTGTCATGGGGTCGGGCATCTTCGCGGGGATTCTGCCATTGGATGAAGCACTGAGCCGCAAGGATGACGGCGGGGCCATGCTGGGCGACGAGCTTGCCCGCATCGGCTATGCCGGTTCGCTTCCGGTTGGCGGCCGGCCGATCCATAAGTATCTGGAGCTTCATATCGAACAGGGACCTGAAATGGAAAAGGCCGGTGTGATGATCGCCGCCGTTTCCAACAGCTCCTGGGGATGCAGCGGCTTTATCGATATCAACGGCGAGAACGGTCACTCGCAGACGGCGGCCATGTCGAAGCGTCGCAATTCGCTCGTGGCCGCGGCGAAGTTCATTCTCGAGATCGAGGCGATCGGGGCGGAAAACGAACCCGACGGCATGGTCAGCGCAACCGTCATTCGCAACTGGCCGAACAACCGGGTCAATATTCCGCACCTGACCAAGCTTTCCTATGTTGCCGTACATGCGACGGAAGAAGGTCGTGCGACAATCATCCAGAAGATAGAGGACGCGGCCAGGCGGATCGCCGCTGAAACGGGCCTTTCGATCGAAGCGACGACATCGCATTACCGCCAGCGGCTGGATCTTTCCGAAGATCTTTCAAACCGGGTTCTGGATGTGGCCGAGGCGCGCGGATATTCCTCGATGAAACTGCCGACGCTGACATCGCACGATGCGCTGGCCATGCATCACCTCTGCCCGGCTGCGATCATTTTCGTACCGTGCAAGGATGGGATTTCTCACAGCGAAAAGGAGTGGTGCGAGCCTGAAGCGGTGGCTGCGGGTGCAGCGGTTCTGCTGGACATGGCGCTGATCGCGGCCAACGAGGCCTAGCCATCTTATCATTTGTTCATGTGCAATCTCCGAGTATAAGGCGGTATGTTGGTATATCGGGCGGACATGCGAGGTTTTTGAGTGAATTCACACGCCAGACTGGGGGCGGACGAGATGGGAGGCAGCGTGCCGAAGGCGCTGTGGGCCTACAATGTCATTCGCGATGCCATCATCACCATGAAGCTCGCGCCCGGTGAGACGCTGAACGAAAAGGAGACGTGTGCCGAACTCGGCATCTCCCGCACGCCGATGCGCGAGGCCGTCTTGCGGTTGGCGCAGGAGGGGCTCGTCAACATCGTCCCGAGCGGCGGTACCTTCGTCAACAAGATCGTCATGCGCAAGGTGATCGAGGGCCATCTCGTGCGCTCGAGCCTCGAGATGCGTACCGTCCAGCTGGCTGCCCGCAATTTCACGGCCGTTTACGAAAGGGATCTGGACCTTTTGATATTTCGCCAGCAGGAAGCGGCGAAACGGCAGGATATCGACGAGGCCTTCAAGGTCGACAACGACTTTCATCGGCTGCTCTGCCGGATCGCCGGTTTTCCCAATGTCTGGCAGACCATTCACAATGCCACCGGGCAGCTCGACCGCGTGCGGCGGCAGGCCTTTCCGAAGATGGGCTATTTCGAGGAAGTGCTCGACGAGCACGTCGCTCTTTATGCGGCAATCAAGGCACATGACGAACACGGTGCCGCGCAACTCCTGAAGTCCCATCTCGGTGGAATTCTGGCGGTGGTGCAGTATGTGATCAAAACCGATGCCGACATCATCAGCGGCGAGGATGACATCACGCTCCTGGAGGCATTGGCAGACATCTGACGCAAGGGCTCTGCTCATATCAGCACGGAGTGGAGCACTCACTTCTCCAGAATATCGCGATTTGGAAGATACGATTATCCGTTTTCAGTGGTCCCTGAGGCCGATCTTGGGGACCGATCTTGTTTTTTGATTTTGAAATAGGCGGGGTTGGCTGATGGCAATGGTGATGAGTTGGAGCGAGTGGTTCGCCAAGGACGGGCTCGCACTTGCCGGTCTGGTTCGAAAGGGCGACGTAAGCGCCAGCGAGCTTGGCCAGCAGGCGAAGGCGGCGATCGAGGCGGTCAATCCTGAAATCTGCGGTGTCGTTGAAATCTTCGACGATGCGGTGGCCGATGCCGGCGTCAACGGCGCCGATCCTGAAGGGACGTTTGCCGGTCTGCCCTTTCTGCTCAAGGATCTCGGCCCGACGCTCGCGGGGCGCCTGCAGGAACAGGGTTCCTTCTATATGAAGGGCAATCGCGCGACGGCCGACACATTTCTGACCGGCAAGATAAAGGCCGCGGGTCTCAATATCATCGGCCGGACGACGACGCCGGAATTCGGTTGCTGCAGTTCGGCTGAAAACCCCGCCATGTATGTGACCCGCAATCCGTGGAATACCGATTTTACCAGTTGCGGCTCGTCGGCGGGATCATCGGTGATGGTCGGGGCGGGCGTCGTGCCACTCGCGCATGCCACCGATGGCGGCGGCTCCATCCGCATTCCGTCCGGCACCAACGGCGCCATCGGGCTGAAATCGTCGCGCGGTACGTTCTCGATCGCGCCGCTCAATTCCGATTTCACCTCGGTCGTGTCGACGCAGGGCTGCATCAGCCGCACCATTCGCGATACCGCGGCCTTCGTCGACAATTGCCGCGGCGCCGCGCCTGGCGAATTCATGCCTTACTGGATGCCCGAGGAACCGTTTCTCAAGGCAATCGAGCGTGATCCAAAGAATTTGCGCATCGCCGTCTCGCATGAGTGGGGGCCGTATCGCTCGACGCCGCATATAGTGGCCGAACTCGACCGCGTCGCGCGCTTCCTGGCCGATCTCGGCCATCAGGTGGAGTGGGTCACGCCCAAGGTCGATTTCGAAAAGGCTTATGCAGCGCAAACAACCTGTTACATCACCAATTTCGCCCAGACTGTGAACAATCTCCTGAGGATGCGAGGACTGGAGAAGCCGCCTGCCGATCTCATGGAGCCGATGAATATCCGCATCTGGGAACAGGGCAAGGATGCCAGCTATACCGAGCGCGCCGACATGCAGATCGCTTTCAACGAGACGGCGCGTTCGTTTGCAGCCTTCTTCGAGGACTGGGATATCGTTCTGACCCCGATCACCGCGCGCGAGACGCCGCCGATCGGCACGACGCAATATCTGACCACGACCGACAATCCCTCGGCTCTCGACTGGTTCGCCAACCTGTGGGGCTTCTTCCCCTATACGCCGCTCAACAATCTCTGCGGTACGCCGGGCCTGTCACTGCCGCTTGCAAAACATGCGAACGGCCTACCGCTCGGCATGCAGATACAGGGAGCGATGGGATCGGACGCCCTTTTGCTGCAACTGGGCGCGCAGATAGAGCGGGCGCTCGATGGCCGCTGGAACGGCGGCGATCTGCCCAGGGTTCACGTCACCAATCTCGGCTGACCCGTGTGGCGCGCGGGCGGCCTACGCTCGCTACCGGATCCTGTGGTTTGCGGCCGTGGGTGCATCAAAGCCGCTTGGCAGAAAAGAGGTCTTCGCGCTAAGACATTGGCATGAGCGACAATGTCATCAAGTTTCAGCGCCCGCAGCAGCCCAAGCCTCCCCGCCAGACCCCGCCGTGGCTGAAGCGGGTCCTGACCGTAGTTGCGGTCGCGGCAGCACTCGTCGCCGTCTGGGCCTATTTCCAGTTTGCCAGCGGGGGCACGCCTCCGGCACTTCCGGCGCCCTGAGCGCTCGCCGCCTTCCTTAGTCGCCCGGCGGCAAGAGCTGCTGCTTGCCTTCCTTGACGGTCTGCATCGCCACGTTGGTAGACGTGCTTGCGACAAAGGGAAGGGTTGAAATCTTCTCCCCGAGAACGATCCTATACCGACGTATGTCTCTTGTGCGCACTTTCAGGAGGTAGTCGAAACGTCCGGCGATCATGTGACAGGCCTCGATTTCACGGATCTTGCGCGCAGCTTCGTTGAAGCTTCGCAGCGCCTCCTCGCGCGTGTCGCTCAGTTTCACCTCGACGAAGGCGATGTGGTCGAGCCCCATTTTCTCGGCGCTGATGATCGCGCGAAAACCCTCGATATAGCCTTCATCGATCAGCCGGCGCAGGCGCTGCTGGCAAGGCGTCTTGGAAAGACCGATGCGATTTGCCAATTCGGTGATCGACAATCGCCCATCTACCGACAATTCCTGCAGAATTCGGGAATCGAACTGGTCCAATTCACTAGAGATATGAGTTTTGGAGGCCATTATGGCGATATATTCCTCGTAAATCAGTCGAAATGAGTAGTGAAACGCGAAAAACAAGGCAACTCGAAAAATGGGGGCGTGGTATTTTCCGCGCCACATAGAAACCTCGCTTCGTGACAACCGGAAAGCACCATGACGCAGCCTCACGCCATCGACCCTGCCGCCGACGTTCCTGCCCCGTTCGCGAGTTTTGCACCTCCTGTGCGCGAGCAGGGTGAGATGCGTCGCGCGATCACTGCGGCCTATCGTCTGCCTGAAGCCGATTGCATGGCGAGCCTGCTGCCCGAGGCAACCTTGCCGGAAGCTCTGGCCAACAAGGTGCGCGATACCGCCCGCAGCCTGATCACTGCGCTGCGCGCCAAGCACAAGGGGACCGGTGTCGAGGGATTGGTGCAGGAATATTCGCTGTCGAGCCAGGAAGGCGTGGCGCTGATGTGCCTTGCAGAGGCGCTGCTGCGCATTCCCGACATGGCGACCCGGGATGCGCTGATCCGCGACAAGATCGCCAATGGCGACTGGAAGTCGCATGTCGGCGGCGGGCGTTCGCTGTTCGTCAATGCGGCGACCTGGGGGCTCGTCGTTACCGGCAAGCTGACCAATACGGTCGACGGCCGCAATCTTTCGGCGGCATTGACACGGCTGATCGCCCGTTGCGGCGAGCCTGTCATCCGCCGTGGCGTCGATATGGCGATGCGCATGATGGGCGAGCAGTTCGTCACCGGCGAGACGATCGCCGAAGCGCTGAAGCGTGCGCGGACGCTGGAAGATCGTGGCTTCCGCTACTCCTACGACATGCTCGGCGAAGCCGCCACGACGGCTGCTGATGCCGAGCGCTATTACAAGGATTACGAGACAGCGATCCACGCGATCGGCCTCGCTTCTGCCGGTCGCGGCATCTATGATGGTCCGGGCATTTCCATCAAGCTTTCGGCGCTGCATCCGCGCTATGTGCGCTCCCAGTCCGAGCGGGTCATGGCGGAGCTTCTGCCGAAGGTGAAGGCGCTGGCTGTCATCGCCAAGCGCTACAATATCGGTCTCAATATCGATGCCGAGGAGGCCGATCGGCTGGAACTGTCGCTCGACCTGTTGCAGAGCCTTTGCGAAGATCCCGATCTGGGCGGCTGGGAAGGCATGGGCTTTGTCGTGCAGGCCTATGGCAAGCGCTGCCCGCGCGTGCTCGATTTCATCATCGATCTTGCCCGCACAAACAAGCGCCGCATCATGGTCCGCCTCGTCAAGGGCGCCTATTGGGATGCCGAAATCAAGCGCGCGCAGGTCGATGGCCTGAGCGACTTCCCGGTCTATACCCGCAAGGTACACACCGACGTTTCCTATATTGCCTGCGCGAAAAAGCTTCTGGCGGCAACCGATGCTGTATTCCCGCAATTCGCCACCCACAACGCGCAGACGCTGGCAACCATCTACCATCTGGCCGGTCCAGATTTCGTCAGCGGCAAGTACGAGTTCCAATGCCTGCACGGCATGGGAGAGCCGCTCTATGACGAGGTTGTCGGTCCGTCCAAACTCGGTCGGCCGGCCCGCATCTATGCGCCGGTCGGCACGCATGAGACGCTGCTCGCCTATCTCGTCCGACGCCTGCTGGAAAACGGCGCGAACTCGTCCTTCGTCAACCGCATCGGCGACGCATCGGTTTCGGTCGATGACCTGATTGCCGATCCGGCGGAGGTCGTGCGCGGCATGGCGGAAGTCGGCGCCCGCCATGACCAGATCTCGCTGCCGCGTGATCTCTACGGCGCCCGCGCCAATTCCGTCGGTCTCGACCTGTCGAACGAGGTTGCTCTTGCGGGAATTTCCGCCACGCTGAAGGCTTCCGGCGCCCGCCGGTGGGTCTCCGCGGCCGCAGATGGCGCGATCGCCGATGCCGAGGATGGCCGCCAGGTTCTCAATCCGGGCGATCGGCGTGATGTTGTCGGTATCGTCAAGGAGATTTTCGAGGCGGATGTCGAGAAAGGCATGACGACGGCGTCCGAAGCCGCAGCAGGCTGGTCCGCCGTTGCGCCGGCGGACCGCGCCGCCTGCCTGGAGCGGGCAGCCGATATCATGGAGCGGGACATGCCCGACCTCCTCGGCCTGATCATGCGCGAGGCCGGCAAGTCCATGCCGAACGCGATCGCCGAGGTGCGCGAAGCCGTCGACTTCCTGCGCTACTATGCCGAACAGGCGCGCCGGACGCTCGGCCCCGGCCATCGCCCGCTCGGCCCTATCGTCTGCATCAGCCCGTGGAATTTTCCGCTCGCCATCTTTACCGGCCAGATTGCCGCAGCACTCGTGACCGGAAATCCGGTTCTGGCAAAGCCGGCCGAGGAAACGCCGCTGATCGCTGCACAAGGTGTTCGCATCCTGCATGAAGCCGGTATTCCGGCAGGCGTGCTGCAGCTGATGCCGGGTGACGGCCGGATCGGTGCCGCGCTCGTCGCTTCGCCGGCAACCTGCGGCGTGATGTTCACCGGCTCAACGGAAGTCGCGCGTCTCATCCAGGCGCAGCTCGCCGCGCGCCTGCTGCCGAACGGCAAGCCGATCCCGCTGATCGCCGAGACGGGCGGTCAGAATGCCATGATCGTCGATTCCTCGGCGCTGGCCGAACAGGTCGTCTTCGACGTCATCGCCTCGGCATTCGACAGCGCCGGCCAGCGCTGTTCGGCGCTTCGCGTTCTCTGCCTGCAGGAAGAGGTCGCCGACCGTATCCTGACCATGCTGAAAGGCGCGCTGAGGGAGCTGACGATCGGCCGGACAGATCGCTTGAACATCGACATCGGCCCGGTGATCAGCGAGGAGGCAAAGGGAACCATCGAGGCTCATATCGCCGCCATGCGCACGCTCGGACGCAAGGTGGAGCGGATGCCGCTTGGACCGGAGACGGAGAACGGCACATTCGTCGCGCCGGCAATCATCGAGATCAACTCGCTGAAGGACCTCGAGCGGGAAGTCTTCGGCCCGGTTCTTCACGTCGTACGCTACAGGCGTGATGATCTCGAACGGCTGATCGAGGATATCAACGGCACCGGCTACGGCCTCACCTTCGGCCTCCATACGCGCCTTGATGAAACGATCGCGCAGGTCACCGATCTGGTCCGCGTCGGCAACATCTATGTCAATCGCAACGTCATCGGCGCGGTCGTCGGCGTGCAGCCATTCGGCGGGCGTGGTCTTTCCGGCACGGGTCCTAAGGCGGGTGGGCCGCTGTATCTCGGGCGGCTTGTCGACAACGCGCCGGTGCCGCCGCGCCACAGCTCGGTACACACCGATCCGGCGCTGACCGATTTTGCCCGCTGGCTTGGGCAGCGCGGTCGCAATCGTCTGGCGCAGGATGCCCGTGAGACCGGTGCCGTGTCGGCGCTCGGCATGGTCACCACCCTGTCCGGTCCGGTCGGTGAGCGCAATCTCTACGCGCTGCATGCCCGCGGCCGCATTCTTCTCGTGCCGCAGACGGAAGTCGGTCTTTATCGCCAGCTGACAGCCGCTCTTGCCACCGGCAATGAGGTTGCCATCGATGCGGCGGTGGATCTGAAGCAGGCCCTGCGCGATCTGCCGGCAAGCGTTGCGGTAAGGATCTGCTGGAGCAGCGACTGGAAGGCCGATGCGCCGTTTGCCGGTGCACTGATCGAGGGCGATGCCGTACGCGTCAGCGATGCGGCACAAAAGATCGCCGCCCTGCCCGGCCCGCTGGTTCTGGTGCAGGCCGCGACGTCGGCGGAGATCGAGGCGAATGCCGAGCCCTATTGCCTCAACTGGCTGCTGGAAGAGGTCTCTACCTCGATCAACACGACCGCTGCCGGCGGCAATGCGAGCCTGATGGCGATCGGCTGACGCACGCGGAGCGTCCCATGGTCTCTTGATTTCCTCGGAAGGCGCTCGTCGGCGCCTTCCGCATGCTGCATCCATTGTGGCCCGCATTCTGCGCATTCCTTGTTCATGACATAGACGCCGTGATCTCGCTCGGCCCGTCTTCGGTACCGGCCCTCCGGTGTCGGTCTGGCAATCGCCATCCAAACCGCAAAACATAAGAGTCTATTGCAATCGATGCCGTCCGCGCCGTGGCGGGTGCTTCGGTGCGGCAAGCCTGACGGCCGATGCGGGTGAAGCGCCGAGCGTCCGAAAATTATCATGTGCGAATAGCAACGGGTAAAATCGTCGCACCCTTGCAAACCTGACAAAAATCAGTTTAAGGGGGAGCGCTATATTGTCGCAGAGTCCGATGACGTTACACTTCGTCACCATTGCAGTCCCGCAAAATAGCCGTAGTAACGGTGCCGGGAATGCTCACTCGAATGCGGCAATAGTCGATCGCTTGATAGCTTTACCCTATCGATCCCGTTTCGCCTCCGCCTCATGCGTGGCAAATTACCGCAGCTGGACGCCTGTCGGAGACCTGTGCACGGACGAGGCCCATTCGGTGCGCGGCAGTGGCGCGATCGTCATCAACACCATCACATCGGGCAAGCGAGACACTCGCTGCGTCCCGTCGAGGTATCTTCCGGTCAGCGAAGGGGAGTTTTTCTCCCTCGCCGGGAGCTCCTCATCCGCAATCCACCGGTCTGACGCCGAGAGGGGCAGGAATGTCGGAGGCATCAGGCATGCCGCCGTACAAATTGTCCTGGCTGAAAGTCGGGAGATGAAGAAACGCCGCTCACGCTTCGTAGCGTGCGCGGCATCACGCAACCGCTTGTCCGAGGGCACCCCAGGGACGAAGGCGACGGTTGCTTACAGAGCCATGACCTAAGAGAGGGATATTCTTATGGCAGTTGCAGGAGCATCCGGAGGCAGCGCGTCGAGCGCCGGCTTCCTGGATAAGGAACACATCATAGCCAAGCCTGGCTTCAACCGGTGGCTCGTGCCGCCGGCAGCGCTTGCCATTCACCTTTGCATCGGCATGGCCTACGGCTTCAGCGTTTTCTGGCTGCCGCTGACCCGCGCGATCGCCGGCGATCCGGACCCGTCCTGCGCCAGCATGTCGGGTCTTCACCGCGCTGTTCACCACGAGCTGCAACTGGCGCGTCGCCGACCTCGGCTGGATCTATACGCTGTTCTTCGTTCTCCTGGGTTGCTCGGCAGCCATTTGGGGCGGATGGCTTGAAAAGGTCGGCCCGCGCAAGGCCGGCTTCGTATCGGCACTTTGCTGGTGCGGTGGTATCCTCGTCGCGGCCATCGGCGTCATGACCCATCAGCTGTGGCTGATGTGGGTCGGCGCCGGCGTCATCGGCGGTATCGGTCTCGGCCTCGGCTACATCTCGCCGGTTTCGACGCTGATCAAGTGGTTCCCTGACCGTCGCGGCATGGCGACTGGCATGGCGATCATGGGCTTCGGCGGCGGCGCAATGATCGGCGCTCCGCTTGCCAACCTGCTGATGAACCACTTCCGCACCGATGTTTCGATCGGCGTGTGGCAGACCTTCATCTGCATGGCGGCGATCTACTTCGTCTTCATGATGGGCGGCGCCTTCGGCTACCGCATCCCGCCGGCTGGCTGGCGTCCGGAAGGCTGGACGCCGCCGGTTGCCAAGTCGAGCATGATCACCACCCGCCACGTACACCTGCGTGACGCGCACAAGACCCCGCAGTTCTGGCTGATCTGGGCCGTTCTTTGCCTCAACGTATCGGCCGGTATCGGCGTTATCGGCATGGCGTCGCCGATGCTGCAGGAAATCTTCGCCGGCTCGCTGATCGGCCTGCCGGGCGTCACCTTCGCCGAACTCGACATGGCTCAGAAGGGCCAGATCGCCGCGATCGCGGCCGGTTTCACCGGTCTTCTGTCGCTGTTCAACATCGGTGGCCGTTTCGTCTGGGCGTCGGCATCCGACAAGCTCGGCCGCAAGAACACCTATTACTGCTTCTTCATCGTCGGCATCCTGCTCTACGCGCTTGCTCCGACGCTTGCTGAAATGGGCAACAAGGCGCTCTTCGTGCTGGCATTCGGCATCATCCTGTCGATGTATGGTGGTGGTTTCGCGACCATCCCGGCCTACCTTGCCGACATCTTCGGTACCCAGTTCGTCGGCGCCATCCATGGTCGCCTTCTGACGGCATGGGCAACCGCCGGCATCCTCGGCCCGGTCGTCGTCAACTACATCCGCGAAGCACAGATCAGCGCCGGCGTTCCGACCGGCCCGGCACTCTATACCGGCACGATGTATATCCTCGCCGGCATGCTTGTGCTCGGTCTGATTGCCAACTCGCTCGTTCGCCCGCTCGGCGACAAGTGGTTCATGTCGGATGAGGAAGTGGCTTCGCTGCAGGCAAAGACCGCTGCCGCCAACGCCGGCCCGACCGGTTCGTTCGGTATCGGTACCGGTGGCCTCGATGCCAAGGCTGCATTCGCCTGGGCCGTCGTCGGCATCCCGCTTCTGTGGGGCATCTGGGTGACGGTCAAGAGCAGCTTCGCGCTGTTCGGCTAAGCCGCAACGATAAGGTAAGGGGCGGTCCTGCCGCCCCGCTCAAACGGAAAGGCCGGATCATCGCTTTGGTGATCCGGCCTTTTTCGTCTGTCTGCCAGGGAATTATCGCGCCCTGATATAGTTGCTCAATCGCTCGGCTGCATCCTCGATCTGTTTCGGGTCCCGCAGATAGCAGGCGCGCATGAAAGCTTCCCCGCCCGGTCCGAAAGCGGTTCCTGGCGCCATGCCGACGCCCGTGGCATCGACGATCCTGAAGGCTTCGTCGCGCGCATCGGTGACGCCGTCGATCTTGAGAAAAGCGTAAAGCGCGCCGGGCGGCTTGCGCGTCTCGACGCGGTTTGTGGCAACCAGCGCGTCACAGAGAATGTCGCGCGAGATACGGGCGCGCTCGATATTGGCGCGGACGAAATCATCGCCGTGATCAAGCGCCGCGATCGCCCCCTTCTGCATGAACTGCGCCACACCGGAGGTCGAATACTGGATAAGATTGGTCAGCGTCTGGCCAATCTCGGCTGGTGCGACCATCCAGCCGACACGCCAGCCCGTCATGCACCAGTTCTTGGAGAATGACTGGGCGAAGATGATCCGGTCCTGTCCGTCCATCACATCCATGAAGGAGGGCGCGCGGCCGCCGTCGAAGTAATAAAGGCCGTAGATCTCGTCGGCGATGATCCACAGGCCATGCTTGCGCGCAAGGCCGAGAATGTCCGCGAGGTCCTGCTTCGTCGCCGTCCAGCCCGTCGGGTTGGAGGGAGAATTGATGAACAGCGCCTTGGTCTTCGGCGTGATCGCCGATGCCAGGCGGTCGATATCGATCTTCCACTGGCCATCGACGAAGTCGAGCACGACCGGTTGCGGCTTTGCCTCGGCGACCGTGATGGCGTTGACGACATTCGGCCATGCGGGGGCAAGATAGATGATCTCGTCGCCGGCGGAGGCGACCGTCTGGATCGCCAGCACGATCGATTGCATGCCCGAACCGGTGACGTAGATATTGTCGACGGACAGATCGTGGCTGTAATGGCGCTGGTAGTAGCGCAGGATCGCCTGACGAAGCTCGGGAATGCCCTGCGTCCAGGTGTAAAAGGTCTCGCCCGCCGCCAGTGCCTCGCTCGCTACCCTGGTGATGAAATCGGGGGTCGGAAGATCGCCTTCGCCGATCCATAGCGGCAGAAGGTTGTCGCGTCCGCGCGCATGAGCGACGATTTCGCCGATGCCGCTGCGGGGTGCGGCCGCGGCGCGGGCGCTGATATCCGGTCTGATAATGGTCATGGGTGTCTCGGCCAAAGGGAGAGGATCTTGCGGGACGCTAGGAGTAGGTGCGTCGCAAATGCCCGTCAACGGTCGATCTCGATCGATGTCTAAAGCCTTGCTCTTGTGCTGCGCGGGGTGGCCAGAAGCAGGTTCGTTTCGCTGGCGGTAATGCCCTGCACCAGCCGGATGCGGCGCAACACGTTGTCGAAATCGGCAAGCGTCGCGGTGCCCAGTTCGACGATCAGGTCCCAGCGGCCATTGGTCGTGTGGATTTCGGAAATCTCCGGAAAGCCGCCGAGCGTCTGGATGACGCGGTCGGCGACGCGACCCTCGATCTCGATCATCATGATGCCGCGCACCGGCAGTTCCACCGCATCGGCCCGCAGGATGACGGTGTAGCCGAGCACATCGCGATTGCGCTCCAGCTTTTCCATCCGCGCGCGCACAGTCGCCCTCGACGTGCCGAGGTCTGCTGCAATATCCGATATGCTGCGTCGCGCGTCGTGACGCAAAAGCGTCACCAGCTTGTGGTCGAATTCATCCATGTGCAGATTGATAAATCATGCTGCCGAAATGAAAAGGCACTTTATCGCTTTTGGCAAATCGATCTATTCAATCCGCCACAAAACCATGATCATTTTCTACCAAATGGAGTAAACATATGCATTGCAGACTGATCGGCATTCCACTTCAGGACGGCGCATCGCAGCTCGGCTGCGAGATGGGGCCGAGCGCCCTGCGTGTCGCGGACCTCCAGGGAGCGCTGGAGGAACTTGGTCACGAGGTCAGCGACATCGGCAATGTGGTGATCGGCGATCTGCCCGATGTTCGGCATCCGAACCCGGCGGTGCGCAATCTGCCGCAGATCGCCGCCTGGACGGAGCTTCTGACCGAGGTCGCCTACCGCGAAAGCGGCAAGGGCATGCCGATCTTCATGGGCGGCGACCATGCGCTTTCCGCCGGCACGGTTGCCGGTGTCGCAAGGCGGGCGGCCGAACAGGGCCGTCCGTTCTTCGTTCTCTGGCTCGACGCGCACACCGATTTTCACACCCTCGATTCCACCAGAAGTGGCAATCTGCACGGCTTGCCTGCCGCCTATTACACGGGACGCCCCGGCTTCGACGGCTATCTGCCGCCGCTCTCGCATCCGGTCGATCCGGCCAATGTCTGCATGATCGGTATCCGCAGCGTCGATCCGGCGGAACGCGAGGCGCTGAATGAGGGCTCCGTCACGGTGCATGACATGCGCACGATCGACGAGCATGGTGTTGCGGTTCTGGTTCGTCGTTTTATCGAGAATGTCGAAGCGGCCAACGGTCTGTTGCATGTCAGCCTCGATGTCGACTTCCTCGATCCCTCCATCGCGCCGGCCGTCGGCACCACGGTTCCAGGCGGTGCAACGTTCCGCGAGGCGCATCTGGTGATGGAAATGCTGCATGACAGCGGCCTCGTATCGAGCCTTGATCTCGTCGAACTCAACCCTTTCCTCGACGAGCGCGGCCGCACGGCGAAGCTGCTCGTCGACCTCACCGCCAGCCTGATGGGACGAACCGTCCTCGACCGACCGACAAGGAGTTACTGATGCCGGCCGAACAGAATCTCAACATCGTCCCCTTCATCAGCGTCGAGAACATGATGGATCTCGTGCTGTCCATCGGCACGGAGACCTTCATCAGGGAACTTGCGGCCTATGTGGAGGAGGATTTTCGGCGTTGGGATCTGTTCGACAAAGTGGCGCGCATCGCCTCGCATTCCCGTGACGGAGTGATCGAGCTGATGCCGGCGAGCGATGGTCGATTGTATGCCTTCAAGTATGTGAACGGCCATCCGAAGAATACGAAAAGCGGTCGCCAGACGGTGACCGCCTTCGGCGTGCTGTCCGACGTAGACAGCGGCTATCCGTTGCTTCTCTCGGAGATGACGATCCTCACGGCGCTGAGAACCGCAGCCACATCGGCTGTCGCTGCCAAGTATCTGGCGCCGAAAGGGGCGAGGACGATGGCGCTGATCGGCAACGGTGCGCAGAGCGAGTTCCAGGCGCTCGCCTTCAAGGCATTGCTCGGTATCGAGACCTTGCGCCTTTTCGATATCGATCCCACCGCGACGGAGCGCTGCCGCCGCAATCTCTCCCAGCTGGGTTTGAACATCGTTGCCTGCCGTAGCGCCGAAGAGGCCGTGGAGGGCGCGCAGATCGTCACGACCGCGACCGCCGACAAGCAGAACGCGACGATCCTGTCCGACAACATGATCGGTCCCGGCGTGCACATCAATGCGGTGGGTGGCGATTGTCCCGGCAAGACCGAACTGCATCGCGACATCCTGCTGCGCTCGTCGATTTTCGTCGAATATCCGCCGCAGACTCGCGTCGAGGGCGAGATTCAGCAGCTGGCGGCGGATCATCCTGTAATCGAACTCTGGCAGGTCATTACCGGCAATGCCGTGGGGCGTGCGACGGAGCGAGATATCACGCTCTTCGACAGCGTCGGCTTTGCCACGGAAGACTTTTCCGCACTGCGGTTCGTCTATGACAAGCTTCGCGGCAGCAAGCATTACGAGCGACTGGATTTGCTTGCCGATCCGGATGAGCCGCGTGATCTTTTCGGCATGCTTCTGCGGCGAGAAAAGGCGTGCCGGCAGCCCGCATAGGCGGTTTTTCGACCACATCACGGCTTCGTGATGTGGTTTTTCGGGACGTGGCGTGTCCTGCGCAAACCGTTGGTGCCTCGGCTAAAGGGCGGGGCAAGCGAAGCGGTGCGAGCTGCTTGCGATAATACAAATATGATTTTTTTATGGACATTGCGGACCTGCCGCCCTACCTCTCGCCTAGCGTCAGGTCGACAAAACGTATCTTGAATTGCATATTTTAGCCGGATTGGCAGGCATGCTTCCTTGCATGCGAACAATGCATCGGATTTCTTTGTTGCGGCCTACATTCACAGCGGGGATACTTACTGATCCGCACGATATTTTACGGATATCCTTTTTGTATAGATGGCGATGCGCCTGAATACGGAAGAATGTCACTGAAGGAGAATGCTCGCGCTATCGAGCCCGGGCCCAGATTACATATGGCTTTTGCAACTGAAAATGACGCGTCGGAAAATCCGGCTACGACCAAGATCAGTATCAAGAATGTCTACAAGGTTTTCGGCGAGCGGCCCGATAAGGCACTCGAAATGGTCCGCGCCGGAAAGACAAAATCCGAAATCCACGCCCAGACCGGCTGTTCGGTGGGCGTCAACGATGCGAGCTTCGACATCAAGGCCGGCGAGATCTTCGTCATCATGGGCCTGTCGGGGTCCGGCAAATCCACCCTCCTCCGCCTCCTGAACCGGCTGATTGAACCGACCGCCGGTGCGATCGAGATCGACGGTCGGGACATCACCAGGATGTCGCGCCGCGAACTGATCGAAGTCCGTCGTCGCGACATCAGCATGGTGTTCCAGTCTTTTGCGCTGCTTCCCAATCGCACCGTAATGAACAATGCCGCCTTCGGCCTTGAAGTGGCCGGGATGGGTGAGAAAGAGCGCACCGAAAAGGCGCTGACCGCGCTTAAGGCCGTTGGTCTCGACGGCTATGCCAACAGCATGCCGGATCAGCTTTCGGGCGGCATGAAGCAGCGCGTCGGGCTTGCCCGCGCACTCGCCAGCGAGCCGACCATCCTGTTGATGGACGAGGCCTTTTCCGCGCTCGACCCGCTTATTCGCACCGAGATGCAGGACGAACTGGTCCGTCTTCAGGCCGAACACAGCCGCACGATAGTCTTCGTCAGTCACGATCTCGACGAGGCGATGCGGATCGGCGACCGCATCTGCATCATGCAGAACGGCAATGTCGTGCAGGTCGGCACGCCCGACGAGATCGTCATGAGCCCGGCCAACGACTATGTCCGCTCGTTCTTCCGCAATGTCGATGTCAGCCATGTCTTCAAGGCCGGCGACGTCGCCCGCAAGACGCAGGTGACGATCATCGAGCGCCAGGGCACGACCGCTGCCGCCGCGCTCGAGCGGATGAAGAATTTCGACCGCGAATACGCGATCATTCTCGGTCGCGACAAGACCTATCAGGGCGTCGTCAGCCAGACGTCGCTCGTCGAGAAGATGCGTGCCAAGGCGGCCGATCCCTATCGTGGCGCCTTTCTCTCCGAGATCGAACCTATCTCGGCGGACGAGCCGTTGTCGAACGTGCTCGGCAAGGTCGCGGCAAGCCCGTGGCCCGTTCCCGTCATCGACGAGACGAAACGCTATCTCGGCTCCATCAGCAAGTCGACGCTGCTCGAAACGCTCGACCGCGCCAGCTGATCCATAAGCCCTTCCCCTAACCGGCCCATAACCGGAGCAAGACATGAATTTCGATATAGGTGACGGCATCGACGCCGCCGTCAATTACGTACTGGACAATTTCTCCCCGTTTCTCGACCTGATCGCATCTGCCATCGGCTTCGTGACGGGTTCCATTCAGGATGCGCTGACCGCCATTCCGATGCCTGTCGGCGTCGCCATCTTCGTTGCCCTTTCGCTCTGGCGTGTCGGCCTCGGCTTCGGCGTTTTGACGGGTGTCGGGCTGTGGCTCGTCGATCAGATGGGCCTGTGGGGCGCGATGATGGAAACGCTATCGCTCGTCATAGCATCGACGCTGATGGCGATGATCATCGGGTTGCCGCTCGGCATCGCCATGGCGCGCAAGGATTCAGTTGCCGTCGTGGTGCGGCCCATCCTCGACCTGATGCAGACTATGCCGGCCTTCGTCTACCTGATCCCTGCCGCCATGTTCTTCGGTCTCGGCGCAGTGCCCGGCGCAATTGCGACGGTCATCTTCGCCATGCCACCGGTCGTGCGTCTCACCAATCTCGGTGTTCGCCAGGTGCATGCAGAATTCATCGAGGCCGGCAACGCCTTTGGCTGCACTTCGTCGCAACTGCTGTTCAAGGTCCAGCTGCCCAACGCCATGCCGTCGATCATGGCCGGGATCAACCAGACGATCATGCTGTCGCTGTCGATGGTGGTCATTGCCTCGATGATCGGCGCCGGCGGTATCGGCAACACGGTCCTGACCGGCATCCAGCGTCTCGACGTTGGCACAGGCTTCGAAGGCGGTCTCGCCGTCGTCATTCTGGCCGTGATCCTCGATCGCCTGACCCAGTCCCTCGGAAAACCCCGCGCCGCCTTCTGGTCGGTGCTTTTCAAGAAGAACGAGCGCGAGGAACTGGCGACGGCGAGCGCCTGAGCCTTTTCTTCCGCCGAATTATGCGGGTGCCGAACCCACGACCTAAAGCTCCCGAAAGGAGAATGAATGTTTACGCCCATACGCGCCAACCGCTTCAGCCGACGCGCCGCGATCGGCGCGGCTTTTGCCCTTGCCGCGGTCATGGTTGCAGGATCGCCCCTGCCGACCGCAGCACAGGATGTAAAGCCAGTCAGGATCGGCTGGGCCCCATGGTCCGATGCGGAATTCGTGACAAAGCTCGCTGCCAAGCTGATCGAGGACGAGCTGGGCGGCGAAGTGGAGCTGGTCCAGACGGATGTCGCACCGCTCTATCAGGGCATCGCCCGTGGCGATCTCGACGCGATGATGATGGCATGGTTGCCGGAGACCCAGGCGGACTATTTCGCCAAGGTGAAGGACCGCGTCGAAGTCCTCGGTACGGTCTATGACGGTACCACGCTCGGCTGGGCCGTGCCGGCCTATGTGCCCGAGAGCGAGGTTGCAACGATCGAGGACCTCAACAAGCCCGAAGTGCGGGAGAAAATGCCCGATACGGTGCAGGGCATAGATCCCGGCGCGGGCCTGACGCGCCTCTCAGAGCGGGCGTTGAAGGACTATGGGCTGGACGGCTACCGGGTGCAGACATCCAGCGAGGCCGGCCTTCTGACAAGCGTTGCGCGTTCTTACCGAAGCGAAAGCTGGTTCGTGACGAATGCCTGGAGCCCGCACTGGATGTTCGGCAAATACAAGCTTCGCTACCTTGAAGACCCCAAGAATGTGTTCGGCGATTCCGAGCGTGTCGACACTCTGGCGCACAAGGGCTTTTCGGCTGAGAACCCCAAGGTGGCCGGCCTCCTGTCGCGCATCAAGCTCGAGATTCCCGAACTCGAGGCGGCGATGGCACACGCGCAGGAGACTTCCTACGACGAGGCCGTGGCCAAGTATATCGAGGAGCATCCGGAGCAGATCAAGGCGTGGGTCGGCGAAGACGGCTGACGCCGACCTGCACGGCACGCTCGGTTTTACGCTGTTTGCCGAGCCGTGACCTGAAGATTGCCCCACAAGACAGAATTCCAGAAAAGGAGAACACATGTTCAAGACATTTTCCCCGACCCGCCGGGTTGCGCTTGGTGCGACGATGGGACTGGCTGCAGCGCTGGTCATGGGCTCTGCCCTGCCGACCATGGCGCAGGAGGCCAAGGAGGTGAAGCTCGGGTTCGCGCCCTGGTCCGACGCCGAATTCGTGACCAAGCTGGCGGCCAAGCTGATCAAGGATGAGCTGGGCAACGAGGTGGAGCTGGTGCAGACGGACGTGGCGCCGCTCTATCAGGGCGTCAGCCGCGGCGATATCGACGCGATGATGATGGCATGGCTGCCAGCGACCCATTCGGATTACTACGCCAAGGTGAAGGATCGTGTCGAGACGCTTGGCACCGTCTATGACGGCGCAAAGCTTGGCTGGGTTGTTCCCGCCTATATCCCGGAAAGCGAGATCGCCTCGATCGAGGACCTGAAGAAGCCTGAGGTCCAGGAAAAGCTGTCGGGCATCATCCAGGGTATCGATCCGGGCGCGGGCCTGACGCGCTTGTCGCAGCAGGCGGTGACGGATTACGCACTCGACGACTACAAGCTGCAGATTTCCAGTGAGGCGGGCATGCTGACGACCGTCGATCGCGCCGTGCGTGGTGAGAAGTGGTTCGTCGCAACATCCTGGAGCCCCCACTGGATGTTCGGCAAGTATGAGCTTCGCTACATCGCGGACCCCAAGATGTCGCTCGGCGAAGCAGAGCATGTCGACATTCTCGCCTCCAAGGACTTCAAGACCGAGAACCCCAAGGTGGCCGCATTCCTGTCGCGCATGAAGCTGCCGCTCGCAGATCTCGAGAAGGCGATGTTCGACGCGCAGGAGACCTCCTATGACGCGGCAGTGGAGAAATACATTGCCGAGCATCCCGACCAGGTAAAGACCTGGGTTGGCGAAGAAGGCTGATTGTCGCCGCCCGCGGCCGCCATCGACGGGCGGCCGCGACATCTGTCCGTGACGTCAGAAACCTTTCGGTCGGGCAGAAACTCTAGGTGACCGGCTGCCCTGCGGCGTCTTCGATGCCGACGCAGGCGGTCGGGCCGATAAGGAAAGCATATGCTGAAGACTTACACAACGCGCGACCTTCGTCGCCGAACCACGCTGGCCGCAACGTTCGGCCTTGCTGCCACGCTTCTCGCAGGATCTGCCCTGCCGACGTTGGCTCAGGATGCGGGGACGGTCAAGATCGGGTACGCTCCATGGTCCGACGCCGAATTCGTCACGAAGCTGGCCGCAAAAATCATCGAGGACGAACTCGACCAGAAAGTGGAACTGGTCCAGACCGATGTCGCACCGCTTTACCAGGGCATCAGCCGCGGCGATCTCGACCTGATCATGATGGCGTGGCTGCCGGTGACCCATGCCGACTATTACGCCAAGGTTAAAGACAGGGTCGACACACTCGGCACGGTCTATGAAGGCGCGCGGCAGGGCTGGGTCGTGCCGGCCTACGTGCCGGAGGCGGATGTCGCCTCGTTCGAGGATCTGAAGAAGCCCGAGGTGCAGGAGAAACTGTCCGGCACGGTTCAGGGCACGGAACCCGGAGCGGGCCTCACCCGCCTGTCGCAGCAGGCGCTGAAGGACTATGCCCTCGACGACTACCGGCTGCAGATTTCCAGCGAGGCCGGCATGTTATCGGCGGTTGCCCGCGCTTACCGCAGTGAAAAATGGTTCGTGGCAACAGCCTGGAGCCCGCACTGGATGTTCGGCAAATACAAGCTGCGCTACATCGACGATCCCAAGAAGTCGATCGGGGGCGCCGAACATGTCGACGTTTTGTCTCGCAAGGATTTCAAGACCGATAATCCGGCGGTGGCGGAATTCATGTCACGCATGAAGATACCGCTCGACGACCTCGAGGCCGGCATGTCCGACGCGCAGGAGACCTCCTATGACGCGGCGGTGACCAAGTATATCTCGGACCATTCGGATCAGGTCAAAGCCTGGCTCGGCGACGAGGGGTGAAACATCCGGACGGTCACTCGACGTCGGGTGGCCGCCTCTTCTCATTTGACGGGGACAGTCTTTCATGAGCAACCGAAACTATGCGCCGCTCTACGGCGTCGATGACACGATCGGTGGACGTATTTCTCTGGCACGCGATGCACGCGATATTTCCGTCGAGGATGCCGCACGTATTCTTGGTGTCGAGGCCGTTACCTGGGCTGACTGGGAAAACGATCGCGCAGAACCGCGCGCCAACCGGGTGGACATGATGGCGGGCGTTCTTCAGGTCAGCGTGTCATGGCTCATGAGCGGCAATGGCGCCGGGCCTCGCTGGGGTGGGGCCGAGCACAGTGGTGGCGCCTGCCGCTGACAGCCGGCAGGCCCGAGCCCAATCGTTCTTTAACCACCTCAGGCGGCAGCGTTGTCAAAACCGGCTAGCAGACGCCTGACCTTGTCGCCACCTTCTTCCGACAGGTCGAATTTCTGGCCGAACAGAAGCCAATCCCAGCAGATACCCTTCATCATCCACTTGAACGCACGGCTTGCCGATTGCGGCGTCCACGCGGCAGCCAGCCTTCCCTTTGCCGCCGCCGTGGCGAACATTCCCTCCAGATGCAGTGTGTGATCGCGGTCGAGCTTGTCTATCTCGTTGCGAACCGGCTGGAACTCGGCGGTGAAATTCGTTCTCAGAAGGATGGAGAGCAGGCGCTGGCGGTGCCTGTCCTTTGACAACATATCGAGCCAGTCGCATGCCATTTTCGCCACGGCAGCCAGAGGGTCCTGCCCCTCTTCCTGGGTTTGCTCGAGGTCGGCTATGTTGACGCGCGGTAGTTGTGCGGCATTGTAAATCTCTAGGAAAATATCGCTCTTGCTCTCGAAATGCCAGTAGATGGCACCGCGCGTGACGCCGGCTGTGGTCGCGATCTCGTCGAGCGAGCTGTTGGCCACGCCCTTTTCAAAGAACAGCTTTTCGGCTGCGACAAGAATAGAGCAGCGCGTTTCCGCGGCCTCGGCTTTTGTACGTCTCATTCCTCCTCCTTTCCTGCAATCGGTATGCCCGATGGCAGAAGACCTCCCCGAAGCGTGTCCGGGAAGGTCCTTTTCCATTTCGTCAGTGCGTTGACGTCGTCTCTGTCTTCGATGCGTCAGGCATAGGCTCCTTCCGGGCGCCGCCGAACAACCTCATGATGAACATGAAGAAGGCGGGCACGAAGAAGATCGCAAGCACGGTGGCCGAGATCATGCCGCCGAGGACGCCGGTACCGATGGCGTTCTGGCTGGCGGCGCTGGCGCCGGTGGCGATTGCCATCGGCACGACGCCGAGGGTGAAGGCCAGCGACGTCATCAGGATCGGACGGAAGCGCAGATGCGATGCCTCCACGGTCGCCTCATAGGTCGTCTTGCCCTCGGCGCGCAGATCCTTGGCGAACTCGATGATCAGGATGGCGTTCTTGGCCGAGAGCCCGATGATCGTGATGAGGCCGACAAGGAAGTAGACGTCGTTCGGCATGTCGCGGATCATCACCGCGGCGACCGAGCCTATGACGCCGAGTGGGACGACGAGCATGACCGACAACGGGATGGACCAGCTTTCGTAGAGCGCCGAAAGGAGCAGGAAGACGAACAGGATGGACAGCGCGATCAGCGCCGGCGCCTGGCTGCCCGACTGGATTTCCTGCAGAGACTGCCCCGTCCACTCGTAACCGAATCCGCTCGGCAGCTCGCCTGCGAGGCGTTCCATCTCGGCGATCGCGTCGCCGGTGGAGAAGCCCGGACCCGACTGACCGGCGATGCGAACCGACGGATAGCCGTTGTAGCCGACGACCTGCGAAGGGCCGCGGATCCACTCGACGGTGGCGAAGGATGACATCGGCACCATGCCGCCGCCCGAATTGCGGACGTTGAGCTTGAGGAGGTCTGCCGCCTGCATGCGCTGGCTGCCGTCCGCCTGCACGGTAACACGCTGCATGCGGCCGGTGTTGGGGAAGTCGTTGACGTAGGTGGAGCCGAGGTTGGATGTGATGGTCGAGTTGATATCGTTGAAGGTCACGCCAAAGGTGTTGGCCTTCTCACGGTCGATCACGAGGTTGATCTGCGCGGCATCCGGCATGCCTTCGATGCGCAGCCCTGCCAGTACGGGGCTCTGCCGGGCTGCGGCCATCAGCTGCTCTCGCGCTGCCGAAAGCGCGGCCTGACCGTTGCCGGCGCGGTCCTGCAGACGGAAGGTGAAGCCGCTCGAGTTGCCGAGGCCCTGGATGGGCGGCGGCGACAGGGAGAAGGCGATCGCATCGCGAATGCCGCCAACCTGGGCATTGATACGCTGCGAGATGGCCGCGGCGGAATCTTCTGGCCCACGCTCATCCCAGTCCTTCAGCGTGATGAAGGCGAGGCCGGCATTCTGACCCGAACCGGAGAAGGAAAAGCCGTTGATCGCGATGATGCGCTCGACCGCTTCTTCCTGCAAGGCGATCTTTTCGATCTGGGACAGTACATCGACGGTACGGTCGGTACTGGCTTCCGCCGGTGCCTGGATATCGACGATGAGGTAGCCCTGGTCTTCGTTGGGCAGGAATGCGCTTGGCAGCTGGATATAGGCCCAGCCCAGACCGGCAAGCAGTGCAAGGTAGATGACCATGAACCGGCCGGAGCGCTTGATGATGCCACCCACCCAGCGCGAATAGCCATGCGACGCCTTGTCGAAGCCGCGGTTGAACATCCCGAAGAAGCCCTTCTTCTCGTGATGGTCACCGGTGATCGGCTTCAGGAACGTGCCGCAGAGCGCTGGCGTCAAGGACAGAGCCAGGAAGCCGGAGAAGAGGATGGAGACAACCATCGTCAGCGAGAACTGCTGGTAGATGATGCCGACCGCGCCGGGGAAGAAGGCCATCGGGATGAACACGGCGCTGAGGACCAGGGTGATGCCGATGATGGCACCGGAAATCTGACCCATCGCCTTGCGCGTCGCTTCCTTGGGCGAAAGCTTTTCCTCGGCCATGATGCGCTCGACATTCTCGACCACGACGATGGCGTCGTCGACGAGGATGCCGATGGCGAGAACCATCGCGAACATGGTCAAGACGTTGATCGAGAAACCGGCGACGAACATGACGGCACAGGTGCCGAGCAGCGCGACCGGCACGACGAGGGTCGGAATGATCGTGTAGCGGATGTTCTGCAGGAACAGGAACATCACGACGAATACGAGGATCATCGCCTCGATCAACGTGTGAATGACCTTCTCGATCGACACTTCGACGAACGGGCTAGTGTCATAGGGTATTTCGTAGGTCACGCCAGCGGGGAAATACTGCTGCAGTTCCTCCATGATGGCGCGGACGCCTTCTGCTGTGGCGAGCGCGTTACCCGTCGGAGACAGCTGTACGCCGATCGCAGCACTCGGCTGGCCGTTCAGGCGGCTGGAGAAGTTGTAGCTTTCGCCGCCGATCTCCACCCGTGCGACGTCGCGCAGGCGAACCGAGGAGCCATCGGGATTGGCGCGCAGCACGATTGCTCCGAACTCTTCCGGAGAGGTCAGCTGGCCTTCGACATTGATGGTGGCTGAAATCTGCTGGCCGATCGGGTTCGGCGTCGCGCCGATGCGGCCGGCGGCCACCTGGGCGTTCTGTGCCTCGATGGCGCTGACGATATCGCCGGATGTAAGGCTGAGGCCGACCATCTTGTCCGGATCCATCCAGATGCGCATGGATCGCTGGGTCGAAAATAGCTGGGCGCTGCCGACTCCCGGAACGCGGCGGATTTCGCCGATGATGTTACGCTGCAGGTAGTCTCCGAGGCCGATGGCGTCCGTATTGCCGTCGGTGGAGATCAGCGAGACCAGCATGAGGAACGAGGTTCCTGCACGCTCGACACGGATGCCCTGTGAGGTGACTACGCTCGGAAGACGCGGCTCCGCGCGGGCAATACGGTTCTGCACCTCGACCTGTGCCTCGCCGATATTGGTACCGGGCGCAAAGGTGACGTTGATCGAAATTCGCCCGGACGATTCCGAGACGGATTCGAAATACAGCAGACCGGGAACGCCGTTGAGTTCGTCTTCAACCTGACGCGTGACGCTCTGATAGATGTTCTCGGGCGATGCGCCCGGATAGTTGGTCGAGATGGTGATCTGTGGCGGGGCGACATTCGGATACTGCGCGATCGGCAGCATCGGAATGGTGATCACGCCTGCCAGCATGATGAAAATCGCGACGACCCAGGCAAAGATGGGCCGGTCGATGAAGAAACGTGCCATAAAACCGGGTCCTTACTGCTGAGCGGGTGCCGCAGGCTGTTCTGCGCTGTCGGCCGGGGTGTTGTTGGCAGTCCAGGGCTGTGGGTTGACCGTGGCGCCCGGTGCCGTCTTCTGGAAGCCCTCTGCGACGACCCTGTCGCCGGCTTGGAGGCCCTGGGAAATGACCCAGCGATCGCCAAGCGACCGGCCGACAGTTACGCGGCGCTGTTCGACAGTGTTTTCCTGATTGACGATGAGAATGTTGGCCTGGCCACCGGCGTCACGCTGGACTGCCTGCTGCGGCACCGCAAAGGCTGCGCGCTCGACGCCCTGCTGGATCTGCACGCGGACATACATGCCCGGCAGAAGATCGCCGTCCGGGTTGGGGAATTCGCCGCGCAGCGTCACCTGCCCCGTCGTTTCATCGACCGCTGCTTCTGAGAACAGCAGGCGTCCGCTCTGCTGGTAAGGCGTGCCGTCATCGAGCACGAGCTTCACTTCCGCTTCATCGTTGCCGGTCATCAGTTGACCGTCCTGAAGCGCCTTGCGCAGGCGAATGAGATCGGCTGCCGGCTGGGTGAAGTCGGCATAGATCGGGTCGAGCTGCTGGATGGTTGCAAGGTTTTCGGAACTGTTGGTGCTGACCAGAGCGCCTTCGGTGATCAGTGCGCGGCCGATGCGGCCGCTGATCGGTGCCGTTACGTGCGAATACTGCAGGTTCAATTGGGCGTTGGCCAGGCCGGCCTGCGCCACGGCGACTTCGGCATCAGCCTGTGCAAGCTGCGAAATGGCGTTGTCGAATTCCTGCTGCGAGGCGACGTTGTTGCGGCGAAGCTGCTGCTGGCGATCGGCCGTCTGACGAGCCTGCAATTGGGCGGCCACGGCGCGTGCCACGGTTGCTTCGGCGCTATCGACCTGAACCTGGAACGGTGCCGGATCGATGCGATAGAGAACGTCGCCCTGATTGACCAGAGAACCCTGCTCGAACACGCGTTCGACGACGATGCCGGAGATGCGCGGGCGCACTTCAGCAAGCCTCGTCGGGGCGATGCGTCCCGGAAGGTCATTTATGATCGGCAGTTCTTCGGCAGCGATCGTGACGACACCGACTTGAGAAGGTGGCGGCGCCTGCTGGGCTTGCCCCTCCTGCTCCTGCTGGCAGCCTGCCAGAAACGCGATACCGGAAAGCAGGACGAGAGCGCGCAAGGGCGTCTTTTGCATGGAGGAGCTCCAAAGGAAGGAAAAATTGTGACGATTTACATACATACTAATACGTATGTAGACTATCGCCAATCTTTTTTGAATGTCGCGGAAGTTGTGCCGATGGCCTCTTTGCCCGCAAGGGCCGCCGCAATCCCAAGCAACTGATGTCCAAGCCGATCTGCCGTCATTCGATGCTGATCGCAGGTTTCGACATTTCGCGTTTCTGAAATAACCCAGAAGATTCAGTTATATAGAACGAGTTTTGCCCGTCGGTTGGAGCTTTTTGTGTTGCTTTGCCAAAGTCAGCGCCACATTCCCCTCATCCGAGGAAAGCTGCAATCCCGGCAGCGGTGATGACGATCACTTTTCCGACACGAATTCGCCATCGGCGTCTCTTCGTTCGATCCAGCCAGTGCTTGAGTCGCCCGTTACATTGCCGACAAATTGCCCAAAACATGAGTTTGGAAGTTGACTTTTGGGCTGCTTCGTAGAAATCAACCGCGGGATTGCCTTTGGGGGGCGGATCGATGAATGATCCGTGATCTTGCTGGCATGTCGCCAGTTTTCCGTTTCCTCCGCATGCCAAGGCTGCTTTCATGGCTCGTTTCCGCCCTCACCTGTTTGCCGCGATGCTGGCGGCGTTGCTCATGCCTGTTAAGGCGGGAATCGCGCAGGACAGGCCACCGCTTCGTATTGCGCTGGCGACCAGCATCTCCAATGAGGCGGCGGAAATTGCAGCGACGGAAGCCGAGGCCAGTGGGCTGAACGTGGAGCTGATCGAGTTCAACGACTGGAACACGCCCAACACGGCCGTCGCCGATGGCGAGGTGGATGCCAATCTCTTCCAGCATACCCCCTATCTCGAATTCACCAATGAACGCTCTGGCCGGAATCTCGTTGCCGTCGCCCCAGCCTTCAGTACGCCATTCGGTCTCTACTCGAAGAAATACCGCTCGCTGGAGGAACTTCCTGATGAAGCCCGCATCGCTTTCTCCGGCGATACGGTCAACACGGCGCGTTCGCTTCGACTGCTTGAAACGGCCAAGATGATAGAGTTGCGACCCGGCGTCGGTTACCGTGCCACGCTTGAGGATGTCACCGCATGGCGCAAGCCGCTACAGGTCGTCCAGCTCGATGGCCCGCAGATTGCGCGCGCGCTCGATGACGTCGATGCGGCCGCGACCTATCCGACATTTGCGAAACTCGCCGGTCTTGAAGCCTCGGCCGGGCTGATTTTCGAGAACGATGCGATTTATGCGTTCCAGTTCGTCACCCGGCCGGACATGAAGGACGACGAACGTCTGCGACAGTTCATCGCAATTTACCGAAGCTCGGATGCCGTCAAGATGAAGCTGCGCTCCCTTTATGGCGACTTCGTTTCGTTCCCGGACTGATTGGCGCGGTCAGTACGACATTTCAAACAGGACATTGATGATGCACGGTGAATACAAGGTACAGGGCGGCAAGCTGGTCGTGGTCGAGCTGGACGTTGTCGATGGGCGTCTTGCGGATGTGCAGGTCTCGGGCGACTTCTTTCTCGAACCGGCAGAGGCGCTCGACGACATCCGTGTTTCGCTCGATGGCCTTGCCGCTTCCGTTTCGGTAGAGGAAATCGTCTCTGCCATCAGGGCGGGCCTGAGGGATGGCGCGGAGATGATCGGCTTCAGCCCGGAGGCCGTCGCGATCGCCATACGGCGTGCGCTCGGCGTCACCGGTACCTGGCGGGATTACGACTGGCAGATCATCGAGGCCCCGGCACTTTCTCCAGCCATGCATCTGGCGATCGACGAGGTTCTGGCACGGGAAGTGGCGGCCGGTCGACGCGGTCCGTGCCTTCGCTTCTGGGAGTGGGAGCGCCCGGCGATCATCATCGGCGGCTTCCAGTCGCTGAAGAACGAGGTCGACATGCAGGCAGCGGCGGCGCTCGGCGTCGAGACCGTACGTCGCATCACCGGCGGCGGCGCGATGTTCGTCGAGCCCGGAACGACCGTGACCTATTCGCTCTATGCGCCGGGCGAACTCGTGCGCGACATGAGCTTCGCCGATTCATACGCCTTTCTCGACGACTGGGTGCTGAAGGCGCTCAATTCGCTCGGCATCGACGCTTTCTACAAGCCGTTGAACGACATCTCCAGTTCCAAGGGCAAGATCGGCGGCGCGGCGCAGAAGCGGTTTTCCGCCGGCGCTGTCCTGCATCATGTCACCATGGCCTACGACATGGACGCGGAGAAGATGGTGAAGGTGCTGCGGATCGGACGTGAAAAGCTGAGCGACAAGGGTACGGCAAGCGCCGCCAAGCGTGTCGACCCGTTGCGAAGCCAGACCGGCCTGCCGCGCGAGGAGATCATCCGCCGTATGAAAGACACGTTCATATCGCTGAACGGAGCGCAGCCCGGCAGCATTTCACCGGCGGAACTTATGGCTGCGGAAAAACTTGCATCAGAGAAATTCGCCACCGACGACTGGCTGAGGCACATTCCTTAAGGTCGTCTTCGAAGGACGAGGCCGGCGGCTTCTCGTATCATGCGGAGCCGCTTCCAACCGGGACGGAAGCGGTCTCGCCGGCTCGCGCTGACCTAAGGATCGCCGATCTCGTAGATTTTAATTTCTTTCGCTGGGCTGCCGCCTACGAACGAAAGCCTGCGCGATCTCGCCTTTTCCTGTAAAATTCACCCTTCTGGCACCGCAAGCGTGGACAATTTCATGCGCCCTTACGGGGATTGCTGAAAAGCCCGTTCTTATTGCGCCATGCAGCATTCATTCCTCGGCAAAAGTCTACAGACCTTCTAGATTTAAGGCATAGACGCAGAAGGATCAAATCATGGCAGCTTTCACTCCTATTCGCATGAGTTCGCTCGGCAAGGCCGCCATGGTGTCCGCTCTCTCTTGTTGCTCGAAAGTCGGCAAACGAATGCGCTTCGATGGCGCATCGAATGGGATTTTTGAACATCACGGACGACGAGAGCGAGACAGATATCATGCAGCGACAGGTTATTGAACACGGCGGATTGCCGGTCGGGATTGCGGTTCAGGACGAAGGGCAATTCCGCTTCATCGCGGTCAAGTTTCACGTCATAGACCTCGACAATACCCGGTTCCCGAGCATCCGGGACTTGAAGGCGGCGATCGGTCGCCACCTCACACTCGGCGAACCGATGGCGGCCTGAAGGGCCGCCATCTGCGTCATCGGTGCTTGAACTCCAGGTAACTGTCCGGAGACAGGGCATTGATGTCGCGATGGGCCCAGTCCTGATGATGCATGTTGGCCCACATATGTTCGGCACCGCTCTGAAGGTCGGCCATCAGCGCCTTCGGGTCGAAGCCGGGCACGATGCGATCCTTCATGATGAAGACGCCATCCACCATCGTCGCATTCAGGTCTTCCGGCTGGGCCGAATAGACGATGTTGCGGACGGGATCGCGCACCGGCGTCATGAACAGGCTTGCACCTTCCCAGAAAAGAAGATCGGCCTTGGCGCCTTCCGCGATGCGGCCCAGATCGTCACGGCACAGCGCCTTGGCGCCGGCCAGCGTCGCCGAATTGAAGACGTCGGCGGCGGTTGCAACTTCCGAGCGTCGGTCCATGATCTTGGAGATGACGGCGGTCCAGCGCAGGGCGTCGATCATGCTTTGCGGGCATGTGTCGGTGGCAAGCGTCATGTTGATGCCGCGTGCCAGATACTTGGAATAGCTCTCCATGGCGATGCCGCGCCTTGCGAACACCCATACAGCGTGCGCCACGTTGGTGGCGGTGTCGGCAAGAATACCGAGATCGTCGGCATGATAGTTAACCCAGCTCGACCCGCCGGGCATGATGGCGTGGCCGAGAATGACGTCATTGCCGAGAAAGCCGATCTTCTCCAGCCACTCGATCGGCGAGCAGCCGTTGCGGCGAACCATTTCCTGAAATTCCGGGACGGATTGCGACACATGCAGCGCCATCGGCACTTTCAGTTCGTTGGCGATATCACGCGAGCGGCGCAACAGTGCTTCCGAGCAGGTATCGACCTGTGCCGGCGTCAGGAATCCCCTGATCCTGCCATTGGCACGTCCGTCGATTTCTTGGATGAAGTCCACGGCCTTTTTCATCGCCGCTGCGCCGTCATCCTCCAGCCACTCATATTTCACACTTCGGCCGTCGTCCGTATACCAGCGCCCGGAGCGGTAGAACTCGCCGATATAGGCACGCAAGCCGGCCTTTTCTGCCTGATCGGCGACATAGCGTCCACTCAGGCCCATCTCCACCACCGTCGTCGTGCCGGTGCGGATCAGTTCGGGCATGGAGGCGCGGATCGAGGCCTGCCGCGCTTCCTCGGTGATCGCGCCATTGCGTGCGGTCAGGAATTCGAACAGGCCGGAGAGGTAGAAGTTGCGGGGGCCGCGATCCTCGACGAAGGAGCGATCGAAATAGCCTTCGCTGATATGTGTATGGGTGTTGATGAAGCCAGGGGTGACGATCTTGTCGGATGCATCGACGAATTCGTCTGCGTGCCCTTCGAAATCACCGCCGCCCACATGCACGATGCGATCGTCCTCGATCACGATCGTGCCGTCGCGCAGGTGCCTGTGCCCGTCATCCTGAAACGCAATGACGTGGCCCGCGCGTATGACCTTTCGCATGTGAAATTCTCCCTGCAGTGAATGACGGTATCGGCCAGACGTCGCACGAAACGCGCGACGTCTGCGTGTACGTTGGGCGCGAGGCGTTACGCCCGTTCGGCGGCAACCATGTCGAGGGCCTTGAGGGCGACTGCGAACATCTCGCCGATCTGTTCTTCGGTGATGATCATCGGCGGGCAGAAGCAGAGCGCTTCGCCGATGCCGCGGATGATGACGCCTTCCTCCTGCATGCGCTCGGCAACCGCCGTGGCGATGGCGCCCGGCGTTCCCGAAGTCTTCAGCTCGACCGCGCCGATCAGGCCGATACCGCGCCAGGACGATGCAAGCGGATGGCTGGCCAGCTGTTCGAGACCCTTCAGGAATGCCGGTGAAACGCGCTGCACATTGCCGACGAGGTCCCGTTCCTCGATGATCTTGAGGTTTTCGAGCGCAACGGCCGTTACGACCGGATGACCGGACGCGGTAAAGCCATGACCGAAGGAGCCGATGCGGTGGCTTTCGTCGGCGACGACCTGATAAAGCTTGTCGTTGAGGACGATCGCCGAAAGCGGCAGATAGGACGAGGAGATCTGTTTCGACAGAACGAGAATGTCCGGCTCGATGCCATAGGTCTCGCAGGCGAACATCTTGCCGGTGCGGCCGAAGCCGCAGATGACTTCGTCGGCAACCAGAAGGATGTCGTATTTCTTCAGGATCTTCTGAACGCCTTCCCAGTAGCCCGCAGCCGGGATGAGGACGCCGCCGGCGCCCATCACCGGCTCACCCCAGAATGCGGCGATCGTATCCGGGCCTTCCTCGAGGATGAGGTCTTCCAGTTCCTTCAGCGTGCGTTCGGTGAATTCGGCTTCCGTCTCGCCATCCTTGCCGAAATGGGGATAGGACGGGCAGGATGTGTGGATCATCCGGTCGAGCGGCAGGTCGAAACTCTCGTGATTGCGCGGCAGGCCGTTGATCGAGGCGGCGACGACGGTCACGCCGTGATAGCCCTTGATGCGGCCGATGATCTTCTTCTTGTCCTTCCGTCCAAGCGCGTTGTTGTAATACCAGACCAGTTTGACCGACAGGTCGTTCGCTTCCGATCCCGACGAGGCGAAATGCACTTTGGACATCTCGAAAGGCAGCATGGAAAGGATCTTCTCGGCCAGATCGACAGACGGGCCGTGGGTCTTGTAGTTGAAGATGTGGTAGTAGGGCAGTTTCGTCATCTGGTCGTAAGCGGCCTTGGCCAGACGTTCCTCGCCGAAGCCGACGGCGACGGACCAGAGGCCTGCGAGGCCTTCGATATAACGCTTGCCGTTATTGTCGAAGACATAGATGCCCTCGCCGCGCTCGATGACGAGCGAGCCGGTTTCCTCATGCTTTCGCATGTCGGCGACGGCCGGCATCTGTGAGCGGATATCTCGCGCCTCGATCGAGTTCGGGAGCATGTTCATTGTCTTGACCTTTCGTGCTGCGCGGCCTGGCCGTCGCAGGGATGATGCTTGGGGGCGTCCGGCTTAGGCATCGCCGGGCCGGACGCGGGGTTGCGGTTATTCGGTAAATTCGAGGTCGAGGCCCTTGTAGTAGGCCGCGCCGTAGATGGGATGCGCCTTCATCGGCTTCAGCTTGTCGGTCTGAACGATGACGATCGGCGCGTGATAGAGCGGCAGCCAGTTGACGGCTTCATGCACCTTGTAGAGCACCTTGCCGAAATCCTCTGCACGCTCGGCGTCGGATGTCGCGGCGGTGCCGGCAACCAGCAGGGCATCCGTTTCCGGGTCTTTCCAGTTGGTGCGGTTGGGAGCAGGCGTGTTGGCGGAGCGGAAATAGAGGTTCATCGCATCGCCCGCCGAGAAATACGGGTAGCCCATGGTGAACATGTCGAATTCCTGGGTGGCGAGCTTGCCCCAGACGACGGTCGCGTCAAAGGTCTGGATCTGCAGGTTGACGCCGATCTTCAGAAGCTCGGCCTGTACCTGCTGCATGATGTTCACCCACTGGCCATTGAAGCTGTAGAGAACCGGCGCGAGCTTGACGCCGTCCTTTTCGCGGATGCCATCTGCACCCTTCGTCCAGCCGGCTTCATCGAGCAGGCTTTCCGCCTTCTCAGGATCGTAATCCTTGATCAGCGTCGCTTCGACATCCTTGCTCCAGTCGAGCGTGTCTTCGGTGATGTAGGTGTAGGCTGGATCGACGGTGCCATAAAGCTGGTCCTCGACGAGCGCCACGCGGTTGACGGCGTAGTTGATTGCCTGGCGGACCGCCAGATCCTTGACTGTCGGCTTGTCGAGCTTGAAGCCGACGAAATAGGTGTAACGTGTCGACTGCGACTTGCTGGAGACGAAACCCGGCATGGTTTCGAACTGCTGCAGCGCGATCGGGGGCACGTAGTTGGAGACATCCGTCTGGCCGGTCATCAGGGCAGCCGTCAGCGTGTTTTCCTCGCCGATGATCGACCAAGTGACGTTCTCGACCTTGGCCGGTCCCTTGTTCTCGTAGATTTCCGGACCCCAGGTGTAGGCGTCGTTGCGGGTCAGCACCATCTTGTCGCGCGGCGCCCATTCGCCCCAGCAGAAGGGGCCGGTGGCATTCATGCCCTTGACGCCGAAATCGGGGCCGAGGGTTTCGACCGAGGCCTTGTCGACGACGACTGCAAAGCTCTGGGTAAGCTGGTAGAGAAGTTCCGAATACGGCTTTTTCAGCTTGTATTGCAGCGTGGTCGGGTCGGTGGCCGTGATGCTTTCGACCTCGCCGGCACGCCAGGCGACCGGCGACCTCGTGGCCGGATCAATCCAGCGGTTGAAGCTGTAGGCGACATCATCCGCCGTCATGGCCCGGCCGTCGCAGAATTTCACATCGTCGCGCAGGTGAAACGTATAGGTGAGGCCATCGGCGGAGATGTCCCAGCTTTTTGCCAGACCCGGATGCAGTGTCTGCATGTCGTAGTCGATGCTGACCAACGTGTCGGCCAGCATGAACAGAACTTCGGCGGCGGCCGTCGCCGTCGTCTTGTGCGGATCGTAGTTGTTGCTGTCGATGCGGCGAGAAATGTTGACCTCTTGCGCTACGGCAAGCGTCCCGAATGTCAGGGTGGCAGCGGTTGCAAGAGCCGCTGTCATCATGCGTCTTTGTCGTTTCGTAATCATGGCAATAGCTCCTTGTTGGGTAGGGGCATGTCAGGTGGCGGAAAAGGCGCGGTTAGTGGTGAGGCGGGGCGATCTCCGCCCGGTCAGGTGTTGAGACGTGGGTCGAGTACATCGCGCAGCGTGTCGCCGACCACGTTGGCGGCCATCACGATGACGAGGATCAGGACGGAAGGAATGACCGCGATATGCGGGGCGAAGAGAAAGAAATCGCGCCCCTGCGCCGCCATCATGCCAAGTTCGGCGACGGGCGGACGGGCACCGAGGCCGAGGAACGACAGCGATGCGGCGATCAGTATCAGCTGACCGAAGCGCAGGCTGAGGAAGATCAGTACCGACGAAATGCAGTTGAGCACCAGATATCGCGAAAAGAGCTGGGGATCGCGGATGCCGAGCGAGCGGCCAGCCGTGATGAATTCCTGCCCCATGATGCCGAGACCGATGCCGCGTGCGACGCGGGCGCAGTCGGGTATGGTCGAGACCACGAGCGCGAGCATGATCGGCGTCACCCCCTGCCCCATGGCGGCAACCAGCGCGAGGCCCAGAAGAATGGCCGGCAGCGACAGAAGAATGTCCGACAGGCGCATGATCCACGGATCGAGCGACTGGTAGAAGGCTGCAAGCAGGCCGAGGAACGAGCCTAGCACGCCGCCGATGGCAACCGACGCGAGGCCGATCAGCAGGGTCAGTCGCGTACCGTAGAGGAGACGGCTCAGGATGTCCCGTCCCTGCGGGTCGGTGCCGAGAAGGTATTCGATACTGCCGCGTGCAGCCCAGGCGGGTGGAAGCATGGTCCTGCGCGAACTTGCATAGGGATCGTATGGCGCAATCAGCGGCGCGAAAATGGCGGCGAGGCAAATCAGCGCCAGTACGGTGACGGCGACGAGCGCGGCGCGATCTCGAAGGAACCGCCGCCACCAGCTGCGCTGTCGGAGTGCCGCTGCGTCCTGTCTTGCCGTGTCCGATGCGTCTCGGGTCGTGACTGCGCTCATCTTTTCACCCGTGGGTCGAGAACCGAATAGAGGAGGTCGACGATCAGGTTGATCGCAATGAAGGTTACCGCCATGGCGAGGATGCAGCCCTGGGCGATGGTAAAATCGCTGGAGAGAATGCCGCCGACGGCAAGCCGGCCGATGCCCGGCCAGGAATAGATCGTCTCGGTGACCACGGCGCCTCCGAGCAGGTAGCCGGTCTGCAGGCCGACCAGCGTGACGACCGGGATCAGCGCATTGCGCAAGCCATGGCGGAAGACGACCGTGCGCTCGGGCAGGCCCTTGGCGCGGGCCGTGCGCACATGGTCGAGTTCAAGCACTTCAAGCACCGAGGAGCGCGTCATGCGGGCGACGGGGCCGATGAAGACCATGCCGAGCGACAGGGCCGGCAGGAAGATGTGGCTGAGGCCTTCGAGCGTCCACAAGGGGCCGCCGCGGCCGACGAAGGGAAACAGCCGAAGCGAGATGCCGAAGAGCTGGATGAGGATCAGGCTGATGAAGAAGACGGGCAGCGAGATGCCGGCGACCGACAGCGCCATGACGGCGCGGTCGGCGAGGGAGCCGCGCCGCATGGCGGCGACCGTGCCCATGGCAATGCCGAGCGGGATCGACCACACGAGGCAGGCGAACATGAGTTCTATTGTCGGGACAATGGCGGTGGCCAGTTCCTCGATCACCGGTTTGTTGGAGATCATCGAGCGGCCGAGATCGCCCATCAACACGCGTTCCAGATACATCCAGAACTGCACCAGCATCGGCTGGTCGAGGCCCATCGACTTGCGGATCTCGGCGACCACGTCCGGCGGCGCGGTCGGGCCGGCAAGTACGACGGCCGGATCGCCCGGCACCATCTGCAGAAGCAGGAAACCAAAGACCAGAACCCCGAAAAGCACGGGGATCGACAGGCCAAGGCGACGCAGGATCAATGCGATCATGTCTGGGCCCCCTCTCGGCTATAAACGACCTTGCCGCCGAGAAGCGTCATATCGCAGGTGGTTTCGAGGATGCCGGATGGTTCGATCTCGAAAAGGTCCTGCGAAAACACGGCGATGTCGGCGAGTTGTCCGGGCACCAGCCTGCCCTTGATCTCTTCCTCATGGGCGGCATAGGCGGATTCGAGCGTATAGGCGTTGAGCGCCTCGGCCATCGTCAGCGCCTGATCGGCACCCAGCACCGTTCCCCTGTCGGTCGTACGGGTGACCATGGCATAGAGGCCGGCAAACGGATTGAGCGGCGTGACCGGGCAATCGGTGGAGGCCGAGGGGCGAAGGCCGGCATCGATCCATGTGCGCATCGGATAGGCAAAATCGGATGCTTCCTTGCCCCTCGCCTCGACATACTGGTCGCCGAAATAATAGATGAAATCCGGCTGCGGTGCCGGGATGACGCCAAGCTCGACCATGGTGGCGATCTGCTCGTGGCTGAGCCAGCCGCAATGCTCGATCCGGTGGCGGCGATCCTTTGTCGGGTTGGCATCCTGAGCTGCACGGATGGCATCGAGAATACGCTCGATCGCGGCGTCTCCGATAGCGTGCACCGCCATCTGGTAGCCGAGATCGTGGGCGCGTTTCACCAGCGCATCGGTCTCGTCCTGCGTCAGGCAGAAAAGTCCGTATTCGTCCTTCGTGCCGACATAGGGCGTCTTCATCGCCGCCGTCTTGCCGCCGATACTGCCATCGACGAAGATTTTTACCTGGCGAAGCCGCAGCATGTCGTCGCCCTGGCCCGCGACATACCCTTCCTCCGTCGCCTTTTCGAGAATGTTGCGGTCTTTGTCACCGATCAGGCACATGGACACGCGCACCGGCAGACGGCCGGTTTCTCTTGCCGTCTCATAGGCCTTGAATTCCGTCCAGCCGTGGTTCATGCCGACGGCGGCATCCATAGTCGATGTGATGCCGTAGCTAAGCATCATCCGGCCGCCGGCTTCGATCGCCTCGACGTAATCTTCCAGATCCGGAACGGGCATCTTTTCGGCAACCGGCTGGCGGGCGTTTTCCGCCAGAAGCCCGGTCAGTTCACCATCGGCGCGACCGATCGTGCCGCCATCGGGGTCGGGCGTGTTGTGACCGATACCGGCGAGCTTGAGGGCAATCGAATTGGCAACGCCGACATGGCCGCAGGCACGTACGACATAGACGGGATTGTCCGGTGCGACTTCATCGAGTTCGCGCCGGGTCGGGTGGCGATTTTCGCTGAGCTTGGAATGATCATAGCCACGGCCAATGATCCACTCACCCTTCTGTCGTGTCTTCGCCGCCCCGGCGACTTCGCCCAGAAGCGCCTCGACGGATGTGATCTTGCGCGGGTTGAGATCGATGTTCTTGAGGCCAAGGCCGAAGGCCGCAAGATGGGTGTGCACGTCATAGAAGCTCGGCGTTGCAAGCCGGCCTTCGAGCGCGATCACCTCCGTCTGCGGGCCGGAAAGGGCCGCCATTTCGGCGGCAGAGCCGGAGGCCAGAACCTTGTCTGCGGAAATGGCGAGCGCTTCGGCGAAACCTTCCTTCTGACCGAGCCAGATCTTGCCGCCGGTCAGAATTACATCTGCAGTTGTCGTCATCGGGCTTTCCATTCTCTTGTCTCGCTATATCGATGCGGTTCGCGGAGCCCGCCGCGGCGGGCTCCCGGATGGCGCGCAAGGCCTTGCGTCAGGCGCGGTAGACCACTTCACCACCGAGCAGGGTCATCAGGCATGTTGCCGAGAGAAATGCTTCCGGCTCGACGCTGAAGAAATCGGTGTCGAACACCGCGATATCGGCCAGCTGGCCGGGGACGAGCCGTCCCTTGCGCTCCTCGTCATGCACACCGTAGGCGGCCTCGTAGGTGTAGAGATGCAGGGCTTCGGCAACGCTCAGTGCCTGTGCCGTGCCGAGCGGCTTGCCGGTATCGGACTTGCGCGCGACCATCGCATAGAGGCAGGGCATCGGGTCAGGTGCAGTGACCGGGCAATCTGTCGAGGCGGACGGATGCAGGCCCTCTTCCAGCCAGGTCTTGAACGGATAGCAGTGCTGCGGCCGCTCGGAACCAAGGATTGTGTAATAGCCTTCGCCGAAGAAGTAGAGGAAGGAAGGCTGGCCTGCCGGGATCACGCCCATCGCCTTCATCCGTGACAAGTCTTCCGGCACATGCCAGCCGCAATGCTCGATGCGGTGGCGGCGGTTCGGATCGGGCAATTCCGCATAGGCCTTCTCATAGGCATTCAGCACCATGGAAATTGCGGCATCGCCGATCGCATGCGGCGCGATCTGGTAGCCCATCCGGTGGGCGGCAAGCGTCAGTTCGTCGGTCTGTTCCTGCGTCAGGCAGCGCACGCCGTAATTGGTGGCGTCGTTCTCGTAAGGGATCGAGAACCATGCCGTGCCGGCACCCGCCGATCCGTCGGTGAAGAATTTCACCGGGCCGATGCGGAACATGTCATCGCCGGCACCGGTGACCAGGCCCTTGGAATAGGCATAGTCGAGAATATTGCGCTCCAGATCGCCCATCAGCGTGCCGGCGACGCGGACCGGAATGCGGTTCTGTTCGCGCGCCGTCAGATATGCGTCGAGTTCGACCTTGCCGACGGTCAGGCCGATCGCCGCTTCCATGACCGATGTGACACCGAGGCTCAGGAGCTTCTTGCCGCCGCGCTCGATCGCATCGACGATATAGCTCTCGTCGGCCGGCGGCATGACGGCACGCACGGCATCGCGGGCGTTTTCGAAAAGGATGCCGTCCGGCTCGCCATTCTGCCGGCGGATCTTGCCGCCGAACGGATCGGGCGTATCGCGATCGATTCCGCCGGCCTTGAGTGCGACGGTATTGGCGACCGTCGTATGGCCGCATGTGCGGGTCAGGAAGACGGGATTATCGGGAGAGACGGCGTCCAGATCGTATTTGGTCGGATGGCGAAGATCGGTGAGCTTGTCGTGGTCATAGCCGCGGCCGAGGATCCATTCGCCGGGCTTGGCCTTTGCCACCGCTTGCTTCACCAGGTCGACGATAGCCTGAACGGTGGTGACACCCGCTGCCGGACGCAGATCCAGCTCCACCAGGCTGATGCCGTAATGGTGGAGGTGCATATGGGCATCGTTGAGGCCGGGGGTCGCAAGCCTGCCTTGCAGATCGATGATCTCGGTGGCCGGGCCTGCAAGCGCAGCCATCTCGGCGGCAGTGCCGGTTGCCAGAACCTTGTCGCCGGCGATAGCGACCGCCTCGGCAAACCCTTCCTTCAGTCCGCACCAGATCTTTCCGTTGGTCAGCAGGCGGGTAGGCACTGTCATGCTTTTGTCCTTTATGAAATCGGGTTTGGCGGAATTCGAAAAATCAGTAGCCGGTGTCCCTGTTGACGAGGCCCGGCGGTAAGCGGCCTTCGCAAATGGCCCTGTAGTTTTCTGCGACCTGGCGCAGAATTTCGGCGGGAGTCGTGTCCGAGGCCTTGTGGGGTGTCACCATGATTTTCGGATGACCCCAGAACGGGTGATCCTGCGCCGGCGGCTCCTGCCGGAAGACGTCGATGCTGGCGCCGCTGAGGTGGCCGCCATTCAGAGCATCGAGAAGATCGGCCTCGATCAGATGCTCGCCTCGGCCGATCTGGACCAGTGCGGCTCCGGGCCGCATGCGTTCAAAGAACCCCCTGTCGAGCAGGTCGCGCGTCGTTTCGGTCAGTGGCAGGACGTTGACCAGAATGTCGGCCTGCGCGGCGACGCTGGCGATCGCATCGGCGCCGGCCAGAACCTCGATGCCGCGGGTCGGGGCTTCCGGCGAGGCCGGAACGGAATTGCGGGCAACCAACGTACGAAAGCCCATGGCGGCGATCGCCTCGGCGCAGCGCCGGCCCATCAGTCCATAGCCAAGGACACCGACGGTCACGGAGGCCGGAGACGCTGCCCGAAAACTGCGATCCCAGCTCCGGCGGGCCTGATTGGCGATATAGTCGCCCATGCGGCGGTGATGCCAGACAACATGCCATGCGGCAAAACCCGCCATCAGATCCGCCTGCGCATGGTCCCTGATGCGTGTGACGACCACATCCTTCGGCAGCGAGCGGCATGCGAGGATACTGTCGACGCCCGCCGCGATCGACGAAACCATTCTGAGATTGGGATAGGCGTCGAAGGCCCTCTCCTCGGGCATCCAGGCAAGTGCCACTTCTATGCGTTTCGGATCGGATATGTCGGCGGGAGAGACCACCCGCACCGGCGTGCCCGATGCGGCCTCGAAAATACGGCTGAGATCGAGCGTGCGCGAAAGCGCTACAATCTCTATCGCCGGCAAGGCGCTTGCGCCGCTCACAGCTGGCCACCTTGGTGCCGGCCAAATCTCGACCGATCCAGGCACCAAGTCCGCGATGCGGTAACGCCGCTCTTTTCTGCAATGGACCCGGCATGAAGACAATAAGCCAGACCCGGCGCAGCCATGGTGGCTGATCCGTTCGGTTTCGTCACGTCTGTTCCCCAATGTTTTATGCGGCGCAATCGTCAGCCGCCGTCGTTGTGAGGGGCATGATACCGACCTCTTGATTACTGTCAATCGTCGACAATCGACAAATGGCAATCTATCTTTCCGCTATTCGCATTCCCAATGTCCGTGCTTCATAATAGGGTGAAAGGCTTATGGGATGCGGCGAGAGAACCGCGTTCGGCAGAAAGGGAAGCACGATATGTTCAGGCCTCTAGAGCAGGTCGACCTGCCCGGCCGCATCGCCGACCAGGTGTTGCAGGCGATCGGCGACGGTCTGTTGCGTCCCGGCCAGAGGGTGACCGAGGCGAGGCTTGCCGAGCAGATGGGAACATCGCGGGCGCCGGTCCGCGAGGCGCTCAGATTGCTGGAGAGCCAGGGGTTGATCGTTTCGCATCCGCGCCGGGGTTTTTTCGTCAAAAGCTACAATGCCGACGAACTGGCCGAGATCTACGATCTCCGGCAGTGTCTGGAACTGCACAATGCCGAGGCGCTAGTGGCGTGCATGACCGAAACGGACCTCAAGCGGCTGGAAGCCCAGGTGGACCTGTTGAAGACGCTCGGTGCCGAGGGGCGTTCGCAGGAGCAGGTGGTCGAGGATTATGCCTTCCACCGGATGCTATGCGAGTTGGGTGGCAATTCCCGCATCCTGAAACTGTTCGACCAGATTGCGACCGAGCTTCGTTCCGGTATCGCCCTCGTCGGTCGCATCTATGACGACCCGGTGGAGCTTGCGCGCTCGCACGACCCGATCATCAAGGCGTTGCGAAAACGAGATGCCCAGCTTCTGCGTGAAGAGTTGCGCGAACACCTTCGTGACGCCAGCACGCATGTGATCGAGATCTACCGCCAATGGCCGGCCGTCGCGCCGGAAGACCTGCCCGGTCGACCATTCTGACGTGTTCTCGACGTCCGTCCGCTTTCTACCCGTCTTCGCAACACACGATGCTCTGATCAGGCAGGTCTGTGACGTCCCGGCGCCTTTCGTGGATAGGCCGCGTTCCCAGTCGAATGAGCGGCTTCCTAGCCGTCGAAGCTGATACCGCAGAAGACCTTGTTTTCGTATCGCCGGGACGGGTCGCCAAAATGAACGAAGCCGATAGAGATCGCATCGCCGGATCCGGGATCGCCGAGAGCTGAACCGTCTATGGCCTGACTTCGGCAACACCTGCAGAAGCCATCTGCATGGCGTCGATATCGTTGTGCAGGTGCCCTGCCCGGCGGCTCGCCGCGCTGCGGCCCCAAGCGCAATTGCTCCTCCTGTCCGCGATCCCCGAGTCCGTGTTCCATCCCGCTGCCCTCTCCTCTTCCCTGCAACAAGCAGACGACGGATGGTCGGCCAATGCATTGATCTGCCGCAACGCGGAGTGCGGAAAGCTTCGCCTGCACCCCTGCCCTCGGCTTCTCTCTCTCTCCTGCCTTCGCGCCAATCCAACTCACCCGTGAATACACCCATAGAGAGCAATATTGCCGCATGCAGGTATGTCGCATTGCCTTGGGATGGCGAGAGCATAGGCTGATGATAGCGCTAGCATAGGAGGCGCTAGACATTGCGATGCGCCGCGCGTTGCAAGGCTTGCATGCCGCGGGCTCGTTGGAGGGAAAACATCATGAATATCGAAAGCACGCCTCGCGTGGCGGATGCCGCGCGCGTGGGCACAATATTGAAGAAGACGAATGTCCGCTGGGGCATCGTCGTCATGCTTTTCATCGTTACATCCATCAATTACGCTGACCGCGCGGTTCTGGCGATCGCGGGGCCGGCGCTGAGCGCCGACATAGGCCTCACCCCTTCGCAGATGGGCTTCATCTTCTCGGCCTTCGGCTGGGCCTATGTGATGGGCCAGTTGCCGGGCGGCTGGGCGCTTGATCGCTTCGGTTCCAAACTCGTTTATGCGCTGTCGATCGGCCTCTGGTCGTTCTTCACCATCATGCAGGGTTTTGTCGGCTTCTTTGCCGGTGCGACTGCCGTGATCCTGCTCTTTGCCCTGCGGTTCCTCGTCGGCCTCGCCGAAGCTCCGTCATTTCCGGGCAACAGCCGCGTCGTCGCGGCATGGTTTCCCAGCCATGAGCGGGCGACCGCTGCGGCGATCTTCAATTCCGCCCAGTATTTCGCCACTGTGATCTTTGCTCCGATCATGGGCTTCATCACCCAGTATTTCGGTTGGCCATGGGCCTTCGGTTTCATGGGCGGCATCGGCATCATCGTGGCCTTCGTCTGGCTGAAGACGATCCACAATCCGTCGGAGCATCCGCGCATCAACCAGGCCGAGATCGACTACATTTCGGCCGGCGGCGGGCTGGTCAACATGGATAGCCCCGGCAAGAAGGACAGCGCCGGTGGCGCCAAGATGGACTACGTCCGCCAGCTGTTTGCCAATCGCATGATGATCGGCATCTTTCTCGGGCAGTTCTGCATCAACGCCATCACCTATTTCTTCATCACCTGGTTCCCCGTCTACCTCGTGCAGCAGCGGGGCATGTCCATCCTGAATGCCGGCATCATCGCCTCGGTCCCCGCCATTTGCGGCTTCGCCGGCGGTATTCTCGGCGGGGTCATCTCGGACGCGATGCTTAAGCGGGGATACAGCCTGACGGTGGCGCGCAAGACGCCGATCGTGCTCGGCATGCTGTTGTCGATGACGATGATCGCCTGCAACTATACCGACGTGCAGTCCGCCGTGATCTTCTTCATGGCTCTCGCCTTCTTCGGCAAGGGCATCGGCGCGCTTGGCTGGGCCGTCATGTCGGACTGCGCTCCGAAGGAAATCACGGGCCTTGCCGGCGGCGTCTTTAACATGTGCGGCAACATCTCGTCGATCACGACGCCGATCATCATCGGCTACATCGTCCAGACGTCGGGCTCGTTCAACGGCGCGCTCGTCTTCATCGGAGCCAACGCCCTGGTGGCCGCAATCAGCTACCTCGTCATCGTCGGCGACATCAAGCGCATGGTTCTCAAGCACTAGGCGCAAGGCAAAATGCCGGCAAGGGCGCTGCGCGGTTAAGGCCGTGCAGCGCATGCCGCCAGACCTTGAAAGCAAAGGCTCAAGACAAAGGTATTCGAAATGAAGGAAACACCTCTCTATATCCGGGTGCATGACAGCGACAATGTCGCGATTGTGGTCAATACGTTCGGCCTGCCCGCCGGTACGCTCTTTCCCGATGGTCTGTCGCTGCGCGAATTCGTGCCGCAGGGGCACAAGGTTGCCCTCGCGGATATTGTCGAAGGCGGCGAGATACTGCGCTATGGCGAAGTGATCGGCTATGCAGCGCGGGATATTAAAAGGGGAAGCTGGATCGAGGAATCGCTCGTCCTGCTGCCTGTCGCGCCGCAGCTTGCAACCTTGCCGCTTGCGACAGCGGTGCCAGATGCCCAGCCGCCATTGGAGGGCTACACGTTCGAAGGCTTTCGCAACCCCGACGGGTCGGTCGGAACCAAGAACATTCTCGGCATTTCCATGAGCGTCCAGTGCGTCGCCGGTGTGCTGGATGTCGCGGTGCAGAAGATCAGGAACGAGCTTCTGCCGAAATATCCGAATGTCGACGACGTTATCGCGCTGGAGCATATCTATGGCTGTGGTGTGGCGATCAACGCGCCGCAGGCGGTCGTGCCGATCCGTACGCTGCAGAATCTGGCGACCAACCCCAATCTCGGCGGCGCGGTGATGGTTGTCAGTCTCGGGTGCGAAAAGCTGCAGCCGGAGCGGCTGTTGCCAAACGGGCAGACAGCCTCGATCGTCACGTTGCAGGACGAAAGGCACACGGGCTTCGGTGCCATGGTCGCAGCGATCATGGAGATGGCAGACACGCGGCTGGCCGAACTGGATCTGCGACAACGTGAGGTGTGCCCGGCTTCGGAACTGGTTGTCGGCATGCAGTGCGGCGGCTCGGACGCCTTTTCCGGCGTGACCGCCAATCCGGCGCTCGGTATCGCTGCGGATCTTCTCGTGCGGGCCGGGGCGACGGTGATGTTTTCCGAAGTCACGGAAGTTCGCGATGCGATCCATCTCCTGACGCCGCGTGCGATCAATGAAGATGTCGGGCGGGCACTGATCCGTGAAATGGACTGGTATGACAGCTATCTGGCCGCCGGAGACAGCGACCGCAGCGCCAACCCGACTCCAGGCAACAAGAAGGGCGGGCTCGCCAACGTCGTCGAAAAGGCGCTCGGCTCGATCGCTAAATCCGGTTCGAGTGCCATTTCCGCCGTTCTGTCGCCGGGCGAGAAGGCCGTGCAGAAGGGCCTTATCTATGCGGCCACGCCGGCAAGCGATTTCATCTGTGGCACGCTGCAGGCTGCTTCCGGCTGCAATGTCGAGATCTTCACCACCGGGCGCGGGACGCCCTATGGGCTCGCCATCGTTCCTGTCATCAAGGTCTCGACGCGAACGGATCTGGCGCGTCGGTGGCATGACCTGATCGATTTCGATGCAGGCAGGATCGCCACCGGTGACATGAGCCTCGAAGAGGCCGGCAGGGAGATATTCGACATGATCCTCGATGTCGCAAGTGGCAGGCGCGAGACCTGCGCCGATCACTGGCAGCTGCGCAATTCCATGGCGCTGTTCAATCCGGCGCCGGTGACCTGAAACCGCTTCAAACGCAGGCGGGGCGACCGAAAGCCGCATTCCGGTTTGGCCGCCCGCCACCCAATTCGACATCCAATCTATCGGAGAATGACAATGACTGTATCTGCAAATGGCATCGGCTCGACGCCCAAGGTTACCGAGCTGACGGTCGTACCGGTTGCCGGTCACGACGACATGCTGCTCAATCTCTCGGGCGCCCATGCGCCTTTCTTTACCCGCAACATCGTCATCATGAAGGACAGCGCCGGCCATGTCGGCGTCGGGGAAGTTCCCGGCGGTGAAAAGATCCGCCAGACGCTGGAGGACGCGCGTTCGCTGGTCGTCGGCCAGTCGATCGGCACTTACAACAATATCCTCAACTCGGTGCGCAAGGCCTTTGCCGATCGCGATTCCGGCGGACGGGGGCAGCAGACCTTCGACTTGCGCATCGCGGTCCACGCCGTTACCGCCCTCGAAGCCGCGCTGCTCGATCTGCTTGGCCAGTTCCTCGACGTGCCGGTGGCCGCCTTGCTCGGCGAAGGCCAGCAGCGTGACGCTGTCGCGGTGCTCGGCTATCTCTTCTATGTCGGCGACCGGCACAAAACCGATCTGCTCTACCGCGAGGAGCCGCAGGCGCCGAACGACTGGTTCCGGCTTCGCCATGAGGAGGCGCTGACAGCCGAGGCGATCGTGCGCCTGGCGGAGGCTACGCACGATCTGTACGGTTTCAACGATTTCAAGCTGAAGGGCGGCGTACTTGACGGCGAGCAGGAAATCGAGGCTGTCACGGCGCTTGCGAAACGTTTTCCCGAGGCGCGCATCACACTCGATCCGAATGGTGCATGGTCGCTTGAGGAGGCGGTCCGGCTCTGCAAGGGCAAAGGCGATGTGCTGGCCTATGCCGAGGATCCTTGCGGCGCCGAACAGGGATATTCCGGCCGCGAGATCATGGCCGAATTCCGCCGCGCAACAGGGCTTCCGACCGCCACCAACATGGTCGCGACCGACTGGCGGCAGATGGGCCATGCGATACAGCTGCAGTCGGTCGACATACCGCTGGCAGATCCGCATTTCTGGACGATGCAGGGTTCGGTGCGCGTGGCCCAGATGTGCCGCGAATGGGGGCTGACCTGGGGGTCGCATTCCAACAACCATTTCGATATCTCGCTTGCCATGTTCACTCATGTGGCGGCTGCCGCACCCGGCGAGATCACGGCGATCGACAGCCACTGGATCTGGCAGGATGGCCAACGTCTGACGAAGGAGCCGTTGAAGATCGAGAAAGGGCTGATCAGGGTACCGGAAAAGGGTGGTCTCGGCATCGAGATCGACATGGATCAGGTAGAGAAGGGGCGCGAGCTTTACATGCGCTACGGGCTTGGGGCGCGTGACGACGCCATCGCCATGCAGTTCCTGGTCAAGGACTGGAAGTTCAACAACAAGCGCCCCTGCCTCGCCCCTGCCGGTTGAGGGGGCTTGCCCTTACGCCGATGAAAAGGCGCCGAGGCCGGCTGGCTTCGGCGCGTCGTCTTCGCCGTTAGAACCTATGAGCTTTCGCGCTCGATGATGCTGAAACCAAGGTCGACAATCCTTTCGACCTCCCTTCCCTCGATGCGGGCAAGCAGCATTTCGGCCGCCCGGATGCCGATTGCGTGCCGGTCGATATGGACGGTCGAGAGTGCTGGTGACGTATAGGGAGAGAATTCCAGGTCGCCGAAACCGAAGACCGCGACGTCTGCCGGAACGGCAATGCCACGGGCGCGTATTTCAGTGAGCACGCCATAGGCAAGAACGTCCGAGCTGCAGAAGATCGCGTCCACATTCCTGCCGCGTGCAAGAAGCTCGGCCGCACCTTCGCGCCCCTTCCTGAAGGTGCCGGGTGCCGGTATGGTGACGATCTCCACATCGGTAATGTCCCGTTCGCGAAGCGTGGCGAGAAATGTCGTCTGGCGGATGCGCGCACGCTCGTCGGAGGCCCAGACCATGCCGAACTTCCGATAGCCCTTGCCATAAAGGTATTCCGCCACGCTGCGCCCGACCTTTTCATGGGAAAAGCCGATCAGCATGTCGATTGGTGTCGGCGTGTAATCCCAGATTTCGATAATCGGCGCCTTGGCCGCAAGAAGGCGGCTGCGGGTGATGCGCGAATGGTTGATCCCGGTGACGAAGATCGCATCCGGCCGCCGCGCGAGCACGGCGCCAAGCAGGTCCTCTTCCTTGGCGGATCGAAAGCCGGATATGCCGAGGATCACCTTGTAGCCGGCCTGATCCATCCGCTCGGTGAAAAGCTCGATCGTATCGGCAAACACCGAGTTGCCGATCGTCGGAACGATGGCCGCGACAAGCCGGCTTTTCGTTGACGCGAGGCCGCCGGCCAGGAGGTTCGGCACATAGCCGGTGCGTTCGATCGCCGCATGTATGGCTTCGAGCTTCTGCGGAGCAACCAGCTCCGGCCGGTTGAGCGCGCGTGAGACGGTGATCGGGGAAACGCCCGCGAGCTTTGCCACTTCCTGAAGGGTTATGGCACCGGAAGAACGGGGTTTTCGGGCTTTTTTGGGAGGAAGGCTGGACGTCGACAAGATGCGGATATCTCATTCTCTATTGTCGTTCCAAACTAGCAGAGCGGGCTTGAGGTTTCAAATTTCGATGGTCCATTCCGCGCATTCCAAACGACGAATTGCCGCATGGGACGCATCTAGGAAAATGCCGAGGACAGGCGAATGATAGCGGTACCAGAGGAGGCGGGCCGACTGCATTTTCGAGGTCGATGGGGAAGCACGCTATTCGGGAATATGCGCATTGAAGCAGGAGAGGATATTCAAAATGAAATTGGGCTTTATCGGTTTGGGCATCATGGGAACGCCCATGGCAGGACACCTTCAGGCTGCCGGCCATGACCTTTTCGTCAACACGATCGGCGATGTCGCCGAGAGCCTAACGGCAGGCGGCGCCGTGGTTTGTGCCTCGGCCAAAGAGGTGGCAGAGAGGGCCGAGATCGTCTTCGTCATGGTGCCGGATACGCCGGATGTCGAAAAGGTGCTTTTCAGCGAGGGTGGTGTGGCGGAGGGCCTGTCTGCGGGCAAGATCGTCGTCGACATGAGCTCCATCTCGCCCGTCGCCACCAAGGGCTTTGCAGCGAAGGTTGTCGCGCTCGGTTGCGATTATCTGGATGCCCCGGTCTCGGGCGGCGAAGTCGGCGCCAAGGCGGCGTCCCTGACGATCATGGTCGGCGGACCGGATGCGGCGTTCGACAAGGTGAAGCCGCTTTTCGACCTGATGGGCAAGAACATCACGCTCGTCGGGGGCAATGGCGACGGCCAGACCACCAAGGTTGCCAACCAGATCATCGTTGCGCTGACGATCGAGGCGGTTGGCGAGGCGCTGCTGCTCGCTGCGCGGGCCGGGGCCGATCCGGCACGGGTACGGCAGGCGCTGATGGGCGGGTTTGCCAATTCGCGCATCCTCGAAGTGCATGGCGAGCGCATGGTCAAGCGCAGCTTCGAGCCGGGTTTCCGTATCGCGCTTCACCAGAAGGATCTCAATCTGGCGCTATCGACGGCGCGCTCACTGGGGCTTTCCCTGCCCAACACGGCAACGGCGCAGGAACTGTTCAATGCCTGCGTCGCCCATGGTGGCTCCACCTGGGATCACTCCGGCATGGTCAAGGCACTCGAGCTTATGGCCGATTTCGAGATTGGTCAGAACGCGGCCGCCTGAGGCGCGCGCCTCGCGGCTGAAAGCCGAAAGACATGTGCGGGCCGCCAATGGCGGCGGCCCGCGGTAACGGGGGTCGGCATGGCACCGGCCGCAAACACACGGAAAAGACCGGTGCGGCAATGTCGCCGGGTCGAGAAGAGAGGAGTTGGGAGAGAATGTCTATTCATGTGCCTTACACTGCGTTTCCAAACAAGTTCCGTCAGGACCTGCTGGCAGGCAAGCCGCTGATCGGTTGCTGGAGCGCGCTGGGAAGTCCCATCACCACGGAAGTACTTGGTCTCGCGGGCTTCGACTGGCTGCTGATGGATCTGGAGCACGCGCCGAACGACATCCTGTCGCTGATCCCGCAACTGATGGCGCTGAAGGACTCGCCATCGGCACCGGTGGTACGACCGCAATGGAACGATACGGTGATGATCAAACGCCTGCTCGATGCCGGCGTCTATAATTTCCTCATCCCCTTCGTCGAAAGCGTCGATGAGGCAAGGGCGGCGGTTGCCGCCACGCGTTATCCGCCACATGGCGTGCGCGGAGTGTCGGTGGCGCAGCGGTCCAATCACTACGGCACGGTGACCGACTACATGAAGGTGATCAACGACAACGTTACCGTCGTCGTGCAGATCGAGAACGCGGCCGGTGTCGCAGCATCGGAGGCGATCGCGGCGATCGACGGCATCGACGCGCTGTTCGTCGGGCCGTCCGACCTTGCCGCCGCCTGCGGGCATCTTGGTAATGCGGGGCACCCAGACGTGCAGGAAGCGATCAGAGCCGTTTTCACGGCTGCGAAGTCGCAGGGCAAATCATGCGGCATCCTTGCGCCGGTGGAGGCCGATGCGCGGCGCTATCTGGAAATGGGGGCGAGTTTCGTTGCCGTTGGCTCGGATCTCGGCGTTTTTCGTGCTGCAACGCAGGCGCTCAAGGACAAGTACGTTCCCGGATGACGCGGCACGACGCGTCCTGCGGCAATCGCGTTCCCGACTTGGTGAGGCGCTGCGGGCGTGCAAGACCGCTCACATTTCGAACGTCCAGATACCGCATGCCTGTCCGGCATGCGGTTTTTTCTTATCCGGCAGCCTGGGCCTCGCGGCGCTGAAGCGCCTCGATGACGATGCGGGCGCTATCCTCGATCGCGTGTTCGATTGCCTCGCGGGCAAGCATCGCGTTGCCTTTGCCGAGCGCAGTGATGAGAAGTTCGTCATGGTTTTGCTGGTCGTCGGAGGCCGAGTGCGCTTCCCGGTGGAGGTAGCTGAAGCTCGGTCCGGCCTTCAGCCACAGCATTTCGATGACGCCAAGCAGGGTCGGCATGCGCGCCGCGGCATAAAGGACGAAGCGGAATTCCTTGTTCAGCGTCAACGCCAGATGCTGATCCCTATCGGCCTTTGCCTGCAGGCAACGCTCGAGCAGGGCCTTCATCCGGTCAATTTCATCGTCGTTTATCTGCGATGCGGCCTTGTATGCGGCGAGGCCTTCCGCCGATTTTCTGATCTCCGAGATCTCAGCATATTGCGCCACACTCATGGCGGGGACGCGGAAGGACTGTGCAGGCTCGGCGGTCAGAACGCCGGAGGCGGCGAAGCGGACCAGTGCCTCACGCACCGGCGTTATGCTCATGCCCAGCGTATCGGCCAAGTCCTTGGTCACGAGACGAGTGCCGGGTTCCAGCCTGCCCTCGATGAGGGCCGAGCGGATCTCGCCTTCCACGTGGGTGACTAGGCTCTTTCTCGGAGCCGCATTGAACAAAGCTTTACTCACTGAAACCTCTCGATCGGAAAATGGCTGTTTTTGTCACGGCTCTGAAATCGCCTGAATTTTATTGAATTAAAATATATCATATATCGCATTTATGCTGACGCTCCTTAGCGAGCGCGCGGCACCAAGGTACCAGATCCAAGTTCCAGCGGAAGTGAAAGTCTGCATGAAAAGATGGCTGCCATAACGGTCGCTGCTTCGATCGTCCCGCCATCCCATGTATCCATCGGCGCGGCCCGCCCGTCCAAGGTTGGCGCATGCGCAAATGCGCCCGTGGCGATTGCCGCCTCACCCGTGCTCGGCGCATTATCTGCCGGTAGGCCGAATCGGTTACAGGTAATGGGAGACTATGGAATGAAGCCAATCTGGGCGGTCGGGCTGATGACCGGCACGGTGCTTGACGGCAATATCGACGTCGCGCTGCTGAAGACCGATGGCGAAAGCGTCGATACGTTCGGCGCCTATACATTGGCTCCCTATTCCAGCGAAACCCGAATTCTGCTGGAGGAGACCCTCCGGCAGGCGCGCGCGTGGAACTTCGACGGCGAGGAGCCGGCAATCTTCCGCGAGGCGGAAGAGGCGCTGACGCGTGCCCAGTCAACGGCCGTACGCGAGCTGGTTGAGAGCGCCGGCCTGTCCATGGCGGATATCGGCGTTGTCGGTTTCCATGGTCAGACAGTGTTGCATCGGGCGCCGGTCAAGGGGCGTCTCGGCGACACGCGACAGCTTGGTGATGGCCGGTTGATGGCGGAAATTCTCGGAACGAAGGTGGCCTACGATTTCCGCACCGCCGATGTTCGCGCCGGCGGACAGGGCGCGCCGCTAGCTGCGATCTATCACACGGCGCTGCTGCGCGGTGTCGATCTGAGCGGTGACAGTGCCATTCTCAACCTCGGTGGCGTCGGCAACATTACGTGGTGGGATGGCGAGGATCTGCTCGTCGCTTTCGATACCGGGCCGGCCAATGCGCCGCTCAACGATTTCATCGCGAGCCACGGTCTCGGCGAGATGGATCGCGACGGGGTGCTCGGTGCGTCCGGAACGGTCGACGAGGAGCGTCTGGCGCGGCTGCTGCGGCACCCGTATCTGACGGCCGCCTATCCGAAGTCGCTCGACCGTTTCGATTTCACCGCGGCAATGGCTGAAGGGCTTTCGGTGGCCGACGGCGCGGCCACGCTTTCGGCCTTCACGGCCTGCGCCGTCGGCAAGGCGCTCGACCTTTTGCCGCGGCGGCCAAAACGGCTTATCGTCAGTGGCGGCGGACGCCGCAATCCGACGATCATGGCCATGCTCGAACAACGCGCCGGAGTGGCCGCTGTCTCCGCCGACACATTCGGTTGGCGCGGCGATGCCGTCGAGGCGGAGTGTTTCGCCTTTCTCGCGGTTCGTACGCTTCGCGGCCTGCCGATCAGCTTTCCGACCACGACCGGCGTGCCGAAAGCGCAGACGGGCGGTCGGCTGGAATAATCATGATTGGAATGATCATATATTTGTAGCGATCACGCGCCTATCGGCTCGCGTCAGAAATAAATCGATTTAAAAACTTGAGGCCTGCGACACATCGTCCTACTTATCCTGTCGATTCTCAAACTGCATCGAGAGGCTTACACATGCAGATCGGAATGATGGGACTGGGCCGCATGGGCGGCAACATGGCGCGGCGCCTTATGCGTGCCGGTCATGAATGCGTCGTCTATGACGTCAACCCAGCGGCAGTCGAGACGCTGGTCGGCGAAGGCGCGACGGGCATTTCCTCCGTCGAAATGTTCCTCGAGAAACTGACGCCACCGCGTGCCGTCTGGATCATGCTGCCGGCGGCGATCACCCCGGCGATCGTCGAACAACTGGCGACCTTCATGGAGCCGGGCGATATTATTATCGATGGCGGAAACTCCAACTATCGCGAGGCGGTCGACCAGAGCGCCAAGCTTGCGGCCAAGGGAATTTCCTATGTCGATGTCGGCACGAGCGGCGGTGTCTGGGGTCTGGAGCGCGGCTTCTGCCTGATGATCGGCGGGCCGGACAAGGCTGTTCAGCATCTCGACCCGATCTTTGCGACGCTGGCGCCGGGAGCGGACCTCGACCCGTCGCTTCGTGCGGCCGAGCGCGGCTATCTGCATTGCGGCCCGAGCGGCGCCGGCCATTTCGTCAAGATGGTGCACAACGGCATCGAATACGGCATGATGCAGGCCTATGCCGAAGGTTTCAACGTGTTGAAACAGGCCAATGCCGGCCACGCCCATCGTGAGGCCGATGCAGAGACCACTCCCCTGCCCGACAAGCAGTATTATCAGTTCGACATGGACATAGAAGCGATCAGCGAAGTCTGGCGTCACGGCAGCGTGGTCGGTTCCTGGCTGCTCGATCTGACCGCCGATGCGCTGAAGGCCGATCCGTCGCTCAGCGGTTTCGGCGGCCGTGTCTCCGACTCAGGCGAAGGCCGATGGACGATGAAGGCGGCTATCGACATGGGCGTTCCGGTGCCGGTTCTTTCGGCTGCGGTATTCAGCCGTTTCGACAGCCAGGGCAATGCCGAATACGCCAACAAGATGCTGTCGGCCATGCGCAAGGCTTTTGGTGGTCACATCGAGAAGCCGCACAACAAGTGATTGCACTATAAACATTTGTTGACACGGTAGTCGGAAGTTTGCATGACTGATCGGAGCGGAGGCGCGCGTCTTCCGCTCCGATTTTGTTTCTGCACATGGGGACGCAAGCCTGTCTTGTTGCGCATGTGGAAGGCCGATGTGATGAACCAGCCGCTTGCACCACAGGAAAGCGCCGTCCTGGCCCTGATCCGGCAAAACCCCTTTGTCGGCCAGCAGGAAATCGCCGATGCGCTTGGCTTGGCGCGTTCGACCGTTGCCGCGCATATCGTCCAGCTGATGAACAAGGGCCATATACTTGGTCGTGGCTATCTGCTTGCCTCGGAAGCGCGCGCGATCTGCATCGGCGGGGCGGTTCTGGATCGAAAATATCACGCCCGAGCCCAGATCGTGCTGGAAACATCCAATCCGGTGGACAGCACACGCAGCCTTGGCGGCGTCGCGCGCAATGTCGCCGAAAACCTCGCCCGGCTCGGCTCTCCGACCGGCTTCATCTCGATCGTCGGCGACGATGATGGCGGCCACGCGCTCCTCAAGCACATGCGCGAGATCGGCGTCGATGTCAGCCAGGTCGTGACAAGCAGCGAGCGGCCGACGGCCGAATATGCCGCGATCCTCGATCCGGCGGGCGATCTCGTGCTCGGCATTGCCGACATGAGCATCTTCGATCTTTTCCAGCCGCAGCATATAGAGCGTGCCTGGCCGCATCTGGCATCGGCCAGCTGGGTGTTCGCGGATTGCAACCTGCCGGCGGATGCTCTTTCTGCCTTGATCTCGCGGTGCAGGTCCGGTGCCTGCATGCTGGCCATCGACGCTGTTTCCACTCACAAGGCGGCGCGTCTGCCACAGGACCTTTCCGGCATCGACCTTCTGTTCATGAATATCGACGAAGCCAACGCGATACTCGGCCTGTCAGCGGAACACACCCCGGAGGGGGCGACTTTCTGCGCTCTCTCTCTTCAGCGGGCCGGGGCCGGCATGGCCATCGTCAGCGCCGGGGCACGTGGAATGGCCGTCGCCGGACCGGACGCGGCCACATTCGTCGAAGCGATCAGGGCCGCTCCTGTCGACATGACCGGCGCTGGCGACGCGATGATCGCCGCCACGCTTCACCGTCTTCTCGACGGCGACGATATTTTCGATGCGGCGCGGCTGGGCGCGCTCGCTGCCACACTGACAACGGAATGCGCATCGAGTGCGCATCCCGGCCTGTCGGCCGCGTTTCTTGACGAAAACCGGCACAGGTTCCAATCATGAAAGGACATGCCTCCATGCAGCTCTTGAAGCCGAAGCTCAACAAGGAAGTCGCCGATACCGTGGCAAGAGGCGGACCGGTCGTCGCTCTGGAATCAACGATCATCACCCACGGCATGCCGTATCCCGCCAACCTCGAAACGGCGAAGTCGGTGGAGGCCGTGGTGCGGGAAAATGGTGCGGTTCCGGCGACGATCGCCGTCATAGGCGGCGAGTTGCGCGTCGGCCTCGACGCCGAGGAGTTGGAAACGCTGGCGCAGGCCAAGAATGTGGTGAAGGCCTCGGGCCGCGATCTGGCGGTCGCCATGGTGCGCGGCCAGACGGCAGGCACGACCGTCTCAGCCACCATGCTGCTCGCCGATCTTGCCGGAATCGAGATCTTCGCGACCGGCGGCGTAGGCGGCGTGCATCGCGGCGCAGAGCAGACCTTCGATATTTCCGCCGACCTGACCGAACTTGGACGAACGAAGACGGCGGTCGTCTGCGCCGGCGTCAAGTCGATCCTCGATATCGCCAAGACGCTCGAATATCTGGAAACCCAGCGCATTCCCGTCATCGCCTATGGCACCGAGGATTTTCCGGCCTTCTTCACCGCGAAGAGCGGTTACAAGGCCGACCACAGGCTGGATAGCGCGGCGGAGATCGCCAAGGCGATGTGGCTGCATCATCAGCTCGGCACCGGTACAGGTCTGCTGATCGCCAATCCGATCCCGCAGGCTGCCGCGCTGACGCCGGAATTCATCGACGGCACGATTGCCGACGCCGTGCGCGAGGCGGACGAACGCGGCATCGGTCGCAAGGAGCTGACGCCATTCCTTCTCGCCCGCATCAACGAGCTTTCCAAGGGCGAGAGCCTCAAATCCAATATCGAACTGGTGAAGAACAATGCAGCGCTGGCGGCCAAGATGGCCGTCGCCTATTCCGCGCTGAAGAAGGTCTGACGGCACAGGCACAAAGCTGACGACCGGGCGATGCCCGGTCGTCGCACCCGGTGGGTCTATCTTCCATCGAGGTCAAGGATCGCTTCGTAGAGCACCGCGGCGCCAAGCGTTATCGCGTCATTCTCCGACCATTCCTCGGCTGCATGGCTGCGGCCATCCTTGCTGGCAATGAAGATCATCGCCGCCGGTGCGACCTTGGACAGAAACGCCGCATCATGGCCTGCGCCCGAGACCATCGGCTGGCTGGTGGCGCCGATACGGGCGGCACTCGATGCGAGGAGGCCGGTCATCATCTCCGACATCGGTGTCGGCGCGGCGTTGGAGACCCGGCGAGGCTCGGCGATCGTCACGTGACGCGCCACTGCCGTCTGTGCGCAGAGGTCGCAGAGCCGAGCGACGAAGCTTTCCATCACCGAAGGCTCGACGGCGCGGGCATCGATCAGCATGCGGACATGCGAAGGGATGACATTGGCGGCATTCGGCTCCATCGAAAATTCACCGACAGTACCGGCGAAATAGCTCGGACCGGCCGCAAGTTCGCCGGCAATCTGCTCGATCCCGAGCACGATCAGCGACGCCGCGCTCAGCGCATCGTAGCGCGCGTTCATCGGCGTCGTGCCGGCATGGTCGGCGCGTCCCTCGATCAGGATCTCGTAGCGGGAAATGCCGGTGATCGCGCCGACGATGCCGATATCTATCTTTTCTCGCTCCAGAACCGTGCCCTGCTCGATATGCAGCTCGAGGAAGGCCTTGATATCGGTGCGGCCACCGACGTCAGCCGGTGTGCCGCCGACTTGGCGGATGCCTTCGGCCAGATCGATGGTGCCGTCTGCCGTCTCGACCGTACGCTCCAGCCATTCCGGCGGGCGCACGCCGGTCATACCACGGCTGCCGATGCAGGAAACGCCGAATATGGACACTTCTTCGGCCAGGAAATCGACGATTTCGAGATCATGTTCCAGCTCGACGCCGGCATCGCGCAGCGCGCGGGCGACTTCAAGCGCGGCGATCACACCGGCAATGCCGTCGAACCGACCGCCGTTCGGCACGGTATCCGTATGGGAACCGAGCATCAGCGTTCCCTTGCCGGCGACGCTGCCGCGGCGTCGGCCGATCATGTTTCCGGCTGTGTCGATGCGGGTCTCAAGCCCCGCTTCGCGAAAAATCTGGTCCACATAGGCACGCCCGCGCAGAAACATCGGGGTGAAGGCGCGGCGGGTCCAGGGCTTGTCAGGTTCGGTGATGGCCGCCAGAGCGTCGATATCGGCTGCGATCCGATCGGCGTTGACGACGAGATTGGTCTTCATGCGGCATTTTCCTGAAAGCTGGCAGAGGAGGCGGGCGCGCGAAAAGATAGGCTGGTCAACATTATCGCGCGGACGGGGCGGGTGGTGCTGCAGGATAGGTTTGATTTTGCCCGTGACGCAAGAGCGTTGATCCGATGAAAATGTTCGTCTATTTCGCCAGCAGTGTTCGATGCGGGATGCGCGCCGATCTCTCGTGCATCGCCCAGACCTCTGGATGGTTCGCTCCTTGGTGCGGTGCCGGCCAGAGCGACGTTTGCCGCCATCAAAAAATTGATTGTTTGACCGCATGCTCATGCCGTTGACGGGTCCGCAAACATCGGTCTATTTGTATAGTCAATAAAACGAGCGGCAGGAAAATTGCCGTCACACGGATGGGAACAGCCGGACTGCGGATCTCAGGTTAGAACAAAGCGGAGAAATCACCAATGCTTAAAAGACAATTGATGAAGGCAGTCGCCGCCGGCGCCCTTCTGCTTGCCACGTCGCTTTCCGCCCATGCGGAAGACGTGCTGGCCAAGGCCAAGGCTGCCGGCGTGCTGAAGGTCGGCACCGAAACGGCATTCGCCCCGTTCGATTTCATCGATGCCGGTGAACACAAGGGCCTCAATGTCGACTTCTTCGAAGCGCTGGGCAAGGACCTCGGCGTCAAGATCGAATGGGTCGAGCTTCCCTGGGACAGCGTTCTGCCGAGCCTCGAAGCCGGCAAGTTCGATGTCGTCGCAGGCCCGGCCACGATCACCAAGGCGCGTATCGCCCGCTATCGCATGAGCGCACCGATCGCCGAGGCGTCCGTTGCGATCCTGAAAAAGGCCGGCGACACCTCCATCACCAAGCCGGAAGACATTGCCGGCAAGGCCGTCGGCGTCGGCAAGGCGACGGCACAGCTGGCGCAGTTGCAGGAATATTCGGCCACGCTTTCCGAGCAGGTCAATGTCCGCGAATACGTATCGTTCAACGATGCCTATGCCGATCTCGCTGCCGGCCGTGTTGTCGCGGTTGCCAACTCGCTTCCTAACATCGCCTTCGTCGCCCAGCAGCGCAACGGCATGTTCGAAGTCGTCACGCCGGCTTTCGGCAAGAAGACCTATTTCGGCTTCATCGGCACCAAGGATGATGATCACAAGGCACTGCTCGACTATATCGACGCCGAAATCATCGCGATGAAGAAGGACGGCCGTCTCGGCAAATTGCAGGAAAAGTGGTTCGGCACGACCTTCGATACGCCGGATTCCGTTCCTGAGCCGGCATTCTGAACCAGATCTGATCCTGGGGATGCGCATGCCGCATCCCCTTCCCGTTCTCTGCGGCCGGCATTTTGCCGGTGACGGACGACACGTAACCGATGACATTCAAACTTTTCACGCTTCTCCTGGAAGCGGCCATATCGACGCTCGGCATCAGCCTCGTTTCGATTGCGATCGGCTTCCTGATCGCCATGCTTCTGTCTGCGGCGCTTCAGACGGGCAAGGCGATCTATGGCGTGCCGGCACGGCTGTTCATCAGCTTTTTCCGCGGCGTGCCGCTGCTCGTGCAGCTGCTGCTGATCTATACGCTTCTGCCTGTCATCGGCATCAATGTGCCGGGCATCGTCGCGGCGATCGTCGGTCTTTCCCTGTGCACCGCCGCCTATCAGGCGGAAAACCTGCGTGGCGGGTTCGAGAGCGTGCCGCGCGGGCTCGTCGAAGCCGCCGATGTCGCTGGCTTCAACGGAGTGCAGACGTTTTTGCGAATCCGCGTGCCGATTGCCTTGCGGCTCACGCTGCCGGCGCTGGTCAATGAAGCGATCATGATCCTCAAATCCTCGTCGCTCGTGTCGGTCGTCGGCATTATCGAGATCACCAAGATGGCGCAGGATCTTGCGTCCAGCACATTCATGCCGATCCCGATCTTTGCCAGCGCCGCTCTCATCTACTTCGTCATCAACTCCGCGATCGCGCTTCTTGGCCGTTACGCCGAAAAATCCCTGAAGGGAGCCTCGGCATGATGTTCGATCCCCAGGTCATTCTCGAGAAGATGCCGGAAATCGGCAGCGGCCTGTTTGTCACGCTCTGGCTTTGGGTTGCCGGCGTGCTTGGCGGTGTTGTCGCCGGCTTCATCATCGCCACGGCGCGACGCTTCGGCGGCATGATCGTCAACGGCGTGCTGGGCACCATCGTCGAGGTGCTGCGCGGAACGCCGTTCCTGATCCAGATTTTCCTGCTCTATTACGGCGGTCCCTTCGTCGGGCTGATGCTCGATCCGGTCCCCTGCGGCCTGATCGGCCTTACCGTCTATAGCGCCGCCTATTACAGCGAGGTGTTTCGCGCCGGTTATGCTTCGGTTCCGGTCGGGCATGTCGAGGCCGCGCAATGCCTGGGCATGACGCGGATGCAGACCATCGCTCGCATCCAGATCCCGGAAATGGCGCTGATCGTGCTGCCGCCGGCGATCAACCTGGCGATCATTCTGCTGAAGGAATCCGCCGTGCTGTCCATCATCACGGTGCCGGAACTGACGGCGACGGTCAGCGCCATCGGCTCGCAGCAATATGCCTTCCTGGAGGCGATCTTCGTTCTCGCCGTCACCTATTGGATCATCGTTGAACTGACGGACAGGCTCGGCCGCCAGGCTGAAAAGCGTCTTTCCCGACTGAGGTTTTCAAAAGCATGAGTGTACCCGCCATCAGCATCCGCAAATTGGTCAAGCGGTTCGGGGAGACCACCGTGCTGCAGGACATCGATCTGGATATTCCGGAGGGCAAGGTATCCTGCCTGATCGGTCCTTCCGGGTCCGGCAAGAGCACGCTTCTGCGCTGCCTGGCTTTCCTTGAGGAAGCGACGAGCGGCATGATTACCATCAACGGCGAGGCGCTCGGCTTTTTCGAAGATGCCAATGGCAAGCGCGAAAGACTTCCGATCGCGCAGATCCGTTCCGTGCGCGCCAAGACCGGCATGGTCTTCCAGCAGTTCAATCTGTGGCCGCATATGACGGCGCTCGGCAATGTCAGCGAAGCGCTGAAGATCGTCCGCAAGGTGCCGAAGGCCGAGGCGGAAGAACGGGCCATGGCGCAGCTTCGCAAGGTCGGACTGGAAAACCGCGCCGGCCACTATCCGTCGCAGCTTTCCGGTGGCCAGCAGCAGCGTGTCGCGATCGCACGCGCGCTGGCGCTGGAGCCGAAGATCATGCTGTTCGACGAGCCGACCTCGGCACTCGACCCGGAACTGACCGGCGAAGTGCTGAACGTCATGCGCGATCTCGCGGCAGAAGGCATGACCATGGTCGTCGTCACCCACGAAATCGGCTTTGCCGCGAGCGTCGGCCAGCAGATCAGCTTTCTCGACCACGGCCGCCTGCTGTTTTCCGGTCCGCCGGCAGAGATTTTCGCCAAGCCGCGTCCGCCGCGGCTGGAGCAGTTCCTCGATACCTATCTGGATCGCGGAGCCAGCATGCTCGCATGATACAGGAAAAGGTGACTGCTCACGACATGGCCGAGGTACCCGTTTCCCTGCACCAGCGGATACTTTCGGATATCGAGCAGAATATCCTGACCGGTCACTGGGCGCCGGGGCACCGCATCCCTTCCGAGCAGCAGCTTGCCGAGCAATACGAATGCTCGCGCATGACGGTGAACAAGGTGGTGACGCAGCTCGCCCGCGCCGGCCTCGTGCAGCGCCGCCGCAAGATCGGCAGCGTCGTGCTGCCGCAAAAGGCGCAGAGCGCCATCCTGGAAATCTATGATATCCGCGAAGAGGTGAAGGCCGCCTCCAAGAGCTATCATCACCGCATTCTGCTGCGTACGGTGAGGCCCGCCGACCGCGAGGAGGCCAGGCAACTGGGCCTTGCGCGCGGGAGAAAGGTGGTCGATGTGACCTGCCTGCATTTTGCCGGCGATACCCCCTTCTGCCTGGAGCAGCGGCTGATCAGCCTGGATGTCGTGCCGGCAGCGGAAGACGAGAGTTTCGAACGGCTATCGCCCGGTCCCTGGCTTCTCGACCACGTTCCGTGGAGCGCTGCCGAACACCGGATCGCGGCCCGCGGCGCGCAGCAGCTTGCCGCCTCGCATCTGGCCATCCCTGAAGGCAGCCCCGTCATGGTCGTCGAACGCCAGACCTGGCGGCTCGACCAGTCGGTCACGGCGGTGCGCCTGACCTATCCCGGCGACAGCCACACGCTGACCGCCCGTTTCACCCCATCCCAGGCAATCTGACAGGATTTCGATTTAGAAGGAGCTGACAAGCCATGGCCCGCGAAGACAAGCTGAAACTCGGAACTTTTGTCTATACATTCGGCTTCAACCCGGCGAGCTGGCTGCACCCGGCGGCCGACGTCAACGGCGCCAACAGGATCGAGCATCTGCTGAACGTCGCCCGCATCTCCGAACAGGCCAAGCTCGACTTCATGTTCGTGGCGGATTCGCCGGCGGCGGCGATCGGAGACCCGGAGGCGCTCTCCCGCTCGCCGACAAAGATGAACCGTTTCGAGCCGCTGACGCTGATCACTGCGCTTGCCGCGATGACGGAAAAGCTCGGCTTCGTCGCGACAGCCTCGACCAGCTATTACGAGCCGTTCAACATCGCCCGCATCTTCTCTTCGATCGATCACCTGAGCGGCGGCCGGGCTTGCTGGAATGTCGTCACCTCCGACCATGACGAGACCGGCTATAACTTCAATCGCGAAGGCCTCGATCCACATGCCGTCCGTTATGAGCGCGGCGAGGAATTCGTCGATGTCGTCTTCGGCCTGTGGGACAGTTTCGAGCCGGATGCGCTGCTGCTCGATCGCGAAAGCGGCGTCTATTACGACAAGGACAAACTGCATACGCTGAACCACAAGGGCAAGCATTTCCAGGTGCGCGGGCCGCTCAACAGTGCGTCGACGCCGCAAGGCCGGCCGGTCATCGCCCAGGCAGGCGGATCAGAGGCCGGGATGGAACTGGCGGCCCGTACGTCGGAAATCGTCTTCAGCCTTGCCTCCAGCATCGAGCGCAACGGCGCCTTTTACCAGAATGTCAAAGGTCGCATGGCGAAATACGGTCGTCGTCAGGACGACTTGAAGATGATGCCCGGCATCGTCGTCAATGTCGGAGAAACGAAGGCGCAAGCGCAAGCGAAGGTCGATTTCCTCATCGACAACCTGCATCCGGATGTCGGCCGCTGGATGCTCGGCGAATTCCTCGAGACCGACCTGTCAGGCGCCGAACTGGACAAGCCCTTCCCGATGGAGCGGCTGCCGCAGCAGCCGAAGGGGTCCAGGGCTCTGTTCGAGGAGCTGACCGATTTCATCAAGCAGGGCCACACGCTCGGTCACCTGATCCGCCACTATGCGGAAAAAAGCACCGGCAATGGCATTACCGGCACGCCGAAGGAGATCGCCGACTTCATGGAGGAGTGGTTCGAGGCCCGCGCCGCAGACGGCTTCATCCTGATGTTCCCGACACTGCCGGCGAGCCTCACCGATTTCGTCGAGCTGGTCGTACCGGAATTGCGCCGTCGCGGGCTTTTCCGGGAAGAGTACGAGGGCGCGACGCTGCGCGAAAATCTCGGCCTTTCCATGCCCGTGAACCGTTATGCGGCAGCCCGGCAGAGTGGCTGATCACAGTGCGATATCTGACATTGATTAGCTGATCGACAGCCATATCTAGCACCGGTTATCTTCACTCGACCGAGGCTTGCGTGCGGCTCCCCAACATCATCGCTCATTGGAACGGCCAGACGCTCGCGCGCCAGTTTCTCGTCACCGGCGGTCTGGTCTCCATCGTTGCAACATTGATCGTCGGCACAGTGGTCGCCAAGCTGATTACCGACGCCGTCACCCGCAATTCGGCGGCGTCGACGGCGCTCTATGTCGACAGCGTCATTGCTCCGATCCTGCCGGACATGAGCACGAGCGAGAGGCTCGATCCAGCCGTCGAACAGGCGCTCGACAAGACGCTGGCGCAGGGCGCGCTCGGCCGCCGCCTCGTGTCGTTTCGGCTGTGGCGAAAGGACGGGACGATCCTCTATGCCAATGACAAGCGTCAGATAGGGCAGCGGAGAACGCCTGGAGAGGATCTGACCGCCGCCTTCACCGGCCTGATCATCTCCGAGTTCAACGATATAGGCCCGGAAGAACGGGAGGCGCTGGGCGAAACGCCGCCGCTGCTGGAGATCTATAACCCTGTCCGCCAGCCCTGGTCTGGCGAGGTCGTGGCGGTCTCGGAATTCTACGAGATCGCGACGGATTTCGAGCAGAGCCTGTTTACCGCCCGGCTCAGGGCCTGGTTCGCCGTGGCGATGGTGATCGCTGTGATCTTCTCGCTCTTGTCGCTGATCGTCATGCGCGGCAGCCGTCTCATCGATCTGCAGCGAGGGCTGCTGAATGCCCGCGTCGGCGAACTTTCGCAGCTGTTGAAACAGAACAGGGCCTTGCATGAGCGCGTGCAGAAGGCCAGCCGCCGCACGACGGCGCTCAATGAACGCTTCCTGAGGCGGCTCGGCGCCGATCTGCATGACGGCCCGGCACAACTGATCGCCTATGCTTCGCTGCGCATCGACAGCCCTGCCATCCTCGGCCCACAGGCCCGGCTGGATCAGCGCGAGGCCGAGGTGGGATCGATCAAGAAAAGCCTCCAGGAGGCGATGAAGGAAATCCGTAGTATCTGCCACGACCTGATCCTGCCCGAAATCGAGGCGGCGGGCATGCATGAGGTGATTTCCCAGGCCGTGCGGCGCTATCGGGAACGCACCGGCATCGCTGTCGAGCTGACGCTTTCTGAAACGGACCTGCAGCCGTCGGCGGCGGAGAAGATATGTCTCTACCGCTTCGTCCAGGAAACACTCAACAATGGCTGGCGCCATGCGGGCGGCGCCGGACAGAAGGTTCTGCAACGTTTCGAGGGCGACAGTATCGTGGTGGATGTGATGGATTCCGGGCCTGGTTTCGACCCTGCCTTGGTAAAGCCCACAAACCTTGGCATTGCCGGTCTGCGAGAACGGATCGAAAGCCTTGGAGGGCGTTTCGAGATTCAGTCGGACAGCGCAGGAACACGCGTAACATTGGCGTTCAGGATTTGCGAAGCGGAGACGATTTGATGACGGATTTGCGGATTGCCGTATGTGATGATCACCCTCTCTTCAGGGAAGGCGTGTCCCGGACACTGAGCGAGCAGGGCTTTGCCATCGTGGCCGAAGGCGCAAGCCGGGATGATGCGATCAGCATCGTCCAGTCCTACCAGCCGGACATCCTGCTGATGGATATTTCCATGCCGGGCGGTGGGCTGGACGCCATTTCGCCTATCCTCGCGGAGCGTCCCGACCAGAACATCGTCATGCTGACGGTATCCGAGGCCAGCGAGGATATAAGACTGGCGCTGCAGGAAGGCGCGAAAGGTTATGTGCTGAAAGGTGTCGGTTCGACCTCGCTCGGCGAAATCCTGCGCTCCGTTGCGGCCGGAGAAGGCTATGTTGCCCCTGCCCTTTCGGCCAAGATGCTGGCGGCCCCGTCGGTCTCTGAGGGAGATGCGGTTCTAACCGCCGGTATGCGCGAGTTGACCGCCCGCGAGCGCGAGGTGCTCGAACTGGCCGCAAACGGGCTCAGCAACAAGTCGATTGCGATCGAACTCGACCTGCACGAGAAAACCGTCAAACACCACATGACGCGGATCTTCACCAAGCTCGGCGTCGTCAACCGGACGGCCGCGGCGATCGCCTGGAACGACGCGATCTGGGATGGCGCGATCCGACCCGCTTCGGCGTGACGGCGCAAGGGCCCTGCGTTTCGTGATCCGGGTCGGTAGAGGCAGACAATGCCTGCCTCTACAAGAACCTGAAGCCGAGCGGCTCAGGCCAGCGTATAGGCCGTTTTCACGACGGTGAAGAATTCAGCCGCATACTTGCCCTGTTCGCGCGAGCCGAAGGACGATGCCTTGCGGCCGCCGAAGGGGACGTGGAAATCGACGCCGGCTGTCGGCAGATTGACCATCACCATTCCCGCTTCCGAATTGCGCTTGAAGTGGGTTGCGTATTTCAGGCTCGTCGTGGCGATGCCGGCGGAAAGACCGAACGGCGTATCGTTGGAGACGCTCAGCGCCTCGTCGTAATCCCTGACGCGGATGACGCTTGCCACCGGCCCGAAAATCTCCTCGCGTGAGATGCGCATTTGGTTCGTCGCCTCGGTGAAGAGCGTCGGCTGGAGGAAGAAGCCGGGCGTGTCCCGCTCGATCCGTTCGCCACCGAAAGCAAGCTTGGCACCTTCGCCGACGCCGATATCGATGTAATCGGTATCAGTCTTCAGCTGCCGGGCATCGACGACCGGGCCGACATGGGTTTCGGGTTTCAGCGCATGGCCGACCTCGATGCCTTTGAGGCGTTCGGTGAGTGCTGCGACGAACCTGTCGTGAATGCCTTCCGTCACGATCAGGCGGGACGATGCCGTGCAGCGCTGGCCGGTGGAGAAGAACCCGGAATTGGCGGCGGCTTCCACGGCAACGCCGAGATCGGCGTCGTCGAGAACGACCATCGGGTTCTTGCCACCCATCTCCAGCTGGAACTTGCGGTTATGCTCGATCGAGGCCGCGGCGACGCGCTTGCCGGTGCCGGTCGAGCCGGTGAAGGTGATGCCGGCGATATCCGGGCTGTCGAGCATGGTCTGACCGACGACCGAACCGGGTCCCATGACGAGGTTGAGAACGCCCTTGGGCAAGCCGGCGCGGTGCAGGATATCGACGATCGCCCAGGAGCAGCCGGGCACCAGTTCGGCCGGCTTGAACACGACCGTGTTGCCATAGGCGAGAGCCGGCGCGATCTTCCAGGCGGGAATGGCGATCGGGAAATTCCAGGGGGTAATGATGCCGATCACGCCGAGCGGCTCGCGGGTGATTTCGACCCCGATATTCGGACGGGCCGACGGCAACACTTCGCCTGCAAGCCTTAGCGTTTCGCCGGCAAAGAAGTCGAAGATCTGTGCTGCGCGGGTGACCTCGCCGATCCCTTCGGCAAGCGTCTTTCCCTCCTCGCGCGACAGAAGCGTGCCGAGCTCCTGCTTGCGGGCGAGGATTTCGTCCGCCGTCTTCTTCAGGATCGCGTGGCGCTCGAGGATTCCTGAGCGCGACCAGGCTGGAAACGCGGTCTTGGCGGCGGCGATCGCCTGCTTCACATCCTCTGCCGAGGCCTGGGCATAAAGTCCGACGATATCGTTCGTGTCGGACGGGTTGATGTTTTCCGAGCCGTTGCTGCCGACCCATTCGCCGGCAATGAGGTTCTGGTGGATAGTCATCGTCAATTCCTTCCCTCCGGCCGCCCCCGCGGCCGGTGCGTGTTAAGGCTTTCGGCCTTGCGGCCGGATCGTATCAGGTGTCGGCTGGATGGCCAGCGGAGACGAACGCGCCGCCCTGATAGAGGGCTACGGGATCGGTCGGATCGACCGGCCCGGCGGCGGCCTCCACCTCTGCGCGCCATTTTGCGGTGCTGTCCTGCGGTTGCCAGCCCAGAAAGGCGGCGTTGCCGTTATCCCACCATTTGGGCTCGTTGTCCGAGGCACCATAGGCGACCGTGTGCCCGAGTTGCGGGACCTCGAAGGCGCGTGCGCAAAGCGACACGAAATCGCGATAGCTCAACCATGTCGCAAGCATGCGGCGGTTGAGCGGCTTGTCGAAGCAGGAGCCAATACGGACCGACAGCGTCTCCTGGCCGAACTTGTCGTGATACAGACTGGCTATCGCCTCGCCGAAGACCTTCGACACGCCATAGAGTGAGTCTGGTCGCGGATAGACGCCGTTATCGATATGCTCGTCCTGGCGGTAATAGCCGACCACATGGTTCGAGCTGGCAAACACGATGCGCGGCATGCCGTGATGGCGGGCGGCTTCATAGAGGTTGTAGAGGCCGATAATGTTGCCCTGAAGAATGAGATCGAAGGGGCGTTCCACCGAAATGCCGCCGAGATGGATCACCGCGTCAATGCCATCGAACAGAGCCGAGACTGCCTTCGCATCGGCAAGATCGCACCGGACAAAGCTTTCCCGTGGCCCCAGATCCGTCACGTCGCCGATATCCGACAGCACGATGGTTTCGGCAATCTGTGACAGCAATGGGCGAATGCCCTGACCGACGCCGCCAGCGGCGCCCGTCAGCAACAGCTTCTTCAACATGGATCCTCCCCAGGATGGTCTACCTCCGGCTGCGGAACAAGCTTGTCATACAGCGCGACTGAAATAGATATTATAAGTGGTGTTGGGTGCGTCAACCGCTTTCTTGGACGGGCGGGGATTTCGCTTCCAGCTCGCAGTCCTCCGGGCGGCATTTTTATTGCCAAGCATGACAATTCGTCGGAAGAACAGCACAGCGATTCCGCACATGTGCCCACAGGATGCCAAGATGAGTGCCCCCGCCTACAAGTCGTTCAAACAGTCCCTGGCCGAGTTCGATGATATCGCCTCTGCCGTTGCGCCGATCTCGCTCAAGGAGCTGCTCGGCCGCATCTCGAAGCTTCAGGGGCTGATGCGCGAGACTGGCGTCAAGGCGGTCTATCTCGATACCTCGACGAGCCTCACCTATTTCACTGCCATGACACTTGGTGCAAGCGAACGGCTGCATGGCGCGATCATTCCCTCAACGGGCACGCCTATCTACATCAGCCCGGCCTTCGAGGAGCCGAAGACGCAGACGATGATCACCGTTGCCGGCGACATCGCCGTCTGGGAGGAGCATCAGGACCCGGCTTTGCTGGTCGCGGACCTGATCTGCGGACTGGGCGCGGATGGTGATACGCTTGCCTTCGATCCCGCAACGCCTTTCGTCTTTTCCAGCGCGATCAGCGCCCATGTCGGGCACCGCCTGAAGATCTCCGGGGCAAAGGAACTGATCGCCGGATGCCGGCAGATCAAGTCGGCGACCGAGATCGCCATCATCCAGACGGCGATGGACGCCAGCTACCGGGTTCACAAGGCCGTCTGGCAGGGTCTCTACGAAGGCGTTTCTACCACCGAAGTGACGGCTTTCATCGCCGCGGCGCATGCAAAACTCGGGATGCGCCACATCTTCGCTGCCGCCCAGTTCGGCGAGGCGACCGCCTATCCGCATGGCGTGCCTTATGCCCAGACGCTAAAGTCCGGCGACATGGTGCTGATCGACCTCGGCGCTCACATCCATCGCTACTGCTCCGACATTACCCGCACCTATGTGTTCGGCGAACCGACGGAGCGCCAGCGCGAGGTCTGGGCGCTGGAGCAGAAGGCTCACCGCGCCGCATTCGACGCGGCGAAGATCGGCACGCCCTGCGAGGCGGTCGATTTCGCTGCCCGCAAGGTGCTGACCGATGCCGGGTTCGGGCCTGACTATAATGTACCGGGCCTGCCGCATCGCACCGGTCACGGATTGGGCATGGATCTGCACGAGGACCCTTACATCGTACGCGGCAACAGCACGCTGCTTGAACCGGGCATGGTCTTTTCCGACGAGCCGATGCTTGCCATTTATGGCGAGTGCGGCGTTCGTCTGGAGGACATCATCTATATGTCCGAAGACGGTCCTGTCTTCTTCACGACGCCGGCGCAGTCGATCGACAAACCGTTCGGTTGATTGCGGCAAGGGTCGGCTCGCCCTGGTGGTGCGGCATGGTCGCCCACCGGGTTCGGATCGATTGACCCTGTCCGCATCTCATGGTCAGTAACTCTGACAGGGTGAGGAGAAGACTTATGAACGATCGTGATTTCCTGAAGTCGTTGTTCGATGCAGCGGTGAAGGCTGCCGATCCGCTGACCGGCATCCGTGATCACCTTCCCTCCCCACCCGAACAGGGAAAGACCGTCGTGATCGGCGCCGGCAAAGGTGCAGCCCAGATGGCGGCGGCACTGGAAAAGGTCTGGCAAGGCCCAGCCCTGACCGGAGTCGTCGTCACCCGCTACGGCTATGGCTGCGAGACGCGGTCGATCGAGATCATCGAGGCGGCTCATCCGGTGCCGGACGAGGCGGGCCTTGCGGCTGCAAGACGGCTGGTCGAGACGATCTCGAACCTGTGCGAAGACGATCTGGTCATCGCGCTGATCTGCGGTGGTGGTTCCGCCCTCCTGCCTGCCCCGCCCGAAGGCGTGACGCTCGCCGACGAGATTGCCCTGAACGAGGCGCTGCTTGCCTCGGGTGCGCCGATTTCCGCCATGAACGTCGTGCGCAAGCATGTCTCCAACATCAAGGGCGGACGCCTTGCTGCAGCGACCAGGGCGCGGGTCGTGAGCCTCATCGTGTCGGATATTCCGGGAGACAATCCGGCCTTCGTGGCCTCAGGGCCGACCGTGCCGGATGCCAGCACGCGGCAGGAGGCGCTCACCTTTATCGATCAGTATCGCATGGAGCTTCCGGCAGCCGTCATGGCCCATCTCAGGTCGCCGGCGGCCGACGCACCGCGGCCTGACGATCCCCGCTTTTGCCGCAACGAGCATTACGTCATCGCGTCCGCCGGCGTGTCGCTGGAGGCTGCAGCCCGGCTGGCGGGTGAGCAGGGCGTCGAGGCGCATATCCTGTCGGATTCGATCGAGGGCGAGGCGCGCGACGTGGCGCTCGTTCATGGTGCGCTTGCCCGTGAGGTCGCTTTGAAAAACCGGCCGTTCAGAAAGCCCGCCCTCATCCTGTCCGGCGGCGAGACGACCGTGACGTTGCGCTCCAAGGGGGGCAAGGGCGGACGAAACGGCGAGTTCGCGCTGTCTCTCGCCCTTGCCATCGATGGTACCGGCATTGCAGCGCTTGCGGCGGATACTGATGGGATAGACGGATCGCAAGACAATGCCGGCGCATTTGTCGATGGCGGTACCGTGCAGCGCTTGCGCAGTGCCGGCTCCGACGCACGCGCTCTTTTGGATCGCAACGACAGCTATACCGGGTTTTCCGCCATCGGCGATCTTTTCGAGACAGGCCCGACCGGCACGAATGTCAACGATTTCAGAGCGATCCTGATCCGTTGAGCACGCCGACCAATAGCATGCGGCGCCTTCGCGTTACGACGGCGCCAGTTGCTGTCACTGTAGCGATGGCTTCAGGAGGAAGTCGTTGCGGTCGGCGGATTTGACCCGCAGCCATGCCTCGCGGCCGTCGCGAAGTACACGCATCGGAATTTCCGCGCCGGGCGATCCGCTTTCCCAGACCTTGCGATAGAAATCGGCAAGTCCGTCGACTTCGCCGTCTCGGATCTCCGATATCACGTCGCCACGGCGCAGGCCGGCTTTCGCCGCCGGGCCGTCATCGGTCACGCTAATCACCACGACCTCGCCGTTGGTTTCTGCTGAAAAGGCGCCGAGCCAGGGGCGCGGCGGCTTGCTGATGGCGCCCTGGTTGAGCACGTCGTCCAGAATAGGTTTCAGCAGATTGATCGGCACCGCCATGTTGATGTCGGCAAGTTCGCCGCCCTTGCTCATCTGCAACCGCAGCGACCCGAGGCCGACAAGCCGGCCTCCGCTGTCGATCAACGCCGCACCGCCCCAGGAGGGATGCGCCGGGGCGATGAATATGGCTTCGTCGAGCAGATATTCCCAATAGCCGGCGAACTCCTGCTTCGCGACGATACTGCCACGCACATATTGGCCTTCGCCATCGGCAAAAACGATATCGTCTTCTACGGATGCCTTGTCGGAATCTCCGATCGGCATTGCCGGCAGGTCGAGCGGCGACAAGGCCTGCACGAGGCCGAAACCGCTTTCCTGATCGTAGGCGAGAACATGAGCCTGCACGACGCGGCCGTCATGGCGGGTCAGCCAGACCTCATCGGCCTCGGTCACCAGATAGCCTATTGTCAGAACGAGACCATTCTCGCGGATGACCACGCCGCTGCCTTCACGGCGGGTGCCGAGCGCTCCTGCGGTGAATGCCTTGTCGGGGATGGAGGTTCGGACGGCGACGACCGACCGGAGAGTCTTTTCGAGATCCATGCGGCAAATCCTGAAACGAACCGGATCTGAAATCCCGGTCGGGTCTGAGGTTTTCTGACGTTAAAGTATGGATCGCAGCCGGTGTTCGCAAGGGTTCGTCGAGGTAAACGGCCTGCCCGCCATCGGCGGACAGGCCGAAAACGGCTTACATGTTGCTGGCCATATCCGCCGGGGTCAGCGTCACGGACGTGCCAGTTGCCGCGACGTTCAGGCCGAGCTGGCCGGTAACGCTGACGGTCTGCAGGTGGATCGAGCCGGACGTGCCGCCAACGAGAATGTTGGCGCCGATGCCGGCACCGAGCGTGGCTTCGGCCGTTGCACCCTGGTAAAGGCCACCGAGCGAACCGTGGTGGTAACCAGCGGTCGGCGCGAAGACGGCCCAGATCAGGCGGCTGCGGGTGGTGAAGCCGAGGTCGACGCCCATCTTGCGGACGACACCGGTGTAGCGGTCAAGCGGTTCGCTGCCCATGGTCGACTTGAAGACGCAGTCCGCTTCCTTGGCGGAGCCAAGGACGTAGCCGACTCCACCGCCGATCGAGCAATCGAGATAGCCGATGCGGACGCCGCCACGCTGGTCGGACTCCTGATAGGTAGGCACCGGATCGCGACCGACCATGTCGGCGGCGGAAACCGCGGTGGTGGCGAATGCGACCGGAAGAGCGACGAGCGCTACGGCAAATGTCTTGTTCATCCCTGTACTCCTTATAGTATTTATGACCATCCGTTCGGGTGCGAATGGGTACACAGCGTTGGCTAACGCGTGTGGCGGAAAAATGATCCAGAATATTCGCAACACGAATTGTCACGCTTTGCGCGCGAATGTGACAATTGTGCATGCCGGCCCGGTATGAGAGATCGGGACAAGATCGGCAATCATCACGATCTTTCTGCCAAATGGCCGCAATTGAACGGGAGCGTACGAACTTGGACTTTCTGACGACGGGACCGGATGATGCGGACGTGACTATATTGCTTGCCCATGGTGCCGGCGCGCCGATGGATTCGGCTGCCATGACGGCGGCAAGCGAGGCGCTTGCGGCGCAAGCGATCAAGGTCGTTCGCTTCGAGTTCGATTACATGGCGGCGCGACGGCAGGGATCGCGCAGGCCGCCGCCGAGGGCGGAATTGCTCATCCCTCAATACGAGCAGGCGATATCAGAGCTGAAACGGCGCGGCACGCTGATTGTCGGCGGGAAATCGATGGGCGGACGCGTCGCCAGCATGCTGGCGGATCGCCTTCATGCAACGGGCGCAGTGCAGGGTCTTGTCTGCCTGGGTTATCCGTTTCATCCCCCGGAAAAGCCCGCGCAATTGCGCACCGCGCATCTGGAGACGCTTTCGACGCCGACATTGATCGCGCAGGGGACACGCGATCCCTTCGGCAGTCGGACGGAAGTAGAATCGTATCGTCTATCCGACGCGATCGAGCTTCTCTGGCTGGACGATGGCGATCATGACCTGAAGCCACGCAAATCCGTCTCTGGCTTCACCGCCGCCGATCATCTTCGGACGATGGCGGCAAAGGTGCGGTCGTGGGCCAGCCTGCTATAACGGCAGCCGGGCAGTTTCGCCGTTCTTCCGATCGCGAAACTGTTACGGCTCCTTCACTCGACGCCGTTCTGGATGCAATGCCGCTAAGCACGTCTGCTGGAGCAACCTTAGCGGTCGAACATATCCTGCCACTGCTTCTCACCAACCATGCAGTCGGCCTTCGCCGCCTTCATCGCGATGCGTCGAACCTGCGGTTGAGGCGGGAGACCGCTCACCTCCATCACCAGTTTGCGGCGCACCGCGACGCCGAAATCCTCGATCTTGCGGACCGGAAGAACGAATGAGCCGGGGCCGCCGATGACGCAGTCATCGTAATACTGGTCAAGCCCGGCTGTGGTGCCGGATGGGCGCAGCATGATTGCCAGTCCGTTGATGACGATGCCGGCCTCCACCGCCCTGTCCCGCGCCGGTTCGACCGGGTTGCCGGAATTGTTGGGTCCGTCGCCCGATACGTCGATCACCTGGCGGATGCCCTGATAGGCATTGGAGACGATCATCGTCGCGCCTTGCGCTATCGCCGCCGAAATCGACGTGCGGCGCTGCATCTCCACCGGCCGGGCGGCCAGCTTGTCGGCAAAGGCAATCGCGTCGGCTTCCGTCTCGATCACCTGCCAGTCGATCACCGATCCCTGCACCACGTCGCCCGCCCATTCGAAATAGCTGATGGCGATGCGGCCAGTCAGACCGTTCCTGACGGCATCGATGAACTCTTTGTGCTTGAGGGCTGAGACGTAGCCCTCGCGCTGTATGCGGGCTTCCTCGTAATCCATCGAACGTGACGTATCGACCGCAAGCACCAGTTCGACATCCACTTCCGAACTTCCCTGGGCAAGAAGCGTATTGGAGGCGGACAGGCTCATTAACAATGCAAGTGTTGTAAGCATGGCAATCCATTCACTGCAGTGTCTATCGGCGGACTGTAACACAGGAATTGTCGGCGGCGACCCCTGCCCGATGCGCCAGGGTCAACTTTAGGTGAATTTGCTAAAATACGTCGGCGAAGCCGGTCTGACTTAGAGAATGCCCCAGGCGCGGAACCGCCCGCGCCCCGTCAGCTCGCGCAATTGCAGTTCGGCGATGATCTTCAAGGCGGCCTGGGGCGTCACCGACAGTGCCTTGGCAATCATCCCGGTCGAGATCATCGGACGCGAGAGCGCCAGTTCCACCAGTTGCGGCAGTTTCGAAGACTGTCTTCGGCCGGTCAGCCGGTGCTGCATCTGTTTGGCTGCGAGAACCAGCCGATCGTGTTCCTTGAGGCCGAGTTCGCCGGCTGCGGCGATGGCATCGAGGATCGCAAGCAGCCGCGCGTGGCGGTCACGGCTTGCGCGCGCCTCCCGGCTGACACTCTTGAGCCCGAGGTTGATCGTCGGAAGATGGGCTTCCGTCACCCGCTCCCTGCGCAAAAGCGCCCCGGCCAAAAGCCGGCCGATCCAGGGAGCATGCTGCAACACCTGCAACTGGTTCCAGGCATCGATGGCGATGGCGGCTCTCAGAACGCTCGGCAATCCGGCGGTGTTGCCAAGTACGGCGAGCCATTCTTCCAGCCGCGCGTCCTCGTCCCAATCGGGTTCGTAGATCAGGGCCGCGGCATGGTCGGATGCCGGCTTGCCACGGGCCGACGCGATGATGCTGGACAATATGACGTCGCTTCTCTCGATCGCCGCATCGATCCGCGCCAATTCCCGCGACAACGCGTCCGGTACGGCGCTGCCTGCCTCGACAGGTTCCGGTTCTGCGGGCTGATCCGTAGCACGCATATCGGTGTGCAGGCCTGATCTGCCGCACAGCCTGCCCAGGCCCTCGCGGCTCAGGGCCCAGTCAGGTGCATTGTCGAGAATGCGTCGGCGCGTGCGCAGGATGTCATGGGCGATCGTCAGTTCATGCGTCGGCGCGCGCACGCCCATGGCCGCATCGTGGAGGACGAGATCCTCCAGATGCACCAGTTCGCCGTCGATCCATAGCGAGGCCGCCGCATCGGAAAAATGAGACCGCTCTATCCATCCCTTGCCGACTGCTGAATGCGAGAGACGTTCGTCAAGCCGTGTCAGCGAAGCCGTTGCCCGCGATACGGGTTCGATCAGCCGTTCGAATGGAAGGCTTGCGAGTGTGTAATCCATGGCGGCGAATTTATCCCAGAATCACCTTTGCCATGATAGCGAAGGAACCGTTCCGGGTGAAACGGGATGCGAAACATAAGGCCCAGGCAGGAGAATAAGCATGGATGTCGTCACCGAATTGCGGGCAATCGTCGGCGCCGCTTTCGTCAAGCAAGGTGACGACATTGCGCAGCGTCACTGGGCTGATGCGACGGAGATGCCGCCATGCCGCCCTGCGGCTCTGGTCATGCCGGCCTCGACGGAGGAGGTGTCGGCAGTGCTGGCTCTGTGCCACAAGGCCGGGATGCCGCTGGTCATCCAGGGCGGTCTGACAGGGCTTGCCGGCGGCGCGCGGCCGCAGCCGGGTGAAATCGCCTTGTCGCTGGAGCGGTTGAACGGCATCGAGGAAGTCGATGTTGCCAGCCGTACGATGACCGTTCTTGCCGGCACGCCGCTCTACCGGGTTCAAGAGGCGGCGCGCGATGCCGGCCTGCATTACGGCGTCGATCTCGGCGCCCGCGGGACATGCACGATCGGCGGCAATGTCGCGACCAATGCCGGCGGCGTCCAGGCGCTCCGCTACGGCGTGACGCGGCGCAACGTGCTGGGTCTGGAAGCGGTGCTGGCCGACGGCACGGTGCTGACGGGCCTCAATAAGCTGATGAAGAACAATACCGGCTATGACTGGGCGCAGCTGATGATCGGCAGTGAGGGCACGCTCGGGGTGATCACCCGCGTCTGCCTCTCGCTTGCACCCGCGCCGCCGGCGCTTCAGACGGCACTGTGTGCTGTCGCCAGCGTTGCCGATGCGGCAAGGATCCTTGCAGAGCTGGATCGCAGTTTCCCCGGCCAGCTGATGACGTTCGAAGGCATGTGGCGCGAATATATGGTCGCCAGCGAGGTACTGACCGGCCTGTCCGAACCATTCGAGGACCGCGCAGAGCTGACACTGTTGATCGAAGCAGCGCTCGGGGATGATCAGGCGGCGCAGGACAGGTTCACCCAAGTGCTTTCCGACCTTCTCGAAGCCGGGCTGATGTCCGACGCGCTGATATCGCAATCGCTGCAGGACCGGCACAGTTTCTGGGCCTATCGCGAGGCCAATTACGAGTTCGACCGGTTCATCCCCGAGACCGCCCAGTTCGATATTAGCCTGCCGATGAACCGCATGGATGGCGCGATCGAGGCCATGCGGGAGAATGTCGCCAACCTCGCCCCCGGCGCGCAGTTGATCGTCTATGGTCATATGGCCGACAGCAACCTGCATCTCGCCATCCTTCCCACGAGCCGCGAAGACGATCTCAAGGCTGCGATCCTGTCGATATATGATGTCGTCGGCAGCTCTGAGGGCAGCATTTCCGCCGAACACGGTATCGGCGTTCTCAAGCGCCCCTACCTTTCGCGCAGCCGCGGGCCGGAAGAAATTGCCTTGATGAAGCGGTTGAAGACGATGTTCGACCCGTCCGGCATCCTCAACCGGCACCGGATTTTCGCCGAGGACTGATCTGATGCGCTAAATTTTGGTCACCGGAAACAGCGCGGATGCTTATTCTGCGTGCAAAAATTTATCGAATGGTCAAATTTCTGAGGTACAAGCCGAACGGGTAGGATGAAGGTACTTCTACCTTTTTGATTTATCTTAGTAAAATGCATGTGGCACGAATTCTGCTTATCAAAAGACAAGTCTGCAACGCAGGCGTGGCGACGATGACAGGAGGCGTAGCGACATGGAAGTGGGTGTCTTCATTCCGATCGGCAACAATGGCTGGCTCCTTTCGGAGAACGCGCCGCAATACAAGCCGAGCTTCGAACTCAACAAGGAAATCACGCTCAAGGCCGAGCAATACGGCTTCGACTTCGCGCTTTCGATGATCAAACTGCGGGGTTTCGGCGGCAAGACGGAGTTCTGGGATTATAATCTGGAATCCTTCACCCTGATGGCGGGGCTTGCGGCGGTCACCTCGAAGATCAAGCTGTTTGGCACCGCAGCGACGCTGGTCATGCCGCCGGCTATCGTGGCCCGGATGGCGACGACGATCGACAGCATCTCCGGCGGGCGCTTTGGCGTCAATCTCGTCACCGGCTGGCAGCGGCCGGAATACAGCCAGATGGGACTTTGGCCGGGCGACGACTATTTCGGCGACCGATATGCGTATCTCGGTGAATACACGACGGTGCTCAAGGAGCTTCTGACCACCGGCCAGTCGGATCTCAAGGGCAAGTATTTTCAGATGGACGATTGCCGGATGAAGCCGGTGCCGGAGGGAGGCGTTAAGCTGATCTGCGCGGGATCGTCGAATGCGGGCATGGCTTTTTCCGCGCAATTTGCCGATTACAGTTTCTGCTTCGGCGTCGGCATCAACACGCCGAAGGCCTTTGCCGGAACCAATGAACGCCTGCTTGCCGCGACCGCAAAGACCGGCAGGGATGTTCGCTCCTTCGTGCTGACGATGATCCTGGCGGAAGAAAAGTCTGAAGATGCCTGGGCAAAATGGGAGCATTACAAGGCCGGCGCCGACGACGAGGCGATAAGCTGGCTCGGCCTGCAAAGTGCCGCCGATACCAGGTCCGGTTCCGACACCAATGTCCGACACATGTCCAACCCGGTTTCCGCCGTCAACATCAACATGGGCACGCTCATCGGTTCCTATGAGGAGGTCGCGGCGATGCTCGACGAAATGGCCGAGGTCCCCGGCACCGGCGGCGTCATGCTGACCTTCGACGATTTCGTCGAAGGCGTCGAGAAATTCGGCAAATACATCCAGCCGCTGATGAAGAGCCGCCGTCATGTCACCCAGGCTCTGGAGGCCGCCGAATGAGCGCTGTGGCAGGATATCAGGCACCCGCAGAGGCGCTGCAGAGCGTGACGCTGCCGGCCCGCCCGGAACCGATCGCACTCAAGCCATCGGAGACCGCGGTCGTGGTGGTCGACATGCAGAACGCCTATTCGACCGAAGGCGGCTATGTCGATCTCGCCGGATTCGACATTTCGGGCGCCAAGGGGACGATCGCCAACATCAAGAAGACGCTCGATGCTGCGCGCAGCGCCGGCGTGGCGGTCATCTATTTCCAGAACGGCTGGGACAAGGACTATGTCGAGGCCGGCGGTCCGGGATCGCCGAACTGGCACAAATCCAATGCGCTCAAGCATATGCGCGCCAATCCCGAGATGCAGGGAAAACTGCTTGCCAAAGGGACGTGGGACTATGCCATCGTCGATGAGTTGCAGCCCCAGCCCGGCGATATCCTTGTGCCGAAGACGCGATACAGCGGCTTCTTCAACACCAACATGGACAGCGTGCTGCGCGCCCGCGGCATCCGCAATCTTGTCTTCGTCGGCATCGCCACCAATGTCTGCGTCGAGAGTTCTCTGCGCGATGCCTTCCATCTGGAGTATTTCGGCGTGATGCTGGAGGACGCGACCCATCACCTGGGACCAGACTTCATCCAGCAGGCGACGGTCTATAATGTCGAGAAATTCTTCGGCTGGGTCGCCACGGTCAACGATTTCTGCGCCGTCATTTCGCAGGCCGCTCCGGTCGACGCCTGACGCCATCATCAACCAAGGAGAATGCGAGAATGCCGAAGTATGTCATCGTGCCGGAAGGAACCCAGAAGCCGATCGCGCCCTATTCTCCGGGCACGCTTGCCGATGGCGTCGTCTATGTCTCGGGCACGCTTCCCTTCGACAAGAACAACGATGTCGTCCATGTCGGCGATGCCGGCGCCCAGACTCGCCACGTTCTGGAGGTCATCAAGTCGGTGATCGAGACCGCCGGAGGCACGATGGAGGATGTCACGATGAACCATATATTCATCACCGACTGGGCGAATTATCAGGCCGTCAATGCGGTCTATGCCGAGTATTTTCCGGGCGACAAGCCGGCGCGCTACTGCATCCAGTGTGGACTGGTGAAGCCTGACGCACTGGTGGAAATCGCCACCGTCGCCCATATCGGCAAGTGACGCTTACCGTCTGATTTCCTCCCACCGGAAGGCGTTTCATGTATTTCGATGTCATGGGTCTCAGCGATCCGGCCGCACCGACCATCATCCTGTCGTCCGGCCTTGGCGGGTCGGGCGCCTACTGGACGCCGCAGATGGAGGCGCTTTCATCCTGCTTCCGTGTCGTCACCTACGACCACCGCGGCTGCGGCCGCACCGGTGGCGAGGTGCCGCGCGACGGCGGCATTTCCGCCATGGCCGATGACGTCCTGCAGATCGTCGGCGAACTCGGCCTGGAGAAATTCTCCTTCATGGGCCATGCGCTTGGCGGCCTGATCGGCATGGATGTCGCGCTTCGGCATCCGGGCCTGATCGACACGCTGGTGCTCGTCAACGCCTGGAGCGTCGCGGACCCGCATTCCGGCCGATGTTTCGACACACGGATCGCGCTTCTCAATGACAGCGGCATCGAGGCGTTTATTCGGGCGCAACCGCTTTTTCTCTATCCGGCGATCTGGATGGCAGAAAATTCTACCAGGCTGGCGGGAGAAGAGGCTCATGGCCTTCGACATTTCCAGGGACGGGAGAATATTCTCCGCCGCATTGCTGCGCTTCGAGAATTCGATGTCGATCAGCGATTGGCCGAGATTACCGCGCGGACTCTGGTGATCGCAACGAAGGACGACATGCTGGTGCCCTATAGCCGTTCGCAACTGCTTGCGGAAAAGCTGCCGAATGCGGAGCTTGAGCTTGTCGATTTCGGCGCGCATGCGGTCAATGTGGTAACGCCTGACGTTTTCAACGCGATGGTGCTGCGATATTTGAAGGCCGCCGAATGATGAATACGAGGGACCGTGCATGAACCAGCAGATCACCCTGGCCGATGTGGCGATGGCAGAGACGGCGTCTTCCGTTGTGATCGACGTGAAGGCGGATTTTCGCGAGGCGATGTCGAAGCTCGGTGCAGCCGTCAACATCGTCACGACGGATGGTCCGGCCGGACGCGCAGGCTTTGCCGCGACCGCCGTCTGCAGCCTCAGCGATAATCCGCCGACCATGCTTGTCTGTCTCAACAAGGTGTCCTCGGCCTACGCGGCGGTGACGGAGAACGGCGTCGTCTGCATCAACATTCTGTCCGGCGAACACGAGGCATTGAGCCGGTTGTTCGGCGGCAAGACACCGGTCGAGGAGCGCTTCGCCCCTGCCGACTGGTCGACGCTCGCCACCGGCGCCCCGGCGCTTGACGGCGCGATCGCTTCGCTCGATTGCCGCATCCGCAGCGTTTCCGATGGCGGCAGCCACGATATCCTGATTTGTGAAGTGGCGGAGATCCGGCAGCGGTCGGAGGCATCTGCCCTGCTCTATCTCAACAGGCGGTATCACACGATCGCCTGATACCGTTTTGTCGGTGCTTGTTGGGCTTGCGGCAGTTCAGCCGCGTGGCTGCGACGATCTCGTTAAGCGTCATGCGCTGAGGCGTGAGCGATAACCCTAAAGACTGGAATGCTTTTCAGCTCCGGCTTTCCGCGTCAGGTGGAAAGCCGGAGGAAAATCGTCATTCCTCTGTCGTTCGTGCGGCCTGCGGGCCGAGGATCTCGCGCTTGCCGACGTGGTTCGGCGCACCGACCAGGCCTTCCTGTTCCATCCGCTCGACCAGCGAGGCAGCGCGGTTATAGCCGATCGACAGACGGCGCTGGATGTATGAGGTGGAGCATTTCTTGTCGCGCTGGACGATCTTGACGGCGCGCTCGTAAAGATCGTCGCCATTGTCTTCCGCGCCCATCGCGGACTGGTCGAAGACGGCTGCATCCTCTTCCTCGTCGGCACCTTCGCCTTCCTCGTCTTCGGTGACGCTGCCGAGATAGGAGGGCTGGCCCTGGGTCTTCAGATGCGCGACGACCTTTTCGACTTCATAGTCGGACACGAAGGGACCGTGAACGCGGGCAATACGGCCGCCACCCTTCATGTGCAGCATGTCGCCCTGGCCGAGAAGGTGCTCCGCACCCTGTTCGCCGAGGATGGTGCGGCTGTCGATCTTCGAGGTCACCTGGAAGGAGATGCGGGTCGGGAAGTTCGCCTTGATCGTGCCGGTGATGACGTCGACCGAGGGGCGCTGGGTTGCCATGATCAGGTGGATGCCGGCGGCACGCGCCATCTGGGCCAGACGCTGGATCGCGCTTTCGATCTCTTTGCCGGCGACCATCATCAGGTCGGCCATCTCGTCGACGATGACGACGATATAGGGCAGCGCCGTCAGATCCAGCGCCTGTTCCTCGAACACCTGCTCGCCGGTCGAGCGGTCGAAGCCGACGGGCACGCTGATCATGATCGTCTCGCCCTTGTTGCGGGCTTCGGCAACGCGAGCGTTGAACCCGTCGATATTGCGGACGTTGAGGCGCGACATCTTGCGATAGCGCTCTTCCATCTCGCGCACGGCCCATTTCAAGGCGAGAACGGCCTTCTTCGGGTCGGTGACGACGGGTGTCAGGAGGTGCGGAATGCCGTCATAGACGGAGAGTTCCAGCATCTTCGGGTCGACCATGATCAGGCGGCATTCTTCCGGACGAAGATGGTAGAGCAGCGACAGGATCATTGTGTTGATGGCGACGGACTTGCCCGAACCGGTGGTACCGGCGACGAGCAGATGCGGCATCTTGGCGAGCTCGGCGATGACCGGTTCGCCGCCGATCGTCTTGCCGAGGCAAAGCGGCAGGCGGTAGTCGGTGCCGATATAGGAATTGCTCTCGACCAGCTCGCGCAGGTAGACGGTTTCGCGCTCGACATTCGGCAGTTCGATGCCGATGACATTGCGGCCGGGGATGACGGCAACGCGGGCCGAAAGGGCAGACATCGAACGGGCGATATCGTCCGACAGGTTCATCACGCGGGATGATTTGACGCCCGGAGCCGGGGCGAATTCGTAGAGCGTGACGACCGGGCCGGGGCGCACGTCGATGATCTCGCCCTTGACGCCGAAGTCTTCGAGAATGCTTTCGAGAAGCCCGGCGCTCTGTTCCAGTGCCTCCTGGCTCATCGTCTGTTCTTCGCGCATCTCTGCGACCTGCAGCAGATCGATATCCGGGAAGGTGTAGTCCTCGGCAAAGGTCATGACGCGCGGCTTGCGGGTGACGACCGGGGCCGGCGCGTCTGCCGCGATTTCTGCCTGATGTGCGACAGGTGTGACATCGACGATCGTCGGAGTGACCTCGGCCGGCACTTCGTAAACCGGAAGCGGCTGCGGTTCCACATTCTGCTGTGCCGCCGGCGTGTGACGCAGGGCGATCTGGCGATAGAGGTGAACTGCCGAAGGCGCCTCGATCGCTGGCGTGGCAGCGGGTGACGGTACTGCGACCGCGGATGCTGGTGCGACGACGATCGGCGCGGGTGGAACGAACCGCTGTACTGTCGGGGAAAGCGCGGTTGGCTGCCTGCGCTGGACCGGTGCCTGCTGCCGGGCGACCGACTGAGGCGCTGGTGCCTGCGTCAGTGCCTGTTGCGGCGCCTTCGTCTCGATGTTTTCCGATGCGCCGAGGCTCATCATTTCCCAGATCAGATGGTCGGGCATGGACGTCACGCGGCGCGACGATCCTGCCTGCTGGGCTGCCTCCATCTGGGATGCGTTCTGCTGACTGTGTGCCGATGAAACAACGGGCGCCGAGACCGGCGGCTGCTCCACCAGGCGCTGGATCGCCGCGTCGATCGAATGTGTTGCCGGCTGCGTCGGGGCTTTTGGAGCGAATGCCTTGACGATACGGCGCTGAAGATTGTTCACCTGGGAACCTGCATGAATTTTCTGTTGTATCTGCGGCGCGCCATCGGGCAGCGCGCTTGCGAATTTCGGCGGCTGGATCGCGGCGGCCGGACCTGCCGCTGCCGGGACTGCCGCCTCTTCCGTTTCGGGCTTTGGCTGGCCGCGGCCGGGCGTGCGGGTGAAGCGCACATTCGGGCCGAGCACGAAGGCTCTCTGCCATGTCGGGAGCTTTTCCGGGTCCAGTTCGACCGCCGGAATAGGCTCGGGCATGGGCAGGGGATGATCGGGATCGTTGGCAGCGACGAACTCCTGTTCGTCGCTCGATCCATCATGGCCGATTGGGGAAATGTCTTTGCGGGAAGGCGGGAAATGCATGCTACGCGAAACCATCAAACAACGTGTTCACACCGAACCCTGTTAATAAAAAGAAAACCTTAACCAGGCGTTTCCACCAGGCGGATTTCAGTTCTCATTTTAGGGCAGGCGCAGAGCTTGAATGGTGCTCGAGGTTCTGGATTCCATCAATAAAACATAGCGAAGACAGATATTTATCGTCGTTCCGCGAAGTCGCTTCTGGTGATGCCGTGACGTTGAAGCTTGTCATAAAAAGTCTTGCGCGGCAGGCCGAGCGCCGCCAGCGTCTGTTGCACGTCGCCGCCGAATTCCGTCAGCGTATCGCGGATGATGTCCGCCTCGAAACGCTCCAGCCTGTCCGGTAGCGATCCTCCGGTGCTGGCGGTGACGGTTTGAGCCGAGGCGGCCTGCGGAGGCTCCAGTCCCAGCACGAAGCGTTCGGCATAATGGGAGAGTTCGCGGACATTGCCCGGCCACGGGTGGTCGCGCAGGTGATCGACAACCGCACGCGGCAGGTCCGGCACGTCGCGATCGAACCTACGGCCGGCCTTGCGGGTGAAGTAGTTGAACAGAAGCGGGATGTCATCGCGTCGCTCCCGCAGCGGCGGGATCGTCAGCGTCACCACATTCAGTCGATAATAGAGGTCCTCGCGAAACACCGGGCGCTGGTCGGCATGGCCGAGATCGATTTTCGACGCGGCGACGACACGCAGGTCGACGGGCCGCACCTCGTTCGTTCCAAGCGGCGTCACCTCGCGCATTTCCAGAACGCGCAGCATCTGCACCTGGGTGGACAGAGGCATGCTCTCGATCTCGTCGAGAAACAGCGTTCCGCCGCTGGAATGCTCGATTCGCCCGACGCGCTTCTTCTGCGCACCGGTGAAAGCGCCGGCCTCGTGGCCGAAAAGTTCGCTTTCGATCACCTGCTCCGGCAGGGCGCCACAGTTCAGGGCAACGAAATTGCCGCTGGCGCGCCGGCTCCAGGAATGCAGTGCGCCTGCGACGACTTCCTTGCCGCTGCCCGTCTCGCCGGTGATCAGCACGTCGACATCGGTGTCGGCAATCTGCCGCAGCATGTGCCGCAGGCGCTCCATCGCCGGTGTCTGGCCGATCAGCGGAAGGCCGTCATCCGCGGTGCTGCCCGCCGCCTTCAGGCGCCGGTTTTCGATCGTCAGGGTTCGTTTTTCCACCGCATGCCGAACACACTGTACAAGCCGATCGGCCGGAAAGGGTTTTGCGAGAAAGTCATAGGCGCCGTCCCGGATGGCCTTCACCGCCATCGGGATATCGCCGTGACCGGTCATCAGGATGACCGGCAATTCGGGATCGAAGCCCGCGATCCGTTCAAAGAGCTGCAGACCGTCGAGGCCCGGCATGCGGATATCGGATACGACGACGCCGGGAAAGTCCGCATCGAGCTCCAGGAGTGCTTCGCCGGCCGTCGAAAAGGAGCGGACCTCATAGCCGGCAAGGCTCAGGGTCTGGCCGGTCGCCCGCAGCAGATCCCTGTCGTCATCGATGAGAAACAACGGAACGGTCATTGCGCGGCCCTTTTCAGATAAACGATAAAGCGGGTGCCCTGCCCGCCGGTCTCGGCCTCAAGCCTGCCGCCATAATCGGCGACGATGTCCTTGCAGATGACGAGGCCTAGGCCGAGCCCCTTTTCCTTGGAGGAGTTGAACGGCTGGAACAGTTCTGCGAGAATGTCGGCTGCGATGCCCGGCCCGTTGTCAGCGACCGTGATCGCAATGTCGGCGCCGGAATCGGAGGCTGGATCGGTATCGACGGAGACGGTCACGCGTCCGGTATCCTGTCCCTCGACGGCTTCCAGCGCGTTCTGCAGAAGGTTGATGAAGACCTGTTCGAGCCGCAGCTGACTTCCCATGACATGGACGTTGCCGGCAGTCGGGGTGATCACCAGTTTGTCGAGCGAGCCGGTAAAGCGGCTTTTCAACAGCATCGCCGCGCCTTCCAGCACATCGGACAACAGCACCGGCTCGGCGGCCGTGCGGCCGCGCCGCGCCAATGCCTTGAGGTCGTCGGTGATTGCGCCGATCCGCTCGGTCAGGCCGGCGATCAGCGTCAGGTTCTCCTTCAGCGGCTCGGTTTGCTGCCGATCGAGAAAGACTTGCGAGTTGTCGGCATAGGCGCGGATGGTCGCCACCGGCTGGTTGATCTCGTGGGCGACGCCGGCCGCCACCTGGCCGAGGATCGCCAGCCGGTTGGCCTGGACCAGATCCTGCTGCACGCCCTGCAGCTTGGCTTCGGTCGTGCGGTGGTTGGAAATCTCCGCCTGCAGGCTGTCGCGGGTGAGGCTCAGTTCACGGGTACGCTGGTCGACGCGCCGTTCCAGCTCCTCGCGGGCTGCCTGTTCGCGCACGATCAGCATGCGCGCGGCGTGGCGGCGGCGTATCCAAACGGCGGCAAGTGCAAGGATGATCGCAAGGGCCAGCATGCCGAGCAGCCTGAATTCCCGCATGTCGGCCGCGACGGTACCGTCTATCGGCAGAAGATACTGGAAACTCCACTCGGTTGACGCCACCGGAACGCTGATCTGCAGATAGCGGACTGCGCCTCCGCCGGGCAGGAATACGCGAACGATCGCGGCACCGTCGTCAAGCGTTTCAAGATGTGCGAGCGGCAACGGCACCAGCGGCGCATCGCCGAACTGCAGGCTCTCGCGAATGGCGGAGAGGCTTGACGGTTCCAGCGGTTGCGTCGTCATGAAACGCCAGGATGGCAGGCTGGTGATCAGCACGACATTGTTTTCGTCGGTGACGAAGGACGGTCGCTGGGTGTCGCGCCAATCGGCCTCCAGTTGGTCGAATTCCATCTTGGCGACGACCACGCCAAGCGGCTTGTCCGCCGGGCCGACGCGATGGGAAATGTAGAGGCCCGGCCGATTGCTGACCGAGCCGAGGGCGAAATGCTCAGCCCCTCCCTCGCGCATGCCGCGCGAAAAATAGCTGCGGAAGCGATAGTCGTTGCCGACGAAGCTTCTTTCCTCGCGCCAGTTGCTTGCCGAGATGGCGATGCCATCTGCTGCCACCACATAGATAACGGCCGCCTTGGTTGGGGCGATCAGATCTTCAAGCTTGCGATTGAGGGCGATCCTGCGCGTCTCGTCCGGGCTCGACAGCGCCTCTTCTACCGCAAGATCGCGGGCGAGAAGAAGCGGCAGCGCACGGGGTCGCTCCAGCACGGCGCGCAGCAGCGCGACCTTAAGATTTGCTTCGGTTCTTCCTTGTATGGACAGCGCCGACAGCGCCGACGCGCGGCCATAGCTTCCTGCGATATAAAATACCGCAGCGGAGGCTGCCAACGCTAGCAGGCCAAAGGCAAGCCAGCTCCGGTTATCGGCAAGGAATCTGATCATTCTTCTTCGGTCGGTCACCCGCATATCTGTGCATAATTTCGCACAATGCGCAATTGATCGCGTGCGGAATATCGCACCAACTGTATCTCAAGATTGTTGCGCGTTAGTTTAAACGATTGAAATCAAGGCGTTGTGTCGCATTCGAAAAACTGGCACGGCGCTTGCTGTCATCATTCCGACATCAATGCGCCCGGGAAGAGCCAGATAGTTGGTTGTGGCGCGATGGAGGAAAAAATGATCGCAATACCTGAATCCACCCAGCCTCGTGCTCCCGTGCCGCTTTATCGCCAGCTCTATGTGCAGGTGATTGCAGCGATTGTCATCGGCATGCTGATCGGCCACTTCTGGCCTCAATTCGGCGCCAGCCTCAAGCCGCTCGGCGATGCCTTCATCCGCCTGGTGAAGATGATCATCGCACCGGTGATCTTCCTGACGGTTGCAACCGGTATTGCCGGCATGTCGGACCTGAAAAAGGTCGGTCGCGTTGCCGGCAAGGCGATGCTCTACTTTCTTACGTTTTCGACGCTTGCGCTGATTGTCGGTCTTATCGTCGGCAACGTGTTGCAGCCGGGCGCCGGCATGAACATCGACCCGGCCACGCTCGATGCGCAGGCTGTGGCGACCTATGCCACCAAGGCGCATGAAACGACGATCACCGGCTTCCTGATGAACATCATCCCGGAAACCATTGTCGGCGCGTTCTCGCAGGGTGACATTCTTCAGGTCCTGTTCTTCTCCGTCCTGTTCGGCATCGCGCTCGGCATGGTCGGTGAAAAGGGCAAGCCGGTCTACGACTTCCTGACTGCGCTCACCGCTCCGATGTTCCGCCTCGTCGCCATTCTGATGAAGGCCGCCCCGATCGGCGCTTTCGGCGCCATGGCTTTCACCATCGGTCGCTACGGCATCGGTTCCGTCGCCAACCTCGCCTTCCTCATCCTGTCGTTCTACATCACGGCGCTTCTCTTCGTCATTGTCGTGCTCGGTGCGGTTGCGAAGTATAACGGCTTCTCGATTTTCGCCCTGCTGCGTTACATCAAGGAAGAACTTCTTCTGGTTCTCGGTACCTCTTCCTCGGAAGCTGCTCTGCCGAACCTGATGCAGAAGATGGAACGCGCCGGCTGCAAGCGCTCGGTCGTCGGTCTGGTCATTCCGACCGGCTATTCCTTCAATCTCGACGGCACCAACATCTACATGACGATGGCAGCGCTGTTCATCGCTCAGGCGACCGGCATCGACCTGTCGCTGACCGACCAGATCCTGCTGCTGCTCGTCGCCATGCTGTCGTCGAAGGGTGCCGCCGGCATCACCGGTGCGGGCTTCATCACGCTCGCCGCGACGCTCTCGGTCGTTCCGTCGGTTCCGGTCGCAGGTATGGCGCTGATCCTCGGCATCGACCGCTTCATGTCGGAATGCCGCGCACTCACCAACCTTGTCGGCAATGCGGTCGCCACGATCGTCGTCGCCCGCTGGGAAGGTGAACTCGACAAGGACATGCTGGACGCAGCCCTTGCCAAGGGTTCCAGCGACAATGCACCGGGCCGCCTGCAGCCCGCCGAATAAGCCTCCCAAGGCCAAAGCGAGGCAGCGATGCCCCGCCACGATCTGCCGCCTTCGGGCGGCAGATCTGTTTTAGGCAATCCCTTCCGTCGCCAACGACTCTGCCGGGCGTAACGGAAATCGCTTTCCCCGCCTTCCATTCGAACATGCGAATGACGTTAAATGTCCGCGCAATCGCAATGACATTTGGGAGGAAAGTGCATGGTGACCGAACAGACGACAGTGACGCTCGCGGATCTCGACCGCTTCTGCCGTACGGTGCTGCAAGCCTGCGGCGCGAGCGAGGAGACGGTGGATGCGACGACGCGATCACTCCTGCATGCTACGCGCTGTGGTGTCGATAGCCATGGCGTGCGGTTGCTCGATCACTATGTCCGCGCCCTTGAAGGCGGCCGGCTGAACAAGACGCCGAACGTTCGCAAGGTATCCGGTTTTGGTGCGGTTGAGACGCTCGATGCCGACCATGCCCAGGGTGCCGTCGGCGGCTATGCCGGCATGCAGCGCGCCATCGCGCTCGCCCGCCAGTTCGGCATAGGTGCGGTCGGCATTCGCAACAATTCGCATTTCGGCGCGGCCGGTGCCTACTCCGTCGAGGCGGCACGGCAGGGGCTGATCGGGCTCTCGTTCTGCAATTCCGATAGTTTCGTCCGGTTGCATGACGGGGCGTCGCGTTTTCACGGCACCAATCCCATCTCGGTCGCCGTGCCGCTTGCCGGCGAGGATCCCTGGTTCCTCGACATGGCGACCAGTGCTGTCCCCTTCAATCGCGTCATGCTCTATCGCAGCACGGGAACGACGCTGCCGGAGAAAGTGGCGTCCGATGCTTCCGGCGTCGACACCACTGATGCCGATCTCGCGGAAATGCTTGCCCCGGTCGGTGCAGCCTTCGGCTTCAAGGGGGCTGCGCTTGCCGGTGTTTCGGAAATCTTCAGTGCGGTGCTCACCGGCATGCGGCTCAGCTTCGATATTCCGTCGATGATGGGTGAGGACATGCAGACCCCGCGGCAACTCGGTGCCTTCGTCATGGCAATCTCCCCCGAAGCCTTTGTCGAGCGCCAGGTCTTCGACAAGGGGATGACGCGCTATGTCGAAACTCTGCGGTCTTCGCCGGCCCGCGAAGGTGCCACGCTGATGGCTCCGGGAGACCGCGAGTGGACGGTGGCAAAGGGTCGTGATGCCAACGGCGTGACGCTCGATCCAGTGACGCAGGCGGCGTTTTTGGAGCTGTCGCGACACTATGGTGTCCCGCCACTCCTATAAAAAACTTATAGGCGCGGGTTGACGGATCAAAATTGGTCAGACAATCTGGCCACATGACGCGAGAGGAGAAACGCGTCGGGAGGATTTCATGTTTGTCGCGCTCGAGCCGCGCCGGCTTTACCGCCAGGCGGCGGAACAGCTTCGTATGCTCATCCAGTCGGGAGAAATTCCCGTCGGAGAGCGCCTGCCGGCAGAGCGCGAGCTTGCCGAACGGCTCGGCGTGTCGCGCCCCACGGTGCGCGAGGCGCTGATCGTTCTGGAGGTCGAAGGGCTAGTGCAGATCCGCATGGGCTCTGGCGTCTATGTCAACCGCAAGCCGCTCAACACCATGCCGGTTCTGCCTGCGGATGACAGCGAAGGTCCGTTCGAAATCCTGCAGGCGCGCTGTCTCATCGAAAGCGCTATTGCCGAAGAAGCGGCGCGGCGTGCAGACGCTGCCGGGATCGAGCGGCTCGACGTGATCCTCGACGAAATGGAAGGTGTGCTCGACAATCCCGAGCGCGCGCTGGCGCTCGACCGCGCCTTCCACACGGCGATCGCCGACATCATCGGCAATTCTGCCCTCAACGTCTTTATCGGCCTGATCTACGACAAGCGCATGTCGCCCTTCTTCGAAAAGCTCGCGAGCTATTTCGAAGGCCCGCATACGTGGAAGGCGGCGCTTGAGGAGCACAGGGTCATCCGCAACGCGCTGGCAGCACAGGACCCGACGGCGGCACGCGAGGCGATGCGCATGCATCTGACCCTGTCGCAGAAGAGATTCTCGGAAAGCTTCGGAGAGGAGCCGACGAGAGAAGAGTGACCCAAGCCGCGAGGAGGCGGCCGGTCGGACAAGTTATCTGAACACCACTCGGGAGGAGAGAATGAGTTCAAGGTTCACATTGCTGCTCGGTGCAGCAGCCGTCGTCATGGCGTCGGCATTATCCGCTCATGCCCAGCAGACGCTGAAATGGGCGCATGTCTATGAAACATCCGAACCGTTCCACACGGAATCGGTCTGGGCGGCGCAGGAAATCGCCAAGCGGACCGATGGCCGCTACAAGATCGACGTCTTTCCGGCCTCGCAGCTCGGAAAGGAAGCCGATATCAACCAGGGCCTCAAGCTCGGCACGGTCGACATCATCATTTCCGGCTCCAGCTTCGCCTCGCGCGACCATGCGCCGATCGGGATCACCTACTTCCCCTACATCTTCCGTGATCCGAGCCATCTGATCGCCTACACCAAGAGCGATGTCTTCAAGAAGCTCGCCGACGGCTACAAGGAAGCCTCGGGCGGCAACCAGATCACCGCCGTCACCTATTACGGCACGCGCCATACGACATCCAATCGTCCGATCGAGAAGTGTGCCGACATGGCGGGCCTGAAGATCCGCGTTCCGGATGTGCCGGCATACCTTGCCATGCCGCGCGCCTGCGGTGCCAACACGACGCCGATCGCGTTTGCCGAAGTCTATCTGGCGTTGCAGAACGGTACGGTCGAAGCCCAGGAAAACCCGCTGACCACGATCGAGGCGAAGAAGTTCTTTGAAGTGCAGAAGAACATCGTCCTGACCGGCCATATCGTCGACCACCTGAATACGGTCGTCTCCAACATGCTGTGGACGAAGCTGTCCGACGAGGACAAGCAGATCTTCTCCGAGGTGATGGCGCAGGCCGCGGAACGAGCGACGAAGATCGTCGAGGAGCGCGAAACCGCGCTGGTCGAAAAGTTCAAGGCCGACGGCCTGAGCGTCACCGAAGTCGACAAGGCCGACTTCGAAAAGACGGTGATGGAGAAGGTCACCTTCGAGGAGTTCGGCTACGAGAAGGCCGACTGGGACGCCATCCGCGCCGTGCAGTAAGCGGCGCAGGACGCCCGGGGGCTTACCCGCCGGGCGTCCGCTCATGATCACCCGAAAATCGGTGGAGTTCTTCAATGAACGAACAACAGCACGCTCCGGTCAGCGTCGATAAGATGGCGCATGCCTTCGAGGAGGATACCGGTCCTGTCGATCTGTCGCCCTATGCGGCGGAAGACTGGGTCAACATGGCAATCTTCTGGGGCATGGCGGGCTGCGTCTTCCTCCAGTTCTTCACACGATACGCACTCAACAACAGCCTGGCCTGGACGGAAGAGATGGCGGCCAACTGCCTGGTCGTGCTCGTCTTCCTCGGCTCGGTCATGTGCGTGCGCATGGCCCGCCACATCCAGGTGGACCTCATCTACAATTTCCTGCCGCCGAAGGTGGGCCGCGCCCTGGAGCTTGCGGTCGATTTCATCGTCATCGGCTTCTTCGCCTACATGACATGGCTGATGTGGCGCTACATCGCCATCGTCGGCAACGAGCGCATGGTGACGGTCAACCTGCCGCGCGGCTACGTCTTCTACACCGTCTTTGTCGCCTTCGCGCTGATGCTGGCGCGCTCGGTCCAGAACTTCATCAAAGACATGATCAATGAAAAATCCGTTCGTGAAAAAGCGAACGAAACCGGCATACAGGGGGTCTGACCAGTGCTGCTTCTCATCGGATCCTTCCTCGTTCTCATGATCATCGGCACGCCGGTGGCCGTCTCGCTCGGCGTCTCGTCGCTGCTCTATCTCATCATCTACGGCGTCGCGCCGGATATCATCGCCGCGCAGCGTATGATCGCCGGCGTCGAGAGCTTTCCGCTCATCGCCGTGCCCTTCTTCATTCTCGTCGGCAACCTGATGAACATTGCCGGTGTCACAAGCCGTATCTACAAGTTCGCCCTGTCGCTCGTCGGCTGGATGAAGGGTGGTCTGGCGCAGGTCAACATCATCGGCTCGGTGGTCTTTTCCGGCATGTCCGGCACCGCACTTGCGGATGCCGCCGGCATCGGCACGATCGAAATCAAGGCGATGAAGGATCACGGCTATCCGGTCGAGGCCGCCGTCGGCGTCACTGCCGCATCCGCGACGCTGGGGCCGATCTTCCCGCCGTCCCTGCCCTTCGTCATCTACGGCATGATGGCCAATGTCTCGATCGGCGCACTGTTCATGGCCGGCATCCTTCCGGGCATCGTCATGACGGTGCTGATGATGCTAACCGTGTTCTTCTTCGCCTATCGCAAGGGCTGGGGTTCCGACACGCCGTTCGAACTGTCTAAACTCTTGTCCGCCTCGCTGGAAGTGGTCATCGTCCTCTGCTTCCCGGTCGCCGTCTACCTTCTCGTATTGCTCGGCCTGTCGATCAACATCGCGGTCCTGATCGCGCTCGCCGCCCTCATCGCGCTCGACTGGTATTACGATTTCTCCGCCGTGATGGCGCTGATGACGCCGGTTCTCCTGATCGGCGGCATGACGATGGGCTGGTTCACGCCGACGGAAGCGGCTGTCGCCGCCGTCATCTGGTCGCTCTTCCTCGGCCTCGTGCGCTACCGCACCATGACGCTGAAGACGCTTGCCAAGGCCAGTTTCGACACGATCGAAACCACCGCCTCGGTTCTCTTCATCGTCACCACCGCCTCGATCTTCGCATGGCTCCTGACGGTCAGCCAGGCGGCCCAGATGTTCTCCGACTTCATGTTCTCGCTGACGGATAACTGGTGGACCTTCCTGATCATCGTCAACATCGTGCTTCTGATCGTCGGCGCCTTCCTCGATACGATCGCAGCCATCAGCATCCTCGTGCCGATCCTGATGCCGATCGCCGCGCGCTACGGCATCGACCCGGTGCATATGGGCCTGATCTTCACGCTCAACCTGATGATCGGTCTTCTGACCCCGCCGGTCGGCATGGTGCTTTTCGTGCTGTCGCGCATCTCGAAACTGTCGGTGGAGCGAACGGCGCTGGCCATCCTGCCCTGGATGACGCCGCTGTTCATCGCGCTGCTCTTGATCACCTTCATCCCGGCGATCACGCTCTGGCTGCCGACGCAGCTCGGCCTGATCCGCTGATGCCACATCACCTGCGCCGCTTGGCCGGCGCAGGTCCTCATTCAATCGAAGGCCATTATTCAATCAAAGGCATAGGACATGTTGTCGAAGATCGTTCGCCTCTATGGTCAGGAAGATCTCAAGGTCGAAACCCAGGATTGCCGCGAACCCGCCAGCGGCGAAGTGCGGCTGAAAATGGCGCGCGGTGGCATTTGCGGTTCCGATTTACACTATTTCCAGCATGGCGGGTTCGGCCCGGTCCGGGTGCGCGAGCCGATCATTTCCGGGCATGAGGCATCCGGCCATGTCGAGGCCGTCGGTGACGGTGTCACGGGGCTGTCCCCCGGCATGCTCGTTTCCGTCAGCCCGTCGCAACCCTGCGGCAAATGCCACTATTGCGGCATCGGCCTGCCGATCCACTGCCTCGACATGAAGTTCATGGGGTCGGCCATGCGCCTGCCGCATGAACAGGGGATGTTCCGCGAGCACCTGATCGTGCCCGCCATCCAATGCTTTCCCGTCGAAGGCGACGTCACCGCTGCCGAAGCCGCCTGTGCAGAGCCGCTGGCTGTCTGCCTTCACGCCGTGGCCCAGGCCGGCGATCTGTCTGGCCGACAAGTGCTCGTCACCGGCGCCGGGCCGATCGGGCTTCTGGTCGCCGCCGCCGCCCGCCATGGCGGCGCCGGTCGCATAACGATTACCGACCTTGCTGATGCCGCCCTTTCGCGTGCTCCCGCCATGGGGGCGGACGAGACGGTGAACGTCTCGAAACCCGATGCGCTCGCGCCGTACCAGAAGGACAAGGGCACTTTCGATACCGTGTTCGAATGCTCGGCCGCCGGCCCGGCCCTCATCTCCGCCTTCCAGTGTGTGAAGCCGCGCGGCACGATCGTGCAGGTGGGCGTCACCGGGGAGGTGTCGATCCCGCTCAACATGCTGGTCGGCAAGGAAATCGTCTGGCGCGGCTCGCAGCGCTTTCACGAGGAATTTTCACGCGCAGTCGCGCTGATCGGCAGCAGGGCGATCGATGTTCGCCCGATCCTTTCCCACACGTTCAGGATCGACGAGGCTCTCGAAGCCTTCCATCAGGCCGGTGACCGTACCGCCGCCTGCAAGGTCCAGATCGCACTCGGATAATTTTCAAGGACAAGACATGCGACATACATGGCGATGGTTCGGACCGGTCGACAAGGTGACGGTCCAGGATGCGGCTCAGGCGGGGGCGGAAGGTATTGTCAGTGCTCTGCACCACATCCCGACAGGCGCGGTCTGGCCGGAAGACGGGATCGAAAAACGCCATCGGGCTATCCGCGACGGCGGGCTGTTCTGGGATGTCGTCGAAAGCGTACCCGTCTCGGAAGACATCAAGACCCAGACGGGCGACTGGCGAGAGCATGTGAAAAACTGGCAGGAGACGCTGCGCCGCCTGTCTGCGTCCGGCATCAAAACCGTCTGCTACAATTTCATGCCGGTGCTCGACTGGACCCGCACCGACCTGCGCTGGGAAACCAGACACGGCGCCAAGGCGATGCGCTTCGATCTCGTCGATTTCGTTGCCTTCGATATTCACATTCTCAAGCGGCCCGGCGCCGCGCGGGACTACCCGGAGGCGCTGCAGGCCGAGGCGGCGTTTCGGTTCTCGACCATGGATGACGGTCGCATCACCTCTCTGGGCAAGAATGTCGGCGCCGGCCTGCCCGGTTCCGCCGATGGCTATACTCTCGACCAGTTGCTGGAAAAGCTGCGCACCTATCAGGGTGTCGATGCGAGGAAGCTGCAAACGCATCTCGTCGACTTCCTCTCCGAAGTCACGCCGGTTGCCGAAGAGGTCGGCATCAACATCTGCGCTCACCCGGACGATCCGCCATGGCCTCTGCTCGGCTTGCCGCGCATTTTGTCGACCGGCGACGATTACGCCCATATGCTTTCCCAGGTCGACAGCCGCGCCAATGGCGTGACGCTCTGCTCCGGCTCGCTCGGCGCGCGGGCCGACAACGATCTGGCGCAAATCGCCACGCGCTTTGCCGACCGCATCCACTTCGTCCATCTGCGTAATGTCACCCGCGACGACGACGGCCTGCCCTGCTCATTCTTCGAGGACGAGCATCTGGAAGGCGGCACCGACATGGTGGCGGTGATCGCCGCCCTTCTGACCGAGGAAAAGCGCCGAAAGGCCGAAGGCCGCGCGGATCATCAGATCCCCATGCGCCCCGACCACGGCCAGGAAATCCTCGACGATTTGTCCCGTGGTGCGCAGCCAGGCTATCCAGCCATTGGTCGCTTGAAAGGGCTGGCGGAACTGCGCGGCATCGAGCGGGCCTTGAGCCACAGCCAATTCGGATTGGGACGATGAGCGCACGTCTTTCCAATCAGGTGACCTTGCCTGCCTCCGTCCGACAACCGGGCTATGACCCCGCCGAGCTTCGCCCGGGCATCCTGCATTTCGGCCTCGGCGCCTTTCACCGTGCGCATCAGGGCGTCTATACCCAACGTGCCCTGCAGAGCGAATTCGGCCCCTGGGGCATCGTCGCCGTCAACCTGCGTTCGCCAGATCCGGTCGAGGGTCTGGCGTCGCAGGACGGGCTTTATTCGATCACGGTGCGCGACAGCGACGGCGACACGAGCGAATTGGTCGGAGCGACTGTCGATTGGCTCTGCGCTGCGACCGATCGGGACAGGGTGCTCAGCTATCTCGCCAGCCCCTTCATCCACGTCGTCACGCTGACCGTGTCGGAAAAGGCCTACGGCCTTCATCCCGCGACCTTCGGTCTTGACGAAATGCATCCCGCCATCGCCAATGATCTGGCAAACCCCGATGCCCCGACGGGCGTCATCGGCTATCTGGTCGCAGGACTTGCGGCCCGGCGCGACAAGCGCATGCGCCCCTTCACCATCCTGTGCTGCGACAACCTTCCATCGAACGGCAGGGTCGTTCGCCGTCTGGTGCTTGACATGGCCGGGCGGCGGGATCGCGATCTGGCTAGATGGATCGAGGAGGAAGTCACGTTCCCCTCCTCCATGGTTGATCGCATCGTGCCTGCGGCAACCGACGAGACCCGTGACCGCGCCAAAGGCCTGCTCGGCGTCGAGGACAGTCTGGCGCTCGACACCGAGCCGTTCATGCAATGGGTGATCGAAGACGATTTCGTCTCGGCCCGGCCTGCCTGGGAAGCGGGCGGCGCCTTGTTCGTCGATAATGTCGAGCCCTACGAGAAGATGAAGCTGCGGCTGCTCAACGGCTCGCACACGATGATTGCCCATCTCGGCCTGCTCAACGGTCTCGAATGCGTGCGTGACGTGATGGCCGTGCCGGACTTCGTGGCCATGACGCGCGCGCATATGCAGGCGGCCGCCGCGACGCTCGACCCTGTGCCGGGCATCGATCTCGAGGCGTATATGAACCAGCTGATCGCCCGCTTCGGCAACCGCGCGATCGCCCATCGCAATATCCAGATCGCCATGGATTCCAGCCAGAAACTGCCGCAACGGATCTTTTCGCCAGCCGTCGAGGCGCTTGCCGCCGGATCGGATGCGAAAAGCTTCGCCCGCGTGGTCGGCCTCTGGATCGCTGTGCTGATCCGTTTCAAGGACTGCAACGATCCGCGTCGCGAAGCGCTTCTGCAGGCGGCCGAAGCGGCCGATCCGCAGGACTATACGGCGAGCTTTGTCGCTGTAGACGGCCTCATACCGCCGACGCTGACACAGTCACGCGCCTGGCGCGATCTCGTTCACACGGAAGCGGCGAAATGGCTCTGAAACCAGTAAAAGATGCGAGGAGTTCATCATGAAAGCGCTCGTCTGTATCGAGCCCGGCCGCCTGGCGCTGGAGGATCGCCCTGAGCCGGTGCGCGGCGAAGGTGAGGTCAAAGTCCGTATCCGCCATGTCGGCATCTGCGGCACCGATTTTCACATCTTCGCCGGCAAGCACCCGTTCCTCGAATATCCCCGCGTCATGGGGCATGAGCTTTCCGGAACGGTGGAAGAGGTGCCGGGGGGTAGCCGCCTGAAAAAGGGCGAACCCGTCTATATCGTCCCCTACCTCTCCTGCGGCACCTGCCAGGCCTGCCGGCGGGGCCTGGCGAATGCCTGCCGCAATATCGCGGTGCTCGGCGTCCACTGCGATGGCGGCATGGCGGCTTATGTGTGCGTCCCAGAGCAGAACGTCATCCCGACCGGCGATATTCCGCTTGAAGACGCCGCGATGATCGAGTTCCTGGCGATCGGCGCCCACGGCGTGAAGCGCGGCGATATTACCGCGAAGGACCGCGTGCTGGTGACAGGTTCCGGCCCGATCGGCATGTCGGCGATCATCTTTGCCAAGGCCCGCGGCGCGCATGTCACCGTCATGGATACACGCGAGGACCGGCTTGCCTTCGCCGTCGAAAAGCTTGGCGCCGACGCAACAATATTCGCCGATGCGGAGGCGGAGACGCGAGCCGAACGCCTCACGGGCGGGGACTGGTACGACGTCGTCATCGACGCAACCGGCAATGCCGTGCCAATGCAACGCGGCTTCAATTTCCTGGCGCATGGCGCGCGCTATGTCCTGCTCTCGGTCGTGCGGCAGGACATCAGCTTCTCCGATCCGGAATTCCACAAGCGTGAGGCGACGCTGATCGCCAGCCGAAACGCCCAGCCGGACGATTTCGCCGAGGTGGTGCGCCAGATCAAGGCCGGCCGGGTGCCGACCCGCGCGCTCAACACCCACCGCGGCGCCCTATCGGACGCCGTCGAACTCTTTTCCGCCTGGTCGAAGCCGGATGCCGGCGTGATCAAGGCCATACTGGAGGTGTAACAATGCCCGCGAAAACCCTGCGTCTGAACGCCCAGGACAATGTCGTCGTGTCGATCGCCGATCTGCCCACCGGTTCACCGGTCGAGGGCGACATCATCACATCCGTCCGTGTTCCCCGCGGTCACAAGATCGCTTGCCGCCAGATCGTGAAGGGCGAGCCGATCCGCAAATTCGGCCAGGTGATCGGCTTTGCCTCGACGGAAATCCAGCCGGGCGAATGGGTGCATGAGAAGAACGTCACCATCGGCGACGATTTCGAGCGCGACTATGCTTTTGCCGCCGAGGCAGGCCCACCGGATGTGCTGCGCCAGGGGGAGGTCCCCGCCTTCTTCGACGGCTTTCGCCGCGCCGATGGCCGCGTCGGCACCCGCAACTATATCGGCATCCTTTCCTCGGTGAACTGTTCCGCCACCGTCGTCGATTATGTCGCCGACGAGATCAACCGTTCGGGCATTCTCGACGACTATCCGAATATCGACGGCGTCGTGCCGCTGCCGCATGGCCAGGGCTGCGGCATGGCCGGTAAGGGCGAGGCCTTCGACGTCCTGTCGCGAACGCAATGGGGTTATGCCAGCCACCCGAATTTCGGCGCGGTCGTCCTGATCGGCCTCGGCTGCGAGGTCTTCCAGATCCCGCGGATGAAGGACACGTACAATATTGCCGAAGGCGAGCACTTCCAGTCTCTGACGATCCAGGAGATCGGCGGCACCCGCAAGGCGGTCGAGGCCGGCGTCGCGCGGATCAGGGAGATGCTGCCCTTCGTCGCCCGCTCGCAGCGCGCACCGATCCCCGCCTCCGAACTGACGCTGGCGTTGCAATGCGGCGGATCGGACGGCTATTCCGGCCTGACCGCCAACCCGGCGCTCGGCGTTGCTGCCGACATGCTGGTGCGCCAGGGCGGTACCAGCATCCTCTCCGAAACACCGGAAATCTACGGCGCCGAACATCTTCTGACCCGCCGGGCGGAAAGTGCCGAAGTCGGCCAGAAGATCGTCGATCTCATCCATTGGTGGGAGGAATACACGGCGCGAAATGGCGGCGAGATGAACAACAATCCCTCACCCGGCAACAAGGCTGGCGGGCTGACGACGATTCTCGAAAAATCGCTCGGCGCCGTCGCCAAGGGCGGCAACTCGACGTTGCGCGGCGTCTATCGCTATGCCGAGCGGATCGACCGCAAGGGCTTCGTCTATATGGATACGCCCGGCTACGATCCGGTCGCGGCCACCGGGCAGGTGGCGGGCGGAGCCAACATCCTCTGCTTCACCACCGGCCGCGGTTCGGCCTATGGCTGCAAGCCCGTACCCTCGATCAAGCTTGCCACCAACAGCCAGCTCTATGCCCAGATGCCGGAAGACATGGACATCAACTGCGGCGACATCATCGACGGGGTGACGCTTGAGGAAAAGGGTAAGGAGATCTTCGATACGATCCTGGCGGTCGCCTCCGGCAAGCCGTCGAAATCGGAAGAGCTCGGCTATGGTCGAAACGAATTCGTGCCGTGGCAGATCGGCGCGGTGATGTAAACGCGATGGTCGCGATGTGAAAAAAAAGGCGCCGAGTGGCGCCTTTTCTTTTCCCGCTCTTCTTAGGTATCCGCCTTGAACGTCTGCTTCTGCGTGCCGAGTTTCTCGATCCCGAGTTCCACGACATCACCGGCCTTGAGGTAACGCGGCGGCTTGAGGCCCATGCCGACGCCCGGAGGCGTGCCGGTGGAGATGACGTCGCCCGGATGCAGCGACATGAACTGCGACAGATAGGAAACGAGGAAGGCGACGCCATAGACCATGGTCTTCGACGACCCGTCCTGCATCTTCTCGCCGTTGACCGTCAGCCACATGTCGAGGTTCTGCGGATCCGGCACCTCGTCCTTGGTCACCAGCCAGGGACCGAGCGGACCGAACGTGTCGCAGGACTTGCCCTTGGTCCACTGGCCGGAGCGCTCCGTCTGGAACGCGCGCTCAGACACGTCGTTGGTGACGCAATACCCGGCGACATAATCGAGCGCGTCCGCCTCGGACACGTATTTCGCCGTCTTGCCGATGACGACGCCGAGCTCGACCTCCCAGTCGGTCTTTTCCGAACCGCGCGGAATGAAAACATCGTCGTTCGGGCCGACGATCGCCGACGACGCCTTCATGAAGATGATCGGCTCCGGCGGCACGGTGGCGCCAGTCTCGGCCGCGTGGTCGGAATAGTTGAGGCCGATGCAGATAAACTTGCCGGTACCGGCCACGCAGGGGCCGAGACGCGGCGTACCTTCGACAAGCGGGAGGCCGGTCGTATCGATCGCGCCGAGTTTTGCCAGGGCATCGGGTGCAAGTGCTGCGCCCGACAGATCGGACACATGCGCGGACAGATCGCGGATACGGCCATCGGCATCGACGATTGCGGGCTTTTCAGCGCCGGGTGCGCCGTAACGAAGGAATTTCATCGGAATAGTCCTTTCAGTGCGAATTCTGACATTTCAAAAACGGTTCAGATAGACCAGCCGCCATCGATGCCGACGGCCTGGCCTGTCGTATACGTAGCGCCGGCAAGGTAGACGGCCAGATCGGCGATCTCTTCCGGCGAGCCAAGACGGCCCATCGGCTGGCGGGCGATGAAGGCTGCGCGCGCCTCATCGTAATTGCCCTGGGCGCGCATTCGGCTTTCGAGCGAGGGGCTTTCAACCGTGCCGGGGCAGATCGCGTTGCAACGAATGCCGCGTGTCACGTAATCGGCGGCGATCGCCTTGGTCAGGCCGATCACGGCAGCCTTGGTCGTGCCATAGGCGCAACGGTTCGGAACGCCCTTGGAGCTTGAAGCGATCGAGGCCATGTTGATGATCGCGCCGTCGCCGCGTTGCAGCATGCCCGGCAGCACCGACTTGATGGTGCGCACCATGGCGCGGACATTGAGATCGAAGGCGAAGTCGAGATCCTTGTCCGTCATCTCCAGCACCGAGCCGCCATGCACGACACCGGCGCAGTTGAACAGGACATCGACCGCGCCGATCCGTTCGAAAAATGCCGTCACGGAGGCGCCGTCGAGCACATCCAGCTTCGAAGTCTCGATGTTCTGCGTGCCGGATAGTGTTGCGAGTGCTTCTTCGTTGATATCGGTCGCCCAGACTTTTGCGCCTGCGGCGGCAAAGGCTAGCGCGCTGGCCCTGCCTATTCCCTGGCCGGCAGCGGTCACCACGACCGCCTTGCCTCCTAGCTTAGCTGTCATCTCTTCTCCCTTTCAATCGCGACGGAACACCTCATCCACCGCTGTCACACCATTCCCCATCCCGTCGCGTTTCGAAAGGTCTATGGCGGAAAATACGGTACGACGGCCACGCAGCCGCATGGTTGGCGTATAAATCGGAAGGGAATAGATGGATCGGGCGCTGCGGACAGTTGCGGACCTGAACACGGCAACTGTCCGATAAGCGTCTCGGATGCAAAGCGATGCCCGCTCTGATGACTTCAAACTCTCGGAGTGTGCTTTATTCCGCCGCAAGCGGGCTTGGCCCGTCGCGCATGGCTTCGATCAGGCATTCCATGATGGCGGCTCGAAGGGCGTAGGTATTGGTGCTGGTCTGCTTGCGATCAAGGCTCTGGGCGGCCTCGACGAGCCGCATGCCTTCGTGGATGACGATCTGGTGAGCACGATTCATGGCCCAGTGTTCAATTGAACTGCCATGATCGAATGCATGACTTGTTGTGTTCAATGTAACCTCGCTAATCATCAGCGTTACGACGAATCATTTCGTCACTCCGATGTTAATACAGGTTAATATTTCTGTGAATCTTTTCTCCGTGATCTTCTTGCCTATTGTCAAATAAACGGGGTCCGCCAATCGACTTATGCTGCTTGCGTTGCATCAAATGACGGTGTTTCTGTTGGCTTGATTTTCGACTCGACAAAAGGGTGTGGTGATAAGACATGGCGCTATTCATGTCTCTCGGATTTCTATTCTAGAGAGGACTTGGAACATCCGACGCTGCGAGCTCTTGCAGTGCCTCCGCCTCCAGTCGGTAGAATACGCGGTCATCCTTCAATGTCGCGCCGAAGCCGTCATAGAAGCGAAGCAGCCTCGCGTCGCTCTTCGATGCGGTCCAGTCAATACGGGTAAAGCCGCGCTCCACTGCAATGGCAGCTATCTTGGCCATCAGGCTCTTGCCGATATTTTGACCGCGCTCCGCACGCAGAACGTAAAGATCCTTGAGGAAGTAGCCGGGTTTCAGCCCCGGCCCGGCATAATTGGCGCCAATGCCGGCAAAGCCCACTAGCCGTCCATCGATGCGGGCCAGCAGAATTTCGGCACCGGCGGGAAGCGTGCGCAGCGTCTCGACTATGGCGCTGCGCGGAGGGCAAAAGACGCTGTAGAAGGCCTGCATCTCTTCGAGAAGCGGCGCCAGTTCCTCCGCGTCGGAAGGCTGGAAAAATTCGATATTCATCAATGCATCCCGGTTGAGGCGGCACCCATATTGCGACCGCCTCGTCCAAGTCAATCCGAATGCGCTACGCGGCCTTACTTCTTGAGGATGACCCAGAGTGCATGAACGATGCCAGGCAACCAACCGCACAAGGTCAGAAGGATGTTCAGCCAGAAATGCAGGCCAAGTCCCACCTGAAGGAACACGCCGAGCGGCGGCAGCAGGAAGGCGAAAAGAATGCGAATGATATCCAAGAAAATGCTCCGATCAAATCTGTGCCAGCCGTACGGGCCGCGCCGGTCGGGCGACATAACGCACGCGATCGCAAATGGTTGCGTGGATGTCGATGCGATTATCGGCTGAGGTCTATCCGGCTCGTCACCACGGTTTTGCCGCTCGCCGGATCGGTATCGATCGTCTGAAGCCGCAGTCGATTGTCTCCAAGCCTTGCGATCGTCATTGTCGCTGCGCGGTCGCCGTTGATCTCGCGTGCCCAGCGCACGGCAAGATTGAGCGTCTCTCCGCGGAGGCTTCCGGCAAGCGACGATGGTTGGCCGGAGGGACCGGTGTAAGTGCCGCTGTAGCTGCTGCCGGATGCCTTGAGACTGGCCGAGATCGCGCGGCTGGCGACGACGAGCGCCCTGCACCGGCCACCCATGTCGAGGCTTGACGCGCCGGTATCGAAGTCGATGTTGCAATCGACGTTGATCGTTCGGCCGCCGATGCGCGTCAGCACCATACCGCGGCCGGCCCAGTTGCCGTCGATCGACTGAAGAAACTGGCTGTCGGCTGCCGAGGCGTTCATCGGAATTCCAAGAATACCGGCCAGTAATGCTAGGATGACGGGACGCATTGCAACCTCCATGGCGTGATGCAGCATCTAACGGCGGCGGCCTGCAGGTGTTCCGTCTGCGCAAGAACAATTCCGGTCCACTCCAGTAAAGATCACTCCGAGGTGCCCGCATGTGAGTGTTTCGCGGGTGCAGCGTCCTTCGAGGTGAATAAATGTGATCGATGGTCGTCTTTTCGCGTCCTTGCCGCAAATCTTAACCAAGTAAAAACCATGTCGCGCTCAATGTAGATACATTGTCATATTTTGTCTTTTAAGGTCAGGATCGCCGATGATACCCGCAAACGCAGACAAGCCTCAGCATGCCGCCACGCCGCGCACGATGCAGGTCGTTACCGACGGTATCGGCAAGGATCTTGAACGTTTCAGCGCCGACAACACTCACGTCGTCAGGCAGATCAAGCTTCTCGCCATTAATGCCTTGATCGAGGCGGCGCGTGCGGGAGAAGCCGGCAAGGGCTTCGCGGTCGTTGCCAACGAGGTGCAGCGCCTGGCGCAGATCGCCAGCGATATCGCCGGCAAGTTCGAAAGCAACGTGCTTGGCCGCATCGGCATGACGCGGGCGATGGCGGATACGCTCGTCGATGAGATGGAAGGCGTTCGCCTGACCGACCTCGCGCAGACGCTGGTGCAGCTTATCGTCCGCAATCTCTTCGAGCGCACCGCCGATGTCCGCTGGTGGGCGACTGATACGGCGCTCTGGCAGGCGCTTGGCGAACGCGATGCGGAACGACGCGCCTTCGCCGCCGAACGCCTCGGCGTCATAAACCGCTTCTACACCGTCTATCTCGATCTAGTCATGACCGATCTTGCCGGCCGTGTCATCGCTTCGGCCAATCCGAAATATCAGCGCAAGCTGCAGGGTGCCTCCATGGCGGCCGAACCCTGGTTCGTGGCGGCAAGCCAATGCGCCTCAGGTGACGACTATGTCGTCGACGAGGTCAAGCCGTCGCTCCTGCATGAAAACCGCACGGCACTCGTCTATGCAACCGGCATCCGGGAGGGCGGCACGCTGGATGGCGCGTTGCTCGGCACGCTCGGCGTCTATTTCGATTGGCAGAACCAGGGGCAATCGATCGTCGAGAAGGAAGCCAACCTGCCGCCGCATGTGGCGGACAAGACCACGGTCATGCTTCTCGACGGGAAAAGCCGCGTCATCGCTAGCACCAACGCATCGCTGTTGTTTACCCATTTCGTGCTGGCGAACCCTGGCGGCCAGGCATCCGGCAGTTATTACGACAATAACGGCTCGATCGTCGCCTATGCCAAGACGCTCGGCTATGAGGATTATGACGGCCTGGGCTGGTTCGGGGTCGTCGTGCAGCGGCTGGAAGACGAACTGGAAATAAAGGCTTCCCTGAATATCGGGTAACAGCGCTTCGCGCCGGGTCGCGAGCGATCCGGCGCAAGCATGTTGCCACAGTCTTTCCCGCGTTTACATTTCAAGCAGCGTGCGCAGGCGAGCGGCATTGACGTTGGCGCGGTAGCCTGCGGTTCCGCGCTGGATCCGGCGACCTTGCGCCAGATTGCCGAGGGCAACCGGGTCGCAGCCGGCATCCACCACCAGCTGGGAAGCGACGGCCATGGCGTCGGCATCGTCTCCGGCGAAGGGAACGGCAAGCTTGTCGCCTTGGCGATCATAGGATGCGGCGATCGCCGTTGCGTCGACCGAGCAGAAAGCCCTGACGAGACGGGAGCCGGGCAGGTACTTGGCCGATGTTTCGCCAAAGCCGTTCGCTTCCGCCTCACGCGTCAGCGCATTGCTGCTGCCGGCGCGGGGATTGCAGGCATCCAGCACGACTTTTCCGGAAATCTGGGCGGACAGGCTGCGGCCAAGATCGGGGATGGCATCATAGGGTACGGCAAAGAGCAGCACGGTGCCGAATGCGGCGGCCTCGGCCGGCGTGCCGACGGAAGCGCGCGAACCCAGTTCACGCGCCATCGCTTCCAGTTCTTCGGGGTGGCGCGAAGAGAACAGAACTTCATGGCCGGACTTGACCCAGTTGCTGCCGACTGTGCCGCCGAGCCAGCCGGCTCCGATTACGCCGATGCGCATGGGCGCCGCATCGGCGCGCCGGGGGGCAATAACCGGAAGTGCGGCGAGGGTTGCGAGGGCGGCGAGCGCCGAGCGTCTGGAGATCTGCATGTATATTCTTCCTTCCTTGGGTTTCGGTGCGCGCCCTTTTTCAGCGGGCGCGGGTGCGAGCGATCAGGCGACCGCCGGCGAGTTGGCTTGGTGATGCTCGTGATTTGATCTTGCCGATGCCGTTTGGGTTTGAGCGGATTGGCTTTTGCTCAATGCCTGCTGCCGCCGCCCGAGCCAGAGGCTGAGGGCGAACCAGCAGAGCGATATGGGTATGGCGACGACGGCGACACCTGTCATGCTGAGCCCGATGCCGAGAAGGCCGGCATAGGACCAGCTGGCCACCTGGTCGCCGCCCCTGTAGACAACGGTGTCGATGAAATTCTTCGTCTTGTAGCGATCCTCGCGCGAGACCGCGGTGAACAGCATCTCCCGGCTCGGCCTTGCGAGCGCGAAGTTGCTGACGCGCCTTGCGACCTGGACCGCGATGATGACGCCGATCACAGGATAGCTGGCGAGAAGCGCGAAGCCGGCGACGCTGAAGAAGGGCAGAACGGCGAGTGTTGCGGCGACACCGAACCAGCCGAGCAGCCTGCCCGTCAGGAACAGCTGGAACACGAGTGTGATGACATTCACCCAGAAGTCGATGTCGGCGAAGAAGGCGGTGCGCGATGCTCGGTCGGTAAAGCTCGCCTCCGCCAGCGACGCCTGCTGGAAGTAGAGCACCGTCGAGGTGATCGAGTAGAACATGATGAACAGGGCGATGCCGAGCAGATAAGGCGAGCGGAATGTATGGCTCATGCCGGCGAATATGCCGCCGCCGACTATCTCGCTCGACTGGTCCTGTCGTCCGGACTGCTGGAATGCGCCGGTGGCCTTTGAGAGCCTGCGCGAGGCAAACACCGCAACCTCCAGGCAGATGATCGAAGCAATCAGCAGCCAGTTCTGCCCGACAATGCCGACAAGGCTGGATATCACCGTCGAGCCGGCAATGCCGCCGAGCGTTGCGCCCGCTGAAAGGAAACCGAACAGCCGCTTGCCCTGCTCGGCATCGAAGACGTCGACGATGAGTGACCAGAATACCGAGACGACGAAGAGGTTGAAGACCGAAACCCAGATGAAGAAGGCACGGCCGACCCAGACGTGCTGTTCCGGCGTCGCGATCGTCAACAGTACGAGGAAGACGACAAGCTTGGCGATGAAAAACCGATAGGCGATGGCGATGAAGCGATCCCGTGGCCATCGACGCACGGCAAATGCGAACAGTGGATTGAGGGCGAGCATCGCCACCAGCGTCCCGGTGAACAGCCACGGCAGGTTTCGTACGCCGCCGGTCACGCCCAGTTCGTCCCGGATCGGGCGAAGGACGTAATAGGCGAGGAACAGCGAGAAGACATAGAGCCAGGACCAGGCGAGTGCCGAGGCTTCTTCGGGGCGTATATCGATCAGTCGGCGGATGGCGGCGAAGATGAAGGAGCCCTTTCGTTCTTCGCCGGTGTTTTCACCGAGGGCTGGATCGGCGCTGGCCTGAATTGCCGGTGATCTGCTGCCATCGCGGCTTTTCTGCCCGCTGCAGCCAGATGAAGACGTCATGCTCGATCCTTTGCATTGCCATTCTGCAACCGGCATCCATGGTGGTGGCGGTGTGCGTTGTGATGCAGGTATCGTCGGCTTCGCGTGGCGATTAGTGCACCAATCCCGCTAGCACTTTTGCTTTCAGTTCATAAATCTTCGCAGCGAGGTGGATTGCGATCAAAAACAACGGGATAGATGTATTTTCGGTTGTTTTTTTAAGCCGTTTCTCATTGGTTCAAACCGCCGTGATTGCATCGTGAAGCTGCTCACCGTGCCATCCGCACGCTGCTTCTCGCGAAGCAGGCCCCTCATTGGGTGCCGTTTGGCGGAGGAACACTTCAGGTCGTGGCGACGTTGTTGGTCGGTCCCATTTTGCTCTCAGCCCCGCGTGATCGCGACAGCTATGCAAAATCGGATTGGCTGGCCTGCCGATCATCAAGATTGAAACAGAATAGTTTGGGTGCTAACTAATGCTGCAAACAAACTTAGTGGGCTAACTATGTCCTATACCGATCAGGCTGCATCCGAATATCTCGAAGAGCTGACCAAGGTCAGCCGGAAGATCCGCACGGCCTTCAATCAGCAGGTGACCGCCCATGGCCTGACCTATCCGAGGGCGCGCGCGCTATTCCGGCTGGCCAGACGGCAGAACATGACGCAGAGCGAACTTGCCTGCGAACTCGAGCTTGAACAGGCGACGATGGTGCGCCTCCTCGATCGTCTCGAAGAGAACGGCCTTATCGAAAGACGGCCCGATCCGGGTGATCGGCGGGTCAAGCTGATCGTCCTGACCGAGCACGGCCGCGAACAGGCGGAATTCGTGCGCACGCTGGCCGACCAGATCCGTCATCGCTTCTTCGACGGCGTCGAAGAAGCAGACCTGCAGCAAGGCATTCGTCTGCTGCAGACGATTTCGGCGAATGTTTCGAAGCTGGAAGAGAGCGATGTCTGACAATCGCGACACACAAGAGCAGCAAAAGGCGCTGTCGGCGTCGCTGGCCCAGTCTCAGGCAAATTCTCAGGCCGAGAGTGAAGGCAATGTGCCGGCACCCGTCGATGCGGCGAAGCCGGTGGAAGCACACACGCCCGCTCAGGTTCCGGCACCCGCCGGTCCACCGCCTTTCGTGCGCAAGCCGCTGCCGATCGCCCTGCTCTATGCACTGACCTCGCTCACCGCCGCCGTGATGCAGGGTCTCGGCACATCGCTGATCTCCACCAATCTGCCGCAGATTTCCGGCCCGCTTGAGGCGACACAGAACGAAGCCGCATGGCTGATGGCTGCCTATCTGTTTCCCAATGCCAGCCTCGGCCTGTTCCTGTTCAAGGTTCGCACCCAGTATGGCATCCGCAATTTCTGCGAGCTTGCCATAATCCCTTATGTGATCATCAGCCTGGCGCATCTGTGGGTCAACGATCTCGGCCTCAGCATAGCCCTGCGTTTCTTCGCGGGCGCCGCTGCCGCACCGATCTCGTCGATGGCCTTCCTGTATATGCTTGAGATCTTTCCGCCGGAGAGGAAACTCAATATCGGCCTCTGTCTGGCGCTGATCGGCCTGTCGCTCTCCACCCCGATTGCAGGCCTCGTGTCGCCGTCGCTTCTCGACCTCGAAGACCTGCGCGGGCTCTATCTGCTCGAACTAGGGTTGGCGCTGATCGTCTTCGGCCTCATCTACGTCCTGCCACTCACCTCGCCGCCGCGTGCCAAGGTGATCTCGACGATGGACTACGTGAGCTATGCGCTGGTGGCGACATCCATGGGGTGTTTCGCAGTCTTCTTCACCATGGGCCGGCTCTATTGGTGGCTGGAGGCGGATTGGCTGGCATGGGTGCTGATCGTTGCGATCGTCACCGGCGTGGCGATGATCATGCTCGAACTCAACCGCCGCAACAATTTGATCGACGTGCGCTGGATCGGCTCCTGGGAGATCGTCCATTTCGCCGGCGTGCTGCTGGTCTTCCGTATTCTTCTGACCGAGCAGCAGACCGGGGCGATCAATTTCTTCCGCCAGATCGGTCTGTTCAACGAACAGATGGCCGGTCTCTACTGGCTGATCCTGATTGCCAGCGTCGCGTCCGGCCTCCTCTGCGCGGTGGTGATGAAACCGGGCCGCGAGGCAGCAATCCACCTTCTGGCGCTGATGCTGATTGCCGCCGGCACGCTGATGGACAGCTATTCGACCGTGCTGACGCGGCCGGAACAGATGTATCTCAGTCAGTCGATGATCGCGTTCGGCAGCGGGCTTTTCCTGCCGCCTGCGATGGCCGTTGGGTTTGCCGCAGCGCTTAAGAGGGGGCTCACCTACGTGATCAGCTTCATTGCCGTGTTTCTCTTCACGCAGAAGGTGGGAGCCTTCATCGGCAGCGCCCTGTTCGGCTCCTTCGTCGTCTGGCGGGAAAAATATCACTCGGCGATCCTGACGGCTCGCCTTCTGCCGACCGATCCGCTGGTGACCCAGCGTATCCAGCAATATGTCGGCGCCTACAGCCACCAGTCGGCGGACGGTCACCAGGCCAGCATTCAGGCCACCAGTCTTTTCGCCGGAAGGGTTCAGCAGCAGGCCTATGTGCTGGCCTACAACGATGCCTTCTTCGCGACATTCGTCATGGCCGTGGCAGCCATCGTGCTGCTTCTCCTGCACGTCCTGTTGAACAATCGCCACCGGCTGCTGCGCTCGGCCGAGGTACCCCATCCGGCCTGACCGGGCGCCATTGCCCGAGACGAGCCGTAAGAAACCAATTCTAGAACAAGTCGATGACCATGAAACCAGTACTCCGCTCAATCGCAACCTATATCGCTGCAGCCGTCGGCATCGTCGGCGTGCTCGTCGTCCTTTACGTCTGGAACCTGCCGCCCTTCCGCGGTTCGGTGGAGATGACCAACGATGCCTATGTGCGCGGTCAGGTGACGCTGCTCAGCCCGCAGCTCGCCGGCTATATCGTCGAGGTGCCGGTGCAGGATTACCAGACGGTCGCAAAGGGCGACCTGATCGCCCGCATCGACGACCGCATCTACGTCCAGAGACTGGAGCAGGCCAAGGCAACGCTGGCGTCGGCCGAAGCGGCGCTCGCCAATTCGGAACAGAGCCGCAAGTCGGCCGAAGCGCAGATCGTTTCCGCCAAGGCGGCGATCGAGAGCGCCCAGGCTGCCTTCAATGCAGCCAAGACCTCGTATGACCGAACCCAGTCGCTGCTGAGAAGCAATGTCTCGACCCAGAGCGATTTCGAAAGGGCGAAGGCTGCCTTCGATCAGGCACAGGCCGCCGTCCATCAGGCCGATGCTGCGGAACTGGTGACCGAGCAGGATCTCAACACGATCGTCGTCAATCGCCGGTCTCTGGAAGCTACGGTCGAAGGGGCCAAGGCGGCGGTTGCGCTGGCCGATATCGATCTGCAGAACACCCGGATCGTCGCGCCGCAGGACGGCAGGCTTGGCGAAGTCGCCGGTCGTCTTGGTCAATATGTCTCGACCGGCACGCAGATCGCATCACTGGTGCCACAGCAGGTCTGGGTGGTTGCCAACTACAAGGAAACACAGATTGCCGGCATGCGCCCCGGCCAGGTCGTCACGTTCACCGTCGATGCTCTGGGCAATCAGCGGTTCTCCGGCCATATCGAACGTTTCGCTCCCGCTACAGGATCGGAATTTTCGGTGATCAGATCCGATAATGCCACTGGCAACTTCACCAAGGTTGCCCAGCGCATCCCGGTTCGTATCGCCATCGATGCCGGCGAACAGGGTCTCGAACGGCTTGTTCCAGGCATGTCCGTCGTCGCGCATATCGATCTCGACCAGGCTGAACCTGCCGGCAACTGACGGCATTATCCGAGAAGCGGGCGGCCCGTCAGCGGGCCGCCATAGCGCTGCCGCCCGGCGTGTTGCGCGAAACCCAGTTATGCCAGGCTTCCTCGCCGCCGTTGAAGACGTTCAGGTCGATCTTGCCGTCGACGCCCTGCGACAGCCCCGAGCCGGAATATTGCCAGAACACCCATTTGCGATCCGGGTAGACCTTCGACGGATGCGCCGCGACCGAACGCAGCCAGAACGGATAGTCACGGAACTGGCCGCGCAGGTGGTCCTTGTAGAAATCCGGGGCGGTATAGATGACCGGGCGCTGGCCGTAATGACGCTCCAGCTTGTCCATGAACACCTGCATCTTTTCGAGCACGCGCTCCGTCGACAGGCGCATCTTGCAGTTTGAAAGATGATTGTATTCGACATCGATCACCGGTGGCAGTGCGTCGGGATCGCGCGGCACGTTGCGGATGAACCAGTCCGCCTGTTCGCCGGCGGTGCGGCACCAGTAGAAGAAGTGATAGGCGCCACGGCGCACGCCGGCTTCCTTCGCCCGCCGCCAGTTGGTCTTGAACATCGGGTCGATATGGTCACCGCCGTCCGTTGCCTTGATATAGGCGAAGTTGGCACCGTGACCGCGCAATGTCGACCAGTCCATGTCGGTCTGCCAGCGGGAAACGTCGACGCCGTGAACAGCGAAATGACGCGGTGCCACCTTGCCGAAATTGATCGGTTTGGCATCGCGGAAACGCTGACCGTAGACCTTGAGCCGCTGATAGCCCTGGCCGCCGGTCAATGGGCTGACCGCCGGCCGCAGTGCTGCGACCGGTCGATCGGAGGGTACGGGCATGCCGACCGTCGTGGTCATGCCGTCGAACGCGTGGGTCTGTTCAGTTCCGCCGCCATTCCAGGCCAGTTCATGCGGATCGTTGACGCCGGCTGGCGGCGTGATGGCGGCAACCGGGGTTGGATCGACATCCGGTATGCTTTCGGAAGGGAAGCTCATCGGCGTCTGGGCGGCGACGCGCGATGTCTTCACAGACGCCGGCGGAACCGTCAGGGCGGCCTCCGGGCCGGAGCTCGATGTACAGCCTGACACGCCGAGACATGCGGCAAGGATGACCGAAGTAACTGCTGGAAGACGCATGACAACCCGTACGCAAGACCAAAAGGGCGTGAATTCACTAACAGGACCTTACCGAACAATCCTAAATGCAATCTTTACGAGTCGTGACCGCCCTCCGGCTGCGGCGGATTATTTCGATAGCGCTTATAAAATATCCCATAATTATCTGACGAAAGCGCGCCGGCGCTAAGATCATCGTAAGAACTGTTGCCGGATAGTACCCGCCATTACGGTACTCTTTTCCCCGAAGGTCGCGCCCGGATGCGCTTTATCCAGCTCAAGCTCGTTGCTCCGGCAATCATCGCGCTCGCCGTGCTGATCGCCGGAATGGCTTCCATTCCCTATCTGGGGATCGCCCAGATAGACGCCGCCCTGCGGGAACGGCACGAGACGCTGGTGAAGCGGAACATCGATTTGTGGATCAGCGATATCGAGTTCTCGCTGACGGCCTGGACGATCTGGGACGAATCCATCGCCCGGATCGACAACAGTTTCGATTTCGAATGGACCGATCGCAATATCGGCGCTTCGCTTATCGGCACGTCCCGCACCCGCTTCGTCGCGGTGGTCGACAGCGCCGACAAGCTGATCTATTCGCGGACCGAAGACGGGGTCAGGGAACGCCGTTTCTTCAGGCGCGGTGCTGATGCCATCCTCGCGGATGCCTCGACCCTTGTCGCCGACGTCCGCGGCCGCGAGCTTGGCCGCAGCGAGCCTGGAATTCCCAAGCCGGTTACAATCAGCCGTATCGAAGTACTCGGCGACGATGCGGTGCTGATGACGGCATCCCTCTTTCAGCCCGATTTCGGCACGGCGAATACCAAGGGCGAGCGTGCGCCGGTGCTGGTCACCGCCATGCCTATCGACGGCAGCCTCGAGGATTTCTTCGGCACGCGGTTCCTTCTCGACGATGCACGCATCAGCCCGCTGGCGGATGTTCAGGCCGACCGTGCGCGCGCCGAGATCGCCGTCGGTCCGGGCGGCGAGGCAAAGGTTCTCTCCTGGCTGCCACTGACGCCTGCCCGCGACATGCTCTACAGCGCATTGCCGTTGATTGCGACCGTCGGCGCGCTGTTGCTCGCCGCGGCAATCTTCATGCTGAGCGTTTCGCGCAATGCCGCCAACACTCTGGTGACGCGCGAGAGGCAGATGCGCCACGCGGCAACCCACGATTTCCTCACCGGGCTCTCCAACCGTTCGCTGCTGGAGCCGGCGTTCAAGGCCATGAGCGCGCAAGGCTCGCTGGCCGTCGTCTGTCTCGATCTGGACGGCTTCAAGCAGGTCAATGATACCCACGGTCACGCGTTTGGCGACGAGCTGTTGAAGGTGGTGGCGACGCGTCTCGAGGCCGGTATCCGTGTCGACGACCGGCTGTTCCGCCTTGGCGGCGACGAGTTCGTCGTGCTCATGCCGGATGTGACGTCGCAGCAGGCCGAACAGATCTGCCGCCGGCTGTCTGCGTCACTTCTGGCGCCGGTCGAGCTTTCGGATATCCAGCTCTGCATCGCCGCGTCCTTCGGCATCCGCCATGTCGACAAGGGGAGCGTGACATTGGATATCGTACTCGGCGCTGCAGATGCCGCCCTTTATCACGCCAAGGCTTTTGGCCGTGGCCGCGTCGTGCGCGCCGATGAGATGGAACTGCCATCATCCCTTGTGGAAAGCTCCGACGCACCGGCGCGGCTGAGAGCCTGAGATCCAGCGTAATTCGACCAAAAATCGGAACCGGTTCTGCGTCCGGAATTGCGTAGCATCAGGGAGCTGGAGCATTGCTGGCGGCTCGATGCACGCAAGCCATGCTCTAGCGACGCAGCAGACGAAGCGCGTTGATCGTCACCAGAACCGTTGCACCGGTGTCGGCAAGGATCGCCGGCCACAGGCCGGTAACGCCGATGATCGTCGTCACCAGAAATACAGCTTTCAGCCCCAGCGCGATGGTGATGTTCTGCCAGATGTTGCGCATGGTCCTCTTTGACAAGGCGATCATTGCGGCGATGTCTGAGACGCGGCCATGGAGTACGGCCGCATCGGCCGTTTCGAGCGCGACGTCCGTGCCGCCTCCCATGGCGATGCCGACGTCTGCTGCCGCAAGTGCGGGCGCATCGTTGATGCCGTCGCCGACCTTGCCGACGACGAAGCCTTCGCGCTGCAACTCGCCGACGATGCGGCTCTTGTCTTCCGGCATCAGCTCGGCGCGCACTTCTATGCCGAGGTCTGCACCGATCGCAGCTGCCGTGCGGGCATTGTCGCCGGTCAGCATCACGGTTCTTACGCCGGCATCCGTCAATGCCTGCAAGCCGAGCTTGGCGTCGGCGCGTGGCTCGTCGCGCATGGCGATCGCACCGGCCAGAACGCCATTGGCGATCAGCACCGAGACGGTCTTGCCCTCGTCGTTGAGTGCCGCGATCCGGCGTGAATGCGCCATTGGTAGCGCCACCCGTTCGGCCGCGGCCTTGGGTGAACCGAGAAAGATCTCCTCGCCCCCGACAACCGCCGTCACGCCCTTGCCGCCCAGCGCCTTCGCACCGTCGGCGCTCGGAATGTCGAGTTCATAGTCTGCGGCCTTGGCGAGAATTGCCAGCGCCAGCGGATGACTGGAGCCGGTTTCGAGCGCTGCGGAAAGCGTCAGGACTTCATCCGCACTGCGTCCAAAGGCGATTACGTCGGTCACCTGCGGCTTGCCGGATGTAAGCGTGCCGGTCTTGTCGAAGGCGACGGCGGTCACCTTGCCGAGCGTTTCGAGCACGGCACCGCCCTTGAGCAGCAGGCCCCGCCGCGCACCCGACGACAGGGAGGCGGCAATTGCAGCCGGTGTCGAGATCACCAGCGCACAGGGGCAGCCGATCAGGAGAATCGCCAGGCCCTTGTAGATCCATGCACCCCAGTCAGCCCCGGCCAGCAGGGGCGGCAGGATTGCAACGAGGGCCGCGACCAGCACCACGGCCGGCGTGTAATAGCGCGAAAACCGATCGATGAACCGCTCGGTCGGTGCCTTCTTCTCCTGTGCCTCTTCGACAAGCCGCACAACGCGGGCGATCGTGTTGTCTTCGGCCGCGGCAGTGACACGGACGCGCAATGCTGCGTCGCCGTTGATCGTGCCGGCGAAGACGCTATCGCCCTCCTCCTTGGTCACCGGTGTGCTTTCGCCCGTTACCGGCGCCTCGTCGATTGCGCTTTCCCCAGCCACGATCGTGCCGTCCGCCGATATCCGGTCGCCCGGCCGCACGAGAATGATCGACCCGACCCTGAGGCTTGCCGCAGGAACTTCGCGTGTCTTGCCATTTTCCTCGACCAGCGCCGTTTTCGGCACGAGCGCCGCCAGGCTCTGGATGCTTGACCGCGCCTTGCCGGCCGCAACCCCTTCCAGAAGCTCGCCGACCAGAAACAGGAAGACGACGGCGGCGGCCTCCTCCGTGGCGCCGATGATGATGGCGCCGACGGCAGCGATGGTCATCAGCATCTCGATCGAAAACGGCGTGCCGGCGAGCGCCGCCATCACCGCACGGCGGGCGATCGGGACAAGGCCGATCAGCATCGCGGCGGTGAAGAACAGGCCATCATAGGCCGGCAGCAGGTGGCCGAAGCCATAGGCAACGACGAGCGCCAGGCCGGTGCCGATCGTCTGCCTGCCCTTTTTCGACGCCCACCACGGCCCGTCCATCGGGGTGTGGTCGTGGCCATGCAGCCCCTCTATCTCTTCATGGTCATGGTCGTGATTGCCTTGCCCGTGCGGGCGGTGGTGAACATGGTTGTCCCTGCCGCAATCGGGTCCATGCGTGTGGTGAAGTTGGTGCGCTGCTGAATTTTCCGGCATGGAGGCAGACGATGGGTTAGCCCGCCCTTTCGCTCCCAGGGCACGCAATGAGTAGCCCAGCCCCGACACCTTCTTCTCCATCGCGGGAAGATCGGCATTGTCGTTATGGCTCACCGTCAACGTGCCGGCGGCGACCGACACCGAGACGTCTTCGACGCCCGGCAAGCGCCGGACCGCCGTGTCGATCTTCGTCGCGCAGCTTGCGCAATCCATGCCGCCAACCTTGTAGCGAGCCTGTCGTGTTGCCGTTGCGTCCGTCATGTCACCCTCCGCCTTTTGCATCGAGTGCCTTCCATAAGACCTCTAGTCACTAGAGCTGCAAGAGGCTTTTTCGGAGAAAATCGGCCGGCGGGGGGTAAATCCGTGGAGTGCCCGGCAATCAGGCTTGCGAGGCAAGCGCACAAAAAATAGAATTCCTGCCGATCGCCGGGGAGAATGCCCGGCCCACCGGTATCCCGAAAGGTCGTTGTCCCGTGAATATGTCCCGTCTGCTCCGCGCTTCGGCTCTTGCCGCCATCGTCACGCTTTGCGGCACGGCATCCGCGAGCGCACAGTCGAAGACGCTTACCATTTCCTGGTGGGGCTATAACGGCGAGAAGATGAACGCCAACATCATCGAACCGTTCAAGAAGATCTGCGGCTGCGACATCGTTTTCGAGACGGGAAACAACGCCGACCGCCTCAACAAGCTGCGCCTGCGCGATGGCAAGGGCGTCGACGTGATCTATCTCTCCGACAGCTTCTCGCAGCTCGGCATCGAGCAGGGCCAGTTCCTTGAGATCGATCCGGCGAAAATCCCTAACCTTTCGGAGATCTACGAACTCGGCCGTCAGCCGCAGGGCAATTACGGCCCTGCCTATACGATCGGTCGCGTCGGCATCGTTTATGACAGTGCCAAGGTCCAGCCACCGATCACCTCCTGGAACGACCTGTGGCGCGCCGATCTGGAAAAATCCATCTCGCTGCCCGGTATCACCACGACGGCCGGACCGATGGTCGTGATGCAGGCCGGCAAGCACGCGGAAACCGACGCATTCGAGGACAGCGAGGCAGCCTTCGGCGCCATCGAGGAGCTGAAGCCGAATGTGGTGAAGAACTACAATACCGGCTCCGAACTGGTAAACCTCATTTCCACCGGCGAAGTGCGCGTGGCGATCGCCCAGGATTTCACGCTCGCCTCGATGCAGGCAGCCGTACCGACCATGGTCTGGGCGACGCTCTCCGACGGCGATATCGCCACGGTCAACACCGTGAACATTCCCAAGGGTTCGGAAAACGTCGAGCTTGCCTACCAGTTCATCAACTTCGTGCTGTCGAAGGACGTGCAACAGAAGGAAGCCGAACAGGGTGTCGATGCGCCGATCAATACCAAGGTCGAGCTGACGCCGGAGCAGGCAAAGATGTGGACCTACGGCGCCGATCAGGTCAACAGCCTGTCGCGCATCGACTATTCCAAGATGAACGAAGCCAAGACCGACTGGATCGACCAGTGGAACGAGCTGTTCGCGCAGTAAGGTCATCGTCAGGTAATTGCCCCTCACCCTGAACCTCTCCCCGCACGCGGGGCGAGGGGACGTGCCACACTCAAGCGTCAGCGGGGAATGAAAGGTCGCCACACGTGTCCTTCTTCCCGTCATTACGGGGCGAAGGTGCCGGCAGACGGATGAAGGGCCGCGGCGACCGAGAGAGATACACAATCAATGAACAAATTCACCAAATGGGGCCTGACGATGCCGGCGACGATCCTCGTCGTGGCGCTGCTCGTCATCCCCGTTCTTCTGACGATCGCCACCACATTCGGCGAGCCGAAGGGCATCTTCTCCACCTATTCCGCCTTCTTCAACAGCGGTTTCCGCACCCGCATTCTTTACCGCACGCTGCGCATCGCCCTTATCACGACGGCGATCTCGCTCGTCATCGGCTTCCTCACCGCCTATGTCATCGCCCAGATGCCAGGCCGGCTGAAGTCGATCGCCATCATTGCCGCCGTCTTCCCGTTGCTGACCGGTGTCGTCGTGCGCTCATTCGCGTGGCTCATCATCCTCGGCAAGAACGGCATTCTCAACAGCTCGCTTCTGTCACTCGGCATAATCTCTGAACCGCTGTCGATGCTCTACACCGAAGGCTCGGTCATCATCGCGATGGTCTATCTCTTCGTGCCGCTGATGATCCTGACCCTGACCGGGGTTCTCGAAGCCATCCCGCGCGATGTCGTGGAAGCCTCCGCCTCGCTCGGTGCAAAGCCGATCGCCACGTTCTTTCAAGTCATCCTGCCGCTCGCGGTGCCCGGTCTCATCGTTGGTGCGGTGCTTGTCTTCACCGGAAGCTTCACGTCCTACGCCACCCCGCAACTTCTGGGCGGCGAGCAGATGATGATGATGGGGACGCTTCTCTACCAACGCGCCATGGTCACGTTCGACTGGGTCGGTGCTTCAACGATTGCGGCGATCATGGTGGTCATTACCATCGCCATCGTATCGATCATGAGCCGCATGGCGCGGCGTCTCAATCCGATGGCGGTGTAAAGACATGACAGCCCGTCTTCATCCGCTGCTCGGCGCCTTCGCCATCCTCGCCTTCCTGTTTCTGCTGGCGCCGCTTGTCATTATCGTCGGGGCATCGCTCAGCGATACGACGTATCTGACCTTCCCGCCGCAGGGACTGACCCTGCGCTGGTACGCAAATATTTTCGAGATTGCAGCCTTCCGCAACACGGCGATCACCAGTTTTCAGGTGGCGATCCTCGGCACGGGGCTGTCGCTTCTGATCGGAATTCCGGCGGCTTACGCGCTCAACCGATATCGCGCCGGCCTGCCGAAATGGCTCGGGACCCTGTTCGTCCTGCCTATTCTGGTGCCGGAAATCGTCTTAGGCTTCTCGCTGCTCAAGTCGATTACCATCGGCCTCGGCCTGCCGGTCTATCCGAGCCTGATTATCGGCCATGCGCTGCTGGTCCTGCCCTATTCGGTGCGCGTCGTCGGTGCGTCGCTCGCCGCCTTCGACTTCTCGGTCGAAGAAGCGGCGATCAGCCTCGGCTGCCCGCCATGGAAGACCTTCATGACGGTCGTGCTGCCGAATATCCGTGCCGGTGTCATCGCCGCCTTCATCCTCGCCTTCATCACCTCGATCAACGACGTGTCGATCTCGGTCTTCCTGACGGGGCCCGGCATTTCCACCCTGCCGATCCAGATCCTCGCTCATATGGAACAGTTCTTCGACCCGACCATCGCCTCGGTCTCCGTGCTCCTGATGCTGGTGACCGTCGGTGTCATGGCCATCGTCGAAAAGACGCTGGGCCTCACCTTCCTGACAAAATAGGCAGATCGACCGATCCCATGACCGTATCGCTCACCATCGAAAATCTCTCCGCCCATTACGGCCAGACCCAGGTTCTGAAAGACCTGTCGATCTCTGTCGCCGCCGGCGAACTCGTCTCCCTGCTCGGCTCGTCCGGTTGCGGCAAGACGACGACACTGCGTATCGTGGCCGGCTTCCTCGCGCCGACATCCGGTCAGGTCCGCCTCGGCAACCGTGACCTCACCACCCTCCCCGCCCATGCGCGCGATATCGGCCTCGTCTTCCAGAATTATGCGCTCTTCCCGCATCTGACCGTCGAGGAGAATGTCGCCTTCGGCCTGAAGCAGCGCGGCGTCTCCACCGCCGACCGGGCCAAGCGCGCAACGGCGATGCTTGAGCGCGTCGGCCTTGCCAACCTCGCCGACCGCCTGCCGGGCGCGCTCTCCGGCGGCCAGAAGCAGCGCGTGGCGCTTGCCCGTGCTCTCGTCATCGAGCCACCGCTGCTGATGTTCGACGAACCGCTCTCCAACCTCGATGCGAAACTGCGGGTGGACATGCGCGTCGAGATCCGTCAGCTGCAAAAGGCGAACGGCACCACCTCGCTCTACGTCACCCATGACCAGGAGGAGGCTTTTTCTATTTCCGACCGTGTGGCGATCATGAATGCCGGGCGAATCATGCAGCTCGATACGCCGGAAGTTCTCTACCAGAAGCCGGCCAACGCCTTCGTTGCCCGATTCGTCGGCTTCGAAAACCTCATTTCGATGAAGGTCGTTGCCAGGAACGGCGCGTCGGTGACGGCGGAAGCGGCCGGCGGCGCGCAGTTGCACCTCTCGCAGGATGTCTTCGGGCCGATCAAGAATGCCTTCGTTCTGGCGACCCGGCCCGATGGTCTGAGTGTTCGCCGCTCGGGCGAAGGTCTTCCGGCAACACTTGGTACCCGCACCTATCTTGGTCGCGCCTACCAGTACAAATGCGATACGGCTGCCGGCGAAATCACCGCCAACAGTGCGCTTTCAGAACTGTTCGAGCCGGGCGACAGGGCGGTTCTCGTGCCGCTTGCGGAACAGTGCTGCATCCTGGATACGGACGTGTAATCAAGTGTGTAGGCGCGCCTCAACGCGGACTGGTTGAACCTGCGTCGCGCAAGTTTCGGTTCGTAACACACGCTCGTCTTCGCAATGTCGAAGGCTTAAGAAGAACCGGCAAAGCCCGCCGCTCTGCCGGTTCTTCTCATGACAAGGGAGAAACATGGCCTACGAGTGGGATGAACGAAAATTCCGCCGGACCCGGTTCATCAGGACGGCGATCATCTGTTTCGCCGTCACGGTTACGATAATACCGCTGTCCGTCCTAACCCTGGGCTGAGTATTTTTGCGAATGCAATCTATTCACCAGTTTGGGTGATGACCTTCTAATGTATTCATGCTTTTATCGGCTTGAAGCTTACCGAGCTTCATTTCTGACTTTCCAGCCTTTTGGCCCCTCGCCTGACCCGCGAGGGGCCGTTTTTCCATATCGCTTGAGTTCGTTGCCGATGCGCATATACTTTGCGCATGACCCGGAGGTTGAACATGCCGACCGCATCCCGCAGGGCCGCTAACCTTTCGCTTGATGCCGAACTGCTTGACCAGGCGCGAGAACTCGACATCAATATCTCCCGCGCGGCCGAGGAGGGTATCGCCAAGGCTGTCAAGATCGAGCGTGAGCGTCGCTGGCTTGAAGAAAATGCGGAGGCGATCGAGGCCTACAACAAATATGTGGAAGAGAACGGTATCCCGCTCGAAGAATACCGCATGTTCTGATGGCTCGGTTCCACATCCACCGTCTGAACGGGCGCACCGGCCTGGTCTTGGATCTGCAGGCCGATATGCTGGATACGCTGGGAACACGTGTCGTGGCACCGGTCGTGCCGCTTCCTGAAGTCACACAGATTTTCGCGCTGCTGACTCCCCGAGTCGAGATAGGCGGGCTCTCGTATATGATCCTCATTCCGTCGATGGCGTCATTGCCCAGGAAACTGCTGGGCGAAACTTTAGTGGACCTCTCCGGCAGGCGGGATGAAATCATCGCGGCCACGGATTTCCTGTTCCAAGGCTTCTGAAGAATAGCCCTCATCATCCATAAGTATGACTTAACCAGCAATCGCACTCGACAGCCACCCGGCCTCGCGCTATCGAGGGGCGCATTGAATTTCGGGAGGAATGTCTTTCATGCCAAAGCCTGTGTCGATCATTCTCGATTGGGGCACGAGTTCGCTGCGCGCGGCACTCGTCTCGGAAGCGGGCGACACGCTCGATATGCGTGATACGACAAGCGGAGGCATCCAGTTCGTCAAGGACGGCGCCTTCGAGGCGGCGCTGATGGAGACCGTCGGTTCGTGGTTTGCCGATCACGGTCCCCTTCCCGTCATCGCCTCCGGCATGATCACCAGCCGCAACGGCTGGATCGAGGTCCCTTACGTCGATGCACCCGCGGGCCTTGTGGAACTTGCCGCAGGCACCCGGCAACTGACATTGCAGAACGGCGCCGTCATCACGTTCCTGCCCGGCATGCGCGATCCCGCCGCAAAGCCGTTTCCGGATGTCATGCGCGGCGAAGAAACCCAGATAGTCGGCTTCGGCCTCGACAAGGACCTTACCGTCGTCCTGCCCGGCACACACAGCAAATGGGCGCGTGTCGAGGCCGGCCGAATCGCCGGGTTCCAGACCTACGCGACGGGCGAAATCTTTTCGCTGCTGACCCGGCATTCGTTCATCGCCAAGGCACAGGATCCGGTTCCCGGCGCCGAGCCGATCTGGACAGCCTTCGATCGGGGTGCAGAGTTCGCGGCAAGCGATGCCCGCGCGGCCGATGCCTTCCTCTCCTCCGTCTTTTCCGCCCGCACGGGCATCCTCGCCGGGGAACTCAAGCCGGAGGATATCGGCGATTATGTTTCCGGCCTCGTCATAGGCTCGGAATTCCGTCAGGCCCGCGCCGCCGGCTGGCTCATTGCCGGCGAGGCGATCGGCATTGTCGGCAATAATGTGCTGAACAGCCGTTACGGCCGCGTGGCGCCGCTGTTTGATCTGACCGTCGCGCCAAGCCAGCCGGATGCCGCCAAACGCGGTGTCCAGCTGATTGCCGGCCAATTGCAATTGACGAAATAAGGATGTCCCGATGAATTTTCTCGACGCTCTCAATGCATGCAATCTCATCGCCATCCTGCGCGGCATCAAGCCGGAGGAAGCCGAGCCGATCGGCGAGGCCTTGATCGAGGCCGGATGGCGGATCATCGAGGTGCCGCTTAACTCACCCGAACCGCTGAAGAGCATCGAGATGCTGCAGAAGCGGTTTGGCGACAGGGCGCTGATCGGCGCCGGTACCGTGCTGACGCCGGCGCAGGTTGCCGATGTGGCGGCCACGGGCGCCAACGTCATCATCTCGCCGAATGCCAATCCCGCGGTCATCGAGGCAAGCGTGGCGAAGGGCATGATAAGCCTGCCGGGCGTTGCCACGCCGACCGAAGCCTTCGCGGCCATCGCTGCCGGTGCTACCGGCGTCAAGGCTTTCCCGGCCGAAGCCATCCCGCCCGTCGTCATCAAGGCATGGAAGGCTGTTCTGCCGAAGCATATTCCGGTTCTGGCCGTCGGCGGTGTCACGCCGGACAACATGAAGGCCTTTGTCGATGCCGGTGCCGCCGGATTCGGCATCGGTGGCTCGCTTTACAAACCTGGCGATGATTCGCTGGTCGTAGCGGCCAAGGCGAAACAGTTCGTCGAGGCTATGCGGAGCATCCGATAGGTATCCAGTTGCCGAATTTCGTCCCTGGGGCGCAATCACAGGCGAGACTCAACTTAACGTGAGCCTAAATTACATTTTTTATTTGACGTTTGTCTAATCGTGCATACCCATGCCTTCCAGCCACCATGATGGTGGTCAGAGGCTTGCAGACGGCTTACGCCGCGCTGTAAGCCTCGCCTGAGGGAGCGTTCGGTCCCGCAGGGCAGAGGCATGACATGATTAAGACGACGATCGAAGACACCGCCATCGAGGCTGCCAACGAGATCAGGATCCGCCAGCGGCTTACGCTCGTGGCGCTCGGCAAGGAAAAAGCGGACGTTGCCTTGCGCGTCGGAAAACTCCTCGATGTCGCCACCCGCACCTGGTTGTCGGATCAGGAAATCATCATCAAGGATCGTCGCATCGCCTATGTCGGCGGTGCTGGCAGCTATCCGGGCGAGGTGGAAAGCCGTGTCCACGAGCCGGATCTTGCCGCCGTGCCGGGGCTCGGCGAAGTGCACAAGCATATCGAAAGCTCGCATCTTACGCCCGAATGGGAAGCAGCCCTCGTGCTCCCGCGCGGCAATACCTGGACCTGCGAGGCGAGCCACGAGTTTTCGAATGTCAATGGTGGGAAGACGCTGGAATTCTGGCTGAAGGCGCGGCAGGCCGGCTCGCCGCTGAAGATTTTCCCACTGCCCGGTTCGGCGGTGCCGCCCACCGCATATGAACATGGCGGCGGCCATCTCGGCTATGACGAGCAGAAGGCCTTTCTGCAGCAGAGCCTGATGACCGCCGGTCTTGACGAGGTGATGGACTGGCCGGCCGTGTGGAACCCGGAAAACCCGTCCTACGACCGGCTCTGGGGCATGATCCGGGCGACGTTCGAAAAGCGCGCGGTGGTGGAAGGCCATGCCGCCGGCATCCGCGACCTGCCGACCATCAACGCCTTTGCCGCAGCTGGGCTTGCCTCCGATCACGAGGCCTGGACGGTCGAGGAGTTCTGGGACAAGCTTAGCCACGGCCTGTTCATGGAGCTTCGCCCGCACAGCCTGCCGGAGGTCATCAGGGGCCTGCTCGATCGCGGCCTTTCCGACTGGTCGCAGATCGCGCTGACGACCGACGATCGCTCGGCCTCCGATACGCTGAAACTTGGCGCGACGGACTACAATGTCCGCCTTGCGATCGAAGCGGGACTTGCGCCGGAAATCGCCATCCAGTGCGTGACGATCAATCCTGCCCGCCACATGCGCCTCACGCCATGGGTCGGTTCGATCGCGCCCGGCCGCTATGCCGATATCGTGCTTCTGTCGGATATCGAGACATTCGAGATCGCCAAGGTCTGGGCCGATGGGCGCCAGGTGTCCGAGGGCAAGACCTATCTTCCGCACGTGCCGCGCATCGACTGGCCCGAATGGGCGACGAAGACGATCAATATCGGTCGTAGGCTCGAGGCAGAAGACTTCGTCATCGAGGCGGAACCGGGCCGCGAAACGATGACGGCTGCCGTTCTGCGGCCGTTCCACTGGGATGATGATTTTCTCACCTTCGAACTGCCGGTGAGGGACGGTCTCGTGCAGCGCGACGAAAGCCGCAACATCACCAAATTTTCGGTTATCGACCGCTTTTCCGGCACCGCGGGTGTTTCCAGGATGTTCTGGCTCGGGTGCGGCCCTTCGACGCCCGAGACGGCGCTCGCCTGCTCTATGGCCCATGACAAGCACAATATCTGGTGCGTCGGCTCCTCCGACGAGGCGATGGCGAAGGCCGTCAACGCGGTGGCCGAAAACGACGGCGGCTGGGCGCTGGTCGACCGCGGCGAGGTTACCGCCCGCGTCCGCTACGAAGTGGCCGGCCTGATGAGCTGTCGCCCGGCCGAGGCCTTGCATGAAGAGATGCAGGCGCTTTATGCGGCCGCTGAAAAGATCGACTGGATGTTCGAGCCGACCTTCCATCCGCGCTGGTCACCCGGTTTCCCGGAACGGCTGGCGTTCGCCACCCTCACCTGCGCCCCGTGGCGCTGGGTGCTCGTCGCACCGAGCGATCATGCACCCCAGGGCCTGGTCAACGTTCAGACCGGAAAAACCCATCCCGTCGTGTTCTGAGGGACGCCGGGGCCGGACTACCAGCTGCCGCTGAGTGCGGTGCCGATCAGCGGCACCGAAGCCGGTGCACCCTTATCATCGCCTTTGCCGGAGCTGACGGTGATCGCATTCGGCATGGCGCGCGGCGTCTTGCGGAACCAGCTGGCGGCAATGCTGGCGAGGTCGCCGATCATGCCGTGCTTCTGCCAGTCGGCAAAGCGGGCGGCCATCGCCTGCGGTTCAGCCTGGTAGAAGAAATCGCCGGATTGGCCGAGATCGTTGATGCTTGGCGCCATGGCCGAGAGCGGGCGCTGGAACATCTTTGCCGGCACACCCAGATGGGCGGCGCTCTGGGCCAATGCCGGCGCCATGAAATCGATTGCCCAGCCGTCGGCCTCTACCCAGCAATGAAAGTTCTCGCCGGCACCTGAAACGTAGCCGTCCTCGCGCTGATCGCCGAAGAGAAGCATGGCGCCGCCGAGATTGTAGGCAGCGAGCCCGCCCTTCGGCACCGCCTTGACCTTGTAATGCTGGTTCAGGATGAAAGCGCCGAATGTGCTGAAATACATGCTGGCGCTGGCCGCATCGGCACGCTCATTGATCAGCAGGCTGTTGATGACCCGGTAGATACGGTGATAGTCGCTTTGCTTGATCAGCATGATGATGCCCGCCTGAATGTCGTGTCTCTGTTGCCACGCCCATAGCGCATCGGGCACGGATACGGAACGGTTTTCACGCAGGTGAGGATCGGGCAGGCATTCGCCGCGGATGGGAAAACCGACAGGCGCGATGCCGCGCCGCCGGCCGGTTGCGAGTCGGCACTGATTCCCGAATCACTGCCAGCTTGCCGGTCACATGCAGCGGTTTTGTCGTTCTGGCGCTTAGCGACACAGTTGCAGTCACGATAGTACACCGGAAACTGCTTCTCCCATGGAACATTGGGGTGATCTGACAAGGTATTGAAAAATATAGTGTAATTATCAGTTCTGAATATTCGGAAGGCTGTTTTTCGGCATCCGGGTGCCGTCTACGGCGCTTGTCAGGCGGCGAATTTAGGGGATACTGGCGACAGTTTTGCAAAACCACCTATTTTGTCGCCAGAATGGTCTCGCCATGAACGCCTATTCGAAATTGCCGTCTTTCGAGTTCGACGAAAAGATCCTGCTCCAGGGAGCAGAGATCTCGCGTCGCCTTGACCAGTTGCGGATGGAAAAGTTTCCGCCGAACGCCAAGAAGACGCTGCGCAAGTTCTCGATGGCCGAGGTGGCGCATTATCTCGGTGTCAGCCCCAACAATCTGAAGCGCCTGTCGCTCGAAGGCAAGGGCCCGACCCCGACGACCTCGACCGGCGGCCGCCGCTTCTATACCGGCGAGCAGATGCGCGAACTGCGCTTCTATCTCGACAAGACCGGCAAGTCGGATGCGAAGAAATACGTTCCCCACCGCAAGGAGGGCGACAAGCTGCAGGTCATCGCCGTCGTCAACTTCAAGGGCGGCTCCGGCAAGACGACGACTGCGGCGCATCTGGCCCAGCACCTGGCGCTGACCGGCCACCGGGTTCTCGGCGTCGATCTCGACCCGCAGGCCTCCTTCTCGGCGCTGCACGGCTTCCAGCCTGAACTCGACAAGAACCCGTCGCTCTACGATGCGATCCGCTATGACGACGAGCGCAAATCGATCCGCGATATCATCCAGGAAACCAATTTCCCGGATCTCGACATCATTCCCGCCAATCTCGAATTGCAGGAATACGAGTACGACACGCCGCTTGCCATGCAGACGTCGGTGGAGGGCAAGCGCTTCTTCACCCGTTTGGGCAAGGCGCTGGCCGATGTCGACGACCGCTATGACGTCGTCATTGTCGACTGCCCGCCGCAGCTCGGCTATCTGACGCTGACGGCATTGACGGCCGCGACGTCGGTACTCATCACCGTCCACCCGCAGATGCTCGACCTGATGTCGATGAGCCAGTTCCTGCTGATGCTCGGCAATATCACCAAGACGATCAAGCGCGCCGGCGCCAATGTTGAAATGGACTGGCTGCGCTACCTGATCACCCGCTACGAGCCGACCGACGTGCCGCAGGCGCAGATGCTTGGCTTCATGCAGTCGATGCTGGCGGAGGAAATCCTGCAGCAGCCGATGCTGAAATCGACGGCGATCTCCGATGCCGGCCTCACCAAGCAGTCGCTCTACGAAGTGGAACGCAACAATTTCACCCGCGGCACTTATGACCGTGCGATCGAGTGCATGGATGGCGTCAATTTCGAGATCCAGGGCCTGATCCACAGGGCATGGGGGCGCATGTGACCCACACCATTTTCAACATGATGGAAGGTTTCCGCCATGGCGCGTAAAAACCCTTTCGCCAACGTGATGAACGAACCACGCGCGGAAAATAACGTCGCGCTCGACTACACGGTCAAGGGCGCGTCGCGCTCGATCATGTCGACGATCGACGAGCTGGCAGAGCGTGCCGACAAGCTGCTCGAAGGCGAGACGATTGTCGAGCTCGATACCGACATTGTCGACGTTTCCTTCGTTCGCGACCGACTGGAAGAAGACAAGCAGGCGTTCGAGGATCTCGTCGCGGCGATTACCGCACAGGGCCAGCAGACGCCGATCCTGGTGCGTCCGCACCCGAAGGATACCGGCCGCTACATGGTCGTCTTCGGTCATCGTCGCCTGAAGGTCGCGAAGCATCTCGGCCTCAAGGTCCGCGCCGTGGTCAAGCAGATGGCCGACCGCGATCACGTGATCGCGCAGGGCCAGGAAAATTCGGCGCGCTCCGACCTGTCCTTCATCGAGAAAGCGATGTTTGCCAAGCAGCTCGGCAATCTCAACTACGACAATGACAGTGCCACCGTCATGGCGGCCCTTTCGATCGACCGGGCGACATTGTCGAAGATGCTCACCGTCGCCAACATGCCGGAAGACATCCTGTCGGCGATCGGCGGCGCGCAATCGCCTGGCCGCGATCGCTGGTACGAATTGAAGCGGCTGATCGAGAACCCCAAGAAGCTCGCCCATCTGCGCGAGGTGCTGGCCAACACTGATCTGGGTGGCATCAATGGCGACGCCCGTTTCGCCTTCGTCATCGACGCGCTCACCCGCACCAAGCCGAACGGCTATGCGCGCGAGCCGCGGCTGTCGAAATGGTCGCCGCGTGACCGGGCGCTTTCCAAGGCGGTGTCGGCCGACATTCGCCATGACACCAAGAAATTCACGCTGGCGCTGAAGTCAGTCGATGCGGTCGGTTTCGGTCAATATATCGAGAACCAGCTCGACGAGCTTTACACCGCGTATCGCAAACAGTCGAAAAAGGGATAGGACAGCGAGCAAAAGAAAAAGGCCCTCCAAGCGTTGCCACTGTGGAAGACCTCTCTCGAACTAAGCACTCAGAGAATCGCACTTCCACGAAAATTCGTCAAGAGTCTTTGGCACCTATTTGGTGAGCGGATTTCCTTTGCCTTCTGAAAGGTGAAGAACCATGCAAAGTGGAAGCGTGACGACGCCCTTCGGGCGGCGGCCGATGACCCTTGCCCTGGTCAAAGGGCAGATGGGCACCGGCGGCGAACGGCCCGAAAGGGCCGTCGAGAAATGGAAAGTTTTTCGTGACGTGTCGGAAGCCCGCCCGCTTCTGGGCCTGCAGGACCGCGCGCTTGCGGTTCTCGACGCGCTTTTGACCTTCTATCCCCATAACGAACTGAAGCCGGACGGCAAGCTCGTGGTCTTCCCGTCGAATGCGCAGCTATCGGTTCGCGCCCATGGCATTGCCGGGACGACCCTGCGTCGTCATCTGGCAGCGCTTGTGGATGCCGGCCTCGTTCACCGTCGAGACAGCCCCAACGGCAAGCGTTACGCTCACCGTGACGGAGAAGGCCAGATCGAGCAGGCTTACGGCTTCGATCTCGAGCCGCTGCTTTTGCGCGCTGCCGAACTGGCTGCTTTGGCACAGCAGGTGGCGGAAGAGGCGAGGAAGTTCCGTCGCGCCAAGGAAGCGCTCACGCTTTGCCGTCGCGACGTGCGCAAGCTGATCAGTGCTGCCATGGAGGAGGGGGCCGAAGGCAATTGGCAGGACATCGAGGCGCTTTACATCGCCATTCTGGGCCGCATGCCACGTTCACCGTCGCGCCTCCAGGTGGAAGCAGCGCTCGACGAGATGTCACTGTTGCGCGAAGAAATCCTCAACCAGTTGGAAACGCAGCTTAAAACTTCAAATTCAGCTAGCAATGATGACCATAATGGATGTCACATACAGAATTCAAAATCCGAATCCATCTATGACTTTGAACCTCGCTCCGAACAGGAGCAGGGCGCGACCGCAGAGCCAAACATCAAACGTATGGCCGAACCGCAGAAGGCATTCCCGCTTTCAGTCGTGCTGAGAGCCTGCCCGCAGATTGTCGATTACAGTCCAGGTGGGGAAATCCAGACCTGGCGCGATTTGATGACCGCGGCCGTGGTGGTCCGCTCGACGCTGGGTGTCAGCCCGTCGGCTTATGAGGATGCCTGCGAGGTGATGGGGCCTGAGAACGCTGCCGCCCTCATCGCCTGCATCCTTGAGAGATCGGGTCATATCAATTCCGCCGGTGCCTATCTGCGCGATCTGACCGGCAGGGCAAGGCGCGACGAATTCTCGCTCGGCCCGATGATCATGGCGCTGTTGCGAGCGCAGGGACATGAGGTGAAACGGGCGTGATGGCGTCCGTTTCCGATAGTGTTCGGCGGGTTGCCCTCCCCCGATCTTCATCCACTGGCGAAATCGGCCTGCGGCCTTTGCCCGGCATTGTCGAGAAATGCACTGATCCGCTTTCGGCCGGTCTCGGCAAGCACGCCGCCCAGTGCATCGAAGCCGTGCAGGCCGCCAGGATAGACGGCGAGTTCGGCAGGATTGCCGGCAGCCTGCCACCGCATGAACATGAACATGCTGTCGTCCAGCAAAGGATCGCTTGTGCCGACCGAAAACAGAGCCGGCGGCAAATGCGACAGTTCCGCATAGAGCGGCGAAATGGACGGGTCGCGAAGATCCGTGCCAGCTCCGAAATTGGCAGCAAAATTCTCGATCGAGGTCCGATCAACAATCGGGGTGCCAGTTGCCATGCGGGTGCTCGGCGTGGCCGACAGATCGTAACAGCCATAGGCCAGATTGGCGGCATGGAACGCATCACGCTTGCCGAGGTCGCGCAGGCTGATCAGCGTGGTGACGGACAGATGTGCGCCGGCGGATTCTCCGCCGATCATCAGCCGGTCGGTTCCCCAAAGTGTCTTGGCGTTTTCGATAAGCCAGATTGCAGCCGCTAAGCAGTCATCCGTCGCAGCAGGAAAAGGATGTTCCGGCGCGAGGCGGTAATCGACGCTGACGCACACCAATCCTGCCTCCCGCCCCAATCGCTCCAGCTGTTCGTCCCACATGTCGTTGGTCCCTATCATCCAGCCGCCGCCATGGAGGTGAAGATAGACACCGCGGATCGTGCCGGCTTCCGGCGCAAGTATCCGCAAGGGAATTTCGCTCGCCGGACCGGGGATGCTCATCTGGCGCGCATTGTCTGATCTGGGTGACGCGGGAATGCCGAGTTGGCCCTGGGAAAATGCGTGACGGAAAGCCCCGAGATCGGCGACCGTCGGCGCGGAGGCCATTGCTGTAATGACGCGTTCCGTCACGGAGCGCGTGTCCTGCGAGATCGCATCTTCATGGAAAAGGGCCGGGCTGAATTCCTGGTGCATGAGTAGATCCTTCTGTTTGCAGGAAGCATCTACCGCGGGATTTCGTCAGTTTCTGTCAGGAGCGAAACGGCGCGCCGAGATCCTGCTCGCGCCACTTCTTGACGAGGGCGCTGCGTCGTTCCGGATAACGCTCCGGCATCATCGTCAATGCTTCCAGCCGGTCGGCGCGGAAATGACGGAACGCCTCACGTGTCTCGCACCAGGCGGCCAGAATGCGGACGCCGTCGAGATAGACGACGGCGATGGGCCAGAGGACGCGTTCGGTGACCGTTCCCTTCAGATCCCTGTAGCTCACTTTCAGTTTTCTGCGCAGCCTGATCGCGTTACGCACAACAGCGACCGATGCGGGGTCCGGAATGTTGTCGGCCCGGACGATCGGCACGAGAGGTGGCATGTCATCGCGATCGACGGTCGCGGGCGGCAGCACGGTGTTGATCTTCGACAGCGCGGTTTCCGCTGCTTGCGCCAGTGCCGGATCGGCGTGCTGAATGACCCAACTGGCGCCCAGCGTCAGCGCGTCGACTTCGTCACTCGTCAGCATAAGTGGCGGAAGCAAAAAACCGGGACGAAGGACATAGCCGATCCCGGCCTGCCCATCGATCGGCGCACCGAGAAGCCTCAGGGTTTCGATGTCCCGGTAGATGCTGCGGTTCGACACGCCAAGCCGAGCCGACATCTGCTCTGCAGTCACCGGCAATTTGCGGGACCGCAGAAATTCGATCAGGGTCAGGAGGCGTTCGGTGCGTGACATGGTTCAAGTCCAGTAGTGGAAGTTCGCGACAGTGGCTACGCCATTGGTGGAAAATTGGCGTTCGATGATAGCCTCGGCAGGTTCATGCAATCTCCGGAATTTTCGAAACCCTGCGGCATCAAAGGGATAGCCGGGGCATCCCGGCGGCAGTCGGATGGTGGACGCCCGCACTCTTGACAGCAAAATGAAACCGGTTACATTTTAGATGCAACCGGTTACATCTATCGTATCCGCGCAGGAGGAGATTTCAGTGTTCAAAAAATTGGTGCTGGCCGCTATGGCCAGCGTAGGCATCATCGCGTCTGCACATGCGCAGGAGCAGAGCTTCAAGATCGGCCTGTCGAACAGCTTTGTCGGCAGCGAATGGCGCACGCAGATGATCGAGGAAGCGCAGGCCGCCGCGGCCGCCTGGGCCGAAAAGGGCGTCAAGGTCGAGGTCGTCGTGCAGAGCGGCAATGTCGACGTCCAGGGTCAGATCGGCCATATCCGCAACTTCATGAACCAGGGCGTCGATGCGGTTCTGATCAATCCGGGCAGCCCGACCGCGTTCAACCCGATCTTCGCCCAGGCCAAGGCCCGCAACCTTTTGATCGTCGCAACCGACGCGGAAGTCTCGTCCAAGGACGCGATCTATGTCGGCATCGACCAGAAGGCCTGGGCCATGCAGTCGGCCGAGTGGCTGGCAAAGACCCTGAACGGCAAGGGCAATATCGTGGCGATCAACGGCATTGCCGGCAACCCGGCCAATGAGCTGCGCGTCGCGGGCTACAAGGAAGTCTTCGCCAAGTACCCGGATATCAAGGTTCTCAACGAAGCCAATGCCAGCTGGGATCAGGCGCAGGGCCAGCAGACGATGCAGAACCTGCTCGCCACCTATCCCGACATCAACGGCGTCTGGGTTCAGGACGGCATGGCCGATGGCGCCTGGCGCGCGATCGAAGCTGCCGGCAAGGTTGAGGGCATCGCCGCAACCGGCGAGATCCGCAAGGACTTCATGACCCGCTGGTCTGAAAAGAAGTTCAATTCCGGCGCATCCGTCAATCCGCCCGGCGTCATGGCAAGCGCGCTGAACGTCGCCGTGCTCAAGCTGACGGGCAAGGAATTCAAGGACGGCGTCTTCGGCGGTGCTTATGGCAACGCCATCTATATCCCGATCCCCTTCGTCGACGGCAGCAACCTTGCCGACAACCTGAAGGCGGCCGATGGCAAGCCGGGCTATTGGTCGGTCACTGCCACCGTCTCTCCCGAGGACGCGGAACAGTACTTCCAGTAAGGAAGTCGGCAGTTACCTGCCGGGGCGGCGCTTTTTTGCCGCCGCCCCTCCCCGCTTGACGATAAAGGCGGCGGCTCATCCGGCCGCGGGCAAACCACCAGAATTCCCGGAGACCTGACATGACGAATGCTCTCGAAGCAGTCGGCATCACCAAAAGCTTTGGCGCCGTGCGCGCCCTGACCGAAGGCCGGTTGACGGTCGGCAAAGGCGAAATCCATGCCCTGATGGGCGCCAATGGTTGCGGCAAGAGCACGCTGTGCAAGATCGTCGCCGGCGCGGTCGCGCCGACCAGCGGCACGGTCCGCATGGAAGGGCACGACGTCCGCTTCCGCAATCCGCGTGAAGCGGAGCGGGCCGGTGTCGCGCTCTTTTATCAGGAACTCAGCCTCATCCCGCAGCTTTCCGTCGCCGACAACATTTTCCTCGGGCGCGAGCTGAAATCGGGCGTGTTTGCCGATCGCAAGGCGATGAACCGCCGTGCCGCCGAGCTCATCGGCCTTTTCGACGGCGTTGCCGGCCACGGACTGACGGTCGATGCGATTGTCGGCACGCTTCCGCCGGACCAGCGCCAGATCGTCGAAATCCTCAAGGTCTTCGCCCAGGATGCGAAGATCATGATCATGGACGAGGCAACCGCCGCACTCGACGGCCGCCAGTCGCAGCGTTTCTTCGAGATCCTGAAGGCCAAGAAGGCCGAGGGTGTCTCGACCATCATGATCTCGCACCGGCTCGATGAAGTGTTCGCCGTCTGCGACCGCATCACCGTTATGCGCAATGGTGCAACGATCACCGAACTCGAGACCGCATCGACCACCCGCGAAGCCGTCGTCCACGACATGGTCGGCGATGTGCGAGCTGCCGCGCCGAAATCCGCCGGTCTTTCCGCCGACAGGCCGAGCCTTGTCGTCAAGGCGGCCCGAAACGGAAGCCTGCGCGACGTCAGTTTCGAAACCTATCCGGGCGAAATCCTCGGCCTTGCCGGTCTTCAGGGTCAGGGTCAGTCTGCACTGCTGAAAAGCCTGTTCGGTTCCGAGCCGCTCACATCGGGCGATATCGGTTTCGAGGGAAAGAGCCTCGCCATCCGCAAGCCGTCTGATGCCGTGATGAACGGCTTTGCCTATGTTTCGGGCGATCGCGGTCGCGATGCCTCGTTCCAGGGACGCTCGATCTTCGAGAATATCGTCGCGGCACTTGCGGTGCGCAACCGTCTGAAGATCATTCGGCCGGCTGCCCTCAAGCCGCAGGTCAGCAAGGTCGCAGCCGACCTGAAGACCAAGTTCGCCGGTCTCGACATGCCGATCGGCACGCTTTCGGGCGGCAACCAGCAGAAGATCTTCATCGCCCGCTGGCTTGCCACCGCACCGAAACTTCTTCTCCTCGACGACCCGACCAAGGGGATCGATCTGGGCGCCAAGGCCGATCTGTTCGCGCTGATGCGACAACAGGCGGAAGCCGGTGCGACCATCCTTTTCTATTCGTCGGAAGATTCCGAAATCCTCGACTATGCCGACCGCGTGCTTGTCTTCAACGGCGGCAGCATTTCGGCGGAATTGAAGGGTGACGCGATGACCTCCGTCAACATTACCCGCGCCGCCTATGGAGACGCTGCATGACCATGTTCAATCTGCTGCGCCGGCAGCCATGGGTTATCACGGTTCTCGTGTTCCTCATTCTCGTGATCGTCAACACGGTGCTGCAGCCGTCCTTCGTCGAACCGAGCGTGATGCAGTCGAACCTCGCCACCTTCCTGCCGCTCATTCTGGTCGCGATCGGCCAGACCTATGTCATCCTTGCCGGAGACATCGATCTGTCGGTCGGCAGCATCGTCGCACTCGTCAATGTCGTTACCGTCACCGTTATCACCGCGCTCGGCGGCACGCTGGGTGCGGTCTTCGGCGGCATGGCGGCCGGTTTTGTAACCGGTATCGCCTGCGGCCTTATCAATGGCTTCTTCATTTCCGGCCTGCGCTTCCAGCCGATCGTCACCACGTTCGCAACGGGCATCATCTTTGCCGGCCTTGCCATCTGGGTGCTGCCGCAGGCGGGCCTGCCCGTGCCGGATGCCTACTGGATGACCTATACGGAAAGCGTTCTCGGCATTCCGGTCGTTGCCTGGGTGTTGATTGCCGGTGTCATCTTCACGCTGGTCGTGTCCAGATTGCCCTTCCTGACGCGGCTCACCGCTGTCGGCGGCAATCGCACCGGCGCCTTTCAGACCGGCCTTTCGCTCGGCGGCTTGCGGATCGGCGCCTATGTGATTTCCGGTGCGTTTGCATCCTTTGCCGCGCTCTGCCTGACGGGTGAAACCGCCTCGGGCGACCCGCTTCTCGGCGCAAGCCTCGCGCTGTCGTCGATCTCGGCTGTCGTGCTCGGCGGCACGGCGCTTGCCGGCGGCTTCGGCAATGCCACCGGCTCGGTCGTCGGCGCGCTCGTGCTCGGCATGATCGGCAACGTGATCTTCTTCGCCGGACTACCCTTCGAATATCAGACCCTGGTGCAGGGCCTGATCGTACTGGCCGCGCTTGCCGGCGGTGTATTCGTGACGAGGCGCTGACATGAACAACTCCCGCATCCTCGCTGCTCTCGGCGATCCGTTGACCATCGCGATCGCCGCATCGGTCGGTCTTCTGATCGTCGGCGAAATTCTCTCACCCGGTTTTGCGCAAGGCTCGCAGATCGTCCGCCTGCTCACCATCGCCGCCATTCTCGGCATTGTCGCGGCCGGCCAGAACCTCGTCATTCTCGGCGGGCGGGAAGGTATCGACCTGTCGGTCGGCTCGATGATCTCGCTCGGCGCGGTGCTTGCCGGCAACATGATGGACGGCCAGAACTCGGGCATCCTGCCGGCATTGCTTGTGGCCGGCGGCATTCCCTTCCTGATCGGTCTCGTCAACGGGATCGGCGTCACTTTCGTGCGCATTCCGCCGCTGGTCATGACGCTCGGCATGACCGCCGTCATCCAGGGCGGTCTGGTCGTCTATTCGCAGGGCGTGCCGTCGGGTGCCGCAGCCCCCCTCCTCTCCGCCTTCATCAACCAGCCGCTGATCTTCGGCATTCCCGGCATACTGTTCGTCTGGGTGGCGATTGCCGCCGCCATGCTTTTCGTGCTGCGCCGCACTGCCTTCGGCTTCGCGCTCTATGCGATCGGCTCCAATGAACGGGCGGCAACGCTGGTCGGTCTGCCGGTCTCCCTCATTCGCATGCTGATCTACGGTCTTTCCGGCCTGTTCGCCGGTCTCGCCGGGGTCTGCGTCATCGGCTATACCGGCACGTCCTTCATTTCGGTCGGCGATCAGTATGTCTTGCCTTCGGTCATCGCGGTCGTTATCGGCGGGACTTCGCTGGCCGGCGGTGCAGGCGGTTATCTCGGCACCATGGCAGGTGCCGTCGCTCTGACAATATTGCAAAGCGTCCTGATCACGCTCAACCTCGAGGTCTGGGCGCGGCAGGTGATCTTCGGCGTGACGCTGCTGGCCTTGATGCTCCTCTATGGGCGGCAAAAGAAGCTGCGCGTGTAAAGACAATGGCAAAAGACCCGGTTTCGAACATTAGGGATGTTGCAGCGCTGGCGGGGGTGTCGATCGCAACCGTCTCGCGCGCCCTGCAGCATCCCGACAAGGTGCGCGAGGAAACGCGCCAGCGGGTGTTCGAAGCGGTCGAAAAGGCCAATTTCGTGCCGAATGCCAATGCGAAGATCTTTCGCCGGCAGTCAAACCAGACGGTCATTCTTCTGGTCCGCGATATAGGCAACCCGTTTTACCTCGAGATCTTCAAGGGCGTCGAGGAAGCGGCGAGCGAAGCCGGCTACAAGGTGCTGATGGGCGACGCCCGCAATGACGAGGCGCGGGTGGCAAACCATATCGATCTGGTGCGCCAGCGCCATGCCGACGGCCTGATCCTGATGACCGGTCATTTCCCTGCCGAGCTTCGCGAGCGCAGCGATCTTCTGCCGCCGATCGTGATCGCGTCGGAAACGGTTTCCGGTATCGACCTGCCGATGGTCAAGGTTGACAACGTCAAGGCATCGGCAGACGCCGTGCGCTACCTGATCGCGGCAGGCCACCGGCAGATCGCCCATCTCGCCGGACCCCTGCCCGAAAGTCTCGCCGGCGAACGTCTTGCCGGCTATCGGCAGGCGCTGGCAGAGGCCGGACTGCCGCAGGGCGACGATCGGATCGTCGCTGGCGACTACAGTATCGAGGCGGGCCGCAATTCCGTGCGCCGGCTGCTCGCGTCAAGCACGCCGTTTACAGCTATTTTTGCCGCGAGCGACCAGATGGCCATCGGCGCGATCAGCGAGTTGCGGCAGAACGGGCTGTCCGTGCCGAAAGACGTCTCCGTCGTCGGATTCGACGACATCATCTTCGCCAATGCCTTCGATCCGCCGCTCACGACCGTGCGCCAGCCACGCCGGGAAATGGGCCGGCGGGCGATGGAACTGATGATCGAGCGCCTCAACGGCGACCGGTCGCACACGGTGGTCGAGCTTGAAACAGAGCTGGTTATCCGCGGTTCGGTCGCGTCCCGTGCGCCGAACTGAGAAGAATAGTCGGAAAGGTAATACATGAAAACGATCAAGGGTCCCGCCATCTTCCTCGCACAGTTCGTCGGGGACGGTGCGCCTTTCGACACGCTCGACAATCTTGGACGCTGGGCCGCTTCTCTCGGCTACAAGGGCGTTCAGGTGCCGACCGATCCGAAACTGTTCGATCTGGAAAAGGCGGCCGCTTCGAAAACCTATTGCGACGACGTGAAGGGTAGACTTGCCGAAGCCGGCGTCGAGATCACCGAGCTTTCAACCCATATCCAGGGCCAGCTCGTCGCCGTTCACCCGGCCTATGACGAATTGTTCGACGGTTTTGCACCGGAAGCCTTGCGCGGCAAGCCGAAGGAACGCCAGGCCTGGGCCGTCAACCAGCTCAAATGCGCCGCCAAGGCCTCCGAGCATCTGGGCCTCAAGAGCCACGCGTCGTTTTCGGGCGCACTCGCATGGCCCTTCATCTATCCCTGGCCGCAACGTCCTTCCGGACTGGTCGAGGAAGCATTTGCCGAACTCGGCAAGCGCTGGCGTCCGATCCTCGATGCCTTCGACGAGAGCGGTGTCGATGTCTGCTACGAGCTGCATCCCGGCGAAGACCTGCACGACGGCGCCACGTTCGAGCGCTTCCTTGAGGCCGTCGACAACCATGCGCGTGCCAACATCCTCTACGATCCCTCGCATTTCGTTCTGCAGGCAATGGATTATCTCGATTTCATCGACATCTATCACGAGCGCATCCGCGCTTTCCATGTGAAGGACGCCGAGTTCAACCCGACCGGCCGTTCGGGCGTCTATGGCGGTTATCAGGGCTGGGTCGATCGCCCTGGCCGATTCCGTTCGCTGGGCGACGGTCAGGTAGACTTCCGCGCCGTCTTTTCGAAGCTCACCCAGCATGATTTCGACGGCTGGGCCGTGCTCGAATGGGAATGCGCGCTGAAACACCCGGAAGATGGCGCCCGCGAAGGTGTTCCCTTCATCAGCGACCATATCATCCGGGTCACCGAACGCGCCTTCGATGATTTCGCCCAGAGCGGGATCGATGCGGCCGCCAACCGTCGCCTGCTCGGCCTGTAGGGAGTAAAAGACATGACAAATCATGAACTTGGACGCCGCATCCGGCTCGGCATGGTCGGTGGTGGTCAGGGCGGCTTTATCGGTGGGGTTCACCGTTTCGCCTCGCGGCTGGACGATCGCTATGAACTCGTCGCCGGTGCGCTTTCCTCCAATCCCGAGCGCGCAGCGGCTTCGGCCTGTGATCTGGGCATCGCGGACGATCGCTCCTATACCGACTTCGCCGATATGGCGGCAAAAGAGGCTGCCCGGCCGGACGGTATCGAGGCGGTGGCGATCGTCACCCCCAACCATCTGCATTTTGCAGCCGCCAGGGCGTTTCTCGAAGCCGGTATCCATGTGATCTGCGACAAGCCGGTCACCACCACGCTTTCGGAAGCGAAGGCGTTGGCCGGAATCATCGAAAAGTCCGGCAAACTCTTCGTCCTCACCCATAATTACACCGGTTATCCGATGATCCGGCAGATGCGCGAGATGATCGCCAATGGCGATATCGGCAAGCTGCGCCATGTGCAGGCCGAGTATGTGCAGGACTGGTTGACGGAAGCGGTGGAAACCAAGGGTGCAAAAGGTGCCGAATGGCGCACCGACCCGGCCCGTTCGGGTGCCGGCGGCGCAATCGGCGATATCGGCACGCATGCCTTCAACCTTGCCGCTTTCGTCACCGGTGAAGTGCCGGATCGGCTCTATGCCGACCTCACCTCCTTCGTACCGGGCCGCATGCTCGATGACAGCGCCAATATTCTGCTGCGTTACAAGAGCGGTGCCAAAGGCATGTTGTGGGCCAGCCAGATCGCGGTCGGCAATGAGAACGCCCTGTCTCTGCGCGTCTATGGCGAAAAAGGCGGGCTGGAATGGCACCACACCGCCATCGACCAGCTGTGGTTCACACGCTATGGCGAGCCGAAGCGGTTGATTACTCGCAATGGCGCAGGCGCCGGCCATGCTGCAAACCGTGTCAGCCGCGTCCCCTCTGGCCACCCGGAAGGCTATCTGGAAGGCTTTGCCAATATCTACAGCGAGGCGGCAGAGGCGATTTTTGCCGCGCGGGCGGGCGCGAAGGCCTCGTCCGCCGTCGTCTATCCGGGCATTGCGGAGGGCATTGCCGGTCTCGCCTTTATCGAGGCCGCCGTGCAATCTAGCAGGACTGCCTCCTGGGTGGAACTCGACTGCTAGAGCTTTACTGCAGGAGAGTGCCTCTCCTGCTTTATAAAGTGAGTGAAAACAGAGAGATAGATGCTTTTCCCGGTGATTTTCAGGGAAAGGATCTGGCCGGAGCCAATGGTGACCCCGGCACCAGGGCATGCCGCAGTGGAGAGGAATTCGCTGTCAAAATCGCTGCGGAATGCCCCGACGTTCAAGAGGAGAATGACGTTGAACCATCCGTTCCTGATCACCCGCCGTGGTTTCGGCCTCGGCTTTGCGGCACTTGGCGCGGCAAGCCTCGGCCTGCCCGCCCTCGCCTCCGACACCGCCGCATCCCTGCCGATAGCGGCGCAGATGTATACGCTGCGCGACGCCGGCACGCTGGAGGAACAGTTCGCCATCCTCAATCGAGCCGGCGTCTCGAATATCGAAACCGTCGACATGCAGAAGACCACGGTGGACGAGCTGAAGGCGCTGCTGGAGAAGCACAAGCTCAAGGTGATTTCCTCGCATGTGCCGATCGCCCGTTTCCGCAATGAACTCGACGCGGTCATTGCCGAGCAGAAGGCCGTGGGCAATACGATGGTGACCATGCCCTATCTTCTGCCGGAAGCGCGCCCGACGGACGCGAAGGGCTGGGAGGAATTGGGCAAGGAGCTCGGTGGCTATGCCGAAAAGCTGAAGGCTGCCGGCCTCGGCACGGCCTATCATAACCACGATTTCGAGCTGGCGCAGTTCGACGGCAAGACCGCGCTGGAAATCATTCTGGCTGCCGCCGGACCGAACCTGATGAGCGAACTCGATGTTGCGTGGGTTGCGCGCGCAGGCCTCGATCCGGCCGAATTCCTCGACACTCTCCAGGGCCGCGTGTTTGCCATCCATGCCAAGGACAATGCGCCCGCGGGCGCGGCCGAGGATGAGAAGGGCTTTGCCATCATCGGAACCGGCGTCCTCGACTGGGCAACGATCCTGCCCGCCGCCAGGAAGGCCGGCGCCAAATGGTACATCCTCGAACATGACATGCCGCGTGACGCCGAAGAGGTGGTGACGAAGGGCAATGCCTATCTCAAGGCACAGCTGCCGAAGATCTGATTGGTTAGCCTCTCCGGCACGGGTGATGATCGTCGCCCGTGCCCCCTCCCCTTCCGGGTGCTGTCGTCATGCGACGCATAGGAGGGTATGCATCGGTGGAAAAGAAGGCTGAAACGCTCTCAATCTCCGCGAATACGGAGTTGCTGGGATCCTGAATTAACCATGATCAAATCATAGTTAATTCAGTTGCTTAGGCGATTTCTTCCCGATGACTCGCTTCGTTTTCCACCATCAACCGCCAAGGCTTGCCGCAAGCGAAATCACCGCGATCGAGCTGGCGACCAGCGTCAGCGCAAAACGCCCGTTCCAGCGCAGAACAATCGTTGTCGGCGATACAGCCGTCAGGCGCGCCATGGTGATCGACATGGCGCTGATCGGCGACAAGGCGATGCCGGCGGCCCAGCCAAGCGCCAAGGCGAGTGCCAGCACCATTGGATGATCATGGCCGAAGGCTGCCGTGCCGAAGAGTTGCGCCAGAAACACGACGATGATCGAGTGCGGGATAAACAGGACGGCACTTGCGGCGATGGCGAGAATGCAGCCGGAGGCAAGGAACAGCGGCGACAGGTTTCCGACATCCGCAAACGCTGCACCCGACGTGTTGAGCACCGCGACGGCCCCTGCCCCGATGACGCTGGCCGAGAGATAGATGACGCTCTCCGTGCGCATGCCGGACATGCTGGCGACCATGCCGCGCATCTCGTCGGGCAGACGTTTCGGCGATACGCGGCGTTCGAAGAAGACCCAGGCGAGCGTGAAGGGCGGCAGAATGAGGATCGTCGCGGCAAGCGGTGTGATGTCGAGCGCTGCGTGCAGGCCCATCGTCGCGGCGAACAGTCCGGCGCAGGCCGAGAGAACGAGAACCAGCGGCTTGGATGACCTGTCCTCCCCTGCCCTTGCAGCGACTGCGCCAGCGTCCTGTCTCTGCGCGGCCCCTGCCCTTTGTGAGGTGCCGAGTTCGGTATGCAGAAGGGTGGTGATCAGCATCAGCCCGATCGTCATGCAGAAGGCGACCAGCATGAATGTGGTGGGCGACAATGTCGGGATGGATTGGGTGATGATGGCGAAGCCGACACCGAGCGGCGACCAGATGGTCATCAGCACGGTTCCCCGCATGGAGGCGAGCAGGATCGCCCGACGGCGCGCCTGTTCGGGATCACCCTGGGTCGCGTTGGCGACCATCTGGCCGATCAGCGACACCACGCCGACATTGAAGAGCAGGCTGAGCGCATGGCTGCCGAGCTTGACGGCCTGATAACGCCTTCGGTCCGGCACGCCCATCAGATAGCCGGTCGCGTCCCGGATCGCGTTGGAATGGGTGACCGCATAGCGCAGCATGCCGATCATCGACAGGAAACAGGAGAATCCTACGCCCTGATGGATCGCCCGGCGCAAGAGGGATGCCTGTTCGGGTGCAAGCAGAAGATTGCCGGAGATGAAGACCAGGCATGCGATCGTGAAGAAGATCTTGGCGATGCGCGCCAGGCGAGGCCAGTCCAGCACGGCGGCCGCAGCGGCGAATGCGGCGGCGATATCGAGCAGCGGAAAGGACGAATGAAGAAGCTGGCCGGCGGCGAACAGGGCTGCGGCGATAAGGATGAACCCATCCGGGAGAGTGACGGGCGGCACGGTTCGTGGCGCCAACAAGGTGGAATCTGCGGGCATGCGGAGGCTCGTTTCAACTGGTCAATACGGGATGCGCCAAACGCTGTTTGGTCACGGAACCGTGCCGACCTGTAGTGCCTCCCACTGCGCCGCGCTTGATCGGTGCAGTCTCATGCAGGTGGTCCGATAACAAAGAGCTATGCGATCGGCGATGTCGTGGCAATGGTGTTTCTTCGCCTTCGCCTTCGCCTTCGCCTTCGCCTTCGCCTTCGCCTTCGCCGTTCCGCCGCGAGCCGACGATGCCGCAATGCCTGCTTAGTGGATGCCGCCCTCCCCTCTCACGAGCACGGGACGGCGCCCGGCACCCTGCCCGTTGCCGACGCCACCAGGAAATGCCGGGCGCCACAGCGCCTTACTTTACAATCCCTGCACTCCGGCTGGCCGGTTGCCGGGATGATGGCGGCCGCCGCGACTCGCCAATGCCTGGCGAATCCGTTAGGTATCGCTCGGCCGGCCTTGCGAGGCGTGCATCGTTCGACGACATGGGGCATGATGTTGACGGCAGTCAAAACACGAATTTTTTCTATTAAACTCAAAGCGATAGGAAAAATCACGCCGGTTTCTCCGCAAGCGGCGATGGTGAAGTCGCAGCGGATGAGCCCGAGGGCCGAGCATTCGCCTCGCAGCGTTCAGCTTGGAGGTGCTTGATGCCATCCCGCGTTTCGCTGCCCCTGCTCTCCTATATTGTAACGCTCGTCACTGGCCTTGCGGCGACCGGTGCGGTGGCCAGCGACGGGGTCTGTGCCGCGCGCAGCGTCGACAGTAGCTCCTATACCATTTGCACAGTCGACCCGGTTAAGGACGATCTGCGGCTCTTCTGGCGGGATGAAGCGGAGGCGCCCTATCGGCGTTTCGGTTCCCTGGCCGAGGCGGTATCGCGGGAGGGTGGGCGGCTTGCCTTTGCAGTGAATGCCGGGATGTATTCCGAGGCCTATGCGCCGATCGGTCTTTACATCGAGGAAGGACGGGAGCTGATGGCGGTGAATACCGGCGTGGTCGCCGGGCCGCCCGGGCGGGTGCCGAATTTCTACAAGAGGCCCAATGGCGTGTTCTTTCTCGATAAGGCTCGAGCCGGCATTCTGCCAACGGAAAAATATCTGGCGCGCGGCGGAGAGCGGCCGCGCTTCGCCACCCAGTCCGGGCCGATGCTGGTGATCGACAACAGGCTGCATCCGGCCTTGATCGAGGGGTCGAGCGACCGGACGTGGCGCAGCGGTGTCGGGGTCTGCGAGGGCGGTCTGGTGCGTTTCGCGGTCAGCGAAGGCTGGGTCAATTTCTTCGATTTCGCCCGGTTGTTCCGCGACGAGCTGAAATGCCCGGACGCGCTGTTTCTGGATGGCGGACGAGGGGTCGGGCTTCATGATCCGTCAACGGGGCGTGACGACCGTTCGGGGCATGGCGGTTATGGACCGATGTTCGGGCTGGTGGCGAGGTCGACGGCCGAATGAGCGAAGCTGGTGAACTGCCGGAACCGGTCGCCGGCGACGATCCCGTGACCGATGAAGTGCCGACCGCGCGGATGCTGACCTGGGCGCGCAACTCGGCGGCCTATCGGCTGGGCCGGCGGATGCATACCGAGAAGGAACTGGGGGACGCGATTTCGCGCAAGGCGCGGCAGAAATTCGATGCGATCAGCGAGCCGCAGGTGGCGGCTCTCGTCGAGGCGGCGATAAAGTTCGGCTATGACAATCTCGCGCTCGACGACGTTTCCTATGCTCAGATCGCCAGCCGATCGGGAGTGACCGGCGGGCGCTCGAAACGGGCGATCGCACAGCGGCTGGCGCGCAAGGGGATCGCCAGGGAAACTGCGGCCGAAGCCGTGGCGGAGGTCGATGATTTTCGCTCGGCACTGATCTTTGCCCGCAAGCGGGGCTTCGGTCCATTCCGCAGGGTGGAGCTGGACGACAGGCGGCGGCTGAAAGAGCTGTCGGCATTCGCCAGGGCGGGCTTTGCCTTCGACATCGGCCGCATGGCTTGCGAGATCGGTCTCGACGAGGCGGAGGAAGCTCTGGTCGACAGCCGGCGTCTGTGAGCGTCCCTGCGGGCGGTTGGCCCTCGACGGTCTGGTTGCCGCTGGCGCCGGGTTTGGGTTCGGTCGCGTCGAAAAAATGTCAGCGTGGAATGAGACCGAAGCGGAAGGCTTCGTCGAGCAGGTGGCGGACGGTGGAGGCCTGCCATCTGGCGCCGCCGCGGGGAGGGCGCTCTCCCATGTCGTCAAGCCTTGCGGCGATGGCGCGCAGCGACAGGCCGGGGTCGGCGATCGCCACGGCCGCGACGACTGCCATGAAATGATCCTCCGGGCTTCGGCGCGGCGAGCGGGCGAGGAGGTCGTCGTCGGCCAGACCTTCGCTCACCATGCGCTGGGTGGCGCGGCGAAGACGCTCCACGGTCCAGATCTGACCGCGCTGGCCAAGGACGCGGACGATGTTATCCCAACCGTGCCGCGGCCGCATGTCCCGAACGGTTGGAAGCCAAGCCTGCGATGTCTCTGTCAGCTCCGCCAGATAGGCTTTTCTTCTGGCATCCGAAACCGCCCTGACAGCCTCGGCCTGTCTTTGTCTCAGGCCGGGATTGCCGGGCAGCCTGCCACGCCGTCGGGCCGCCTCGATTCCCTGCCTGCTCCTCTCTGCCGTCAGCGTCCGCTCCAGCTCCACGGCCGAGGCGAGAAGCTTCAGGGCCTGCTCACCGTTCGGAGCGGATGTGTCGATCGGATCAGAAAGCGAACGGAAATATATGCCGCGCTGTCGGAGCTGGTCGAGCAGGGGGACAAGCTGGGCCAGGGACCGGGCCAGCCGGTCGAGATCGGTGACGACCAGCATGTCGCCCTCGGCCAGTTCGGCAAGCAGCCGGGTGAGAACCGGCTGCGCACCTTCCATCCCGGAAGCCTGTTCATCGAATATGCGATTGCAGCCGGCGGCCTGAAGCGCGGATGCCTGTGCGTCGGGAGCTTCGCGGAGGCCGTGTCGTGCATAGCCGATCAGCCGATGCGGGGAGGGAGGGGAACGGTCCATCGGGTCCTTCGCCACGGATCGGTGCGGCATTTGCTGTGGTGGTTCTGTACGAAAATAGATGCGTCAGAAAAGGAGGTATTGCAAGCGTGAATTATAAGTCGTCTGGGAGTCGTTCGGCGATGGTTGGTGTGCTTGCCGCAAGTGGGTTGCGTATATGTCCGAAACGTCGTTTCCGTGGCGTTTATGGGGGAAATGACGCGGGCGGGAAACCTCGCGTGGAGGCGGCGATGAGCTTCGATCCGGTGCGCGGAGGGCGGCAATTTGGGGATGAGCGGGGCAGCCATGATGGTTTGGCGTATCGTCCCGTGTGTGTTCGGTCGGTCGTTTCGACGCTGCCGGAGTGGATGGCCAGTGCCGCGGGTGCTGGCGGATCGATAGAGGGTGTTCGCGGCGGTCGGATCGCCGGCAGTGTTTCATCGTTTCGGCGGCACGCAATTTCGGATGCGAGACCGGTTTCTGCTTTTGCCGGTATTTCTCGAGGCGGGATGGACGCGTTTGAGAGGGCAGGCGGCGACGTTTGCCGGCGCGCGTGCCGGCCGGTACGGGAAACCGTATTTTTCTCGACTATCCTGTAATGAATGTTAAGACCGGGATAGGTTTCTTTTGGACGCGGCGTGTATGTGAAATCAAACTATTAGCTGCCGGTGCGCCGGGTTCGACGGGCATCACTATAGGGACGTTCGGGTAAATTTTTCGTCCCTACCGCGCGCTTTGAATATCTACGCCAAACGTGGCGCTGTGATGCTCAAAGGGCATGAAATTCTCATAGCACGGATTGGGGTTCGGCCGGCACAACTCTGCTGCCTGCTGCCTGCTGCCCCTACCGCGAGGTGGAGGTCGGGGTAGGGCGGGCGTGCCGCCTGGGGCGGCTGCGTGGATATCCGCTGCCTCACGAAGGGGCATCTTCAACGAGAACCGCTCGCGTTTTTTTTGACGTAGCCCGGAACGGCTCTCCGTTCGGGGGCCCAACGCATGCCCGGCGCCGATGAAGCTTATGTTGCCTGGAAAGTAGCCAAACTGATCTTTGGCAAAAAAATAAGCAGAGCGATCGAATTATGCTTGACGATCTCAACTAAATTATAGTTGATTATCTCAATCAAATCGGGATGGGTTGCTTAATGGCCAGCTTGAACGACATGGATGCCGAGTGGCCGGGCGAGGGGCTTGTCGTCTCTCCGGAGACAATTGACCTCGACGTCCTGAACGACACTTTCAGCTATTTCATCCGAGACCTGAACATCGCCGTCAGCCGTGACTGGGATGCGCGCATCGCCGACATGGAAGAGATACGCGGGACAGGAAAGGTCACGGCGCTGTTCATGATCGGAAAATATCCCGGCATCCATCCCTCGATCATCGCGCAGATCAATCTGCGCGATCGTGCGGAAGTGGCGCGGACGCTGAACGGGCTTGAAACGGCGGGCCTCATCTATCGCAGGACAGGCCGTAACGATTCCCGTGCATGGTCGCTGTTTCTCACCGACAAGGGCGAGGAATGCGTCGCCGAACTGCGCAAGCGCATCAAGGAATCGCGAAAATTCCTCTGCGATGTTTCCGATGAGGAATACGACCAAGCCATGGGGCTGCTGCGCCGGATCTACTGGCGCCTTGTGATGACGCCACATCCTGTGGGAGAGTCGCCATGACGGAAGAACGGGTCGTTCTCATAAGCGGCGCGCGGCGCGGCATAGGCCGTGCCGTCGCGGAGCGGATGTTGTCCGATGGCTGGAAGATTTCGCTCGGCCTGCGGCAGCCGGGGACTGAATGGCAGGACGGCGCATCGGTTCACACATTCGCCTATGATGCGATGGAGGGCGGCGAGGCCGCCTGGGTGGCTGCCGCGCTCGAGCGTTTCGGCCGGATCGACGCGATCGTTGCCAATGCCGGCGTGATGGTACCGAAATCGGTGGTCGACATCGACGACGCGGATCTCGAAACCATGTGGGCGGTGAATGTGCGTGCGCCACAGCGCCTGGCAAAGGCTGCATTTCCCGCCTTGTCACAATCCGGTCGGGGCCGGATCGCGATCATCGCGTCGCTGTCCGGCAAGCGCGTCGCCTCCGTCGGTTCCTCGGCTTATGCGCTGACCAAGCATGCGGCGGTGGCGCTGGCCCATGGTCTTCGGCAGGCGGGTTTCGACAAGGGTATCCGCACGACGGCGATCTGCCCCGGTTTCGTGGCGACGGACATGGGGCTGGCGCTGGCGCCGGACGATGCAGCCGCCATGACCAGCGCGGACGAGATCGCCGATGTCGTCGCCCATGCCATCAACCTTCCAAACCGCGCAAGCGTGGCGGAAATCACCGTCAACTGGCGCGCCGAGCAACTTTACTGAGGAGATCAGCGCGCCTTGGCACGGCGCTGCAGCTTGCGAACCGCACCGCGGATGCGGTTCGTGCAAACAGAAGCCGGGGGCGCTGTTCGAGGCGCGCTCAACCGGCCGGCAAGGCAAGGCCCTTGCATATGGGAGTCAAAAGTACCTGCCCGGTCAAACGGGCAAGGATTGCATCGTTCGAAACGCATGAACGCCAACAATTCTAATAATAAAGGGAACAAGGATGACCACGAAGAACAGTGATTTCCACGCCAGCCGGCGTCAGGTCCTCGCCATGCTCGGTATCGGCGCCGCCGGAACCGCGATGTCCGGTCTGCTCGGCTCCGGCATTGCCCGCGCCCAGGACGCGCCGAAGGGCCAGATCGTTCTCGGCTTTTCGCAGGAGCCGACCGTCTTCAATCCGCATCTTCTCCATATCGAGGTGGATGAAGGCATCTATTTCGCGCTGTTCGACCCTTTGTTCGGCGTCGACGAGGGCGGCGAATTCTTCCCCTGCCTGGCTGCCGAAGTGCCGACGGTTGCCAATGGCGGCGTTTCCGAGGACGGGTTGAAATGGAAGGTGAAGCTGCGTGAAGGGGTGACTTGGCACGATGGCAAGCCGTTCACCGCCGAGGATGTGAAATTCACCATCGAGCTTTTGGTCAATCCGAATTTCAACAGCTGGCGCCATACCGGCCACGAGCTTGTTCGCGACCTGACCGTCGTGTCCGCGACCGAGCTGACCTGGACGATGGAAAAGCCCTATGCGCCCTATGCGTCGATCCTCGCGTCGACCTTCATCGTGCCGAAACACGCCTTCGACGGACAGTCGGATCTCAACAACGCGCCGTTCAACAATGCACCGATCGGTACCGGCCCCTACAAATGGACCCAGCGCGTTGCCGGCGACCATATCGAGATGGCGGCCAACACCGCCTATTATGGCGATGGTCCCTTCGTCGAGCGCCTGATCGTCAAGTACATTCCCGACCTGACGGTCATGTATACCCAGTTCAAGACCGGCGACCTCGACATTGTCGGTTTGCAGGGTATCACCGCCGATCACTACGAGGAGGCGTCAGCTCTTGCCGATCGCACCGTGGTGAAGGCGCCGGGCAGCCCGATCGAGACGTTCTCGCTCAATCTCGGCCTGCCGGTCTTCCAGGACAAGGCCGTGCGCCAGGCGCTCTACATGGCGGTCGACAAGGCGTCGATCATCGACGCGCTCTATTTCGGTCTGCCGGTCGCGACCGAAAGCTACATGCCGCAACAGGCCTATTACTACAATGCCGACCTGCCGAAGCACGAGTTCAACATCGAGAAGGCGAGCGCGCTTCTGGAAGAGGCGGGCTGGACGCTCGGAAGCGACGGCGTGCGCGTCAAGGACGGCTTGCGCCTGTCGTTTGAGAACTCGACGACGTCAGGCAACCATCTGCGCGAACAGATGCAGCAGTTCCTGCAGCAGACCTTTGCCCAGATCGGCGCCGAAATGACGATCCGCAACCTGCCGCCGGCCGTCATGTGGGGTGACCACTGGATGATGTCGCAGTTCCAGAGCGCGATTGCCGGCATCGTCTTCCTCACCGGCGGCGATCCCGACACGTCCGACTATTTCAGCTCCAGGTCCATCGCCGCGCAGGGCGGGGCGGGGCAGAATACCTGGCAGTGGAAGAACGAGGAAGTCGACAGGCTTCTGGCGGAAGGTGCCGCCATCTTCGTTCCCGAGGAACGCAAGAAGTCTTATGTCAGGATCCAGGAACTGATGCGCGAAGAACTGCCGTTCCTGCCGTTGCACCAGTTCACCGATCTGCGCGGCTTCAAGGCGGGTTTCGAGGGGTACGTGCCGAACGTCAACGTCCGCATCGACAGCTGGAACGTCAACAGCTGGCGCTGGAGCTGAGTGCTGCGGTCGGGCCTTTCGGCCCGACCGCTTCCTCCCCCGACCACCTCCTCCATGACCGCGACGACGGAGATCTGAAATGCTTCGCTTTCTGCTTGGCAGATTGGGGCAAAGCCTTGTCCTGCTTCTGATTGTGTCCCTGATCGGCTTTTGCGTATTGATGCTGGCGCCGGGTGGACCGATGTCGAAATTTGCGCTGACGCCGGGTATCAGCAAGGCGGATCTCGACCGTATCGCCCATGAGATGGGCCTCGACCGGCCGATCCTCATCCAGTATCTCGACTGGCTCTGGGGCCTGGTGCGCGGCGACTGGGGCAACTCCTTCCGCGACGGGCGTCCCGTGCTGTCGATCATCGGCGGCCATATGTTCGCCACCCTGCTTCTGATGGGAACGTCGACGGCAATCGCCATCGGCCTTGGCGTCTGGATCGGCATGAGGAGCGCCATCAAGCGCTATTCGGTCTTCGACTATTCGATGACGATTGCGACGATGGTCGCGCTCTCCATCCCGACCTTCTGGTTCGGCCTCGTCGCCATCTACATATTCTCGCTCAATCTCGGCTGGTTTCCGGCCGGTAACATGTACACGATCGGCGACCAGTCCTTCCTCGACTACGTGCACCACCTGATCCTGCCCTCGATGGTGCTTGCACTGGTCAATATCGCCGTCTGGAGCCGCTACATGCGCTCCTCCATGCTGGAGGCGATCGGCCAGGAATTCGTCAGGACGGCGCGTGCCAAGGGTGTGGCGACGAAGACCATCATGCGCCGGCATGTGGCCCGCAACGCGCTTCTGCCGATGATCACGCTTGCCGGGATGCAGATCCCGCAGCTGCTCGGCGGCGCGCTGGTGGCGGAAACCGTCTTCACCTGGCCCGGCATGGGCCGCCTCTTTCTCGATAGCCTCGGATACAGCGATTATCCGGTGATCATGGGGCTTTTGATGTTCTCGGCCATCCTGACCGTTTTCGGCAGCCTGCTTGCGGATCTCTGCTCGGCTTTCGTCGATCCGCGCATCCGGCTGGCGTGAGGAGAAAATCACATGGCAACAGTAGATCTCGTTCTTCCACCACGCCCGCGCAATCGCGTGGTCGCGCGCTTCATGAGCCACAAGCTGGCGGTCGTCGGCCTCGTCATCGTCCTGCTGCTCATCCTGGCCAGCATCGCCGGTCCATGGCTGATCCCCTATGACCAGCTCTATATCGACCTGCGGGCGCGCAATGCGCCGCCGTTGACCGGCGCCCATATCTTCGGGACCGATCCGCTCGGGCGCGATGTCGCGGCACGGCTGTTCATGGCCGGGCGCGTGTCACTGACCGCGGGCGTCGCGGCGATGCTGATCTCGACCGTCATCGGCGTGATCGTCGGCACGGTTTCGGGCTATTACGGCGGGCGCATCGGTGCGGCGCTGATGCGTATCGTCGACGGTTTTCTCGCCTTCCCGAGCGTCTTCCTGATGCTGACGCTCGCGTCCTTCCTGAAACCGAGCCCGCTGATGATCACCGTCATCATCGCCATCACCAGCTGGATGCAGGTCGCCCGCGTGGTGGATGCCGAGGTTCGCTCGCTTCGAAACCGCGAATTCGTGCTGGCGGCGACGATGCTCGGGCTGGCGCCCAACCGGGTGATGTTTCGCGAGATCCTGCCGAATGTGATGGGGCCGATCATCGTTTCGGCCAACCTGACGATCGCCAACGCCATTCTCCTGGAAGCCTACATCTCCTTCCTCGGCTACGGCATCCAGCCGCCGCTGCCATCCTGGGGCAACATGCTCAACGGCGCGCAGCAATATCTCGACAAGGCTCCCTGGCTTGCCATCGTTCCGGGCATGGCGATCACGCTTGCCGTGACAGGGTTCAACTTCGTCGGCGACGGGCTGCGCGATGCGCTCGACGTGCGCGGCGACGGAAAGTGAGGCCGACATGACCCCTGTCCTGACCGTCAACGATCTGACCGTAAGCCTGCCCAAGGTCGCCGACCGCGCGCATGCGGTGCAGAACATATCCTTCACGCTCGAAGCCGGCGAGATTCTCTGCATCGTCGGGGAATCCGGCTCCGGCAAGTCGGTCACGGCGAATGCCGTGATGGGACTGCTGCCGCCGCCATTGAAGATCGAGGGCGGATCGATCCGTCTGCATGACCGCGAGATCCTGACGCTGAGCGAGAAGGACCGGTCGGGTTTCAACGGCCGCGTCGTGTCGATGATCTTCCAGGATCCGCTGTCGGCCCTGAACCCGCTGATGACCGTCGGCCAGCAGGTCGAGGAGGTAATGCTGACCCATCCCGGCGCCGCGCCTGCGGATCGCTCCGCGCGTGTCGTTGAACTGCTGGAGATGGTCGGCCTGCCCAACCCGCCGGCCATGGCGCATCAGTATCCGTTCCGGCTTTCCGGCGGCCAGCGCCAGCGGGTGATGATCGCCATGGCGCTGGCGCTCGATCCCGACGTGCTGATTGCCGACGAGCCGACCACCGCACTCGACGTGACGACGCAGGCGCAGATCCTCGAGATCATCAAGCGCCTGCAGCGGCAGAAGAAGATGGCGGTGATGTTCATCACCCATGACTTCGGTGTCGTCGCCGATATCGCCGACAAGGTGATCGTCATGGAGAAGGGCAGGCTGATCGAGCAGGGTACGGCGGCCGAGGTGCTGCATGCGCCGAAGGAGCCCTATACGCAACGCCTGCTGGCGGCGATCCCGATGATGCGGACGGAGCCACGCGCCGCGGTGCGTGACGACGCGCCCGTCGTCCTCGACGTCAAGGATCTGCGCAAGACCTACAAGAGCGGCGGAGGCCTGTTCGGTAAGGCCCGCGTCGTGCAGGCGATCGACGGCGTCAGCCTGACGCTGCGCAAGGGCGAGACGATCGGCGTCGTCGGCGAATCCGGTTCGGGCAAGTCGACGCTCGGGCGGATGATCATGAAGCTGCTCGACAGCGATTCAGGCCAGATCATCCTCGACGGCGAGGATGTCGTGCCCTTGAAGGAGAGCCGTTTCCGGCCGAAACGGCCTTATATACAGATGGTCTTCCAGGACCCGTTCGCCTCGCTCAACCCGCGCCATTCGATCGAGCATTCGCTGATCTGCGGCCCGATGACTTTCGGGACCTCGCTGGGCGAGGCGCGGGCCAATGCCATCCGGCTTTTGAAGCGCGTCGGCCTGCCCGAGCAGGCGCTGGAGCGCTATCCGCACGAGTTTTCCGGCGGCCAGCGCCAGCGTATCGGCATTGCCCGCGCGCTGATGTTCAATCCGCTGCTGCTGATCGCCGACGAGGCGGTTTCGGCGCTCGATGTGTCCATCCAGGCTCAGGTGCTGCAGCTTCTCGACGAGATCCAGCAGGAGACCCGCATCGCGATGATGTTCATCACCCACGATCTGCGTGTCGCGAGCCAGATCTGCGACCGTATCGCGGTTCTGCAGCGGGGTCGTCTCGTCGAGCTTGCCCCGGCGCACGAACTCTTCTCGGCGCCGAAGGACCCCTACACGAAGAGCCTCGTGCACGCCATTCCGGGATGGAACGCCTGATGTCGAAGACGTGCCGAAATTCGCAAATCGAAAGCGCCGAGAGCCGGGAGTACCGATACCATGACCTATGATGCGGATGTCGGCGTCGTCGGGCTCGGCGCAATGGGAAGCATGACGGCCTGGCGGCTTGCCAAGCGGGGCGTCAGCGTGCTCGGCTGGGACCGGCTGGCGCCGGGCCACGACCAGAGCGCCTGCGGCGGCGAAAGCCGGATCTTCCGCACCGCCTACAAGGAAGGGCCTGCCTATGTGCCGCTTCTGATCCGCTCCCGCCACCTGTGGCAGGAACTGGAGGCGGAGACGGGCACGAGCCTGCTCAACCTCATCGGTGCGCTGTCGGTGGCGCGCGAGGACAGCGATTACATGCGCAATGTCATCGCGTCGTGCCGCAACTACGAGATCGACCACGAGATACTCTCCGCCGCGCAGGTGAAGGAGCGCTATCCCGTGCATACGCTCGAAGACGGCGAGACGGCGATACTCGACCGCTGGGCAGGCTATGTGCGGCCCGACCGGGCGGTGATGACGGCGGCGCGTCGGGCCGAGGAACTGGGAGCGAAACTGCACCGCTACACGCCGATCCGCGATATCCAGTTCGGTGCCGATGGCGCGACCGTCTATACCGACACGCAGGAGTGGCGGGTTCGCAAGCTGGTGATGACGCTCGGGCCGTGGACGCGGCACCTGCTGCCGGAAACGGCCGACAATCACAAGCTCGTACGGATTGTGCTCGCCTGGTATCGCACCGAGAACGAGGCGCTGTTCAGGCCGGACAAGTTCCCGGTCCTGCTTCGGCTTTCGCGCGATCTCGACATCTGCGCCTGGCCGATCATCGACGGGGATACTATGAAGATCGCCCGCAACGGATCGCATGACGTGTTCGAGGATGCCTCGAAGCTCGACCGCAATGTCAATCCGGAGTGGTTCGTCCGCTGGCGCCGGATGATCCGCACCTATCTGCCGGGCGTCATTCCCGATCCGGTCAGGATCGGCGCCTATATGGACAGCTGGACCGAGAGTGGCGACGCGGTCGTCGATCTGCATCCCGCCTGCTCCAATCTCGTCACGCTCTACGGATTTTCCGGTCACGGGTTCAAACTGTCGCCGATGTTCGGCGAGATCGCCGCGCGCCTGGCGCTGGAGGAAAAGGTCGAGGCCGACCTGTCGATCTTCAGGTCCCCGAAGCTTGGCCCGTTCGGCGCCATTCCGACGGCGGCGATCGCTCCCTGATTTCACGCAGGCCAACCAAGCCGGGCCAACCAGGCCAGGACAGACCCAGAAGGATCAGCCATGCCCAAGTTCTCGCCTTTCGATGCATCCTACTGGTTCGCATCGGCCCCGCCGGCCCCCGAGACGGAACGGCTTTCGGGTGAAAAGACCGTCGATGTCTGCATTGTCGGTGCCGGATATACCGGCATGACGACGGCGATCGAACTGGCCAGGAAGGGCGTGTCGGTGGCGATCCTCGAACGCGAGGAGGCGGGCTTTGGCGGTTCCGGCCGCAATGCCGGCCATTGCAGCCCGACATTCTCCTATTACGAACTGGACAAGGTGCGCTCGCTGGTCGGGCAGCCGTTCGCCGAGCGCCTGATCCAGCGCCAGACCCGCGCGGCCGACAAGGCCGCCGAGTATATCAGCCGCTACAATATCGATTGCGAATGGGTGCAGAACGGTCTGGTCATAGGTGCGATGCGGCCGGGCCATCTGCCGCATCTGCAGCACAAGGCGGACAGCTACAATGCGGTCGGCGCCCGCACCCGCGTGCTTGGCCGCGACGAGGCAATCGCCATTACCGGCTCGCCGCGCATGCATGGCGGCTGGCTTCACGAGGAGGGCGCGCATCTGCACCCGCTCAAATATGCACGCGGGCTTGCGCGCGCCGTCCTCTCCGAGGGCGTTTCCCTCTACACCGGCTCTCCGGCCACGGGCTGCGAGCGGCTGGGCGGCAAGTGGAAGGTGAAGAGCACGGCCGGCCATGTCATTGCCGACAAGGTGATCTTCGCCACCGGGGCCTACACTGTGGACGGCTGGCCGAAGCTCGAGAAAAGCTTCCGCATCATGCCGGTCTATGTCTGCGCGACCAATCCGCTGTCGGACACGTTGCGGGAGACGGTGATGCCGCGCAATACCTCGATGATCGACGGGCGCGGCGATTTCTACTGCTACAAATGGTCGGCGGACAACCGCATCATCGCCTCGATGTTCCTGATGGGGCCGCGCGGCCGCGACCTCGACTATACGAAGAAGGTGATGACCGACAAGCTGAAGTGGCTGCATCCGCAGATCACCGAGGAGGTGCGCTGGGACTATCTCTGGTTCGGCGAACTCGACATGCAGTACAAGACCGTCCCGCGCCTCTACGGGCTGGCGCCCGGTGTGGTCGCGCTGACCGGTCTTTCGGGCCGTGGCGTGCCGACCGGCACCATGCTTGGCGGCATTCTCGCCGACTGGGCGATCGGCGTTGCCGAAAAGGATCTCGACCTTCAGGTCGAGCCGCTTCAGGAAGCGCCGTGGTGGATGGATTACGGCCCGAACTACAAACTCCGCGAAATGCGCTTCGTCGACAATTTCATGAGCAAGCGCGGCGGCATCGAACTCCCCCCGCACCCCTGATCCACCCTGCAGACAAGGAAAAGCAGATGACCATCTATGCAAAAGTCAGCGATGACAGCGCCCTCATGGAAGCGGCGAAGGCCGAGGACGGCACCCAGTCCTATCGCACCATGATCTGGGTCGATGAGGGCGATGCCGATACGGCCACCAAGGCGGCGGTCTGGATCGCACCTCCGGGCACTTACGCGTATCCGGCCCGGCCGATTGCCGAAACCTTCATCGTCATCGAAGGCGAGGCGGATTGCCAGGTGGCGGGCGGCGAAATTCGCCGCATCGGCGCCGGTGATATCGTCACGATCCCGGTCAATGCCTCGATCACGCTGACCGTGCTAAAGGCTTTCCGCAAGTTTGCCATGGTCGTGCCGAAGGGCGGTGCCGGCAACGCCTGATCGCTGTCCGGCCGCATCGCCATACGCTGCGGCCGGATCAGTCACGGCGTGCCTGAAGGCATGAGGATAGATCGCGGTCGCCTGACCATTTTGGTCGGCGATGAGGAAAGGTAGAAATGGACAGGTTCGATGTCGCCGTGATCGGCGCGGGCATCAGCGGCTTGGCGACGGCCCATGCGCTGGCAAAATCCGGTGTGACGGTCGTTGTCGTCGACCGTTTCGGCCCGGCGGCCATGGCATCCGGCTGGACACTGGCGGGTGTCCGGCAATCGGGGCGTGATCCGGCTGAGATGCCGCTTGCCGTCGAGGCGGTCGCCATCTGGCAGACCTTGCACGAGGAACTCGACGGAGCAACGCACTATACCCGTCGCGGCAACCTGCGGCTCGCCCGCAACGAGGTGGAATACGGGCAGATCCGGTCAATGGTGGCCGAACAGCAGACCGCCGGGCTCGACCTTGCCTTCCTGCCGGACAATCAGGCCATTCGCGACATCGCGCCGGCCGTTTCCGAGGCCATTCCGGGGGCGTCCTTCTGCCCGACGGACGGTCATGCCGACCCACAGGCGGTGAGCGCCGCCTATATGGCTGCTCTCTCGCGTCTCGGTGTGACATTCGCCATGGGCGAGACGGTCGAAGCCATCGAGCTTGCCGGCGGCAAGGCGGTCGGACTGCGAACCTCCGCCCGAAGGATTGCCGTCGATCGCGTCGTTCTTGCCGGCGGCGTGCTTGGCAACAGCCTGCTTGAGCCGCTCGGCTTGAGCGTGCCGATCCGCACGCCGATGGTTGCCGTCATCCGCAGCGTGCCCATCGCCCCGGTGCTGGATCAGGTCATCGGTGTCTGCGGCGGCGACTGGGCCGGACGGCAGGAGGTCAACGGCCGCCTGCGCATCACCAGCGGCATGATCGACTGGTCGGGCAATATGGAGGTTCAAAAGACCGAAAATGGCGAGCGTCCGCTCGTCCGTCCGCCGCTTTCGAGCCTGAGCGAGATCATCGGCAAGCTCGATCTTCTTCTGCCGGGCCTGTCCGATACGCCGATCGAAGAGTGCTGGGCGGGGCTTCTCGACCTCACGCCGGACGCCTTGCCGGTTCTCGACCACGCGCCCGGTATCGACGGGCTTGTCGTCGGCATGGGCTTTTCCGGCCATGGCTTCTGCCTGGGGCCGGTGACCGGGCAGATCCTTGCCGATCTTGCCATGGGCCGCGCCTCCGGGCGCGACCTTTCCTCATTCACATTCAACCGATTTGGCGCCGACAGCCCGCAGGCGAAGCTGGAGCTTCACGGCTGACGCCGGCTGCCATTCCCAAGAGACAATTCCAGGAGTTCAAGACAATGCCCGGTCCTTTCGTCGTCCCGTTTCATGGAGATACCGACCTGCCGCAGAAAGTCGATGTCGTCGTCATTGGCGGCGGCATCATAGGTGCATCGACCACGCTCGAACTGGCCGAGCGCGGCTACAAGGTGGCGCTTTGCGAAAAGGGCGGGATCGGCCACGAACAATCGAGCCGCAACTGGGGCTGGGTCCGCATCACGCGCCGCGATCCGCGCGAAGTGCCGCTGATGGCGGAGGCGCTGCGCATCTGGCCGGGGATGAACGAAAGGCTTGGCCGGGATGTCGGCTATACCCGCGCCGGCATCACCTTCACCTGCCTGACCGACAAGGAGGTGGAGGACCATGCGCGCTGGATGAGCAATCTCGAAGGCTATCAGCTCGACACCAAGATGCTGACGCCGCAGCAGTTCGCCGAGATGAATCCCGGCTCGAAGCTGGATATCAAGGGCGCGCTCTATACATCGGTGGATGGTCGTGCCGAACCGCAGAAGGCGGCACCCGCCGTTGCCGAGGGCGCCCGCGACCGGGGCGCCCATGTGATGACCGAATGCGCGGTGAGGGGGATCGATACGAAGGCCGGCAAGGTTTGCGGCGTGTTCACCGAGCGTGGCTACATTGCCTGCGATGCGGCGGTGCTGGCCGGCGGCGCATGGTCGAGCCTGTTTGCCGGCAATGCAGGCATCCGCCTGCCGCAGCTCAAGGTGATCAATTCCGTCATCCGCACCAAACCGCTTGAAGGCGGGCCGGACTCGGCGATCTGGACCAATGGCTTTGCCATTCGCAAGCGCCAGGACGGCGGCTATACGGTTGCCAACGGCTTCGAAAACATCGCCGACATCGTGCCCGACAGTTTCCGCTTCCTGCGTGAATTCCTGCCGGCGCTCGGCCATGAATGGCGTTCACTGCGGCTGCGCGGCGGGCTGGGCTTTCTCGACGAGGCGCGGCTGCCGCGGCGCTGGAAGATGGATGAGGCCTCTCCCTTCGAATATAACCGGGTTCTCGACCCGAAACCGTCCTTCAGCCTGCAGGACCAGGCGCTGGCGAACCTGCGCAAGGCCTTCCCCGCCTTCGAAAAGGCCGAGATCGCCCAGCGCTGGGCGGGCAAGATCGACGTTACCCCGGATGCGATCCCGGTGATTTCCGGTGTCGATCAGGTGCCGGGCTTCTTCATTGCCACGGGGTTCTCTGGCCACGGCTTTGGCATCGGCCCGGCGGCAGGCCGGCTGATGGCCGACATCGTCACCGGGGTCGCGCCGCTGGTCGACCCACATGCCTTCCGGTTCAGCCGGTTTTCCGATGGTTCGAAGGTGCGGATCATCACCGGATTCTAGAGCACCCGGACGGCATCCAAGTTCCGGGCAGGTTTGCGGACCTGCCCGGAACCGATCGAGGGTGGCAGCGCGTTGACGCCTTCCGTTAGCCGGCGATCAGCGCCGGGCGCGACAGGCCCAGATGATCACGCAGGGTCGAGCCTGAATATTCGGTGCGGAACAGGCCGCGTTCCTGCAGGATCGGTACGACGAGCTGGGTAAAGTCCTCCAGCCCTTCCGGGAAGAAGGGCGGCATGACGTTGAAGCCGTCGGCGGCGCGGCCGTCGAACCATTCCTGCATGCGGTCGGCGACCTCGACCGGGGTGCCGAGCACGATATGATGGCCGCGGCCGGCGGCAACGCGCAGCGCCAGCTGGCGGATCGTCAGGTTCTCGCGGCGGGCAAGTGCCGTCAGAAGCTCGGCGCGGCTGCGCAGCTGGTCTGAAATCGGCAGGTCCGGCAGGGGACCGTCCGGGTCATAATCGCCGAGGCTGTGGCCGATGCGCTCTTCCAGAAGCGGCATGGCGCTCTTGAGAACGGTCCACTGGTCGAGTTCGGCCAGCTTTTCAGCCGCTTCCTTTTGCGTGCGCCCGATGACCGGCAGGAAGCCGGGCATGACGGCGACATCGTCGGCGCGGCGGCCGAACTTTTCGATGCGGCCCTTGAGGCTCTTGTAGAAGGCCTGTGCTTCCGCCAGGCTCTGCTGGGCGGTGAACACCACGTCGGCGGTGCGGGCGGCAAGATCCTGGCCGGGGCCTGAGGAGCCTGCCTGGATGAGGATCGGGTGTCCCTGCGGCGAGCGCGGGATATTGAGCGGGCCTTTTACCGAGTAATATTTGCCCGTGTGATCGAGCAGGTGAACCTTGGACGGGTCGGCGTAGACACCGGTGTCCTTGTTTTTGATGAAGGCGTCGTCATCCCAGCTGTCCCACAGGCCGCGCACCACATCGACGAATTCTTCCGCCACCGCGTAACGCTCGTCATGCTCCGGGTGCGACTTGGAGAAATTGTTGGCCGTGCGGGCGTAGGAGGTGGTGACGATGTTCCAGGCGGCGCGGCCATGGCTCAGGTGGTCGATCGAAGAGAAGGCGCGCGCCGTGTGGTAGGGCTCGCCATAGGTGGTGGAGGCGGTGGCTGCCAGGCCGATCTTGTCGGTCACCAGCGCGAGCGCTGCCAGCAATGTCAGAGGCTCGAAACGGGCGATGGTTGAGGGATGCGCATCGACGCCGCTGGTCAGGCCATCGGCCAGAAACACCATGTCAAATTTCGCCTGTTCGGCGATCTGCGAGACGCGGCGCAGAAGGTCGAAGTTTTCGCTGCCGGCTTCGGCCTTGGGATGACGCCAGCCGGAAACGTGGTGGCCGGCACCCTGCAGGAACAGGCCGAGATGGATTTGTCTCTTGGCACTCATTGCGTCACTCATGGCAAAATCTTTCGTCAAACTGGGTTCTGGTTGAGCAGGGCGAGCAGCCGGCCAAGGTCGGCCTCGCTCGTCATGCTGCGAACAAGGGCTGGAATGTCGGCGAAGGCCGGGTTGGCGGCGGTCGCGTCACGGAATTTTTCGGTCGGATCGGTCACGCCCGGCAGGCCGTCGAAACGACGGTTGATCGTGCTGCCGTCTTCAAGGGCGATATCGAGGATGACAAAGCGGGTGGCCGGATCGCTCGACATGCGCGGCGACGTCTCGTCATGGCGGCGGCCGGCGCGGGTGGCGAGCGTCATGATACGCTGGTCGACCGGGCGTTCGTCGAAATGATCGAGCCTGAGCGCACCATCGATCAGAGCCGCGGAAAACACGTATTCCGGGCTGAAGCGCGCTTCGATGCCATTGGTGGGGTTGGTCACGACCAGAGCGGCGTCAGCGCCGGGAGGATAGGTGAAGGTGATCTTCTCGATCCGCGCTGCATCCAGACCCTCGCGGTGAAGGTCTATGCCCAGCGAGGCGACCGGATGGCTGGCCGTGCAGCAGGGATAGGCCTTCAGCGTCAGCCCGGGCGAAACGATCTGCCAGGGCGAACCCCAGTTGTGGCTTGTCAGTTCCGGCTTGCCTGCGCCGAAGGCATAGGCGGAATGGAAGCCGACCGGATTGTCGAGGAAATCGGGCGCCCCACCAAACCCTGCGGCCGCTAGTCTTGCGGCCAGAAGGCCGGAGCGGGCCGCCATGCCGGCGTGATAGGGTTTTGCATCGAAGCCGAATTGCAGCCGCAGGCCGGATGCCTGTGTTGCGGCAAGGCCGAGCGCGACCGCGGTTTCATGCACCGAGGCCTGGCTCAGGTGGCAGATGGCGGCGGCAACACCGATCGGGCCGAGTGTCGCGGTGGCGTGAAAACCATTCTCGTAATGTCTTGAGCCGAGCGAGAGGCCAAGCCGCGCCATCGCTTCCAGTCCGACCACATAGGAAGCAACAAGGGCTTCGGCGGAAAACCGGCGCTCGGCAGCAAGCGCAAGCAGTGCCGGAACGATGACCGTTGTCGGATGGCCGCGGACGCTTGAATGAACATCGTCATAATCCAGCACATGGCCGGCATAGGCGTTGACGACGGCTGCGGCCAGCGGGTCGGCCTTGCCATTGCTGCCGACGAGGATCGCATTCCCCGGCAGATCCCCGCCGACGGCCTTCGCAAGAACGCCGGTCGTGCGGTCGGCAGCACCGGCAATCGTGCAGGCGAGAAAATCGATGATCGCCGTGCGGGCTGCATCCATGGCCGCGCGATCAAGGGTGGGATCGGAATTGACGATGGCTGCGGCAAAGGCGCTGGTCAGCGGAGCGTTGGCCATGCTCAAATTCCCTCGCCGTCGCGTACCGAACCGCGCCCGCCCGACAGGCCGCCGACGAACTGGCGGATGCGCGGATTGTCGGAATGGTGAAAGATCTGCTGCGGCGAGCCGTGATCGACGATCAGGCCGTTTTCGGTGAAGACGACCGTATCGCTGATCTCTTCGGCGAAACGCATTTCATGGGTGACGAGAATGCTGGTCATGCCGTCGCGGATGAGGTCGCGGATCACCCACAGAACCTCGCCCACGGTTTCCGGGTCGAGCGCCGAGGTGACTTCGTCGAACAGGACGAGTTCCGGTTTCATGGCAAGCGCACGCGCAATCGCCACGCGCTGCTGCTGACCGCCGGACAGCTGGCCCGGATAGGCATCGGCCTTTTCCGACAGCCGCACTTTTTCCAGCAGTTCGCGGGCAAGCTTTACGGTGGCGGTTTTGTCGGCGCCGAGAATGCGGGTGGGCGCCAGCACGATGTTTTCGAGCACGGTCAGATGCGGGAAGAGATTGTATTGCTGGAAGACGATGCCGACGCGCTTGCGCAACTCGATCCGTTCGCTTTCCTTCGTCAGCTCGTCCACGCGCGTGCCGGCAACGGTGATCCTGCCGCGCTGCGGCGTCACCAGCGCATTGATGCAGCGCAGGAGCGTCGACTTGCCCGATCCGGACGGACCGATGATCGAAACCGCATCGCCCTTGTTGATGGTCAGGTCGATGCCCTTCAGCACCTGCGTCTGGCCGAAGGACAGATGAACGTCTTCCAGCTTCACGATCGCGGTGTCGGCGGATGTAGTCATGATCAAATTCCTTCAGCCCGCATTGAAGCGCTGTTCGAGGCGGCGTGTCAGGCGGGAAATCGGGTAGCAAAGCGTAAAAAAGGCGGCCATCACCACGACATAGGCGATGATGGTGAAATCGAGCCGGCGCACGGCGGTGCTGGCATCGGTCGCCGCATGCATGAGTTCATGCACGCCGACCAGCGAAGCAAGCGAGGTGCCCATGGCCATCGACGAGGCGACATTCATCCAGGGCGGCAGCGAGCGTCGCACGCATTGCGGCAGGATGACGTAACGGAGTGCCTGGATGCGCGAACAACCCAGCCCCTTGGTGGCTTCCCACTGTGTCGTGGGAATGGACAGAACGGCGCCACGGGTGATTTCGGCGATATAGGCGCTGGAGAGGATGGCAAGGCCGATCACCGCCTTGACCCAATCGGGAAACGGCAGGTAGTTGCCGAACACGACGATCTCGAACGGGAAAATGTAGGTGGTGGCGAAGATCAGCACCAGTGCCGGGGCATTGCGGAAGATCTGCACATAGGTTGCGGCCGGCCAGCGGACGAACCAGTAGGGGGCGAGCTGCATCAGGCCCAAAAGCACGCCGGCCGTGGTGCCGAGCGTGATGGCGCAGACGGCGATGAGGATGTTCATCGAAAAGCCGGAGGCGAGATAGGGGATCCACTCCACCAGTTCGCGGCCGAGCGACAGGTCGATCAACGACCAGACGACGACCAGCAGCGGCAGGGCCACGAAGCCGACATAGCGCAGTACGAGGCTGCTTTTTCTGGGTGTCTGTATCGCTGTCATGCTCATAGCCCGTACCCCGAAATGGCGAGCCTGCGCTCCACCCATTGGCCGATGCGGGCCACGACGAAATTAATCAGGCTGAAGAAGGCGAGAAGCACGATCATCAGCTCCACGACATTGTCGCGCTGCGTCCAGACCATGATCGAGGCATAGGTGATTTCGCTGACCGCGATGGCATTGCCGACGGTGGTGGATTTGACGAGGTTGATCAGCCCGTTGACGATCGCCGGCAGAGAGGCCCGGAAGGCGAGCGGGATCTGTACGTAACGCAGGATTTCGAACTGGCTGAAGCCCATGCCGCGCGCGGCCTCGATCATCGAGGCCGGCACGGATTCGATGCCGGCGCGGATGGCTTCCGCATGGAGGGCGGCGATATGCAGGCCGACGACCGCCACAACCCAGAAGAACGGCGAAAGCGGGTTGTTCTGGGCGCCGCCGAACAGGTTGGAGACGACGGTGTTGAGGACGAGAAAGCTGAACATCAGCTGCACCAGCGTCGGCGTGTTGCGGGTCAGTTCCACGAACGCGCGCACGGGTGCAGAAAGCCACAGCCTGCCCGAGGTGAGGCAGCCGGCGAAGATCAGGCCAAAAATCAGGCTGACGGGAATGGTGACGGCAACCAGATAGAGCGTGGTGATGAACCCGTCACGCCAGATCTGCGCCTCGTAGCCCGTCGCCAGAAACTCGTAATTGAGGCCCAGCCTGCCCGTCAGATCGACGAACAGGCTGGTAAGGTTCATATCCTGCATGTGGCTTTACCGCAGCTTCCGCTTACTGGGCGGCGGAAAGCTTCTTGTTCTCTTCCTCGAGATACTTGGTGTTGAGCAAACGGTTGGCCTTGGCCAGCTCAAGCATCTTGCCGGAAGCATGCAGCTTCTTGACGGCTTCATCAAGTGCAGTCTGCGTGTCTGCCTCGCCCTTGCGCAGCCAGATGACGCTATCGGACGGGATCAGTTCGGTCGGGAAGGGGATGGCATAGTCCTTCCATTCGTCAGCCCGGTCTACCAGCAGCAGGCCGACGGTCGCGCCGACATGGACTGCAGCGACGCAATTGCCGCCCTGCAACGCCAGCAGCGATTCCGGCTGGCTGGGGAGACCCTTGACGACGGCGCCATATTCTTCCGCCAGCGGCTGCGCGTAGTTGGAGCCCTGCGAGATGCAGACCGGCTTACCCTTGAGGTCGGCCCAGTCCTTAAGGCCGCTGTCCTTGCGCACTACGGCAGCACCGCCGGCGCGGTCGTAAGGTGTCGGCACGTAGTCGAGAACCTTGGCGCGCTCTTCGGTATACTGCATGTTGGCGATAAGGATATCGACCTTGCCCTGCTGCAGGAACTGGACACGGTTGGGCGGCGTCACCGTCACCGTTTCCAGCTCTACGCCGAGATCGGCTGCCAGCGCCTTGGCGATATCGACATTGTAACCCTTCTGCTCCTGCGACTTCGGATCGATGAAGCCGAACGGTGCGCCCGAGAGGATGACGCCGACGGTGAGCTTGCCGCGGCCCTTGATACGATCCAGCGTCGCATCGGCAGAGGCCTGGGTGGCGGCCAGCGTCGCGATCGACAGGGCAAGTCCGAAAACGGTTTTGGTGACGGCTTTGACAAACATCAAATGGCTCCTTGTTTGGCGCGCAACTTAACCAAAGCTCAAAGTCGCCACGAGAAACGATGTTCCACAATTGATCCTTTTCGGAGAAAGGGCCGCCATCCTGAGCCGCAAAGGAAATGCTTTTTTCTCACGTCTCTGCCTTGCTGCCGCGATCGACAAGACGCACGTCTCTGGCGAGAGGGAAAACTCGATGGCCGTTTGACCACACGCGGCCTCCATGCGCTTTCCCGGTGGAGTGCCTGCGGAGGCAATGATTGTCGGGCGGTCATTGTGGCGATCGGCAGATTTCGAAACTTCCCTGAGGATGAGGCTTCATAGTTGTTGACGGATTTTCCGTCTCGTCTACTATATCTAGTGTTCGAGGTTCTTCCGATTCGCATCGGAAGCTAAGACGGGAATACGGTGCGTGAGGCCCTGAAAGGCCGAGCAATGCCGAAGCTGCCCCCGCAACTGTAAGCGGCGAGCATCCGGTCGATTTGTCCACTGACGCATAAGGCGTTGGGAAGGCGGATCGGATGCGACGACCCGCGAGCCAGGAGACCTGCCTCAAGCGAAAACGTCCACGGGCGGGGTGTCCGGAAGGTAGCGTGAGCGTGCGGGATGTTTCCGTGCGTGCGCCTTCCCCGGCAGTCCGCATGAGCCACTTCGGGGTGAAGTCCATGAGTTCGAGTTTCCATATACGTCAGCGCGAATGACGGGCGTTTAAGCGTCCGGCAAGCGTCAGCGTCTGCCTTCATCTCAGGTTATTTGCCCGGACATCTGCGGATGTCCGAGTGCTTTGTCGCGCCTATCAACAAGGGACCATCATGATGATTACCGTCTACAGCAAGCCCGCCTGCGTTCAGTGCACGGCGACCACCCGCGCGCTCGATCGCCAGGGGATCGACTACAGCGTCGTCGACGTTTCCGTCGACGCGGAAGCCTATGAGCTGGTGCAGGGCCTCGGCTATCGGCAGGTGCCGGTCGTAGTCGCCGGCGAGCAGCATTGGGCGGGGTTCCGCCCCGACATGATCAGCAGCCTGTTGCCCGCCATGGCGTGAGCGGGATGGGTGGCCTGATCTATTTTTCCACCAAGTCGGAAAACACCCACCGTTTCGTCGAAAAACTGGGGCTTGGCGCCCTACGCATCCCGATCGACAGCGATGATGCGCTCGCAGCCGACGCCCCCTTTGTTCTGATCGTCCCGACCTATGGCGGCGGCGAGAACAGGGGCGCTGTGCCCAAACAGGTGATCCGCTTTCTCAACGACGCGGACAACCGCAAGCAAATCCGCGGCGTGATTGCCGCCGGCAACACAAACTTCGGTGCCGCCTTCGGCCGCGCCGGCGACATTATCTCCGCCAAGTGCACGGTGCCGCTACTCTATCGGTTCGAGCTTCTCGGCACTGCGGAGGATGTCGATCACGTCAAACACGGATTGGAACGATTTTGGACGCGACAAGCTCTATTACAATGCGGGATGGGAGCGTGAAGTCCTCCGCCTCTTCCCAGCCGAAAGCGTCGATGAAGGCGGCCGAGGCCGGGCTCGACTATCACGCGCTCAACGCCATGCTCAATCTCTACGACGAGAATGGCAGGATCCAGCTCGACAGGGACCGCGAGGCGGCGAAGCAGTATTTTCTTCAGCACGTGAACCAGAATACCGTGTTCTTCCACAATCTCAGGGAGAAGCTCGATTACCTGGTGACGGAAGGCTATTACGAGCAGGAGGTTCTGGACCAGTATGCGTTCAATTTCGTCCGCGACCTGTTCGACCATGCCTATGAGAGAAAATTCCGTTTCCCCACCTTCCTCGGCGCGTTCAAATATTACACCTCCTACACGCTGAAGACCTTTGACGGAAAACGCTATCTGGAGCGTTACGAAGACCGTATCTGCATGGTGGCGCTGGCGCTGGCGCGCGGTAACGAGGCGCTTGCCCGCGATATGGTCGACGAAATCATTTCCGGCCGTTTCCAGCCGGCGACGCCGACCTTTCTCAATGCCGGCAAGAAGCAGCGCGGCGAGCTGGTGTCCTGCTTCCTGCTGCGGATCGAAGACAATATGGAGAGCATCGCGCGCGGCATCAATTCGGCGCTGCAGCTTTCCAAGCGCGGCGGCGGTGTCGCCTTGTCGCTCACCAACCTTCGCGAAGCCGGAGCACCGATCAAGCAGATCGAGAACCAGTCATCCGGTGTCATTCCAGTGATGAAGCTGCTGGAGGATTCCTTCTCCTACGCCAACCAGCTGGGTGCGCGTCAGGGCGCGGGTGCCGTCTACCTCAACGCCCACCATCCCGACATCATGCGCTTCCTCGATACCAAGCGCGAGAATGCAGATGAAAAGATCCGCATCAAGACGCTGTCGCTCGGCGTCGTGGTGCCCGACATCACGTTCGAACTCGCCAAGAACAACGAGGATATGTACCTGTTCTCGCCCTATGACGTGGAACGCGTCTATGGCGTCGCGTTCAGCGAGATCTCGGTGACGGAAAAATACGAGGAGATGGTTGCCGACAGCCGGATCAAAAAGAAGAAGATCAAGGCCCGCGAATTCTTCCAGGTGATCGCCGAAATCCAGTTCGAAAGCGGCTATCCCTACATCATGTTCGAGGACACGGTGAACCGTGCCAACCCGATTGCCGGGCGTATCACCATGAGCAATCTGTGCTCCGAAATCCTGCAGGTCAGCGATGCCAGCACTTATGGCGCCGATCTTTCCTACGAGCATATGGGCAAGGATATTTCCTGCAATCTCGGCTCGCTCAATATCGCGGCAGCGATGGACAGTGCCGATTTCGGCAAAACGATCGAGACCGCGATCCGGGCGCTGACGGCGGTCTCCGACATGAGCGACATCACCTCGGTGCCTTCGGTTGCCAAGGGCAATGCGGACAGTCATGCGATCGGCCTCGGCCAGATGAACCTGCATGGCTATCTCGCCCGTGAACGGATCTTCTACGGCTCCGAAGAAGGCGTCGATTTCACCAACATGTATTTCTACACGGTGACCTATCACGCCATCCGGGCGTCGAACCGGCTGGCGGTCGAGCGTGGCCAGAGTTTCAAAGGTTTCGAGAACTCGAAATACGCCTCCGGTGAGTATTTCGATAAATACACCGGACAGGAATGGAAGCCGGCTACGGAACGCGTCGCCGAACTTTTCGAACAGGCGAGCATTCATATCCCGACACAGGAGGACTGGCAGGAATTGAAGGCCGCCGTGATGGAGGGCGGGCTCTATAACCAGAACCTGCAGGCCGTGCCGCCGACCGGGTCGATCTCCTATATCAACCACTCGACCTCCTCGATCCATCCGATCGTCTCCAAGATCGAGATCCGCAAGGAGGGCAAGATCGGCAGGGTCTATTACCCGGCGGCCTATCTGACCAACGACAATCTCGATTACTATCAGGATGCCTACGAGATCGGGCCCGAGAAGATCATCGACACCTATGCGGCGGCCACCCAGCATGTCGACCAGGGCCTGTCACTGACGCTGTTCTTCCGCGACACCGCCACGACCCGCGACATCAACCGGGCGCAGATCTATGCGTGGAAGAAGGGCATCAAGACAATTTATTACATCCGCCTTCGCCAGATGGCGCTGACCGGCACGGAAGTGCAGGGCTGCGTATCGTGTGCACTTTGATTTGAGATCGGTGTCCGCCTCTGCCCTCATCCGCCTGCCGGCACCTTCTCCCCGTAAACGGGGCGAAGGGACTATGCCGCAGCCTCGCCGTTTCCTTCAGGAACCAACACCATGAACATCGCCGTCAAACCCGCCGCCGCTATCCGCGCCATCAACTGGAACCGTATCGAGGACGACAAGGATCTCGAAGTCTGGAACCGGCTGACCAGTAATTTCTGGCTGCCGGAAAAGGTGCCGCTCTCCAACGACATTCCGTCCTGGGCGACACTGAAACCCAACGAGCAGCAGCTCACCATCCGTGTCTTTACCGGCCTTACCCTGCTCGACACGATCCAGAACGGTGTCGGTGCCGTGCGGCTGATGCAGGATGCCGCCACCCAGCATGAGGAGGCGGTACTCTCCAACGTCTCGTTCATGGAAGCGGTGCATGCGCGCTCCTATTCCTCTATCTTTTCCACCTTTTGCTCGACGCCCGATGTCGACGACGCGTATCGCTGGTCGGAGGAAAACGAGTTCCTGCAGAAGAAGTCGGCGTTGATCATGGCGCAATATGAAAGTGGCGATCCTCTGAAGAAGAAGGTCGCATCCGTCTTCCTCGAAAGCTTTCTGTTCTATTCCGGCTTCTACCTGCCGATGTACTGGTCGAGCCGCGCAAGGCTTACCAACACCGCCGACCTGATCCGGCTGATCATCCGCGACGAGGCGGTGCATGGCTATTACATCGGCTACAAGTTCCAGCGCGCCGTCGCGCTTCTATCCGAGGCCAAGCGCCAGGAGATCAAGGATTTCGCCTTCGACCTGCTGCTGGAGCTTTACGACAACGAAGCGAAATATACCGAGGCGCTGTATGACGGCGCCGGTCTGACCGAGGACGTGAAGAAGTTTCTGCATTACAACGCCAACAAGGCGCTGATGAATCTGGGCTACGAGGCGCTTTTCCCGGCCGAGGCCTGCAAGGTCAATCCGGCGATCCTCTCGGCCCTGTCTCCCAATGCCGACGAGAACCACGACTTTTTCTCCGGTTCCGGCTCGTCCTATGTGATCGGCAAGGCTGTCGCCACCGAGGACGATGACTGGGATTTCTGACCCATCGGCAAGCGCCTCAGCCCCAGGCCTCGTTCATGGTTTCGGCGAGAAAATCGATCATGGCGCGGACCCTCCGCGCCATCTGTCTTTTTGAGGGGTAAACGATCTGGACCGGCAGGCCGGCCGCATCCTGACCGCCGAAGATCTGGATCAATGTGCCTTGGGAGAGCGCCTGACGGGCGTAGATCGCCGGGGTCTGGGTAATGCCGATACTGGCGACCGCCGCATCGATCATGGCTTCGCCATTGGTGAAGGTCGCCACCGCATGACGCGTGTCGACCGCGATCTCCTCTCGGCCCACGCGGTAGAGCATGGGACGTGGGCGACCGCTTCCCGTCATGAATGCCATGAGGCGATGATGATGCAGATCCTCGACATGCTGCGGCAGGCCAAGCTTCTCGGCGTATCGGGGTGACATGTAGGTCCCGAGCCTGATCCGGCCGAGTGGCCTGACGATCATTTCGGAATCGTTGAGATTGCCGACCCGTATTGCCAGGTCGACGCCTTCGGCGATCAGATTGACGTAATGGTCGTTCATCCGCAATTCCACCGTCAGCCTTGGATGCTGCTGCATGAAGGCGGAGAGGCGGGTCATGAACAGTGCGCGGCCAAGCGTGGTGGGCATGTCTATGCGCACCACGCCCGCCAGATCGCCGGGCTTGCCTCCGACTGCCGCCTGCATGTCGTCGAGTTCAGTCAGCCAGTTCCGTGCCCGGCCGTAAAGTGCCATGCCCTCGTCCGTCAGGGCGACATTGCGGGTGGTGCGGTTCAGGAGCCGGGAGCCCAGTCTTTCTTCAAGCCGCCGGATCGACTTCGACAGGGCGGAAGGGGCCTGTCCGAGCGATTCCGCCGCCCGCACGAAACTCAGCGTTTCTGCCACGCGGATGAATTCTTCAAGGCCAACGAGCTTGCGCAGCAAGCGATCATCATTGCTCATAGGGAAATGGTCTCTTGCCTGTTCTGCCATTTATAAGCGATTTTATCAGCAATAGATCATGGTGCCGAAGAGGTAAAATCAAAGGATTGCGCAATGAAGGCTGTTATCGCGACGGAACAGGGCGGTACCGATGTTCTCAAGCTGGTCGATCTTCCCATGCCGGAACCGCAAGCCGGGCAGGTGAGGGTGAAGATCATGACGACCAGCCTCAACCCCATCGATACGAAGGTTCGCAAGGCGCGCCTGCCGATGACGCCGGAACATTTTCCGGCGATCCTGCAAAGCGACTTTGCCGGTGTCATCGACATGGTCGGTCCGGGCGTGACCAAATTCGCGGCCGGCGATGACGTGTTCGGCTTTGCGGGCGGCTTCCGCGGCCCGCATGGTGACGTCGCAGGGGCTCTGGCCGAATATGCGGTATACGACGTGGCGTTTGTCGCCCGCAAACCGCGCAATCTCGACTTTCGCGCCGCAGCCGCACTGCCGCTGACGGCCAGCACCGCCTGGAAGGCCCTGTTCGACAAGACCCGGATCACGCCTGAAAGCCGTGTTCTCATCACCGGCGGTGCCGGCGGGGTCGGTCACATGGCGGTCCAGATGGCTTCGGCCGCCGGAGCGTATGTAGTTGCCGCCACCCGTTCGGCCGAAAGCGCTGAGGTTGCGGGCGCGGCCGGTGCACGTGCCTGCGTCGATCTGTCGAACGAGACGGCCGTCGATATCGTTACAGCGCACACGCAGGGGCGCGGTTTCGATGTGATCTTCGATACGGTGGGCGGTGCGGCACTCGACGCGGCTTTCCAGATGATCAAGCCCGCCGGTGATGTCGTAACCGTCGTCGGTGCAGCCTCCCACAATCTGGCGCCGCTGTATCTGAAGGGTGCCAATCTTCACATGGTCCTGGTTCTGCTGCCGATGATGCGCGGCCTGGGTATCGAGCGGCATGCCGAGATACTCGACATCATTGCCGGACTGGCCGAGGAAGGCAGGCTTGCGCCACGCCTCGACACCGAACGCTTCGGCCTTGCCGACGCAGCCGCTGCGCATGCCCGCTACGAGGCGGGGCAGGCCAAAGGCAAGATCGTCATCGATATCGCCGGTTAGCGCACACGCGGCGCTGAATATCCTTAAGTTTGCGAACAGGCCCGAAAATCGATCCCGATCTTCGGGCCTGTTCCGTTGGATTTGCACCGGCGCTGTTGGTATCGAGGGTGCTGAATGCAACGGATGTAAAAGCGTCTTCTGTTGATGGCGTATCGGTTGCTGGCCTAGGGTCGGGGTCGGGGTAGGGTCGGGGGCGTTGATAGGCGGCTCTCAGTCGAGAAAAATACAGGCAATAAGGCTGACGGACTGGCGCCCTCGTAGCGTCGGGACCGCCAGAGGGAAGTCTGCAGAACGTAATTCTCTGGCCTTGACCGTCAGTTCGATATATCCAATTGAATACATCGAACTGACGCGGAGGGCAGCATGCTCAAGAATCTTACCTATCTGGTTGCGCTTGCGGAAGAAAAGCACTTCGCGCGCGCAGCCGAGGTTTGTCAGGTTGCACAGCCGACCTTGTCCATCGGCATCCGTAATCTCGAACGCGATTTATCGGCGCGTCTCGTCGTTCGCGGCAGCCGGTTCAACGGCCTCACGGCCGAAGGTGAACTCGCCCTGCAATGGGCGCGGCGGATACTTCTCCACTACAGAAGCATGCTGCTTGACCTGGATGGGGGTTTCGACCAGCCGGTCACCGGCATCGGTAAAGCTTTGAACGGGCACAGGCCCTCCGAGAACCGGCAGAAAAGCGACCGTGTATCGGCGGGCGACGTTGGTCGGTCGGCCTGACGAACATGCATCGCCTTAACCGGGCAGATGCGGCCTCTCGCGCGTATCCGTGTGGGCAGCAAGGGCAATCTCCTGCCGGATGGCATTGCTGAAATAGCGGCCGAGCCAGGACCGCGGCATGTAGCGCATTGCGAGGTTGCGCAGTCGGAAGGCGAAGGCGCTTTCGGGAATGAAGACGGCCGCCATCTTGCGGCTGCGTGACTGCAGCCGCGTTATGATAGGCCTCAGCAACTGTTCATGGCGGGCGAGTGCCGTGCCGACATCTCCACTGTTCCGCAAGGCGATACCGAGCATTTCGGCGGAGGCGAGCGCCATGCCAGCCCCCTGGCCCGAGACCAGCGTCAGGCAATGGGCGGCGTCGCCAAGCAGCAGAACCCGTCCGCTCGACCATTTCGGCAGGTCGATCATCGTCAGGCTGTCGATCACTACCGGGCTGTTCTCCCGGCGCGTCTGGTCGAGGAGCTGGCGGACTTGCGGATGGCTGTCGGCGCTGACGGCGTGCAACAGCTCGATCCTGTCCTCTTGCTGTTCGAGGCCCCTGCGGCTGTCGCGCCAGACATGCATGGCCGCCAGTCGGCCGTCATGAAGCGCGTAATACTCAGCCAGATGACCCGGCTCCGCATAGGAGACGAAATCGGTGTCGAACTGTTTCGGCGCGCCGACATCATAGACCGAGAAGTAATAGCCAAGCGGCTGGAGACAGCCCTCGTCCGGGCCGAACAGTTGGGGTCGCAGGGACGAGCGAAAGCCGTCCGCGCCGATCAGCAGATCCGCCGTGATCACCTCACCGGTGGACAGGGTGACATCGACCCGCTCGTCTGTCTGGTCGAAATCGGTGACCCTATCGCCGAAACGGATCGTCGCCGTTTCAGGCAGTGCCTCGGCAAGCGCCCGGACCAGATCGGTGCGGCGAACGGCGAGATAGGGAAGGTCGCGAATGAAGTCGCGATAGCGGAGCCGTAGCAATTCGCGCCCCTTGCTGTCCCTGTAGACATTTTCGTCTATCCGGAAGGCACCGGCTTCAAGGCGTTCATGCAGGCCCATTTTGCGGGCGGTCTCGAAGCCGAGGCCGGAGAGGCCGAGCATATAGCCGTTTTCACGCAAACTTTGGGCGCGTTCGATGATGACGCTGCGCCAGCCGGCCTTGTCCAGCCACCACGCAGCGGAAAGACCCGCCACGCCCGCGCCGACGATGACGGCAAGAGGTTTCGTCATGGGTGGGACCCTTTCGCGAGGCGGTTTTCGAAAACAAGAAGCAGCGGTGGCGCCAGCGCCGCCAGGATTACGGCCAGGCCGAACGTTACGGCATATCCCGTGTGTGCAGCAAGAAGGCCGGCCGTCATGCCGCAGACGGCTGCCGTAATTGCGCTGGCGGACTGGAACAGGGTGAAATCGACGCCCGGCTGGGCCGGGGAGGCAAGACCCATGAGACGGGCATAGCTGGTAACGAAACCGGCGGCCATCATCGCGCTCTCGATGACAAAAAGCGTCGAGAGAAGCGACAGGTTGTCAAAGCCGGCGATGACGGCGGTCGCCAGCAGCGCCAGTGTCACCACATGGGCAAGGGCCACCGCGAGCATCGCCCGCCGGCTACCCAGCAGGTGCGCCAGAAAGCCGCCAAGCGCGGTTCCAGCAAGCCCGGCAGCAACGCCGCCGACGCCGTTGAGCATCCCGAGTGTCGCAAGCGGCAGGCCGGCATCGACAAGGAAGGGACCGGCCAGCGCCTGCGCCATGCGGCCGCCCAGCTCCAGCACAATCGTCATGGCGATGCCGATCTGCACCTCCCGCCGCCGAAATCCGTTTTTCAGGCTTGGCCGCGATGCCTGGCTGGACGGTGCGCCCCTCGGCTCGCGGATCGTCGCCATGGGGATCGACAGGAGAGCCACCAATGCGGCGAGCATGAAAGACGCGGCCATCCAGCCGAGTGCGGAATAGGCTGCAACGAACAGCCCGCTGCCGAAGATCATGCCGAGATATCCGCCGCCGACCTGTGCGACATTTCCGAGGCCGCGGCGGCTCTCGGAAAATTGCTCGATCACGAATGCGTCGCAGACAATGTCGACGGTGGCCGAGGCGATCGCCATCAGGATCAGCAGGGAAAGAAGCGTCGGAAATCCTGTGCCAGCGCACAGGCCGAAGAGAAGGAGGGCGATGACCACCACCGCCTCGCCGATCAGAACCAGCCGACGGGACCGGCGTTCGCCATCGGAGGACCGTCGCAGCCGCTCGACGGGGGCTGCCCAGACAAACTTGAAAGCCCAGACAAGCATGGCAAGCGAGACCAGCCCGATCTGATCGAGCGCGACATTCTCGGCCCGCAAGATTGCAGGTAGGCCGAGAAAGGTCAGCCCGCCGACAAGGCTCTGTGCGGTATAGACGCCGCCTGCCGCCGCCAACAGGCGAGGCAGGGCCGGCGACCGTGTCTGCGGCGGTGCGGCCGCATTTGCGACGGATTGCGGGACGGGCGGCAAGGACGAAGGCTGCATTGCGCGTCAGAACTCCTTGCGCAGCGTCAGGCCGAAGGTCCGACCCTTGCCCAGTGTGCCAAGTTCGGAGGCGCCGTTGACATAGCCGGATGTCTTGTAGGACCTGTCGGCGATATTCTGGACATAGAGCCTGGCCGAAAAGCCGTCGGACTTGGCAAAGTCGAGGCTGGCGTCGAAAGTGGCAAAGCCACCCTGGCTTGCCGCATTGGCTTCGTCGAAATAGGTCTTCGAAAACGCGTTGACCGCGGTATTTACCGTCAGCGTTCCTTCCATCAGGTCATCGGCGAGCAGATAGCCGACATTGAGATGGGCTGTGACATCCGGGGCATAGGGAAGGCGATTGTCGTTATAGGACGTTCCGGTAAGGGGATCGGTGGAATCGGTGAACTCCGAGCGGCCATAGGCCGCGTTGCCGCTCAGCGTCAGGCGATCGGTCGCCCGCCATGTGGCTTCGAGTTCGATGCCGGTACTGGTCGCCTCGCCTGCATTGCGGAGAAATTGCTGCCCTATCGGGCCGACATAGATCTGCTTGTCCGACGAGCGGATATGGTAGATCGACGTGGAAAGATCGAGAGTTCCGTCGAGCAGGCTCGACTTCAGCCCCGCTTCAAAATTCCAGGCGCTTTCGGGATCGTAGGATGCCGAATCCACCGAGGACGAGATGCTGTGGTTGAAGCCGCCCGGCTTGTAGCCGCGCGAGACGACGCCGAACAGGCGCATGTCCGGTGTCAGCTGGTAACCGATTGCCAACTTCGGCTGGATGCTGGCAAAGTGCTCCTTGCGGTCGAAATCGAAGCCCATGCCGGTGCCGAAACTGTCGGCCCGGTAGGCATCGATGCTCGAATGATCATAGGTGGCGCGCAGGCCGCCGGTCAGGTCGAGCCGGTCGGTGGCATGCCATGTCAGCTCACCGAAGGCGGCGACGCTGTCCGTGACGATGGCGTTGGTGGACGCGCCGTAATAGGGGGCGACTGCACTTTTCAGGCCATCGAATTCGTTGTGGCTGTACCAAAGGCCTGCGACACCGCTGAATATGTCTCCCTCATAGCTCAGGCGCAGTTCCTGCGAAATCGTCTCGTCAATCTGCGGCCAGGAATAGCGGGAGCCCGCACCGGCCGAGAAGTCGCGCTTCACATCGCTTTTCTGATAGCTGGTAATGCTGGAAAGGGTGAAATCGTCGAAGCGGTAGTTGAACTGTCCGGAGATGCTGGTCACGTCCCGCTCAAGCCGTGGAATGTCGCCGTAAAGGCTGCTGCGATAGATGCGGTCGTCAACGTCGGGAGTGAACGAATAGAGTTCCTCGTGGGTAAGCAGCTTTTCTCTGGAGTAGCTAAGCGCCGCGTCGAAATCGCCATCTGCCGGAGCATAGCGCAACGTGGCCCTGCCATATCCGTTGTTCGACATGTTGATGTCGTCCCGGCCGGTCGAGGCATCGTCGATATCGCCGGAGAAATGCTGAAAGTTGCCGGCGTAATCGAAATAGAGCGCGTCCGGCACGATGACGGCCGTTCCGCCGATCTCGACCGACGGTTCGATGCCGGAAATATTGGTCTGGACGTAGAACCGGTTGGCGTCGTTCTTTTTGGTGACGATGTTGATGACGCCGCCATAGGCATTGGCGCCATAGAGCGTGCCCTGCGGGCCGCGCAGCAGTTCGACACGTTCCACATCCGTCAGCATCTGGGAGAATGTCGATGGCAGCTGCGGAACGCCGTCGACATAGACCTGCACCGTCGGATTGAAATAGTCCGGCGACGACATGCCGCGCACGGTCACGTTAGAGTAGACGCGGCTGCCGCGATTGCCCATGCTGACGCCCGGAAAGACCTTCTGCAGATCCTCGACGGTGCGGATACCCCGCGCATCCAGCTCCTCGCGCGACACGACGGAAACGGAGGCATCCACCTTGCCGATTTCCTGGCTGCGCTTGCCGGCGGTGATGATGATCGGCTGCAGTTCCGTCGTGCCCTCGCTATCCTGAGCCGAGGCGCCCGAAACGCCTACAGCCGAGATACATGCCGATGCCACCAAAGCCATCTTCCTGCCGCGCACCATGTTGATCCTCTTGCATCACTGAAATAAACTTGAGCTTCCTATTCCAGTTTATGGGCGGGCGGGCTAATGTTTTCGGGGCTGGGATTGACGGAAACCGGACTAAAACATGCGCGAAAGACGGATTTGATGAGCCTGCCCGAGACCTCGCAGCGAGAAGACCATGCTCGCGGCATGCCGCAGCCGGAACGACAGACATGGCGCGAGACGGTGGATTCGGAGATCGACCAGCTCGGCTGGCGGGATGCGACCCGCGTCGAGCAGCCGGGCGACGACGTTTCCATCTATATCATCGACACTGTGCCTGTCGTGGATCAGGTCTTTCATCCGGAGGGGCCGGCGACATTCTCCTTGTCGATCTTCATGGATGGCGCCGGTACCCTGTCCGTCGATGGTGCAAAACCCTTTCCGGTGCAGCCGGCGACGGCGGTTTTCTTTGCCTGCGATCGCGTCACGCGCGGTGAGAACCACATTCACGCCGGACGGCGACTTTGCGTGGTCGATATACGGGTGGAAAAGCCGCTGTTGGAGAAGCTCGGCGGAATATCGCTGTCGCGGCTTGGCGGGGCAGTCATCACCGAGCACAGCCTGCCGGAGCAGGACGTCTTCCTGATCGGCTTCAAGGCGCCGCCGGAGCTGATCAATGTTGCCCGCAGCCTTCTGCAATGCCGGTTCGCCGAGGGCATGGCGCGGCGCGCCTATCTGTACAGCAAGGCGGTCGAGGCGCTGGGGATCGGGCTGGACGCAGTCACCAGACAGGCGGATGGCAGGCCGCTGAAACCTCTCAATGGAGAGGAGGCTCGGCGCCTGCAACAGGCCGTCAGCCTGATCGAAACGCAGTATAGCGCCGGGTGGACCATTCCCCGCCTGGCCCGCGAGATCGGACTGAACGAGCGCCGGCTGAAGGAAGGGTTCAGGATGGCGATCGGCAAGACGGTGCATGGTTACCTGCGCACCACGCGCATCGATGCGGCCGCGACGCTTCTGGCGTCCGGGTCGAGCGTGACGGACGCCGCCTATGCGGTCGGCTTCGAAAATCTCAGCCATTTCAGCAAGGCCTTCCGCGAGGAAAAAGGCGTGTTGCCGAGCCAGTATCGCGGATAGTTCTGTTCTGCGCTCGAGTTCCGCCACGGTGGAAGGACTGTGCGATCGTGCGAAAAGGATCTCGCGCATGCGGCGAAACCGAGCGATCGCCCGCGATGTCCATGACTGACCGAGGTCTCCTCGAATTTGCTGCGCGCGGCCACATTGACGACAGAAGTTGATACCTTCAATCAAGACCTACTTGCACGCGGATGCCGGCGGGGAATGCCTCACTCTCTCAAGCAGCAAGCCCGCCAGCCACCATGGTGGCTGATGTCGATTGCGCCCTCAGCGACGGCAATCGGCTCGCCGAGGAAACCTTTGGCCGAGCTTCCATCCGACAGTGAGATCGTGCCTATTCCCAATGGAGCGGGAATGGCGGCGACGAACCGGACAAAGGCCGCAGGGGCGTTTCCAGACTTCGACATCGATCGCAGCACCATCCTGCGACCGGACCTTGACCATGCCGGGTTTGGCGGGGCTTGTGCCGGCGAGGGCGAAAAGTCGGTAGTCGGCAGAGGTTTGCGTCTGGTGGGGAGAACTCGGTATCGAGTTCGACGAGCTGATGGTTGAGTGGCATGCCCGAGAGATGTGCTCCGACCACGACGAGATCGATCGTGTCATCCGTGGTGTCCGTTAGCCGCGACAGTTCGCGGATGGTCTTTCATGCGCCGGGGTGGGGTGAAATGCCCAAGGCACTTTCGGCGGCGGAAACCGGGGGCCTGTCGACATGAAAACGCCGGCAGGGCTTTGCCTGCCGGCGGTGAAAGGCGGGATGGAGCGGCACCCGCCTTCAGTTACGAGCCGGCGGCCGGCACTGTCATCAGCACCCGGCCGATGCGACCGCGTTCCTCCGCGCGGCGATGCGCGTCGGCTGCCTGCGACAGCGGGAAACTGGCGTCGATCGGTACCTTGAGCGCCCCGCTCTTGGCCATTTCGAACAGTTCGGTGATCAGGCGCCGCGGCACCTCATCGCCCATTTCCGGCCCCAGGAGGCAGCCGATGATCGTGTGACGGTGCTTGAGCAGCTTGCCGGCATCGATCATGGTGCTGCGGCCGCCGAACACGCCGATCAGCACGGCATTGCCGCCATCCTTGAGAACCTCAAGTGCATCGACCAGAGCGTCGCCGCCGATCGTGTCGATGATGACATCGACCGCGTTGCCGCCCAGCAGCGTTCGTACCTGTTCGCTGGTCGGCGTTTCGCCGATGACGATGGCGTCGTCCAGACCGTATTCGCGCAGCCGCTCAAGCGATTCCGGTCTGGTACCGGTGCCGATGACACGGGCGCCGAGGCTGGAGGCAAGCTGAACGGTTGCCAGACCGACGCCGCCGGCGGCACCGAGAACCAGCACCGTCTGTCCGGGCTTCAAACCGGCGAGGTGGATCGCCCAGGCGGCCGTGCCTGGGCCGACCGGGATGGTCGAGGCGACGCCGATATCGAGCCCTTCGGGGATGAGGAAGCAATTGCGGGCGGGTACGGCGCGAAGCTCTGCGTGCGAACCCTTCCAGTGGAACGTCGTTACCTTCTGCCCGACGGACAGGCCTTCGACATTGCGGCCGAGCTGCAGGATCTCGCCGGCCGCCGCATATCCCGGCACTTCGTTTTCACCCGGTGTCAGATCGCGGCGACCGACAAGATCGCCACCCTCGATGCTGATCGCCTCGACACGGATCAGGATTTCTCCGTCGCCCGGTACCGGGTCGGCCACATCCTCGTAGCGAAAGACATCCGGTCCGCCTGCCGCGTGATAAATTGCTGCCTTCATGAAATATCTCCTTTAAGTGTCCAGCCGCCGGCCTGTACGCCGGGGCCGGTTTCCGCAATCGCCGGCAAATCCTGCCTGCGGCTCCGGAAACCATGACATTCCCGTTTTTCAGCACAGTTTCAACCGCCGGCGGACTTTGTGCCCGCCTGACGACCAAACGGGGACGGTAAGTCAGGCCTTCTAGACAATCTTCAGCGCGACGATGAGCACGCATGCGGCGGCAACCGAGGTGGGGGGGGCCTGGCCGGTGATCAGCAGGCTGCCACGAACCAGCTAGGGCTGTCAGTCGCCGACCTGATCTTGGTCCCGGCGGCGACGCGCAACCACCGCCTCGCCTTCAAGCGTCAGGCGCTGGTATGGGAGTTGAAGCAGAGGTGTCAGCCCAGCTGAAGATCTGCCCTAGGGCCGGCTTTCCTGAGGAGCGGTTTTCCGTACCTGAGATTTAAGGGCGTCGAGAACGACTCGAAACGCCGGCGAAAGCTGCCGCCGGCTTGGATAGTAAATGTGGTAGCCGGCAAACGGCGGACACCAGTCTTCCAGAACCCTTACCAGCTTGCCTTCAGCGACGAGGTCCGCAATCTGTTCTTCCATGACGATTGCCAGTCCGACACCAGAGACCGCGGCCTTCAGGCTGGCCATGACGTTGTTCACGACCAGTTGGCCATCGACGCGTACGTGCAGGTCACGCCCGTCCTTAGTGAATTCCCAAGCGTATAACCCTCCTGCGCTGGGAAGGCGCAGGTTGATGCAGGAATGTTGGGTCAGATTGTGCGGCGCAAGCGGGATAGGGCGCTCGGCGAAATAGGCCGGCGAACCGACGACCGCCATCCTGATATCCGGCCCGACCCTTACGGAAATCATGTCTTTCGCTACCTGCTCGCCTAGGCGGACGCCCGCATCAAAACGCTCCGTCACGATATCCGTCAGCGCCGAATCCAGGGACAATTCCACCTTGATGTCGGGGTACTGCGGCAGGACCTTCTCCAGGGCCGGCCACAGGACCGTATCGCAGGCGTGCTGCCCGGCCGTGAGGCGGACTGTTCCCGCCGGCTGATCACGAAACTGCCCCAGCGCCGTCAGCTTCGCGTCGATGTCCGAAAGAGCTGGGCGCAAGGTTTCGATCAATTGTTCGCCGGCCTCGGTGGGGGCGACGTTGCGGGTGTTTCTGACGAGCAGCCGCACGCCCAGGCGCTCCTCCAGACGCCGAACCGTCTGGCTGAGGGCCGACTGCGATGTCGCCAGTTTCGCGGCTGCGCGCGTGAAGCTGCGCTCCTCCGCGACCGTCAGGAAAACCGCAAGGTCGCCGAGTTCGTCCCGTCTCATTGATAAGCTCCAAGTATAGGTCCATTCCAAATCTAGCCGCTAATCAACTGAAACGAAATGGCCTATTTTGCGGACATCAAAACGGGGAGAAACGGGTCCGCTGCATGTCGGGCCGGTGCTTTTAAGCTTCCCAGCATTCGGTCAAGGAAGGAAAACAGAATGTCCAAGGATGTTGTCGTCATTATCGGTTCCGGCGGGATCGGCATGGCCATCGCCCGCCGCCAGGGTATCGGCAAGAAGCTGCTGCTCGCCGATTTCAACGAACAGACCCTGCAGTCGGCTGCAAGCGAGCTTCGCGGCGCCAGCTACGATGTCGAAACCCACAAGGTCGACGTGGCTTCGCGCGACAGCGTGCGAGAGCTGGCAGCGTTTGCCGCCAAGCTCGGCAACGTCATGCAGGTGGTCAACACCGCCGGCCTGTCTCCGAACATGGCGCCGGTCGACAAGGTGCTCGACGTCGATCTCTACGGTGCGGCCGTCGTGTTCGACGAGTTCGAACATGTCATTTCCGCCGGCGGTTCGGGCTTGATCATTTCCAGCATGGCCGGTCACATGATGCCGGCGCTGACGCCGGAGCAGGACAAGGCGCTGGCATTCACCCCGACTGAGGAACTTCTCGACCTGCCGTTCCTCAAGGGCGATGCCGTTCCCAACACGCTGGTCGCCTACATGATGGCCAAGCGCGCCAACCATCTGCGCGTTCAGGCCTCGGCGATGACCTGGGGTGCCAAGGGCGCGCGCGTTAATTCGATCAGCCCCGGCATCATCGTCACGCCGCTCGCTCGTCACGAACTCGAGTCCGAAATCGGCGATATCTACCGCGCAATGGTCGAGGCATCCCCGGTCAAGCGTATGGCGCCGCCGGATGAGATCGCAGCGGCCGCCGCGTTCCTGCTGGGCCCGGATGCCGGTTTCGTCACGGGCAGCGATCTGCTGATCGACGGTGGCGTGATTGCCGCCATGCGCGCCGGCAAGCTTCCGACGCCAGGCTGAACGCAGCCTGGATTTCTATCGACCGCAAACGTTCCAAAAGAAGGAATATCAGGATGAAGACCCGCAAGCTCGGCTCCCTTGAAGTTTCAGAAATCGGTTTCGGCACGATGAGTTTTGCCTCGACCTATGGCGCGTCCCCTGACGAGGCCGAGGCGATCCGCGTGATCCGGGGTGCCTATGACCTCGGTGTCACGCATTTCGATACTGCTGAAGCCTATGGTCCCTGGACCAACGAAGTTCTGGTGGGCAAGGCGCTCGGACCGGTGCGCGACAAGGTATCTATCGCCACCAAGTTCGGCTGGAACATCGACCAGGAGACCGGTGCCTGGGGTGCCGGCCTCAACAGCCGTCCGGAGCGAATCCGGGCGGTGGCCGAGGCAAGCCTGAAACGTCTGAACACCGATGTGATCGATCTCTTCTACCAGCATCGCGTCGACCCCGACGTTCCGATCGAGGATGTCGCCGGCGCCGTCAAGGATCTGATTGCCGAGGGCAAGGTCAAGTATTTTGGTCTTTCCGAAGCTGCTGCCGGCACGATCCGCCGCGCTCATGCGGTTCAGCCGGTCACCGCCATCCAGAGTGAATATTCGCTCTGGACCCGTGAACCGGAGCCGGAGATCCTGCCGCTTTGCGAAGAGCTCGGCATCGGTTTCGTGCCCTGGAGCCCGCTGGGTGCGGGTTACCTGACAGGCAAGATCGACGCGACGACCGAAATCGGCGCCACCGACTTTCGTGCCAATTCGCCCCGCTTCACCGCAGAGGCGCGCGAAGCCAACAAGGCTCTCGTCGATCTTCTCGGCCGTATCGCGGCCGCGAAGGGCGCGACACCGGCGCAGGTCGCGCTGGCATGGCTGCTGGCGCAGACGTCATGGATCGTGCCGATCCCCGGAACACGCCGCCTCGAGCGCGTCGAGGAAAATGTCGGTGCTGCCAATGTCAGCCTGTCGGTTGCCGAACTTGCCGAGATCGAAAGCGAAGCTTCCAAGATCGCGGTGATCGGCGAGCGACTGCCGGCGGCCGTGCTTCAGTATTCCTATCGATAAAACCAAACGGGGCGGCGGCAATGCGTGCCGCCAAACCCCATACAGGGCTGGAAAAAATGGAACCTGCAAAGACAATTCTGGTGTCGAGAGCCGTGGCTCACGTCAGAGCACTGCTGCTCGGTGCGGCGATCTCGCTTCTGGCAGGCGGCGCTGTCGCTGCCGACGAAACGACGCTCCCCACGGTGGAGGCCGCGCCGGCGATCGGCACACCGATGAGCGCGACGGTCATGCCGCTTTCGTCGAATGGCTATGTGGAGAACGAGTTCTTCATTCATGGCAAGGCAAACCGCTACCGCATCGCCAATCCGCTGGCCGACGCACAGCTGATCGATTCCGGTAACCCCTATACGACCCGCGTTCTCGTTCGCCGCCCGACCGATCCGGCCAAGTTCAACGGCACGGTCGTCATCGAATGGCTGAATGTCACGCTCGATCAGGATGTCGACTTCGTTTTCGGCGCAACGCGGGAACTGCTTGTCCGCGACGGTTATGCCTGGATCGGCGTCAGCGCGCAGCGCAACGGCATTGACGCGATGAAAAAGTGGAACCCGCAGCGTTATGCGGCACTCGATGTCACCGCCTCCAATATCGATCCTGCCAATGGTCGCGAAGTGGATCCTGCCGATCCGCTGATCATGTCGATCGGATCGGACGTTCTTGCCTGGGACATGTTCTCGCAGGTCGGCCAGCTGGCTGCGGCAAACACGCCGGAACTGCTCGGCGACCTGAAGGTGCAAAGGCTGATCGCCGGCGCAGAGTCGCAGTCGACGCTGAAGGTCACGACCTATTACAACAGCATCCAGCCGCTGCACAAAGTCTATGACGGCTTCCTGTTCTACGATCGCAGCGGTGAGCTTCGGACCGATGTCGATGCCAAGTCAATCGCCATCGGCACGGAAATCTTTACCGCGCTGATGGGCAAGGCACCGCAGGACGATACCGACCATCAACGCTGGTGGGAGATCAACGGCGCGTCGCATTTTTCCTTCGACGAAATTGCGAACTATGTGGATCCTTTCATCAAGCGTGATGGCGCTTTCCGGGCTGCGGATGGCACGTCGCTCAGCCTGACCGAACGCACCGACATGAACGGGCCATGCTCACCTTCGCCGATCTATAGCCGTGTGCCGAATGGCGATGTCATGAAGGCCGCGCTGCATTCCATGAATGACTGGATCGTTTCGGGTACCGTTCCCGCAAGCGCGCCGAGATTTGTCGTGGACGACAGCACGCCGCCGAAATACGTGCGCAATGCCGACGGCGAAATCCTCGGTGGCATTCGAACCGCTGCCCGCGATGCGCCGATGTCCAAAAGTGCCGGGATCGGCAATGGCCCTTGGTTCTGCGGTCCTTCCGGCAATCACGTCGATTTCACGCCGGCCCAGCTTTGCGAACGTTACGGCGATTCCAACGCCTATGTCGCCCGCGTCCAGGCCATCGTGAATGCCAATGTCCGCGACGGCTTCCTGCTTCCCGAAGAAGCGCGCAAGACGGTCGATGAGGCGAAGTCGGTGCAATTTTCCTGCCCGGGGTGAGCCTTGTCCTCCCCGGCCACCCATCCATGGATCTCCGAGCCGCATTCTGGCGGCTCGTGACCCACCAGACATAACACCAAAGCCGACACGGGTGCACAGGATGTGTGCCCGTTTCGGTGCGAAAGGACACCCAGATGAATTCTACCTCAACCGAACCGGCGGGTTCGAGCAAGGTCGCCTTGCTCGCGCTCGCAATCGGCAGCTTCGGCATCGGCACATCGGAATTTTCGAGCATGGGCCTGATGCCTCTGTTTGCGCAGGATCTGTCGGTCAGCGTCGCCGAGGCATCGAGCGCGATCACCGCCTATGCGACCGGCGTCTTCATCGGCGCTCCGCTGCTGACCGTTGTTGCCGCGCGGCTGAACCGCCGCAATCTGATGATCGGCCTCGTGCTGGTGCTGGTGCTCGGCAATCTCGTATCCGCACTCGCCCAGAGCCTAGACATGCTGATCGTCGGCCGCTTCATCAGCGGCATGCCGCAGGGCGCCTATTTCGGTGCCGGTGCGCTGATCGCCTCCCATATCCTCGGGCCTGGAAGCGGCGGCAGGGCGTTCGCACTTGTCGCGTTCGGGATGACCGTCGCGACTGTCATCGGCGCGCCGATCGGGACCTATGTGGGGCAGCATTTCGGCTGGCAGGCGACCTATATGGTGGTTGCCCTCTATTCGCTGGGGACCCTTTTCGTGTTCCTGCGATGGCTGCCGCGCAGCGCCGCGCTCGACGGCGCTCCTGTCATGCAGGAATTGGCGGCGATCTGGAACTGGCGGATCTGGGCCTTGATGCTGGTGGCTGCGCTTTGCGTATCGGCAACCTTCGCCGTCTACACCTTCATCGGCCCGATCGTCACCGAGGTCGCCGGCCAGTCGCCGTGGATGATCCCGGTCGCTCTTGCACTGATCGGCATCGGCATGGCCGTCGGCACGCCGATCGGCGGGCGGTCGGCTGACCGATATCAGTATCGCGGCATGGTCTTCTGGTTCGCTGCCACGCTGGTGGTTCTCGTGCTGATGGCTCTTTTCGGCAGCAATATCGTCATTCTCCTGCCATTGCTGTTTGCCGTCGGCGTGACGCTGATGGCGGCGGTGCCGAGCATTCCGGTGCAGATGACCAGGATGGCGCCGGGCGCCCCGACGATGATGGGCGCCTTGAACATGGGCGCATTTAATGTGGCAAATGCCATCGGCGCCACAGCCGGTGCGGCGACGATCGAGGCGGGCATGGGCTACATGTCCTCGGTCTGGGCCGGTTTTGTCCTGACGCTTGCAGGGCTTGTCTTCTTCGCCGCGATCTATCCGCTGCTGAGAAAGGCGGATGCCGCACCTGCCGTCGCGTAACGCGCGATCCGGTCCCATCGCCTATTCACCTCGTCGCGCAGCCCCGGCCACCATCCTGCCGGGGTTGCGCGTCCCCATTACAGGGAGACTTCAATGACCAAGATCCTCATTCTCGGCGCCAATGGCGCCATCGCCCGCGTCGCGACGACGTTGTTTCTGGAAAACACCGACGTCACCCTGACGCTGTTTCTCCGCAACTCAAAACGACTGAGCGAGCGGGCCTCCGACAGGACCACGATTATCGACGGCGATGTCCTCGATGCGCAGAGACTGGAAGCGGCAATGGCCGGGCAGGACGTGGTCTATGCCAACCTTTCCGGGCAAATGGAGCAACAGGCTCGTGCGATCGTCGCCGCGATGAAATCGACCGGCGTCAAAAGGCTGATCTTCGTCAGCTCGATGGGGATCCATGACGAGGTGCCGGGTGAGACATACGGCGCGATCCTCGATCCCTATCGCAATTCTGCCAGGGTCGTCGAAGCCTCCGATCTCGACTACACCGTTGTGCGTCCGGCCTGGCTGAGCAACAGAGACGAGATCTCCTACGGCACGACCACCAAAGGCCAGCCCTTCGTCAACAAGGACGACACGGTTTCACGCAAGAGCGTTGCAGACCTGATCGTCAAGCTGGCGACGACGCTTGACTTCGGAAGCCGTGAAAGCATTGGCGTTCACGGGCTTTAAGTCGCTTCGCCAGGTGTCGCAAGGACAAGGATAACAGCGCCATGACGGGCAACGATCATATCCAGATGCCGGCGGGCAGCCGGCCGATTCTCTGGATAATTCTCATCAGCTTTTCGATGCTCGTCGTGGACAATTCGATCGTCTTCACGGGCCTGAGCAAGATCCAGTCCGAGCTCGGTTTCACCGATGAGGGGCTCTCCTGGATCACCAGCATCTACGCGCTGACATTCGGGGGCTTCCTGCTCCTCGGCGCGCGGGCAGGAGATGTGTTCGGCCGGCGGGCCGTGTTCACCGCTGGACTGACGATCTTTTCGCTCTCTTCCGCCGCCATCGCCTTCGCGCCATCACCGGCTATCCTGATAACGGCACGCGCCATTCAGGGGTTCGGAGCGGCGATCGTGGCGCCATCGACGCTGTCGCTGCTTCAGGCGGAGTTTCCCGCCGGCGAACTCCGTGTGCGGGCCCTATCCTATTATGCGGCTGCCGGCGGCGTCTCCGCGAGCATCGGTCTGGTGATCGGTGGGCTTTTTGCAGGACTTTTGTCCTGGCGCGTCGGCTTCGTGATCAATGTTCCGATCGGCCTCCTGCTGATCTGGGCGCTGAGGCGGCACGGCCATGCCGATGAAGCGACACCCGGCGGGATCGACGGGCTGGGTGCGGTGACCTCGACGATCGCCATCGGCGCTTTGCTTCTCGGCATCGAACGCGCAGCCGTGGTCGGCTGGGCCGATTCGTGGACACTTCTTTCGCTCATAGCCAGCGCCGTCCTCTTCGTCGTCTTTGTGTTCGTGCAGATGCGGGTGGCGGTGCCGCTCATTCCGCTCCGGCTGTTCGCCAATGCCGAACGCAGTGCAGCCTATGTGGCCCGCGCCCTGTTTCTCGGCGCAAATATCGGCTTCTACTTCTACATCAGCCAATACATGCAAGGTGTCCTGGGCATGAGCGCTGCGATGGCCGGCCTCGCCTTCCTGCCGTCGACAATCGTCAATTTTTCCGCGGCGATGTGGATTCCACGGTTCATGAAACGCTACGGCGGCGCAAACACGATGATGTTTACCCTCGGATGCGGCCTTGTCGGAATCCTGATGTTATCCTTCGTCACACCGTCCTCCGGTTACTGGACGGCGCTGTTCGTGCCGATGATGCTTGTCGGGATAGGGCAGGGCGGCACTCTGGCGCCGTTGACGTCGTCGGGCATTTCCGGCGTCGACCGCAAGGATGCGGGTGCTGCCTCGGGCCTGGTCAGCGTCTCGCAACAGGTCGGAACCTCCCTGGGGATTGCGGTGATCACCGCCTATGCATCAACGGCCGGCGCTGATCTGGCGGGAGCTGACTTGCTGGCCGATCGCGTCCGGCTGGCGATGCAGGCCTCATCTGTGCTGATGATTGTGACGCTGGTGATCGTCGGGTTCTTCATCTTCAGGAAGAGGGCGCCTTCAGCGCCGTAAGGCGCATGAGCGGACAGCCAGCATGGCGTAGGATCACCATGCCCCTACGGTGCGTGATCGATTTATAAGTATGGAATATCGCTGCATGCCGAATTAAGTGGATAATCGGATAGCCGGACCTCGGCTATAGTCCAGCCATCGAAACAACCTCAAAGGAAAAAGAGATGGCCGATATGACGCTTGAAGACCGGATCCAGCAGCTTGAAGATCATGCCGCACTGAAAAAGGTGGTCGACACCTTCTCGAACCTGGCGGACGACCGGAAGGTCCATGAGCAGACTTTCCTGTTTACGGAAGACGGTATCGTCGAAACCTGGTTTGGCGACACGGCGCTTCCGCCGCTGCATGGCCGCCAGCAGATCGAGGATAGCTGGACCCCGTTTCTTGCCGGGTTCGAAGCGATCTATCACATGAACGGACAGTTCGTCGCCGAGATCGATGGCGATACCGCCACCTCGGTGCATTATTGCATGGTCGAGCTGGTCTCCGAGCAAGACGGACAGAAGGTCCGCAACTCGAACGGTGTCATCTATAACGACAGCTATGTGCGTCGCGACGGACAATGGCTGATCGCCAAGCGCGTCGCTCGTTTTACCTGGCGCGACCTTCACGCCTTCACGCCGGCCTGAATGGGCACGGGCGCAGCACCGATCGAGGATTGACCATGCCAGAGCCACAGGACGATGATGTCGGGCAGGCATTTTCCGCCTTTGCACGGGCGATGCAAGACGGCGATACCGCCGCGTTGCGACGCCTGACCAGCGCGCGGTTCACGCTGACCCACATGACCGGTTACCTCCAGCCGCGCGACGAATGGCTGGACGAGATCGAGGACGGAAAATTCGTCTATTACAGCGTCGAGATTCGCGACATCCGTGTCAGCGAATCGGGTGATCGCCTTGTGGCGCGAACCGTGACCGATGCGCGGGTCTATGGCGGGCGCAACCGCTGGAAACTGCAACTGGCGATGTCATATATCCGGCATGACGGGCGCTGGATCGCCGACACGGCAGTCGCGTCGCTCTGGGCATGATCTGAACTGCCTCATCGACCGAGCCGGCCGGACCATTGCCGGCTCGGTCAGCGATTTCAACGATTGAGAGGAATATCGAAATGACAGATGTCACAGTTGTCGTGGGCGCAGGCTCGATCGGCCAGGCAATCGCACGCCGGGTCAGCAGCGGACGCCATGTCGTGCTGGCCGATCTCAAGGAAGAAAATGCCAAGAAGGCGGCGGAGGTGCTGGAACTCGCCGGTTTCGACGTCACCACGGCGAGCGTCGACGTATCGAGCCGCGCTTCGGTGCAGGACCTCGTGCGGATTGCGACCGGTCTCGGACAGGTGAAGGCGCTCATCCAGGCGGCAGGCGTATCGCCTTCGCAGGCGCCGATTGCGACCATTCTCAAGGTCGATCTCTACGGAACGGCGATGCTGCTGGAAGAATTCGGTGAGGTCATTGCCGAAGGCGGTTCTGCCGTGGTGATCTCCTCCCAGTCCGGCTACCGCCTTCCTGCCTTGACCACCGAGCAGGACGAGCTTCTGGCAACCACACCCGCCGAAGAATTGCTTGACCTTCCCTTCGTCAAGGATGTCGCCGATACGCTGCATGCCTACCAGATTTCCAAGCGGTGCAATTCGCTGCGCGTCCGTGGCGAAGCTCCGCGCTGGGGCAAGCGCAAGGCGCGGGTCAACGCCATCAGCCCCGGCATCATCATGACCCCGCTTGCCTATGACGAGCTGAATGGCGAGCGCGCCCAGTTCTACCGGGACATGCTGGCCAAAAATCCTGCCGGTCGTGTTGGCACTCCGGACGAGGTCGCGGCGCTTGCCGCACTGATCATGGGCTCGGAAGGCGGTTACATCACCGGTAGCGATTTCTTGATCGATGGCGGCGCGACGGCGAATTTCTATTATGGTCCGGATGCGCAGAAGTCGTAATCGTCCCGCAGTTCAACTGCAGACTTGACCAAAGGGCAGGGCTTCCACCGAATAGGAAGTCTTGCGTGCCGGTTGACCGCGGGGCTTGTGCCAGCGGTCAACCATTCGTCTTCCCCGGTGATCGGGCCTTGCGGCGCTTGACGGGGGAATCCGTTTGCCTGCATCAGGTGACGACGTCGATCATGTCGCTTGCGTCACCTGTATCTATCGCTCGTCCGGTCCGTTACAGGACGGTGACGTTCTCTGCCTTCGACTTGCCGGTCTTGCGGTCCTGGCCTACGTCGTAGCTGACCTTCTGGCCGTCCTGCAAAGCGCCACCAAAGCCTACGGCCGAGATGTGTACGAATACGTCCGGACCACCGTTGTCCGGGGTGATGAAGCCGAAGCCCTTATCCTGAGCGAAAAATTTTACGATACCAGTTGCCATGATGTCCTCGTTGTTTGGATGCGACGTTATCGCATTAGTGGTGATGGCGATGCACGGCAAGGCTTTTGGCAGGCAAAGACCTCAAAACGAGCCGCGTTCCGGCAATATATTCGACAGAAAGCGCGTGTCGCGTCCGTAAAGCCGCACATTTTGCCGCCGGACGCGCGCGGCCATGGGTAAGGTAGTCGCCTTGGATACGGCCGATCCCCAGATCATCGACAGAGCATTTCTCTTCAGCCTTGGTCGTCAGCTTTGTTGTTTTTGTTTTGCCGAAAAAACATGCATGGCGGTAATTTGTGCTGTTAGGATTGGGATGCATGGTGTTGGCGGAAAATGACATTTTTGTAAAAATGCGTGTTGACTCTTGTTGGGGGTGTCGCCTATAAGCCGTTTCACCGAACGAGGGGTTCGGCGCTGACGGCGCTGACGTTTTTGTTTGGACAATTTCAGACAGATTGGCGCATGCTGATTGGGACCGGTTCAACGGTTGGTCTCCGGGATTGGTGACGTTTTTGCTTTTATTGAGGCATGTG
>NZ_CDRNXG010000003.1:0-378444 GCF_977018605.1 [Rhizobium] kunmingense
CAGCGGCGTCTCCTTCCCGCGCGACACGCTGATCGTGTCCGAGAAGACGGCGACGGAAAAGCCGGAACTGGTCGAGAAATTCCTGCGCGCCAGCGTCAAGGGCTGGAAGGACGCCTTCGCCAACGAGAAGGACGCGATCGACATCATCATGAAGATCGCGCCGACGCTCGACCGTGCGCAGCAGGAATTCATGCTGAGCGAAGTCAAGACGCTGATGACGGCCGGCAAGGCCTCGACCGAGGGCCTGTTCACCATCGACAAGGCTGCCGTCGGTTCGGCAAACGACCTGCTGGCCCAGTACAAGGTGATCTCCAAGCCCGTCGATCTCGACAAGGCCTTCAACTCGAGCTTCATCGACAAGATCCCGGCTGAGGAAAGACGCCTGTGAGCGGCATGAACGCAACCGAAACACGCCTGCCCGTCTTTTCGACGGGCAGGATCTATACCGTGATCAAACCGATCACCTGGCTGGCCGTGGGCCTGCTGGCGATCGAGTTCATCGTTATGCTCTTCGAGATCCGGCCCTATTACCTGCCGCGTCCGAGCGCGATCGCCGCCAATATCATGGCGACGCCCGGCGCCTATCTTTCCGGCCTCTGGCGAACGTTTCTCGAAACGGCGCTTGGCTTCGTGGCCGGCAGCGTGTTCGGCGTCGCCATTGCCGTGGTCTTCCATCGCTGGACGCTGCTGAGAGAGCTGTTCTTCCCGCTCTTCGTCGTCTCGCAGACCATTCCGGTCATCGCCTTCGGCGCGGTCGTGGTCCTGTGGTTCGGCAATACGCTGTTCGCGAAGGCGGTGATCTCCTTTTATATCAGCTTCCTGCCGGTGACGGTGAACACGCTGCTCGGCTTCAATTCTGTCGATCCGCGCCAGGTTCAGCTGATGCGCAGTTTCGGCGCGAGCGACGGGCAGATCCTGCGCCGTATCTATCTGCCGGCGGCACTGCCGCAGCTTTTCGTGGCACTGAAGCTGGCTTCGTCGCTGGCACTGGTCGGCGCGATCGTCGGCGAATGGTTCGGCGATACGACCGGTCTCGGCGTGCTGCTTTTGCAGGCGATGTATAACGAAAACGTGGTCGGCATCTGGGCGACCATCGTCGTCTCCGCCTGTCTCGGCATGGGGCTCTACAGTCTCGTCGCCCTTGCCGAGCGAAGGATCGTTTTCTGGGGGAACGAGCAATGATGACCTCGATGAATTCCGAAACGTCGCGCCAGATCGCGCGCGGCATTGCGGGCGCACTGCTTCTCGCCGCGGTCTGGGAACTGTCCGCCCGCGGGCTGAAGCTGCCCGCCTATGTCCTGCCGTCGGTCAGCAGCATCCTGAGCGGAATGGTGTCCGATGCCGGGATCCTCTTTGCGGCCGCGCGCTTCACGGCGGCGGAAGCACTGGCTGGTTATGCGATCGGCTGCCTGATCGGCATGGCTGCCGCAGTGCTGATCACCATGATCCCGGCTGCCCGCTCCGTTGTGTTGCCGCTTGCGACAGCCATCAATTCGGTGCCGGTTGTCGCCTATTCACCGCTCGTGCTCCTGTGGTTCGGCATGGGCATGGCGTCGAAGATCGTCATGGTGGCAATCGCCGTCAGCTTCACCATCTTCTTGAGCACGATCGCAGGTCTCGACCGGGTCGATCACAGGTCCGTGGCCCTGATCCGCTCCTTCGGCGCGAGCCGTCTTGCGGTGCTCTGGCGTCTGCGCCTGCCGACCGCGCTGCCTCTGATCATCGCCGGCATGCGGGTTTCGACCGTGCGCAGCGTGCTGGTGGCGATTGTCACCGAAATGCTCGGCGCCTATGGCGGCCTCGGGTGGGTTATCTACCAGGCGGTGCTGCAAATCGATTTCGTCAAGGTCTGGGCCGCAATCATCGTTGCCTCTGCGATTAGCCTTGCCTTCTTCGGCGCGATCAGCTTCGTCGAGCGCCGCTACGTCTTCTGGAAATGAGCATAGCATGACACGCAAGATACATTTCGGCCTCTTCCTGCTGGGCACCGGAAGCCATGTGGCCGGCTGGCGCGTGCCCGGCGCCATCGACAGCTTTCAGGATATCGAGGCCGTCAGGCAGATCGCGATCGAAGCGGAGCGTGGCCTGTTCGACCTGATCTTCATGGGCGATAACCTGCATGCCGATCCTGCCGCTCATCCGTCCTACACGGCTCGGCTCGAGCCACTGACGCTGCTTTCGGCCATCGCCGGTGCAACGAAGCATATTGGCCTCGGGGCGACGGTTTCAACGACTTACAGCGATCCGTTCACGGTCGCGCGCGTCTTTGCATCGCTCGATCATTTGAGCCGAGGACGGGCGGCCTGGAATGCAGTGACGACCGCCAATCCGACGGCGGCGGCGAATTTCGGGACGGTTCATCCGGACCACTCGAAACGCTACGAGATCGCCGAGGAATTCCTGACGGTCGTGCGTGGCCTTTGGGATTGCTGGGCCGACGATGCGATCGTCGCCGACCGGGAGACAGGCGTCTATATCGATCCGGCCAGGGTGCGCGCGCTCGATCACGAGGGCGCGCATTTCAAGGTCAAGGGACCGCTCAATATCGGTCGTTCTGCCCAAGGCCAGCCGATCATCCTGCAGGCCGGCGGCTCCGGTCCCGGCCAGGACCTGGCGGCGAAATCCGCCGATGTCGTCTTTTCGGTGACGCAGGATCTCGACGAGGCGCGGGCTTTCTATCGCTCGGTCAAGGATCGCCTGCCGAATTACGGTCGTACGGACGATTCCATGGTGATTTTGCCGGGTGTCATGCCGATCGTCGGACGCACGGAGCGCGAGGCGCATGACAAGCTGGCGCAATTGCAGGGTTTCATCAGCGAGACCAATGCGCTTTCAATGCTCTCGGACCGCTTCGGGATTGACATGAGCGTCTACGATCTCGACGGCCCTATTCCGGAAGACTTGAAGCCGTCCGATAGCTATCATGCCTTTGCCAAGGTGATGCTGGATAAGGCCAGGCGCGAAAACATGCAGCTGCGTGACGTCTACAATCTGATGGCCGCAGCTCGTGGGCACTGGGTGCTCTGCGGAACACCAGAGTATATCGCCGACACGCTGGAGACCTGGTTCATCACAGGTGCCGCCGACGGGTTCAATGTGATGCCATCGCATTTCCCGGACGGATTGACGGATTTCGTCGATATGGTCGTGCCCATCCTTCAGAATCGCGGCCTTTACCGCACGAAATATGAAGGGACGACCCTACGCGATCGGTTGGGATTTGCGCGCCCAAACCGCCTTTGATTGAGGTGGCTCAGTTCCACGTGGAAACCAACAGCATCCGCAAAAATGAAAGTCGGCCGTGTTCGATGCGATTTTTGCTCAATCAAAAGGTAAAAGAGAGCACCATGATGCACGGAGGCATGGGGCCAGTCTCGCCATAGACGATGGTTCCGATACGTAACCCTTTCGAGACCCAACGTTTCAGGTTCGGGAAATGATTGGGACAATTCCGGACAAACTAAGTAAGCGAAACATCGGAAGGGGACTTCACCAACATCATCTAGATGAGAATATCTCGAAGAGTGGTGACGATCAGTTTATGATCATCGATGTCAGGCAAACCACTGAGCGCGATTGCACCGACATAGGTTCCACCTTTGATCAAGAGCGGGAAACCACCACCGCCAATTACATAGTCCGCTGGAGGAAGACGAAACTTGGTATGGAAGTCATATCCATCTCTTTCCGCCTCGCGTCGGAGGAGAAGTGTGCTTTTGTGAAAGCGGTGGACGGAAGCCGACTTCCGACGAGCCCAGTCGAGATTATCGATTGTTGCCCCAGGCAAGAGAACCTTAAAGACACTGTCATTGCCATGGCAGATCTGGATGGCTATTGGCAGGGAGTTTTGGCTTGCGCGCTCGTGCAGCGCTGACCCTAGCCGCCAGACGATGTCGTAGTTGAAGGTCGCAAGCTGAAGCAAAGCTTGTTCTTCTTTCAGCTCGGAGATCGTTGTACCAGTTTCCATCGAATGCTCTTTCGCTTGAGGGTAGACCGAGAGCGCAGTTCAGACTGTCTACGCAACCGCGATATCTAACGTCATCTGCAGAATTATCTTTGCACCAGCCTCCACGTGACGCGGGTCGCACCATTCACGAAGATCGTTGGCTTCGGAACCTGACGCCGTGAAATGCACTTACGACATCGGCACTGGAGCGCTCTGGATCAGCAGTTCGGCAAGCTCGACCGAAGGTCCCGTCGTCTTGTCGGCAAAGTTGTGGTAATAGGGCAGCTTATCCATCTGCGCCTTGGCAACTTCAGACAGACGCTTTTCACCAAATCCGAGTGCCACCGACCAGAGGCCGGCGAGACCTTCAATGTAGCGTTTCCTGTTGTTGTCGATGACGTAGATTCCGTCACCCTTCTCGATAACAAGACCGCCGGTCTGTTGGCATTTGCGCAGGTTGACGGCCGAATGCAGCTGGTAGGCGATGTCGCGGCTTCGATCGAGTTGGGACGAATTGTCATTGCATCAGCTCCATTTTGGCGGGTGCACCGCCCGAATTGTTGGAGAGCGTCAGAAGGCTCAAATGGCCATCATGGCTTCTTTTGCCTTGCCTGGGATCGCGTTGATCAGGCTCCGGGTGTAGGGGTGTTTAGGCGCATCGAAGATTTCATGCCCGGTTCCTAGCTCGACCACTTCACCCTTCTGCATGACCATAACTCTGTCGCAGATCTTGGCCGCAACGCGCAGGTCATGGGTGATGAAGATAAGCGACAGGTTCAGCTCCACCTTCAGCTTTGCCAGAAGATCGAGAACCTGCGCCTGGATCGACACATCGAGTGCCGATACGGCTTCGTCGGCCACGATGATTTCTGGCTCTAGAGCCAGGGCGCGGGCAATACCGATGCGTTGGCGTTGACCACCGGAAAATTCATGCGGAAAGCGGTTGGCGCCCTTGGCGTCGAGGCCGACCATTTCCATCAGGTCGCCGGCGCGTGCCAAAGCCTTCTTTTCGTTCTGACCGTAGGCTATCGGCCCGGACGCGATGATCCTGCCGACCTTTTCACGGGGATTGAGTGAGGAAAACGGATCTTGGAAAATCATCTGCATGCGCCGACGCACGGCGCGCAGCTCCGCGCCCCGCAAATGCGCCATGTCCCTGTCGCCAAGAACGACGCGCCCCTGTTCGGGGTCCTGCAGCCTGACGAGGCAGCGCCCCACGGAGGATTTGCCAGAGCCGCTCTCTCCGACGATACCAAGCGTTTCACCGCGACCGAGCGTGAAGGAAACGTCCTTGACGGCATGAACTGAACGACGTTTGGACAGGAAACCCCCGCCCGTATTATACGTCTTGCTCAAGCGCTCAACCGTCAAAACAGGATCCCGGGCGGTGACCTCTTCCGCCCCTTTGCCGGGCCGCGGAATAGCGGCAATCAGCTTGCGGGTATACGGGTGCTGCGGGTTCATCAGAACGGCGTCAGCAGGTCCTTGTTCAACGATGCGACCAAGCTGCATCACCGTGACTTGATCGGCGATTTCGGCCACCACACCAAAATCGTGAGTGATGAACATCACAGCCATGTTGCGGGATTTTTGCAGGCCGCGAACCAGTTCTAGGATCTGCGCCTGCGTCGTCACGTCGAGCGCTGTGGTTGGTTCGTCAGCGATCAGAACCTGCGGCTCTAGCGCCAGTGCCATGGCAATCATCACCCGCTGCCTCTGGCCGCCTGAAAGCTGAAAGGGATAGGAGGCAGCAATCCGAGGCGGATCGGGCAGGCCAACTTCGGTTAGGAGCGCCAGCGCCTTTTGCTTGCGTTCGCGCGCACTGAGGAGGCCGTGAGCTTCAAAGACTTCTTCCACTTGTGCACCGACGCGCATCAAAGGATTGAGCGCCGACATGGGCTCTTGGAAGATCATGGCAACCCGTCGGCCACGGATACCGTGAAGCGCATCCGGGTCTATGGTCAGGAGGTCCTGCTTCTCAAGCAGGATCCTGCCGCTGGCGACCCTCACCGTTTCGGGCAGGAGACCCATAAGAGCGTTGGCAGACATCGACTTTCCAGAGCCGCTTTCGCCGACCACGCACAAGGTTTCTCCGGCATAAAGATCGAAGCTGACCCTATCCACCGCGTAAGGCCGGTCAGCGCCATCGGGCAGAGCGATGCTGAGTCGATCGATGGCAACGACAGGTGAAACGCTCCGCACGATTCCGCAGGTATGGATGACCGCATCTTCGATAATCTGGGGGTCGGTATTCATCTCAACGCCCCTTTCGTGCCAGGCGCGGGTTGAGCGCGTCGTTCAGCCCTTCGCCGACGAGATTGAGGGCAAGCACGGTCAGTAGGATCGCAAGGCCGGGGAAGAAACTCACCCACCATGCTTGACGGATGACGGTTCGGCCGGCGCCTATAATATAGCCCCAGGACATGACGTTGCTGTCGCCGAGTCCAAGGAAAGACAGCGAGCTTTCGATGAGAATGGCAGCGGCCACCATCATCGAGGCAAGCACGATAATCGGCGATATCGTATTGGGCAGTATCTGGCGCCAGATGATGGTCGAATGCGTCTGGCCCGACAGGACTGCCGCCTCGATGAATTCCCGCGAGCGCAGCGACATGACTTCGCCGCGCAGAAGCCGAGCGACTGGCGGCCAGGAGACAACTGCAATAGCTACGATGATCGATGTGATCGATGGCTGGAAGATCGCAACCAGGACGATGGCGAGCGCGAAGCTCGGCACACTCTGGAAGAATTCCGTAAAGCGCATGAGGATGTCATCGACGAGCCCGCCGAAATAGCCGGCAATGGCTCCGATCGGGATGCCGATCAGTAGCGAAACGACGGTTGAGACCAGACCTACCAGAAGAGAAATCCTCGCCCCGTGAGCAAGCCCGGCCGCCAGATCGCGACCAACTGGATCTGTTCCCAGAATGTATTGATCCATTGTGAAGGGTGGCAGGAATGGGCGTTGGACCATCGCCCAGGGCGAGCGTGGATACACGAATGGGGCTGCCACCGACAAGATGACGATCAGTACGAGGATGATCAGACCAATGACCGCGCCGCGATTTTGCGAAAAACGTTTCCAGAAATCTTTCATCATGCCACCCGGATTCTTGGATCGACGAGGCGATAGAGCACATCGGTAATCAGGTTAAAAAGGAGAACCATCGCCGCGGACATAACGAATACGCCGAGCAGGAGGTTGTAGTCGCGCTGCGAAAGTGCATCGAACATCAGTCGACCGATGCCTGGCCAGGCAAAAACTGTTTCGATCAAAACAGCACCGCCGACAAGTTGCCCTGCCTGTAGGCCCGCGAGTGTAACGACAGGCAGGATGGCATTGCGCAACACATGCCGGCGCTGGATTTTGCCGGGGCGAAGCCCCTTGGCCTTGGCGGTCTTCACAAAGTCCATACGGTTGACTTCGAGCATGGAAGCGCGCGTCATCCGAACATAGACCGCCATGAAGAACAGTCCCAGTGTTAGCGCCGGCAGAATAAGATGCTGGAGGATGTCGAGTGCACGCGGAATGCCGGTCAGGCCGGAACCAACCGTTTCATAGCCGAAGCCCGGAAGCCAGTTCAGATAAACCGAGAATAGCAGGACGGCCATCAGGGCTAGCCAGAACAGCGGCGTTGCGTAGAAAATCAGAGCAACCAGCGACATCAATGTATCCGACCAGCGGCCTTGGCGTGCGGCCGCGAAAGCGCCGGCAGCGATACCTAGACCAAGCGATATGACGAAGGCCGTGATCGACAGGATCAGCGTCGCGGGCATTCGATCGGCGATAAGATCTAGAACAGGCAACTGCTGTCGATAAGAATAGCCAAGGTCGAGTTGGGCGACAGAAGACAGGTATCGCCAGAGCTGGACATAAAGCGGCTTGTCTAGCTCAAAGCGCTCGCGAAGCTGCTGGAGGAAAACGGCATCCGTTTCGCCCGCTTCCCCGGCCATAACCGCCGCCGGATCACCTGGCGCGGAGTGGATGAGGAAGAAGTTCAAAATGGTGATGCAGAATAGGATGATAACCGCCTTGCCAAGACGTTGAATCACGAAGCGTAGCATCGTGGACCTCATTGATTAGCTAGGAACAGGGAGGGAGGGGCGGCGCTGCCGCCCCTCCCGCATGCCTATTTTTTTATCCAAGCGTCGCGCAGGGAATCGTTTAAACCGGTCCCAGTCGTAATGAGATCTTGCACTTTGCAGCTATAGATCGTCGGGAATACAAGCTCCGTCAACCAGGCTATCGGAACGTCGTTGCGAAGTGTCGTCTGGACTTCGTTGTAGAGAGGTTGACGTTTTTCGGCCGGGAAGGCGAGGGCTGCTCGATCGAAAAGGGCGTCCAATTGGGGATTGGCGTATCCTTCGACATTGTTCCAAGGCGAGCCCTTCTGAATCTGGCTCGACTTGTAGTTTCTCTCGACGCCGATTGCTGGATCACCGTTTTGATAGAGGTAGGTGAACGCTAAATCGTAGTCCCAGTTGCTGATGCGTTGATTCCAGCCTGCGACGTCGGTCGCCTGGATCTCGATCGGAATGCCAACTTCTGAAAGGTTCTGCTTCACTGCTTCCGCCCAGCGCTGCCATGTTTCGCCATAGGGAAGCGGAAGCAGGCGCAGCGGCTTTCCATCATAGCCGATTTCCTTCAGAAGGGCCTTCGCCTTTTCAGGATCGTGTGGATATTCCACTTCATCTTTATTGTAGAACGGTAGCTTGGAGGAAAACGGACCGTCGGCGACCCTGCCCATTCCGTTCCACAAAACGTCCTTGGCGAACTCGCGATCCATCCCGAACATTATCGCTTGGCGGAATTTCGGATTGTCCAAAGGCGCCGTGCGGTTATTGAGCCAGAGCCATGACATGGGCGCGTAGTACTCCCATCCCTTTTCCGTCACACAGGCATTGGGAAGACTTGAGATACGCGGGACCTCGAAGTTTTCGACCGTGCCACCGGGAAGAACGTCGATCTGGCCGGACTCGAAGGCAACGGCTCGTGCGGCTGCATCCGGGATGATCTGATAATATAGCTCGTCGAGATGCGGCTTCCCCTGGATGTAGTAATCCTGGTTCTTCACGAGCTTGATATAACTGCCACGCTTCCACTCGGCGAATTTAAAGGGCCCGGTACCGATCGGCTTTTCGTTGTTGAGGTTGGTGCTGTAATCTGTCCCCTCATAGAGATGCTTGGGGATGATTGGCATGGCGCCAAAATCCATCGCACGGATGAACGGCTCGAAGGGCTGCTTGAGCTTGAAGACAACTGTCTTGTCGTCCGGGGCCGCCACGCTTTCCACCCTTGTCATCGTATTGCGGTGCTTTGCCAGCGTCTTCACCAGGAAGTCGTTTACGGAAAACAGCACGTCCGCAGAGCTCATCGCCACGCCGTCGTGAAATTTGACATCGGTCTGTAGATGGAAGGTATAGGTCAGGCCGTCAGTCGAAATTTCCCAGGACTTGGCAAGAGATGGCTGCGGTTGCAGCTTCTCATCATATTTCAGCAGACTTTCGTATATTTGCCCTGCAACGAGCGAAGCGGGTCCGTTCTGCACGATCCCGAGCATCAAGCCGGGTGGCTCGGGCTGCACAATGATGTTCAAGCGGCCACCCTGATCAACGGCTGACACGACCGAAGTGGTGGAGAGTAAAATGGCAGCTATAAGCGCGAGTTTTTTCATGCAGTTCCCCTTTATGGTTGTGTGCGCACAAGTTTGAAACTCTTGTTGTCTAGTGACCTCGATGTCTTCCAATGGTGTTGACCGCCACCGGCGTTATTGGGCGACTTTGTCGCAACAACGAGAAAGGTAGCAATGTAAACGATTGCATGGAGCCTGACATATGGTGTAAACGATTACAACAGACTTTTACATTGGAATGCTGTTTTTATTTGTGTAGCCAATTGTTGAATGAGTGAGGGGCATTGTATTGCGAAACGAGAGCGTCAGTATCAAGGATGTCGCAATCGCGGCAGGGGTGTCGACCGCAACCGTAAGTAGAGCATTGTCTCGCCCCGATAAAGTCAGCCCCGATACTCGGGAACTGGTCCTCTCTGCGGTCCAGAGGACGGGGTACGTGCTGGATGCTGCCGCTAGCAATTTCCGCAGACAGCGCACCAAGTCTATTGTCGCGCTGCTTCCAAATATTGCCAATCCCTACTATTCGGCAATCCTTTCAGGCATCGCCGGCGGTTTGGCAGGAACATCCTATAGCCTACTCGTCGTCGATACCAACTACGGGCTAAGAGCTGGCGATATGGCTCTACAGTATTTTAATAGCCGTCGCGCGGACGGCGTGATCGTATTGCTCGGCAGTCTGCCAGCTGACGTCCTACATGAAATCCTTGCCCGTGACGGAATTCCCCCGATTGTCCAAGTTGGTGAATGGCCTGAGGCACCAGAAACGCCACGTGTCACAGTGGACAATCGGCTCGCTGCCAAGCGTGCTGTTAAGCACCTGATCGAACTTGGCCATAGAGATATAGGGTTCGTGAGCGGACCCAGAGGAAATTTCACCACCGAAGCTCGTCTAGAAGGTGTTCGCGATGCTATGGAGGAAGTTGATATTTCGATGCGCTCTGACTGGATATTAGCTGGAGAATTTACTCTGGCTTCGGGCCGCGACGCTGGTGCTCGATGGCTTAGTCTCGATTCGCGCCCAACCGCCGTATTTTGTGACTCCGATGAGATCGCTTGTGGCTTCATCGGTGCGGTAATGCGCGCTGGTATCAATGTACCAAGGGACGTGTCGGTCGTCGGTTTCGACGACATCGAGATCGGAGAACATATTCACCCCGCGCTGACGACCATACATCAGCCTCGCCGGAGGATGGGCACCATAGTGTCTGAGATGATGTTGCAACTGATCGATGGAAACGGGCCCGACACCCAGAAGGTCGTTCTGGATGTCGATCTCAAGGTGCGCGACAGTAGTGCGGCGCCGCCGGTCAAGCCCTAAGCGGTGAAAATTGCTTCACATTACCTGGCAATGAGAGCAGTGGCCTCTGCGGTCAGCATTTTAAGATCATCGGGTTGAACCGGCACGCCGGGAAATTCGGCGATGCTGACAAGCGGCGATGAGCGTACCGAGCCCTGCCCCGCCTCGTCCGACAAGAGGTCGTTGATCCTGCCTTTCAGGCCACCCCGTTCCGCGAAAATACCCTGCAGGCGAGGCCCCAGAACCGGATGGTCCAGCCACTCGCCGAAAGTGGACCAGAGCGTCAACGGTTTGGTCACGGGCTTTCCTTCGATCGTTGCGGCCTTGCTGACACGAATATCGCGCGATGATGAGCCAACATGAACGGTAAGCGGCCCGCCGGCATAGGACCAGGCGGAGAGTTCCGTGCTCCAGTGGGCGAGATGTTTGCGCAGCACCGCGATTTCGACCGGCGAGGACTGGCCGGCATCCAGCGCAACCTTCGCCCATCCGCGGAGTTCAAGGGGAGGGGTCGTGACCAGACCCGCATGATCATCGACATAGAGCTGGACGACCTCGGCACCTGATCGTTCTCCGACATTCTTGACGGTCAGCCGCGCGATGAACGCAATCTCATCAGTTGGTCCGCGAGGCTCGATCGTCAGATCGCTATAGGCGAAACGGGTATAGGACAGACCATGGCCAAACGGGAAATCGACGTCGATCTGCCGCGCGTCATAAGACCGATAACCGACATAAATACTCTCTCCATACAAAACATGCTGGTCTTCGCCAGGGAAGTTAAGATAGGCGGGCGTGTCCTGAAGTCGCAGTGGTATGGTCTCGGAGAGCTTTCCGCTCGGGTTAACACTGCCGAGCAGGATATCCGCAACCGTCTCGCCATGCGCTTGGCCTGTCAGCCAGAATTCGACGATGGCATTGACCGATCCGCGCCATGCACCGGTCGTCACCACTGATCCGTTGCTCATGGCAACCACAGTGTTTGCCGCCGTGGCCTTCAGTGCATCAAGGAGTGCAAGCTGGTTGCTGGGAAGATCGATCGTCTTGCGGTCGGTGCCTTCCACCTCATATTCGTCGGGTAGTCCTAGGAAGAGAATAACGACATCCGCCTGTTGGGCGATATCGACGGCCTCGGTGATCAGGGCCTGCTGGTTTGGATTGTCGGCAGAAAGCCTGTAACCGGCGGCAAAGGTGACGGTGGCGCCCGCAGTCTTAGCCCGTTCACAAAGTGCATCGAGCCCGCTCGTCACCTCGACGGGATTGACGCGGGAGCTCCCGGCGCCCTGATAGCGTGGCTTGCACGCTAGCTCGCCGATGACCGCCACCTTCAACCCGTCCGACAGGGTGAGTGGAAGGGTGCCGTCGTTGGTTAGGAGCACCACCGACTGTGTTGCCGCCTGTCGAACCATCTCGTGATGCGCCTGATAGTCGATCGCATCGGCTGCATCTTTGGGAAGCGTGCGCTGCGAAAGAAGTTGGAGACGTTCTACAACTTTGCTCGAGAGGGCTGGATCGAGTTTGCCTTCCGAGGCGGCAATTGCCGGCCGCATATCGGTCGGTCGGCCCGGCATACGTAGATCGAGTCCCGCCTGCAGCGAGGCGACGGGATCAACGACGGCGCCCCAATCCGAGATTACAACGCCGTCGAAGCCCCACTCGTCGCGCAGAACCGTTCTAAGCAACCAGAGATTTTCCGAGGCATAGATACCATTGATCCGATTATAGGAGGTCATCACGCTCCATGCGCCGGACACGTCGAGAGCAAGCTCGAAGGCGCGGAGATAGATCTCTCTCAGTGCGCGCTCGTCCACATCCGCACTGACGCGCAGTCTGTCTGTCTCCTGATTATTGACGGCAAAATGCTTGAGGCAAGCGGCAACACCTTCCGCCTGCAAACCCCTGGCGATGGCACCCGCGAGGATCCCCGTCAGCAACGGGTCTTCGGAGTAATATTCGAAATTGCGGCCGCAGAGAGGGCTGCGTTTGATATTGAGGCCGGGGCCGAGAACTATATCGACGCCAGCTGCCTTGGCTTCTCGGGCCAGGGCTCGGCCGACGTTCTCGATTAGATCGCTGTCCCAAGAGGATGCGAGGGTTACTGCGGGCGGAAAGCATGTGGCCGGCAGGCTTCTTTCCAGTCCGAGGTGATCCGGGTTTTCGTCATTTTGCACGCGCAAGCCATGCGGGCCGTCTGCCATCCGCATCGACCTCAAGCCGAATTGGGGTGCCGCGGCCGTGGTCCAGTAATCGGCCCCCGTGGTGAGCTTCAAAGGGAGAGTGAAATCAGCAGCTGCAGGGTCCCTCGCGACCGGATGGTCTTTCATATTTAGCCTCAACAGGGTTTCTTTAACCTCAACTCGGTCCGCTGTCTCGGAGTTGAATTGACGTAGAATTTATTTCGTGAACGAAGTCGTAGGGAGGTGGATTAATGCCCCATCAAACTTGCGGCATCCGCGCCTAAAAGCAGGGGAGGTCGCTCGGTGCGTGACAATACCGGCACTTCAGACCGGCGATCCAAGGCCTCGTTGATCCGCAAAAGTGTTTCCAAGACGTGTAGTCCTAGGTCGCCATTTGCGCGATGAGGGCGATCGTTTGCGATCGCATGAGCCATCTCGGCAAGGCCAAGGCCGCGGTAGTTGGCGAGGACCGGATCGAGTGCAGGAAAGTTGCAACGACCAAATGCTTGATCGCTGACGTCGATCGCATCCCAGACGCCACGTTCTTTCGAGATCTCAATCTTGCCACCGAAAAAGTTTGGATCCGGCAATCGGACTGAGGCTCGACTGCCATAAATTTCGATAGGCGCTAGACCATGGCTGGCAACGTCCCAGCTAAACATGAAGGACACTTGAGTGTTGTTTTCGAAGATAAGTACGCCTTGGGCGGTGGTAACGACCTCTACTTTGATCGTTTCCCCGTGGCGTGGATTGTTCGGAGAGGAAATGGTGCGCTCCCTGAACCCGATTGTCCCCATTGCCGATACCGATTTTACTGATCCTAGCAACAGAACAAGCGCCGACAAATAATAGGGGCCAATGTCGAGAACTGGTCCACCACCGGCCTTAAAGAAAAAGTCTGGGTTCGGATGCCGTTGCTCCATTCCACGGTTCATCATCGTGGCAATTCCGGAAATCGGTGAGCCGATTGCATTGTCGTCTATAAGGCTGCGCACTTTTTGTAGTCCGGGGCCGAATACGGTATCCGGCGCTACCCCGATCCTGACACCTTTTGCGCGAGCCGCATCGTTGATTTTAGCGGCGTCAGCGAGCGACGTCGACAACGGCTTTTCAGAGAAAACGTGCTTCCCAGCCTCGATTGCTGCAAGAGAGATTTCTGCGTGAGCTGACGGGATGGTTAGATTGAGTACCGCATCGATTTCCTCGGAGGCCATCAACTGATCTACTTGAAGTTCTAGAACGCCGTGCTTGTCCGCAAGCATTGCTGCGGCTTCCGGCTTCCGGTCACTTACTGCTGTTATCACGAAATCGCGAAAGATGGGCGCGTTCTCAAGGTAGATATCCGCGATATTTCCGCAGCCTACAACACCAACACGCAGCATCAGAGTGCCTCCAGTTCTCGAAAAGCAAGCGTTGGCCGCAACCTCAATGGGGTCTGAATTTCCCTGGTGGTGGTTCGGTAGTTAGCCTTGTGCAATTTCTTTCCCCGCAATTGCATGTAATCGTTTGCATGCACGATGGCACATGATGTAATCGATTACAATGACTTTGTGTGCTTAGATCTTTGCGGATCAGTCCGGGTTCGTACAAAGGCTGCCAAAGCGATAAGGGGATATTCGTATGCTTAGCGTTACATCGATTGCTCACGTAGCGATCCGAGTGAAAGACATCGACGTGACCCTCAGGTTCTACGTCGAAAAACTTGGTTTTGACGAGTTGATGAGGCTCGAAAAAGACGGCCGGCTATGGCTTGTCTATCTGCGCATCACCGATACTCAATTCTTGGAGATTTTCACAGAAGGAGTAGGGGAGATCGCTTCTGCCGACGCTGTTGGCTATAACCATTTCTGTATTGCCGTAGAGAATATTGATGTTGCCGTGAGCGAATTGGCTGTGGCCGGAATTGAGTTGTTACGCCCGAAAAAACTTGGCGCTGACGGCAATTGGCAGTGCTGGTTCCAAGATCCAGACGGTCATGCGATCGAAGTGATGCAAATGATGCCTAATGGCATGCAGTCTGAAGCGGTAGCCGCGCGGCAGGCTTTAGCGCAAAACTGATGGCGACGGTCTCAAGCCTACGGACTAGGGAGGAGGCATGTCTCCACAGCCACCTCCGTCCCAGCCCAGCGCTAGAGTTGGAGTAGCTCTAAAGGATCTTGGAGAAGCTACGCTCGATGTCGCAGCAAGGTTGAAATGTCCGCGGGTTTGCAAAGTAGAAATGTCCGAGAGGTGCTGTCCGGCACATCGCCCAGCCCCGATCTGAGCGGCTGATCCCGGTTGCAAGGGTAGGGAGGGGGCGGGTGATGGAACACCCCTTCGGCTTTAGCTTCCTCACTCCTCACGACTGCTTTGCGCCAAAAGCTGCCTTCATTCAGCTGCTTCCATTCGAGCGAGAGCTTTCTGTCGTCTCGCAATCACCTCCGGATCATTCATGAAATCCGTCCGCCTCCCAGGCTTGCGCCCGCGCTTTTGATAACCGTTGCTCTGGCTACCGTCGGGTATCTCGAACATACTGTTGTTTTGTCCGGTTCGGCGCGGACCACGTTTACTCCGCTGTAGATCGCGGCCTTCCTGCATCTGAGCAACGAGTGATAGCATGTCATCCAATCGCTTGTTCTCAACCACAGGCGAGCGGTGAACCGACCGTAGCGTGTCAAATGTCCTGTAGGGCAGGGTAAAACTCTCGTGCATGATCTCGAGCCGGCCGTCGGGATAATCGCATACAATGACTTTCTGTCCCGCCAGCGACGTTGCCCCTTCTGTTGGATCTAGGATGAATATCACCTTGTCATAGCGCAACGTCAGAGACTGAGACAGCGTGCGGACTTCTTTGCGGCACATGGCGCCGTCGAGGTTCTCATGTGCGGCGAGGGGACGATGCATGTCCTTCGGATTGCGTGGTTGCTTGCCGAAACGCGCGTTGAAATCCGCAATGAACTGAGGTGCATAGGCATTAGCGGCCTCGATCGTGTCGATGCCACGAAGCCGCATCTCTTTCACCAACCGATCCTGCAGCGTCTGATCGGCACGCTCCACCCGGCCTTTAGCCTGCGGGGTATTGGCACAAATGATGTCGATGTTCAGCTCATAGAGTGCGCGTCCGAACTGCGTCAGTCCACTCGTTCGATCTTTTTGCGACGCATGCGTAGAACGAAACACGCCGTGCTTGTCGCTGTAAAATGCCAGCGGCTTACCCCATTGCTGCAAATACGCTTTTGTCGCATGCAGATAGTCGAATGTGTTCTCAGATCCGGCAAAACGCAGATGCAGCAGCTTACCGGTGGCGTCATCGATGTAGACAAGAAGGGCGCATTTTGGTCCTCGGTTCTCGAACCACCAGTGGTGCGATCCGTCGATCTGCACCAGCTCGCCAAAGCAGTCGCGTCGGCCGCGTGGTTGAAAGACGCGCTTCTTGCGTTCTTTCCGAGAAATCCAGATGCCGGCCTCGGTCATCCATTGGCGCAACGTTTCCTTACCTATCGCCAGTTGGTGCAGCTCAATCAGCTTCTCGCGCGCCAGCGTGGGACCGAAATCAACATATCGTTCTCTGACCAGATCAAGAACTGCATTGCGAATATCCTCGCTGTGACACCGGTTGCTTGGGCGTTGGCGTTTTTTAGAAACAAGTCCAGGTGTGCCGTCTGTCTCATATGCTTTTAACAGCCGGTGCATCTGGCTTCGGCTGATGCCCAGAACACTAGCGGCCTGGACGACGCTCAGGCGTTGATCATGAATCTTCTGGATGACTTCGAGGCGATGCAATTCTTTCTGCGACATGGTGATCAAAAAGGACATGGCAACTCCGAACGCTTCTGACCGTAGTCAAGCTGGACATCGTCGCATCCTTGCTCCCGACGTTGATATTGACCAGCGTCGTCATGCGAGGAGAGTGTCGCATTTCTATCCGGCCCAACTGTCGCATTACTAAATAGCCCTTACACACAATGTGGCAGCAAGGTTGAAATGTCCGCGGGTTTGCAAAGTAGAAATGTCCGAGAGGTGCTGTCCGGCACATCGCCCAGCCCCGATCTGAGCGGCTGATCCCGGTTGCAAGATCAGATCGGGGCGGCTGACAAGAACACCTCTTCGGCTTTAGCTTTGGGTTATTCGAACGATCATTCCCCCGCAGGTCTCGACAGCGCTTTCTCTCGTCGGGCCATCACCGCCGGATCGTTCATGTAATCTGTGCGGCGACCAGGTTTGCGACCTCTCGGCTTATAGCCATTCTTGTCACTATTGGTTTTGACGACCGGCTTGTCCTGCTGCTCCTGGCGCTCCTTGATGTAGGCTAGGAGTTCACCGAGCCGCTTGTTCTCGGTGATTGCCGCATGCGTCACCCGCTGGTCCTTGTCGAACACCGTGTAGGGCAGGGAATAGCCTTTCCAGCGCACATCGAGGCGACCATCTGCATAGGCATAGGTCTCGACATAATGGCCAACCAGACCACGCGTTACTTCGGTTTCCGCCAGCATGATCCGCTTGCGTTCAAACGAAAATGTCAGCTGTGTGCCGACGTAACGCTGCTCGCGCTTGCACAGGATCTCCGTCAATCGATCCGGCGCCAGATTCAGTGGCCGGTGCAAATCATCGGAACGGGCAGGGATGACGGAAAATCGTGCATTATACCGGCTCACGAAACTCGCCAGAAACGCGTTGCCGGTTTCCATGTTGTCGATCCCGCCAAGTCGCAGTGCCTTGACCAGGCGATCCTGCAATGTCCGGTTCATCCGTTCGACACGCCCCTTAGCCTGGCTTGAATTTGCGCAGAGAATCTCGATGTTTAGCTCGCAGAGTGCACGCCCGAACTGCGTCATCGCCTGACCACCCCTGGCGTCCTTCTTTGCCACCCGGAACACCGAATGCTTGTCTGAATAGAATGCTATCGGGGCGCCATGTTCGTGCAGATACAGCGCTAGCGCTTCAAAATACGAGTACGCACTTTCTGACCGTACGAACCGCAATTGCATCAACTTGCCGGTCGCATCGTCGATGAACACCAGTAACGAACAGGGATCGCCTCGGTCTTCGAACCAGCGATGGTCAGAACCATCAATCTGCACCAACTCGCCGTAAGCCTCGCGGCGTAACCTTGGCTGATGAAATGTCCGGCGTTGCTTGCGCGACAACCATATGCCGGCTTCGATCATCCAGTGACGCAACGTCTCGCGCGACACACACAATCCATCCCGCTCAGCCAACATCTCTGACGCCAGGGTCGGACCAAAGTCCGCATAGCGTTCGCGAACCAGCGTCACTGCATATTCCCGAATGCCGTCACTGATACGGTTGTTCGACGGCCGGCCGATCGCCTTGTGCCGGATCGATGCGGCACCACTAATGTTCATCCGGCGCAACAACCGACGCACCTGGCGCGTGCTCACGTCGAGCACATGGGCCGCCGACACCATCGTCATACGGCCTGCCGCCACCTTCGACAAAACTTCGATCCGCTGCAGATCGCGCTCGCTCATCTCCATCAATCCCATCTGCTTGTCTCCGCGTCATCAAACGCGGGGAGTGTGACACTCTAACTTTGCTGAATTAGGACATTCTAACTTTGCGGCTACACACAAAGATCGCATAAGGCATGTTATGGAACAGTCGCGCTTGCGATAATTGGCACTGCGCGAACAGCTCCAAAAGCATGAGCTTAAGGGACTGCCAACGGCGTTGGCAGTCCCTAATTTTAACGCAGCTTCCGCTGTTTATTGAGGCTTAGAAATTCCGCTGGAGACGCAGGAAGCCATCCCACATATCGGCGCTCTCAGAGCCTGTGTCGACGTCGGTGTAGTTGACGGTGACCTTCGCTGCAAGGTTGGTGGTGATGGCATAATCAGCCGTTACCCCAACGCGCCATGCATCGCCACCGTTGAACTCACCATCGCTGCCGAGAACAATATTGTCAAAATACTGGGCGCCGGGCGCGACCGTGAGCTTGTCGTTTACCGCGAAGGCATATTCCGCACCGATGGTCCATTCAGACGCATCGTAGTAACGGTTCTGCCCAAAAGCATAGGCTGCAAAGATACCAAGCGAGCCTGCGCCGAGGTCAGCGTTGAGGGTCGAAGCCAAAGCCGCATTTTCGTTGTCGAAGTCGTAGCCAGCGAAAAAGTCTACGGTTAGGCCGCCCAATGTGCCTGCGATAACGCCGTTGATGCCGATTTCATCGGCATTGCCATCAGCGTCGGTCTTCCAACCATCCTGCGAGTCGAAAGCATCGACCTGACCGTAAACGGAGACTACGCTGCCGTCATAGGTGTACCGGATCGAGTTGTTGAGCGTATCAGCGCCTTCGCCACCATTGTTGAAAGGGCGGTCGTCGTGCATGACGGTCTCACCCGGCAGGCCGATATCGAAGTAGTTATAGAAGTAACCTACGCGGAAACCTCCAAGTTCGATATAGGTCTCGTTGAGGGAAAACTCTTCGTCGGTATTTGTCTCGGCGCGCAGCGTGATCAGCGACCGCAGAGACCCGAGCTCTGTGTCGGTGCGTGCGTCGAAGAAGACTTCAGCGCGGGTGTTGGTACGGTATCCAGCGTCGTCGCCGGACAGGTCGTTGTCGCTACGACCGTCGGCCTGAAGGCGAATCTGGCCGCCTACGCGCAGGCAGGTTTCGGTACCCGGAATGTAGAAGTAGCCCGTGCCGAACGCGTCGCAAACGCGAACGTATTCCATTGGCTCCGGCTCGGCGGCAACGATTGCGTCGGCAGCCTGAGCGCCGGATACTGCTGCGAGAGCTGCAGCGGAGCCGAGAAGAAGGCTCTTGATGTTCATTGAGATCTCCGATCGTGAAGCTAGGCGCGGGAGCTGTTATGCCCCCCTAATACCTCAAGTACCGATTTTGTCTCGGCCACAAACGACTATCATACAGGAACCGGTTCGCCACGGTTTCAACTTGGAGAAGGCGTGGCTAGTTGCACGCATTGGCCGGCGTGTGACCCGAATGCAGCAGTTTATATCTGGGTGTATGAAAAGTGTATCATCTCGGAGACGAAAGTGCTGTTTTGATGGGGGCCCGGCCTAAAAGTATCCGCAAGTACTGTACGTCGGTCTGGACCTCACGGAAGCGTATGCTCGATGGACCACCTCGGTGGCATGACGCTTCCTTATCGCTTCAAAAACTATGCGTCGGTCGTCGGGCGGAACTCCGCACCCGGCTCCCTGATAATATTGAAAATTGACATTTTCGTCCGTGACGCAGAATTCCCGACTGCTGCACAAAGACTTTCCTGCGATTGGGCACCCTTGCTCCACCGATATCAAGTGTGGCAGTTTCTTTTAAACTCCAGCATCAATCGAGACGCCTTTCGGCCTCCTCGAACGGAACCCGCGGAACAAGTAACACTGTCCATGCCGATATTGCCGCGGTAGCCAAGAAAATCCCTGTCGTACCCGCGCTGACGGCGCCAATCGCGAGCGGCATCGCCCCTTGAGCTACACGGTTGATGGTGAGGCGGATGCCCATTGCCGCTCCCCGAACGTCCGGCGGAACATTCACGGCTAGCCACGCAAGGGACATGGGCGCGGAAAGGCCGAAAGCAAAGCCGAGCATGGCGACCAACGCAGCCGCGAGCGGCACATTGGCGAATGGCAGCCCGGCCGATGCGACGGCTAGCATGATCGTGCACGTGACAAACAACCTCTTCCGCCCTGCTATCGCGATGATCTGCACCATGAAGAGCCGCACCACGATGCTTGCTGTAGCGCGGACGGAAAGCAGTGCACCGACGACCGTTGGCGTGATCTGCCGCTCCTGGCCCCAAATGGGCAGGAAAACGGCAAGAATGTCGATGACGCCTAGCACGACTGCGTTAAGCACGAGTATCGACCATGCACCTTGCGTTTTGGCGATGATCCGCATTGTGTCTACTGCGCGCAAGGACGTTGCCGGGCCTCCAATCGTTAAGCTGGGCGCGTAGAAGAACGGTGCCGCTGCGGCGCAAAGTATCGCCGTGGTGAGCGCAATCATGAACCCGGCCTCGGCTGTGCTCAATCCCCACATCAAAGGCGCGAGCCCGGTCGCCGCAATTGGGCCCAGCATCTGCCCGATGGCGTTGGCGGTAAACATTGTACCGAAAGCTTTCTCCGAGGCGTTGCGGCCGGCGATCGATCCCAAAAGTGCCTGCTGTCCGACGACCGACAGCAAAACTCCCAAGCCGTGTATCGCGGCTGACAGAAACAGTATTTCCGGCGTCGGAAGGAGTATTGGAAGGCCTGCAGACACAACGACGCATGCGTCGCCGAGAACGGAAACCCAGTAGCCTCCAATACGGTCAGACCAGATGCCAGCCTGCACAGCTGCAAAGACTGGTGGAAGGCCTAGCGCTGCCGCGACAAGCCCAATCATCGTAGGATTGAAATCAAATTCGATCGCCCGATAGCTGAGACTGACCTTAAAGGCCGTCGCAGATGCCTGATTGAACAGCGCGTGCAGGAACATGAACATGGTCCAAGTGTGCGTTGTCCGGATCATCTGCAATCCATAGCTCGACCTCGTCTGTCGCTTATCGTCGCTGAAAGCACGTTTCTTCTCCTAAATGTCGCCTCGTGTTGCTCTTGCGGCTGATTGCTTACTCAAAAAGCCGATCGGACTAGAACGCTGTTCGTCCACCATCGACGGCAAGCGTCACCCCGGTGATCATGCGTGCCTCGTCCGATGCCAAGAACAGTACTACTGACGCAATGTCCTCAGGCCGCCCGACAGAAAACGGGTATTCGTCACCCATCTTGTAACGCTTTGCGAACTTGTCGGTGGCGGTCTTAGCGTTTGCCATCCAGCGCTCAGTCTGCACAGATCCCGGGCAGATTGTGTTAGCCCGGATGCCAGACCTGGTGTACTCACCCGCGATAGACCGCGTTAGGGAGATGACCCCGCCTTTCGCGGCTGCGTAAACGTGCGTGGGATGACTGCCTCTGAGCGCGCCCCACGTAGCCATATTGACGATCGAGCCGCCATTGTTGGCAAGCATCCGGGGTATTGCTAGGCGGCAGCACAGGAAAGTGCCGAGAAGGTCAAGCTTGATCGTTTTGTCCTACACGGCCATATCGACATCTGGCGCAGGCGCATCGCCAGCCAGAGAGCCGCCGGCACAATTGAAGAGCACATCCAGCTTTCCGAACTCACGCACAGCGCGCTCGATCGCGGCCCCTACGGAGCGTTCCTCGGTGACATCAGTTTCCACGGCGATTGCGATATTTCCCGCTGCCCTGATCTCGCCCTCTACAGCCCGCGCACGCTCGGTATTTTTCTCTGCTATTAGAACCTGCGCTCCTTCGGATGCAAATCTTATTGCGGTGCTTTTTCCTATTCCTGAACCAGCACCGGTTACAAATGCCACCTTGCCCTCAAGTCTACCCATCGTCCCTCCCTTCCTTTCAAGTCAAAGACACGGTGCCCTCGAAAATTTGCAAATCGGCGCGACTGCTGAAATCGTGGTGCAGCTGCAGATTGCGCTTCGAAGGCCTAGAGCGTGACTGCGCCCAATCAGACCAAAGCGTCAGGCAAAATGGATTTTGCGTGACGACAGGCGAGTCACATCGAGGCATCGTATGACAGCCTCGCTCGTCTTTCCGCACCGTGGGCGATCAGCCGGTCCACGCAAACTGTTGCCGGACTGACCCTCGTGAAGCGCATTATCCCAGCGTCGGTCTGGTCCACGGACTGTTGCCGTGATGCCGTCGAAACGACTGCCTCGCTCATCGATACGCCGTTATGCAAGTCCGGAAGATGCAGAATGTTCGAAGTGACATTTCTAAACCTCATCTTATCTTCCTTGCTGCTCGCATGCGCCTACCGCAAAGCGCTGCCCACGACTGTCGTCTTTGCCATTCTATCGATAAAGACAGACAACTCGTCGGCTTGCGCTTGCGAACCAAGATCGTTGGTTGCCGCTTGGTAGATTTGCCTGACGAGGTTACTCAACAGCATCGGGACATCACTTTGTGCGCCCATATCTGTCGCGAGGCGCAAATCCTTGTTCAACAACTCCAGGGTGAATTTCGGTTGAAAGTCCGCGTCAAGTACGCGGCTGCGGAAATAATGGTGAAGAAAATAGTTGCTCCCGGACCCCGCCTTGAAGACGTCGATCGCTGTCGAGGGATCGACACCGTTTCGCGCCGCAAGCGCGACCACCTCCATGCTGATTAACCGGTGAGTGTGATGGAGCATGTTGTTGACGATCTTCACGACATGGCCAGTGCCGACATCGCCAACATGGAAGATCTTCGGGCTGATAACCTTCAGGATAGCCTCCACGCGTTCAAACTGCTCAAGCGACGCACCGACGATCAGGGCCAAGCTTCCCTCCTGCGCTGCGCGCGGGCCTCCACTGACCGGGCAGTCGACGAAGTCTATCCCGAACCCCGCAAGCTTTGCTGCAATCCGCCGTGTTTCTGCTGGATCCCCCGTTGTCTGGTCTATGACGATTGTTCCAGTCTTTGCCGACCCGGCGATCCCGTCCCCACCGAAAACCACCGTCTCCACGTGCCTTGATGTCGGAAGGCAAAGAAAGATCGTGTCGCAGGATGCGGCAAGCTCCTGCACCCCGGATGAAGCGCAGGCCCCGCCTCTCGTAAGATCAGACATGGCGGATGCTCTGATATCAAAAACCGACAGCGGAAGTTTTTGCATCAAACGGGCGGCAATCGCACCACCCATGCTTCCTAAACCAATATAGCCAGTGCCCATCTCGTTATCCCCGATTATTAACGATACTTCGAAAGGGGCGGTTCCTAGACCCGCAGATGCGACAATCCTTCGTCTCAGGGAACCAGGAGCTTGTTGGGATCGACGCTGTCGATATTGGGAAGCGGAACGCCCGTCGCCTTAACCAGCGCGATGTCATGCACCATGTTTTCAGCAGTTAGCGGCGGATACGTCCAAGCGACGGCCTCCGCATCGAACAGGAAATCCACGGTCTTTTGTGTGAGTGTCGGATACAGTTGAAGAAGCGCTTTCTTGACCTCCGCCGGCTCTTGCTTCACAGCCGTGGCGAAGTCGGCATAAACCAATCGAAGCCTGCGGATAATCTCCGCATTCGCGTCCACATTGGCACGCATGATCTGGATGATCGACGCACTTGATAGTGTATGCGAGGCGCCAAGTTCTCCGCGCGTGCCATAAAGCCAGGCGACGCCGGACCCATTTTCGATCGAGCCAGCCCAGAACGGAGCGCTCGCAATGAAGCCGTCGATGACGCCCGCTTGAAGCGCCGAAGCCATTGCGCCTTGCGACATATACGTCATGACCGGTTCTGCGCCGGCTTGTCTGGCAGCTTCGACGAACGCGAACGTGAAACTTGATGTTGCGCTCGGAGTTGCGATGCTCAGTCCGTCGAGCGCTTTCAGTCGCTTTTCCGGCGTTTCCGTCAGTCCGATCGCCAGCCGTTCGACGGCGGCTTTCGAAAGAATGAGGGTTCCCGAAGAGCCACCATAAATCGATCCAATCGCGACAACATCCTGCCCTCGACCCTGAGAAGCGATTAACTGGCCGGAGCCAACCATAGCAACGTCGAAAGAGCCGGCAATAAGACCTGTTCCCGCGATGCTGCTACTTTCAGCCACCGTAAGCTCGGGCTTGAGCCCGTGTTTTCCATAAAGGCCCATGATGTCCGCGAGCAATGCCGGAGCGGTTGCGAAACTGTTGGAACTGAGGCCGATGCGAACAGGCAGCTCTTGTGCCCCCGTACCTGTCACTGTCGCAAGCAGAGCGAAGACTGCAACGACGGTTTTAAATGTCTTCTTGAACTTCATCTCAAACCTCCTCCCCAGGATGACTTTTCAGGCAAATCTCCAACTGTCAGGCGTGTTCATCGACCTGAACGCCACCCTTGACATTCTGCCATTTGAGGGCTCTTCGCTCGACGAGTTTGAGGGCGCTGATAAGGACCAGGCTGATTGCCATAAGCACGAGCAGCCCTGCGAATACGCCAGCAGTATCAAAAAACGAGGTCGCTTCCTTGATGCGGAAACCCACGCCAACCGAAGAAGCGACGAATTCCCCGACAATAGCTCCAATCAGTGCATAGGGCAGGCCTACGCGGATACCGGTCAAAACCCACACGGCAGAATATGGTATCGCGATCTTGAACCAGATGTCGCGGTTCCTGCCACCCATCAGGCGGGCATTTTCGACCAAATCCCGATCAACTTGGCGCGTGCCTTGATAGGTAGTGATGAACACCATGAAGAAGACAAGAAGGCCAGAGAACATCACCTTGTTGAACAAGCCGATGCCGAACCAAAGCACAAAGAGGGGTGCAAGTGCGATCTTCGGCAGGCTATAAAATGCCAAGACGAACGGCTCGAGCAAGTCGCCAAGCCTGCGAACCCAGCCCAGAATGAACCCGGTGACGCCACCCACGGCGCTGCCGAACACAAAGCCGAGGCCGGCAGCCGTCAAGGTGTACCGAAGGTCCGTCCACAACAGGCCGGACACCGCCCAGGTCTTCAAGGCCGTCGCGACAGCGCTCGGGCTACTTGTATAGAATTGCGTGTTGAAGAGACGTGCAGAAAACTCCCATACGATCAGGACCACCACCGTAATCAGAGCCTGTAAAACAATGTCGAAATTGATCAAAATCGGCTCGCGTTTTACGGCTTTGATGCCAGACTGCGTATCTGTGCCCACGTTTGTTTCCTCCCTTATTGAATGTCCAGCGCGTTCCAGAGAGTCTTGAAGTAGCGGCCGAATTCCGGCGTTGTCTGGATGTCTATGACGTCACGCGGGCGTTCGAGTTCTATATCAAGCATCATCTTGATCCGCCCGGGTCGGCGAGACATGACAACTACACGGTCGGCAAGAGTTATTGCCTCCTGCAGATCATGGGTGACGAAAACGAACGTTGCGCCGGTGTCCTGCCAGAGTTTTAAAAGCTCGCCATGCATTCGAGTGCGTAGCTGCGCGTCGAGGCTTCCAAAGGGTTCGTCCATCAAATAGATGTCCGGGCGATAGGCGAGCGTACGGGCAATCATTACGCGCTGAAGCATGCCGCCAGACAGTTGCTTCGGGTAGGCGTGCTCGAAACCTTTGAGGCCGACTTGCTTGATCGCTTCGGTGACCCGACGGTCGATGTCAGCCTTGTCGAACCGACGGAACTCCAGCGGCAAGCGAACATTTGCCTCGACGGTTCGCCAAGGAAGGCAGTAGTTTTTCTGAGTGATGTAGCCGACGTCGGGATTGAGGCCGGTGACCGGCTTCCCCTTGTATTCCACACTGCCTTGGGCGGGTTTAAGTGTTCCGGCGACCAGATTGAGTAACGTAGACTTGCCGCAACCACTGGGCCCGACGATCGCAAGGAATTCCCCGCGTTTCACGGACAGAGTTGTTGGTCCCATCGCGTGAAGGCTGCCAAAACGGACCGTTGCGTCGCTGAATGAAATCGCAGCAGATTGCATGGACGTCACCCGTGACGTTCCGAGTTTATCAAGCAAGTTATCCTCCTAACTATGCCAGCGTGTCGACAAACCAGATAGGCTCGCGACACCCTCCCCCTCGTCCTCCCTCGGTCCGGTTCAGGAGAAAATTTCACCGAACGACTGTTCATTTATCCTGTGCCTCTGATAGAAAGGAGTCAAGCGGCAGTTTTGAAAGCCGGACGTCAGGTTAGTAATTAACTTGGCAGCACAGTGCTAATCGGTCTGAATAATCTATTGCTTTCAGGTGCTTGTAGAATTTTCTGACCGTGGTTGATTAACGGTCACTTCTTGTGAGCTTCGATAAGAACCTGCGTCGAAAGTATGATGTAGCGCGCTCAACATTGGGTAGGTGGAAGGTCTCGATACGTGAAAGAACAACTTGGATTTATAGGATTGGGCGCCATAGGTGCGCCAGTTGCACGAAACCTCGTCGGCAATGGCCACCTATTCGTATACGACATAAGCAAGGCTGCCATGGATGGTCTTGTCGCTGCGGGCGCTCAACCGGCGCTGGATGTCAAAGCGATCGCAGACGCATGCGAAATCGTATTCCTATGTCTTCCGAGCCTGGAAGTGGCTCAAGAAGTGATCTTCGGACCCGGCGGCATCATAAAAGGCACCAAGGTTCGGCTAGTAGTGGATCTCTCGACAACAGGTGCTTCATTTGCATGCGAAACGGCGCGTAGACTGGCGGACCAGGGCGTCACATTCGTGTCGGCACCCATTAGCGGTGGCGTTCCACGGGCGCACGACGGCGATCTGACCGTTATGGCTGCAGGCGACCCTTCGGCTGTTGCCCGGCTCACTCCATATTTTGCAAGTTTTGCCAGCAAGATTTTCAATCTCGGCGCAGCCCCTGGCCTCGGTCAGACGATGAAGCTTCTCAACAACATGCTTGCCTCGACCGCTTTTGTCGCAAGCTGCCAGGCAATGGTGGCAGGCGTTAAGGCGGGACTTGACCCCGACATGATGATTGAGGTCATCAACAGTTCTACTGGACGGAACAACGCGACCACGGGAAAAATTCCCAAAGCCATATTGCCCCGCACCTTTGACTTCGGTGCGACGATTAATGTCAGCACAAAAGATGCAGATTTATGCCTGAAGGAAACCGATGCTCTCGGTGTGTCGCTCACGGTTGCCAAAGCGGTCCGGAAGGTCTGGGACGTCGCCATCGAAGCTGGCGCCGGCGATAAGGACAACACTTTCATCATCACGTTTCTGGAACAGGAGAATGGCGTCGAGGTCAAAGGCAAGGCGGCGGCCGGCCCATGTTAGGAGCCTGCCGGAGGCGCTATGGGTCATTTCCGTCTGAACCCATCCGTGGAGCGCAACATCTTTTCATTCTGCACATCGCCGAGACATTCGGACAAACGCCTCGCCAATCACCAAAGCCTTGCCGAACCTCCGCATCCACGGAGTGGTCGAACCAGGCGTTGCCCGATTTCACTGCCTTAGCTGCCGATGCGGGATGTTACAAAGCACCCCGATTTCTCTTTCCCGTGCAAGCCGCCTTTTAGGCTGATTTGGCCTCCATAGCTGCATTTCGACCGGCAATCCGTCCGGAAGTGAAGGCCCAACCGATGTGATGGCCATGCCCCTCAAGCAGCAATCCCCCTTGCCCGTTAGACCCGGCCGCGTAAAGGCCACCGATAGGGCTCTCGCCCGTTCCGAGAACCCGCAATTGTGCATCAACCGCCAGCCCTCCATCCGTGAAAGTCATGTAAAGCTGCACCGGGCCAAGCAGGTAGAACGGTCCACCGGAAAGTTTTAGGTCGGAGCCGGCATTTTGCCGTCTGGCGTTGACCGTCTTCACGGTATTTTCGAGGCTTTGGCCGTCGACGCCCGCAAGCCGTGCGGCATCCTTGAGCGTTTCCCCCCGCACCGTTACGTCACGACGGCTGTGCAGGTAGTCCGGCAGATAGGCATAGGCGATCCCGGGGGCAGTGGAAATATAGTACGGCCATTGTGAGAACATTTTCGCGATCCGCCCGTCGATCAGGATGAAACCGCGCTGGTGTGGTGTGGCTGCCAGGTTCTTCACACGATCGTCGCCTGCCTCGGCGATGAGGTTGCCATCCGCACCTACAAGAATGGCGCCCTCATCGTACAGCTTACTACTCGGTTCCATGACCGTAAGCAGCAGGCCCATTACCATCGGCCGCACCATCCAGGCTGGGAGATTGTCGAGCGCAAACTTCGCGAACCATCCCACGGCGCGAAGGTTGGGAAGCGCCCGCACTAGAGAGCGCCTTTGCGGTGGGATGAACCTGCTTCCCGTATGGGCAAGATGTCCGTTGAGAACCCGCGCTCCGACCTCCAATCCCATCACATGCCCGTCGCCCGTGCTGAAGGTATTCACCGGTATCATGCGTGCCGCGTCCTCGGAAATAAAGCGCCGCTTCAGCTCGGCGCTGCCGCTATAATCGCCGCAGGCCAAGACAACTGCTGAAGCCCTGATACTCATCGTAGCCCCCTCGCCTACCTTGGCGACGACGCCCGTCACGCGCTCGTCATCGACCAAAAGCCGATGCACATGTGCGCCGACACGAATCTTGACTGAGAGCTTTCGCGCCTTCCTTTCGCACGCGGCAATATAGGCCCGTGCGCTCGGTACGACATTGTGCATGCGCGGATGACGATGTGGTGGCTCCGGCATTGGACCGAAGAAATGGACGCCGAGGGATATCAGCCAGCGGAAGGTATTCGGCACATTGTCGGTTAGCATTCGCCGAAGCGCGGGATTGTCTTCTGCCTGCAGATGTGAAGCAAATTTGGGAATATCCTCGTAATGCCCTTGAGGGCTATCCACAATGCCTGCAGCCGCCTGATGCGGTGTACCGGTTGCAGAAATCGACCCAATCGACCATGCGGTCGTTCCGCCGAGACGAGGCGCTTTTTCAAGAAGCAGCACCTTGCACCCCGCCTCCGCGGCCTCAATGGCGGCAGCCAGGCCAGATCCGCCTCCGCCAACGATAATGACGTCATAATCTATCTGCATATCTCAACCTCCTTCGTTCAACGTTCATCCAAACTGACGACGATGGCGCTTCAGCTTGCTATGTCGGTTGGGCAAGCGCCTGCCACCCTCAGGCATCGCGAAACTGAGTAGACGGCTTGCTACCTTGCGCTTACTCCATGCTTCCGCCCCTCCGCGCACGGCAGTGAACTCGCTAGGGGAAGCCTTTAAGGGCAAAGAGCTATTGCCCACACTCCGTCCGCTCAATCACGTCGTTCATTGGAGATCCGGCCTGCACTCAGGCCATTGTCCCGCAAAAACACAAACATGAGCTCGGCGATGTATTCGTTGTTTTCGTCTGCAAATGGAAAATGACTGTTCCCCTCGACGCCGATCTTGGGCAGCTCAACTATACGGGCGTCTCCCCCCTGATGGTTCAACGTCGCGACCCAGAGTCTCGCCATCTGCAACCGGATGCGCCACTGATCTTGCCCAGGGTTATCGCTGCCCTTCCCGGGAATGTGATCGCCATAAAAAAGAACTATTGGAATACGCGTAAGGCAATCGAAGTCCCTATCCGATACTTCCATTGCCGCAAGGGGTGGACCGCACTCGCTTAAGATCGGCTCGGGGCATTGTCCCTGCGGAAATGGGAAATTGCTGCCCGCCTCATATGCGACAATTGAGCGTATATTCGAACAGCGGATAGCCGACATCCAGCCCACGCCGCACCCTTGCGAATGGGTCACAAGCACGCCGTGGCCGATCTTGTCGAACAAAGCAACAACCGCGTTTGCCGCGATGTCGGGGCAGAACGGACCGGTGTTGGGCGTGCCCTGTCTGAAAAACTCGGACAGCGCCTCCGGCGACCGGGGGAATTTCGTATTTTCGAAAAAGTTAGGCCAGATGCCGAGCCGAAAGAAGTTAAACAGATACTGATCTTGCCCTTCCAGTGGTGCTACCTGGTGCTGGAATGAAAGACCAGCGCGACCTCTGCGCGGCTGATCCATAAGATATGTCGCAAAACCCCGTCGGGTGAAGATTGTCTGAAACCCTTCACGCTGGTCGGGAGTCGTCTGCCAGCACCGAGATGATTGCATGTGACCGTGAAGGAAGACCAGGGGATATCGCCTCGGATTGACAGGAATTTGATAGTCAACGCTCGCGTGATCCACATGAAGAGTTTGACCGTCAGGACTATAGATGTCTCCCACAAAAACACCCGGATTCTGTCGCATCGTGCCGCCAATTGAAAAGCTTCCTTGGCCTTGTAGTGTTAACGGCTCTGCCCCTTCGGCGGTTTCATGGACGTGTGTGTTGCCCGCATCTCCTCGCATCACTTCATCCTGCCCCTTGGCCAAAACAAATGGGCCCAATTAGTCGCCGATGACCATCCACGACCCGCTTGGCCGTATCGTTTGATACGGAAATGATTGCGTTGCGCCGGTCACCCTTGGCACCCGGCTTGAATGCAACAACAGGGGCCCCATTCGTGTCAGAAATCCTCGCGTGCCGTACTCGATATTATGCCTGAGGATAGTCTCCACGCAAGAGATAACTGAATGTTCATTCGCTTGTTGACTCAGTCCCTTCCCTCGCTAGTATGCCTCAATAGAGAGAGTGGAAAATCCGTTGGGATTGAGGTTCGGCATGATGGTTGGTGCTCGGCTGCGAGCTCACCGATCTTCCGCAGCCGAGAGTGGCAGCTTGCCCGTTTGATCCGCGATATAGGTGCGGAGATCCAAGCTATATGGTCGCATGTCGCGAGCACGGCATCGATGTAATCGACCGTACTGTTTTTCTATTTTCGTTTTGTAATTGGAGGGGATCATGGACGCTTCACCTGCAGATGTGAGAAAAATTTCCGGCTATGAGAGTGCGTTGGAATGGCTAGGGACGAAGCCAAAGGGAATGCTCATCGATGGGCAGTATGTGGATGCCCTATCCGGACGGACGTTGCAGTCGATTAACCCGGCCACGCAGGACGTCCTAGGCTCTGTCGCGGAGGGAGATGAGGCAGACGTCGATCGGGCTGTACTTTCGGCGCGCCGGGCCTTTGAATCTCCCAGCTGGATGAACATGTCTCCGCATGCGCGCGGGCACGTTCTCTACCGCGTCGCCGATCTCGTCGAAAAGCATGCGGACGAACTTGCCGTCCTCGAAACACTCGACATGGGAGGACCGATCGGGCTAACGCGAGCCTGGGTCCGTTTCGCGGCTCAGACATTTCGCTACTACGCCGGATGGCCAACGAAGATCACCGGTACGGTCGCTCCGTCTGACCCCAATCGCCTAGTATACACCAGGAAGGAACCTTTGGGCGTATGCGGTCTCATCAATCCGTGGAATGCGCCGCTGAGCCAGGCCGCGACCAAGATCGCGCCGACACTGGCATGCGGAAACAGCGGTGTCTTGAAGCCCGCCGAGCTGACATCCTATACCACCCTACGACTTGGCGAGATTTTGCTGGAAGCCGGAGTGCCGCCAGGCGTTTTGAATATTGTCACGGGCTATGGTGGAACCGTAGGCAATGCCATCGCCAAACATCCCGGCATCAACAAGGTTGCCTTCACGGGCTCGACTGCGGTCGGCAAAGAGATACTCTCAAGTTCGGCCGGTAACTTTAAAAAAGTCACGCTCGAGCTCGGGGGCAAGTCTCCAAACATCGTTTTTCCAGATGCCGATCTTGATCAAGCCATTGCGGCGGCGGTTGGCTCTTTCACTCGCAATTCGGGACAGGTATGCTCGGCTGGCACTCGTTTTTTTGTGCATGAGTCGCTGCACGACGAAGTGGTCGAGAAAGTGGCTGCGGCTACGGCGGACTTGAGAGTTGGCCAGCCCTTCGACGATGGCGTCAATCTGGGGCCGCTCATCTCGGAGACGCAGATGAACCGGGTTTTGTCTTATATTGAGGCTGGACATTTTCAGGGTGCAAAAGCTGCTCTAGCGGGCTCTCGAAAAGGCGATACAGGATTTTTTGTCGAGCCGACGGTTTTTTCCGGCGTCAATAACTCCATGACCATCGCCCGCGAGGAAATTTTCGGGCCAGTACTGTCGATCATCGCGTTCCGAAACGAAGACGACGCGGTTTTCCAAGGGAATGATACACCCTACGGTCTTGCGGCGGCAGTCTGGACCAACGACATATCGCGTGCTCACAAAGTCGCCCGGCGGCTCGAAGCTGGGCGGGTTTGGATCAATACATACGGCGAACTAGACCAGGTCATGTCATCAGGCGGTTACAAGCAGTCGGGTGTCGGCCGCGAATTCGGACCCGAGTCAATTGACGCATTTACGCAGACAAAATCTGTCATTGTCCGGCTTTAGTGTTGCTATAGCATCGACCTCGGCGACAAGTACCCGCTAAGCAAGACGAAGCCCTTCCGGCTCATCCTCAACTGTTCATCGGCGGCTTCGGGGTAACTTTGGCAAGGTACCTGCTTCTTAGAATCGTCACGCAGGCTATCGGCTCACGGCAATGATTCCCAGCGTATTTCCTCTCATGTCTCCGATGACCAATTCAAACCATGCGAGGTCTTCGAACAGGCTGCTCCGCGATTCGGCAAGGGGGTAGCTTTGTTTATGACCGGTGACGTGGTCGATAGTCGGGATACGCTTATCGGGGCGACGAATATACTGCCACGTGCTTTATGGCATTATCGCCGCAACGAACGGGATTGTCGAATGGAATGAAGATTGAGCGTCACGGCTTAAGGCGTCTCATCGGATGCCGCGAAGATAGCGGCACTGTCCTTCTTGCTTTGGCGGTTCGTGGATAATGGCGTGCTGACTGTTGAACGCCTAATGATTGCAAAGTGCCCCATGCTATATCGGTGCCGCGGTCGCGAGCTATGCGGCTAATCCCGGCTGTTTGGGGTATCTCGGATTGCCACGCGTCATTAACTGACTTTGAGAAGGATCGCGCACCTTTTTTAGTCAAAGATGCACGACGCGCGAATTGGCGTAGAGTCTCAGGCTGATGCTCGCATTGAAAATGCTGTTGCTCTAATTATCATGGGACAAACAGAAGATCCTTCGGATCCAAAGCGCTTGTATCCAGCGCAAGCCCGCTGGCTTTGAAGTAATTGATTTCTCGGGTCATATCCGCTTCTGTAAGCGGTCTTGTTGCAAATGCAGGAGAGTCCGTCGCAAAAAGCAAGTCGATTGTAGGCTGGTCAAGATCAGGGTAGACCTGAGCGATCGCATTCTTCACCTCGTCGGGCCTTTCTTTAAACGCTGTAGAGACCTCTCTAAAGGCTGCGCACGCTTGCCGCACAGTGTCTAAGTTGGCCTCGGCAAATGAACGCGTTGCGATGAGGACGACGGAATTGGCGGTCTCGGCAGCATTTGCGAAGTCACCATTGGGACCGCTGAGCCAGATCTCGGCATTCCCGCTCGATACACTCTTCGTGTAGAATGGCGCAGCCGCAGTGAAGCCCTGGATGGCTCCGCTTTCGAGCGCCGCGTACATCGCCGATTGAGCCATATATGTGAATGAGATTCTGGCGCCTGTTGGTTCCGTCAGCAACTTGGGGCCAAGGGTATAGTTGGACACAGCGCTTGGTGCCGCGATCACCAATCCGTCAAGTGCCTTTACGCGCTCTTCGATGGAGGCCGAGGGAGATACCCCAAGACCGTCAATTGTCGACCTTGAGAGGACGGTTACTCCGCTGTATCCGCGATACAGGGCGCAAAGTGCCACAAGCCGCTGTCCCCTCGCATTGGCAACGACCACATCCGTCGGGCCGGTCACGATGAAATCCATCGACCCTGAAACCAGGCCTGCCGTGGCTACGCTGCCGTTTTCAAGAGATGTAACGTCCGCATCAAGACCGTGTTTCTCAAACAGTCCCATCTTTTTCGCGATCAGGGCTCCCGCGACTGGTAGGCTTGTAGAACTTAAACCAACAGAAATTTTCGTCGGTTCTGCCCCGGTCGCTGCGGTCACCGACATGGTTATGGCAACCGCGATTGCACACGCCAATTCTAATAGTGTCTTCATCGTTTCCTCCCAGAACATGATGCCACTCGATGGAAGAATGGATGTTTATTCATTCATCGTCAAGCCCGCGGCCGCGGACGCATGCGATCTCCGCATCTGTGACCGCGTCCGCGTTGCAGATGCGGAGCAATGCTGCGCGCGCGATAGCCAGGTTCGGTATGGCAGATCTCGTTTGCCAATGATGGGTTGCCATCCAGCGAGGAGTGCGCGGCTTAGCCGCCGCGCATCTCGATGGCTCAGTCCAAACCCTTCTGCGAAAGAAACGCCGAGACTTGATCGGCGATCTCGATGTTGTTCAGATCGGAAAACGGAAAATGGGTATTCCCGCGAATACCTAATTCCGGCAAGTGGACGACAGTTACGTCCCCACCATGGCTATTGACAACGTCCCGGAATTTCCGCGCCATCTCCAGTCTGGCGCGCCATGCATCCTGCGTTGGAACATCGGTCGGCGTCACGGGAATGTTGTCGCCGTAAAAGATGATGATCGGTATTTTCGTCAGGGGTAGGAAGTCGGACATCGGTACAGCATTGCCGCGGATCGTGTCGAGTGCGCTGATGATATCCGCGGGCACCTCACCCTCTGGAAAAACGAAATTGCTACCCGGCTCGAAAGACACGATCGCTTTGACATTCTGGCTTTCGCTGACCAGCAACCACCCTGGACCACCGCTCTGCGAATGGGTCATCAAGATACCCGGTCCGATCCTTTCGAAAAGCGCATCGACGCTATCTGTCACAACACGGACGTCAAACGGGCCTGTGTTGGGTGTCATCGCACGAAAATACTGATTGAGGGTTTCGGCATTATTCGCAAATTGCACGCCTTCGAAATAGTTCGGCCAGACACCAAGCCGGAACATTCCAAACCAAAACTGCTCATCGCCAGTGGGCTTTATCTCCTCAGAAACAACTGCTCTGCCCGCGTTGCCACGACGGGGCTGATCGATGACGTAGGTTGAAAAATTCCGGCGCAAAAAGATGTTCTGAAATCCCTCGCGACCATCCGGAGTTGTCTCCCATGTTTTCGAAAACTGGCCCCCGCCATGCCACATGACGATAGGCATTTTCCTAGGGTTCACAGGAACCTGATAAAAAGCATAGGCATGATCGCCATGGAATGTTTGTCCCGCAGGATTCCGCGGATCTAAGGCATCAAACGTGCCCGGTGTCGTCACAACTGTGCCACCAACGGCGAAACTGCCTTGCTCCTTGATTACAATTGGTTCGCGCTCTCCAGGTGATTGAGCAAAGGCAGTGCCCACGCAAAAAGCTGTAACAACGATGGTAGCGACGATTCTTAAGGGGCGCGGTTGCATGAATTGTCCACCGATAGTGTAAGGTTAAAAGGAAGAGTGAATTTTCAATTTTACTGCAAACCTGCTGTGGGGAAACGGAATTTTGCCACCCCGTGGATCACAACAGCTTCATCATGAGGTTTGCCTCGGACACTGGCTCGACATCGGAAAATGTTACATCGGCAGAGTGTCCCGCCGATCGAGTTAGCCGAGGGAAAGTCAGGAACGCTTCGCAAGATCGCGAACCCGCCCGGAGATTTTCTGGCGATCGGGCAGAATGGCGAAGACACGACAGCCGGCGTAAGCCTACGGTACCATCTGAGTGCAGGGGCTTTGCGCTGATGTGCTGCCTCGGAAGGAGATACGTTATGGAGTTGCCCGCCCTTTCTGATGGAAAAGAAGAAATTCAAGATCAGGAAAGATTGGCAAATATTGCCATGACTGGGACAGTGGCCGAGATATGAAAAAAGCCACTCACGTGAATAATCGCTAACAGTTCTAATGCACATATCACGATGGTCATCGACAGAATCTCTCTTGAGACTACAGATCTTGTCGCAGCAAGCTTACAAGCACTGTGTGGGCCTGCAGCGTAACCATTTATGCCAATGCCTTCGAGCCCACGCGGTCCGTCAGCCATGCTGCGCGAATTGGAGGCCTTTTCCTACTGACGGACAGAAGGCGCGTTGTGAGCAGGTCTGATATTGAACACCGTCAGATACGGTCGTTGGTCTGTTGATAGATGGGTAGGTCAAACGCCGACAAGGCAGATCAAGGCCGCAACGAGCAGCTCATTCCGTTTCGCACCAGTTGGCCGCCGGCATCGTGCACATAATTGGCCTCTCACCTACAACCACACCGAACTCTCTAGGGGAGCCGGACCAGCCGGTCGGAAGCGAGGGGGGGATAAATGCCGGGCTGTTTATCCGCCCGGCTTCTCGAAGTCTTGATCAGGTCTTATCGGTAGTAGACGATTTTGCCACCATTGAGCGCTGTTTCAATATTGATCACATTCTGCGGGTCGACATTCTGCTCCGACAGAGCTTCCATGATTGTAGGGTCAGCGCTAGCTTCGGCCTGGGCGCTTTGAATAACCTCCGCGCTCGGATCTGTGATGGTCACCGGAGCGCGGCTGCCTTCACTGGTGCTGGGGTCGGCATTGACGTCGACGATCGTCACCATGGGTGTCGACGACACATCTGCGCCGACATCTTGAGCGGAAGCGCCAGCTGCAAAAATCGTTGCCGAAATCATGGCGGCGAAAGAGATAATTTTTTTCATAGTAATGCTCCTTGCGTTTTAACTGGTAGAGGCGGGTAGTCATCGGATCGTCCACCTTGTCTGGCGAGGACATCCTGTCGCGTTGGACGCCTGAATAACCCGCGTCAGCGCTGAAGAGTTCCGAAAAAAATGTTATTCTACAGATGGTTATAGTTCCATCAAAAGGCTGTGCGGCACGCTTTTGTGAGGCTGTGTGATAGTGGCACGGAAGGGCGCGCCGGGCTGGCCCGCGTTTGTATCGCGTAACGAACTCACTAGCTCTATGGGGCTGTTGAGCGCAGATTGCATGGGCGGCTCGCCGGTCTCCAAGCAAAGGGGCAGCTATGCGGATGACCCGTATTGCCGCGCCGTACAAGTCGGATAATATCCATGACCGGTACAGCAAAGGCGCCGCATCAGCGCCACCGGACCCTCACCAGTTGGTCATTTGACCGGACACGGCCTCCTTTATCTAGACGGCACACAGATGCCTTGCGGTCCACTCGCCGTATGGTCGTAAAATTAAAGTTCGCTACATAAAGGAGTTGTTGCCTGGCGAGCGTTACAGTTGTCGCCCGCCGCTTACCAATTCGTCTACCCCCACCACACCAACACGTCCGGTTCTGGTCGACAAGCGCGCCGGCTGGTCGTGAAAGCACCTAGTCAGGTATGGAGCGTCGCCTCGAATGCGATCTGTGCTGATCCGCGTTTCGTCTCGCGATAGGTCTGGCTCCCCAAAAAAGACCGCAAAGGCCGAGAAAATCAGTATCTCACATCTATGGGGCCCGTAATCAACGCCGCTTAAAGGTGTGTTCTGCGGCTGGAAAACTACGAGCGCGAACATCACCGGCATAAGCATGGACAGCCGAGCCGATCCGCTGACGGAGATCACCGTAGTGTTTTACAAAACGCGGCGTGAAATCGCAAAACAGCCCAAGCATATCTTCCGATACCAGAATCTGACCATCGCATGCAGCCGACGCACCTATGCCAATTGTGGGCACATCAACAGCAGAGCTTAACTCGCGTGCAAGAGGCTCCACAGTACCCTCTACGACAATGGCGAAGGCCCCCGCCTCTGCGACGGCCAGGGCATCGCGACGGATCTTATTGGCTTCAACGTCTGAGTGCCCAACGGAACGATAGCCACCAGCGGTATGGACCCGCTGTGGCATGAGGCCAATGTGGCCCATTACTGGCACTCCACGAGCGACTAGGAAGTCGACCGTTTCAGCCATTTCCTCGCCTCCCTCTAGCTTCACCGCATTGCACCCGGTTTCCTGTAGAATGCGAACCGCATTGCGATAGGCGATTTCTCTTGATTCCTGATAAGTGCCGAATGGCATATCGACGACGACGCAGCACCTCGTAACACTACGCATCACTGCCTTCCCATGCGCAATCATCATGTCGAGCGTGACGGCAATGGTGCTGTCCATACCGTAGAGAACCATTCCTACCGAATCCCCCACCAAAAGGAGATCACAATGCTGATCGAGAGCGCACGCCATCGGCGTGGTATAGGCGGTGAGGCAGACGATCGGGGTACCTCCTTTCATCGCTCGGATACGCGACGGCGTCAGCCGTCTTGTTAGGCTGGCAGTGCTCATTGGGCATTCCCTTTTGGAGCAATCACTCTGTTGTCGAGAAGTCTCGTTGCGCCGATCCGCACGAAAACTGCGATCACAACCGGTCGGTCTATTGATTGTATCGACTGCAGGGTCTCGGCATCACGCACCGCCACGACTTTCGGTTCCGCCAACGGTTCGTTGCTGATGAACTCGACAAGCATCTTTTCCAAGAGCGCTGGATTCGTTTTTCCCTCGGCAATCAAACGCTCGGCCTCAGCAAGTGCACCCGGCACCACTCTGGCTGCCCGCCGCTCGCGCGCGTCGAGATAGACATTGCGGGATGAGAGCGCGAGACCATCGAAAGCCCGAACGGTCGGCACGGATACAACACGTACAGGTATCGCAAGATCTCTGACCATCTGCTTGATAACGATGACTTGCTGGTAGTCCTTCTCACCGAAATATGCGGCTGCTGGCTGTACGATGTTGAACATTTTGCAGACAACGGTCGCCACACCGGCAAAATGGCCGGGACGAACCTCGCCTTCGAGCAAGCCGGCGAATTCTGGAACATCGACGACCGTCTTCATCGGCTGTGGGTACATATCTTCAACGGACGGCGCGAACAGTATATCGACGCCCGCGGACTGCAGCATAAAGGTATCTCGTTCGAGGTCACGCGGATACTGTGCGAGATCCTCCGCTGGACCAAACTGCAACGGGTTTACGAAGATGGATACAACGACGACATCATTCTCCAGGCGCGCCTCCGAAACGAGCTTCATGTGGCCAGCATGGAGATAGCCCATCGTCGGCACGAAACCGATACGAGCGCCACGTTGTCTGTACTCAGCAAGTGCTACACGAAGAGCACCGGTCGTCGTGAACTTGTCCATACGCCGTTCCCAATTGACGATTTGCGATTGCGATAACCCTGTGCATCCGTTGAGAGCGCCTTACGCGACCTTCGGCAAAAGCTCGGACACCGACTTCTTGGCGTCGCCGTAGAACATCCGCGTGTTCTCCTTGTAGAAGAGCGGGTTCTCGATGCCGGAATAACCGGTGCCCTGGCCGCGCTTGGAGACGAAGACCTGCTTGGCCTTCCACACCTGCAGAACCGGCATGCCGGCGATCGGCGAATTCGGGTCTTCTTCGGCGGCGGGATTGACGATGTCGTTGGAGCCGATGACGATGACGACATCCGTCGACGGGAAGTCGTCGTTGATCTCGTCCATCTCAAGCACGATGTCGTAAGGCACCTTGGCTTCGGCGAGCAACACATTCATGTGGCCCGGCAGACGACCGGCAACCGGGTGGATGGCGAAGCGGACTTCCTTGCCCGCCGCACGCAGCTTGCGGGTCAGCTCGGAAACGGCCTGCTGCGCCTGTGCGACGGCCATGCCGTAACCCGGCACGATGACGATCGAATCGGCATCATTGAGCGCATTGGCAACGCCATCGGCATCGATGGCGACCTGCTCGCCTTCGATTTCCATGGCCGGACCGGTGGTACCACCGAAGCCGCCGAGGATGACCGAGATGAAGGAGCGGTTCATCGCCTTGCACATGATGTAGGACAGGATCGCGCCGGATGAGCCGACCAGAGCGCCGGTAACGATCAGCAGATCGTTGCCGAGCGTGAAGCCGATGGCAGCCGCCGCCCAGCCGGAATAGCTGTTCAGCATCGACACCACGACCGGCATGTCGGCGCCGCCGATGCCCATGATCAGATGGTAACCGATGAAGAAGGCGAGCAGCGTCATCAGGACCAGCGTCCAGACGCCCGAACCGTTGGCGTACATCACAAGCAGGATGAGCGACAGGATGGCCGCGCCGGCGTTCAGAAAATGACCGCCCGGCAGTTTCTTGGCCTTGCCGTCGACCTTGCCGGCAAGCTTGCCGAAGGCTACGACCGAGCCCGTGAAGGTGACCGCACCGATGAAGACGCCGAGGAAGACTTCGACATTCATGATGGCGAGTTCGACCGGGGTCTTGTGGGCGAGAATGGCGGAAAAGCCTTCGAGAGCAGCGCGGGTCGCCTCGTCCATGCCGGCAACGCGCCATGCTTCGATATGGGCGTTGTAGCCGATGAAGACGGCAGCGAGGCCGACGAAGGAGTGAAGTGCTGCAACCAGCTGCGGCATTTCCGTCATCTGCACGCGGGCAGCGACGTAATACCCCATGACCGAGCCACCGGCGATCATCAGCAAGATGATGAACCAGTTGCCGAAACCGCCGGGAACCTGCGGGCCGAGCACGGTGGCAATGACGGCGAGCGCCATGCCGACAATGCCGTACCAGACGGCGCGCTTGGCGCTTTCCTGGCCGGAAAGGCCGCCGAGCGAAAGGATGAAAAGAACAGCCGCGGAAATGTAGGCGGCCGAAACGATACCGATCGTCATAATGTTAAACCCCTACCCGATCACGACTTCTGGAACATGGCGAGCATGCGCCGTGTGACGAGGAACCCGCCGACGATGTTGATGGTGGCGACCAGAACCGAGAGGGCGCCGAGAATGACGACCAGCCAGTTGCCGGAACCGATCTGCAACAGGGCGCCGAGAATGACGATGCCGGAGATGGCGTTGGTGACGGCCATCAGCGGCGTATGCAGCGAATGCGACACGTTCCAGATGACCTGGAAGCCGATGAAGCAGGCAAGCACGAAGACGACGAAATGGCTCATGAAGCTGGCGGGCGCGAATGCGCCGACGAGCAGAAGCAGCGCCGTGCCGACGGCAAGCAGAATCGCCTGGTTCTTGGTCTGCGCCTTGAACCCGGCGACTTCCTTCGCGCGCTTTTCCTCAGCTGTCAGTTCCTTGGCTTTTTCCTTTGGCTTCTGGGCTGCGATAGCCTTGATCTTCGGCGGCGGTGGCGGATAGGTGATCTCGCCTTCGAAGGCAACGGTCGCGCCGCGGATGACGTCGTCTTCCATGTTATGGACGACGACACCGTCCTTGGCCGGCGTCAGGTCCGTCATCATGTGACGGATATTGGTCGAATAGAGGGTCGACGACTGGGCAGCCATGCGGCTCGGGAAATCCGTGTAGCCGACGACGGTCACGCCGTTTTCCGAGACGATCTTCTGGTCCGCGACGGTCAGATCACAGTTGCCGCCGCGCTCGGCTGCAAGGTCGATGATGACCGATCCCGGTTTCATCATTGCCACCATGTCGGCGGTCCAGAGTTTCGGCGCATCGCGGCCCGGAATGAGAGCCGTGGTGATGACGATGTCGATCTGAGGCGAAAGCTCGCGGAATTTTTCCAGCTGCTTCTCGCGGAATTCCGGTGAGGACGGGGCGGCATAACCACCGGTGGCGGCGCCGTCCTGCTGGCTTTCCTTGAAATCGAGGAAGACGAATTCGGCGCCCATGGATTCGATCTGTTCGGCCACTTCCGGACGAACGTCGAAGGCATAGGTGATGGCACCGAGCGAGGTCGCCGTGCCGATGGCGGCAAGACCGGCAACGCCTGCGCCGATGACCAGAACCTTGGCCGGTGGCACCTTGCCGGCGGCAGTCACCTGACCGGTGAAGAAGCGGCCAAAATTGTTGCCGGCCTCGATGACGGCGCGGTAGCCGGCGATGTTGGCCATCGACGAGAGCGCATCCATCTTCTGGGCACGCGAAATGCGCGGCACCATGTCCATCGCGATGACGTTGACGCCCTTGGTCTTCGCCTCTTCCAAAAGCGCAGTGTTCTGCGCCGGATAGAAGAACGAGATCAGCGTCTTGCCGTGAGGTATGGCGGCCAGCTCTGCGGCTTCCGGCGGACGAACCTTGGCGATGATGTCGGACTGCGAGTTCAAAGCTTTAGCCCCCTCGACGACGGTCACGCCAGCTGCCCGATAGGCATCGTCCGAGAAGCCGGCAGCTTTGCCAGCCCCCGTTTCGATCAAACAATCATAACCCAGCTTCTGCAGCTGAAGCGCGGAATCAGGCGTCATGGCGACACGAGATTCGCCAACCCATATCTCGACGGGGCTACCTATGATCATGCTAAAAGCGCTCCTGCTTCTCTCGAGATTTCCATTGGATTTGCAGTGGTGGGCGAGACGAGCGTGACACCAAGCAGCTACCCGTAGATGATCAACAGGTCCTTGGCGTCGATCTGGTCGCCGGCCTTGACCAGCACTTCGGCAATCGTACCGTCCTTTTCCGCATGCAGCGCCGTCTCCATCTTCATCGCCTCGATGGAAAGCAGCACGTCGCCGGCCTGAACCTTCTGTCCGGCAGCAACGGCCACCGTCGAGATGACGCCCGGCATCGGCGCGCCGAGTTGTGCGGCATTACCGGCTTCCGCCTTCTGCCGGACAGCGCTTGAGGCAGCCCGGTTGCGATCCGGCACCTTGAGGCGGCGCGGCTGACCGTTCAGCTCGAAGAAGGCCGTCACCATGCCCTGCGCATCCGGCGCGCTCGTCGCCTGGTTGACGATGACCAGCGTCTTGCCCCGTTCGATATCGGCAAACAGCTCTTCGCCATCTGCCAGGCCGTAGAAATAGGCAGGCGTCGGCAACACGGAAACAGGACCATACGTTTCCGAAGCCAAGGCGAAATCGGTGAACACCTTCGGATACATCAGGTAGGAGGCGAACTCGAAATCGTCGACCTTGCGCTCCAACTTCTCCTCGATCGCCTTGCGCTCGGCATCGAGATCGGCTGGTGGCAGCAGCGAACCCGGCACATCGGTATAGGGTTTTTCGCCCTTCAGCGCCTTCTTCTGGATTGCTTCCGGCCATCCGCCCGGCGGCTGGCCAAGGTCGCCCTTCAACATTGAGACGACCGATTCGGGAAACGCAATATCCTTGTCCGGGTTCTCGACATCGGCAACCGTCAGATCCTGACTGACCATCATCAGCGCCATGTCACCAACCACCTTGGAGGACGGCGTTACCTTGACGATATCACCGAACATCCGGTTCACGTCGGCATAGGTCTGGGCGACCTTGTGCCACTTCGTATCGAGCCCGAGCGAACGGGCCTGTTCCTTGAGATTGGTGAACTGGCCGCCCGGCATTTCGTGCAAATAGACTTCCGATGCCGGCCCCTTGAGATCGCTTTCGAAGGCGGCGTACTGGTTGCGCACGGCTTCCCAGTAGAAGGAAATCTTCCGGATCCATTCCGGATCGAGGCCACTGTCTCGCTCCGACCCGGACAACGCCTCGACGATCGAGCCGAGGCAGGGCTGCGAGGTATTGCCCGAAAGCGCATCCATCGCCGCATCGACGACATCGACGCCGGCATCTATCGCGGCAAGCACGGTCGCGGCGGAAATGCCCGACGTATCATGCGTATGGAAATGGATCGGCAGATCGGTCGCCTCGCGCAACGCCTTGAACAGCGTGCGTGCTGCTGCAGGCTTCAGGAGGCCCGCCATATCCTTGACCGCGATGATATGCGCCCCGGCCTTTTCCAGCTCCTGTGCCAGCCCGACATAATATTTGAGATCGTATTTCGGCCGCGCCGAATTGCCAAGATCACCCGTATAGCAGATCGCCGCCTCGCAGAGCCGGTTCTCCTCGTTCACCGCGTCCATGGAAACGCGCATATTGTCGACCCAGTTGAGGCAGTCGAACACGCGGAACACATCGATCCCGCCCTTGGCTGCCTGCCGGACGAAGTATTTCACCACATTGTCGGGGTAATTCTTGTAGCCGACGCCGTTGGCCCCGCGCAGCAGCATCTGCAGCAGTATGTTCGGCGCCGCTTCGCGGATCAGCGCCAGGCGCTCCCACGGATCTTCGGTCAGGAAACGCATCGACACGTCGAAAGTCGCGCCACCCCAGCATTCCAGCGAGAAGAGATCCGGCAGCGCCCGCGAATAGACGCCGGCAATGCGGGCGATATCGTGTGTACGCATGCGTGTGGCGAGCAGCGACTGATGGCCATCGCGCATCGTCGTGTCGGTGATGAGGGCACGCTTTTCGCCCCGCATCCACTCACCGAACTTCTTCGGCCCCAGCTGGTCCAGCTTCTGCTTGGTGCCGTCCGGAATCTTGCCCTCGATGAACGGCAGGACCGGCTTGGCCACCTTGCCGGACGGCACCGGCCGCCCCTTCGTTTCCGGATGGCCGTTGACCGTCACATCGGCGAGATAGGTCAAGAGCTTTGTTGCGCGGTCGGCACGCTTTACCTGCTCGAACAGCTCCGGCGTCGTGTCGATGAACCGCGTCGTATAGGAGTTGTCGAGGAATTTCGGATGGCCGATGATCGCTTCGAGAAAGGTCAGATTGGTGGCGACACCGCGGATACGGAATTCGCGCAATGCGCGGTCCATACGGCTGATCGCTTCCCGCGGCGTGGAGCCCGAGGCCGTTACCTTGACCAGCAGCGGATCGTAATAGCGGGTGATGATCGCACCCGTATAGGCGGTGCCGCCGTCGAGCCGGATGCCGAAGCCGGCGGCAGAGCGGTACGCGGTGATACGACCGTAATCCGGGATGAAATTCTGTTCCGGGTCTTCCGTCGTAATACGGCACTGCAGCGCATGACCGTTGAGACGGATATCGTCTTGCGCCGGCACACCCGATTCCGGCGTCCCGATCGCAGCCCCCTCGAGAATATGGATCTGCGCCTTGACGATATCGATACCGGTAACGACTTCCGTCACCGTATGCTCGACCTGGATGCGCGGGTTGACCTCGATGAAGTAGAATTTGCCCGTGTCGGCATCCATCAGATACTCGACCGTACCGGCGCCGACATAATTCGTCGCCTTGGCGATCTTCAGCGAATAGCCCGCAAGCTCGGCCCGCTGCGCTTCCGAAAGGTATGGCGCCGGTGCGCGTTCTACAACCTTCTGGTTACGCCGCTGGATCGAACAATCGCGTTCGAACAGATGCACGACATTGCCATGCGTATCGCCGAGCACCTGGCTCTCCACATGGCGAGCGCGCTCGACGAGCTTTTCGAGATAGACCTCGTCCTTGCCGAAAGCGGCCTTCGCCTCACGCTTGGCTTCGACCACTTCCTTGGCGAGGTCCGCTTCCGCGCGGATGGCGCGCATGCCGCGCCCGCCGCCGCCCCAGGACGCTTTCAGCATGACCGGATAGCCGATCTCGGCCGCCATCTTCGCGACCTCGGCCATGTCGTCAGGCAACGGATCGGTGGCCGGCACCACGGGAACGCCGACTGAAATCGCCAGATTGCGCGCCGCGACCTTGTTGCCAAGCTGTCGCATCGTATCGGGCCGAGGACCGATGAATATGATGCCGGCCTCGTCGCAGGCGTCAACGAATTCCGGGCTTTCGGAAAGAAGCCCGTAGCCGGGATGGATGGCGTCGGCACCGGAAAGCCTGGCGACACGGATAACTTCCGAAATCGACAGATAGCTCTCGATCGGCCCGAGATCCTTGGCGAGATGCGGGCCGCGCCCGACCTGGTAGCTCTCGTCCGCTTTGAACCTGTGCAGCGAAAGCTTGTCTTCTTCTGCCCAGATCGCCACCGTCTTGATGCCAAGCTCGTTGGCAGCGCGAAACACGCGGATCGCAATTTCGGAACGGTTGGCAACGAGAATTTTCGATATCGGCATGAAATACTCCTTTTGAAAAGATCGGGCCGAATGGCTGGAGAATTTAAAGCTTGAGCAATCTGGCGATCTCTTCGGTGACGGCTTCAGCATTGAGGAGACCATTGATCCGATGGAGCAATCCCCGCTTCTGATAGTAATCGGAGACAGGAGCCGTACTGGAATGATAGGCGGTCATCCGCTGCGCGAAAATCTTTGGATTGTCGTCGCTTCGAGCCTGTCGTCCTTCAGAACGGGATAGCTCCGCTCGGCTTTTAATGCGCCTGAGAAGTTCCTCCTCGTTCACGACAAGCTCGAAAGCAATATCCAGGGGGCACGTCTGACGTTTCAGCAGATCATCCAGCATCGAAGCCTGGCTTGTCGTTCTCGGAAAACCGTCGAGGATGAACCCGGAAGATGCACTCGCCGCATGCAAGCCCTCTTCAACGCAGCCGGTAATGATCTCATCGCGAACGAGTTGCCCACGATCCATTGCGTCTTTCGCAGCGAGCCCGATGGCCGACGACGAAGCGACCGCTTTCCGCAACATTTCACCCGTTGAAAGATGCGAGATCTGTAGGCGCTGTGCTAGCTTCGCTGCCTGTGTTCCCTTGCCAGCACACGGTGCGCCAAGCATGACAATCCGCATTCGGTATACTCCTACATGTTCGGATAGACCGGACCTTCGCCACCCTGCGGCGGAACCCAGTTGATGTTCTGCTTGGGATCCTTGATATCGCAGGTCTTGCAATGGACGCAGTTCTGCGCGTTGATCACATAGACCTCCTCGCCATCCTGCTCGCGCCACTCATAGACCCCGGCCGGACAGTAGCGGGCCGAGGGGCCGGCAAAGATGTCGTGCTCGGATTTTTTCTGCAGTTCCATATCCCTCACCTTGAGATGGACCGGCTGGTCCTCCTCATGGTTGGTGTTGGACAGAAAGACCGAGGACAGGCGATCGAAGGTCAGAACGCCATCCGGCTTCGGATAATCGATCTTCGTGTGCTTGGCCGCCGGTTCGAGGCTTGCCGCATCGGTCTTGCCGTGCTTGAGCGTGCCGAACAGCGAGAAGCCGAACAACTGGTTGGTCCACATGTCGAGGCCACCAAGCGGGATGCCGAGGATCGTGCCGAACTTCGACCACAGCGGCTTGACGTTGCGGACCAGCTTGAGGTCCTTGCCGATCGGTCCGTCGCGCCATGCGTTCTCGATCTCGACCGGCTCGTCATTGGCGCGGCCATCGGCGATCGCGGCGGCGATCTTGTCGGCGGCGAGAATGCCGGACAGGACCGCGTTGTGGCTGCCTTTGATGCGCGGCACGTTGACGAAACCGGCAGAGCAGCCGATCAGCGCGCCGCCAGGGAAGGACAGTTTTGGCACCGACTGGTAGCCGCCCTCGGTGATGGCACGCGCACCATAGGAGATGCGCTTGGCACCCTCGAAGGTGGGGGCGATCGCCGGATGGGTCTTGAACCGCTGGAACTCCTCGAAGGGGAAGAGATAGGGGTTCTTGTAGTTGAGATGCAGAACGAAGCCGACGGCGATGAGATTGTCTTCCAGGTGATAGAGGAAGGAACCGCCGCCGGTCTTCAGGTCGAGCGGCCAGCCGAAGGAATGCTGCACGAGGCCCGGCTTATGGTTCTCGGGCTTGACCTGCCACAGTTCCTTGATGCCGATGCCGAATTTCTGGACGTCGCGATCGCTCGAAAGATCGAACCTGGCGATCAGCTGCTTGGCCAGCGAACCGCGCACGCCCTCGCCGATCAGCGTATACTTGCCGAGCAGCGCCATGCCGCGCGTATAGTTCGGTCCCGGCTCGCCGTTCTTCTCGATGCCCATGTCGCCGGTCGCGACACCGATGACGCGGCCGTCGTCGTCATAGAGCACTTCCGATGCGGCAAAGCCGGGATAGATCTCGACGCCGAGTTCCTCGGCCTTGGCGCCGAGCCACCGACAGACATTGCCGAGCGAGACGATGTATTTGCCGTGATTGCTCATCAAGGGCGGCATGGCGAAATTCGGCAGGCGAACGGAGCCGGCGGGGCCGAGGAACAGGAACTGGTCGTCGGTCACCTCGGTCTTGAACGGATGGCTTTCGTCCTCGCGCCAGTCAGGCAGAAGCGCGTCGATGCCGACCGGGTCGACCACCGCGCCGGAGAGAATGTGGGCGCCGACTTCGGCCCCCTTCTCCAGCACCACGACGGTCAGATCGGGATTGACCTGTTTCAGCCGGATCGCCGCCGAAAGGCCCGCGGGGCCGGCGCCGACGATCACGACATCGAATTCCATCGATTCGCGTTCGGGAAGGTCCTGCTCGCTCATCGTGTCACAGCGCCTGTTCGAGCTTGGGCAGGATGTCGAAGAGATCGCCGACGAGGCCGTAATCGGCGACCTGGAAGATCGGTGCTTCCTCGTCCTTGTTGATCGCGACGATGACCTTCGAATCCTTCATGCCGGCCAGATGCTGGATCGCACCGGAAATGCCCACCGCGATGTAAAGGTCGGGGGCAACAACCTTGCCGGTCTGGCCGACCTGCCAGTCGTTGGGGGCATAGCCGGCATCGACGGCTGCGCGTGATGCGCCGACGGCGGCGCCCAGCTTGTCGGCGACTGGAAGGATGACCTCCTGGAATTTCTCGGATGAGCCGAGTGCACGGCCGCCGGAAATGATCACCTTGGCGGAGGTCAGTTCCGGACGATCCGACGAGGCCAGCGCATCCGACACGAAGGAGGACAGCTGCGGATCGGCCGCCGCCGAGATTGTCTCGACGACGGCCGCGTTGCCTCGGGAGGCAGCGGAGAAGGAGGCGGTGCGGACCGTTATCACTTTCTTGGCGTCGGTCGACTGCACGGTCTGGATGGCGTTGCCGGCATAGATCGGGCGCTTGAACGTGTCGGCCGAAACGACTTCCACGATTTCAGACACCTGGGCGACGTCGAGCAGGGCTGCGACGCGCGGAAGCACGTTCTTGGCCGAGGTCGTCGCCGGGCCGATGATGACGTCGTAGGAGGCGCTAAGCGAAACGATCAGGTCGGCCAGCGGTTCGGCGAGATTGTTGGCAAGGCTTGCATCGTCGGCGACCAGAACCTTGGCGACGCCGGCAAGCTTAGCGGCAGCATCGGCAGCAGCCTTGGCGCCTGCGCCGGCGACCAGAACGTGCACGTCGCCACCGATCTTCGAGGCGGCCGTCAGTGCTTTGGCGGTCTGGTCAGAGAGGCCGGAATTGTCGTTTTCTGCGAGAAGAAGAATGGTCATGATTGTTGTCTCCTGTCCTGCCTGCTCAGATCACGCCGGCGGTCTTTAGGCTCGATACCAGCTCGTCTACCGAACCGACCTTGATGCCCGCCTTGCGGCCACCCGGCTCCTCGGTCTTCAGAACCTTGAGGCGCGGCGCGGTGTCGACGCCGAAATCGGCCGGCGTCTTCTTGTCGAGGGGCTTCTTCTTCGCCTTCATGATGTTCGGCAGCGAGGCGTAGCGTGGCTCGTTCAGACGCAGGTCCGTGGTCACGACGGCCGGAAGCTTGACCTCGATCGTCTGCAGGCCGCCGTCGACTTCGCGGGTGACGGTCGCCTTGTCGCCGGCAAGCTCGATCTTTGAGGCAAACGTCGCCTGCGCGGAGCCGAGAAGCGCCGCCAGCATCTGGCCGGTCTGGTTGCTGTCGTCATCGATCGCCTGCTTGCCGACAATGATCAGGCCCGGCTGTTCGGCATCGACGACGCCCTTCAGGATCTTGGCGACGGCGAGCGGCTCGACCATATCGTCGGTCTCGACGAGGATGGCGCGGTCGGCGCCCATGGCAAGCGCCGTGCGCAGCGTTTCCTCGGCCTTTGCCGGGCCGATCGAGACGACCACCACTTCTTCCGCCTTGCCTGCTTCCTTCAGCCGCAGAGCCTCTTCGACGGAGATTTCGTCGAACGGGTTCATCGACATCTTCACATTGGCAAGCTCGACGCCCGTGCCATCCGGCTTGACGCGGATCTTCACGTTGTAATCGACAACTCGCTTAACAGGCACCAGGATTTTCATTGCGCTAACCGTCCGTATAACTGTGGGGTGACGAGGTATCAGATTGCGGTCCGCCTGCGCGGGCAAGGATTGACCGGGCTCTTATCCTGATCGGTTCATCGACCATGGCGCCGTCGACCGTGGCTACACCTGCACCGCTTGCAAGGACTCTGACTGCCCAATCTATTTCCGCCTGCTTCGGCTGGAAGCCGGCCCGGATCGCATGGATTTGGCGGGGGTGGATGGCAAGCTTGCCGCCGAACCCGAGTTCGAGCGAGTAACGTGCGTCGCCCGTTATGAGATCCAGATCGTCGATGGATGTCGTCACTCCATCGACTGGGCTTGCGATGCCGGCCAGCCGGGCTGCCAGAACCAGTTCCGCGCGTGCAGAAAGCAGCGCCTCGCGCGTATGAGCAAGGCCGAGATCCGCGCAGAAATCCACGGATCCGAAGATGAGCCTCGCGACGCCGGGGAGCGCTGCAATCTGCCTTGCATGAGAGAGGCCGCGCGCCGTCTCGATCAGGGGCAATACGGGCAGACCGCAATTTGCGGCGATTTCGGGAAACGCTCCCCCGAGTTCCGACTTGGGAACTATGACGCCATCAAACGGCAGATGCGACACCGCTACCATGTCCTCCACGTGCCATGGCGTTCCTTCGCCGTTGACCCTGACCAGGACGGGAAGATCGGAAAAGTCGGCCCTGAGCGCCGCACGCGCCTCATCCTTGGAATCGGCCGCCACCGCATCTTCCAGATCGATGATGATCGCGTCCGCACCGGATGAGGCTGCCTTCACGAAACGCTCGGGTCGGTTTCCCGGCACGAAGAGAGGAATGGTGAAACTCGCAAGTGTCATGACCAGCTCGCCTCCGCACTCATCGCGACCGGGCCGTTCTCGCGCGCCGTCCACAGTTTGATTGTATCGCTGTCGACGGCCGTCGCATGAAGGTTGACCTTGTCATCGTCGAAAAGCGGTGAAAGACCCCGGAACATGAATTTCGAAGGTGCCCTTCCCTTCAGCTCGGCCGCATAGTTCAAGAGGAGAGTCGCCTGCAGCGGCCCGTGCACCACGAGGCCCGGGTAGTATTCGACCTCGACCGCGTAGGGGCGGTCGTAGTGGATGCGGTGTCCGTTAAAGGTCAGCGCGGAATAGCGGAACAGAAGCGGCGTCGATATAGCGGTGGCCCGGCGGTGCTCGCCGGCAGGAGCGGGATCGCGCGCCGCTAATTTCACTGCATCCTGCGGACCGGCCGCGTCGCGATACACGATGTTTTGCGTTTCCTCGATCCTGAGCGAGCCGTCCACATCCACCTTGTGCTGGACCGTCACGAAACACAGGGTTCCGGAACTGCCTTCCTTGACGACGACATCGGCAATGCGGGAGACCCGGCGGATCGTATCTCCGACCCGCAAACCGCCGTGAAATATTATCGTGCTTCCGGCCCACATGCGGCGGGGCAGCGGTACGGGCGGAAAGAAACCGCCGCGTTGCGGATGGCCGTCCTCGCCAAGCAGGCTGGTGGGTGCCGTGGGCTGCGCCATGCAATAGCCGATCTGCAGCGGGGCGTCGTCTCCGATCGACGGAGCTTCCTCCGACAGGTCGAATGTGGCGTTAAACCTCTTCACGAGATCGACCGATATGACATCTGAGACGCTCTCCTCGCGGCCTATCCACGATCGTAGGTGCTCGATATTCAAAAGAGTGGATGCCGACATCAGATTGCCTCCTGCGTATGGGATGCCGCACCAAGTGCGTTTTCGCCGAGCGCCGGAACCGGCCCATAGATCCGCGGCTGATCAACAAAGATTGGCGCCGGCGCCGGATAGGAAACGGTGCCGGTCGTCGTTTCGACCTCGATCCTTCGCAGGTGGGGATGCCGGGAGAGGGCCTCCATGTCATTGACGGCGGCAAATGCCACATCCGCCTGGCTGAGCAGCGTTCGGGCCCGGTTCTCGCTCATCGACGCAAATGCCGTCGCTACGATCTCGTTCAGATCGACACGGTTGGCGACGCGGCCGACATTGTCTGCGAAGCGCTTGTCCCCGGCAATCTGCGGCTGGTCCAGAACCAGCGCGCAGAACCGTGTCCATTCCCGATTGTTTTGAACCGAAATCAGGATGTCCTTGCCATCCAGTGTCCGGAAGATGCCGTATGGTGCGATAGAAGGATGTGCCATGCCCATTCGCCTGGGCGGCCTTCCGGCCTCCTGATGAAGCAGAGGGACGGAAAGCCAGTCTGCCATGACATCGAACATCGAGATGCGGATATCCGCGCCATTTCCCGTCGCCGCGCGTGCCAGGAGCGCTTCGAGAATAGCAGAATAGGCCATCGCACCCGTCGCGATGTCCACAACTGAAATACCGACCCGGCCCGGCATGTCGGGGCTCCCGGTGATCGAGGAAAGGCCCGATTCCGCCTGGATGAGAAGATCGTAGGCCTTTCGGTCGGATAAGGGACCGCTTTCGCCGTATCCGCTGATCGAGCACATCACGAGCCGGGGATAGGTCATCCGCATCTCACGAGGGGCGAAGCCGAGACGATCAAGAGCGCCCGGCTTGAGATTTTGCACGAGAACGTCAGCCCCCGCCAGGAGTTCGGAGAGTGTCCGCTTGCCCTCGTGGGAGGCCAGATCGACGATCAATGACTGCTTGCCGCGATTGAGCCAGACAAAATAACTGCTTTGTCCGGCGCAGACGTCATCGTAGCCGCGTGCGAAGTCTCCTTCGGGCCGCTCGATCTTGACGACTTCCGCACCGGCATCGGCCATCCGCGACGAGCAGAACGGTGCCGCCACCGCCTGCTCGATAGCGACGACACGGATGCCTTGGAGGGGGAGCCGCGCGTGCTCCGCCATCAGAAGGACCTCGGCAGGCCAAGCACATGTTCGGCAACATAGCTGAGGATCAGATTGGTCGAGATCGGCGCGACCTGGTAAAGTCTGGTTTCGCGGAACTTGCGCTCGACATCGTATTCGCAGGCGAAGCCAAAACCGCCATGGAACTGGAGGCAGGCATTGGCAGCCTCCCATGAGGCCTTTGCGGCGAGATATTTCGACATGTTCGCCTGTGCGCCGCAGGGTTCGTTGGCGTCGTACAGACGGCAGGCCTCGTAACGCATGAGGTTGGCTGCCTCGATCTCGATATAGCTTTCCGCGATCGGAAACTGGACGCCTTGGTTCTGGCCGATGGGCCGACCGAACACCGTACGTTCCTTGACGTATTGAGACACCTTCTCGACGAACCAGTAGCCATCGCCGATACATTCGGCGGCGATCAGCACACGCTCCGCGTTGAGGCCGGTCAGAATGTACTTGAACCCCTGCCCTTCTTCGCCGATCAGGTTTTCCGCCGGAATTTCCAGATTATCGAAGAACAGCTCGTTGGTCTCGTGGTTGACCATGTTGAGGATAGGCTGGACCTTCATCCCCTTCTTGAGCGCTTCCTTGAGATCGACGATGAAGATCGACATGCCTTCCGACTTCTTCTTGACCTGCTCAAGCGGCGTCGTGCGGGCGAGCAGGATCATCAGATCGGAATGCTGAATGCGGGAGATCCACACCTTCTGGCCGTTGATAATATAGCGATCGCCCTGGCGGACCGCAGTCGTCTTGATCCGGGTCGTGTCGGTCCCGGTGGTCGGCTCAGTCACGCCCATCGACTGCAGCCTGAGCTCCCCGGACGCGATCTTCGGCAGGTATCGCTGGCGCTGCTCCTCCGATCCGTGGCGGATCAGCGTATTCATGTTGTACATCTGGCCGTGGCATGCGCCGGAATTCCCGCCCGACCGATTAATCTCTTCCATGATGATCGAGGCTTCGGTGAGACCGAGGCCTGAACCGCCATATTGTTCGGGAATGAGGGCCGCCATCCAACCCGCTTCGGTCAGGGCGTTTACAAATGCCTCGGGATAACCGCGAACTTCATCGATCTTGCGATGATATTCCGATGGAAACTCGGCACACAGAGCACGCACGGCGTCACGAATTTCCTCGAAATCATTGCCGCGCGTCGTTTGCATCGCTCTCTCCTTGTGATGGCAAGTCGAGACTAGAGGGTGATGGAAGCTATGAGAAAAACCTTATGGCAATTTCAGAAATGCCGATCGGGCATTTCTGATGTCAGTTTAGCACCCCCAACCAATGTCCATCGGCGACGAGACTGCCGATCTCCTCGGTAATCTGCTCCGAGAACTTCCGAACGGCCGCGGACATTGGTCGGTCGACCGTATGGGCAAGAAGGAGCTGCCTGGTAATCAGGGGCGAAGACAGCGCACGTGCGCGCAACTGTCCGGACTCGACGAGCCGAAAGACCGGTAGGTAAGGCAGGATCGTGGATCCTATTCCGCGACATACGAGATCGATCTGGACGGGCAGCGAGTCTGCTTCGACGATCGGGCTAAAGGCGTAACCATGCCCAGCGGCCACCTCGTCCAGCAGGATTCTTAGTCCATGCTGTTGGCTGGGAAGTACGAGAGGCAGGGCGATCGCCTCGGCGAGCGTGGCATTGTCGGCCCGAGGCCTGGTCGCCGCCGGTTGAACAAGAAACAGCTTCTCCACGAGAAGCGGCTTCGAAACGATGGTTTGCGAGAGTTTGGTGTCATAGATTATCCCGACATCGATCGTGCCCTTATGTAGCCAGTCAACGATATGTCCGCTGTAGCCGGAGACCACTCTGAGCCTGACATGGGGATGATTTCTCGCAAACTTCTCGACAAGTCTGGCCGAAAGGACATCGCTGACGGTTGGGGGCATTCCAAAGGTGACATGGCCCCGCAACAAGGCCTTGTCAGCCTCGATTTCCGCACGCGCCTGTTCCAGCTCGCGCAGGATGATCTTGGCACGGGTAAAGAGCGCCTCTCCCTGTGCGGTAAGCTGAACCCCTCTCCCATGGCGATGGAATATCCGTATCCCCAATTCGCCTTCGAGTGCCTGTATCTGTCTTGTCAGGGCAGGCTGGGCAATATGCAGGCGTTCTGCCGCTGTCGTAATGCTTCCGAGTTCAGCGACATGAACCAGGGTACGCAATTGTCGAATTTCCATCCTCATTTCCACTTCCGAAAGCAACAGGCGATCTCGCCTCATCCTGATTGCCGGATGACAGCAGCAACGCGCCTTGCACGTAGCGGTCGCCGCCATACCTTAACGTCAACCGTCGTCCGCATCAGCGGGTGCGCAGCATCGGACATGACTGCCGTTTCGGCAATGCGTTGCCTTTCATAAAGATCGAAACTGTGTAACAATATGATTGCTTGATCATTCAGGCTTCAAAAGCCCAGTTTACGGAGAGGGATAGCATGGTAGGCCGAAGGTCTCCTACGGATAAGAAGGTCGAGGATTTTGATGCCGGATGGCTCGAGGACCCCAAGACCTTGGAACTAGTAACCTCACAGGTTGAAGATCCCAAACTGGTGCGCACGCGCCGAGGTCAGTTTGTGCGCAGCGCAATCCAGGTGTTCTGTGAGAAAGGATACTATCCGGCAACGATCAAGGAGATTGCCAAGGTCGCAGGCGTAAGTCCCGGCCTGATCTATCAATATGTGAGCGATAAGGAAGAGGTCCTCTTCCTTGCACTTCAGCTCATCGTTTTCACATTGAAAGATGGGCTGCCAAAAGCCTCGGAGCATGAGGCAAACCCGGTTCTGAAATATCAGGCCTGTTTCGAAGCATACTGCCGGGTCATCGACATCAATCGCGACGCGAGTATTCTCACCTACCGGGAGACGCATTCTCTGACGCAGGAGCACAAGAATTTCATAAAGAACATGGAGCTGCAGACGAATGAGATCATCGCCGAGGTTATCCGCGAAGGAATCCGAGACGGTTATTTCGTCGATGTCGATGTCGATCTGTTCGTCTATCACACGATCATGACAGCTCACGCCTGGGCTCTGAAATACTGGAGACTTTCGCGGATCACCACGATCGACAAGTATATCGAATCCAATACGAAATTCCTGCTATCGTCGCTGCTGACTAAAAAGGGCGTGAACGCGAGCACGCATCTCGCTGGCGCGCCGGCAGCGGTCTGAGCTGCCCGCATGGCGCCATTGCACCGGACGGTGTCAGACTTGCGTGGATTAGAACATGGGTGCAACAGGCCGGCGCCTCGCAGAGTTTGTAAAGAGGCCCCCTGCGGCATCCAGATGATATGACCATTCGGCCGACGGGTTCCAGGTCAATTCATTGCTTCAGGGACCGCTTCGGGGGCATAAAAGGCAAAGCGTCGTGACAATCTGCCGTCCGCGCCGGCAGATCGGCGTCGAGCGATCGCACGTGTGTGCAGGACCATTTACTAATCGGCAGGATAAGGTTTAGCCGGGTGACCGATTTCCCTTCTGCCAGATAGCCAACGGTCGTGAACCTATGACGCGATCCTTTCGGTTGCGGCATGCTCGGCCGCGACCAACCCCGTCATGACCGACTTCATAAGGCCGCCCACATACCCCCCGTTTGGTCCGCCTTCCAGTCCGCCCGCCGCGGTGCCGGCGGCATAGAGCCCATTGATCGTCTGCCCACCTTTCCCGACAACGCGGGCATGTCCGTCGATCGCTATTCCTCCCATTGTGTAGGTGATCCCGGCAACGAGACGGGCAGCCCTGAACGGTGCCTGTCGAATGGGCATGGCGATCGGCGCATCGGTCTTCCTGGGGGGATCGAGTTCGCCCGCGCGCCCGTCTAACAAGGCCAAATTGTAGGCATCCACCGTTGCTTGCAGGGTTTGCGCATCAATGCCGATTTGACTGGCGAGCGCAGCTAGCGTAGCGGACTGCGGAATTTTCACTCCAGCGAGCGGAATATTGGGATTGGGAGGGATCATTCCGACAGCCCCCGCCCCCTGCCAGATCGCCGTGTCGAAGATGGCCCATGCCGAGAGTGGGTCGGCCATGCGGGCGACCACATTGGCGATATGGATGCCGCCCTTTCCTTCATCGACGAACCGCCGTCCATCCTTGCCAACGACGACGCCGGCCGACGCGATCGGATCCATCCATGGATAGGGCCAGAGGTCGTCGCGTCCAATCGCATCCGCCAGCATGATGTGTCCGTAGAAGCGGTCGAGACCCACGGTCTGCGCCCCCAGTCGCAGGGCGAGCGTCAACCCGTCTCCTGCACCTGTCGCAGCTCCTCGCTGAAGCAAGGCTTCGGGATGCGGCGAGATATTACCCCGGGTGAGATCGGGATTGGCTTGAAATCCCCCATCGGCGATGACCACGGCCTTCGCAAAGAAACATGCATCGTCTTCGGCGCGGACGACCCACCCTTCGCCCCTTTTCTCAATATCCGCCACGCGCGCACCGCGGCGAAGCTCGCCGCCATTGGCTGTCAGTGCGGCCTCAAGGGCGCGAAGCATCACGTCTCCACCGCGGCCTTTCCAGTACAGCCCGCGACTTTGCGGGCGCATCGGTGTCAGAACCCAACGCTTGTATTCCTCAGCGCCGCCCTTGACGAAGATCGCCCCGCGGGCGCGAAGCCAGTCGATCACGCGCGCCGCATTGTTCGCCATCGCATCGGCCAGATCAGGTCGCGCTGTGCCGACGGTTGCAGCGTCGATGGCCGCGCGCAGCACCGAAGGTGCAGACGTCGGATCACGGTAGCACACATGCATCGCACCACCCGTGTATCTCGAATTGCAGGGATAGGCTGGTTCGCGTCCCTTCTCCAGAACGATCGCACGACTTCCCAGCTGCGTCGAGCGAAGCGCAGCTGTCAGGCCGGCGATACCACCCCCCATGACGATCACATCCGTCTGCATCATATCCATCGTCACGGAACTCAACGCGGCAGCAGAGTATCGCCGATGATTCGGATCAACTCCATATAGCTCGAGAGGATCAGGAAGATCACCGGCGCCAGAATGACGGCAGCGGCGAGCCATAGCCACCCGCCATCTGCAATCAGCACGAGCAGGCCTGCCAGAACAGGCGCGCCTGTCAGGATGACAGTGACAGCGCCTCCCCATCTAACTAGGAAACGAACCGTCGGATAATGAGGGACACCCTCGAATTTTTCAGACATGACGACCCTTTGTTTTATACGGTTACCTGAAGAGACCGGATTTGATCTGCTCCAACCTCGCAGCGAAGAGGCTGAGAACCATCGACGCGCTGCCAGCGTCATTCCTGTTTAAGCTGTGCGAGAATCGAAGCGATATCATCCGCCTGTGTCAGCTGGTTCAGCATGTCATAAAGCGATGCCGCCGCTGCATCACCCTTTGCCATGACGGCCTGCGATAGAAACTTTTCTTTTATCGCGGACGCCGACATCGGATTGCTTGCACTGCCCACGGCAGCCTCGATCGTTTTTGAGAGCTGTCGGCCGTCGCGCAGACGCAACGTTACGGTTACACCTTCGACAGGCATAGCGTCATCGAGATGCAGCGTTGTCACATCGCGCAGCCGTCGGATCTCGGGATCATTGAGCAGATCCTGCCTGACCGTCGCGAGGTTCGCCAGACCGATCTTCAGGCAAACGGCCGCCCAATGGTAGGTGCTGACCTGCGCCGTCAGCGGCGTCTCGGGATGTCGACGGTCGGTGAGTACCAGTACCATCCGATTGACCTGCATATCGATCGCAACGATATCCTCGCTATCGACGCCATGTTCGCGTTTCAGTGCAAGACACGCGTCGATGACGGCGTGAATGACGATGCCGCATGGATATGGCTTGAACAGGTTGCGAAGGATTTCGTATCGCTTTCCCAAGCCTCCTGTCAGCGCTTCCACGGACCAGTTTTGCGAGAACGCGGCAAGGAAGCCGTAAGGCGTTTCCAGGCTGTCGGAACGCCCCTTGATGCCGCCCCGCGCAAGAAGCGCGGCGCGAAGACCCACCTGCCCGGCATGTCCCATCATGAGCGAAGACACGGCCGTTCCCTGCACTCCCCGCAGGCCAGCCGCCTGCGCGTTGGCAACGGTTATGGCTGCATGCATGCCTTCGCCATCCAGGTTAAAAATCTTGGCTGACGCTACCGCCGCACCTATGGCGTTACAGATGCCGGTTTGCGACCAGCCGACGAAACTCTCGCCGGCCACCGATATCGCAAGGCTCAGGCGGCAGGCGACCTCGATACCCAAGGCGTATGCCAGCACAAATCCCGAACCGCTTACCGGCTGGATCTGGCTTGCCGACATAACGGCGGCCGCAATCGACCCGCTCGGATGAATGACGGCATCGGTATGGGTGTCGTCGAATGTCCTGACATTGGCGCTGACCGCGTTGAGAAGGCAGGCATGAAGTGGATCCCGATTGTACGGTGTTCCGGCAACGACAGCAGTTTGGGGGCCGGAATACATGCCGAGCGTATCGTCCAACTGCCGGACTTCCGGTAGCATACCACCGCCAAGCATGCATCCGAGGATGTTAACGACGCCCCCCAAAGCGTGAGCCCGAACCGGCTCAGGCAAATCTTGCCAGCTCTGCTGGACGGCGAAATGAACCAGTTCCCTGGTCACGTTGACGCCGGACATATCCATGGAGCCTCCCTCCCTTTCAACTCAACAGTGCGGAGCTGCCGCACAAGATATCAACTTGACGATGTTTGCCTCGGCTTGGGAACCGGAGTTCAGAAGCCTGCGTCGCAGGGGGCCGAAACCTTTCGCCGTGAGCGGTCCTCGGCCGCCGCACCCATCCACACTGCGCGCTAAAACCGCAATCCTAAAATGCGGCTTTGCATCGCACTTCTGCCGCGCCGCATCCTGCGCGATTGTCACGATCTCATGCGCCCGATTACGAAAATACGCCCGTCAACACACCTCGGCGCCAGTAGGGCGAATACAGATTGATGAGGTCCACCCGCTTCCGATAGACCCCAAGCATGCTCATGTCCACGACATCAAACGTAAATCCGGCAGAGGCTTCAATCATGGCCAGAAGACAGGACTCCCCATGGTAATTCGATCTCCACATACGCAGCTGGAGCACATCATCGCGCTGCTCGAATGCCTTTTTCATCAAGGCAATGGCATCCTGCTCGTCCTCTGAAGTCATGCCGGCGAGGCGCAAAAGCCCCATTCGCGCAGCGTTTCCTTTCTCGCCATAGGACGCATTTCCCGGATAAATCTGCGGTCCTTCATGCCTTCTCTGCCCATGGACCCGCTGCAGTATGCGTTTCGACCAGGGGCTGAAATTGCTTCCTGAAATGGCCTTGTAGCCAGGCTCCTGAAGAACCCCGTGATGCTGTAGGTCGTAGACGGCCACATAACGCGGAAATCCATCGAGGCAGACGAAGCGCAAGGCCGACAGGAAACCTTCGCATCCGGCGCGCTCGGGAATATGCTCCGTGTCGTACCAGTCCTGAAACTCTTCCTCCATGCTGTCTGGCGCCTGCATCATCGCCAGAAGCATTCCAAGCGGTTGAGACATCTGAAAACCTCCCATTCATGCGCATTTCGTAATAGAGCGAGCCGATCAATCATACCGCCCGGACGCGTGACATCGTGGGCGCACTCATCCCGCAGACATGTCACCACCCGAATGATACACGACTTGCACCGTCCCTCAAGCAGATAGTTGACTGTTCATTCATTTTGCATATCTATCTAATTTCGCCGAACGATTGGCAGTGTCTAACGCGATTTCTCGGCGCTCTTTTGTCCGTGACCAGGCCATCAGGGTCAGGTTAGATCAGTGTTTGAGGTACAGTGATGCTCTATATGGTAGAATGCGGTTTTTCGGAGCCGGCATTGGAAGCAGATTGGAACGCCTTCTACAGCGGCCCAAAACTTGCTTCGCTTCTCAATGACGTTCCCGGGTTTCGCCGTTCACAGCGCTTTTGCGATACATCGCCGTCCGGCGCTCCCTATATCGCCATTCACGAGGTCCAGTCGGCCGAACTGCTTGCGGGGGCCTCCTACAAGGGCGCTGGCGGCGGCTCGTTCCTGCAGTGGCAGGACTACATCACGAACTGGAGACGTACGATCTTCTCAGGTCTCGACCGTCTCGAGGAGCTGAAGCTGACAGATCGTCTGCTGGTCGTTGATGTCGAACCTCTTCCGATAAAAAATGTCCCGATCCATTGGCTAAGGTCGGCCGGACTGGGCGATCTCGTGCCCTCGAGGGGAATTGCCGTCGTGGACGCCAGCATTGCCGAAGAGGCCCGCAACATTATCGGTGCCGGCGCAAGGATTTTCGAACCCATTAGCGTGCAGATGCGGAAAAGCTGACGATCAGGCTCGATCAGGCCTAATCGTTCGTCGAGGACGTGAACCGATGAAACCGGGGAGAGGCAATTGCGCCTTTCCGGGAGACGCGTTCTCCCCGCATGGCTGAAGGCATAGATGTGCACCGGAACCAATAGCCTCACGTTACCGCCCGTTTGAAACCATCGTTCAGTCCGCAGTACCACAGCGATGACGGGATAACCGGGATCTCATACGAAACTGCCTCCGGCACTGCGGAGGCATTTTCGTATTGGATGCTGCGCGGATAATCCTAGTCCGGGACGAAGTAGAAATCGCCGATGGTTTTGATCTGGGGAAGAAATTCCGCCGTGACGCGTGTCTCTCTCCTGAAATCGCCCGTTTTGCCCACCACAAAGGCCTTTATGCAGGTATCGGCGCCGTCGGCCTTGATGAGGGCTGTGGCAACGACACCACCCAGATGCGCTAGATGCTTCGGCGCCGTCGGCAGAATGATGGCCGTGAGGATCTCGCCCTTACCGCTCAGCAAGACCTCATCTGCTTTCGAATAGCATCTCGAGCAGAGTGGCCTCAACGGCAGCCAGCAAAAACCGCAGCCAGCGCAACGGCTTGCGATCAACTCCCGTCTCTGAAGGCCATGGAAATAAGGTGATTGCCCGCCGTAACTCATACGGTAGGTATAGACATCCTCGATCTCGACCTCGAAAATTTCGGTACTGCTCATGACGTCCCCAATACAACTGTGCAACTTTGCGAAATTCCTGGGCCGCCAACTGCCGAGAACAAGGCACGCCCCTTGTTGATTGGCACCTGGGTGCCGCCGGCCTGTCCGCGCAACTGCTGGACAACTTCGCCGACGCGTGAAATGCCTGAACATCCCGCCACATGGCCACAACCGATCATGCCGCCGGATGGATTGACCGGAAGCGGTCCCGTTCGCTCTGTGAAGCCTTCATCGATCAGTCTGCCGCCCTGACCGGGCTCGCATAATCCGAGCTCTGCGTAACTCATCAGCTCGACACCGGTTAGGAGATCGTGGGTCTCGATAAAATCGAGCTGCTCGCGAGGATTGGTGATGCCGGCCATCCTGTAGGCGCGCTCTGCCGACTGCTGCTGGCAAAGGAGCCTACCAAGGCTGTCAAAGTCGGGCATGTAGCTTCGTATATTGGAAGAGCCGACGCCTTCGATCCAGATCGGATTGTCGCAGATTTCGCGTGCCCTCTCTTCAGACGCCAGAATAAGCGCAGCGGCGCCCTCGCTGTAGAGGCAGCAATCAAACATCTTGATTGGTCCGGCAATCCTCCTGGAATTCATGACGTCATCGACTGTAAGCGCCATACCACTTTGCGCGAGCGGATTAGTCAGTGCGTTTCCATGGTTCTTGACGGAGACCTTGGCCATTTGCGATTCCGTGGGCGCCCCATACCGGTCGATATGGGCTTGGACGGCAAAGCCGAAGTTTGCCGCCGCAAGCGGCTCTACCGGAACTTCCCAATTGGTATCGAGATCCAGCATGATGGCCTTGAGAAACGCTGAGGAGCGTTTGGAGAGCACCGGATCCCACAAATCCATGCCTTTGCCCGATCCGACGACGAGGGTCACATCGGACATGCCCGACATGATTTCGATCATGCCTTGGCGAACCGCAGTTGCGCCGGTTACGGCACCTGCGGTGACATGGACACAGGACTTGCCCGCCATTCCGATATAATCCTGCATGGTCGTGCTGGGGCAGCACTGCCGCACCCAGGCGACCATAAGATCGGAAAGACCCCACACGACGTGATCGACATCATCCGCCGAAATCCGCGCATCCGCGAGAGCAGCTTTGGTGACGTCGAGCGCCAGTTCGGAATATGTCTTGTCGGCGTATCTTACCTTCCAGGGAATAAGGCCGACCCCTACTATACCGACTTTCAACCTCGGACTCCTCTTCAAAATTGGGATTGCCAAGCCAACAAGCCGGCATCGGATGCATCCGTCATCCTTGACGAAAGGATTGTTTTAGAGACGCTTCTGACGTCTTGCCGTGGCCGGATGGCTCGGGAGGACGTCGGTTGTCGATCGTCGGTGGTTAGCTCATGGTCAGCCCCCCGCTGACACTGATCGCCTGCCCGGTAATGTAGGAAGCATGCGGCGACACCAGAAAGACGGCGGTTCCGGCGACTTCCTCTGGCCGGCCCAGCCTGCGCAAAGGAATGGCCTTGATCATAGCGTTGCCGATCTTACTGCCAAACTCGTCATTGTTCACCAGATCCTCCCACAGGCCCGTATCCGTGGGGCCAGGGCAAACGACATTGGCGAGAACCTTATGTCGCGCATATTCACGTGCGATCGACTTTATGAAGGCGATGGCGCCGCCGCGGCAGGCAGCCGACACGGACTCGCCGCTAGTCCCGACTTTGCCCGAATCGGAGCCGATGATGACTATGCGGCCGCCGCCGTTCTTGATGAGCTCAGGCAGGACTGCCCGAACAGCGTCGATCACGCTGCGCAACTCGATAGCGATGGTGATGTCGACCGACTCTTCGGGCGTGTCCAGAAAGGGACGAATACGAAGCTTGGTACCAATGGTCGTCATGAATGCGTCGAGCTTGCCGAAACGCTCCACGGTGCCTGCAACAATACGGGAGATATCCTCCGACCGGGTGAGGTCGCCCTTCAGCAGGATCGCTCGTTCTTTACCGTATTGGGTGACAATTTTCTGCAGGCTCTCTGCGCCGGTTCGATAATGAAGACCGACGGATGCACCCCGCTCCAGAAGCATGGTAGCGGCGGCCTGTCCGATATCCCCGGACGCGCCGCAAAGCAGAACAACCTTGCCATTCAAATCATCAGACATTTTTTTTCCTTTGAGTCGGCTGAAGTGTGGTCCAGAGCCAGATCAGAAATTCTCGGCGGCTCTCGCGAATAGATCACGGCTACCGGGATACGCCCCGGTGATGCCGGCTTATGATGTGACTTTGGCCCTTGGCTGAGCCAGTCGATCCCATGTCGCGTCCGAAAACGGGACCTTGCGCAATTCGTGTTTCATGATCTTGTTGGTCGGCGTCTTGGGAAGTTGCTCGACGAACTCGACATAGCGCGGAATGGCGAATGCGGGTAAATGGCACCTTGCACGCTCGACCAAAGCATCCGGGCTCAACGCAGCGTCGGGGCGCAAGACAACGACGATTTTCAGATCGTCTCCGCCCAGCTCTCCGGGCACCGCAATCGCGGCGACCTCGAGTACGGCAGGCTCCTCCAGGACAACGGATTCGACTTCGAAAGCGGATACATTCTCGCCTTTGACCCGAACCGAATCCTTCAGGCGACCGCTGAAGAACAGATAGCCTTCGTCATCGAACAGACCGGCATCGCCGGTATGGAACCACAGATCTTTCCACGCCGCCACGGTTGCCGCCGGGTCCCCGTCGTAGCCGGCCATCAAGGCGCATGGCTCGGTCGACCGAACCAATATTTCGCCCACCGCATTGCTCGGCAATTGCTCACCATCCGCATTGGCAATGCGGACTTCAAATCCGGGTGCTACGCACCCAGCGCTGCCGGTCTTGTGCGAGCCGCGCGGTAGATAGCAGGGCACGTTCGCTTCGGTAGACCCGTAGCCTGCACCAAACTCAACGCCGAACCGCGTCTGGAAATCGGCAAAATCCCGTGCCGAAGCTCCTACACCCCAGCCGGTGCGGAGTGCCGATCCCCGAGCGTCTTCGGCATTCGTCGATTTCAACAGAATTCTGACGATTTCGCCAATATAGTAAAATGCGGTGCAGCCATGCGTCTTGACGTCCGACCAGAATCTGGATGCGCTGAAGCGCTCGACCAGTACCATTCTGGCACCGACGAGCATCACCGGGATGACGATCATTGCCTGCGCGGTATTATGGAAGAGCGGATAGAAATTGTAATAGACGTCATCGGCATTCAGCCGCATATCCGCGGCGATCATCCGTCCGAGAATATACTGTTGCGCGTGGGGCATAAGAACCCCTTTTGATGGTCCCGTCGTTCCAGACGTATTCATGACGGTTCCGGTGTCTGCACCGCTGACATCCCAACATCCTTGCGGAGCTTCGTCCGACGCGCTGGCAACGATAACATCGTAGGCCACGGCGTTCGCCGGCAAGGCGTCGACCTTTTCATGGTCGAGCAGGACGATAGGCAACCCCTGTCCCATTTCATCGAAGGTCGCCTCGATCTCCGGCAGCAGGCTTGCCTCGATCACGACACGATCAATCCGCGACTGCCTGATCGTATGGGCAATCTGCTTGGTCTTGTAATCGACGTTTATCGGAACCTGAATGGCTCCGAGACGCGCAATTGCAAACCATACATCTAGGTATTCCAGCCGGTTCCTCAGGTTGATCGCAATGCGGTCGCCCTTCCTCACGCCGGCGGCGTAAAGCGCGTTGGCAACCTTGTTTGCCCGCTTGTCAGCCTCTCCATAGGTGATCCACTTCCCGTCGAAATTGACAAATGGCCTTGCAGGGGCTGCGGCTGCCTGCCAAGCAAGGATTTTCGCGGCGACGCGGTCGTGAAGCGGAAGCGGATCGAGATGCGGCTCGGCAAGGCCGGAATTCTCAGGAAAGCCAAATCGCAGTGGCTGGCTCGACATGGCGCTCATCTGCCTTGACCGCGCGTGTCGCGGGCAAACAAGGCGCTGCTGGTTGGTAATTTCGATCCCGCGCGATGCGAAAGCAGGCGTGTGTTTGTTTTCATGACCAGAGCCTCCCTCAAAAGTCATCAGATACTCAATCCCAATCGTCAGATACCTGTCGATTGACACAGAATGAACATTCATTTACCTAGCAGAGGCTCTTGATCCCCGTCAATAGGATTTCCGGATCAGATACCGAGGGAAGCAGCCAATGCAGTATGAAGACTTCCAGCACATCAAATTCGAGCGCCTTGAAAACGGTGTGCTCCTGGCCGTTCTGAACAGGCCGGAAGCAATGAATGCGACCAATGCCCGCCTCCATTTCGAGCTGTCCAAGCTCTGGGGTGTCGTCGGAGAAGACGATGCTACAAAGTGCGTCGTCGTGACCGGCGCCGGCGACCGTGCCTTTTCTGCGGGTGGCGATCTTGAGTGGGTAGAAAGCCTGATCGGAAACCCGGATGCGGTCGTTTCGATCATGAAGGAAGTCAGCGATCTGGTGTATAATATGCTCGCCTGCGACAAGCCAGTCATCTCGGCAATCAACGGGGTTGCCGTTGGGGCCGGCCTGGCCGTCGCCCTTCTCGCGGATATCAGCATTATTGCGGACGAGGCCAAGATCACCGACGGGCACGTGCGGCTGGGCGTTTCCGCGGGCGACCACGCGGCACTCATCTGGCCGCTGCTGTGCGGCATGGCGAAAGCTAAATATTACCTGATGACCGGGGAATTCCTCGACGGTAAGGAAGCCGAGCGGCTCGGCCTCGTCACGTTCTCGCTTCCCCGCGAGCAAGTCCTGCCCAGGGCGCTGGAGATTGCCTCAAAGCTCGCGCGCGGCAGCCAGCCCGCGATCTCCGCGACGAAGAAGACTCTCAACAATTGGATGAGAATGGCCGGCCCGATCTTCGACGCCTCTCTGGGGATGGAGATGCTGGGCTTCCTCACTCCAGACGCCAAAGAAGGCGTCGATGCAATCCGGAACAAACGACCTCCATCCTTTCCATCCGCCGGCTGAGGACGGCGAAAAGCTGAAGCTGGCGGAGCGGCTGCTGCGCCTCGGGAAAATCACGGGGAGATAAAGGGGGGAGGATGCCTATCGATATCGACAAGTTGACGCGTTTCCGGATTTCGGATCGCATCCAGACCCTTGATCCGCGCGATATCGCTCTCTTTGCGCTCTCGGTCGGGTTGGGGCAGGATGCGCTCGATACAGATCAGCTGCCGTATGTGGACCCGCTGCATGGTCCCAAGGTCATGCCCGCGATGGTGCTGGTGATGGCGCATCCCGGGTTTTATCTTGCCGATCCGCAATCCGGAGTGGACCCAAAGTTGGTCCTTCACTCCGAGCAATCGTTCGAAATCATCGGCGCGATACCGAACGAAGGCATCGTGGAAAGCCGCACGCGTATCGTCGATGTGATCGACAAGGGTGCAGGCAGGGCAGCACTTATTGTCGCGGAGACGCTGCTGTCGCATCTGGATCGACCGTTTGCACGGCTAAGCCGCACCACCTTCATTCGCGAGGGAGGTGGCTTCGGTGGCGCATCCGTCGCGAGCCACCCCGTTGCGCCGCACCGGGTCCCGGACGGTCTCCCCGATACGGCAATCGATTTCGCCTCCACGGCCAATCAGGCCCTGCTTTACAGGCTGAACGGCGATTACAACCCTCTGCATAGCGATCCCGAACTGGCGCGCGAGGCGGGGTTCAAACAGCCGATACTGCATGGTCTTTGCACGATGGGCATCGTCTGCGCCGCCCTGCTTCGGAAATTCGGCTACCACCGGCCGGATGCCCTGCGTTCCATGCGTCTGCGATTTTCAAGCCCAGTCTATCCGGGAGAGACGATCCGCACGGAGATATGGAACGACGGCAGTTTCCGCGCCCGAATCGAGGCGCGCAACATCACCGTCATCGACGGCGGACATGCCGTCTTCGAACAATCTCTTATTTGAATAGGAACGGTTCATGATCGACGCCGATACCCTGTCTTCCATGGAAATGATCCGCGACAGCGCGCGCGGGATCGTAAGCCAGGGGGACTTTGGACGTGTTCGCAAGCTGCGTTACACATCTCCCGGCTTTGACCGGAAGGTCTGGTCGGATATGTGTGAACTCGGCTGGCCCGCGCTTCGCCTCCCCGAAGAAAAGAACGGAGTGGGACTTGGGCTTCTCTCCTACGCAGCTCTTGCAGAGGAGTTGGGGCGTGGCCTTGTCCCGGAGCCACTCATACCCGCCGTTCTGGCGTCTTCCCTTTTGACGGATGACCTTCTGGAGAAACATCTCACGGGAGAAACTCTGGTGATCCCGGCTTGGCAGGATGCGCGAGGGGCGTTGGGACCTGCTGTTCCGCTTGATGTCGCGGACGGCAAGGTGACAGGAACGAAACTTTACGTGCCGATGGCAGGCGGCGCCGACGCATTCCTTGTTGTCGGTCAAGGTCAGGCGGGGCTCGTCCAGGCCGATACGCCTGAAGTAAGCGTCGAATCGACCGGAACGCAGGATGGCGGAAGTTTTGCCACGCTCCGGTTATCCGCTGCCGCGTGCGCCGCCTTTGCCGTTGATCCCGCGCCGGCGCTGGCCGAAGCCGCGCTTGCGACGGCCGCCTATCTCCTCGGCGTCATGCGGACCGCGACAGACCTGACTGTCGCTTATCTTAAGACCCGTGTCCAGTTTGGCGCGACGATCGGCAAATTCCAGATCCTGCAGCATATGGCGGTGGATATGCGGCTTGAGATCGAAGTGGTCTCCGCCAGCATCGAGGAAGCTGCATTGCGTTGGGATCTCGAGGGCGCGACACCGGCCGCCTTTGCAGCAATCTCGCGGGCCAAGGCGCGCGCATCGACGGCCGCCATGAAAGTGACGCGAGACGCTATCCAGTTGCATGGCGGCATCGGCTTCACCGACGAACATGACATCGGCCTCTGCCTTCGCAAGGCGATGGTTGCAAGCGAGGCCTTCGGTGGCGCCATCGTGCATCGAGCGAATTTCGCAAAGCTGAAGCCCGTGGGAGAGGACGCATGAACACGACATACGATGCTTTCCAGAGCGACGACTACAACGGTATGCCCGACGATGCATTTCGGGCCCTGGTCAATCGCTTTCTCGTAGAACATCACCCTGAAAACCTGCGCCATCCGTCGAAGCGATTGCATTGGGAACAGGCCGAGCCATGGTACATGACCCTCTCGCGGGCAGGCTGGCTGGCGCCCAACTGGCCGAGTGAGCACGGCGGCATGGGGCTGAACCCGGGCAAGCAACTGATCTATGTCGACGAATTCGAGAAGTTCGGCGCCGCCCGCACACCCGATCATGGAATGATGCTGCTGGGGCCTCTTCTGATCAATTACGGCTCCGAGGAGCAAAAGGCCCACTTCCTGCCGAAAATTCTGTCCGGGGAGCACATTTGGTGTCAGGGCTATTCCGAGCCGAACGCCGGTTCGGATCTGGCAGCCCTGCGAACCGAAGCCGTTCTCGACAACGATGTATGGGTCGTCAATGGCCAGAAAATATGGACAACGCTCGCCGGCGACGCCGACTGGATCTTCTGCCTCGTGCGCACCGACAAATCCGGAAAGAAACAAGAGGGTATCAGCTTCCTGCTGATTCCTCTGGATACACCCGGAATCACGATCCGCCCGATCATCAATCTCGAGCTGGATGACGAATTTTCCGAAGTCTTCTTCGACGATGTAAGGGTCCCGAAAGAGAACATAGTCGGTGAGGTCAATCAGGGCTGGACGATTGCCAAGAACCTGCTTGGCTTTGAGCGGATCTTCCTGGGCGGGCCCCGTCAGGCGTCAAACGCTCTCAGCAAGCTGCGGCGGCTTGGCATCTATTACGACGTTTTGAATGATAGTTCCTTCCTAGATAAGTTTGCCGGTTTTCAAATGGAACTCGAGGACCACCAGGCATTCTTCGGCCGTGTTGCCGACAAGTTGCGGCGGGGCGAGCGCCTTGGCGCGGAAGTGTCCTTCCTGAAGCTCAATCAGACGAGCCTTTACCAGCGTATCACCGAATATGGCCTGGAGTTAATGGCCGACGATGGAGCGCGGCTCGAACCTGTCGGCGGCAGCAACAACCTGGCGATGCCGACGCAGTTTCTGAACGCTCGCGCATCGACGATCTATGGCGGAACGACCCAGGTTCAAAAGAATATTCTGGCGAAGGCGGTCCTCGACCTTCCCTGAGCGACGCGAAAGGACAAAAGACATGACAGGAATTCTAACCGGCAAGGTCGCCCTGGTGACAGGCGCTGGCGGCGGGATAGGCAAGGCGATCGTGGTTGCGATGGCGCGCGCCGGCGCATCAGTAGTGATCAACGATATCGGCGTCTCGCTATCCGGCCAAGGCGGCTCCGCAAGCCCGGCCGAGGAAACGAAGGCGGAAATCGAGGCATTCGGCGGCAAGGCGGTGATCAGCACGGAATCGGTTTCGGAATGGCAGGCCGCGCAGCGCATGGTGGCATTGGCGAAAGACACCTATGGCCGCCTCGACATCGTGGTCAATAACGCCGGCATCCTGCGCGACGCCATGTTCCACAAAATGTCTCCTGAAGAGTGGCAGGCTGTCGTCGGCGTGCATCTCAACGGTTCGTTCTTCGTCAGCCGCGCGGCCGCCGAGGTCTTCCGTGAGCAGGAATGCGGATCCTTCATTCATATGGTGTCGACGTCAGGGCTAATCGGCAACCTCGGCCAAGCGAACTATTCCGCCGCGAAAATGGGTGTGGTCGGGCTGTCCAAGTCCATCGCGCTCGACATGCGTCGCTACAATGTTCGCTCCAACTGTATCGCGCCCTTCGCCTGGGGCCGCATGACCCTCAATATTCCGACCGAAACACCGGACCAGATCGCCCGCGTGGAAAACCTGAAAAAGATGACGCCGGAAAAAAATGCTCCGCTTGCCGTCTTCCTGGCATCAGACGATGCAGAGGATGTGAGCGGCCAGATCTTTTCCGTTCGCAGAAACGAGATTTTTCTTCTCAGCCAGAGCCGGCCACTCCGGTCCGTCCACACCGCCGAGGACTGGACACCGCAAAGCGTTCGGGACCACGCGATGCCTGCATTGCGGTCCTCGTTCTTTCCCCTGGATCGGAGCCAGGACGTCTTTACCTGGGATCCCTGCTGAGGCTGCATACCGGTCGAACGGCACCGCCGCTTTCGGCCAGAGCAACCTCGCAATGCCCATCAGCCTCTTGAAAGCCAAAGGTGAAATCATGCGTCGTGCCGCTATAGTAAGTCCGCTCCGCACTGCCGTCGGCGGATTTGGGGGATCGCTTCGGACCGTACCTGTCGAGACTTTGGGGACCACGGTCACCAAGGCAGTGCTTTCGGCAACGGGCATCGATCCTGCCTTGATAGAGGATGTCGTCTTCGCGCAGTCCTACGCCAGCTCGGAGACGCCTTGTGTCGGACGCTGGATCGCGCTCGACGCGGGGCTCCCCATCGAGGTGCCCGGTCTCCAGACTGACCGCCGTTGCGGCGGCGGACTTCAGGCGGTCGTCACGGCAGCGATGATGGTCCAGACAGGAGCCTGCGACGTGGTGCTGGCCGGCGGCGTCGAAAGCATGTCCAACATCGAATACTACACCACCGACATGCGCTGGGGCCGGCGCTCGGGCACGACCCAGTTCTACGACCGGCTCGATCGCGGTCGGGAGCGCTCCCAACCGGTCCACAGGTTCGGCGTCATTTCGGGAATGATTGAGACGGCGGAAAATCTGGCCGGCGATTACAGCATTACGCGCGAGGAAGCGGATGCTTTTTCCGCGGAAAGTCATCGCCGCGCAGCGCAGGCCTGGGCGTCAGGCCGCTTTGCCGAGGAAGTGGTGCCCGTCGTCGTACCCCAGCGCAAGGGAGATCCCGTGATATTCGATCAGGACGAGGGCATCCGTGCGGATAGCACACCCGCGACACTTGCAAAACTTCGCCCGATCATCAAAGACGGCTCTGTCACCGCGGGCAATGCTGCACAGCAGAACGATGCCGCCGCTGCCTGCCTGATCGTTGCCGAGGACAAGCTGGAAGCCCTCGGCCTGACGCCGATCGCCTTCCTCAATGGGTGGTCGGCGGTCGGCTGCGACCCTTCGCGCATGGGCATCGGCCCTGTGGGAGCGACAGCCAAGGTGCTGCAAAAGACTGGGCTACGGATGGCCGACATGGATCTCGTTGAAATCAATGAGGCCTTCGCCGCACAGGTTCTTGCCTGCCTTAAGGCGATGAACTGGGACGACCGCGAAAAGTTGAATGTCAACGGTTCCGGTATATCGCTTGGCCACCCGATCGGTGCAACCGGCGTTCGAATGATGACGACGCTCATCCGCGAAATGAAGCGCCGCAATGTGCGCTATGGGCTCGAAACGATGTGCATCGGTGGCGGCCAGGGCATGGCAGCAGTATTCGAGAGAGCTTGAGTTTGCCGAGAGGACATTCCTTATGACCAGCGCTGTCGATCTTTCGCACTTTATCCGCCCCGGCGATACCGTCATGTGGGGACAGTCCCACGCAGAGCCTGCAACGCTGATCCGGCATCTTGTCGAGCAGCGGTCCGCGCTCGGCAGGCTTCGTATTTTCGTTGGCATCGGGCTATCAGGCCAGATACGGCCGGAGCATGCCGACCATTTCGACTTTATCGGCTATGGGGCTGGTGGCACGACACGGGTCCTAGCGGATGCTGGCATCCTCGATATTCTGCCGGTGCATTACTCGCGGCTGCCTCACCTCATTCACGAGGGTACGCTGCGCATCGATGTCCTGATGCTTCAGGTTCCGCCACCGGATGCACAGGGACGCTACAGCCTCGGCATGGCTCGCGAATATCTTCTGGAAGCCATGTCTCAGGCCCGTGTGACAATCGCGGAAGTTCACCCTGAAGTCCCGTGGACCTTTGGCGGGCCCTATCTGAAACGGGACGACTTCGACCTCCTGATCGATTCTGACAGCCCGATGCCACCAGAAAAGACGGTCAGCCCCTCGTCGATCGATGAGGCCATTGGTAAGTTTGTCGCGTCGCTTGTGGAAGACGGAGCAACGTTGCAGACCGGCATTGGCGCAATCCCCGACGCCGCCCTATCGCAACTGCGAGACCGTCGCGATCTCGGCATTCACTCAGGCAGCATCGGGGACGGCATCGTCGCACTCCATGACGCGGGCATCATCACCAACAGCCGCAAGAGCATCGATCCGGGTTTGACCATCGGTGGCGTTTTGATGGGCGGCTCCGCTGTGCGGCGGTTTGCAGACAGGAACGCCTCGATTGAATTGCGGGGCACCGGATATACCCATGATCCGAAGGTGCTGGCGCGACTGACGAGATTTGTCGCGTTGAACAGCGCGGTGGAAGTCGATGCGACCGGGCAGATCAACTCTGAATCGGCAGGAGGACGCTATGTCGGAGCCGTCGGTGGGATAATCGATTTCCTGCGCGCGGCAGGAGCCAGCAAGGGCGGTGTACCGATCGTCGCATTGCCGTCGACAGCCGGTAGCAGGAGCCGCATCGTGCCGCGCCTGACAGGTCCTGTCTCGGTCGCCCGTTCGGAATCCTGCGTCATCGTTACTGAACACGGCATCGCCGACCTGCGTGGCTTGACCATTCGACAGAGGATACCTCGCATGATCTCCATCGCTCACCCGGACCATCGCGAAGCCATTGAGCGCGAGTTTCGGGCGCAGGACCATTGAAACGCCCTGCGGCTTGTGACAGGCGATCCAAATCGCTCGATGAATTACTAGGTGCGGATCGGTTGGCAAAAGCTATGGAATGGCCTGTCTCCCTTCAGCTGCAAGGGCCCAAAACAGATTACTCTCAATTGATAACTGAACGTTCATTCGCCGGTTGACAGTCCTCCCCTGGTTGATAGTATTCGGCGAGCTACCGGGCTCAACGTCACGGTGGGAGGACGGAGCGAGGAATGAAATGGATCGTCTGAAAGATAAGGTTGCGTTCATAACGGGCGGAGGCGCTGGCATCGGTCGTGCCGCAGCAAAAATGTTTGCTACGGAGGGCGCAAAAGTCGTTATCGCCGAAAAGAATCCTGAAACTGCTGCTGCTGTTGCCCAGGAAGTCATCGCTGCAGGGGGAGAAGCCCTCGGTATCGAAACGGATATTACGCAGGAGGAATCGATCCAAAGTGCGCTGGAAAAGACAAAGGAAAAATTCGGCGGACTTGATATTCTGTTCAATTGCGCCGGTGGCTCCATCAAGGAGGACGGACCAGTTACTGATGTCGATATGTCGGTATGGAACATCACGATCGGCATTAATTTGCTTGGGACCTTTCTTTGCTGCAGGAAGGCTATTCCCCTGCTGAAAGAGCGTGGAGGCGGCGTGATCGTGAACACCGCGAGCTGGGCCGCTTTAAGTGGCACATTGCGTAAGCACGTATATGCCTCCGCGAAAGGTGGCGTAATATCGCTCACGCGCGCGATTGCAGGTGAGTATGCCCAATATGGTATCCGCGCCAACGTGATCTGCCCGGGATCGGTCAAAACGGAGCGCTGGCTCGCGGCATCGAAGCCGCAAACGCATCTCCAGGACCTGGCTGAGAAGTACCCCTTCTCTCGTGGTGAGCCAGACGAGATGGCTTCCATTGCGCTATTTCTGGCATCGCCGGAGTCCCGCATGATGACCGGATCTGTCGTAACTGCCGATGGCGGCCGGACGGCTTTCTAAGCTCGACGGACGGGGCAGTCATGGCGCAGGAGGTGCGTCCTTCTTCTGCCTCCAACGACACCTCAGCGCGTTGCGGCTCCTGGAATTCAAGAGCGCCTTCAGCCGGATCCAGCGCGAACGACCGGTATCTTAGCCTGATACCGGTCGTTGACATTAGATAAACTGTGTCGTTACCGCACCGCATTGTGGGTAACGCCCCGGAAGCCCAAGGTCAGCGCAGAATGCTGGCATTTGGCGGACAGCGGTCTCGGTTCATGTCTCTAAGTAGATAGAGACGCGACGGCTGGTCAACGCTCGTAACCACCTGAGGTAATGGCGGCACTGGCTTTTCAAGATCAAGCAGGGGCTTGCCGCTGTCGCTTCAAAGCTCGGCTCGGAGGTATTCAAGGTCGGCCGTGTGACCGGCGAGGCGGTCATTCGGCCCCCGGGCTTGGTGGTTAAACTCACGCAAACGCCGCTGGACGGCCTTCGTCCCACCGCCGTCAAATCGTGGCTGCTTCAAGGTTCCTGTCGTGGCGCTGTATTTTGAGCAAAAGGAAGGCGCGTGGAGGCATTCTACATCATCCTGCTTGTCGGCACCTTGCTGGTGCTGGCGGCCGCGTTTTTTAGCCTTCTTGCCTTTCGCTTCGGCGCACCGCTGCTGCTCGTCTTCCTTGCCATCGGGCTGCTAGCAGGGGTGGACGGCCTCGGCATTCAGTTCAAAAACTTTCCGTTCGCCTATATGCTCGGGTCTCTGGGCTTGGCGATCGTGCTATTCGATTCAGGCTTCGGAACCTCGGTCCATTCGCTGCGCATCGCCGCCCTGCCCGCCCTGACGCTCGCCTCGGTTGGGGTATTTTTCACAGCCGGCTTTTTCGCTTTTGCGGCGACCATTCTGCTCGACTTCAGCTGGCTGGAAGGACTACTACTCGGCTCGATCGTCGCCTCGACGGATGCCGCTGCCGTCTTCTTCCTCCTGAGGATCGGAGGGATCAACATCCGCGACAGGGTGCGCTCAACGCTGGAGGTGGAATCTGGCACAAACGATCCGATGGCGATCTTCCTGACGGTTGCATTCGTTGACCTCTTGGCAAGTGGCCAGGGTGTCGACGATCTAAACCTGCATTTCCTCATCAGCTTCATTGGGGAAATGGGCCTCGGCCTCGTTCTCGGCCTGCTCGGCGGTATAACGATCGTTTGGGTCCTGAACCGCTTCACATCCGACCGTGGTCTCGCGCCGATTTTGGTGCTGACGCTTGCTCTTCTGGTCTTTGCTTTTACCGGCGCGCTCGGGGGCAGCGGCTTCCTGGCGGTCTATATCGCCGGGATTTACTCCGGCAACCGCAAGATGTTCGCCAGGCATTCGATTGCCCGCTTTCACGAGGGCCTCACTTGGCTGGCGCAGATCATCATGTTCCTCGTGCTCGGCCTTCTCGCGACGCCATCGCAGTTTGGGCCGATCATTCTTCCGGCTGTGGGATTGGCCTTCTTCCTCATCCTCGTCGCGCGGCCGATCGCGGTTTGGCTGAGCTTACTTTCCTATGACTTCACCCAGCAAGAGACGGGCTTCATTGCGTGGGTCGGCCTGCGCGGCGCAGTCTCCATCCTTCTGGCAATTCTGCCTGTCATGAGTGGGCTCGGTGACGCGAGCATCTATTTCAACACTGTATTCATAATCGTTCTGGTCTCGCTGCTGCTGCAGGGCTGGACCGTCAAGCCCCTGGCGGGCTATCTCGGTCTCATCATTCCCAAGCGCATGGGCGAGGTCGATAAGCTGGAGCTCGACCTGCCCGGCAAAGCCACCCATGAACTCATCTCATACCGGGTAATAAAAGACAGCGCGATCCTGCGGGGAGAACGCATCCCCCGTTGGGCGATGCCCTCTCTGGTGATCCGCGACAACAAGAGTATCCGCTACCAGTATGCCGGCCGTCTGCAGGAAGGCGATCAGGTCTATCTCTTCGTCACGCCGAACTCCATCCGCCTGCTGGACCGGCTGTTCGCGAGCAAAGTGCCGGTGGATGAGGACGATGCTGAGTTCTTCGGAGCTTTTTCCATATCTCCTGCAGGTTCCGCTCGGGAACTCGACGCAGCTTATGGTCCGGGTCTTCTGACCGCGGCCGAATATCACATGTCGATTGGCGAACTGATGATGCACCGGATGAGCGGCAAGGTGTATTATGCAGATCGGATGCGCTTCGGCTCAACCGTGCTGATCGTACGCGATCTCGATGAGCAGGAGAATGTCAGCAGCATTGGTATTTCGCTTGAGCCGGTCGAGCCGGCGACCAGGCTACCAATCTTTATCAACATGCGCGATATTGCCGACTGTATCCGCATGATGTTTCGGCGTCCACATTGAACGATGCTTCCGCCTTGGGGGATGATCTAGAGCATGCCGTGCCCAGAACAGGCGAGAGATTTCAAGGGAGGCGGCGGCGCCTGCGGGAAAAAAAGCGCAAGCGGGGAGCCGGTACTGACGATTACCAAGCGCAAGAATTCCGAGATACCAGCTAAAGGAGCCCGCAGGTTTCCCGAAGTTGTTCCGAATTGCCAGACCAACAACTGCGTGGCCCAAGCGTGTGCGGTTCAAAAACAGATCCCGGCACATTATGCCGGGATCATGAAGGTCGGTGCAGCGGTCAAGTCTGCTTAAAGATAAGTTCGGCGTCAGTCCGCCTCGCTCAGAACCTGATCCCTGCGCTTCCGTATCATCGGAATGCTGGCGACAACCAAAAGCAGAGCACCAAGAATCAGGAAGCCCAGTGAAATAGGCTCTTGAACGAAGGTGGTATAGTCTCCCTGGGACAGCACCATCGCACGGCGGAAATGCGACTCTAGCAGCGGTCCTAGAACGAAGCCCAGAACCAAAGGTGCCGGCTCGCATTCAAGCTTGCGGAACACATATCCAAGCAGTCCAAATCCCACCGCGAGATACAGGTCATTGGTCGAGAGCTGGCTGGCGTAAACACCAATACAACAGAACAGCATGATCGCAGGGTAAAGCGCCCGGTAAGGTATTTTCAGCAGCTTTACCCATACGCCAACTAGAGGCAGATTCAATACGACAAGCATGGCATTGCCGACCCACATGGATGCAATCAGCCCCCAGAAAAGATCCGGATTGCTAGTCATCACCTGAGGGCCAGGCTGGATGTCATGCATGATCATGGCACCAAGCAGGAGAGCCATGGTCGGGCTTCCGGGAATCCCCAATGTAAGTGTCGGGATGAACGCAGTCTGCGCCGCAGCATTGTTGGCGGATTCGGGACCGGCGACACCTTCGATTGCGCCTTTTCCAATTTGACTGCGATACCGGGAGACCTTCTTCTCAAGACTGTAAGACAGGAACGAGGCTATTGACAGGCCAGCCCCGGGGAGAATTCCGAGTATAGTTCCCAGACCCGTTCCGCGCAGAATAGATGGTGTCATCCGGCGGAAGTCTTCCCGATTGGGCATAAGACGGCCGACGGTTTCCGTTACATCCTGTTTTTGATCCTTGTCCTCAAGGGTGCCGATAACTTCACCAAAGGCAAAGAGTCCAACGGCAATTACTATGAAATCCAGGCCCTCCCACAAATGCGGCAGGCCAAAGGTGAAGCGCTGGACGCCGGATTCGAGGTCCGTCCCGATCGTGCCAAGGACAATGCCCAGCAAAATCATCCCAATCGCCTTGATAACGGAGCCGGTGGAAAGCGACACCGCGCCGATCAAACCCACAACCATCAACGAGAAATACTCGGCCGAGCCGAACCGAAACGCCATCGCGGACAATGGCGCCGCAAAGGCTGCCAGAACCAGCGTGCCGATACAGCCCGCCACAAAGGAACCGATTGCCGCAGTCGCTATAGCGACACCCGCTCGGCCTTTTTGGGCCATTTGATGGCCGTCAATCACGGTGACGACCGAGGACGTCTCCCCCGGTAGGTTGACGAGAATAGCGGTGGTCGAGCCCCCATAAGCAGCTCCGTAATAGATGCCAGCGAGCATGATCAAGGCCGATGTAGGATCCATTCCGAAGGTGATGGGCATGAGCATCGAGATTGTGGCCAATGGCCCCAGCCCTGGCAGTACGCCGATCAGCGTCCCAAGCAAACACCCCAAGAAGGCGTAGAACAGATTGTAGCCAGATAACGCCGTACCGAATCCGAGAACAAGGTTGTTAATTAGATCCACTGGGCACCTATTGCATCAAGAAGGGTGGGACTACCGGAAAAGGAAGGGCGAGAAGTTTTATGAATATCAACCACGTAAGCGGCGCCAGAACGGCTATCGATACGAGGACGGCCTTCCAGGAATGGTTGGGATGGGCAAGCGATGACACTGCGATCAGCACCGGAAGCGCTACGATCAACCCAAAGCGCTCTAGACAGAAGGCAAACAGCAGAACGGAAGACAGTACGATCACGATATTACGCATCGGCCATCGATCCAGTAAAACACGAGCCTTGCCCGTCCCCAGCGAGGAGATACCGACAAATATGCCGGTTGCGATCAACGCGATCCCGAGCCCGAGCGGAAAATATCCCGGGCCCATACGAGCTGCACTACCAATTTGGTACCGGGATGCACCTATTACGACTGCAACTCCGACTGCCGTATACAGCAGTCCTGTCGCAAAATTCCTCTGATTTGCGATAGCCATTTCATCCTCCCAACTCTCACTCACATCTGTGATCTAGAATTTTCTGCCGCAAAGCCCTCATTCAGCACCAGTTGTCTTTCCTCGGGCACGAATGGACAGCCGCTAAACGTTCCTTGAATGGTCCTTGTAGAGGTTGATTCATGATACGTTACAGGCCGCACGCAGACCGGCATGCTCGGTGCGAAGTCCGCTTTCTCCGTGTTTGGAAAAAAAAGGATCGGCGCCTAGCGGCAAGCTATAAGGCCGAAGGTTGCGCATTGACCACGATGCACATTTGCGATCAATGCGCACAACGACATTAGAATGCCGACTATCGCACTAGTTGTTGATGCCGATCCGCTGCGCAAGACCCTTCCAGCGATCGATGGAAGACCTCAGCATGACCTGGATTTCAGCTACCGCCCTGTCTGATGGACGAGCGTCCAAATTGGCCAGAAAATTGGTCCCTTCGGGAGAATGCATCACTTGCTGAATGCCTTCGTGGATCCGCGCGACAGCGGTGGGCGGAGTGTCCTTAGGCACGAGGATAGTCCAGTAATTTTCGCCGAGCGCATCCGGATACCCGGCTTCCACGATGGTCGGCACATCTGGCAGACTTTTCGAGCGCGCTTCGCTCAGTTGGGCCAGAACAACGACGCCCTTGTCCAGATGCCGCTGAGATGCGGTAAAAGCACCGACGACGACGTCGACGCGTCCGCCCACGAGGTCGACCAGCGCCTCAGATCCGCCAGGATAAGACACCGGCACCATCTCTACACCGAGAGTTTCACCCAGCATTGCACCATAGAAATGCATCGTGCTGCCGGATCCTGCAGTTGCGTAGAAAACTGTTCGGGCTTTCGCAAGCTCAGTCAGTTCCTTGAGCGTTTTCACCTTCAGATTGGGACCGGCGAGAATGATCTGATCGCCCTCTCCCACTATTCCCGCGGGAACCAGATCGGCTACCGGGTCGAATGGCAGGTCGGTTCGCGATGCAGCATTGGTGGTGTACGAGGACGATACCAGCAGGAATGTATAACCGTCGGGCTCGGATCGCGCCACATGCGCGGCTCCCACCGCAGTCCCACCGCCGGGGCGATTTTCAACGACAACGGCCTTACCCCATAATTTCGAAAGACCTTCGGCCAGAAAGCGGCCCACGGTGTCATTCCCGCCGCCCGGCGAAAACGGAATGACCAATGTCACCTGTTTTGTCGGATAATCTTGCGCAACGACGGCAGATACCATGACGAACAAGGACATAAATATAGTGACGACGAACTTCATGCGATCCTCCTCCATTTTGACCGGACAACGGTTTTCTACCACCTTGAACGGCAAATATTCATTGTTGTATTCAAAAAGACGACAACGACCGTCATCTGTCCGTGAATACACGCCTCAATCTTCTCGGCAGCCTACAGGCTGCCGAAACGCCTAATTCCAACAGTTAACTGAGGCAGGTCACCTGCCGTTCCTCTTAAAATGAATTATCATTCATTCATGCGCATTTGTCAACGTTCAAGGACTGGCGTCCTGAGAGCAGGGCGTCAGGTGCGGTGAGTTCGGGGGATGTTGTGGTCAGGATCTCGCTCGGAACGCGAGGTCCAAGAAAAGTCGGGCGGGTGGGATCACCCTGTGACAATCAGGGATGTGTCGCAGGCTCCAACGAGCTGACAACGGCCTCGCCCTTCACGACCACAGTCCCATCTTCGAGGGTCATCAGCAGCTCGACGCGTATCGAGCCTGCCATCACCTCGATGACCCGCCCGGTGCAGCGGGGCCGGGAATGCAAAGGTACGCGAGCAACGAAGCGCGCATCAAAGGATTTTATCCGCTCCTGCGGAAGCGAGTTGGTCAACAATCTGCCGAGATAGGCCATGGACAGCATGCCATGGGCGAAAACTTCGTCATAACCCTTGGCTCTCGCAGCGTCGATGTCGAGGTGCGTTGGCTGGTGATCGCCGGACGCTCCTGCAAAAAGCGCCAGGAGTGTCCTTGAGACGGTGTCGAGCTGGAGGTCGGGCAACTCCGAGCCCAGGTGGAATTCTCGCGAAATCATGTTGATACCTCCGGATGCCGGATAACCGATACGAACCGGCATTCCAGCAATGTCGTGTCACCGAGCCTTACATCCGTTTGCTTCACCACGAATTCGAGGGCACCGGCCTTCTTCGTATAGACATCGATGATCTTGCGATGAAACACGACTTTGTCATTGGCGTAAGCCAGTTCGTGATAGACAAACGATTGTTCGGCATGCGTTTTCTTCGAGAGATCCACTCCGAGGTCCGACAGCCACGAGAATGGATCCGGTAACGATAGCTCCAGCGAATTGCTGAGAAAGGTTAGGGGTACGACAAGGTCACGGTGGCCTGCTTTGCGGGCCGCATCGACATCGAAATAGATGGGATCGGTGAGGCCTATCGTTTCCGCAAAGAACCGCAGCCGCCCCCGCTCGATTTCAAAGGGCATAGGCGCGATCACCAGCTCCAAGGCCGCTGAACGGTCGATATACATCGAGTGGTCTCCTTGGGTTTGTGGCCTGATCAAAGGCAGTCCTGAATGGCTTTGTAATAGACCCCGTTGAGAGATCTCTTGCCCGATTGACACTGGTTCATGGCGTAGGTGATGGTTGTCCGGCGCTCGACATCTGCGATGGAAAGCGCGCCTCCAGTGCCGTACCAGAAGCAGGTTTTCCCGCTTGGCCGAAGGAATGGCAACGGTCCTCGCGTGTTGTCGCTTTCCGACGCCAATGCGTAGCCTATGCCCCATCGAATGGGCTTCATATAGTAGGCGTCGATGCCGCTGAACTGTTGATGGAAGATCATATCGATGATCGCGGGAGACACGAGTTTCACACCGCGCGAGGCGCCGCCCAGGCTGAGTGCCTGAATGATTCTGCCAAGGCCACGCGCGTTGCAATGGCCGGCGCTGCCCGCAAAGTCCGCCCGGCGCCATTCCCGCGAATTGTAGACCAGAAATGGATCGCGCTTCGTGCCGGAAAACGAACCGAGGCGTGTCCTTCTGGAAATGGCCATGTCGGTGTCCGGTCCTTCGTCGATAACCGACACGTGCGATACGGGCTCGTTATTGGTGCTGCCGCGCGCCGCGTCTTCGGACGAGGGATAGACAGTTGCCACGCGGTCGCACTGCTCATCGTTGAGGCCGAGATAGAAGTCGGCATCGAGAGGCTCGGCAATTTCCTCGGCGATGAACTGTTTCAATGATTTGCCGGTCACGCGGCGGACCAATTCCGAATTGAGATGACCGAACGTGCTGGCATGGTACGAGCCACGCGCCCCAGGCTCCCACCATGGAGCTTGTGCAGCCAGCCTGGCCGTCGAAGCGTCGACATCGTAGGCGACACTCATAGTAAAGGGGGGCTCCCATGCTGGTAATCCCGCCGTATGGCTGAGCAGGTGGCGCACCTCGACCGCTTCTTTGCCATTCTGAGCGAATTCGGGCCAGTATGTTGCGACGGGCGCGAAGAGATCTATCTGACCCCGATCAGCAAGCATGAGGACAGCTAGGCTGGTCACGGTCTTCGTTGCGGAAAACACGTTAACGATCGTATGTTGCGACCACGGAACCTTTCTTTCCTTCTCGCACCACCCGCCCCATAGATCGACGACATCTTCACCATCGACATTGACGTAAAGGCTGGCTCCAACCTCCTTTCCATCGGACAAGTTAGACTGAAGGATGTCGAAGATACTCTCAAAATGCGGGTCGCAATGCCCAGTCAATTCGGTCATGAATGTCTCCCTTTGGTCCATCTGACCGGCTTGAGAACGATGCGCTTGCCCTTGCGACCGCATGGACAACCACGCAAGGGCCTGCCCCCGGGTACCGGTGAACCCGGCGAGTGGGCTTTTTGAGCTTAGGGGTGCAGCTGATCTGCCGGGACTTTCGAAACAGGTGGCTTGGCGCGAATTCGAGGGCGGTTAGCGTAAGCGGTGCTTCTCGCCTTACCTCTGCCACGCGCCTTTCAGGTTCGCGGCAGAGGATAGACATCTGGCTGCTTGCGCTACATGGGAATTTCCCATCAACACGATACTCGAACTCCCTTATCAGCGCGGCTTGCCAGGCGTGATGCATTATGACGGGTCAGTTTTTGGCAATGCCGTTCTTGCTCGCCAGTTCTGTCCAGTACCTTATTTCCTTTCTGACATAGTCGCCCACCTCCGCTGTCGTCATATTGGCGGGTTCTCCGAACAGGCCTTCCAGGAATTTGCGGCCGTCATCAGAGTGCATGGCTTTCTGCACACCATCGTCGATCTTGGATACGACATCATCCGGCGTTCCAGCCGGAACGAAAATACTCCAGTAGTTCTGAGCGGCGGCCTGGGGATATCCTGCTTCTGCGGTCGTCGGAACGTTTGGCATAGCCGGTGAGCGTGCCGCACTCAGGATGGCGAGATTCTTGGCGCCGGCCTCGAGTGCCGGTTGGACGACACCGAGGCCCGCAATATAGAGATCCACGCGGCCACCGATGAGATCGACAAGCCCCTCGGTGCCACCTCCATAGGAAACGGCGGTCATGTTGATTCCCAGAACCTCGTTCAGCAGCAGACCGTTGAAGTGCTGAAAACTTCCAACTCCGGAAGTGGCGTAATAGATGGTTTTGGTTTTTGCCTCACGAACGAGATCCTCAAGCGTATTCATCGGGACACGCTTGCCTGCGATGATCCCGACGACATTGGTACCGACCATGCTGATCGGGGTCAGATCCTTGAGAGGGTCAAAGCCGAGATCGGATTTGACTGCGGCGTTGGTTGCGTAGGACGTCGAACCGATGAGCAGGGTATATCCGTCCGGATCTGTCCTTGCGACATGCGCCGCCCCCAACGCGCTCCCAGCGCCAGGACGGTTTTCCACGACAACCGGTTGGCCCCAGACTTCGCTCAGCTTGTTGGCAAGAAACCGGCCTATGGCGTCATTGCTGCCGCCGGGGGTAAACGGAACGATGATCGTTACCCTTTGCGTCGGGTAATCCGCCGCATGGCTGGCGAAGGGCATGCAGACGCACATAAGCAGTAAAGTTGCGAGTAGCTTCTTCATCTGTTTTTCCTCTCTCCCAAATTCGATGGCGAGCCACATCAGGTCGCAATCGACAATCTCAGCGCACTCTCCCCGATAGATCGCAGTCGTCGGCGATTTGAATCCCGGACGACTTTCTGCGATGCGATAGTCCTGCTGCCGTGCTCATCCCACCACGCCAGCCTGCTCTCCGCTTGCCATGTCTAGGTGGCGGGAGCAGTTAGCACGGAGCGCAATTCAACCCGGCTCATCCGCTGGCTCGCGCCAGCTCTCAGCGCTTTGGCCTCCGCGGACTTTCCGGCGAGAGTTTCGACAAACTCATGGACTTCGGTCACGACTGGTATTCCCTGCTCGCCCAAAAGCTGCTTGGCTTCCTCGATCGACATTCCGCGCTGGCCCGCACCGCCCGCAGCGATCCCGACGACAGTTGGCTTGGGCAGCGGAGCTTCCGCGATCTTTTTCAGTAGACTACTCACAACGCGAGACAGCGGCTGCGCCGTCTGGAATACATAGACCCCGATCAGATCGACATCGCTTTCCTTGGCGCGTGCCAGAACAAAATCGATCTTCTTCTCGATATTCACGCCTGCCGGTGTGTCGATGAAATTGGCTGCCCTGAGACCGGCTGTGGCCAATTCATCGACGATACCCATTCCTAGTCCGGCACCACCGGTCAGGAGAGCAATGTTGCCTGGGAGCCTGACGAAGGTGACACCCAATATTGACGCCTCGTTTTCTAGAGGATCGACGGAGGGATATCGGACAGGCTGTGGCCGATCCTTGTGCCGAAATGCCGCGCTGTCGTCGAGTTCGATCTTGGCATCAAGCGCGAGAAGCGTATTTTCAACTGTCAGAGCCAGAGGATTTATCTCGACCTGAAGCGCATCTTCCGCGACGAAAACGGCACAAAGTTTCGAGACCAGGCGAGCAAGTGCGCCGACCTGCTGGCTCCCCGCGCCAGCCTGGAGCAGGAATGGGATGAATAGATGAGCGGAGATCGGCTCCAGCGGATCGACATGCAGACGCGCAATTTTTGCCGAGCTCTCGACATCGATGCCGCCCTCGGGAGAAAACATCACGACAAGACGTTGAGCTACGTCGTCGATGCGAACGCAGACATAATATTCCTTCGAGATTTCCGTAACGTCTTCAATCAGGATATCAGCCGCATATCCCTGACTAAGCATGCTTGATCGCAATGTCCCGATAATGGCGGGAGCTTCCGAGGCACCAACCCGACGCACCAGCCCGGCCTTCCCGCGCCCCCCCTCTAGAACTTGGCATTTCAGCACCACGTCCTCATCCGAGTCCAGGCGGATTTCCTCCGATGCGCATAAAAGGCGGCCTCGCGGGACGGCAACGCCGTGCTTGCTCAAAATCCTCTTTCCCTGATATTCCAGCAAACGCATTGTCCTACTCCCTTTGGACGAGTTATAACGCTAATCCTGTTGCCGCCGCCGCCGTGGCGCCGCGGCAACCTTCTCCGAAGTCTCGAAGACGAAGTACTTCCCCAGATACTGCGAGCGGGCCGCGCAGATCAGTTTGCTGCCTGTGGCCTGCCACCATCGCCTCACGGTGATGATTGTCTCTCCCAGCTCGCAACCGAGTGCGCGCGCAATCTCCGAATCGGCATGCGTGACGGAGATCGTCTGTCGCTTTTGGTCGAGCTTTGCCTTGTCCTGGAGACGAAGGAGACTGTCGATCTTGACACGCTGCTCCGCACCCTCGAAAGCGTCAAAGATTGTCGTCGCAACGTAGAAGTCGCTTAAGACATACGGCGTGCCATCGATGCTGTGGATCTTGCGCAGGTGCTGATACGAATCGAAAAGGGTCCCCGACCATTCAAGATCGCCGGGCGGCCTGCGTATCTCGCTGCGGGACAGTAGGTCGATCAACGTCGGAGCACCCTCCGGATCGTTGATGGCAGCGACGAGCTTGGGAAAATCCTCTGCACCCATGGGGCGCGCCGTTACCACGGCCTGACGACCGCGAGAATGCGAAATTAGCCCCTCTTCCGCGAGCACCTGCAGAGCCTGCCGGATCGAATTGCGCGACATGTCAAATTCTTCGCAAAGATCGGACAGCGACGGCAACATTTGCCCGACTATCCATTCATCGCGCCGGATGCGTTCCCGCAGTACCCGCGCAACCTTCATGTAGGCAGCCAGGGACTTCGCGTCGGCGCTCGATATTCTCATGACGTTCATCAAACGCAACCTTTTTGACCGCTGTCCCGCATCGTCGCACTGCCGAGAAGCCTATCTTTGAAAAAACCTCAACTAGTGCTTGGTATAGTACTTGTATCTAGCCAGTCAAGAGGAGTTCAGTAGGCAGCCTTTTGCGGAAATCGTGCGTCCTACCCGTAAACAACTGATATTAGGCGTGTTTTCTGCCTTTAGTTTTGAATCGCTACCTAGTCTGAATATGAACCGCTCAATCATCATATACCATATTAGGTACTTGTTGCTTGCGCTTTGTTATGACATAGGGAATTGTGTGGCAGCCGAATGGCAGGTGAAATGCAGCCGCGAATCTCGCTGAGGAGCTTGTAATGGCAATTCTGATCGACAAAGAAACGCGTGTTCTCGTTCAAGGTGGAACCGGCGCCTATGGAGCAGCACAGGTGGAGTGGATGCGCGCATCCGGAACCAATGTCGTGGCGCATGTTTCACCGGGACGAGGTGGAACCGAGCTCGACGGGGTACCCGTCTTCGACCTGGTAGCGGACGCCGTCGAAGCGACAGGGGTAAATGCTGGCATCATCTATGTTCCAGCCAGTGGCGTGCGCGACGCAATCATAGAACATGCCGACGCGGGAATCGCTGTTGCGGTCGTTGCAGCTGAGCTTGTACCGGCCCATGACGCCCTGGTGGCTTCCAATTACGCGCGAAAACGCGGCACCTGGATCGTCGGACCGAACACCGTCGGCGTCTCAAGCCCGGGTAAATGCGTGATAGGATCGATACCGGCCGAATTTACCAGACAAGGCAATATCGGCGTCATTTCCCGTAGCGGGACCATGGGCCTAATGGTGTCGCGGATTCTGACCAACAACAGCTGTGGGCAAAGCACTATCGCGTGCATCGGAGGTGACGCGGTATCCACGCGCTTGCCAAACGAATATCTCGACCTTTTCATGGAGGATGACGATACAGAAATGATCCTTTACGTCGGTGAAATCGGCGGATTGAAAGAATATGAGATGCTTGAAACGATATCGGCGGCGCGTAAACCCGTTGCGGCGATGATCGTTGGTCACGGCGCCCCGCCCGGCAAGCGTATGGGCCATGCCGGTGCCCTGATTGGAGAGGATAGGGAAACCGCGATTGCCAAGCGCGAAGCCCTTGGCTCCGCCGGCGCGCAGGTTATCGAAAGCTTTGGCCACCTGAACTCCTGGGCGAAATCACTCGCATAGCGAACGCGCCTTAAGTTGCGCAAGTCCAAGAGTGTGAGCACAGATGATAATGGCTGGAGGGGCGCAAGGGCGCCCTGACTGTTTCATCGAGCCGCTACGACGCACCTTACTGCAAGTCCCGCAATATCGTCCGTTCCAATTCCGATGGCGGGAAAGAGAAGATAGGACGGCGAGATAGGGTTGAATTTCTCGACGGCAATACGAGAAACGCGCCGCGTAAATCGACGACATCGAGCAAAGTGTCAATGAAAGTGACAGCCGAATGGACGGTCACGCTGCGACATCCCTATCTCTTTAAGACATCAGGCATGGGACGAGAAACTCAATGCAGAGGATCCCATCTCCGTTGTCCGAGATCTGCTGCTGGGTAGCATTCATGCACGCACTCACCGATCAGCCACACAGCCATTTTTTGGATTCCCCTCTTAAGACGCTCCTCACATCCGTTCGCTCAACGTGGCATAAGGCAAGACATCGCCTCGACCATACATTCGTGCGCCTCGGTGGCTCGCTCGCAGCATGCGCTTTCGTCTCGATCCCTGCTCTATGAACGAACTGAACTGATCTCCTCCCAGCGGCTTTCATCACCCGGTGTGCAATGCTCCGGTGCGACGACCCATCCAACTGCCATGACACAGACAAGAATCGTAAGGACAAAAATCTGGAAAGACGAGAAAGACATTGTCAGTTACCTCCTACAAGATCCGCAGTGTCAGAATGCGGCGCAGACGAACCCGGCTCCGGGGGGCGCCTTACAAATCATCGGTCCAGGTTCTTCGTCCCGAGAAACTTCGAAACCTGATCCGCGATCTCGATATTGTTCAGGTCCGAAAAGGGGAAATGGGTATTTCCTCGGATGCCGATTTCGGGAAGGTGCACGAGCTCGGCATCACCGCCATGCCTGTTCACCGCTGCGACCCAGAGCTTTGCCATTGCGAGACGGACACGCCAGTTGTCCTTGCCGCGTTCGGCTGTCGCCTCTAACGGAAAATTATCGCCATAATAGATGATGATAGGAACCCGCGTGAGTTTCTCGAAATCCGCGACGGGTATGGCTTCAGCAGCCAGAGGACCGGCAGCGCTCGGCATCACAGGCGGAACCTCGCGTTCCGGGAACAGGAAGCCGCTTCCGGGTTCGAACGCAACGATGCCCTTGACGTTCTCGCTTTTGATCGCGGTGAGCCAGCCGGGGCCGCCGCCCTGCGAATGCGTGAACAAAATGGAAGGACCGATCCTGTCCAGCAGAGCCGCCATCGACGCCGAAATCACGCCGGCGTTATAGGGGCCGGTGTTCGGGGTAAACGAACGAACGAATTGGTCGAGCGTTGTCGGATCGCGATCGAACTGGACGTTCTCATTGTAGTTTGGCCAGGTGCCAATACGGAACTGATCAAAGAAGAGCTGATCGTTCGGTGTCGGCTCGATCGTGGCTGCAACAGTGCTATTGCCGGCGCGGCCGCGACGCGGCTGATCGACAAGATAGGTGGAAAAGCCGCGCCTAAGGAAGATGGTCTGGAAGCCTTCCCTACCGTCCGGCGTCGTCTCCCAGCTGCGCGAGGACTGGAACGCCCCATGAAGCATCACGATAGGCGTCGGCTTCGGATTTTCGGGGATCTGATAGAAGGTGTAGAGATGATCCCCGTGAAGCGTTTGCCCTGAGGGGGTCGGGGCGTTGTTGTCGTACTTGCCAGGATTGGACAGCACGGTTCCGCCCGCGGCAAAGCTTCCCTGCTCACGGATGACAAGCGGGCCGGGTTGGGATGTATCCTCTGCGAGGGCAGCGCCGGATACAAGCTGAGAAAACAGCAGGCAAAGAGCGAGATGCGGGTAGCGTGTCGTCATGATTTCACTTTCAAGACATGTTTCGCGAGAACAAGGCGAACGGCGAAGTCGGTTTGGTGACGGCCAGAGTAATGCCGACCGAAGACCTTCGTGTGGGTCACTGCGGGCCTTTGGAGTACTCTTCGTCGGTCACTCGTTCGAGCCATTCGACGCTTTGTCCGTCCACGGTCTCTAATGCCGTGACATGGCTCATGGAAGTGGTGGACGTCGCGCCATGCCAGTGTTTCTGACCCGGCCCTATCCATGAAACATCGCCTGCACAGATTTTTTCGATGACGCCACCTTCAGCCTGGGTCCATCCGCAGCCTTTGGTCACGATTAGCGTCTGGCCCATCGGGTGTCGGTGCCAGTTGGTTCTCGCTCCGGTGTCAAAAGTGACCGTGGAGCCCCGAAGACGCGAACCTCCGGTCCCACGGTAAGCCGAGGCGGTTCTGACATTCCCGGTGAAATTCTCCGCAGGGGCGACATTGATCGGGGGAGACCCCTTGCGCACGACAGTCGTTTCAGCCTGAGCGGACCATGCAAGCGAACCGAGGCATGATGCGGCGACAATCATACGAAGTCTCAGGGATTTTAGGTTCTTCCGCGAAACGCCATGATTCACTTGTCTCTCCTGACGATATGAGTGGTGTCGTCTGCATGCCATTCGTGATTAGATCGAAGGTCATAACTTGCAGACGACAGGCATGGCTGTCTGGCCACCGACAGCATCAGTCCGCCAGGGTTTGTGACACAACGGCGAGCGCTTTCGTCGCCTTGCCCCAGCCGGCGTAGAAAGCAAGCTGCGTCAGCGCCTCGGCGATTTCCTCTTTCTTGAGCCCGGCCTTGACACCGAGGTGAAGGTAGGGCGGCAAGAGATCGCTATCCCCTGTACTTGCAAGTGCGGCAATCGTGACAAGACTGCGGTCCCGGACAGTCAGGTCGGATCGATGCCACAGATCGCCGAAAACGATGCGGTTCGACAGGTCGGCAAAGTTCGGCGCAATTTCCTCCAGCCGGGCCGGCACCGCATCGCTACCCGTCGAAGCCTGCGGCAACGCCTCCAGAGGAGCTTGAATGCTGGCGAAGTCGACATTACGTTCGGTGAACACGCTATCGTAAACCTCGAGCACTGATACGGCAGACGGCCAACCTGTGTAGAGGGCGAGATGCGTGACCACGCCCGACGCTTCCACAGGGGTAACGCCGTTCGTCAAGGCACGCCCCAGATGCCCGCGCAGCTGCCCGACCTTGTTGGTCGCGATCAGTACAGATATGACAGTCAGGCTGCGGTCCCGAGGAGAGAGACCGGCACCCGTCCAAACCTCGCCGAACAGAACGTCATTCGTATATTTCGCCAAACCCGGAGCAATTTTTTGCTGCAGCCGCTCCGATGCGCCGGGCTGACGTGTCGACGGTACTGCGGGCGTCGCCGATTGCTGGGCTTGAGCATATCCTGCACCGGCTAAGGACAGCATAACAGCAAGAGTGGTGAGCTTCATTGGGGTTTCCTATCCGTAGTAATTGCGCCAAATCCTATCTTTTCCGTCTTTACTCACGAGCTACCGCAGACAGCCTTTCACGGCGCCGAAGTAGGACGTCCGAGGCGCCGGGCACCTCAAGCACGATTGCTTCAGACCTTTGGGGGAAACTCTCAGGGCCGTGCTCATAACAGCCTCAAGTGTCACGCTATCCTCCAACGCCAACCTGCAAGACACGGGTAGGGCCTGATGACCGTGCGCCTCGGATCCATCATATCCGACCTTTGTCGCGAAGGTTTCTCTCCGGCAGGCTAGTTTGTCGCAGAAATGTACTTATTGTCGCTCGGATGAGACAGGCACCCCGCATTCGAATGAAGCAGCGATGCGCGTTTTGAGCGGATGGTTTTCGCTTGCCGCCAGCCGTGACGGTGTTAGCTACCATGCAGGTCCTAACGACGGTTGCGGCATCCAGCTATCGATGCCCTGCTTCACCATTTAGCTGCTGCCACGCACACCAAGCTAGGAGGTCTGTATGATCCTGGCATTGCTTCCGGCAGCATTGCTCCTCCAGACGCTGTAATCGTCATGGCGATTTTGCTATCTTGGCCCAGAGGGCCAGTCGGGATCGCTAGATTGTCCCGAGTATGATCAGAGGGCGAACCTTCGCCTGATTGCAGATCTGTGCGTCGGTATCGGCCATGCTCAGTCACTGCCTTGGCTGCTGCGCGACACGACCGCGGATGCCCCATCCGCATCCTCGATAACCGCTTCCATCGGGAGATGCCCTGTTTAAGAGTCCCATCAGAACCACGCGCTCAGGATACGATACCAGTTGAGAACCCGCCCCGATAGTCGGATTGGAGGTTTGAATAGATGCCGTCAGGTTGGCGATCGACTGGTTCGAGACTTCGCCGAGTGCATCCACCGGAACTTGTGCCGGGAAACGGCGCTCCGCGCCATCGGACCGAAGCGGGAATTCGCAAGGCACCGATCCGATCGCCAAATCGCCGCTGGGCGCGTGTTCCCCCGGAATGTCTCCGGCAATGGCGCGGTTGCGAAGTGGTGATCGAAAGCCTGATCGACCTCTGCCGACCTAGTCGAGAACGTGGCTGCCTAGCCCGTCGTCAGCCTTCATTTCTATCGACAACCGAGCGGCGCTTGCTTCTTCGACGTGAATACCAATCGTCAAGCTCCGAACGTAGCACCTGCGGATGGCGCTCTTCCAGGAAGAGGCCCCGGTTCATGAGCATGGATGCCGCCTCGCAAGCAATCGGGTGATCGATGGCGAGACCTCGGTCACGGCAGAAATCATCAAGTATGCGTCGAATGGCAAGAAGGCCTCCCTCCGTCCGTAGGATCGCGGGGCTAACGTCCATCTCGATATTGATACTCATCGTTTTATTCATCGCACTAATCGCACTATCGGCAAATGCCTGTGAGGTCCGTGAAGCTTGAAACATTTATTGCCCACCAGTCGAAGCCGAAGGGTCAGTCTTGACTCTACCAGTCATCGTTCGCAGAAGTTTGCCCGATATGTCCGAATCTGTAACCTCGTCAGACATACCCGGAGAAAAACTGGGATGGCACGAAATGGAAGATCTTCCCGGCCGATCACCAACGCACGTTTCGGCCTGCCAACCGCAACGACGAACTCACCGTGCGGCAAATGCAGACAAGCTCTTGCAAAGCGTCGCGCGAACATCCTCCGGCTCCCTGTCGAGCACCATGTTGTCGGCGTCGTGAACACCGTCAATAACGCCATGTGGATCCCCGTCGATGGCGGCAAACAACCGATCGAAGTCGACCGGCGCCGGTCCATGTTGCGCAACGAGTTCGAATGTTCGTCGAACGGCTGACGACGAGGTCAGACTTCTGACCAGAACCCGGGCAACCTGCAGCCGGGAAATCACTCCGTCCTTCGGCGTCCCGGATTGCCGTCTGTCACCCTGCAGAAAAAGCGGGCTTTGCTGCTCGCGGTCGTTGTAATCGAACCAGCCGGGCCGCACGATCGTGTAGGAATTGCCGCTCGCGCGGACCAGCCGTTCGGCACGCCGTTTCCAGTCATGCGCCCCTTTGCGGTCGGTCACAGCGATCGCCGTCATCAGCGCGATCCGAACTTTCGTTTCGCCGAGCGCCGTAAGGATGTTCAGCACCCCGCCGTAATCCGTCGTCTCGGCATCCCGGATGCTGCCATAGGTGCCATGCGTAAAGACAATGGCGTCAATGCCCGTGACCGCTTCGATCAGCGAATGCGGCCGCGTCAGATCGCCCGCGATCACGTCGAGACCATCGCGAGGGCGCAACCGTTCTGGCCGGCGGGTGAGCGCACGAACCCGGTGCCCCTGCGCGATCACCTCGTCGACCACAAACTGCCCGATACTTCCGGTGGCTCCCACGGCAAGCACCGTCATTGTTGAAACGCTCATGGCAACCTTGCCCTCCTCACGTCCTCATCCTGAAGTCGGTTATGCATGCCAGACCACAGCCTGCTCAACCGGAGCGCGGCCTTCCCTGTAGGCAAAGGCGGGATGGGTACGGTTCGCTTCGCCAAAAGAGATGCCGAAAAGAAGCTTCATGTCCGCGGATACGCCGAGTGCGTTGCGAACCGTGTCCGGATTGTAGCTGAGCGCCGCCTGCGGAATGCCGGCATATCCGCGTGCCGCAAGAGACAGCAGGAATGTCTGGGCATACATGCCAACATCCGATGCCACCCTCACATTGTCCCCGACCGTCGGCATGAAGAGGAATGCGACATGCGGCGCACCGAAGAACCTCACATTGCGCTCAACGATCTGCGCCCTTGTCAGCTTGTCCTCACGGGCAACGCCAAGCGCCTCGTAGTAAGCCTCACCCTGATCTCGTGCGCGGCCGAGGTAAGGCTCCGGGTAATCGCCCTTGTCGAAGGTGAAGTCCGGCCGTTCATGCCTCGATCGCAAGGCGGCCAGCAAGGATCCACTCAGAGACACCAGCGACGTTCCCGACACGACATGCACCTTCCAGGGCTGCGTATTGCAGTTGGAGGGCGCGTGCTGTGCATCCGAAAGGATATCCTGCAGCGCATCGTGCGGGATGGGCGTCGGCAGGAACGCCCGCACCGAATGACGCGCTCGGACCAGTGCATCAAATGAAAATTTGTTCACCGTCACACTGTCTCCCTCCTGCCACTACCCGCGAATCTAGGTGCTGATACCACCCGGCCAATCGCGATCACTCGGCGAAATCCGTACTCCGGCTGATACTTTCCCAGGCAAGGATTTCCTCCCGCTGTCTTTCGAGTTCCTCGCCGACGATCCTCACCGCATCGCTTCCAAGCAGCAGCTTGGTCGGAAAGGCGGAACCTGAAGCAACCTCCATCATGACCTCCGCCGCCCGATCCGGATCACCGCTCTGGGTGCCGTGCGACTTGTCGTTTTCCTTGCGGCGCGTGCCGGAAGTTTCGGCGTAGTCGGAGATGTTGGCCTTGGCCTGTTGAAGCGAGCGACCGGAAAAGTCCGTCCTGAAGGGGCCCGGATCAATTGCGGCCACCCTGATCCCGAGCGGAGCCACCTCCTTGCGCAAGGCATCCGACATGCCCTCGATCGCAAATTTGCTGGCGGCGTAATAGCCGGACCCCGCAGCGGCCAGACGTCCGGCTATCGAAGAGACGTTGAAGATCACACCGTTGCGCTTCGCGCGCATGCCGGGAAGAACCGCTTTGATCATGGCAACCGCGCCGAAGAAATTAGTGGCGAAGAGCTGAGCGACCTCGCTTTCATCGCCTTCCTCGACGGCTGCGCGGTAACCATATCCGGCATTGTTGACCAGGACATCGACAGATCCGAACCTGCGCTCACAAAGGGCCACCGCTTGCTGGATTTGATCTTGATCGGTGACATCGAGCGCCACGGCGACTGCCGTACCTGGATAGGAGTGCACCAGATCGCGAATTGTTTCCACGTTCCGGGCCGTCGCGACAACATTGTGGCCAGCCTCAACAACTTTTTTGGCCAGGCTTCGGCCAAGACCCGTCGAGCATCCCGTTATCAACCAAGTCGCCATGTCTTTTCTCCTTATGGATCGTAAAATAACAACCGTTGCCTCGCGGACGCGTGTCGCCGTTTGCTCCAGTCTACTATCCTCAAAATATAAGTCCGGTGGATTGCATGATTAGGCTCCATAATCAGCATGGGGCAATAAGCAGAACTAATGAATGCATGTGTGAATTCGGGTGGTATGACTGGCAGGCTTACGAGCTTCTGGCGCGATATACGGCCGAGACATTGCGGTAAAATCCAACTCACTCTTTTTTGATTAATTAGCACCGCTTATGAGGGTATCCCGAAGGATGCTACTAATCCCCTGCGTGGGGCTCTCTAGGTTCTAAGAAAAGCCGATTTGGTCAACAATCTGGACGCAACTGTATTATCGAACCTTAGGAACTGGAGACACCCATCCGCAATCTAATGAAGTGGAAGGCCACAGAACCTATTGGAATGGGAGGCGTTGCCCCAAGATACTGATCCCCTCAGGGGCAGAAGCGGCGTCAAAATTGGAACGAATTCAAGGGCTTGATGGTGTGGCATAAAAGCCGCCACCTCCCTAACCAACACCAAAGGATTGAACCGATGAGATTCGATACACCGGCCACCACCAATCCAATTGACCGCATGACGGTTGTCGGCCAGCCGCTCGACCGTATCGACGGGCCGCTCAAGGTGGCTGGTACCGCGACCTACGCCTACGAGTGGCACGATCCGGCCCTCGACATCGCCTATGGCTATATCGTCGGATCCTCGATTGCCAAAGGTCGTATTTCCGCGATTGACCTCAGCGCAGCACATGCGGCACCCGGTGTGATCGCCATCGTGACCGCGGAGAACGCCGGAAAGCTAGGCAAGGGACAATTCCTGGCTGCAAGGCCTCTCGCGGGAGCGGAAGTCGAGCATTACCATCAGGCAGTCGCGGTGGTAGTCGCCGATACATTCGAGCGGGCCCGAGCGGCCGCCAATCTCGTGCGGGTCGAGTATGTCGCAGCAGATGGATCCTTCGATCTGAACGATGCGAAGAGCGCTGCACGGGAACTGGGCAAACAGAACGCCGATACCCTGGTCGGCGATTTCGACCGCGCCTTCTCGACGGCACCGGTTCAGTTGGAGGAAACCTACACGACCCCCGACCAGAGCCATGCGATGATGGAGCCACATGCCACGCTGGCCCTGTGGGAGGGAGACAGGCTTTCCTTGTGGTCGTCGCAGCAAATGATCAATTGGGGCGTGCGCGACCTTGCCCTTATCTTCGATATGCCGGAAGAGAATTTCCGTCTGGTATCGCCTTATATCGGCGGCGGTTTTGGCGGTAAGGCGACAGTGGGAGCAGATGCCGTTCTTGCCGCACTCGGCGCGCGCGCAGCCGGACGCCCAGTGAAGGTTGCCCAGACGCGAACGCTGATGTTCAACAACACGACGCACCGTGCAGCAACCATTCAGCGTATTCGCCTCGGCGCGGATAGAACTGGTAAGCTCACGGCCATTTCGCATGAGAGCTGGTCGGGGAATCTTGCGGGCGGGACTTTGGAAACGGCTGTCATTCCGACGCGCTTTCTTTATGCCGGCGAACACCGTCATACGGCAATGCGTCTGGCCGCCCTTGACTTGCCGGAAGCGAACGCGATGCGCGCGCCCGGAGAAGCCTCGGGTATGATGGCACTTGAAATTGCCATGGACGAGATGGCTGAGCGGCTCGGCATGGACCCGGTAAAGTTTCGCATCCTGAATGACACACAGGTCGATCCGGAAAACCCTGAGCGTCCGTTTTCCGCCCGCAATTTCGTTGAATGTCTAAGGGTGGGAGCGGACCGATTCGGCTGGCGGGACCGGGTTGCGACACCGCGACGCGTCAGGGATGGAAGAACATTGATCGGGATGGGAGTAGCATCCGCGATCCGTGCAAACCGGACGCGCGACTCTGGCGCGCGTATCAGGCTCGGCGTCGATGGCGTACTCACTGTCGAGACGGACATGACCGATATCGGGACTGGAACCTATACGATCATCGCCCAGACGGCAGCCGAGATGATGGGGCTACCGATGGCAATGGTCGCGGTTTCGCTTGGCGATTCCCGTTTTCCCAGAGCCTCGGGGTCGGCCGGGCAGCGTGGAGCGAATTCGTCGACATCGGGTGTCTACGCCGCCTGTATCAAGCTACGAGAAGCGATTGCGGCCAAGCTTGGACTGAATTCGACAGATTCGGAGTTCGTTGATGGCCATGTACGCTCCGGCGACCGCCGCATTTCCTTAATTGAGGCGGCACGGGATGGAGATATCGTCGTAGAGGAGACCATGGAATGGGGAGAGCTCGCAACGAAATATGAGCAGCAGACCTTCGGAGCACAATTCGTCGAGGTTGCGGTCGATACGGATACGGCAGAGATCCGTATTAGGCGTATGCTTGCCGTGTGCGATGCCGGTCGGATTCTCAATCCGAAAACAGCGCGAAGCCAAGTTATCGGAGCCATGACTATGGGGGTGGGTGCAGCGCTGATGGAAGAGCTTGCGGTGGACAAACGCCGCGGCTTTTTTGTCAACCACGATCTCGCCGGTTACGAGGTGCCCGTGCATGCAGATATACCGCATCAGGAGGTTATCTTCCTCGACCAGTTGGATCCGATGTCGTCGCCCATGAAAGCCAAGGGCGTGAGTGAACTCGGCCACACGGGGGTGGCGGCCGCAATCGCCAACGCCGTCTACAACGCGACCGGGGTCCGCGTGCGCAATTATCCGCTGACCGTCGACAAGATCCTGGCACACATGCCTCGAGATGTTTGACATTTGCCGATGACCACGAAGATGCGACCGCAATGGTCGCCAGCTAAATCTTAGAATGGAAAAGCCTGATGAGTTTGAAAAGACGCACCCGACTTGTAAGACACTTCGCAGCAGCCACGATTATGGCGGCCATACTCGCTTCCCAACTGGATGCCAATGCTCAAGCTCAAACAAGCGCATCGTCCCAGCGTAATCGATACGCGGATGGGCATTACACCGCGACTGGCCAGTATGGCGGCGGCCCATCCTACGTCACGGTTACAATCAATTTGAAGAGAGACACCGTTACCGCTGTCCGGGTCAAGCCGCATGCAACTGTCCCGCGGTCACTTGAGTTGCAGCGTCGTTTCGCCGCCGCTGTACCGGCCGTCGTCGTCGGACGGCGCCTCGATGAAGTCAACGTAGGCAAATTGGCTGGTTCTAGCCACACACCAGATGGGTTCAATGCAGCTATCCAGCAGATTCGGGAACAGGCACGCACGCGTCGATGACGACTAGCAGCCGAGGTTTCAGCTTGTCAGGATGACCAGGTTCCGACCACCCTCCCCTGTTAGCTAGGCAACTTTTTCCACGGCGAACGCCGATCTCGTCCGCTGCCTTCCCAAGCACTATGGAATATCACCAGGAGCTCCTGGCGTCATAGCTTGTAAGACCCCAGTCAATCGCCTGCGGCGGAGAATGGTCGTGAATTTGATGCTCGTCTTCTTTTCATTAGCCATAAGAAGTGTCAGCAATGAACAAATCTCAAGGCAGATTACAAGTGCGAGGCTGTGCGCCAGATCACAAGGCGATGTTTTGCCATAAGAGGTTTCGTTACGGCTCGAGTTAAGGCAGCATGTTTTCCAGCGGAGCGGGGAAGGCCATTTTTGAGACAAACGCCAGGCGGTTAAGAAATCCGGCGGATGAAATAAGGGGCTGATCGCTTTGCAGTGGTGATCACCTAAAGAGACAAATTTGGACTTTAGTTTGCCTTCGCGCAGCATTAATCTGGCTAGGTGAGCGCTGGATTATCTGCTCTGGCCGTAACTATATTTCTCATGTGCATCGCGGTCCATGCGGCGTCCATCGTGCATCAGATATCACGCGTGACATCGGCCGTAAGCGAGTACCCGCCTCCGCGCACTGTCATTATCAACTCCGGCCTAGCCGGGTTCCGCTCGATTTTGCGGCGTAGCCTGCTGATCTGGTTGTCGATGGCACGATCGAAGGCATGGGCTTCACGCCCACTTGTTAACTCCAGCAATTGGTCCCTGGAAAGAACGATGCGAGGTCGTTCCAATAGCGCGATAAGGAGCTGAAAATCCGCCGATGTCAACGCCACCTCCAGATTCGAATTATTCCTAAGAGAGCGGCGGTCCACGTCTAGGATCCAGGCACCAAACCGAAATCGCTTGCCCACAACCGGATCCGAGACAGTGGAACGGGAAGCCTTTCCTCTACGAAGGATCGCCTTTATCCTAGCAAGCACTTCGCGCGGGTTGAACGGTTTGCTAACATAATCATCTGCTCCGATCTCAATGCCGACAATTCGGTCAAGCTCATCACTCGATGCGCTGAGAAACATTACGGGAATTTTGCTTTTTGCGCGCAGGCGATGGCAAATTGCCAAGCCATTTTCTCCCGGCATTTGCACGTCAAGCAGAACCATGTCGAATGTTTCTCTTGCCATCGCTTTGTCCATGCCGCGGCCACCCTCGACAGCGACGGCACTAAATCCATTCCTCTCAAGATAATGCTTCAGTTCAACGCGAATGTCGGCATTGTCATCGACGATTAGAATTTTGAATGGAGACGACATCGTTTCCCGATTTTCGACCCGGCCATCGGAAACACCCATCCACGACGCCAAGCAATGCAGGTTGCTTTATGAATCAGTCTGCTGGGTGAAGAACACTGCAGCTAGAAGCACAGACCACGCTCTGAAAGTCGGATATAATATTGGGAGCGTCCGTCACGATCCGGGCGACCGGAATAGTGCACACGTAAACACACTCCCATCAGCCCTAATTCTTGCGTGATTTGGTCCAAAAATTTGTAGCTTCCTTAAGCCAGCCCTCAGCGCTCGTACCTACGCCAGTTCCAAAACCGTGGCCAACAGCGGGGAAATTTCTATACTCTACTGGTGTTCCTTGTTGTCGGAGCTCGCTTATTCTGCTCTCCATCGAATACGGCGGGGCAATTCCGTCGTTTTCGCCCACGACAGCAAATGTCGGTGGTTCAGAGTCTGAACGATCGGTGTGAGCGGTATAAGCCATGACCACGGTTGCCGGCTTTGGGAGGTCGCTTCCACCGAAAGCAGCTACCCCATGAGACCCGATCGACGCAGCGATACGAGCGCCGGCGGAGCTGCCCCACAGCGAATATCCCGCGATATCGACCTGCAGCATTTGACGGTTCTCGAAGATGAACGAGAGCGCTGCAGCGAGATCTTCGTTGGGAATGGTGCGACCCTGGCCGGCGCGATATCGCAGCACGAAGACGTTGTATCCTTGTGCGTTGATTTCCAAGGCATACGGAAATCCTTCGTGAACGGAGCCGACATAGGCGAAGCCTCCCCCTGGCACGACGACAGCGAAGGGCGCGCCAGGGTTCCCACGAAAGAAAAACAGGCCCGTTTCGGCTTTGCCAGGTTGATCCCGCTTTTCGGTTTCTGAGTAGAAATCGTAGAAAACTCTGTCACCAGCCGCAATATCGTCAACCATGCGATTGAGGCCGCTTAGCACTGACTCCGTGTCAACATTGCTGTGGTATGGAAGTAAGGCCCCGATGTCCGCTAGTGTCATTGTCTCGTCGTAGCGGCGTCCATCCCAAGGAAGGATCTGTGAAGCAAACCCAGTAAAGCTTGGATGTCGAAGGAGATCGCCAACTGTGCTGCGAGCAGAAAGATGCTCATTTTCTCGAGGCATTCGCTTCTCAATCACGAGTTGTGACGCTTGGCCATGAGCCATTGCTGGGTAAAGCCAAAGAGGCAGTGTAGCCACAAAGATGCTTCTAAGTATTCTCATCAAAGGATTTTTCCTTGCCCGCATCGTTTTGCGTCGAAAGCGATTCCGTCGAGGAGCTTGGCGATGCCAAGCCCGATCCGAAAGTGGCGACCCACACCGTGTTGCGAACAATTACCTCGGAGAGTCATCAGAATCGTGCCGCAAATGTAGGGGAATGTAAAAAAGTGTAATCGAAGTCTGGCGGCCGGCTATTTATGTTGTGTTATCCGTTGTTTTACAATCAAGGTTCATTGCGCTCCTCTCAGCGCATGATTGCTGAATAAACTAAGGGGCCAGTCAAGTGTCTACGCACATCGCGGTCGTCGATGATCACCTTGAGATAAGAGATCTTGTCGGATCGTATCTGAAGCGCGAGGGCTATAAGGTTAGTCTCGCCGAAGATGGAGCGGCTCTGCGACGGATCGTCGAAAAAAGCGCGCCCGATCTCATCGTACTCGACATTATGATGCCTGGCGACGACGGCATGACATTGTGCCGACAAATACGATCTTCCAGCAATATTCCCATTATTTTCTTGACCGCCAAAGCGGATGAAACCGACCGTGTGATCGGTCTGGAACTTGGCGCCGATGATTATCTGATCAAGCCTTTCAGCACCCGCGAGCTTGCAGCCCGGATAAAGGCGGTGTTGAGACGAACCAGTAGCCGCGCTCCAGATCCCCAACAACGCTCAGGTTTTCTGCGTTTCGAGCACTGGGTATTCGATCTTGGGAGACGAGAGCTTCAAGGCGAAGATGGGATCGGAATTCCGTTGAGCACGGCCGAGTTTCGCCTACTCAAAGTGTTCGTAGAGCGCCCAGGAATCGTGATGAGCCGGGAGGAACTGCTCGACTTGACGGTGGGCAGACATGCGGATCCCTTCGATCGTAGTATCGACAATCAAGTAAGCCGATTAAGGAAGAAAATCGAGAAAGATCCAAAGAATCCTGCATTGATACAGACCCATTGGGGTGGTGGCTATAGTTTCATGCCAAACGTGAGGACTGCATCATGAGGTGGTGGAAGAAAAGCCTTGCGATTCAGCTCACGGCGTCAATGCTGCTCGCTCTCATCATATCGCAGGCAATTGCCTTAGCATTCTCATGGTGGACCTACCTCGGCGTCATCCAAACATCCGCGCGTAATGAGCTCAACAGCAGAGCTTCCGCGGTTGCGAGGATGATCGAACTTGTGCCGGATGATTTCAGAGCCGATTTGGCAAGAGTGAGCAGCACTGAATATACCAGATTTTGGGTGTCTGAGGACCAAGACGATGATCTCGATGCCTGGGCTACCGAAGCGTTCCATAGCTTTCAGCTTTCATTGCGCGACTATTTGAGACCCGCGGGCCAAGGCCACGAAACGCATCGTCCGGCCACGGCCCCCCCTGTGTCAAAGGATGCTGTTCCCGAACTGTTTACGTCTCATGTGAAATGGACCAGCGCTGTCAGCGAGATTGGCGACAACCCGGTCGAAGCCAAATACATAGGCTACGCAGGCACACAGGGTGCGGGTATCGTGGTGCCGTTGGGTGACGGACTTGCGCTGAACGGTGCCTACTATAAACATACGCCTCCCTCAGTCTGGGCGACACAGTTACCATTGAACATTGCCGTTACCGCTTTGCTCGTCTCTCTCGCTGGGTTCGTCACGGCACGCCGTCTTGTCAGGCCACTTGTTCATCTCACCCGGGCGGCGGAGAAGCTGGGGCGTGGCGAGCCCGTGACGCCACTATCGGAGACAGGACCTGAAGACATTCAACGAACCGCCATTGCTTTCAATCAGATGCAGGAGCGACTTCACCGGTTCGTTCAGGACAAGACAAGGATGCTGGGGGCAATTGGCCACGATATGCGCACGCCGCTGACGATTTTACGGCTGCGCGCCGAACTTGTTTCTGATCGCGAGCTACAGTTTAAAATGCTCAAGACGATCGACGAGATGGAGGCAATGACCGAGGCGTGCCTCGCCCTCGCCAAACAGGAAACCAGTCTCGAGGTGACGCGCACGATCGATCTGGCGGCACTCGTTGAAAGTATATGTGAGGATTTATCGGAAATGGGTTCAGGCGTCACGGTCCAGCCGATGTCTCGCCTGAATTATCGATGCAGGCCGGACGCATTGCGTCGCACGATACGAAATCTGATCGAAAATGCCGTGAGGTACGCGGGCCATGCAACAGTTCATCTCCATGTCAGAGGGGGCTCGATCGAAGTCGCCATTGAGGACAACGGACCGGGGATTCCAGAAGACCAAATGGAGGATGTGTTTGCGCCGTTCTATCGAATTGAAGACTCTCGGAGTCGTGAGACTGGCGGAACAGGCCTCGGGCTCTCCATTGCGCGTGCAATTGCACGCCAACACGGCGGCGATGTTGTTCTAGCCGCACTTGGGCCTGGTTTGAGAGCCTCGATAGTTCTTCCGATGTAGAAAGATTTGAACTCGACATTATGCACCAGCCCCAGCCGGGACCGGTGAAGGCTTCTATTTGGCAGCACCATGGGTTTCAAGGTAACGAAAACGTCAGGGTCAAGTCACACCCGACCAAACTTTCTCAAGCGAAGTCGGCGCTTTCACTTACTGTCCGCCAGTCCTCGATTTCCTGGCGCTGGCGATCCGCCTCGGCGCTCACGCTTTTGACAGCCTCCCGCCCCAGTAAAAGTCTTACGGGAAGATCCTTCCGCTTAACGAGATCGATCAATATTTCGGCGGCTCGGGCCGGATCACCACGTTGCGTGCCGTGGGTCTTGTCATTCTCCTTGCGCCTTGGCCCAGCAGTTTCGACGTAATCCCCGATCTCATTGTTTGTTTGCTTCAGCGAGCGTCCCGAGAAATCAGTGCGGAAGCCGCCCGGTTCGACAATCGTGACGCGGATACCAAGAGGGCCGACCTCTTTTCTAAGGGCATCGGACATTCCTTCGACGGCGAATTTTGATGCCGAATAATATCCTGATCCAGGTGCGGCTCTCCGGCCCGCGGTTGACGATATGTTCAAGATAGTGCCGCTTCTGCGTGCCCTCATCCCCGGAAGTACGGCCTTTATCATACCTACAGTCCCGAAGAAGTTTGTTGCGAAAAGGTCAGCGACATCGCGGTCATCGCCTTCCTCCACCGCGGCTCGATAGCCATAGCCCGCATTGTTGACGAGGACGTCAATTCGCCCGAACCGCTCTTCCGCTGCACGGACCGCGTCTTTTATCTCATCGGGCTTTGTCACATCCAACGCAGCACTGATCGCGGTATCGGAGTATGCCTCTAAAAGGCTACGTAACGAACTCGTGTCGCGTGCGGTCAGCACCACGTTCATTCTTTGGCGAAGCGCGGCTTCTGCCAGGTTCCGGCCAAGGCCTGTCGAACAACCGGTGATCAACCAAGTCTGCATTTGATATCTCTCCCTCCACGTTGACTGTCTAGTTCGCTTATCGGCAGCAGAAGAAATCTTCGCGAGGTCTGCGATGTACTTCCAGTGCCACCATATGATGCGGCATAGATTGCTGATGGTCGCTGTCGGCTCAAAACCAAGCCGATCCGGTAATCGTTAGCTACCACATGACGGCAGTCCCGTTAGGTCACAGTACCCAATTCCCGTTACGATGATCCGCTTTCGCTGATGCTTCTATGGGCGATTCAGGTCGCAGACCAAACCGATGACAACTCGCTGGGCAGTGGCTAAAAAAGACTGTTACTCCATAGATCAGGATGTGCGCGCCAAAAGCGGCGCGCACACGGGCGATGTCAGCCGATTGTGGGCATGTTCTTCAAAAGCTTATCCAGTGTTGCCGGATAGTTCCGAACGCGCACGCCGCTCGCGTTATAGACTGCATTGGAAAGCGCTGCCGACACGCCACAGAGGCCCAGCTCGCCAACGCCCTTTGCCTTCATCGGGGATGAGTAAGGGTCCGTTTCATCAAGGAAAATCACGTCCTGATGCGGTATGTCCGCATGAACAGGGACTTCGTAGCTCGCCAGATCGTGATTGACAAAGAAGCCTCGGCGCTTGTCGACAGCAAGTTCTTCCATGAACGCACCGCCAACGCCCATGGTCATCGCTCCGATAACCTGGCTGCGGGCCGTTATCGGATTGAGAATACGACCTGCAGCGCAAACTGCTAGCATCCGCCGGACGCGGACCTCGGCAGTGAAGACATCCACGCCGACTTCAACAAAATGAGCGCCGAATGTGGATTGCTGCATTTGCTTTGCAAGATCACCGAATTCGATCGTATCTTCGCCAGCAATTCCTTCGGCTCCAGCCGCCTCCGATAGTGGAACGACGCGGTTGCCCGATTTGATATGGCCGTCAGCAAACGTAACATCGGCTGAATTGAAGCCAACTTTCTGCGCAATCACATCCCGAAGTGCAACGCAAGCTGCGTAGACCCCGGCGGTAGAACAGTTTGCGCCCCATTGCCCGCCTGAACCAGCGGAAGCCGGGAACCGGGAATCGCCGAGTTGAACAGCGACCTTATCCATCGGTAGGCCCATCATCTCTGCAGCTGTCTGCGCAATAATCGTGAAGCTGCCCGTGCCGATATCGGTCATATCCGTCTCGACGGTCACAACACCATCTGCACCGAGCCGCACGCGAGCTGCAGACTTGAACAGCAGATTGTTACGCAGGGCGCCTGCAACCCCCATGCCGACCAGCCATCTACCATCTCTCGTTTGGCCGGGCTGTGCATTCCTATTCGCCCATCCAAATTTCTCAGCACCGGTACGAAAGCATTCTACGAGCTGACGATGAGAGAATTTTCTCTGAGGGTTCTCCGGATCAACCTGCGTGTCGTTGATAACGCGGAACTCAACTGGATCGATCTTCAGCTTTTCCGCCATTTCATCCATGGCAACCTCAAGCGCCATGGAGCCCGGAGCTTCGCCGGGTGCGCGCATAGCGTTACCCTCGGGCAAGTCCAGCGTGGCGAGCCGCATCGCTGTCATGCGATGTTCCCCAGCATAGAGGAGACGTGTCTGTTGCACCGCAGTTTCAAGCTTGCCCTCGACCAGATTTCCGTTCCAGCTTTCGTGCGCAATTGCGGTGATCTTGCCCTCCGTCGTGGCGCCAATCCGGATCCGCTGGATTGTCGCGGGACGATGTGTCGTGTTGTTCATCAGGAAGGGTCTTGGCAATGCGAGCTTGACCGGTCGGCCGGCTGCCTTTGCGCCAAGGACGGCGAGCAATGCGTCTGAACGTAGGAAAAGTTTCGAGCCAAAGGCACCGCCGATAAACGGCGACATGATGTGGACTTTCTCCGGCTTCATACCGAGGGTGGTCGCCAGCTCGCTTCGGTTCCAGGCCACCATCTGGGTGGACGTCCAGAGAGTGACCTCGTCGCCATCCCACACGGCAAGCGAGGCATGCGGCTCCATCATCGAATGCGAATGGTCCGGCGTTGTGTACGTCTCATCCATTTTCACGGCCGCGTTTTCGAAGCCGGCCGAGAAATCGCCGATTGAGCTTTCAGGATTACCGGCCTTTGGGATCACGGCCGACTCCTTGGATGCGGCAAGGTCGAAATTCCCAGGAGTCTCCACGTAGTCAACCTTGATGAGCGCGGACGCCGCACGCGCCTGCTCAAAGGTTTCCGCAACGACAACCGCGATGGCCTGGTGGTAGTGGGAGATCTCGGGGCCGGCAAACAGCTTTGCGATGTTGAACTGACCTTTGCCCAGCTTACCGGCGGATTCAGCGGTGACGATCGCCAGAACACCTGGAGCCCGGCGGGCAGCTTTGACGTCCATCGAGCTGATACGGCCCTTAGCGATCGCAGCCCCGACAGGATAGCCGTAGGCGATGTTGAGATTCGGATCATGCCACTCATAGGCATAGGTCGCCGTGCCGGTCACCTTCTGCGGTCCGTCAATGCGCGTGATATGCTGGCCGACGACCTTGAGCTGATCAATGGGGTTCTGGGTAGCAGGCTTTTCGAAACGCATGTCTTATCCCCTTGTCTCTTCAAGAATGCCAGCGAGCGTTCGCTCTGCAAGTGTCACCTTGAATTCATTTTCTTCCGTCGGCGTCGCGCCTGCGAGGATTTTTGCCATCGTGGCACCTGCGCCGTTTCGAAGCTCTGCTTCCGCGCTTTCGACGCGCCAGGGTTTAGGGGCAACGCCACCGAGCGCAACGCGGCCGGTTCCGTCGGGAAGAATAATCGCACCGACCGATACCAGCGCAAATGCGTAGGAGGCACGGTCTCTCACCTTGCGATAGACGTGGCGGCCTCCCACTGGCGCCGGCAAGGAGACTGCGGTGATAATCTCATCTCGTTCGAGCGCAGTTTCGATATGCGGCGTATCTCCCGGAAGGCGATGGAAATCAGCAATCGGGATATTGCGTGTCGTGCCGTCCGACTTTGCCGTTTCGACAATGGCGTCCAAGGCGCGCATGGCAATCGCCATATCGCTTGGATGGGTCGCGATACAGGCATCACTCACGCCAATGACACCGAGTTGGCGGGTGAAGCCGCCGATCGCCGAACAGCCGCTGCCTGGCGCCCGTTTGTTACAAGGCTGGTTTGTGTCGTAGAAGTAAGGACAGCGCGTCCGCTGAAGAAGATTGCCGGCGGTCGTCGCCTTGTTGCGCAGTTGTCCGGAAGCACCTGCAAGAAGCGCACGAGACAGGAGACCGTAGTCCCGGCGAACCCGCGGGTCAGCAGCGAGATCGGTATTGCGGACCAGCGCTCCGATTTTCACGCCACCGTTGGGCAAAGCCTCGATCTTGTCCATGCCGAGGCCGTTGACATCGACCAAATGCGTCGGTGACTCGATTTCCAGCTTCATCAAATCCAGAAGATTGGTGCCGCCAGCGATGAATTTCGCATTCTGATTTCCTGCGATCGCGGAAGCGGCGTCTGTTGTCGATTTTGCACGGGAATAGGTGAAGGATTTCATGCGGGCCTCCCTGCAACTTCGCTGATAGCAGCAACAATGTTCGGATACGCCCCGCAACGACAGATATTGCCGCTCATCCGCTCGCGGATCTCCATTTCGGTGATTTCGGTCTGCGCGTTCAGATCCGCAGTTACATGGCTGGGAATGCCAGCCTTGATTTCGGCAAGTACCGCGACAGAGGAACAGATCTGTCCGGGCGTGCAATAGCCACACTGAAACCCATCGTGCTTGACGAATGCGGCTTGCATCGCATGCATATTGCTGGGCGTGCCGAGCCCCTCGATTGTGGTGATCTCATCACCTTCATGCATCAGTGCCAGCGAGAGACAGGAATTGATACGGCGTCCCTCGACCATGACAGTGCAGGCGCCACATTGTCCGTGATCACAGCCCTTTTTCGTTCCCGTAAGATGTAGGTGCTCACGGAGAGCATCCAGCAGCGTCGTGCGGTTGTCCAATGTCAGATTTTGCCTTGTGCCATTGACAACGAAGCTGACTGCGGACGTTTCCGCTCCAACGGTTGCATCGGTCTGGGCCAAAGCTTTTGACGCACCTCCCGTCATCGCTACTGAGGCGGCAGCCGTGCCGACCATCAGATCTCGTCGTGATATTTCCAGAACATCAGAGGTTTTCATGTCCAGTCCTTTCGAGCAAAAGTCTAGGACCCGGCCATTTCATCCTGGCAACGGAAATCCTGACGTTCGTCAAGCCTATGCGGGGTTTGTCGCAGAGGTGTCCCAGGAAGATCTCCAGAATGTAACAAATCGTACAGGAAGCTGCTGAGCACGCCGACGTGTTAAGGTGTGAAGTCAGTTCCCGATGTTGTCGTGCTCCCCAGTGCAGAGGCTTAGCCAGAATGCTGGCGACCTTGGGATGGCGATGCTTATCTTACCGTTCCATTGCCGCGACAAGCCGTCACCAGTGCGGTAAACTTCTGCGACAGGTAGATCCTATTCGTGGTTGAGCCGGCTTTTGCCATGCCGGGCGACAATGCTGCTGAACGGCACTGCATGCCGAGATGGTGCTGACAGGAATTGCGCATAGGCCGCACCAGCAACAATGCCCGCGCCTGAGTCTGCTGCGCGGCAGACTTGAGCGCGAGCTTTGCCAAGAAATTCCGCAATGTGAAATTCATTGGGAAGGTTTGATCGGCGTTAGCGAGCTATGTCAGAATTCTCAGCCGAAGTGACGGCAGCGTCGCGGTCGAAAGGGAGAACATATTGCTCCGTTGAAGCGAGATACATCGCCTCCCGCACTTGGCGGACATAGCTCTCATGGGTGACATAGCGGGCTTTTAGCTCCGCGCCTGTAAATTCCCGGTGATGGCCGGCGAGGACACAGAAGATTGCCTTTCCGTTTGGTGCTATCTTAGCCGTCGGCGCTGTGAACTGGGAAAGCCTAACGCCACCCATCACTTTGCCTTCTGCGTCACGTTCAAGTGCCCCCGACGCGTCACGGGTGAACAATTTGCTAGGCGGAGCAACAACTCCGGTCGCGATCCATTTTTGAACCGACGACAGCGCGCTATTCAGAACGAGCCCGTGATCGACCGTACTAAACGAGGGTTCCAGGTCGCAATCAAAAGCAGCGAGAGATTTCGTGAACGAGATTGGTCCATTGGGCCCTTGAAGTGATTTGTCACGTTCAACCATCGCGTTCACATACTCCCCGGCATAGAGTGAGGAATGAGAAGCGCCCGCTACCGCCCAGGTGCGGGTGTAATGCGACGTTGTTGTGTCCTGAAAAATCCGTGCCGTGGATTCCGAATTGACGCTGATCGCTGGCACGGGCTGATCCGACCGGAGCGGGCCCGCAAGATCGAAGAAAACAAATCCATCAAAGAGATGATAGATTGGCTGTATCACATTATAATAGGTAGTCAGGCGACGGGCAGACTGCGATTCACCCAGCGCGATTATTTTTCAACCGCAAGACCGGGCAGCGGCTGGTCGTTGCCGCTATTATCCTTGAGTGCTCTAGTGACCTGACTCATGATGTCCCATGACAATGGGTCGCCCGGGCACGCGGGTACCATAGGGCAGTCATCGATTTTGCTACCATCTTTGGGGTTCAAGTTGTCGGCGCCGACCGATAGGGTACCATAGCGCTGAGGGCTCCAAGTCTTCAGGCGATCCACGCCGACACGCTGCGCCGAAACCACCGCAATCGCATATCCTTCGCGAGTGAGGTATTCATACCCTTCGGCGAAAGCGAAATCGATGTCTTGGCCCGCGGTTACATTCGCCCATTCTACCACGAGCGTTCCGTTGAATTTTTCAGGAGCAGGCGCCCGGACAAGGACGCGGGTCTTAAATGGCCAGTTGCTGTCTAAAATCTTGGCGGTAACCAATTCCTCTGACTGCGCACCATCGTATCGGTTCGCCATACCTACGGCATAAAATTCTCGTTCGGTGTAACCAAGGGCTGTCAAATTTATGGGGGCTGCGCCCATCGGGGTTGTTCCAGCGACCGCTATTTCGGTAAGTCGCGCAGGGGGGATCGTAGTTGGATCCGCTGCGAAAGCCTGTACCCCGGCACAGAGTGCCAGCAGAGCGGTGAACCCTGTCAACATCATAGTGCTCAGATCGACGCGGTGATGTGCACGTTCAAGGTAGTTCATGGTTTCCTTTCAAAAATTGGAAGAGTGAGAATCTCTGCCAGGGCGCGTGATCGCTAGGGTATGCGCACCTTGATCGACGCGCGGACACCTGCGAAAGCATTGCATGCGCGTAGAGACAACGCCCTTTAGTTGGTCAGCGTGATTGAAGATCAGTCAGCCTTGGTGGAAAGCGTGACCGGCTTCCATTTCTCGTCCGAGGCGGCAACAGCCTGATTGAAACCATCCAAATGTTCGAACGTGTCGCTGCCTAGCAAAAGCTCCCTTGGCAGGTCGTCAAGCGTGGACAAATGGACTATGACCTTGGCGATCTTAGCTGGGTCTGAAGCCTCTTTGCCGGATATGTGTCGCAGATAGCTGGCGAGCGGCCCGACTGTCTGTTGGTAGGGTTCACTGATTGGTGGGATTTCCATGGAGGCACCGGCCCAGTCGGTGCGAATGCCACCGGGCTCCAAAGTCACAACCCGAATGCCAAGAGGAGCAACCTCCTGAGCCAATCCGACCGATAGAGCCCTTACTGCAAACTTGGCCGCTTGATATGCCGTCAAACCAGCACCAATGACCCGCGCACCCAGGGAAGCCACTTGAAATATGTGGCCCTGCCCCTGTTCCCGCATGATGGGTATTGCGGCTTTCGTGACGTAATACGTTCCAAAGAAATTGGTCTGCATCTGTTGGGTGAAATCCGACACGCCGATATCTTCGACGGAGCCCGCGTTCGCGTAACCCGCGTTATTTACGACGACGTCAAGCGAACCCATAGCTACGTTGGCCCTAGCCACCGCGGCAAATGCGGCAGAACTGTCGCTGACATCCAGTTTATGCGTGACAATTCGATCTCCATACTTTTCGACCAGGTCATTGAGTTGCTCAGGTTTGCGCGCTGTCGCAAAAACCCTGTCGCCCGCTTCCAACGCGGCAGTGACGATTTCCCTGCCAAGACCACGAGAGCTTCCCGTAACAAACCAACTGCGTGACATGCAATTCTCCTTTCTAAATAATGAGCGCGTACATGCTCATTTAAATTGTAAAATTTCAGTGGCTCAAACCGCCCCAGAACAGAGCGAACGCCGACCTCTTGTGGGCCTCGGCCTTCATCGGCTCCCTGCGCATGAATTCCGTGGTTATGTCCGCCAATGCCACAAGTATGGCGCCACAAAAGTGGGGTGAAGGTCCGCTGGCAATATCCACCATGAGAGCGTCGATCTGTTCAAAGAAAGCTTTACCTTTCATGCGGCTATCCGCTGTGATTTTATCAGAGACGGTCAGTTGCTTCATAGCTTTGCTCTTGGCAGGATATGCGCGACCCCACTCAATCAGGCGATCCCACACATGGTAAGTGCGATCATGAAGGCTGCCTCCTGATGGATAGTTTCCCAGTATGCCGGCACCCAGATCAGCCTTAAGTGCGACGTAAAGCTGATTAAGCAATTCGTCCTTAGTTGTGAAATATGTAAATATGGTGCCTTCTGACACTCCTGCGGCTTGCGATATGCGCGCGGTTGTCGCCCCGGTACCCAACTCGGCGACCGCATTGGTCGCAGCATCCAGTATAGCGATGCGTTTGTCTTCGCTTAGGGGTCGGGCCATTTGAGTCTCAATGAGTATGTAATTACTCATTTAACGGAGCGCGCCTTCTTGGTCAATTGGGAGATGATGGCATAATAGAGATTTCGGAGAGCGAGGTTTAACGTCACCGCGTTCGCTCCTATTTCTAGCTGATGTCCGCCGGACGCCTGGTCCGCCGGACACTTTCTCGAATGATGCAGATCACCACACTGCGCGATGATAAGTCAGCGCATCTGAAGGATATTGACCTCAGGACTTGCGGGATCTGTTGTGGTGCGTAGAGCGCGTACGTCCTCCACCTCGACCGGCCCGCCCGTGTTACCCCATGCACCACGAACGTAGCTCAGCACGTTGGCAATCTCCGCATCCGTCATTGAAGCTCTCATCTGCGGCATGCGGTAGATGTCCGGCTCGCCATTGACGACCAGCCGACCACCTCCGTTGAGCGTTATATTTATCGCCGAATGAGCGCTATCTGCGAGGACTGAACTGACGCCGGCAAGGGGAGGGATAGAAGGAGACCTGCCTTTGCCATCCGAACCGTGACAGCTTGCACACCGCATGGCGTAGATACTCGCTCCATCACTATCATGAGACGGAACTGAAGGTTGTGCTGTATAGGACCATTGAGGACGGTCGTTGCCGGAAAAAGGTGTAAGTGACTTCAGATAAACGGCCATAGCTGTCAGATCTGCGTCAGTCATGAACTGGGTGGAGTTATTGAACGCTTCAAGCATGGAGCCGAAGACGACGCCATGTTCATTCCGGCCTTCCCGCAGATACGCGACGATATCGTCCTGGCTCCAAGACGCTAGCCCTATACCCGGATCATTGCGTAAGCTGGGAGCGTACCAACCGTCCAGCAAAGCGCCGGAAAGAAAAGTGTCGCCGGCGTCATCGAGTGCTTCTTCCTGCATCGCCAGACCACGAGGGGTGTGGCAGGATCCACAATGTCCCGGGCCCTGAACCAGATAAGCTCCACGGTTCCATTGTTCAGATTGCGAAGGTGAAGGTGAAAAGGGCTCGTCGGGAAGAAATAGCGCGTTCCAGAATGCAAGCGGCCAACGCATGTTTAGCGGTGACGGGATTTCCGTCGGACGGTTAGCGGATATGACCGGGTCGGCGTGCCGCGTAAAGTAGGCGTAGAGCCGCTCTATCTCTTCATCCGGCATTTTCGCATAGGACGGGTAGGGCATGGCCGGGTAAAGACGTCGACCGTCGCGGCCGACGCCGCGACGCACCGCATTGTCGAATTCCGCCAGCGTCCAATCACCGATTCCGGTCTCTCGGTCGGAGGTGATATTCGTCGAATAGATGGTCCCCAGCATCGGGACGGCCATTGCGAGCCCGCCAGCGAACGGCTTTCCACCTTCGGCGGTGTGGCATGCTACGCAATCGGCTAGCCGAGCGGAGTAAGCACCGTCTTCGATGGAAATGCTGGCGGATGCCGGTTGTCCTTCGAATGGTGAGACGGGCGGGCGGATGACCAGCCAAACCGCAACAGCAATAAGCAGACAGAGCACAGAAATTACATAAAGGGCTTTTCTCAAGGGAAAGTCCAATCTCGGAAATTGTAGTGTTAAGTGGATGCGAGTAGCCTGACGCGGGGTCAGGCGCTGGCTGTAAACCGCATTTTGGAAAGCGGCAGGCTGCGGGGGCGCTGGCCACTTAGGCGTGCGACAGCGTTAGCTGCCGCCGCCATGCCGCCAGGGACACCGATTTCACCGACACCGCCCATTTCCGCTCCACTTTCAATTATATCTACATGGACACGAGGCATTCTGCCCGGCCCCATGATCGGGGAAGCATCATAATTGCGGGCAACAGGCGCGCCGTGTTCGAACTCCAGTCCCTCCGACAAGAGCAGAGATAGACCGAGCGCAGTGGCGCCCTGCATCTGCATCTTCACGGAGGTCGGGTTGACGATGCGGCCGGGATCGATGACAGTCCAAACCTCGTGCACGCGCACTGCGCCATCTAGGATAGAGACTTCCGCTATTGCTGCGGTCTCGCTCCTGAAGGGGGACGCCATCGCGATACCGCGGGCACGGACCGTGCCATCTGCGGCCGTGTATGGACCCGGGTTCCAGCCACCCGACATTGCGACCACCCTATCGAGCAGGTTCAAATGACGCGGACTATTCGACACCATCCTGCGTCGCCATTCCAACGGATCGATTCCGCCAGCAAGAGCCATTTCGTCGGCGAAGCTCTCCATGAAGAAATCGTTCATCGAATGCCCAACAGCCCTGAGGGCTCCCACGACAACAGGGTAACGGAAGACGATATGATCGACTTTGCGATTTTCGAACTGATAGACCTTCGCCGCCAAACCTTCGATAGCGGTGGGATCTGGCCCCTCCGTCGGGAAACCCATGCTGTCCATAAGGGAATCAATAACCGCTTCGATCTTCAAAGCAGTCGGCATGCCATCAGAACCGATGCTGGCGCGCATCCGGGCAACACCCAGGGGTCTCGGCGCATCGCGAAGGAACTCCTGCTCGCGGCTCCAGATCAGCTTAATCGGGCGGCCTGTCGCACGTGTGAGTGCAATGGCCTGAGCATATGGGCTGGTAGACGGATAAAGGAAATGGCGTCCGAAAAATCCTCCGAGCATCGGTGAATGCAAGGTAATGCGCGAGGCATCGATTCCAGATTCCTTTGCAATCGTCGCGAGATATCTGTCCGAAGCTTGGTTCGGAATCCAGATTTCAAGCGTTCCATCGGCATCTTTCCAACTGGCCAGCACGGAAGGAGGCTCGATCTGCGCGTGCGAAACGAAAGGCACGTCGTATGTCGCCTCGATCACCGTCTCTGCCGCAGCAAGTATTCTCTCCGCATCCCCTAGATTTTCTGCGTTGCGGCGAGGCTCCTGGGCCACCCGCATTTCATCACGCAGATGCTGCGAGGAAAACTCCGCCGGCATGGTAAAGCGACCGGGCTCGGAAGCTTCCTGCCATTCGACCTGAAGTGCCTCAACAGCACGATTGGCCCGCCACCAGCGGTCAGCCACGACTGCAACACAGCCTGGCAGCATGTGAACGGAATGAACACCGCGCATTGCGGCCACCCGATCTTCATTCAGAAGCCGCGTCGGCTCCATTCCAAGCCGCGGAGCGTGTTTGACGGAGGCCATCAGCATACCGTCGACGCTCTGATCGATTGTATAGTGAACCCGGCCTGTCGACTTGTCGCGTCCGTCAATGCGATCGACGTGCTTACCGATCCAGCGGAATTGCGACGGATCGCGAAGCGGCTGAGCTGCAGGAACAGGTCGACGCGCAGCCTCGTCGGCCAATTCTCCGTAACGCAAAGACCTTCCACTAGCGGCATGGAGGACTTGACCGGGCTCGGTTACCAACTCGGAAACGGGGACCGACAAGCGCACGGCGGCGGCCTCCAGCAGCATTGCGCGCGCTGTAGCGCCGAGCTGACGCATCGGCGTGTATGCTCGCCGAACCGACGAACTTCCCCCGGTTGTCCGGCGATTTTCAGGGACGTTGAACGCTGGCAGCGGCGGTGCGCATTCGACCGCGAATTTCGACGGCTCCAGATCAAGCTCTTCGCCGATGAGCTGGGCGATTGCCGTCGACGTCCCCTGCCCGCCTTCCACATAGGGCATCTGTACGAATGCGGTGCCGTCAGGTCGAAGCGTCAAAATAGCTTCGAGCGGGTTGAGCGGAGCAGCCGGAGCCTGCGCCTGCGCGAACGCGATGCGTGGGGCAATTGCAATTCCGAGTGCCAGACCTCCTATGCCGCCAAGCAGGCTGCGGCGGTTCATAACGAGCGACGTCGCTGTATGGGTGCTAACCATGTCTTAAGCCTCCTTCAGCGAATTGATGGCATCAGAGATCGCGTTGTAGGTGCCGCAGCGACAGAAATTCGTCACGCCCACCTGAACATCGGCTTCGGTAGGATTTGAAACCTGCTTCAACAATCCAGTGACCGCCATGACCTGTCCCGACTGGCAATAGCCGCATTGAGGAACCTGATGGCTCACCCACGCCTCGACGACGCGCGCACCCGTCTGGTCTTGCTCGATCGCCTCGATCGTGGTGATTTCAGCACCTTCGACCGAGGAAATAGGCGTGACGCAGGAACGTGTGGCGACACCATTTACCAGCACGGTGCAGGCTCCACATTGGGCAAGCCCGCAGCCATATTTGGTTCCTGTGAGAAGAAGGTCCTCGCGGATCACCCAAAGTAGAGGAGCTTCCGGTTCGACATCCAGGTCATGTTCGGCACCGTTTACGACTAGGCGCATATCGTCATTTCTCCAGAATTGGATCGTTCATCGTTATTGATTACCCGCCAGATGTCGATCGAGGCGGCATGGTGTGGTCACCAGCAGTTCTTGGGGCATGCGGGCAGCACTAATTGCCTGGCCGCCCATTCGCGACGCTAGTTCTTCAAGAAGCATTTATGGCCGGGGACGCTTAAGGCGGCCGACCATTCGTCAAAATCCGAAAATCGGCTCCGTGGATCACGGCGCCCGTTGCCTTCGGACTGACTGATCAGGATGGATGCTGCCTGTAACGCGACTAGATCGTCGACGTTTCCATCTTTGCAAAAAGCGTGGATAAGGCGGCGGACGGCACTACATCCGTGTTCGGCAGGGCGCTCACAAGTCCCGGCAATTTCAGCGAAATTGATATCCATTTTCTGGTTCGTTCCAGCCCCGTTTTGGCCCGTATCAGACGACACGTGCTTTTGCAGCTTAAGGTCAATGTTTCGCAGAGCTTTGCCAGAAATGTCGTGGTTTCGTATCAGTTTGCAGTAATTCGTAGATCTCAATCAAACCATGCGCGTTGCTTGTCTATCAACGTCTCCGGCCGCCTCTCTCCTGACGTTCGAACACGAATCTGAATGAGGAAACGCGCGGCGGTAGTGGCGCGGACGCCATTTTCGGTGTTGGGGATTGCGGCTGTGAGGCGCCAAGGATCAACCGGCTATGAGGCTTATCAAGACCTCGTTGATCCGAGTTGTCCATTTCGATGTTTAAGGCGCTAACGCATCAGCGGCCTGTGGATCATGACGGGTGTAGGCGAGTGCTACTCAACGATAGCCCGTGAAACTTGCAACGGAAAGGGCCGTCGGCCTGTGGATCGTAGACGCGACTCAGACCAGTGGCGATGTTGGTAAAGTCTCTACCGCGGCTTTCACAGCGCTAAAGATAACGCCCGCGCGCATGGGTAGGGCAGGCAGTCTTCCGCGGTCAGATCGCTGGCAGGCTCGCTTGCTTGTACATGGGTCCGCAGTGTGCCGCCCCAAGACGTTCCGAGATGCGGCGTTCAGACATTGAACGGCAACATTGAAGCGGATTGGTACGTGAGCCCTGGCCGTATCTTGCTTGCACGGTATCAACCAGTAAATGATCGCCTTCGCTTACCCCGAAATGGCGACGGAGTGCCTCAGAAATGCGTTGCGCACCTCAGATTGCAGCCTCGTTGGTTGCCAGCCGCGACGATAGAGAAGCCACATCGGTCGAATTAGGGTAAGATCGCCGATATCGAGCTGGCGGAACTCGCTCGACACAGGCTGCGACGCTTCCAGCGTATTGCCGACCGCCAGAAAATTTCCGGTCTTGACGAGGTACTCGGTCACGTCGGTCGATGTTGTTTCTACCGTAAAGCTCGGGGGCGATATCCCCTTGCGCTCAAAGATCTGCCGGAAAGCCTTTGCTGCGCCTGTCAGATAGGCAGGCCCGACCCAGGCGCAAGCCAGCAGGTCTTCGATCGTAATGTCGGTACGCCCGGCGAGAGCGTGGAGCGGGCTGCAAAACAGACGCAGCTTCGCCTGACCGAGGATTTCGCCATCAATGTCGGGCGGGATGTTATCTCTCACGGTACTACATAGATAATCAATCGCTCCGCCACGCAGAGCCTCCATCATCATCTGGTAGTTTCCTTGCGTGACATGAAACCGCGCGTCGGGAGCAAGCTTCGAAACCTCCGCTATCGCCTGAGGTACAATTTCGGCCGCTGAGACCCTTATCGCACCGATCGAAACCGAGCCGGAAATGTGGCCATCAAGTTCCCGTATGTCTGCTCCAATCGCCGAGAGCTCAGCAACTGCTCGACCAGCCCATGAGCTGAAGATGCGGCCAGTAATATTGAGTTGCGCACCTGCACGATTTCGATCCATTAAACTCGTGCCAAGCACGGCTTCCAAAGCACCGATGCTTTTTTGTAGCGTGGCGGGGCGCAGGCCGACGATCTCCGAAGCTGATCGAAAGCTGTCCTGCTGATGCATTCCTGCAATCGCTGTCAACTGCGATGTCGTGATGCTTGTCAGCATCCTTGGTACGGCCGTCTCTTCGGCGGCACGTTCCTTGCCTATCTCACCAATTGCCTTGCCGACGAAAAACATGCAGCGGAGCGCTCGACGCGCTACAGCGCGGCCTGCATCGGTCGTTGAAAGAGAGTTGGGCCGGCGTTCAAATAGCGAGGTCGAGTAAAATGTCTCAAGGGCGGCGATGGCAAGCGATGCGGCTGGCTGCGTCAAAGTAAATCGCTTCGCGGCGGCCCTCAGGCTTTCGCCTTCCGTGATCGCCAGCGCCAAACGGATGTGTCGTAGATTAGGAAGCTCTTCTTTCAAAATCTCTATCTCTGCACTCAAATATGCACACTTGATGCTCATGCCTACTTTGTAATCAAAATTACGGCGAGATCTTATCGACTTTCCTAAAACAAATCACTAAGGCTTTTTTTCAAAGCTTTTCGCTCTGGATCTACACTGTTTAGATAGAGCCGAAAGTAAACAATAACGCAATGCAACTGGACTCCAATCAGATGCCGGCGAGTGCGAATCGTAATGACATTCAACGCGCGCCGACGCCAGTTACGGAGCAGTGTATAGCAAAAACTAATCACTCAGACGACAAGTTCTGGAAGCGTGAACAAGAGACATGACCCTGAAGATCGATATCAACGCTGATCTAGGCGAAGGCTTTGGACGATGGAAACTCGGAGACGACGAGGCGATGATGTCGATCGTTTCGTCGGCGAATGTCGCCTGTGGCTTCCATGCCGGGGACGCCATCATCATGTCCCGTTGTGTCGAACTTGCTCTGCAAAACAAGGTCGCACTCGGCGCCCATGTCGGTTTGCCCGACCTGTTCGGCTTTGGTCGGGTCGCAATGGATATTGATCCCGATGACATGCAAAAGCTGGCTCTCTACCAGCTCGGGGCACTGGCGGCTATTGCCCGTGTCGGAGGCGCGCGTGTGTCACATGCCAGCATCCACGGTGCGCTTTCAACCATGCAGAAGAGTAACCCGGCCTATGTCGAGAAAGTTTTCGACGCCTTCAAGGCATTCGATCCCGAGATCATCGTCGCCACTGGCGTTAATAGCGCTGCGGAGCGTTACGCTGACAAGATCGGCATGAAGCGCGTAGGCAAGATTTTTGCTGATCGGGCCTATGACGATGATGGGCTGATCGCCAACCGTAAGATCCCCGGCTCTGTCATCCACGACGCCTCCGCTATCAAGGATCGGATCAAGGAATTTTTGCAGGATGGTGTTGTTACCAGCATGAGCGGCAAAAAATTGCCCATGAAAGCCAATTGCATCCTCATTCATTCCGATACCGAAGGCGCCGTGAAGATTGCTGAGACCGTGCGAAACACGATCGAACAGCACGGCGCGAGCATTACGGCTCTCGACGAAATCGCGGGAGGGCGGTGACATGCGCACGCGGCAATATGCGGACAGCTGGTGGCTACTATGACCCTCATGGAAAACGAAGCAGCATCGGCGAATGCGCAAAGTCTCGTTTCGAGCATGAGTCAGCGAAAAGCTCTGGTACAGGCGGCGCTGACCGCGCCGGCTGTGCTCTTCCTCACTGTGTTCCTGCTTGTACCCTCCCTCATGCTGCTCGCGTACAGCGCGGGCACTCAGTCCGCGACAGGAACGGTGGGATTGCCCTTTACGCTTGGTAATTTCAGCAGGTTGCTGGCGAGCGCCACCTACCGCGGCATCTTCTACCAGACCATCGAAATTTCCATCTGGACGACACTTGTTTCGGCCATTCTCGCCTTCCCGCTGGCGCTCACCATTGCGCGAGGAAGAGCATTCTACAGCCGGCTTACGCTGGTTCTTGTCGTCGCACCCATGGTTATGTCAGTCGTTGTGCGGACCTATGGCTGGCAATTGCTGCTCGCCAACGGTCCTCAGGGCGTCATCAACTACGCGCTCGCCTTTATCCACGCGCCAATGCTGCCACGCATACTTTACACTAAATGGGCTGTGGTCATCGCCTCGGCCCATGTTTTCCTACCGCTCGTCGTTCTGCCTCTTGCAGCATCACTGGCGCGCATTCCTGACAACTTGGTCGAGGCGGCCCGAATGCTTGGCGCCTCTGATCGGCGAGCCTTCTTTAGCGTGACACTGCCGCTCAGCATGCCCGGCTTGATTACCGGCTCCGCCATCGTGTTCACGCTGACCTCCGCCTCCTATGTCACACCGCAAATGCTCGGCGGCGCTAGCGGCGCCATGCTCGGCGTGCTGCTCGAACAGCAAATCAACACCGTCTACGACTGGCCGATGGGTGCAGCCATTGCCGTCATCATGGTGGCGCTGACGCTGTCCGCACACATCCTTGCCGGCCGGCTGATGGCGCGCTCTGGCGCCATCCGCGGAAACCTGGGAGCAAACCGCTCATGAACCGCTTTTCACGTTTTTTGTTCGCGGCTTCGACGGCGGCCATCCTGATTTTCCTGATCGCTCCGCTGATAGTGGTTGTATCGTTATCTTTCTCGGAGAGCCTGCTGGCCACATTTCCTCCCAGAGGGTTCACCTTGGACTGGTATGCCGCCGTTCTTTTCGATGACGATTTTCAGAGGTCGTTCAAGACGTCCGCTATCCTGGCGATAGGCTCAACTATCATGTCGCTGGTCTTGGCGACACCGGCCGCCGTCGCGCTCAACCGGGGTCTTGTTCCCGGCGCCGCACTTGTCGAGACGATCCTCTTGTCACCGATGATCCTGCCAATCCTCATCGCAGGCCTGGCTCTGATCCAGTTCACCGCGACGCTTGGCCTAGGTTCGACAATGCTCAACCTCTTCATCGGCCATACGCTGATCACCCTGCCCTACGTGCTGCGCACCGTCACGGCCAGTCTCAAGCAACTCGACCAAAGTCTCGAGGAGGCCGCCAGTACGCTGGGTGCCTCGCAGTTGTCGATCTTCCGGTTGATCACGATCCCCCAGATCATGCCGGGCCTGGTGGCGGGCTGCATCTTTTCATTCATGATCTCTTTCGACGACTTCTCGCTGTCCTTCTGGCTGAGCAACACTCAGACGGAGCCGTTGCCGGTCTTCCTGCACAACAAGATGGCAAGCGTCTTCGATCCGTCGATCGCTACCATGGCCAGCCTGATGATCGCAGTTGGGGTGATCGTCGTCCTCGCCATCGAGCGTATCGTCGGCTTGAGAAAGGCCATGGGCGTGTAGCGCCAATACAAAGCATAAAATCTTACAAAAAGAGGGAATGACGCATATGCAAGACAAGACTATCAGCCGTTTGGCGGCCCCTAGCAGGCGGCAGTTCCTGGCGACCGCCGGCACCGTGGCGATTGCAGCCCCGTTTATCGGCAAGGGTACGGCTTGGGCCGCAGGCAAAACGCTGAACATCAGCACCTATACCGGTGTGCAGGGCGAATATATCGCCAAGCAGGTGATTCCAGCCTTCGAACAGAAATTCGACTGCAAAGTCATTCAGCGGCAAAGCACCACCCTTCCGACGATCTCGATGCTGCGCACGGAAAAGGCAAACCCGACAACCTCGGTCGCAATGATGGACGACGTCGGCATCCCAATCGCCAAGGGCGAAGAGCTGATCGCCAAACTACCCGCCGACAAGATCCCCAACCTGCAGAACGTCTATTCGCGGTTCATCTACGAAGAAGGCTATGGCGTCGCTTTTGCCGTGTGCAAGTCAAGCCCCTGGTACAACACATCTGCTGTTGCCAAGCCGTTGACGAGCTGGAACGATCTGTGGGACGAGAGCCTGCGCGGGCGCCTGCTTCTGCCGTCACCGAAGCTGACGCAAAGCGTCATGCTGCTGGCAATCGCCGCCTCTGTTGTAACCGGCAAGCCGGTCGCAGAAGTCCAGCACGACCTGTCGTCCGGCTGGCCGCGGATGAAGGAGCTTCATCCAAACGTGCAGACCATGTACGAATCGACCGGCACTGCCGTGCTTCAGGTTACCCAAGGACAGGCGGATGTTGCCGGCCCCGACCTTGCCAAGTCGATGATGGCGTATATCGACCGCGGCGCCCCGATCGTTATGACTTCGCCAACGGAAGGCTCTTTTGCCGGCATTAACGCCATGACGCTGACGGCCAACGCACCCGAACCCGATCTCGGAGCGGCATTCCTCGACAGGATGCTCGCCGTCGATGTCCAAGCCGGATTGGCAGAAACCACATATGCAGCGCCGCCGGTGCGCGGCGTCAGCCTGCCGGAAAAGGTCACCAAGGTAATTCCGACCACGGAAGAAGAGCTGGCCCAGCTCCACATGCTCGACTGGAACATCATCAATCCGCAACGTGCCGAGATCATCGACATGTTCAACCAGACCTTCGGCTAAGAGATAATCCATGACCTCGAACTCGGATCTTGCCCTTTCCGGGCTGACCAAGATGTATGACGGCTTCGCCGCCGTCGATTATGTCACCATGCGCATCAAACAGGGCGAGCTCGTCGCCTTCCTTGGCCCGTCGGGCTGCGGCAAGACGACGACCCTGCGGATGATCGCCGGTTTGACCGAGCCGAGTTCGGGCGAAATCCTGATCGGGGGACAGCGCGTCACGCATGTCCCCCCACAGCGCCGCAATATCGGCATGCTTTTCCAGAACTACGCGCTTTTCCCGCATATGAGCGTGGCCGAGAATGTCGGTTTTGGCCTGCGGATGCGCAAATTCTCACGGTCGGATCGCGATCAGAAGGTGCGCAATGCCCTGGATCTGGTCCAGCTTTCGCATCTGGCGGACAGGTATCCAAAATCTCTGTCAGGCGGTCAACAGCAACGCATTGCTTTGGCCAGGGCAATCGTCATCGAGCCCTCGCTGCTTCTCCTCGACGAGCCGCTCGGTGCGCTCGATAAGAACCTACGGGAAGCTATGCAGATCGAATTGCGACAGCTACAGCGCCGGCTCGGGATCACCACGGTCCTCGTCACACATGATCAGGACGAGGCAATGACCATGGCTGACCAGATCGTCATCATGAACAAGGGTAACGTCGAGCAGATGGGCACCCCGAGCGAGATCTACGCGCGTCCCTCCAGCCGTTTTGTCGCCGGGTTCATCGGCGTTTCCAACTTCATAAGTGCTAGGTCGGGAGCCGGGCCATTGGCTGGGCAAGTCCTTCTTCTCGACGGTGGAGGGCAGGCTGTAATGGAAAAACCTGTCCGGGGTGCAAGCGTCAGCTTGACTGTACGGCCCGAGGCCATCGAGATTCGGCCGCTCGTTCAGGGTGCTCCGGTGGCAGACCACAACTGGACCAGTGCGACAGTTGACGACGTCATCTATCGCGGCTCAACCACGCATGTTCTGATGACACGCAATAATGGCGAGACACTACTTGCCTACGTCCAGAACAAGGTGGGCACCCACAGTCTGGCGGGTGTGGCAAAGGGCGACCGTGTGGTTGCGACCTGGCAAACCGGCGCAAACCATCTCCTTCCGGCCTAGCGTAGCCGGCTGATCGGACCTCCCGCAGGACACGAACATGAATTCTCTATGGGTAAATGGGGACGGTCTCGCGCCGTTACCAAGGTTTTTTGCTGTCCTCGTCATGACATGCGCGGTGTGCGCTTGCTCTATGACATTCGGCATCGTCAACGCGGTGTTACCGGCCATGTCAGACGCTTTCGGCGTGTCAGCCCAGCAGACGGTTGCCCTCGTCGGGAGTTTCCAGGTGTCTATGGTTGCGACACTCATTCCGTTGGCAGCACTTGGCGAGATCATCGGATACCGTAAGGTCTATCTGGCTGGACTGGCCGTATTTGGTTTGGCATCAGCGATGATATCCGCCTCAGCCCATTTCGAGACCGCTCTCGTCTGGCGCTTTATCCAGGGCTTTGGTGCGGCCGGTGTTTTGAGTGTCAACACGGCGATCCTGCGGTTCGTCTATCCGAAAGCCAGTTTCGGGCGCGGGCTCGGGCTGAATGCCTTCGTCGCCGGCTCCTCGACGGCGATCGGCCCGTCCGTCGCCGCCGCCGTGCTTTCGGTTGCAACATGGCACTGGCTCTTTCTTATCAACGTCCCGATCTGCATCGTCGCTTTCGTGGTCGGGGCGATCTTCGTGCCGATAACGCCAAAGGCCAGCCGCCGGCTAAGCACCGTCAGTCTGACGCAGCACCTGTTTGCAGCGATCTCACTGCTTTCAGCGATTCAGCTGATCGCAATCAGCGGCGTGTCTCCCTTGTCGATCATATTGCTGGTGATCGGCATCGCAGGACTGGTCGTTTACCTTGCCCGTGAACGCCGCCGCGAGGTCCCGCTATTTCCGATCGACCTTTTGCGCATCAGCTCATTTCGGCTGTCCGTCAGCGCCTCTGTCCTGGCCTTTGCCGCGCAGATCATCATTCTGACGGTGGTGCCTTTCTGGCTGGATCAGGCGATGAGGGCGTCGCAGAGCGATATCGGGTTCCTGTTAAGCCTTTGGCCTGTGATGTCGATGCTGGCAGCGCTCGGGTCGGGCGCCCTGTTGGAACGCATCTCAGCGCGGCAGCTCGGCGTTGCCGGAATGGCGATTTTCGGTGTCGGCCTTGCGACCCTTGTTCTCGTTGGCCCGTCCACGCCGTATCTCGTCATCGGTATCGCAATGAGCTGCTGCGGCCTTGGCTTCGGATTGTTCCAGACCCCTAACAACAAGATGATGCTGTCCGCCGCGCCCGTGGAACGAGCCGGCTCGGCAAGCGGCAGCCTGGGTACGGCACGCATGATCGGCCAGTCCTTCGGTTCTGCCGGCGCGGCCGTCGCCCTCGCCTTTGCTCCAACGACAGCCCTCTATATTTCGGTCCCCCTTGCCATCCTGCTTGCCAGCGCGGCCGCACTGGCAAGCGCAAACCGCTAGACGAAGAACCATTCTCGGAAACGACGACAAGAAGAAGCATATGACAGCCCTCGCAATGAAATTCTTCAATTCCGGCTACGCTTTACGCTTGCATGGCCATGGTTTCGAGCCGATCGACTGCACCGGGAGCCTGGAGGCCATCGCCCATTCCAGGTCAGACGATATCAGGGTCATCGTCACCTCCGGATTCTATGGGATGAGTGCTTCGGAGATGGACCAGTTTCCCAACCTCGGCCTGATATGCAGCGTTGGCACGGGTTACGAGAACATCGACCTTGCCGCCGCCCGCAACCGCAGCATCCTCGTCACCTATGGGGCTGGTATCAATGCAAAGGCTGTGGCCGACCAGGCATTCGCCCTTCTACTGGCCGCCATCAGGCGGATTCCGCAGCAGGACCGGATCGCCCGCGCGGGTGGCTGGAGCGTTGGCTGGGATCCAGCACCGCTTGCCTCCGAGAAGAAAATCGGCATCTGGGGCCTTGGCCGGATCGGCGAGGCGATTGCTCGGCGTGCTGAGGGATTTGACATGGACGTCTACTATTGTACCAGAACGCCAAAGCCGCATCTGCCCTACACCTATGTTCCGACACTGCTGCAACTGGCGCAGACCTGCGACTATCTCGTTTGCGCGGTTCCGGGTGGCGACGATACGTTTCACGCGGTCGGAGCCGACGTTCTCGCGGCACTGGGCCCAAAAGGCTTTTTCGTTAACGTCGCGCGCGGCAGCGTTGTTGCTACCGGCGTTCTGGCCGAAGCGTTGCGCAACAGCGTGATCGGCGGTGCAGGCCTTGACGTCTACGAGACCGAGCCGACTATTCCCGAACAGCTTCGGGACCTCGATAATCTCGTGATGACACTTCATACCTCAGCGCGCGCCCCTGAAATGCAAGACGTCAGCGCCGCGTTGCTGGCCAGCAACATCAACGCTTTTCTCAGCGGACGGCCGGTCGTGACGCCGGTTCCCACGATGCCGGACCGCTATTCGCATAGCCGATGCACATCCCCGGCCTGATCATAGAGGTAACGCCACTGCCGCCCGGTGAAAAAATTCCAATAGTGAGGATCGAGATGAAATATGTAAGTGACAAACTGGCGGCCGTTGGCGCTTCTGCATCGGTGGAAGCCTCGCAGAAGGCCCGCGAAATGAAGGCGGCAGGGCTGAATGTCGCGTCGCTCTCGTCAGGCGAGCCCGACTTCCCAACACCGGCCCATATCGCCGAAGCCGGCATTGCCGGCATCCGCAACGGGATGACGACCTATACCGACGTTCGCGGTATCCCTGAGCTTCGCAAGGCCATCCAGCGCAAGTTCAAGCGCGAGAACAACATAGACTACGAGCTCGACAGCATCATGGCCGGCCCAGGTGCAAAAAGCTTGATCGCGACTGCGCTTTCGGCTTCGGTCGATCCCGGCGACGAGATCATTATCCCTGCTCCTGCCTGGGTGTCTTATGTCGATATCGCCAGGCTGGTCGGCGGCAACCCGGTGGTCATCCAGACAAAGGCGGAATTCGGCCTCAAGCTCGATCCCGCCACCCTCGAGGGCGCGCTCACGCCACGCAGCCGTTGGCTGATCCTCAATTCTCCGAGCAACCCGACTGGCGCTGTCTATAGCCGTGAAGAGTTGCGCGCGCTCGGAGAGGTTCTGGCGCGCCATCCCCACGTGCTCGTCATGACCGACGAGATATACGAGCACCTCCTCTTCGATGACGTGAAGTTCGTTTCCTTCATTGAAGCCAATCCGGAGATGAAGGAGAGGACGCTAACCTTGAACGGCGCTTCCAAAGCCTACGCCATGACCGGGTGGCGGATCGGTTATGCTGGCGGTCCGGCACCTCTTATCAAAGCCATGACCAAGGTCGCCGGCCAGATGGTCGGGCCGATGTGCTCGATCAGCCAAGCGGCGACCGTCGCCGCCCTAGACGGCCCAAGTGAATACCTTAAAGAGCGTGCTGCAGCCTATCAGCAACGCCGCGACCGTGTCATGGAACTTCTGGCCGAGGTTCCCGGATTGAAGATCCAGAAGCCGTCGGGCGCATTTTATCTGTTCGTCGAATGCGCGGCCCTGCTCGGCGCCACAACGCCATCAGGCAATACGCTGGATACCGATGTCGACGTCACCAACTTCCTGTTGCAGGAGGCGATGATCGTCTGCGTCCCAGGCGCGGCCTACGGGCTTTCCCCCTATTTCCGTATCTCCATCGCGACGTCGTTGGCGGTCCTCGAGGATGCGTGCGAGCGCATCGCCAACGTAGTGGCCTCGCTTTCCTTCGAGGCCAACGCGTGACGAGCGGTGCGGACGAACTGCTGATCGTGACGCGAGCGCTGATCACGGAACTAGGCTCGACCGACATTGTCGAGGCGGAATGGGAATTCGGTGAGTTCCGCGTGAAGATCATCCGTCAGACCAACCCGACGGACGTCGTCGGGCCGATTACAACGACGGTCGCAAGGAAATGCACATTGCCGCAGGAAACCACGCCAGTTGCCCATGCTGCGGCGTACAACCGGAACGAGGTCCGCTCTCCGATGCACGGCATCTTTTATGCCGCCTCGGAGCAATCAGCGCCGCCTTTCGTCACCGTTGGCGATACCGTTACAAAGGGGCAGGTCCTTTGCGTTCTCGAGGCGATGAAGGTCTTCAGCGACATTACTTGCGAATGCGATGGCAAGATCGTTTCGATCGGACCATCCAACGGTCAGGATATCGCGCCGGGCGATCTCCTGTTCGAGATCGAGAAAAGCATCGAAAGGCATGGCAATGCGCGATGACAGCCGCGATCTGGCCGTGACGGTCAGTCAACTGGACGTACCACGGATAACCCCGATGGGTGACGCCGCATTGTTGTTCGAGGCAGACGGCCCCATGTCGCTGGCGGTGCAAAAGCGTATCTGGTCCTGCAGCGACCGGGTTGCCGAGATTGAAGGTGTCGTCGATCGGCAACCGGGCATCAACAACCTGCTGGTCGTATTTGATCCAGCCGTAGCTGATCCTGATGCCCTCTCGGCCGAGATCATGACGGCATGGTCGGTATCCACTGAAGATCGCACCATAGGCAGGCTGATCGAATTGCCCATGCTTTATGGTGGCGAAGGCGGGCTGGACCTGCCCGACGTATGCAAGTTCCTCGGCCTATCGGCCGAGGACGTCGCGGACATCCACTCCTCCGGCGAATATGTGATCTTCGCGCCCGGTACCATGCCCGGCTTTGGCTACTTGTTCGGCTTGCCTGAACGCCTCTTCGTACCGCGACGGGAGGTGCCGGTTACCCGGCCCCGATCGCTCAACGTGCTGATCGCCGGGCTGCAATGCAGTATTGCCGGCCCGCCCGGCGCGCAAGGTGCGGCCACCGCGCCGACCGGGTGGCATATGATTGGCCAACTCCTCGACCCGCCGATGCCCTTCGATCTGAAGGCCGAGCCGCCTGGCCTGATGCGGCCGGGGGATCGCATCAAGTTCGTCAATTTGGGGATTGCCAGGTGAGCAAGGCATTTATCGAAATCGTGGCGACGCCACCGCTCAACACCGTCCAAGATCTCGGCCGCACCGGTTATCGCGGAAGCGGCGTCGGCGTGACGGGAATGCTGGACGACCTCGGCTTGCTGCTCGCCAACGCACTGCTTGGGAACCAGCCGGGCGCCGCCGCCGTAGAAATCCAGATGTTTCCTTTTACGGTCCGTTTCCTTCGCGACGGGGCGGTAGCGATCACAGGTCTCAACGGAACGGCTTATCTCGATGATCGTCCTATTCCCTCCTATTGGGCGATGCCAGTGCGCGCTGGCCAGGTTCTTGAACTGAGATCCGTGCCACGAAGCGCACAAACTGCGTTGACGGGCTACCGGGCATGTCTGGCTGTGGCGGAGGGGATCGATGTACCAGTCGTTCTTGGATCGCGCAGCACCCACATCCGCCAGGGATTTGGCGGTTACCAGGGCCGACAACTGATGGCGGGCGACATCCTTGATGCAGAGTTCGACACCACACCGCAATTTCGTGATCCCCTCGGCTTTGGCATTGTTCCCCCCGGCGCAGCCCGTGGTGCACCAATGCCAGAGGATGGGGCAGTCGTCGTGCGGGCAATTGCCGCAGCCGAGTTCGACGAATTGCTGGACGTCTCCAAGCACAACTTCTGGACAAGACCGTGGACAGTATCGCTGCAAAGCAACCGCATGGGTCTGAGGCTCGACGGTGAAGTCGGCCTTGAGCGCAGCCATAAGGCTGAGCTTCGTTCGCATGGCATCGTGCCAGGCGTCGTGCAGGTTCCGCCATCCGGCAAGCCGATCATCCAGTTGCGTGACGGCAATACTGCTGGCGGCTACCCCAAGGCAGCAGTTGTCATACAGGCAGACCTTTGGAAACTGGCGCAGCTCGCACCTCGGCAGGTGCTGCGGTTCAAGCAGGTGACCTTTCAGGAGGCGCGCGCTGCGGCAGACGTCACCCAAGCCTATTTGAAACGCGTGCGCATGCTTGCCACGCTCTGCCGCGGAGACCGACAGCGCTGATGACCAGATCCCTTTTCGAAGCAGGCATCGTTTCGGTATTGGCAGCCGACATGCAAGCGCATGCCGTAAGTTGTCTTGAAATCGATTTTCCTGGCGGCGCGAAGTTTCGCCTTTGTCGCCCTTCAAGTAATGTCGTCAAACCAACCGGAAGCGCCGCAGAAGCACCGGCACCGTCATTGCACATGGTCAAGTCGAAGGCCGTCGGCAGGCTTGTCCTGAAAGACCCCGCAACCGGACAGACGCTTGTGCAACCCGGACAAAGGATCGATGAGACCACCATCCTGGGGTTCGTCCAGGTCGACATTTTGTTGCGCCCGATAGCAGCCTCTTGCGCTGGCCTCGTCGAGGCTTTGCTTTCAAGCGATGGCAGCGGGGTTGATTACGGGACCCCCATATTTTCCCTGATCGCGGACCGCTGAGAGGATAGTTATGACGCGAATGCAAAACTCCATTGACCCGATGCCGGCCGTTCTGATCGCCAATCGCGGAGAGATCGCCTTGCGCATCGTCAGGGCCTGTATCCGCCTTGGTTTGCCGACGGTTGCCATCCATTCCGAAGCGGATGCAGGATCGGCACATGTGCGGCTTGCCGACAAAGCCGTGTGTATCGGGGGGAGCGCCGCACGCGACAGCTATCTTGATGGCAGCGCTATCGTGCTGGCTGCACTGTCGAGCGGCGCGCGCGCCGTGCATCCGGGCTACGGCTTTCTGGCCGAGAACGCCATTTTTGCAGAGCAGGTGGAGAAAGCTGGCCTGGTCTTCATCGGACCCCGGCCGGAGGATATCCGCACGATGGGTGACAAGATCGCCGCCAAGGCCGCCATGCGGTCCGCCGGCGTGCCCTGCGTTCCTGGCACGCGGGATGCCCTACCATCCGACCCTGCCAAGCAACGAGAAATTGCAGCGCAGGTCGGCTATCCGCTTCTCGTCAAGGCTGCAGCCGGCGGTGGCGGCCGCGGCATGCGTGTTGTCGATGACGCTGCGAGGCTCGAAACGTCGATTGCCGCAGCGGCGGAAGAGGCGCGCCGCGCCTTCGGTGACGGCACGGTCTATCTCGAGCGATATCTCAAGAAGCCGCGGCACGTGGAAATACAGGTTCTTTGTGATCAGCAGCGTGGCGCGGTCTACCTGGGTGCGCGAGACTGCTCGATGCAGCGGCGCCACCAGAAGCTGGTCGAAGAAGCGCCGCCGCCCGGCATTGATCGAGAGGCTATTCGCCGGTTGGGCGAACAATGTGTGAATGCCTGTCGCGCGATCGGCTATCGCGGTGCCGGCACGTTTGAGTTTCTCTATGAGAACGGCGAATTCTACTTCATCGAGATGAACACCCGCATCCAAGTCGAGCATCCGGTGACCGAGGCGGTGACCGGCATCGATATTGTTGCCGAGCAGATCAGGGTCGCTCTTGGGCATCCGCTTTCATTTGAGCAGTCTGAGGTCCGCGAAACAGGCGCTGCGATAGAATGCCGCATCAACGCCGAAACGCCGTTCGACGCCCGCCCCGGCCCCGGCACATTGACGGTACTGCATTTGCCGGGCGGGCCGGGCGTGCGCATTGATACGCATATGTCGAAGGGTGCGGAAATGCCACCAAACTACGATTCGCTGATGATGAAGATCATCACCCATGGCCGGACGCGAAAAGAAGCGATCGATCGAATGGTGTGCGCACTGCGAGAGGTCCGCATCGAGGGTGTCGCCCACAACATTCCTATGCATCTGAAAATTCTAAATGACCGCGCATTTGTGGAGGGAGATGTCGACGTGCATTTAGTCGAGGCAAGAACCCCAGACTGGCGAGATTCATCAAAATCTTAGAATCTTCTGTGCGTCGATTTGCAATCCTGCGACAGTATTTTAACAACCGGCAATCAGATCAGTCTGACGCATAGCTGCAATCGCTCTGTAAGACTCCGTCCATTTGCTTTCGCCGCACGTCAGAATATGGTGTTATTCGCTGGCCGACGCCTTCCGGCACCTGCTGGAGCACGTCCTGGCGTTCAAATATTTTTCCACCCTCACCACGCAAGATATCGACGATCGCCGTTTCGCGGTCGTCATGACTGTGCATGTAGACGAAATCGCTGTCAGCTTCACTGCGAACGATACCGGCGCGCGTCTGACGATTGTCTGAAGGAAACCGTAAAGTAGGACACGGAAGGTTTATTGCTGTCGGCGACGTTTCGATTGTACTGACCTTAGGCGGGAACCTCGATACACGAATGCGATGTAATGACAGCGCACTGACTCATACCTTTGCTTTTTATGCGACTGGTACCTATGGCGCATTGCCGAGAATCAGATGTCACTGAAAATTTCCACGCCTTCACTTCCAGTTTCTCGATATCCATATCTCTGACAAACATATCCCAAGGGGGCACCCCCGGATTGCGCTGAACTCACGGACCGTGCCAACCACCACGGGCAAACTCGTCACCCCTGTCCGCCGACATTTTGAACTCGGCATCCCGGTTGGTCGGGCCAATAGATCAGTTGTGAGGTCGAACACTGCCGCGCTGTGAGGGGCACGACTTCGCCTGACGCTGTATCATGGCCTGAACTGCCGCCATTGATGAGCCAGAACGACCCACTGGCTTTTTCCCAACAGCTTTGTCAAGACGACGAGATTGACCGGGGCATGGAAACCCCACCCGTGAACTTGAGCGCCGCCATCGATCTGTGCGATTGATCCGCTTCGCCGCCGGTAAAGCCGGTGCATGCCATGACGACCTGCATGGCACTTTCCTGAAAGACTCGCCCCCTAGCCTCTTGGCGAGGCCGCATCAGTCTCTTCGCGGTACTCGGCCGGTTCGTTGTTATCGCAGCGGCCCAGGCAAGAATGGTTGCGCCCCTGCAGATGTCTGCCTGGGCGCAAGGAAATCTAAACGCTGACCGCGAGCCTTGCTTTTCGCCGCCCATTCGTCTCCGGAATCATCAGCGCCAGGACTGCACTGGCAATGTAGAGGCCGGCAAAGATCCACATCACGCCCTCGAGGCCAACAGATCCTAGGAAGATTGCGACAATCGCCGGTCCGACCCAGGTTGAGGCGCCTGCACCGAGGCTTAGCACAGAAAGAGCGCCCGCCTTGTTATGCGGAATGACGGTTGGCATCAAAGCTGAAAGCGGGACGAAACCACCGAGCGTAACGCCGTAAGCAAAGCCAACAAGGCTCGATACGAGGAAGTTGCCGGGATACATCAGCGGCACATAGTACAACATAAGAATCGTCGCTGCAGTACCTACCGCGCCCATCCAAATGACGGTCGTCCGATATCCGATCCGGTCGCCGAGCATTCCGGAAGCGAGATTTCCCAGAAGATTACCGCAGAAGATTATGGTCAGCAACTGAAGCCATGTGGCTAGGCTGAAGCCGATCTGATCCATGAAAAAACCTGGCAATACGATGAAGAAGGCAAATTGGGAGGACGTGTTGACCGTCCGTACGAGCCCGCCGACTGTCGATAGCGGTTCTTTCCACATGATCGTGATGCTCGCCGCAAGCGAGGCCAGCGGCTTTTCGCCTTTTGGTGCGAGCCTTCCACCGCCCTTGACCCCGGCGAGACCAACCAAACTGAGAAGCGCACCAATGACGACGAGGGCAAGAGCAAGCCACAAGGTTGGTAGCGTTCCGATCATCGGAATCGAAATGCTGGCCACAAGTGAACCGAGCGTCGGCAAGCCGGCGGCGTAGGCGAACCAAAACCAACCGACCGCCATGCCGAGCTTTTTCGACGGCGTTGCCGCCGCAATCCAAACCAAGAAGCTATAGGCAAAAAGCGGATAGCCGAAGCCGCGCAGACCGTAGGTGATTAGCATGGCGGTATAGTTCATCGATTCCAGACCGAGAACCAAAAAGGCTACCTGGAATATCGCCCAGATAATGATGCCGGCCCACATGACCCTGCGGGCGCCATAAATGTTTGAAAGTGCGCCCGACATCCAGGACGCGATTGCGACGGCGACGCCGTAGACTGTGAAAAGCAGCGCAACCTGGGCGCCGCTGATACCCTGGCCTTCAAGATAAGGCGCCAGATAGCCGAGTTCGATACCATCGCCGATCATCAGGATCAGCAGTCCGACAAAGCCCCAAAGAAGTGGACGGGGGATGCCGATACGGTCAAAAAAAGTGTCTGTTTGCGAAGTGTTTGAAGTGCCAATTTTATTGTGATCTGACAATAGTCCCTTTCCCGCCGAGCGGGCCCTAGTTAATCGTACCCTCCCTAGATGTTACCTCCTATGGAGCTCCGCCGGCCTCGGAAAAACGCTTCCATGATGCTCGCCCAGCGCCCAAATCCCATTCTGTTTTTAGCAAAAAAATCTCCTTAATCAAACTTGGTGTACAAATTTGCCTCTTAGTTGACCCAATCGCACCATCTTTGGGGCGGGTAGATTTGACGTCGTAACAGTCCCGAGATCGTAAAGGCCGGCGGAGATTGATCAGCCAAAAATCTTCTGTAAAGTCTCTAAAATTCAAGGTGATAGTAAATATCCCAGCGCTTTTCCTTCAAAACAAATCTGCTGCTTCCGACGGGATAGCAATGGGTCGAGATTCCGAAATTCCAATTGCGACCATATGACACCCTCTCAATTGCCGGGGCCTAAAATAAACGGATCGATTGGTTTATTTTTCTTCAATGGGCGTAAACGGCTTTTTCGGTTTGTGCCGTGGATCAGCGTACTCGAAAGCATAGGTGTTTCCTTCAACCAGGCGGAGCCGATGAGCCAGTTGCACGACAGGCGACGCGGGATTCTCGTTCCAGTGGCCTGCAACGAGTGGCTCAATCCTGCAACACGCGGAGCACCATCGGAGGAAATCTTGGAAAAGCAAAGCCTCGACAGAATGCGTGAATCTCATCGGGTAACGAGAGATGTGTACTCGTCGAGGTTCGCTGGAAAGCCCGAAGTGAACCCGCTGTGTAGCTGCTTTAGGAGTAGCATCCAGTGTAACGACGCCATTCGCATCCGCTGTAATTGACGCCTCGGTTCAGTGGAAATTCCGGCTTTTCACCTTCAGCGTGTCGATATGCAAATCTGGGATGAAAATGTCGCGAACCTTATTCGGCTTTGGCCGATCCCGTGCATCTCCACCACCCGGTGAACCATGCGCGAACTCGTCGCCCCGTCCGGTCGGATGCTTGAACTCGGAATCGCGATCGGAAAGCGCCGCAATATCTCCAGACAGATCCTCGAGCTGCCTTGCAATCAGATGAACGACCTCGCCCTCGCGCTGGATTTTTCCATGGATCGCCATCATGCTCGCCCCGAGGACGACCCGTCGCCGCTTTTCGAACAGGCTTGGCCAGACGACGACGTTGGCGATGCCGGTTTCATCCTCGATGGTGATGAACATCACCCCCTTGGCGCTGCCCGGCTTCTGGCGGACCAGGACAAGACCGGCGGCGCAGACAAAACTCTTGTCGCGAGCATTCATCGCGTCGGCGCAGGTGACGATCCGGCGATCCATGAGATCCCGGCGGAGGAACGATATCGGATGCTCTCTCAGCGTCAGTCCGACATGGGCATAGTCCTCGACAACGTTATGGCCTTCGGTCATTTGCCTGAGCGCGACCTCTGGCTCCTGTTGCTCGACCACGGCTCTCTCCTCCCGGGCGGACGCAGCGGCAAACAGCGGAAGCGGCTCGTCACGAAGGGCCTTGATCGCCCATAGGGCATCTCGCCGTTCCAGGCCAAACGCCGGCCGGAACGCATCGGCCTCCGCGAGCCGGACAAGCGCCTCGGCCGGCACCTCTGATCGTCGCCAGACATCATCGACAGTTTCGAATGGCCGCTCCATGCGCGCGGCCACGATCCGCGCCGCATCTGCGACCGCCAATCCATCGACCTGCCGCATGCCAAGCCGGATGGCATGGCGGTCGGATCCGGGGATTTTCTCGAGCGTGCAATCCCATCGCGAATGCTGGACAGAGATGGGCCGCACTTCAACACCATGCTTGCGGGCATCACCAATGATCTGGGCGGGTGCGTAAAAACCCATCGGAAGGGAGTTCATCAGCGCGGCCGCGAAGGCGTCCGGAAAGTGGCATTTGATGAAGCAGGATGCGTAAGCAATCAGGGCGAATGAGGCGGCATGGCTCTCCGGAAAGCCATAGCTGCCAAACCCCTCGAGCTGCTTGAACGTCCGTTCGGCGAATTCACGCGTGTAACCGTTGTTGATCATGCCGTCGATCAGCTTGGCCTGGAACCGTGAGACACCGCCGGTGAACTTGAAGGTCGCCATCGACTTGCGCAGCTGGTCGGCCTCGCCGGCCGTAAACCCGGCGCAGACCATGGCGACCTTCATGGCCGATTCCTGAAACAGCGGCACGCCCAAAGTCTTGCCGAGCACAGCTTCGAGCTCAGGCGTCGGGTATTCGACCGGCTCCTTGCCCTCGCGGCGTCGAAGATAGGGATGAACCATGTCACCCTGTATTGGACCGGGCCTGACGATCGCCACCTGAACGACGAGGTCATAGAAGGTCCTGGGCTTCAACCGTGGCAGCATCGACATCTGTGCCCGGCTCTCAACCTGAAACGTTCCGAGCGTATCGGCCTTACGGATCATCGCATATGTGGCGCTATCCTCCTGCTTGACCCTGGCGAGATCGAGATCCTCTCCCTTATGCTCGCGGATCAGGTCGAACGCCTTTTGCATGCAGGTCAGCATGCCGAGCGCCAGCACGTCGACCTTCATCATTTTCAAGGCCTCGACATCGTCCTTGTCCCATTCGATCACCTGGCGATCTTCCATGGCTGCCGGCTCGATCGGCACGAGGTCATCGAGGCGCGAGCGCGTCAGCACGAAGCCGCCGACATGCTGACCGAGATGCCGTGGGGCACCCATCAGCTCGCGGGCAAGCCGAAGCGTCATGACCAGGCGGTAGTCGTCGGGGTTGAGGTTCAGCTCGCGAACATTACGCTCGGTAATCTCTTCCGACCATGACCAGAGACCCGATGACAGGGCCTTGGTGACATCCTCGGGCAAGCCCATCGCCTTGCCGACATCCTTGATGGCGCCTTTGGCCCGGTATCGCGTGACCGTGCAGACCAATGCCGCTCGGTCGCGGCCATAGGTCTTATAAATCCACTGGATGACTTCTTCGCGCCGCTGGTGCTCGAAATCGACGTCGATATCTGGCGGTTCGTTGCGTTCCTTGGAGACGAAACGCTCGAACAGGAGATCGTTCGTCTCTGGATCGATACTGGTGATGCCAAGGATGTAGCAGATTGCCGAATTCGCAGCCGATCCCCTGCCCTGGCAAAGAATACCCTGGCTGCGGGCGAAACGGACGATGCTGTAGACCGTCAGGAAGTAGGGCGCGTAGTCCATCTCCTTGATCAGATCGAGCTCGTGTCTGACCGATCGCAGCACCTTTTGAGGAAGGCCTTCCGGATATCGCATCGGAATGCAGTCACGGACGCACTGTTCAAGAGACTGTTGAGCGTCCATCCCATTGACCAGCGCCTCCTCAGGATATTCGTAGGTGAGCTCTTCCAGCGAAAACCGACACTGCTCGACGATCTCCATCGTCCGCTCCAATGCTTCTGGATATCGGGGGAAGAGCCGCTCCATTTCCTCCGGTGGTTTCAGATAACGGTCGGCAAACCGCTCCCGGTCGAACCCGACCGTGTCGATCGTGGTGCCTTCGCGGATGCAGGTGACGATGTCCTGAAGCTGCCGCCGAGACGGTTCATGGAAGAGGACGTCGTTCGTGACGACCGTTTTGACACGGAATTTTGCCGCCATGTTCGACAGCTCGTGCAGCCGCATCTGATCGTTCGGCCGCCGTCGGAGACAGAGCGAGACATAGGCCCGCCTGCCGAAGGTGTCTGCCATCTTACGCATCTGGAGCGCGCAGGTGTCGTCCGGGAGATCCGGCACGAGAATGCCGATCATGCCCTCCGCGTATAGTGCGACATCATCGAGATGGAGGATGCAGTTGTCCTTGCCGCCCCTGCCCTTGCCAAGCGTGATCAACCGGGTCAGCCGCGAATAGGCTGCCTTGTTGGTTGGGTAGACGAGGATCGACATGCCGTCCTGCAAATCCAGGCGACATCCGACGACGAGACGAAGGCCTGTGTCCCGCGATGCCTCGAGCGCGCGCACGATCCCTGCCAGGGAATTGCGGTCGACCACACCCAGCGCCTCGATGCCGAGTGCCTTCGCGGCCGCAAACAGCTCCTGAGCGGAGGATGCCCCCCGCAGGAAGCTGAAATGGGTCGTCACCTGGAGTTCGGCGTAATTCATGCGAAGATCCCGTGCATGAACCACTTGTGCGATCCGGTGTCCAGGTCCACACCGTCGCCGGACCGGAAAATCCAGAAGCGCTCGCCATCATCGTTCTCGATGACGAAATAGTCGCGAACGGCTTCCAGCTCGTTTGGCCGCATCCACCATTCGCCGAAGATGCGCTCGGGGCCGTCGGCCCGTTTCACACGGTGGCGCTTGCCGCGCCAGGTGATGGTGGCCGGCGGATAGTCCGGCATCATCGCGATCGCCTGGATCTGCTCGGGTCGGCTGAAGAGACGGACCGGACGTCGCCAATGACTGACCCACCCGTCCTCGACGGCTTCCGCGACGGCGGAAACCCGCTGGACACTGCGCTCGGGGACATCGGACGCGAAGGGAGCGACCCGGTAGACCCGTTGGCCGCGATTGGCGAAGACGTCGATCAGTGGCGTGATGTCGCTGTTCTCCTCCTCCACAAGCGAGGAGACCTTCTGCTCTTGGGCCAAGGCCTCTGCGGAGATGGCAACCAGCGTCAGCTTCTCGATGCCGAAACCGGGTTCGATCTTTTCGGTTCGATCGCGAAAGAGCTTGGAGAGCCAGGCGATATCGCGCGCTGGCTTCGCCGTTCCGGCTCGTATCGCCTGGATCGTATTGTCGACCTTATGGACGATCAGATCCGTGCGCCGCGCACCAAGCCCGCGCTTCTCGAGCTCGGCCACGAGCTGCACAACCAGCCGGCCAACGTATTTATTGATGGTTTCGGCTGCGCCAATGGGCTCCTGGAACGATCGTGAGACCTCGACGAGGTCGGCGGTCCGGATCGGATCGATCGGTTCATTCAGGCGCCCGAACATCTGATCGAGACGACGGCCGACTTCCGGCCCGAAGCGAAGTGCCAGCGGCGCCCTCGGCGTGTTCGACAGTTCTCCGATCGATTGGAAACCCAGTACCCGCAGAACAGCTACGACCTTTTCCGGAAGCCTGAGCAACGAAATCGGCAATTTCTCGACGGCGCGAACAATCTCGCCGCGCGGCACGATGACCGTGTCACGCTTGATTGCACGAACGCAGGCATGGGCCGCACCCCAGGTGTCTGCGATTGCGACCCTTGCGGTGAGCTTTCTGGCACGGAACATGTTGACGATACCGGTGATCATTGGTTGCTCGCCACCCTGGAGATGATCGGCCCCTTCCGTATCGAGGACGAGGCCATCGATGCCATCGATGGCCACGATCGGCGAATAGTGGCCAAGCGCCCATAAGCCGAGGCGGTCTAGCGCCATGGCATCGGCCGCTGGATTCGCATCGACGAGCATAAGCCCCCGAAAGAGCGCCTGTGCCTTGGCGGCCGGCATCCCCGCCCTGACACCGATCTGTCTTGCGGCCTTATCTGCCGCCGACACCCAGCGCTTGGCTCCGCTACTGGCGATGACGGCGATCGGGCGGTCATCCGGAATGGCGGGATCGTCCCGCCTGATCCTGTCCGTGGCCAGATCCGGGAGATAGATGGATACGACCCTTGGCATCACACGCTCCGACGTAAAACTCAGCACACTCGCCCGCACGCGATCTCATCAACTCAAGAAACCATTGAGGCCTTCCGATCCCCGGGACCGGAAGCTCGTCCGATGGAAGCACGCTCACCCGCCATCTGGTGGTGGATGCCGTCGGCTGGCCGAAGTCGTTTGCCTCGGTTTGCCGCCGCCATCGCCGGACTGCGAGCGCGATGGTCCCACTTCGCTCGGCAACCAGCTGCAGCCGTCGGCTGACGACCATCGGCAGCCTCACCACCTCCCCGACGACGGCACCCAGTCCGCCATAGGAGAGCGCCTCTTCCATGTTGGCGGCAACGTCCTCTTCCTTGTCAGACTCAACAAAGATTACCCGCTTTGGATGCAGTCCCACTTGCGCCAGCGCCGGAAAGAATAAATCCGGGCGCGTCAGGCACCAGACGACCGGTCCCTTGGTCCTGGCTGCGATCCCTGCCGCAAACAATGCGGCCGCCGCACCATCGACCGTCCCCGACCCGCCGCCTGCAAATTCATGCAGGGCGCCGTTGGCCAGCCCGCCGCCTGGAAGAATGGTGTCGATGTCCGCGACGCCGAACGGCAGGCAGCCAGCCTTCTTGGCGCCTTCTCCTTCAATCGAAGAGATGCGGTCACGCAGATCTGCCAATACTTGGGCGCGGACAGCCGACATCGTTCGCAGAAATCCTTCCGGTTCGCGGTGGTTGGAAAGGACGGCATCATGCCGCCAGAACACTTGATGTTCTGTATCTGTTCCGTTAGCAAGAAAGAGTCAAGCGGGCGCAAAATGGGAATAGAGTCTCATAATTTTAGCGAAGTCGCAGATTCTGTTTTTGAATCAGATCGCTAGAAAGGCAAAGGCAGAGATTTGCGGGTGCAAGAAAATTTTGGCGGTCAGGCGGGGGCCAACATAGGCGGCGGCGTTGCCCACTAAACGAGATGCGCCCCAGATCTTTGATATGACCACAACGCTTCGACAGGTAAAAATGCCTGTCATCGCGGTGGAATGCCGCTTGTGTAAGCGCTCAGACGAACTCGAGCGCAAGGTCCTTGTACGAAAGCATGGCGCGGGGATGACATTCGCCCGGTTGCGAAGGATGGCCGCGATGGGCTGCGAAAGGCTGATCAGCGATGACGGGGATCAATGTCAGACAAGGTTTCCATGCTTGGCGCGGCTGAGCGATAAGCCTCAACGATCGCCTTCTGGTTAAACGCCAGGCCATCTTCCCCGAACCTCAGGCGAGATTAATCCCAGTTCAGTAATAAGCTGGTCACTACGCCAGTTCGCTCCACGTCTCCACGGTCTTCGGTGTCGCTCAGCATCGCGACCAGCGCATCATGCCGAGGACCTCTAAGGTCAGTACTGGGGAATGCGCCGACTGGCGTGACCGTCTCATGGCCGCCGGATGGCAGGTTTCCACGATGGAGCACCATCATCGAGCCCTGACGATCCTTCCCGATCGACCAGGTATCGCCGTTCGAACTGCGCGAGAACTCCCTGACGTCTGAGAGGTCGGTCACATCGGAGGACGATCGTCGGGTCTGCTCGCCACCGTGACCGACACGATGCAGAGTGGCGTCTGCGTTCTTCGCGAGCGTTTCGCGGTTTGCGTCAGCATCTTCGCTCGTCCGCGCGGCGTCGCTGGTCGGGTCTAGCTGTTGAGCCATACGTAAGTCTCCCGTCGCAAGGGTTGTGTTCATTCGAACCGTCAAATGCTAACCGGCGGCACGCGGGAACGGTTCCAAGGCCGAGTGACTGCCTCTGGGCTCCCTGACGGCGGCGCGGCCTTTCGAGTCCAGCACGACATCTTTGATCTTACAAACCAGGCAAGAGATCCTTCCCGCAGCGAACGGCTAAAAAATACGGCTGTCAACGAGGCAACTCTCTGGACGAATAGCAGTTACTCAGAAGGCATCGCCCGTGACGCTCGCCGATACGATCTGGATCAGTCGCGGCATATTACGAAGCAGTTTGAGGAACGAGAAATGAAGAGCAAGGAACTGGGCGACACGAACTTCTCGAGCGAGCGGACCTGGGTGCTGGTCCTCGACGAGGGCGAGGAAGCGTTCGACGCCATCACCCGCTTCGCGACTGAGCAGAAGATCACCGGCGCGTCCTTGACTGCGATCGGTGCGTTCCAAAAGGCCACCTTGGGTTTCTTCGACTTTGCAACGAAGACATACAAGGAAATCCCTGTGGACGGTCAGACGGAGGTCCTGAGTGCCATTGGAGATGTCGCCGTCGGAGACGACGGGAAGGCCAGTCTCCACATGCATGCGGTGCTCGGTTTCGAGGATGGCTCGACGAAAGGCGGCCATTTCATCAACGGCATCGTCCACCCCACACTGGAAATCATCATCGGCGAAAGTGCTGTCGGCTTCCGCCGAAAAAAGCGTCCTGATCTCGGTATAGCCCTGATCGACCTGTGACAGCAGCTCCGATGAGGATTGCGACCTACAATGTCAACGCTATCCGCAGCCGGTTAGATATCCTCCTGAGATGGCTGAAGGAGGACAAACCTGACGTCGTCTGCATCCAGGAGCTCAAAACGATCGACTTTCCTTTGAAAGAGATCGAGCGCGCCGGATACGGTGCCGTTTGGCAGGGCCAGAAATCATGGAACGGCGTCGCGATCCTTGCCCGTGGACAGGAGCCGCTTCTCACACGCAAGGGTCTTCCGGGCGATCCAGACGACAGTCATTGCCGTTATATCGAGGCCGCGGTCGATGGCATTTTGATCGGATGCCTCTATCTGCCAAACGGCAATCCTGCACCGGGGCCGAAGTTCGATTACAAACTGGCCTGGTTTCGCCGGTTTCAGAAATATGCAGCTGAGCTGCTGGAGCTTGAGATCCCTGTCGTGTTGGCGGGCGACTACAACGTGATGCCGACGGATCTCGACGTCTATAAGCCGGAGCGATGGATAGACGATGCTCTGTTCCGGCCCGAGGTTAGAAAGGCATATGCTCGTCTCCTCGCGCAAGGTTGGACGGATGCTGTCCGGCAACTGCACCCGGACGAGCGCATTTATACCTTCTGGAAATATTGGCGAAACTCGTTTGAGCGCGACGCCGGCCTCAGGATCGACCACATCCTTCTATCGCCCGCGGCCGTTCCGTGGTTGAAAACAGCCTCTGTCCGGAAAAAGCCGAGAAGCTGGGACCATACGAGCGACCATGCGCCGGTCATGATCAACCTCGATGTGTCAAGGACTGGAAGCGCCGGATAAACCATAGGTCACTTACAAAGGCACGCCTTTGGGGCGCGAGAGCAGCGTCATCCGCGCGCGTCAGTTCACCAATCGCTCGCGTAGAAAGGATCCGGCCAGCTCCGCCTCTTCCGAAGAGATCGTGTGGCCGACGCCAGGGAAGAGCTTGTAGGTCACGTCGTAACCGGCCGCTTGTAGCTGCGCCTGCGCGGTGACTGACGCAATCGACGGAATTCTCCTGTCTGCATCACCGTGCATCAGCAGAATTGCGGTATCCTTCGAAGTCGATGTCGGCGGAAATGGGAGCAAGCCCGCGAAGCTCACGACTGCGCCGATCTTCCACCTACCCGTGGCAACAGCATCGAGCGCCACAATGGCACCCTGTGAGACACCAACGAAAACGACGTTCCTCAGGTCGTTCTCGAAACCCTCGCGTTTGACGATGCCGGAAACCAGATCATCGAACGCACGGCGGGCGGCCTCGATGCGATCAGGGCGCATGACTTGATCGTCAACGACAAACCACTCGCGCCCTCTGGAATTGCTGGCGAACGGCGCATCAGGAGAGACAAACTCGGTGTCCGGTAGAACCGGCGCCCAGGAATTTCCGATCGCCTCCATGACCGAACCACGGCTTCTGATGCCGTGAAAAAAGATGACGAGGCGACGAGCCCGTTCCGTGCGATGCGGGCTGGCCGCGTCCGCAGCTGAGCCTGCCTGGCTCTGGGCGACCACTATGTCCTCTCCTGATTTGAAAGTACGCGACGTCGCCTCGGCTCGACTGGCCACCACTACAAGGACAAAGCATGCCAGCAGGAAAAGGGCTGACGAGAGTTTGGAAAAGGGCGACGTGATCATGGCATTTCCCAGTTGTCACGTCGAAACAGGTCCTGTGTAGTAATCGTTCCACTGAGCCGGCAGGGTCGCTCTGACAAGCGCGTTATCGGCCGATATACGCCACCTGCCCGACCGTGCCCCGTGCTCAGCGCAACCCTGCCACGTATATATCAAGCTTCTAATGTTAGGGATTTTCTCTTATCTGAGCGTTATTCGCCCGCGCAGCCGGATATCTGCGGAGCCATACTCTCAAGAAACGGAGAACGACTTTGCTGCCAGGAATGACAGAGGAAGAAGGAGTGCGCCTGTTTGAACGCATCGGCGCAACTGCCATCGCCAACCAGGCGATCCTCAAATGCACAGTTGCAGGGTATCCCCTGACCGTGGACAATGTGATCCTGTTTGTTGGCGACTTTGTCGACCCTGCGCGAGGCTCGTGCGCGAACCTCGTCGAGATGATTGGCCTCGCAATTGAAGAGGTTATCGATTGCCGTGGCTTGGCTGCTCACTCGACCGACAAAGGAATATAATTGCAAAAATGCTGGAGGCACCGCCTGGCAGATCATGCCAGGCTCTTCGTATCACCATTGAAGAACAATGAGAACGCGATCAACGAGACTTGACAGCTGAGAGGCGACGCCGATCAGCTTGCCAGCCGCCCCTCTCCATCGGATGTCATATCAGCCACGATTGCCGCGATGGCGTCCAACCGATATGGCTTGGCGACGAAGACGGCGGCGCCCGGCAACTCGTCTGCCTTTGGGCGGTGTCTCCCTGATGCGATGATGACTGGAACATTCATGCGCGTATCGGAAATCATCCGAGCGAGATCGAAGCCGCTAAGGCCACCCGGCATATCCACGTCCGTAACGACCGCGTCGATCTTCCGCTGGCCCAGGATCGCGACGGCTTCAAGGACGTTTCCGGCCTCGATCACCTCGTAGCCTTCATCCAGCAGGGTGTCCGCCAGCAACATCCGGATGAGGATTTCGTCTTCGACGATGAGAACTGTACGCTGATACATGGCAGTCTCCGCTCCGTGGTTACGAGATCAACTCGCTTACCCAGATTTCGATCGCCCCTCGCGTCAGAGTATTTGCCGACATATTTAATAAAATACGAATGAAATCGGCTAAGGCCGGAAAAACGACGTGGCCACCGACACAGCTAATGAGCAATAGTCGCGAGCCAAGAGTTTCCAATTTTAGGGTGATGCCCGTCGCAAGCGTCGGGGCCGGTCACTGCCAGCCCCGACTTCCTTCGACATTGGGTAGCATGGTCAGAACCTGCTGCAGGGGAGGACGTTCCGTCGTCATGGAACAGAAGGATCGACCCGGTGAGGATGCTGATTGATCCGACGCCAAGATGGAACGGAAGTGGCTCCTGCACAGTTTGTTCCTTGAACCATCACGGTTCCCGAAAAGGAGTACGATCATGGGCAGCATGTCCGACAAGGTAGCAGGCAAGACCAACGAACTCGCGGGCAAGGCGCGTCAGGCTGCCGGTGATGCGACCGACAATCGCGAGATGAAGGCCAAAGGTGCCGCACAGGAAGCCAAGGGCGATGCGCAGCAGTTCAAAGGCAAGGCAAAAGACGCCGCCAAAGACCTTGTCGACCGCGCGTAAGCGCGCGTGCCCACAAATCAGCCCGCTGTCGGCGGGCTTTTTTGTGCTTTGGATCCGAGCCGCCGCCAATGATCGATCAAACTGAATCGACAATTTTAGCTTTTGTTGCAAATCGACGTGGTGGCACAACGTGTCCGAGCGAAGTAGCGCGCAGGCTTGCGAAGGATCACAACGTCCCGCTTGAATGGCGTAAATTCATGCCAACCGTCCATGAAGCGGTAGATGAATTGCTGGCACGCGGCGAGATAACCCTCACATGGAAGTCTTTCGTCATGAACGAGCGAGCGGGTCCTTACCGAATAAGCGCTCGCGAGCAGAAGGACTGATAGTTCGTGTCGCTAACAGACTGCTAAAATTTAGGGGCTTCAGATGGATGAGCAGGCGTGTAGGAGCCATTAGTTAGCCGGCCTCCGGAACCCGCATCGTCGCACGATTGATATAGTCGACCAAGGCACGGGCGGCTGCGAAGGATTTTACGGTTTCCTTCACCAGATTGGGAGACATCAACATCTCGTCTGAGATACTGCAACATGCGCCAAAATTCCTAAGATTGAAGAAATCGAGCGCATCATGGTTTTTCACATAACCCTTGCCACCGGCGTAGTGCCCGCCCGTCAGACCATTCGGGAAATATTTCTGAAATAGCGGACCTTCCACGATGCCTCGCCATTTGCCGGTATGGCTCGCGATCGTCTGCCGTAAAATGCGCGCAAGACGTGGGGGCGGAAGCAATGCTCCCCCTCCGCTATAAGAACGCGAGGGCGAAATCTGCATGAAGTAAGTTGCAGCAGCGTTTTTCGATAATGACACGCGCAAAGCAATCAATCCCACGCCCTTCGAAATCGGCACTCTCGCCAAACATTTTCGTGGTTCGGGGTTAGCTTCGGCGATACGAGGATCTATCGATCCGGCGCTCGCAATCAGTTGCGATGTAAACTCCATCAAGTTGCGCCGCGCGCACTCAATGGACGCTTTGTTGTCGGTCAGCCAATCGGCATCATGATCGCTGGAAGCTTCCGATAGAAATTTTATCGTCGACTGATCGATCATTCGTCGTTCCATTGCCTAGCAGGCCGCATTACGCCTCGAGAGAGTTCGTTGGAACATAAAATGAACAGAAATATGCCCGCCTCTAGCGGTCAAGAGCCCGAATTTGCAAGAATGCAGATTTATGTCCTCTCGGGGCCGAAGCGTCGGTGACAACAGGTCCTCAGTTCAAAACCCGGCGACGGCTGGGTCTGGGAGCCGGTTCGGAGACGTCGCAGTCGCTGCGACCTAACCCTATGAGCCCAGGCGCGGATGGGCCACGACAGGCCAGACAAATGGAACGAGCATCCCTGTTGCTCGTTGGGCAACCTGAACCGCTTTCACAGCGCACAGCGAAAGCGGGAAACAGCAGAAGAAGGAGCCCATATGACCGACCGCCTGACCATGCAGGACCCGCGCCACCAGTTCCCGAAGCCCCCGTTTCCGGAGCAGCCTCAGCCGGTCCCCGGCATCGCAGGTCAGATGGATCCGAAGGCGGATCATGGCGAGACGAGCTACAAGGGCTCCGGCAAGCTAGTCGGCAGAAAGGCGCTGATCACAGGCGGAGACAGCGGGATCGGCCGAGCAGCGGCGATCGCGTATGCCCGCGAAGGCGCCGATGTCGCGATCTCCTATCTCGAGAGCGAGGAAGCTGACGCCCGAGAGGTCATCGATCTCATCGAGGCCGAGGGTCGAAAGGCGGTGGCATTGCCTGGCGACATCAAGAATGAGGACTGGTGCCGTAAGCTGGTGGACAAAGCCGTAACGTCGCTTGGTGGATTGGATATCCTCGTCATCAACGCCGGACGTCAGCAGTTCCGTGAGGATGTTTCGAGGGTCACGTCAGAGGATTTCGATAAGACCCTCAAGACAAACCTTTATGCAATGCACTGGATCACGCAGGCAGCGGTAAAGCATCTGCCTGCAGGCGCCTCCGTCATCACCACGGCATCCGTGCAGGCCTACGATCCGTCGGCCATCCTCCTCGACTACGCGACAACGAAGGCCGGGATCGTCGCCTATACGAAGGCGCTGGCGGCACAGTTGATCGAGAAAGGCATCCGGGCCAACGTCGTTGCACCCGGCCCATTCTGGACAGTTCTTCAGTCGTCCGGTGGCCAGCCCCAGGAGAAGGTCACGAAGTTCGGCGAACAGAGCAAGTTTGGCCGACCGGGCCAGCCAGTCGAGATCGCCCCGGTCTATGTCCTCCTGGCCAGCCAGGAGGGGAGCTACATCACTGGCGAAGTCTACGGCGTGACGGGTGGAGCCGGAATCGCCTGATCCGGAGGGGGAGGCGGCTTATGGCCGCTTCCGCGCCCGCTCATGAAGCATCTGCATCACGCCGGTCCTACCCTCAATCGCCATTCCTGGTCAGGCAGCCCTCTTTCGCTGCCTTTCAAGCCGCTTGATCGCTTGTTCGAGCGGCCGCTGGCTGTCGCAGTAGTCTTGCCATGCCGTGGTGTCTTTCAGCAGCTTGGGGACCGACCTCATCGTCAACCTTCTGGGATCCAGGCTGGATTTCACCTGTGTCCAGTTGAGCGGCATGGAGACCGTGGCCCCGGGGCGGGCCCGCGGCGACAATGGCGCGACCGCCGTCGATGTTCGGTCATTGCGCAGGTAGTCCAGGAAAATCCTGCCCCCGCGCTGAGCTTTGGACATCTTGATCAGGTAGAGGTCCGGATGATCCCGAGCCATGTCTTCGCAGACATCGTGCGCGAACCCCTTTGCCTCGACCCAGCTCAGTTTACGACCTTTCGAAACCGCAAGGGGCGTTACCACATGCAGGCCCTTGCCACCTGTCGTCTTGCAGAAGCTGACAAGGCCGAGTTCCTCGAGCCGATCCCGGATCTCGCGGGCCGCTTCGATGACTGCGGTGAAATCCACGTCCGGCGCCGGATCGAGGTCGAACACGAGCCGCCCTGGAACTTCCGGCTGATCGGGCTCGCAGTTCCACGGGTGGAGTTCCACACCGCCGAGCTGCGCGATGGCCGCCAATCCCTCCACGCGGTCGATCTGAAGATATGGCTGCTTGTCTCCGGAAACCGTTATCTGTTCTACGAGGTTCGAAGTCCCCTTCATCGCGTGTCGCTGGAAGAACTGTTCGCCGTCGATGCCATCAGGGGTCCGGATGATCGAGCACGGGCGGCCCCTGATGTGGTCAATGAGCCATGGACCGACAGACTCGTAAAAACGTGCGAGGTCCAGCTTTGTGACAGGCTCATCTTTCCCATCATCAGGCCAGAGGGGCTTGTCCGGACTGGATATGAGCACGCCCATCACATCTACCTTTGCGCCTTTGCTACGCCCGGTGGGAGCGGCTCGTTCGACCTCCGGATCGGGAACCTCGACCTTCAAGGGCTTGGCCGGCTTCTCGGCTTCAACTTCCTTGGCGGGCTTGTCTTCGCGGAGACCTTTGAACGAGGCCTGTCTCACCTGGCCATCGCCTGTCCATCCGGCGAACTCGATCTCGGCAACCAGCTCTGGCTTCAGCCAGACGATGTCGGGCGTCTTCTTTGGCGCCCCAATCCCGGTAAACGGCGAACGGGAAGCCTCGACCTCTTTCAGTCGAGGTAGCAGCGTCTCGATGACCTTGGCTCCGTATCCCGTGCCGACGCGCCCGACGTAAACGAAATGGTCCCCGCGATAGACACCGACCAGAAGCGAGCGGAACTTGCCGTTTGTCTTCGCATAGGCACCCACAACGACTTCGTGACCTGCGCGACATTTCGATTTCACCCAGGTTGCCGTTCGACCCGACTCGTATGGCGCATCGGCCTTCTTCGACACGATGCCTTCAAGCGATAGACGACATGCCGACTTCAGCACCGCGTCGCCGCCCGTCTCGAAATGCTCGACAAAGCGGATGCGCGGGTCTGCGCCGGCATCGGACAGCAGCTTCGACAACCGGTCCTTTCGATCGGTCAGCACCATTTCCCGCAGATCCTCTTCGCCTTCGAAGAGGAGGTCGAAGCCGAAGAAAACCAGATCGTCCGTCTTGCCCTCGGAGATCGCCGCCTGGAGAGCCGCGAAGTCCGGGGCACCGTTTCCATCCAAAGCGCAGATCTCGCCGTCGATGATCGCATCCGGAATATCCAACGCCGAGGCCGCGATCGCTGGAAATTTTGCCGTCCAGTCCAGACCCTTGCGGGTCTTCAAGGTGACCTTTTCGTCAGCGATCGCCATTTGGACCCGGTAGCCGTCAAACTTGATCTCGTGGATCCAGCCGTCGCCCGCGGGAGGACGCTCGACGGTGTCGCAGAGCTGCGGCGGAATGAATTGGGGAGCCTTGGACGCAGGTGCCTTCGACTTTTTTTTGCTCGCCCCGCCTTTTCGCTCATCGGCGGCAAGACCTTCGCTGCGGTCCCAGACCGCGTCCGCCTTGATCTGACCACCCTCGGTCATGAAAGGCTCTGGCTTCCGCCCCTTCCCGACTGCGATGGTCTCCATGCTCCGCCCCGATGCCACGGAGGTGTCGTTGCGTGTCAACACGGCCTCGCCGTCCCTGTCGACCGCATGCTCATCATTGTGCTTGATCAGGAGCCAGTTGGTACGCTTCTCGCCTTCGCGACCGCGCATGCGGACTAGAACGAAACTCCCCTGCAGGCGATCGCCATCAAGGGTGAACTTGAAGTCGCCCTTCGCCAGCGCCTGCTCGGGAGACCTGCTTCCTTCCGGCTCCCAATAACCGCGATCCCACAGCATCACTGTGCCGCCGCCATATTCACCCTTGGGAATCGTGCCTTCGAAATCGCCGTAGTCAAGGGGATGGTCCTCGACTTCGACCGCCAGCCGCTTGTCGTGGGGATCGAGTGAAGGCCCTTTGGTCACGGCCCATGACTTGAAGACGCCATCGAGTTCCAGACGGAGATCGTAATGCAGACGCGTCGCGTCGTGCTTCTGTATAACGAAACGCCGCCTCCTCGAAGCCTTCACATCAAGAAGGCCACTTGGTTCGCTCGTCTTTTTAAAATCACGTTTCGCGCGATATTTGCTCAAGTTGTCGGCCATGGGCTCCTCCGTCTCGACCAACTCCGTGTTCGCGGTCTTGCCTCATGATGTCGCGACATCGGTGGCGTTCAACGCCGCCAGCTCGGCGCGGACGCTATCGGCGAGGCCGGCATCGATATCGACTGACACCTCGATCTCCGACGCAAGCTGCCCATCTGTTCTTTCGATCTCGTTCGACGTTGGAGCATCGCCACCGCTCGGCTCCAGGCCGCTGGCATTGGTGGACCCGGCCGACTGCACGAAGATGTCGGTGCGCTCGACGCCGAGCTTCTGGACGAGGTGCTCGACCGCGAGATCCGCTGCTTCCCGGGTGGCAAACGCTGCGGTGATGGTCTGGGTGCTGATGTCGGACATTTCGCTCTCCTTCTTTCGGTATCGCGAAACATCTGGGAGCGATGGTCGGTTCCCTCTTCGGCCAGGAACAGAAACAGCTGCGTGGGAGTTGCGTGCTCAGACAGGAGGATGAGATGAACCTTGTACACACACGCGTAGTGCACGAAGGCGCCGGCAACTGGGCTGTCGACTTCATCAGTGACGATGGCGAAGCTGTTTCGGTGAAGGTCAATGACGACGCAGTCACAAGCGAAGACGAGGTCATCGAGTACGCCAGGCAGATCATGGTCGAATTGACTGCGTTCGGGACTCGTGGCGGCGGAACAGGTGTCAACAGTTACGACATTCTGAGCAATGGCAACTTCGATGTCGACGAGCCATCAGGCGGCCGCCAACCCTGACCGTGCAGGCAGTTCCAATTCAGCGCTTGCTCTCTTTTATATCATTTGCCTAATATTAACGCGGCGACGGGAACTTGCCTCGTCGAACGACGTTCTCTTGCGGCAAATATGTAGGGAGTTCAACAAATGTCTGGTCCAAACGCACGATGGAATGAGCCTGTGGAGATCTCTTTCCCGTCCGGCTCGCATAAGGTCAGCGGTCCGTTCGAGGCACTCGCGCACATGACGGAGAACTGGCCTGCTGCGCAGGGACTTGATTTCGTCCGCGCGCGTAGTGCCTGCCGCGGGGCAATCGCAGGTCACAAAACTGTCGATGAGGCGCGCATCGCTTTCGAAGCGGCTGCTGGCGAGGCTCGCAAGCAGTTTGATCTCCGCCGTCATTAGCAGGCAAGCGAGCATTGGGCCATTTAACCCAATGCTTCGCCCAATCCTTTGCCGTCTAAATCAAATCGTCTCTGATCATGTCGAGCGCATTTGAAGTGTTGCAAGCTACGGCGTCTAATCAAGGGGTCCCTCGAGGTTGACCTGGCCTCCAGCGGAACAAGTTCGAACACTGCGATGTTCCTGCCTGCACAGAAACCCAATCGAGGACATGCGCTCCATGAAGATTTTTGGCATCGCCTATGCCGGCACGCTCATCTCATTCCTCCTGATCGATGCCATCTGGCTTGGGCTTGTCGCCAAAAGCTTCTACCGAAATCAACTCGGCGACATGATGCTTCCATCTCCGAATTTTGCAGTCGCCGCGGGCTTTTATCTTTTCTTTGCCGCGGCGATTGTCATTCTCGCCGTTAGACCTGCCTTGGATTCCGGTTCGATCTGGACGGCAGTCGGCTATGGCGCGGTTCTCGGGCTGGCCGCCTACGGCACCTATAACATGACGAACCTCTCGACGCTCAAAGGGTGGCCGATCCCACTGACCCTTGTCGATCTCGCTTGGGGCACCGTATTGACGGCTGCGGCAAGCGCCTGTGGATATGCAGCGGCTCGATCCTTCGGTTAGACCGTCATGATCTACTTCACGGGTGACACGCATTTCAGCGATCCGCGCGTCCTGCGCATCGACCGGCGCCCGTTCTCCAACATGGCCGAGCACGACGCGGCACTTATCTCTGACTGGAACAATGTTGTGGGAGAGGATGACGACATTTGGCATCTTGGAGATTTCATGTCGGTCAGGGCCGGCCCCTGCGCCGATCTCCTCGCCAAATTGAACGGGCGCAAACATCTAATCATTGGCAACAACGATCCGGAGGAGACGACCGGCTCAAATGGCTGGGCTAGCATCCAGCATTATGCAGAACTCCGAGAGGCCGGACACCATCTCATCATGTGCCACTACGCCTTCCGAACCTGGAACCAAATGGGGAAAGGATCGATAAATCTCCATGGCCACTCCCACGGAAGACTGAAGCCGATCCCAAGGCAATTCGACGTTGGCGTCGATGCGCAGGGGCTGCGCCCGGTATCGCTGGCGCAGGTGCTGTTATCGCGCCGGAAATCATAGCGTCGCGAGTGAACCAAGCCGGCCGGCAAAGTGACAGCTGCTGGCAAGTCGCGACCTCTCATGTCATGAAGCGGCGTATTCGAGATGAACTGCGAAACATTGGAAGATAAATGGATAGATTTGCAGAAACCGAAAACGCACTTGTCGCGCGACTGCGCGTCCTCAAGACATCTCCAGACATGTCGATCAACCTTCTCGACCTCCGTTTGCCCTTGGAAGCGGCAGGCTTCTCTCAAGACGAGGTGACCGCCGTCCTCAATGCTCTCGAGCAGGACAAGATTGCAACCGTCGTACCGGGCGGGCGGCTGCTTATTTTGAAAGAGCTTCCGGAGGTCTAAAGCCACGCTCCGCCCCAGAGGCATTCCCTTGACCACCTAAGCTTTCTTAAGCGATCCAGGCTTATGGGACGCCCGCTTTCCGGATTTCTCGCTTTCGACGATCATTTGTGGATCTTCCTCGGATGCTTTGACCTTGTGGCCTTTGATATGTGTGTCCGAGGTTTGCTTCCTGATGACCTTGCCCGTCGTCTTTCCCTGACTTGTCTCCCACGAGACCTTATCACCCTTTTTCGGATTGTCGTCCATAAGGCTCTCCTTAGTCGGGGCTGACCGTAGATGGCGCCCTGAATTCAGCCGAGCCAATGGGGTTCGTGTCGTCTTTAGCGAACTCGTCATCGGCTTCCTGGTTAACCTTTGTCACGTCATCGGATGCCTGCTCATCCAGCTCGTGCTGTTCCTCCGCACGTCTCCAACGATCCTCGTGCGCTCCTTCCGGGCGATCTTCGTCCTCCCAGATCTTGTAGGCGCGCTCTCTATGCTGCTGTTCTTTTTCGTTCATCACTGCCTCCCTGTGTCGCGGAGAAACAACTTTCATGCGCCGTTGTTGTTTCCGAAGACCAGGAAGGAAATCAAGCATACCGCCCGGCCGACGTGCAATCCGACCTATGGACGCGGTTTTGAGCCGTGGGACAAGCCCGATGCCATGACGGGCGGGTAAGGATGCTCGCCTGGCCTTTCGGCCTCAGCCCGTCGCCGACGAGGAACCAACACGCTTCCAGAAGGTTTGGGCCAGACCAGTTCCAGGAGGGTCCAATGGCTTCGATGACGATGGAAGAACTTTCGAAAAAGCTGAGCAAAATCGACTTTTGCATGTTCAACGCAAATGGTCCCGAAAGCATTGTCAGCAGACCGATGAGCAACAACGGGGACGTGGAATATAACGGCGACTCATGGTTTTTCTCGTACGTCGACACAAAGAAGGTCGCAGATATCAATCGTGACGCTAGGGTCACCCTAACCTTCACCGCTCCACCGAGCATGCTTGGCAAGCCGGGCATTTTCATTGCCGTGACCGGACAAGCGGAGCTGATCCGTGACAAAGACCATTTTCAAGAGCATTGGACGAAGGATCTGGACCGCTGGTTCCCACAAGGGACCGACACACCCGGTATTGTCCTGATCAAGGTATCGGCTCAAGCGATTGAGTATTGGGACGGTGAGGAAAACGGGCGACTGCAACTGGCCGTGGTTGATGCCGTCGCGGCAGGTGCAGTATGACCGGCAAGGTACTGGACAGAGACCAGATCTGGGACGATTTCCGGGAAGCGGTGAACATGGCGCCGGCTGAACTGGCGAAGTGATTGAAGACTGACGAGAGTAAGTCAGTTGGCTGGTCAGGTGATGGGGGCGGCGAGACAGTTGGAGACCGTTCGGGTCACAGGATCATCGATATCAAAATGAAGAAGAAGGCCGATCTGACTGATGATGATTTTGCTCACATGAGGAAGGTTGTCGGCTATGTGCATCGGCATATTGCGCAGGGAGGGCCCGAGAAAGATCGGAAAACATCGCCATGGCGTTACTCCTTGATGAACTGGGGGCATGATCCGCTCAGATAAGCAGACGGGCCTTTCGATTGCTTCGGGACTCGGATGATTTCCGACATCGCCTGCTCGGCTCGACGTTTCTTGACCTACCGAACTGATCAGGGACTAGAAAGGGTGATCATTTGAGCCGCTAAGGATCGATCAGATCCACTCACGTCAGTCTTGCAACCGAAAACTGCCTGCATATTATCGGCTAACTGCAGACAGTTTTAGTGACACAAATGGATCAGCATCTACCGCACTCCGAACGCTCCGAACTCTCTGGCCGTTACACCGACAATGGGATTACCGTCGTTGTGGAAATCTTCCGCTCCTCAGGCGCAGATGATTGGCGGATGCAAGTGACAAGCCTAGAAGACCAGCTCACGGACTGGAATGAATCTTTCGCCTCAGCTCACGAGGCATGGGAGGAATTCGTCTACGTCGTCAACACGGAGGGGATCGCAGTTTTCCTTTAGCGCCTCCCGACGTCATCGAGGATAAGCAGATTGGCGATCGACAGCGACAGACGGCGAATGATTTTCGATCAGGTTCGCACCAAGGCGATGTCCCGGGGCAAGCCTATCGACGACGACCCCGAGTTTTTGGCTTGGGTAGAGCTGTGGATCAGCGGTGAGTATGACATGTCTGAACTCAGGTCTCGATACAATGACCTCGCGATACGTCGAACCCAGCGATCCAAGTCTGCCGCTGGTGCATTGGAACCCGTCGCCTCAGAAGCCACTACCCCGGATACCGACTGAACCTGACGGCGTCTTTTCCGGCAGCCTTCGCATTATATAGAAGCGCGTCGGCTTGCTTCAGGAGTTCGGAAACATCACGCTTTTCGCCCGTCCAGATGCCGCCAATGCTGGTGCGAACGTCTGCGATCTCATTGGAAATTGCGATAGGCTCCTTCATCCGTGCGAGGATCCGCTCGGCTGCCGCCTCCCCCGTCAACTGATCACCCGCGACAATAACAACAAACTCATCGCCCCCCGTGCGTGCCACAAGATCGCTTTCTCTGACGGCTGAGGTGAGGCGCGCGGCTGTGGTCTGCAGGACGACATCGCCCATCGCATGCCCATGAGCATCATTGACCTCCTTGAAGCCATCGAGGTCGAGTGCCAGGACAGCAAAACCGTCAGCAGACCGGAATGTCGCAAATTCCATCGACAGCCCACGCCGGTTCAGCAATCCGGTCAAAACGTCGGTGCGCGCCGTCTCCTCCAGCATCTCGATCCGACGTCGGTCTTCGGTAAAATCGATTGCCATTCCGACAACTTTGACCGGTCGGCCGTCATTGTCTCGTAGAAGCCGCCGATCGCAACGCATCCAGCGTTCGCCGTGGACCGTGTCGAGACGATATTCGGCGACGTTCTGATCGAGCTCACCAGCAATCAGCGGCGTGAGATCAGCCTGGGCACCGTCGTTCACGTTGACCCTGTTGATATACCGCTCAAGGTCGAGGCGCGCGGCCGTCGGCCCACCGATGAACTGAGCCAGTCGATCCGAAGTCTCGAATTTGCCTGTCAGGATGTCCATCTGCCAGAAGCCGCCACGAACCGCTTCAAGCGCCAACTCGAGCTGCGCCGCTCGCTCGGCAAGCTGACGCTCATGCTCCTTGTGGCGGGTGATATCCTCGATCTGTGATATGAAGCGTACCACCTTGCCCGCAGCATCGCGCATCGCGGCAACATGGATCAGGACGTGAACGATCTCGCCGAATGGGCGGAGGTAGCGCTTCTCGATCGTGTAGCTATCCCGCCTTCCCTGCAACACCTGCTGAAACAGGATGAGGTCCGCTTCGATATCCTCTGGATGGGTAAATTCCCGGAAATGCGTTCCCAGCACCTTTTCGAGCGGAAGAGACAGCAGCTTGGCGAAAGCCGAATTGCCGCGAATGATGCGCCCCTCAAGATCGACCAGAGCGATCCCGATCGGAGCATTCTCGAACGCAAAGTCGAACAGCGCCAAGCGGGTTTTAGGGTCGTCGGCCGTATACGGTTCCGCTACCATCTTTCCTCCAAAGAAAAGAGCATCACGGCGATAGGTGTGTTTTAGGAGATCATAATCAAGGTTACGGTCAGTATTGTCGCTCAGTGACAGGCTGCATGTGCGCGGCATCCTTGATGTCAGGCACGTGCGAAATTATCTCGGACCTTAGCGGAATATTCGGAAAAGCTGACATGGGCCGGACTTAAAGACGAATGAGACTAGGGAGGAAGACATGGATAGCAGGAGCCGGGGTCTTTCCACGAGCGACATGCGGATACTCAGAACGCTGCTCGGTCGATACGCGGCGCGTTATCATCTCGCTGGCCCAGAGAAAGACGACTTGATCGAACAAACGTTTCAGGCTTTGGCAAGCAATCCGGACATTTTCTTCGAAATCCCGGTTGAAAAGGCCGCCGCAGAGACGATGCACCGGATCTATTCCGGCCGTTAGATCAACGGCCATTCACCATGTCTGTCACATTATCATTTACATAATATAGCAGCTGGTCATATGTATGGCCCAGGGTAAGAGAGCGAGTCCATTCGCCAGCTGGTTAGGGTTCGTCAGGAGCAGAAAACATGAGCGGCGATCACTCGTTCGATGTCGAACGTGCATCTGAGCTTTTGTCCGTGCTATCAAACCCCAGACGCCTCGAGATCTTCGAGCTCATCGGCCAGCGAGAGTGGGACGTTAACTCCCTTGCTCAGAAACTGAACATGAGCCAGTCGTCGCTGTCGCAGCATCTAAAAAAGATGCGAGATCTGAAGGTTGTCAATGCCCGCCGGGACGCGCAGACCGTCTATTACTCGTCGCAGAACGAAAGCGTGGCATCGATCTTGGCCTCACTTACACAGATCTTCGCGTCGCGCAAAACCGTCGAACCCGCGACCTGAGCGACGGATGGTTGCCGTACTCTGGGTGAGACTTCGCCTGCCTCGGAAGCCGCGCTTCAAGGGTCGATAATCGGCAGAGCGGACAGGTATCGGCCTCATACTCCACCTATCTTCGCGTCCGTGTTACGCCGAAGATGAGGAGGGACATCTTCGAGCTCTGCGAGCTTATCGTTCTGCTTCAGAAACACTCGAGACTTTTCTCGGACCGCGTCGATCGGCCAATGACCGTTCGCCGCCTCACGACAATATTGGACAAGGGTGTCGTAAGCCAGATTTCGCTTACCGTGGGGCCACTCGTCGAGAAAATCAAATACGTCATCCAGTCCGGTGATCTCCTACACAAAATACCGGCGCTGCGCGTAGATGGGCTTGTAAAATTGAGCGAGCAACATAGAAACCTCCTTCGTTTGCTCGATGGACGTACGACTGAAGCCGGCCCCAGATCGGGCCGGCTAATAGCAATCTATGGTTTTTCCTGGGCCTTGGGGTCAGGCGACCTTGCGGTCAGCTTCGAGCCGGAGCGGCTCGCCAGCGGCTGAAGCGACGCCGATTTCGATCTTGCGCGGCTTCATGGCTTCGGGCACCTCACGCTTCAAAGCAATCGTCAGCAGGCCATTCTTTAGATCGGCTCCTTCCACCCTCACATGATCGGCAAGCTCAAACTTGCGCTCAAAGGAGCGACCAGCGATGCCGCGGTGGAGATATTCGCCCTGCAGCTCTTCGGCTTTCCCACCTTTGATCACCAGGACATTGCGCTCCTGAGTGATATCGAGGTCACCTTCGCCAAAGCCCGCAACCGCCATCGTGATGCGATAATCGTCTTCACTGGTCTTGACGATATCATAGGCCGGCCAGGTCTCGATCGCGTTGAAGCGCTGCGTATTGCTGAGCAGATTAAACACGCGGTCAAAGCCGATGCTCGAACGATAGAGCGGGGCAAAATCAAGTTCAGTCCTCATAACCATATCCTCCGTAAAGCAACATGGAAGAAGGCGGTTAGATCCGCCTCCTCGGTCAACCGACCCCCTCATTGGGCCGCCGGCGTTGACCGATTTGGTTTTTGAGATTTTGTCGTTCAAGACCTCGGTCGAAAATTTTCTCGGCTTCCCAGAGTCATCTTGTTTGTCGGAAATACGGTCCTATTTCGAGTCGCGATTTCGCTCTGGGAGCATTGGGACGGATGATGGAATGACTGTGAGGCTTTCGGACGCCGACATTGAGATTTTGCCTCCGGACCACATCGATCAAAACGAGTCGGCCAACGCTGGCGATTAACGTCACCGGCCCGACACCCTCATCGCCCCGAGGTCGCCCATGCTGCGCTGGATCGCGGCCAACCGGTCTGCGGCAATGTCGACTGAGATCTTAATATCACCTGCGAGCGGTGCATCCGTTCTTGCATGTCCAGAAGATGAAATGTCCCCCCCAGAGGGAGCCGAACCGGCCGTGTTTCCATCACCTGCCGCCTGAACGAAAATATCAGGTCTAGGAATGCCATGCTTCTGGACCAGATGCTCGATGGCGAGATCTGCTGCCTCGCGCGTTTCAAATATTGCGCGGACTGTGGTGGTGCTATTGTCGGACATCGTCTTACTCCCTCGTGATGGTAAAGGGTGAACAGGCGACTCCGATATTGGTTTCAGTGAGTGGCGGAGAGAACCCCGTCGCGGCTTACTCCCGAAGTAGACCCGCACTTCTGGCGGCAACTCTAAAAGCCGCAGCGGCGCTGTCGCCAGGAACTGCACCAGAGACCGCCCGGAGGCATACTTTTTTAGCAGTGCCTACATCCGGTCCGCCTTTGGGGAAGTCGAGAGCCAAAGACGCCAGGGCCTCTCGGGTGTTCCTGATGCATTTCGAACCGCCGGCTGTGCCGGTCGCGATCTCGGCAGGGTATTCCCAAAGTTCAGTCATCGGTCTTCCAATGCAAAGGAGTTTTTAACAGCGAGCGATCGTTCAATCGCAGGGACGAGCCCATCAGTAACCCGAGTGGTCATCAGATTGTTCCCATCTCATTCCCGCTTTCGGACCACGTAATGGACACGCCCAAGGCGGCCGAAAGCTTGGCTCATTGCGGAACGTTGTCTGTGCCAGGATGTTTCTCCCGCGACAAATCTCGGCCCCGGCCGGTTCACCCCGCGATCGAACGCAAACACCACGTCAGACTTCTTTGGAGCCATCCCATGACAGATCATATCGACAACCCGGATGGCAAAGGTCCTTCTGGGGGATGGGGATCGCTAAAATCGATCGCCCGCATTTACGGCGAGAGCGAGCCGCCGGCAGCTTTCCTGGAGACGCTTGCGCGGCAGAACAAACCGGGCGGCTTTATGTGCGTTTCTTGCGCTTGGCCCAAGCCGAAGAACTATCATCCCTTCGAATTCTGTGAGAACGGCGCGAAGGCGACCATGTGGGAGCTCACGAATGCCCGCTGCACGCCCGACTTCTGGAATGAGCATAGCGCGACGGAGCTGAGATCGTGGAAGGACCACGATCTTGAGATGACCGGTCGCCTTACCCACCCGATGCGCTTCGACCATGAAACCGATCGATATGTAGAGGTGACATGGGATGAGGCATTCGACAAGATCGGCAGAGCCCTGCGACGCCTGGAGAAGGACAGCGTCGTCTTCTATTCATCCGGCCATGCGGGGCTAGAGGCATCCTATCTCTACGCGCTGCTCGCCCGCGCCTACGGCAACAACAACCTGCCGCAAAGCTCAAACATGTGCCACGAGACGACGTCGGTTGGCCTCAACAACGTCATCGGCTCCCCCGTCGGTACGATCGTTTGGGACGATCTGGAAAAGGCCGACGCATTCTTCTTCTTCGGCCAGAATCCGGGAACTAACAGCCCACGCTTCCTGCACCCGCTGCAGGAAGCAAAAAAACGTGGCGCCAAGATCGTCACTTTCAACCCGGTGATCGAACAGGGGCTCGTATCCTTCGTCAATCCGCAGAACCCGTTCGACATGCTGACGGGGAATGAGACGAAGGTCTCCGATCAATACTGCCAAGTGAGGGCGGGTGGCGACATCGCTGCTATGCTCGGCCTCTGCAAGGTCGTCGTGGAAGCCGATGATGCCGCAGTCGCCACGGGTGCCTCGCGCATCCTCGACGTCGACTTCATCGCAGAGCATACGACCGGGTTTGAAGAGTTTATCACCTGCGTGCGAGAAACGTCCTGGGCGGATATCGAGCGTGAAAGCGGATTGTCGGAAACCGATCTACGCGAGGCGGGTGAGACCTATATTGCATCCGAACGTGTCATCGGTGTTTACGGGATGGGCCTTACCCAACATGCCCAGGGGGCGCTCAACGTTGCGATGCTCGTCAACCTCCTGCTCCTGCGAGGCAACATCGGCCGCGAGGGGGCAGGCTGCTGTCCCGTACGCGGCCATTCGAACGTGCAAGGCCAGCGCACTGTCGGCATCGCGGAAAAGACCAAGCTGATCCCGATGGACAAGTTGAAGGCACTTTTCGACTTTGATCCACCGACGGAGGACGGCACCCACATCGTCGATGCGGTGAAAGGCATGATGGCGCGCACGATCCGCGCCACGGTATCGCTCGGCGGCAATCTCCTGCGCGCGGTTCCGGACCAGGAGGAGATGGAGAAGGCATGGGCGGCTCAGGAACTGACCGTGATAGTCTCGACCAAGCTTAACCGCAGCCACCTCTTCCCCGGCAAGGAGGCCTGGATACTTCCCTGCCTGAGCCGAACGGAGATGGATATGCAGGCGACAGGCAACCAATCCGTGACGACGGAGGACAGCTTCTCGCACATCTCCGCCTCGATCGGAAAGCGGACACCGGCCTCCAAACATCTCAAAAGCGAGCTTGCGATCGTTACCGGCATCTCCAAGGCCACGCTCGATCCCAAGCCAACGCTCAGATGGGATGAATGGACGGCCGACTACGCATTGGTCCGGGCTCTTATCGAGGCTACCTATCCGGATGACTTCAAGGACTACAACGCACGCATGATCGAGCCGGGAGGCTTCTATCGGGGCAACGACGCGCATGAGCGGATCTGGAAGACCGCGGAGAAGAAAGCGGTCTTCACGAAGCCTGAGCGGTTAAACGCCCTTTCCTTTGAGGATGCACCGGGCCGATATCGGCTGGTCACCATGAGATCGAACGATCAATTCAATACGACTATCTACGGCTATTCGGACCGCTTCCGTGGCATCGAAGGAACGCGGGACGTGGTGCTGATGTGCCCGGAGGACATCGAAGCCGCCGGCCTGAGCGAAGGCCAGACCATCGCCCTCGTCAGCGACTTCGGCGACGGGAGACATCGCGAGCTTGGCGGGCTTGCCGTTCGAGTGCACAAGCTGCCCCGCGGCACAATTGGCGGGTACTACCCCGAATGCAACGTGCTGAACGCCATCGATCACCACGAAGCGTTATCGAAAACGCCAGCGGCTAAGGCGATCCCTGTTAGGATCATGGCGCAATAAGATGCGTTGAGAGGCGGGTTTTACCTGCTGGTATGTCGCTGCACCAAAACAGCGCGTCAACAAGAAAGAGGCCCCGCCAAAGCGAGGCCTCATTCTTTTGATTTCTGCGGCCACTACATCCGCGTCGGCGGAAGGCCATAGTAATCGTCGATCCGTCGATCGTTCGCACGATACCAGGAGTCGTCATCCAGATCAGCATAGCGCGGCGCGCCGGTGATCTGGTCCTTGGTAAGGTCAATCCGGTAGCCATCAAGACCTTCGTCATAGGTCAGTTTTTCCCAGGGCAGTGGATAGTAATCATCACCAATGCCCAGGAAGCCACCGAAGCTCAGCACTGCGTAGGCCACTCGACCACCCTGCTTCTCCAGAAGAAGACGCTGGATCGAGCCGATACGCTTTCCGTCGGCGCCGTAGACCTTCGTGCCTTCGACCTTGTCGCTTGCGATCAATGAAGTGGTATCCTTGACGTAAGGATCCTGACCGGTAACGCGATTTTCCTGATTCAGCATATCTGCCTCCTCTTTGTTGGTTTCAGGTACGTTGAGCAAACAACAGGACTGGAGCGTTTGTTCCGAGCAAATTGGCTCAGGGCAACGTTCGGGCCGCCCTCTGACCATGTGCAGACCGCGACATTTCCGCAGCCACATGCTCCTGCGGTCAGAATTGTTCCCCAAGCCATAACCACGAAGCTCGCTGCGACCGGCCACCCCTTAAACAAGCCAGATGGCATCGACAATCGGCAATAAGATCAAGGTTCCGGCGTGGGCGATTGCGAGGGATTTCATCGAGCGTCCTTTCGATTGGCTGCGCATCCACGGAACGCAAAATGGATTGAAAGTCGTGCGGTACCGTACTTCCGCAGAATGCAACGGCACCACGTGGAACATTTGTCAGCATCAATGCTTAGCCTCGTCAGTCCGAAACGGTGGATAAACGCCGCGGCGTCCCAAGGAGGATAAGAGCGCTATGACTTACGACCCAAATTTCAGGTCACCTGCACCTGGTAAGGATCTGGAAACGAAGGCACCCGGCTCCGTACCGGCTGAAAGCTCGTCAACGTCGGTATCCAGTCCGCTTCACACTTCGGATGCACCACGTGTCGATCAGGCGCTGAATTCACTCCTTGAACATCGTAACGACCCTTATGTCGAGCCGAAGGAAACACTTTCGGCACTAAGAGAAGAGGTCGATAGTCTTCGGTATCGCGCATCGGATGAAGTACGCTTTCGCATTCGCAAGAATCCCTGGCAGGCAGTAGGGATCGCGGCCTTCGTCGGATTTCTGTTCGGGATCACGCGATAGGCCCACACTTGCCGGGGCGTCGCCGACTGGAGCTCGATGACGAGATAAGCATGTCAGCGTTCCTGGTACGGTGGCGTACGGGAACCGATCACTCGCACCGGACATTCCTTGCTGTCACTGGTGCGGCGCGCGGTCCGCACCTCTTGCAACATCTCAAAAACGATGGAGGACGACATGGCAAACGCCAAGACTCTCGACGACCTGTTTCTGGATACGCTGAAAGATATCTACTTTGCAGAAAAGCAGATTCTGAAGGCACTGCCGAAGATGGCGCGTGCGTCTCAGTCCGAGGAAGGCAAGGAAGGTTTTCTCCACCATCGCGAGGAAACACAGGGCCAGATCGAGCGGCTCGAACAGGTGTTCGAGCTCGTCGGCAAGTCGGCACGCGGCAAGACCTGCGAAGCCATCCAGGGCATCATCGCCGAAGGCGAAGAGATCATCGAGGAATTCAAAGGATCGCCGGCGCTTGATGCCGGTCTCATCTCGTCTGCCCAGGCTGTCGAACATTATGAGATCGCGCGTTATGGCACCCTCATTGAGTGGGCCAAGCAGCTCGGCCTGAAGGATGCAGTGCCGCTCCTCGAGCAAAACCTGTCGGAAGAAGTGGCGACGGACAAAAAGTTGACGGCACTGGCAAAAGCTTCCGCCAACGACAAGGGTAAGAAAGCTGCCTGATCAACCGGAATAACGAGAGGCCGCCCGCAAGGCGGCCTTTTTCTGTTTCATAAACCTGAGGACGGGCAAATGGCCAAGAAGACACAATCATCAACCGATCAAGTCGCCATCCATGATCAGACACTTTTGCGTGGTGAAGGCGGCGAGCTTCACCAGACGGCGGAAGATGGCTTCGAGGTGCTGACGACATCGCAAGGCGCTCCAGTCGCGGACGATCAGAACACATTGCGTGTGGGTCCACGTGGCCCCGCATTGATGGAAGACTTCCACTTCAGGGAGAAGATTTTTCATTTCGACCATGAGCGCATTCCCGAGCGCGTAGTCCATGCGCGCGGTTACGGTGCCCATGGCTATTTCGAGACATACGAGTGTCTTGCCAAATATACTCGGGCAGACGTGTTTCAGCGTGCTGGCGAAAAGACGCCGGTCTTCGTACGCTTCTCGACGGTTGCCGGCAACAAGGGGTCGGCAGACCTTGCGCGCGACGTTCGCGGCTTTGCCGTCAAGATGTACACCAAGGAAGGCAACTGGGATCTTGTCGGCAACAACATTCCGGTCTTTTTCATCCAGGATGCGATCAAGTTTCCCGATCTCATCCACGCCGCCAAGCAGGAGCCCGATCGCGCGTTCCCGCAGGCTCAGACGGCGCACGACAATTTTTGGGATTTCATCAGTCTGACGCCCGAAAGCATGAACATGGTCATGTGGATCATGTCGGACCGGACCATTCCAAGATCGCTGCGCTTCATGGAAGGTTTTGGGGTCCATACTTTCCGGTTCATCAACGACAAAGACCAGTCCACCTTCGTCAAATTCCACTGGAAACCGAAGCTCGGCCTGCAGTCCGTCGCCTGGAACGAGGCAGTGAAAATCAATGGTGCGGATCCCGACTTCCACCGTCGTGATCTGTGGCATGCGATCACCACGGGCGACTTCCCGGAATGGGAGCTCGGTGTTCAGCTATTCGATCAGGATTTTGCCGACAACTTTGATTTTGATATCCTTGACCCGACGAAGATCATCCCGGAAGAGGTTCTGCCTGTGAACCCGATCGGACGGCTGGTGCTCGACCGCATGCCGGACAACTTCTTCGCCGAGACCGAGCAGGTCGCGTTCATGACCCAGAATGTGCCGCCGGGAATTAGCTTCAGTAACGATCCTCTGCTGCAGGGCCGCAACTTCTCTTATCTCGACACTCAACTGAAGCGGCTGGGCGGTCCGAACTTCACCCATCTGCCGATTAATGCCCCAAAGTGTCCCTTCGCGCATTTCCAGCAGGACGGCCATATGGCAATGCGCAATCCGGTCGGGCGGGTGAATTACGAACCGAACTCGTTTGGAGAAGGTCCACGGGAGAGCAAGTCTCGCGGCTATCGGCATTTTCCGGCGGAAGAGTCCGGCACCAAGGTGCAGCTTCGTCCTGAAAGTTTCGCGGATCACTACAGCCAGGCGCGACAGTTCTTCATCAGCCAGACACCGCCGGAGCAGCGTCATATCATCATGGCGCTCACCTTCGAGCTCAGCAAGGTCGAGACCGTTGCGATCCGCGAGCGCATGGTTTCCCATCTGATCAACATCGATGAGACACTCGCGTCCGAGGTCGCTCATCGGTTGGGAATGGCCGCCATGCCGAAGGCAGCAACGGCAGCCGTGCCAACACGACAGGATCTTGAGCCGTCCCTGGCGCTCAGCATAGTCGAACGCGGACCGAAGCGCTTTGAGGGACGCAAACTGGGCATTCTCGTGACCGACGGCGTCGACCCCAAGCTGCTGAAAGGCCTTGCAAGCGCTGTGTTGAAAGAGAAGGGCCTCGTCGAGTTCATCGCACCGAAGGTTGGCGGCGTGACGGCATCCGACGGAAGCTTTGTCGAGGCGCACCATATGATCGACGGTGGCCCCTCGGTCCTTTTCGATGCTGTCGCGCTACTTCCATCCGATGCAGGTGTGGAAGATTTACTGAAGGAGGCGACCGCACGGGATTTCGTGGCGGACGCGTTCCAGCATTGCAAGTTCATCGGCTACAGCAATGCTGCCCTGCCATTGCTTGAGAAAGCTGGTATCGCAAAGGACATTGACGAAGGTGTTCTGGAGCTTTCGAGCGGTGCGAGCCTGACGAGCTTCGTCGAGCAGCTCGGCAAGCTTCGCGTCTGGGGGCGTGAGCCGTCAATGAAGCTCGGCTCGGCATCGGTAACTGCAGCTTAAACACAATCATCGGCGCGGGTCATAAGCTCGCGCCGATATCTTTGACGTCGACATCGCTACGGGATGGCCGCCAGATTCGCCGTAAGACTTCCGGCGTCGCACTTCTCTAGCGATAACCTCTCATACGAGCCACGCGTTATGGGAAGAATTTCCGGCCGCGTTGGTACGGCATCGTACCCTCAACCCACTTTTCTCTTTCGTCAGGAACCCACCTAAAGAAGCTGACGTTCTCCGCCCGCTGTTCCTTTGGGAGGTGTCGCGCCAAGGTATCAGTCACCCTTCGCGGCTCTGATCAGATCAGCAGTTTGATGATGACAAAAATCGGGTGGCGAGGATGTCCTCGTTTTCCTGCAGGGAGATTGAAATGGACGAAAATCGTGAGGAATGGATTGCCCGTCGGGCTTACGAGCTGTGGGAGCAGGCTGGACAGCCTGAGGGCCAAGAGCATGAGCATTGGTCCCAGGCGAGCGCCGAATGGGATGCTCGACCGAACGCGGTCGAACCTGAACGCCCATCATGGGACGACGAAGAGTAATCTAAAACTAGGTGTAGGCGGGTGATGACCTCACCCGCCTTGCATGTGCATTTCTTACTTAAGCTGAATATTTCAACCTTGGTGCAGCCGAAGCACGTCGCGAAATTTGACGATATCCACGACAGCGCCGCTCTCGTCGGTCAGCTCAAAGGATTGCCCATCGATCTCTTCTCCATTCAGCACGCGCTGGGACAAAAGCTCGCGCGCAGAGCGAACCGCCTCTGCACGTGCGGTTTGGACGTCCAGAAACTCGGCACCTTCCGGATCCCTAGACAATCGATCTCCTTCGCGAATATGGAAATAAAGTCGGATCATTTATCACTCCCTTGTAGCCCCTGCATAACTTGACAGAGCCTCATAGGTTTCCCGCGAACCTGTTGTTTTTATGGATATCCCTGTTCGTCGCACTAGGTAGCTGGATAGATCCACGCAAGGCACCGGAGCTGATCTCATGAGCTGGACGACGAACAGGATCCTATCGATGCTATCGGACGATGTCGCCACACGTCTGAGGCCTCATCTCGAGCCAGTCGAGTTGCAGCAGGGCGAGCACTTGTTTGCGTCCGATCAACAGCTACGCCACGTGTTCTTTTTCGAAGGAGGCCTGTCCTCTGAAATCGCCGGTGGTAACGGCGACAAAACCATCGAGGTAGGATGTATCGGGCTGGAAGGCTTTTCGAGTGTTCCAGCGATCCTTGGTGTCGACAGCACACCGCATTTCGCCTTCATGCAATGTGGCGGACCCGCCTTGAGGATCGAAGTCGATGCACTTCGTGCGGCGATGGATGAATGTCACCCCTTACGCGAGCTTTTGATGCGTTATGCGCATGTATTTTTAATCCAGGTCGCCACGACTGCGCTGGCTGATGGTCGCTATGGTGTTGAAAGAAGGCTCGCTCGGTGGGTGTTGATGGGACGCGATAGGATAGGCTACGAGTTGCCGCTCACACATGACTTTCTGGCACTGATGCTCGGCGTCCGCCGCCCAAGTGTCACCGACGCGCTTCATCGTCTTGAAGGCAAACATGCGATCAAGGCCGAGCGCGGTCTCATTCTCATCAAAGACGTCGAGAAACTGAGGGAGCTAGCCGGCCCAATCTACGGCATAGCAGAGAAGGAATACGAGCAGCATATCCGACACGACTGGCGCTATTAGCTCGGCCCCGGAACAGGAGCCGAGCTCAACGTCGCGATCGATTAGCTGTGGGGACGGATCACGACTTTCACGCATCCATCGGCTTTGTCCCGAAACGTCTTGTAGGCTTCTGGCCCTTCTTCGAGACCGATGCGATGCGTGATGAGAAAAGACGGGTCGATCTTGCCATCGATGATCAGATCCATCAGCGGCTCGAGGTATTTCTGAACGTGGGTTTGGCCGGTCTTGAGCGTCAGCCCTTTTCCGACAACCGCGCCGAGCGGCGCGGGGACGGCCGGCCCGATGAATACGCCAGGCAGTGAAACCGTTCCGCCCGGACGGCATGCCAGGATGGCCTGGCTTAGAGCGTAGGGACGTTCTGTTGCCGACAGCTTCGTTTGCATCGTCTCCATAAAACCGCCGGCACCATGGCTCTCAAGTCCGACGGCTTCGATCACAGCATCAGGTCCCTTTCCACCAGTCATGTCGACAATACGTTGCTGCAGGTCTTCATCCGCATAGTCCAGCGTCTCCGCGCCCGCCCCTCGCGCAAGCGCCAAGCGTTCTGGCACGGTGTCGATTGCAATCACCCGCTCGGCCCCAAGCAGAAACGCCGACTTGATTGCAAACAAACCAACTGGCCCACAACCGAAAACGGCGACCGTTTGTCCCCGCTGGATATTGCAGTTTTCGGCGGCCATATATCCTGTTGGGAAAATGTCGGACAAAAACAGGACCTGCTCGTCGCTCAGACCGTCCGGCACCTTGATCGGACCGACGTCGGCATAGGGTACGCGCAGATATTCGGCTTGGCCGCCCGGAAAACGGCCGTACATTTCGGAGTAGCCAAACAATCCGGCAGTCGGATAGCCGATCTGTTCTGCTTGCATGGCGCCGTTCGGATTGGATCGCTCGCAAAGCGAAAACTGCCCCCATTGGCACTGTCGACATTCACCGCATGAGATGGTGAAGGGAACGACCACGCGGTCACCAACCTTGAGTTTGGAATTCCCGCGACCGACCTCAACGACCTCGCCCATGGTTTCGTGGCCCATGACATCACCATGATGCATGCCTGGCACGAAACCGCCGTAAAGATGGAGGTCAGAGCCGCAAATGGCGCAGCTTGTCACCCTGATGATCGCATCGCGGTCATCCTCGATGACAGGATCGTCTACCTGCTCGCAGCGAATGTCGCCGCTTCCATGCCAGGTCAGCGCTTTCATATCTGTTCCTTCCGAGTGATCGATGGCGGTCGTGAAAAGAAAACGGCCGCGTGACAGCGGCCGTATGAGACGAGGCTACTTATCGAGGTCCTGCGCCATCTGGTAATGATGCTCCAGGGCGGGCAGGGTCTTTGCCGCCCACGCCTTCAGCTCGGCATTCTCGCCCCCTTCGGCGTAACGCTTGAACAGATCGACGGCATCCTCGTGTGCTTCGACCTGGTCGTCAATATACTCCTCGCTGAAGTCGTCACCATCGAGCTTGGCGAGCTCGTCCACCTCCTCCTTGAAATCCTCGGTCAGCGTTGCAACAGGATTGCCCTGCACCTTGCCGGAAGCGAGAAGCGCCTTTAGCTCCGCGGTGGTCTTCTCGTGATCGGTGACCATCTGCTGTGCGAACGCCTTTGTTGCATCGTTTCCCTTTTGCAGAGCGAGCTTGCTGGACTCGATCTCGAAGACGTCGCTGGCGGAGGCCTCCATGATGAAGTCCTCGGTTTTCGGTGCGACACCGAGAGCGGAGTTTACGCCGGTCGATTCTGTTGCCGACTGCGCGAACGCACCGCCGGCGCAAAGGACGAGGCTAGCCGTGAGAAGGAGATGTTTCATTTGAGTGATCCCTGGGACTTGGTCTTCCTGATTGAAGATCCTGGATCAGAACGACGCCTTTCGATCACAGTTCCGGGGGAAACGAGTGATAATCAGCTTCGTACGGCAACGTACGAAATATGAGCGCCTAGCTGTTTCACTTGTACTGATCGGTCTGCAACAATGGCAGCACCACGTCGCGGTATGCGTTGAACGCAAGCTCGGCATCAAGAAAGCCGTCAACTGCAAACCAGCCAAGCTCCGAATGTTCGTGTCCCAACAAGCGAGCATTACCACCATCCCAGATAGGCACCCTAAAGATATGGAAGGGCGACTTTTTCTTCCGATCGTCGTCTTCATAGAGCGTAGCAACGTGATCGAAAGCGCGGGGCGTCAAGCCCACCTCTTCTTGGCATTCGCGCACCAGAGCGACATCGAGCCCCTCACCCTTTTCGACATGACCTCCGACCAGATCCCACTTGTTCGCAGACCATTTTCGATGGGCTGCGCGCCTCACAAGCAGCACCCGTCCATTGTTGATAAACGCCGCGCAAATAATCTCCGCCATCCGCAAACCTTTCAACACATCATACCGATAGGGAACCCGGAGGCAGCAGGCGGTGTTCCACGCTGTCAATAACCGCGAGGGGGCTTTGGATGAGTGAGACCGTGGGCACAGTCAAAGAGATCTGGCGCTATCCCATATCCTCGATCGGTGGTGAGGGTCTGAATGCGGCTTCGGTCGGCGATGATGGGATCGACGGAGATCGCACGCACCTCCTGGTCGATCTCGATACCGGAGAGGTCGCTTCACCGGAAACGACACCACGTTGGCGCCCTGCCCTGATGCTGTCGGCACGTAGATCTGGCGATGAGGTGCTGGTCTCATCAAGTACGTGGAAAATGAAAACGATCGACCCCAGCCTCGACGTTGCACTAAGCGAACTCATGGGATTTCGATGCGGCGTCCGGCCCAAGGGGTCTTCTCTCGAAAATGACGGGTCGACAGCCAATTATTTGCAACCGAGGTATGACCTTGCGTCACTCCACTTCCTGACTACCAAAAGCCTTACAGATCTGGCATCGCTCACCCCAGGCAGCCAGATAGACCGCCGACGGTTCAGGCCTAACGTCGTATTAGAGACCGAAAGTTATGAGGAGGATTGGCTGGGTCGGAGCTGGGCCTGTGGCGGTGTCATGGGAAACATCACCGAAAGGACCAAGCGGTGCGGCATGACTATGGTGGCGCAGCCGGGATTGCCTGAAGAACCGGAAATTCTGCGGACAATCGTCAGGCAGCGCGGCCGATGCTTTGGAGTCTATGCCTCCGTTGCACAGGCTGGCAGACTATCGGTCGGCGACGAGTTTGTATTTTCCTGATCCAGCGCCGTAATCAGAGAGTTCTCTGCTTTTTGTGTTGCCGCAATGATCGCCTTTGAGACGATGTCTCCCATGTCACGTGCACTCGTAATGCCTTGAATGAAAGGGAGCTTGTGCAGCAAGAATGGAACCGAGACACAGTAGAGGTTTCTTGAGACAGGCTGATCGATGATGGGCCGAAATGCTTGGTCAACATCGATCCCACCGGTGCGTCTCAGATGTGCTGACATCTCCGCTGACGTTTCCGTCGCGGATTCTTTGACGAGGCCGGGATGTTTCAGGCTCGGGAACGGGAGATCGGAGGCGGAGGCCGCATGCTGCCCCGTCGCATCGATAAATGCCGCATAATGGGTCTGACGCCCTTCGACAGTGACCGTCACGCCTGGACTGTTCTCCGGCCGATCGATCTCATAGTCGGTGCCAAGCGTCATGATATCCAGCGCTCCTGCGTTGTGAAGGGCAAGCAGACGCTCCACGGACTCATGTGGGACCGTGGCATAGTCATCGACAAACACCGTCTTGAAATGCGTATGAAAGCGCTTCAGATCCTCGGCATCGAGATGTGGAACGGCGCGTGCTATCACTTCGTGCATGCGAAGGATCGTGTACCGCCACTGAACCGTGATCCTCCCCACCTTGTTCTTCTTCGCCTCGGCGAGATTTCGGGCCGCTGCGATGAACTGGTCCATTGCTTCCCGTTTGCGGAAGTATCGCTCAGCAATGTCTTCGATTGTTGCAAGTCCCAGGCCAATCGATGAGGCGTAGTCCGGGTCGGCCGCCCCGAGCTCGGCTCTGAACAACTCGAATACATTGTCCAATAAACCTGCCGGTCCCCGCGAGATAGCAGCATCGACGGCCTCCGGCGTGCAAAACTGGAGAGGTTCGTAGGGTATCGGGCAGAAGAAGTCTGCTTCCGGCAGGAGCCCTTTCCGAGACATCATTGTCATGTGAAGCCCGTTGGTCGTGGGCTGATAAGCAAGCTGCCCTTGCTCATCACGCAGGAAGATCCCGTGAGCGGTGGCAACCGTGACAGCAGCATCGATGCCGCTCAGGGACGTTCCGAGAATGCCCACCTCCACCGGCCCGATGCGCTTGATGGCGCTGGCGGGCCAAGGCGAGATAAAGTAGCCCGGCGTTACCTCCGTGTTTTCCGGCCAATCATGACCAGTCGCCATGACGACATGGTCGAAGTTTTCCGTGGTTTCCGGTTCATCACCTTGATGAGCGACCAGCGCGACGTGAGATTTTTCCAGGCGGATATCGGTGATCGTGGTGTTCGCCCTGATTGCGACGGTATGGCCGCGGGCCTTCGCGTGATCCACCAGCTTCCAGAACTGATCTGCCAGAAACTCTCCAAGCACGACGCGGGGATAAAATTCGCGCTCACCGATCCGTGCCCGTTCAAGTCCGAGCTGCTGCAAGGCGGCATCAGAATGTCCACTCAGCCATTCGATAAGCGTATCGACGATGCGAGGGATTTCGATGCTCGCGATGTTGGCAAGCATCGCCTTATCATTGACCGCCGGATGATAGGGCGTGCCTTTCCCGGGATCTGGTAGCGCTTCGAACACAGTGACCGTAAGCGATTGCTGAGAGGCAACTAGGCCCATGAGGGTGTAGATGCCGGTGGGACCGGAACCAATGATGGCGATACGTGTCATGAGGCTCGACGAGCTTGTTGTGATGGAAGGCCGGACAAAACGGCTTAACGTCTGACAGGTTCCGGATCAGGCCATCAACCGTGCGGTACCGTACAGCCCCTGAAGACTCCGTGGTCAGGAGCGCCTCGTAATCTAACCATTCACTATCGATCGTCAGCTTCGACGTGAGCCGGCGAAAATGCGTCGCACACCAATCCAGGAACCTTCCATCGGTGTGACGGTTCTCCTGAGGTCACACGAACCAACACCATACCTTCACTCAGACACGGCGGCCCGGATCAGAGTGCGCGTTACGCGTGTACGTATCTCAACCGGCCGAGCGCCGTGATTGCCTACAACAAACGGAGAATAGCATGACCCTGGAAGGCAAGAAGATCGCAATCCTGCTGGCGCCCCGAGGCACCGAAGAACCGGAATTTGTCGAGCCGAAGAACGCCGTCGAAGCGGCTGGCGCAACGGTCACTGTAGTCGGCGTAGAAGCGGGCGAGGTCCAGACGGTCAACAACGATCTTGACCCGGGTTCGAGCTTCACGATCGACAAGACCGTCGCCGAAGTCTCGGCATCTGATTTCGATGGCTTGGTCATCCCGGGCGGCAGCGTCGGAGCAGATACATTGCGCGGCAACGCGCAGATAGTGTCCTTTGTCCACGACTTCTTTGTCCAGCAAAAGCCAGTCGGCGTCATCTGCCATGGCCCTTGGATCCTTGTGGAGGCGGACGTGGTCAAAGGGCGCACGCTGACCTCCTATCCGACAGTGTCGACCGACATCCGAAATGCCGGCGGCACCTGGATCGACCAGGAAGTTGTAACGGACAAAGGACTGGTCACCAGCCGGACCCCGGATGATTTGCCGGCATTCTGCGCCAAGATCATTGAGGAATTTGCCGAAGGCCGTCATCCGGCGCAGGCGCGCAGCGCATAATCGTGACAATTGCGGGCATCGCGAGATGCCTGCCTTTCCCATATTCGTAATGCAAGGAGTGAGAATGACCAACTATCCAACACCGCCTTTTGACACTCCACGACAGGACATGCCCGGCACAACTGAAGCGATGTCCCCCCTGCCCGATCATGGTGAAGTGAGCTATCGAGGCTCTGGCCGCTTGGCGGGAAAGAAGGCCGTGATTACCGGTGGCGACAGTGGCATCGGGCGCGCCGTCGCGATTGCATTTGCCCGCGAAGGCGCCGATGTCCTAATTTCGTATCTGGACGAAGACATGGATGCTGAGGAAACAAAATCCTGGATCGAAAAGGCCGGACGTAAGGCGATCTTGGTGCCTGGCGACATTCAGTACGCTCCACACTGCAAGGAAATCATCGACACAGCGGTCTCGCAGCTCGGCGGCATCGATATCCTCGTCAACAACGCCGCCCACCAGGCGAGCTTCAGCGAAATCGGGGACATTTCAGACGAAGAGTGGGAAGTGACTTTCCGCACCAACATCCATGCAATGTTCTATCTGACCAAGGCCGCCGTGCCACATATGAAGCCCGGCAGCGCGATCATCAATACGACGTCGATCAACGCCGATAGTCCAAGCCCGCATCTGCTCGCATATGCCACAACGAAGGGCGCGATCCAGAATTTCACGGCAGGCCTTGCTCAGATGCTGGCCGACAAAGGTATTCGCGCCAATTCCGTTGCACCTGGGCCGATTTGGACGCCCCTTATCCCGTCGACCATGCCGGATGAGAACGTGAAGAACTTCGGCAAGCAGGTACCAATGCAGCGACCCGGCCAGCCCGCCGAACTCGCGACTGCTTACGTGATGCTGGCCGATCCGCTGTCGAGCTATGTGTCGGGAGCAACCATCGCAGTTACCGGCGGCAAACCGATCATATGATGCTGAAACCTCAAACAATGGAGAAAGCAAATGGCAAAGCCACAGGACGATGCAAAGGGCCAGTACGCGCCTTCGCAGGCAGATCCCCACGCGACTGGCGTACACAGCGCTAAGCCAACAGTTATGACGGGTTCCGAAGACGCGACCGTCAATCGGACGCCGCCGGGCCAGAAGAAGGAGAAGGACTTCGATATTAATTACGATCCAACGGAACACAGTGGCAATCGCACGCCGTGACACTGACGTCTTCCAATCTCCGGCGTCATCCTAAGGTCGATTTAACCGCGTCCCCGACGTTCAGCCAGAACGTCGGCCAGCATTTGCATCTTCAGCCAAAACAAGGCTCGCTGGCGGGGCACCGCTATCGTCCCCTTGGATGATTGCCGAGACATAGACCAGCGCATTCTTCATGCCATTCATCGTGTAGGGTTTTTCGATTGCACCGAGCGCGCCGGCAAAATCCTGCGGGATCCGCTTGATGTTTCCGCTGACGAAGACATAGGGGATGCCGGCAGCCGCTAGTTCGCGCCCAACATCGATCCCGGTCGGGCCGTCCATGAGATGGATGTCAACGAACGCGAAGTCCGGCTTTAAAGCCCCGATCTGTTCGCGTGCCTGTGTGCTGCTCATAGCAAGACCTGTGACCTGATGGCCTGCCATCTCCACTTCGCTTTCCAGCTCCATGGCAAGCAGCATTTCGTCTTCGACGATCATGACTTTCAATGCGCATTCTCCTGATGGTCGCCGACAAGCAGCACCACATCGACGACCGTCTTTCGGCCGTCCTGCTTTCGTTCGATTTCGGCGCCCAGCTGCAAGGCCGACGCTTCAAGCAACATTTTTCCGAGCTGGGCGCTCTCGCTATCCGGCTCGACCGGTTCCGACGTGTCTTCGACACGGATCAGGAAGTGACCGTTCAGCCGCCGGACGACAACATGGATGTCGCCACCGCCGTCGCTCAATCCGCGGCGAACGGCGTCGCCGACCAACTCGTTGACGATCAGGGACAGCGGCGTCGCTTTGACGGCCGGCACGAGCAGCGGGGAGAGATCCAGAGACAGGCGAATGTCCTTTCGGCCGGTGGCATCGACCAGATCCGTCACCAGCTCGCGGGTGAATTCCGACATGTCGAATTTCGAGACGTCGTCGAGCGTGAACAGCTTGCGCTGCACCGTGCTCAGAGCCTCAATTCTGTTGAGGACCGACATCAGTGTGTGTCTTTGCCGATCGTCTTTGGTGATCCGCGCCTGCATTTTGACGATCGAGGCCATCGTCAAGAGGTTGTTCTTCACCCGATGATCGACCTCATGGACCAACATCGTTCGAGCATCCAGCGCCGCACGAAGGTTGGCCGTATGCTTTGCGACCTCGGCCTCGGCTTGGTGGCGAGCCGCCGCAAGGTCCGCTTCCCGGCTCTTGACCGTCGTGAAATCAAGCTGGGAGGCAAAGAAATAGATGATCTTGTCCGCTTCGTCCCTCACGGGGCTGATGAAGACGGCGTTCCAGAACGTGCTGCCATCCTTGCGGTAGTTCAAAATGTCGACAGCCACATCCCGCCCTGCCGCGATGCTGTCGCGGATCTTGGCGACGGTCTCCCGGTCCGTTTCAGGCCCCTGCAGAAAGCGACAGTTCCGGCCGATGATTTCCTCGTCGCTGTAACCGGTCAGCTTTCTGAATGCCTCGTTGCAGAAGATGATCGGATTATCGGCCTGGCTGGGATCCGTGACGATCATCGGCATGCGCGTGGCTTTGAACGCCGCCGCAAACGGGTCTTCGCTGACATGCCCGGCGACCAGGCGATCTCCGGCGCTGCGAGCGTCACGTCGATTTTGATCCTTTTCCTGCATCATGATCCTGATTGAGTTAAGCCACGACAGAAGTCGCGGCGGATGGATTCGTTCCTGCCGGTCATTTTGTGGCGTGCGGTAGAAGGACGGCCTCGATTTCGCAGACGACGCCGGCAGCGTCATAGACGATTGCCGACGTACCGTTGAGCTCCGCCGCCAACAAGCGCTCGACTAGGCGAGATCCAAAACCCTTCCTCGTCGGCTGAGCGACCGTCGGCCCACCCTTTTCCTGCCAGCGGAGGCTGAGAGCCGAGGTGTTGGGGTCATAGGTCCAGATGATTGACACCCGTCCTGTCGGAACGGAGAGCGCGCCGTATTTAGCGGCATTGGTTCCAAGTTCGTGAAGGGCGAGCGACAGTGTGGCGACAGCCTTTTGTGGCAGGAGAACCAACGGCCCAGAAATCTCGAAGCGCTCCGGCGGGTATGGCGCAACGGCCTGCTCGACCACCGCCGTGAGATCGGCACTCTGCCAGTCTCCTTCGGCAAGCAGATCGTGGGCGTGCGCCATTGCCGACAAGCGTGCTTCGAATGCCGCGACAGCATCCTGGGTGTCTGTCGCCTTGGCCAATGTCTGGCGAGCAATAGCGATGACCGTTGCAAAGACGTTTTTCACCCGGTGATGCAGCTCGCCAATCAGCACAGCCTGAAGCCGCTCCGCCTCCTTCTTCGCGGAGATGTCATGGGCGATTTTCGAGGCGCCAACAATCCTGCCGGCCGAGTCATAGATCGGTGAGACGCTGAGCAGAACGTCGACCAAACGTCCGTCCTTACGCCGGCGCTTCGTCTCATACGCATCAACCGGGGCCCCTGCCCTGATCTGTTGTAAAAGTGCCGGCTCTTCATCGAGCCTGTCTTCCGGCACGAGCATCAGGACGGATTGACCGAGGACCTCCTCAGCCTTGTAGCCATAAAGACGTTCAGCCCCGCCGTTCCAGGCCGTGATGTTCATGGCCAGATCGATGCCGAGGATGGCGTCGTTAGAGGACGCGATGATCGAGGCCAGTCTGCGTTCGGCTTCCTGCGCCTGCTTGCGCTCGGTGATATCGACCGAGATGACAGCAACCTGGTGGATCCGCCCTTCGTCATCGCGCAGAGCAGAGACCGTATTGTTCACCCAGACCAGGCTACCGTCCTTCCGCACATAGCGCTTCTCCATGTCGAAGCTTTCGCCGGTCGTGGCCAGACGGTTGAACAGGCGGGTCTGCTCAGGCATGTCATGGGCATAAGTGATGTCCGCGATGTTTTTGCCGAGAAGTTCGCCCTCCTCATAGCCGACGATCTCGCAGAACCGCCGGTTGATGTGCAGGATCTTGCCTTCCAGGCTTCCCTGGCCAATGCCGGCGGCCGACTGGGATATGACTGCCCGAAGCCTTTCCTCGCTTGCCTGCAATGCCTGATCGGCGCGGACGCGATCGGTCGTCTCGTTGACGATGCAGAAGACGCCGCGGACCGCGCCATGTTCGTCGCGAATGGCCGAATAGGATATGTCGAAATAGACGGTTTCCGGATAGCCGTGCCGCTCGATGTAGAAGGGACGATCCTTTGCCGCCACCGTCTCGCCGGTCTCCATCACCCGGCGCAGGAGCGGCTCGAGATCATCCCAGAGTTCGGCCCAGTTCTCTCGCGCCGGCCGGCCAAACGCCTTGGGGTGTCGTTGGCCGATCGTCGGCGCGTAGGGCTCATTGTAGAGCGCGACCAGGTCGGGGCCCCAGAACATCACGATCTGGGCCATTGCCGGCAGCATGATATCGACAGCGGATCTGAGACAGAGGGGCCATGTCGACGGCGCGCCGAGGATGGAATCGTCCCAGCTTCCGCTCTCGATAAGCCTAGAGATCTCGTCCGTCCCGTTGAAAGTCTTCCCCGCTTCGCTCCGCATTGGTACCCGCTCTACATTTCCATTGCGTGACCGCGCCTTGTTCCCGATCTGTCGGTGGCAGATTTATGGCGCCGGCACGGCTCTGCAAGGCCTTTCCGCAATGAAATCAGCGTGAGATGCCAGCGGGGCTCGTAGATCCCTCCGAGGTTGATCGACTGTAATTCGGTCTTGACCGATCAGGCTCGATTTCCCATATCGGCGCCACAAAGAAGGGGAAGGGTATGCGTGCGTTTCTGGAAAGGCCATTCGGCCCGACTGAGTTGCAGTTCATCGAGGAGGCGTTCGACGATTGGCTTGTTGAAAACCGCGTTCTCAAGGACAGCCCGGAAGCCGAGCTCGCCGCAGCAATCATCATAACCCTGTATCGCGAGGGCCATAATACCCTACCGGCGCTGGAGACTGCCATGTCCAAGCATCGCGGCCTGAAGGATCTGGCCGACTTGGCATCCAGGTCTTGATGGTATTTAAACCCACGTATCGGCTGGCTGCGATCGCTGCGGGTTTGAAATGAACGCTATCCAAAAGTCTGGGCTGCGAAATCGACGAACGACCGCAACTTCGGCGTCGGGCGCCGGTCGGCAGCGTGAAGGATATGGAGCGGACGTTCGATCACGCGAAATGCTGGCAGCAACTCAACAAGCGTCCCGAGCGCAAGATCACCCTCGAGAAGCTCGAGCGGCTGCAAGATGATGCCGAGACCGGCCCGCGCAGCACACAGCAGCGGCTCACCGTGATCAGCGACAAACCGTCCCTTGATTGGGACGGTGACCATCCCATCGGGGCCTTTGAACGTCCAGACGGTTCTCAGTTCTGAATGCGCGTAGACCAGGCATTCATGATCGGAGAGCTCGGACGGGTGCTGCAAAGCAGACCGACCCTCGAAATAGGACGGCGCCGCGCAGAGCGCCAGCTTATACGGCGCAAGCGAGCGCGCGATCAGGCCGCTATCGGAAAGCTCGCCGACACGGAAGACGGCATCGAACCCCTCATCCACCAGATCGATCATGCGGTTGGACAGGACAAGCTCGACCGACACCTCCGGAAATAGCTTCATATATTCAGGCAGCCTTGGCGCGAGCGTGTACATGCCGAAGCTCACCGGTGCATTGACCCGAAGCCGTCCGCTGGGTTTGGCCTTCGTGGCAGCCGCCATGCCTTCGGCGGTTTCGACCTCGGCCAGAATGATCCGGCATCGCTCGTAATAAGATCGTCCAAAATCCGTCAGGCTCTGCCGTCGGGTCGTGCGGTTGAGCAGTTGCACTCCCAGATGCTGCTCGAGCTTCAGGACATGCTTTCCAACAAGCTGCGGGGACATATCCAACGCATCGCCGGCAGCACTGAACGAGCCGAGCTCGACCGCTTTGACGAATACCGACATCGCGGCCAACCGATCCATTCGAACCAATCCGTTTCAAGTGTTTTGCTGAACTAAGCATTTTTCCGGATGTGTTTCAAATTCATGATGTGGCTGATCTTTCCATCGGGCCCTCCATGACGCATTGTTCTCCTCAATCAGATCCCATCCCGGCACGCTTCGTCGTCTTTGTCGGTGCCGTCTTCGCCATGGGCTCGCTTGGCATAGACACGATCCTGCCGGCACTGCCTGCAATATCGAGTGCTTTCGCTGTCGACGGCAACGCGATCCAGTTTCTGGTGACCGGGTTTGTGCTCGGCATGGGTTTTGGCAACGTGCTCGGTGGACCGATTTCGGATCGCTACGGACGCCGGCCGGTTATTCTCGCCGGATGCGCCCTCTATGCCGTCGCCTCCCTGGCCGCACTTGCGCTCCCAACGATCAGCCTCGTCATCGCAGCACGCTTTCTTCAGGGCATCGGTGCGTCTCTGGCCTATGTCGCCACGACGGCGCTGGTCCGAGATAGGTTCGAGGGCGATCGCATGGCGCGCTTGATGAGCTTCGCCATGATGATCTTTGCGACCATGCCGGCTCTCGCCCCTCTGATGGGGGGCGCATTGGTCGCCACGATCGGCTGGCCGGCGATTTTCGTGACGTTTGCCGTCTTGTCGGCTTTGCTTGGAGCTTTTGCATTCCTCTCGATCGCGGAAACACTGGAGCACCGAGATGCGAGCCTCAGCGTGGTTGATACGATCCGTCGCGGCCGTGACGTGCTTGCAATTGCCGCCGTTCGAATTCCGATCATGGGCCAGGTCTTCAACATGGCCATCCTGTTCGGTGTTCTTGCATCGATCCAGCCAATCTTCGACAAGGCGTTTGGACGCGCCTCGACCTTCCCGTTTTACTTTGCCCTTCTCGCGCTGGCCGTGCTCGTCTCGGGCTTTGTGAATGGACGCATGGTGCAATCCACCGGCGCCGCCCGGCTTGTTCGCACGGCATTTCTCGGCCAGGTCGTCTCGTCGTTGATCGTCGCGGCTTTATTCGCCGGCGATGTGCTGCCGTCCGACGTCGTCTTCTGGATCTTTCTCGCCTGGGCCATCGGCGTCTTTCTGATGCACGGGTTTACGATGGGCAATCTCAACGCGCTTGCCATGGACCCGATCGGTAACATGGCGGGAATTGGTTCCTCCGTCGTTGCCTCGACCACGATGATCATCGGCACAATGCTCGCAATCCCGGTCGGCCTTCTGTTTGACGGGACGGCGACCCCTCTCATCATGTCGGTTCTGCTGTTTTCGATCCTCGGCTTCGCCATCGCAAGTCGTTTGAGACCAAAGCCATCGCCTGGCGCTGAAGGAGCTAAGGCATGACCGGTATGATGAAGGCAGCGGTCATCCACACCGCGGGAGGTCCCGAACAGCTGGTCATCGAGGATCGCCCGGTCCCCGAGCCGGGCCCGGGGTGGGTTCGGATCAACGTCAAGGCTTTTGGTCTCAACCGGTCCGAACTGTTCACCCGTCATGGGCATTCCCCGAGCGTCAAATTTCCCCGCATCCTCGGCATCGAAGCGGTCGGAATTATCGATAGTGCGCCAGACGGCGAATTTGCTGTCGGCACAGCCGTCGCCACCGTGATGGGCGGAATGGGCCGCGCCTTTGATGGCAGTTATGCGCAATACACCTGCGTGCCGGCATCCCAGGTCAGGAGCCTCGTGACGGATCTCTCATGGCAGGTCCTCGGCGCTCTCCCCGAAAAGCTCCAGACCGCCTGGGGGGCGCTGTTTTCCTCGCTCAAGGTGACAGAGGGCGATCGGCTCCTCATCCGCGGTGGCACGACCTCTGTCGGCATGGCCGCCACTGCCCTTGCACGCCAGGCTGGCGCCCATGTCAGCGCGACCACACGAAACAAGGAGCGCGCTCCCCTACTGTGGGAATGCGGCGCGCAGCGCGTGATTGTCGATGACGGCGAAATCCAACGCGGCGCGCATCGGTTCGACAAGATCCTCGAACTCGTCGGGACGACGACACTGCAAAACTCGCTGTTGTCAGCGGACAGGGGCGGTGTCGTCTGCATGGCCGGGATCGTCGGCAACACTTGGGAGCTGAAGGATTTCGCGCCGATGGACGCGATCCCGAACCGGGTTTCTCTGACCACCTACAGCGGCGAGGCGCGGGATTTTATGGATATGCCGATGCAGGCCCTGGTCGATCAGGTGGCCTCGGGCGCCCTACCGATCAAGATCGGCCCAACGTTCAGGCTCGATCAGATCGCTGAGGCGCACACCTGCATGGAGAACAACCAAGCCAATGGCAAGATCGTGGTGATCGTCGGCGATCAGGACGACTGATCGAGCCCGACCAGCAGCCGATCAGCATGAAGGAGACAAGAGCAATGACGAACACCTCACCCGGATTTGTGAAGAGCTTCAACCATACGAGCTACACGATCAGCGACGACGATTTCGATCGGGTCATCGGTTTTCTGGTGGAGGGCCTCGGCTTTCCACTTCTGGAAAAGGGACCACGCGATCCGGCGAATATGGAAGCCGTGGTGGGCGTCAAAGGCGCCGACGTCATCATCGCCTATGTACAGGCGCCGGGCCATCGGCTGGAAATCATCAACTACGTAAAGCCCGACGACCGCAAGCGAACCGACACCCTGCGCCCCTGCGATACCGGCTTCACCCACCTGGCGTTCGATGTCACCGATATCGACCGGGCACTGCATGTCGCTGATGCCTATGGTTTCCACCCCGTCCACGAGCCGCTTCCCGTCAGCGCCGGGCCGAATGTCGGAAACTTCTGCGTCTATACCCGCGACAAGAACGGCATCACCGTCGAGTTCATCGGACCACGCGTCTGACGTTTCCACTTTATCGAATGAATATTTCAACGGGCGGCAACCACGCCGCCATCATCAAGGAGACTACCAATGCCCGTCGTACGTGTGAGCTGGTTCAGCGGCAAGGATGCCAAGGCGAAGAAGGCGGTTGCTGCCGAGATCACCGAAAGCATCGTCAAAAATACCGGAACCGACCCTAACTACATCTATGTGATCTTCGAGGACGTAGCTCCGTCGGACTGGGCTGGAGCTGGCAAGCTGTTCGGGGAAGAAGCCGAGGGAGTTTGAACGATCACGGTGGCGGTGCATCGATCCGACCCCAGCATATGGCCGATTTCAAGAGGCACCGCCACGGTTTCTTTACGCCCTTGATGGGAACCGAACCTTCGGCCTCGTTGATACGCCAAGCTTGGTTGACCACTTCACTTAACGGCTAAGTCAGGACACTCCAAAACGGCACTGGCAATTTCGTCCGGTGTTGTGAACCAGACATTATCGGAATGGCGGCTGATATGCTCCAGCGCCCGGGTCAGCGCCTTCAGGCGAAATGGCTGCCCGGAGATGAACGAGTGCACGACGATGCTCATCACTAGAGCCCGCTCTTCTGAGGCCTCCAGCAGTTCGTCGAATTCGTCGACGATCATCGCGGTGAAATCACCTGCCGCTGTCTGGCGCCCGATCATGGTCGAGCTGTCGTTAATCTCGAGTGCATAGGGGATCGAAAGAAGCTTGCCATGGCTGGTCGTCAGCCAGACCGGCTGATCATCGAGACGGAGATCCAGGAGATATCGGATGCCCTCGGCTTGCAGGTTGTCGAGCGTGGTGGGACTGTGGGCGAGCCAGGGGCTGGACCAGCCGAGCGGCGATCTGCCCTCTTGGCCGGCGATCTGCGCCGCGACCTCGCGGATGTAAAGCGCTTCCTCGACAGACTCCATCGTCACCAGCGTATCGGAGTTCGACAGTCCATGCGCGACGAACTCGGCGCCGGCGTCTCTCGCCGCATCCGTGATGGCTGACGATGTCTGATAGACATCTGTGTTCAACAGGATCGTCGGCCGGATGCCGAACTGCTTGAGGCGCTCGATCAGCCGAAATCCGCCGACGCGATTGCCGTAATCCCGCCAGGCGGTGTTGGCCATATCAGGGTGGGATGTTCCGGAAATGAGGTTTTCCGTCAGCCCCTCGCCAAATGCATACTCCTCGACGCCAAGCGCCACGTATACTGCCAAGCGCTTGCCGTTCGGCCAGCGGGTTTTCGGGCGCTGGGTGATGGCGGAGTACGGATACCACTGCTGACGAGCACTCATTGAATTTCTGCCTAGCCCAGTTTGCGGTTCATGCCGACATCGATGGCCGACGCTTTGAAATACATCTCGTCATAGAATGGCAGCAGTCGGTTCATTGCCGCTGCCGCATCGGCAAGCGCCGGCGCCTTGCGGGCAAACACATCCCTTGCCTCGGCAAGAATGTCCGCCTCGTTGACTAAAGTCGTCGTGCCGGACTCGGCGACTATCCGGCCGGCCACCATGGTCATCACGACAGAGCGTCCATCCTCGCAATGGACGAGCTGGCGCTGGAGATCGTTGAGCGGTGAATAGGCGATCGTTTTCAGGTCGATCAGCGTCAGATCGGCGATCTGGCCTTCCTCGACCCGTCCAAGCTGGCCATGCATTCCCATCGCCCGCGCTCCACCTAGGATCGCGCAGTCCAGAATCTCGTGCGCCTGCGGCCAGCGGCGGTAGTCGGCCTCGGTTAGGTTGTGGATCATGCCCGCGGTCTTGATTACCAACCACATGTTGACCGCATCATCGGCAATCGCTTCGTCGACGCCGAGACAGATCGGGATGTTGCGCTCGCGCATGCGGCGAAACGGCATGACGCCGCTGCCGAGCCGCAGATTGCTGACCGGATTGTGGGCGACGACCGCACCGGATGCGGCGATCAGATCGAGGTCGTCATCATCGACCCAGATGGCATGGATGATGTTCATTCGCTCCGACAGCAGGCCGAGATCATGGACATAACGAACCAGGGAACGGCCGCCATATTTCTCGAACCCCAGCACCCGCTGAAGCTTGGTTTCCAACATATGCGCATAGAACGACAGCTGATGGCTACGGCTGAGATCGTCGAGAGCGTGAAAATAGTCCGGCGTGACGCGCTGCGGCGCCGAGCAGGAAACCGCCGCGCGAATGCGTCCCTCCGCATGGCCATGCCATTTTGCGATGAGATGGCCGTAGAGCCCGAGTAGGTCCTCCTTGCCGAGGGCAGGCGATCTTGATAGCTCGGCGCGAACATCCGGGGGGACGATGTTGGTAAGAAATGGAAGCTTGTCCAGCTCGGGCACTTGCGGCTCGTCGAGCGCGACCGTCGCGCGGATGCCGCTATCGGAATAGGCCTGGCAGACGGCATCGATGATCTCGGGCGTCGGGCGTGGCACGAAGAAGGCGTCGTCCTGGACGGCGGTCGTCCCGTTTTTTAGCATCTCGATCGCCGCAAGCATCGTGCGCAGATAGGCTTCGCGCGGCGTCGGCGTCAGGACGTCGAGCGCGGGAGATTCGTAGAGCATGAAGATTTCGAGCGGCAGTCCCGGCAACCTGCCCTTCATGTGGTTGACGGAGGAGTGAAAATGCCCGTTGACCAGGCCGGGCATCAGAAGACGGTCTGCGCCGGAAATCTGTCGGGCGCCTATCAGTGGCTCTAAGGCCTCGGCAATCTTCGTGATCCGCCCATCTTCGATCAGAACGTCGAGCGGCCCCCGCATCGCCGTGGCTGCTGCGGGATCGTAGATGGCCACGTCGCGAAACAAGGTTGCAGCACGTTCGTGCGTCATACGGCATCTCCGGTGAATTAGCGACGGACGGCAGCAAGCAAGACGGAAAAGACCGCACGCGGAATGTGTCGATAATAAAACACAGGATTGTAGACAATACAATATCAATGTGACGATGATTTTGGCGCGATCTGCTGCGAAGAAACGCGTCAACCCCGCCGGACTCCGAATTCAGAATTGGCCTGGTTGACGTTCCCAACCAATATTGTCAACGAAACTAGGCTGATCTAGAATACCGGCATGACCGACTCACAAATCGCTGATGACGAGTATTCCATAGAGGAAGCCGTCTACTTGAAGATCCGCGATGCTATCGGGGGGCAGAAGCTGCCGCCAGGCACGCGCCTGCGCGAAGATGAAATGCGCCAGATCTTTTCGGTCAGCCGCAGCCGCATTCGCAAGGTGTTCTCGCGGCTCGCCTATGACGGACTGGTCGTCATCGAGCCCAACCGCGGCGCCTCCGTTGCGAAACCCTCGGTCAAGGATGCTCGCGAACTGTTCGAGGCGCGCAAAGGGTTGGAAGCGACGATCGTTACCGCCGTCACTAAAAAGCTCGGAAATGCCGAGCGGCGCGCCTTGAAGCAGCATATCGACAAGGAAAAGCGCGCCGACGAGGAGCGGGACCACCCGGAAATGATTGCCTTGTCAGGCGAGTTCCACACGTTGCTGGCGCAATTTTCCGACAACAGCCTGCTTTCAAAATTTCTGGGCGAATTGATCACGCGCGAGTCCCTGGTGATCCAGGCCTATGAGAGGCCTGGAAGACCCAGCTGCTCCTACCATGAGCATCAACATATCCTCGAAGCCATCGAGGCCAAGGATACGTCGCGGGCAATCGCCCTGATGACCGAGCATTTGTCGAACATCGAGGATCGTCTGGATCTCGATCGGGACGATCGCCAGGCCGTATCCCTCGCCAAGGTGTTTACCGTTTAGGCTTCCACCTATCGGCCATCAAATATTGCGGTCAGCGCCCGATCTGATGAGATGCATGATAGGCCGGCAGACTGTGTGCGCGCGTTTGGCTCGCCGCCAAAACTAATCCTTGAGCACGATGCTTATATTTACAGCGCTAATGGACAATTTTTGCGCACACATTTTGATTGTTTTGTCGACAATCTGATGCATAATTATTGACATGAATTGACCCATATCTTCAGGATCGGGTATTCCATGTCATTACAAGCTACCTCGATACTACCGGATACGGCAACTGTGCCAGACGCCGGCAAGACTTCCACGGTCGGGCGGTACCTGACGGCCCTGGTGTTGCTTGGACCCGCGGTAATCTTTTTCCTCGTGGTCTTTGTCATACCCGTCGGGTTGATGGTCAAATACAGTTTCCTCCAGCAGATGCCCGACGGTTCGCTCGGAAGCGACTTCACGCTGGTCAATTACACCCGCCTTGCGACGGCAACGCTTTACCAAAAAGTGGTCCTGACAACGCTTCGCATTAGCCTGTTCACCACGCTTGCTGCCGCCATTCTTGCCTATCCGCTGGCGTTGGTAATTGCCCGCGGACCGGCCATGATCGGCCGCATCCTGACGATCCTGGTCATTGCGCCGCTTCTGGTCAACGTCGTGGTGCGCGCTTATGGCTGGCGGATCATTCTGGGCGGCGGCAATAGCGGCGTTCTGAACTGGGCGCTCTCCAAGCTCGGGTTTGGCTCGGTCGAAATTCTCTATACCGAATGGGCGATCGTCATCGGCTCGGTCCAGGTCTTCCTGCCGATGATGGCCTTGCCGCTTGCTGCGGCTATCGGCCGGATCGATCCGGCGGTCGAGGATGCGGCAAGAACGCTCGGCGCCTCCGCGTTCGCAGTCTTCCGTCGGGTGACGCTGCCTCTCAGCATTCCCGGCCTGGGCGTAGGCTGCACGCTGGTGTTTTCGCTCACCGCCAGCTCCTTTATCCTGCCGGCGCTGCTTGGCGGAAACTTCACCAAGATGCTCGGCACGCTGGTCGAGGAGCAAATCCTGTCTGTATTCGACTGGCCGTTCGGCGCTGCGATTTCCACGGTCATGGTCGTGATCGTGCTGTTGATCAACGTGATTTACATGGCGCTTATCGAACGCCGGTTCCGCTCTCGTGCCTCGGAGGCCCTGTGATGTCTGAGACTGGTTTGGGACGCGGCGCGCCGCTGATCTACACATTGACGGCGATCATCGTCATCTTCCTGATGCTGCCTCTGGCGATGCCGATCATCATGTCCGTGTCGGACACCCCGTTCGTCACCTTCCCGCCCCAAGGCTTCACACTGAAATGGTACGCCAACGTGCTGGCGGAGCCCGACTTCACCGACTCCTTCACCTTCAGCGTCATGCTAAGCACGGTGACCGCGATCGGCGCGGTCATTCTAGGAACGCCGACGGCGGTCGGCCTGGTCCGTCTCCGGTTTCCGGGCAAAGGCATCATCCAGGGACTGATACTGTCGCCGCTGATCTTCCCGACGCTGGTGACGGGGATCGCACTTCTGCGCCTGTTTTCGTCGATCGGTTCGCAGAATGCCTTCCTCAACCTCTTCATCGGCCACGTGCTGGTCACGACGCCCTATGTGGTGCGCACGGTCTCGGCAAGCCTGGTTACCGTCGATCCCAGCATGGAGGAAGCGGCGCGTACGCTGGGCGCTAGCCGGTTCGTTGCCTTCTGGCGCATCACCCGCCCGCAGATCGTTCCGGGACTGGTGGCCGGCGCCCTCTTCGCCTTCGTCACGTCCTTCGACAACTATGCCGTTTCCATGTGGCTGTTCGATGCCGGCCATGTACCTCTGCCGATGATGATGGTGTCGTTGATCAGCCGGATGTTCGATCCCGGTATCGCGGCCATCGCCTCGCTGATGATCTTCTTTTCTCTCGCGATCGTCCTCGTGCTTGAGCGGCTTGCCGGTCTTCGGCGCGCCATGAGTTTCTGATCTCCTCAATCTGATCAATTGAACCCCACCCGTCTCAAAAGGAGCCTGAAATGACTGAGAAGTTTTCCTCCGCAATCAACAGACGCACATTCCTCACCGTGACTGCTGCCGCAACCGCGCTCGCCACCCCGACCTTCTTCGTCCGTAACGGCTGGGCTGCCGGCAAGACGATACAGATCGGCATCTGGGGCGGCGCTCAGGGCGAATTTATGCGCAAAAGCGTGCTGCCCCAGTTCGAGAAGGATTTCGATTGCAAGGTGGAAGCCCAGCAGGGCTCGACGCTTGGCCAAATCGCCCTTCTGCGGGCTGCCAAAGATGCCCCAAAATTCACCGTCATGTTCGTCGACGACCTTGGCGTCGAGATCGCCAAGCGCGAGGGCCTGATCGACGCCCTTCCGCGCGACAAGATGCCGAACATGGAGAAGGTCTATCCGCGCTTCGTATTCAACGATGGATATGGTGTGGGCCTTGCCATTTCGTCTGCCGGCCTGTTCTACAATCCCAGCGCCACGAAGCCGCTCGAAAGTTATGCGGAGCTGTGGGATCCCCGCTTCGCCCGCAAGATCTCCATGGTCGGCACCAAGACGACCCCCAGCGTCTTCACCGTCATCGCCGCTGCGGCCGTTGCGACGGGCAAGCCTTACAAGGAAGCACAATATCTGACGGATGCCGCATGGCCGAAACTGGAAGCACTGAAGCCCAATATCCTCAACCTCTACAGCACCGATGATGCAGCGCTCCTGGTGGCGCAGGGACAGGGAGCGATCGGCGGGCCGGAATATTCCAAATATGTCTACCCTTACAAGATGAAGGGCGCCAGCATCGACATGTGCTTCCCCAAGGAAGGCGCCTTCGCCGGCGTCAACTGCCAGGTTCTGGTCAAGAATGCTCCGAACGCCGATCTGGGTGCCGAATTCATGAACCGCATGCTGGATGCGAAAGTACAACAGGGCCTTGCCGAAACCGCCCTTGCCGCCCCTGCCATTTCCGGTTTGAGCTTCAAACCCGAGATCGCCGGCCTGCTGGCTTATCCCGATACCAAGATGGACGAGCTTGGCCTGTTCAGTCCTGACTGGGCCTATGTGAATGCCAACCGGTCCGCCTGGATCGAAAAGATCAACCAGATCTTCACGGCGTAACGGCGATGAGCGATCTCGGCCTGCACAGCAAGAATATTTCCGTCAGGAATATCGCCAAGAGCTACGGCGGCACCCAGGCCGTCAAGGGTTTGTCCTTCGAAGTCGAGCAGGGACACGTCCTGTCCCTGCTCGGACCAAGTGGCTGCGGCAAGACCACCGTCATGCGGATGATCGCCGGTCTGATCGATCCGTCGGCGGGCGATATTCTGATTGGCGGCGAACAGGTTACGAAAGTCCCCGTTCACCGTCGCAATATCGGCATGTTGTTTCAAAACTACGCGCTATTTCCGCATCTCACCGTTGCGCAGAACCTCGCATTTGGGCTGGAAATGCGGAAGGTCGCAAAAGCAGAGGTCGCGCAACGCGTCGCAGCCACCCTCGCTATGGTGCGGCTGTCCTCATTCGCCGAGCGGCTGCCGCACCAGCTCTCCGGCGGCCAGCAGCAGCGCGTTGGGCTTGCCCGGGCACTGATCATCGAGCCCGCCGTCCTGCTGCTAGACGAGCCGTTCGGCGCGCTCGACAAGAAGTTGCGTGAGAATATGCAGATCGAGATGCGCCAGCTTCAGAAGCGCCTTGGTATCACCACGCTCATGGTGACCCACGACCAGGACGAAGCTATGACGCTTTCGGACCAGATCGCGGTGATGAACAACGGCCGGATCGAACAGATCGGATCACCGAAGAATATCTACGAGCAACCAGCGACGCGGTTTGTCGCAAGCTTCATCGGGACGTCCAACTTCTTCAGCGGTCAGGTTTCATCGCAGGATGCGACCGGGTTCACCGTGACCAGCGACGACGGCGTCTTGCTGGCCATGGAAGGCCCGGTCCCATCGGGCGGAAACATAACGATCGCGCTCAGGCCGGAAGCGATCCATATCGGGCCGGACAAGGACCGTTCATCCGTCAATCAGGCCCGGGTGGTCGTCGAGCAGATCGTCTATCATGGCCTCAACACCCATTATCACCTAAGGCGTCCCGGCGGCGAGCAACTACTTGCCGTGCGCCAAAACGATCACGGCAAGCTGCCGTTCATCATTGATCCCGGCAGCGAGGTGTCAGTCAGCTGGCAGGCGAGCAGCAACCGGGTTGTGTTGGAGGAGGCTGCTTGACAGCACCATTCAAAAGTCTGAGGCCGCACTTCGGGACGGCGATCGGCATGGTAACGCCATCCGCCAATGTCGTGGTCGAGCAGGTCACGACGGCTATCCTTTCCGATTTTCCCGGTGTCTCGGCCCATTTTTCCCGGACCCCCGTGTTCGGAGCCCGCGATCTGTTTCCCGACGATTACGACTGGGAGGGAATGCTCGGTGCCGCAAAGCTGTTGGCCCAGGCGCAACCGAATGTCATTGCCTGGAACGGCAGCAAGGGCGGCATGCTCGGTCTGGCTGTCGACAAGGAATATTGCAGGCGGGTCGAGGGCGAAACCGGAATTCGTGCCACGACATCGACAGTCGCTCTTTATGATGCCCTAGACACGATCGGGACCAGACGCATTGCGATCGTTTCTCCCTATATGCCCGATTATCAGCAGAAGCTCGTATCGGCTTTTCAGCGCGCCGGTTTCGATGTCGTCTCGGATGCCTGCTCGTCGATTGATGACAATCTTGCCTTCGCTGCAGCCTCCGACATCTCTATCGCCAACATGGTTCGTCAGGTTGCCGACACCAAGCCAGACGCAATCCTAACCTGGTGTACCAATTTCCCGGCGGCATTCACCGTTGCGAAACTGGAGGGTGAAACAGGTATCCCGATATTGGATTCAGTGACACTCGCCGTGTGGCATGCCTTGAAGCTGTCAGGCCACTATGATCTCGCTGCCCGACGCTGGGGATGCCTGTTCGAGATCGACATGAGCGTCGGAAAACAATGAAGACACAAGCATTGGATGATTACGCGGAGCCGAATCCAATTGCGCGTCTCATCGAGAAAACGCTGAGTAAAAAGACGATTGGGGCAGAAAGGAACCCCGAGAACTCCGCGTTGTCCAAGCATTTCAAAGAGATCCGCGCGATTAAGGCGCGCGGTCAATGAACAAGAGTTCGCGTCCTGTGCAACAATCGCTTTCTAGCTCTTGGAGGAGTTTGAACCTGAGACACGGCTGTTTCGCAGGCTGATACAAGCCCGTTTGGCACCAATCATTCATCAAGCCGCCCAGTTGCGGCCCAGGCACTCCTCAAGGAGGTAGCAAGGGAGCCGTGCAGAAACGTCGTTGACGAAAGCTATCGGATCGTCGTGCTGCGAGGATCTGTAATGATCATTGGCATGCAGGTCGGACGCATGGCCGCAGCGAATGGATCAGATTCGGACGTGGTCTTGTGGATTTCGGTCTATCCGACGCTCTTCGGAACTCGTCACGAGATGGGTCTAATCACCTTTCGTTCTGCTTTTTCGCGACGATTTGCAGGTTGTCTGGTATCTTACCAAACATCGATTGGGAGGGTGCTTCTTCAGGACGATCGATGGGAGCATCACGCCTTCCCGTGAAACCAGATAGTCGACAGTAGCTCTACCGGCCATTTCGCGCACTATCGCTCACTGGGGCAAACGATGTGACGATGGATCCATCTGCTCCCTGTGAGTGTTAAAGGTGATAATCCGGCCTGGACCTCACAAACCGCATCGGTGATCGATGACTATATTTTCCGTCCGACACATTACGTCTTATCGCTATAAGCGGCCGGTTGAGTTCGGAGAACACAAGCTGCTTTTCAGACCAAGAGACAGTTTCGATCAGACATTGCTCAGTTCCCGTCTCCTGATTGACCCGGAACCAAAATACATTCGCTGGATCCACGACGTGTTCGGAAATTGTGTCGCGGTGATCGGGTTTGCGCAGCCCGCAGATGAGCTTCGTTTCGAAACCGTCATTCGGCTTGACCATACGCCTCACGTCGCAATCGATCTGCAGATTGACGAGGAGGCTTTGACCTATCCTTTTTCATACGACGCAGACGAAGCGCTTGACCTAGAGCGAACCATTCAACGCCACTATGCAGACCTGGATGATCAGGTCAGCAAATGGGCGCGGCAATTCGTGCGGATCGGGCAGTCCACCGACACTGGTCGTCTACTGATGACGATGTGCTACGCCATTCATGAGGGTTTCGTCTATGCCCGACGACACGAGCATGGCACGCAAGCGCCGACCGAGACGCTGAGGCTTCGTCGAGGGACATGCCGCGACTTTGCGCTTCTGATGATGGAGGCCGCCAGATCACTTGGGTTCGCGGCAAGATTCGTCACCGGCTATATTTATGTTCCAGATCGTGACGGATCGACGACTCTCGGCGGCGGTTCCACCCATGCGTGGTGCCAGATTTATTTGCCCGGCGCAGGTTGGGCGGAGTTTGACCCGACCAATGGTATCGTCGGCAACCGTGATCTCATCCGTGTTGGCGTGGCGCGCGATCCGAAGCAAGCGATGCCTCTGTGGGGAAGTTACGACGGAACAGCCGCTGACTACCAAGGCATGTCCGTCCAAGTCAATGTCACGACGGACGATCGCATCTTAGCCGAGATCAGCTGATCGGAACGCATTGCTCACCCCGGCGTTGCCGCACAACCAAGTCTCACGGCGATTCGCCGGCGCTAAGGAATTTTACCATGAAAATACGTGCCGGATTCCATCTTCGATATGAGTGCGAACGACCGACCCCAATGTTGCTCGTCCTGAATATTCACCCGTCCCGGCGCGCGGATCTTTTGACCGAGCAGACCTTGAATTTCGACCGACCGATTGAGGCATGGGGATATATCGACGGCTTTGGCAATGCCTGTAGCCGAATTGTCGCGCCAGCCGGGCTTACGACGATATCGACTGAGTTCGAGATCTATGACGACGGTCTGCCGGATCCCATCCCACAAAACGCCTTTCAGCACGAGATCAAGGATTTGCCCGACGACGTCTTGGTCTATCTACTTGGCAGCCGCTATTGCGATACCGATCATCTGGCTGACTTCGCGTGGACGAATTTTTCTTCCACCCCGTTTGGTTGGCCAAGGGTGAAGGCAATTCTCGATTTTGCGCACGGCCATATCAAGTTTGATTATAAGAAGGCTGATCCGCTTCGGACGGCATTTGGTGGATATACGGACCGCGTGGGCGTTTGCCGTGACTTTGCTCACCTCGCTATAACGCTCTGCCGCTGCATGAACATACCTGCCCGCTACTGCACCGGCTATCTTGGCGATATTGGCGTCCCAAAGGACCCAAATCCCATGGATTTTAGTGCCTGGTTCGAAGTTTATTTGGGGGGACATTGGCATACAGTCGATGCCAGACATAACACGCCGCGCATTGGCCGTATTCTGATGGCGACCGGTCGCGACGCAACCGACGTAGCACTTACAACCGCGTTCGGAACAGCGAAGTTGTCCCATTTCGAAGTTAAAACTGAGGAGGCGCTCTGAAAGTGAGCAAACATAATATCAGATCCTGGTTGACCGATATGGATGGCGTGCTGGTGCATGAAAACCGGGCGATACCAGGCGCGGTCGAACTCATACAGCACTGGGGAGCGAGCAATACACCGTTCCTGGTCTTGACCAATAATTCGATCTATACGCCTCGCGATCTCAGTGCCCGGCTGCTCAACAGTGGATTGGACGTGCCGGAAGAACGCATCTGGACCTCGGCGTTGGCAACAGCTGCTTTTCTCAAGGACCAGACCCCTGCCGGCAAGGCGTTTGTCATTGGAGAAGCCGGGCTCACCACTGCCATCCACGAGGCGGGCTTCATCATGACCGACACGGATCCCGACTATGTCGTGCTGGGCGAAACCCGTTCATACTCCTTCGAGGCAATCACCAAAGCCATTCGTTTGATCAATAAGGGTGCCCGGTTTATCGCAACAAACCCTGATGCCACGGGACCCAGCGCCGAAGGCGCTCTTCCCGCAACGGGCGCCGTCGCCGCACTTGATAACCCGTGCGACCAGCCGCGAGCCTTATATAGTCGGTAAGCCAAACCCTATGATGTTCCGTTCTGCACTCAACAAACTCGGCGTGCATTCAGAAGGTACCGGCATGATTGGCGATCGCATGGATACGGATATCGTCGCCGGCATCGAGGCAGGTTTGCACACCGTGCTCGTCCTCAGTGGCATTGCCGACAAAGCAGAAATTGCACGCTACCCGTTCCGGCCAAAGCTAGTGATTAATTCGATTGCGGATTTGCTCGCCCACTTTCATAGCAAAAGATGGGAGCGTACGCGTCATTGATAATCGTCACCGGGCGAAAATTGCTCGGTCGGAGGAAGGATCTGCAGAAGGCAAGATCGTCACCGCTGCTCGGCCTGTCTCAGCCTGCTTTCGATTAGCAGACCACTTTCGTCCAAAATCAGATGGGCGACCGAGACGATATGGGCATTGATGCGCTTGAGGTCGCGCAGCATGTCGAGATGCAGCGAACTCGTCTGAAGGCTTTCCAGCCTGCCGTCCCTCAGCCGCTCCAGATGACGTTCCGCCGAGCGCTTTTCCAGCTTCCTGACATCGACTTTGATCTCCATCAGCCGCCTGGCAAGGTTGAAATCGCCGGTGACGAAGACGGTTTGCGCGGTGCGCAGGTTGTCGATGGTGAGGTCAAACAGATCGGCCAGTTCCTGGTATCCGTCGTCGGAGAATTTCAGACCCTTGTCGATTTTTTTGGCGAGCTGGTCGCAGAGGCCTTTCTCGATGATGTCGCCGATATGCTCGAGGTTGATGGCGTAGTCGATGATCGCGATGGAACGACGCGAGTTCTCGTCGTCCAATCCCCTTTGCCCGAGCTTCGAGACATAGAGCTTCACATCCTGCTGCATCCTGTCGACGCGCGCCTCGATCGCGGCGATCTCTCTCAGCGGCGCGCCATCGTTGCGCTTGAAGGCGTTTTCGGCGCGGATCAGCATGCGCTCGATCTGGTCGCCGACGCCGAGGACTTCGCGGGTGGCGTTGACCAGCGCGCGGACCGGATCGCCAAGCTCCTGCGGGTCGAGAAATTGCGGCCCGGTGTCTTTTTCCGGCTCGTCCGGGATCAGCTGGGTCATGAGATCCGAGACCAGGCCGCCGAAGGGCCAGGCAAGCACTGCCAGCAACAGGTTGAAGGCGAGATGGGCGTCTACCGGCAGTCTTTCCGCTGAGACGGGCAGCATCTGCAGGAGATCGGCGGCGACGCCGGCCAGCGGCAGCGCCAGCGCACAGCCGATGGCGCGCACGAGGAGGTTGCCGCGGGTGATGCGGCGCGCCTCGGGCGGGCTCGTCAGTGTCGCGACGACGGGCGGTATGGCACCGCCGAGATTGGCGCCGAGGATCAGAACGACGATGAGTCCGGGCGAGGCGATGCCGCTCGATGCGAGCGACAGAACGAGAATGACGATCGCGAGGCTTGAGGAGGAGACGAAGGCAAGGGCTGCGGAAAAGATCAGCGCGACGAGCCAGGTGGAATCGAGCAGGCTGAGAAAGGCTGCGAGCGCCGGCGAGCGGCGCATCGGCTCGGTCGCATAGCCGAGAAGCTGAAGCGACAGCAGCATGAGGCCGATACCGATCAATGCGGAGCCGAGCCCCTTGCGGGCAGCGGAGCCGTTGCGCAGCAGGATTACGCCGGCAAGCAGCAGAAGCGGTGCGAAGACCTCGGTGCCGGCCGCGACCAGCCAGGCCGTGACCGCCGTGCCGATATTGGCGCCGAGCAGCACGATCTGCGCCATGCGCGGATTGACCATGCCGCGCTCTGCAAAGGAGGCTGTCATCAATGCGGTCGCGGTCGAACTCTGCAGCGCGATCGTCGCGACGAGGCCTGAGAGGAACGAGCGTATGCCGCTGCGCGTGCAATTGGCCAATCCGGTCCGCAGTCTGGCGCCGAAGGCACGTGTCACGCCTTCCTTGACCTGAGCCAGGCCGAAGAGCAGCAGCGCGACAGCACCCAGAATATTGATGACGACGAGCGTCGACTGCACTCGAGAACTCCTGAATTCCATGTGGAAAATAGAGCGTAATTCCGTTGCCGGCTAATGAATTATAGCCCTTTTGCAAGGCCTTGCAAGGGAAGCTTCCGCACTCCTGTCCCGACCGAAACGGGGTCAGGAAAGCAAGCCAACAACACTATACGTTATGTAGGAAATCAGTGCCGCCGCCGGCATGGTGACAATCCAAGCAATGACGATGTTGCCGGCGAGCCCCCAGCGCACCGCCGATATCCGCCGGGCGGCACCGACGCCAATGATGGCGCCTGTGATCGTGTGTGTCGTCGACACCGGAATGCCGAGCCAGGTCGCGCCGAATAGCGTCAACGCGCCACCCGTCTCGGCACAGAAGCCCTGCATCGGGTTGAGCCGTGTGATCTTCGATCCCATCGTATGGACGATCCGCCAGCCCCCGAACAGCGTGCCGAGCGCCATGGCGGACTGACAGCTTATTACCACCCAGAAGGGCACGTAGAAATCGGACCCGAGGTAGCCCTGGCTGAACAGCAGCACGGCAATGATGCCCATCGTCTTCTGCGCATCATTGCCGCCGTGGCCAAGCGAATAGAGCGAGGCGGAGACGAACTGCATGATGCGAAAGGTCCGGTCGACCGCAAACGGCGTCTGGCGCAGGAAGATCCACGACACGGCAAGCACCAGGACCAGCGCCAGGAAGAAGCCGATCGCCGGCGACAGCACGATCGCCCCCGCCGTCTTCAGAAAACCGCTCCAGACGATCGAGGAGACCCCGACCTTGGCGAACCCGGCACCGATCAGCCCACCCACGAGCGCGTGCGACGAGCTGGATGGGATACCGAAGATCCAGGTGACGATGTTCCAGACGATGGCGCCGATCAGCGCCGCAAAGATCACCGAAGGCGAGACGATGCCGGGATCGATGATGCCGGTTCCGAGCGTCTCGGCCACATGCAGGCCGAAGAACAGGAAGGCGATGAAGTTGAAGAACGCAGCCCAGGCCACCGCATATTGCGGCCGCAGCACCCGGGTCGAAACGATCGTCGCGATCGAATTGGCCGCATCGTGCAATCCGTTGAGGAAGTCGAAGAACAGCGCGATGGCGATCAGGCCGGCGAGAAGCGGAAAGGCGAGTGTCGCGTCCATCAGACGTTCTCGATCACGATGCCGCTGATCTCGTTGGCGACATCCTCGAACCGGTCGACGACTTTTTCCAGCTCGCCGTAGATCTCGCTGCCGATCATGTAAGCCATCGCATTGCCGGCGGCCCCATAGCGAACGAAAAGATCCTTCAGGCCCTGGTCGTGCAGGTCGTCGGACCGGCCTTCGGCGCGGGTGACTTCCTCGGCGATGGCGCTCAGGCGCTGGGCATTGGTGCCCACCTTGTCAAGCAGCGGAATGGCTTCGGCGACCAGATGCGCCGCGCGCACGACCTCCTCGCCCATCTGCCGCATCAGCGGATCGAAGCTCGTCTGCTCGAACAGGCGAATGGTCTTGACCGTCTTGTGCATCATGTCGATCGCGTCATCCATCGACTGGATCAGATCCTTGATGTCGCCGCGGTCGAAGGGCGTGATGAAACTGCGCCGCACGGCCAGAAGCACCTCGCGGGTGATGTTGTCGGCGCGGTCTTCCAGTGTCACGATCCGCTCGCAATTGGTCTCTAGGTCTTCGCCGTGGAGCAGATTGCGCAGGGCTTCGGCCGCTTCCACCACCGTGCGCGAATGTTCGGAGAACATGTCGAAGAACTTATCCTCGCGAGGCATCAATTTCCGGAAAACGCTCATCATGGCCCTGCTCCTCGGTCTCGCCCCAGTGTCACACGTCTGCGCCGCCACTGTCACAAAACTGTCATAAATGCTATCGGGCAGCTGGAATCAACTGCGAAAGTCGGCATTTAACCGCTCATGAAGCCTGTCAAGAAAGATCAGAAGCGGCCCGATGCCAAACCCAGAACGCTGCTTCAACAGCTGGCCCAGATGCCGGATAAACTGTTTAAGGGTGAGTTCCGGCAGCAATATGCGGCACTCTGCTATCGGGAGACAACCGATCGCGACGGCATCGAGGTGCTGGTCATCACATCGCGCGACAGCGGCCGCTGGGTGATTCCCAAGGGCTGGCCGATGAAACGGAAGAAGCCGCATCAGGCGGCCGAAATAGAGGCATTGCAAGAAGCCGGCGTGCGCGGCCAAGCCAGGAAAAAGCCGATAGGCCGCTATACGTATCTGAAATGGCTCGACAACGGCGATGTCGCGCCTTGCGTGGTGGATGTGTACGAGATCGAGGTCACGGAAGTTGCTGCCGATTACAAGGAGCGCGGTCAGCGTGTCCTGGACTGGGTTTCGCCTGACGAGGCCGCGCGCCGTGTTCGAGAAGTGGAACTAAAATCTCTGCTTGTCGACTTCAATCCGAGGATTAGATCGAAGCCGAACGTCACGAAATAGTCACCCGCGACGTGACTATCCATCGCCTTGATGGGATATGAACCTATGACCTATCTATCCGACCACTGAACGTGAAATGAGGAAGATCGACCAAAGTTAAATATTGATTTCTATACTCATATTTTTTAAATTCCTTTAATGAGCATTTCTTCATCGCCCTCGCAACTTGTAACGACCCACCTTCAGGGTCAGTTGCTGGTGGAGACAAGTACCAAGATCTTCTCCGAGCCGCTCCACGTATCCTCACCCATACGAGACGGGCTGCGCATCATCGTCGTATTGCAGGGTCGCATGCAGCTTGAGGCCGGCGATGCCCCTCTTTTGGACATTCGCACACCAACCACGTTCGCTGTTCTGAGCGAAGGAGAAAACCGGCGGCAGCAGGTATTCTCGCACGATACGCCTTTCAGCGTCGTTCTTCTGCAGATTGATCGTGAATTAATCGAGACCGAATACCAGCGCAATCCTGCGTCATTGCTATGTGGCATGCGGGATCGTTCAGGCGGCAGCCTTGTGCTTCGATCCAGAAAAGCTGACACCGCAATCAGCGCTCTCGGCGCCCAATTGCTCGGCCATCGCGATGCAAACCATGGCTTTTACCGGTGCGCAAAAGCGCTGGAACTCGCCTCGCTTGTCTTTGAAGGCTTCTCTCCTGCGGCGGATGGGGCCTTTTCGGGGTACCTGACGCCGTCGGACCGCGATCGGGTACGCGCAGCATGCGACCTCCTCGTTGCAAACTCGGTCGACCCGCCCGATCTCACGGATGTGGCACGCCGATGCGGCATCAATCTTTCCAAGCTCAATCGTGGCTTTCGCACAATCTACGGCATGGCCCCGTATCGCTACATTCAGGAATATCGCCTCAACCGTGCCTACAAGATGTTGGCCAGCGGGCACTTCACGGTGAGCCAGGTAGCGTCGGAAGCCGGATATACTCCTGCGCATTTCTCGACCCTGTTCCGACGCCGCTTCGGCGTCGCGCCCAACACTCTGGTTCCGCACGCGTCATCCCGCGAAATCAATCGGCTTTCGTGATAGAATCACGAAAGCATTTCTCAGGATCGCGAAAGTGGAGATCATTGCTCACCATTCAGTGCAAACGCTAAAACGCCACCATCTATTTCGTGGGGGCAACCAATGATATTCTCTCGCCAGTCCGGCCTCGTGAAGCGCCAGAGCATGATGTTGGCTGCCAGCGCGGCAACCTTTACCCTGATGCTCACACAAGCGCATGCGCAAGATGCCGGCACGCAGCTTGCGCCGATAGTGGTGCAAGCGAATGGCGAAAACGCCAACGGGCCGGTTCGTGGCATCGTCGCTAAACAGAGCGCAACCGCCACTAAGTCCGCACGAGCGGTGGCAGAAACACCGCAATCGATTTCGATCGCCACCGCAGACCAGATCCGCCAACAGCAGGTGACGACGACCAGCGAGGCGATGCGCTACACGCCGTCCACCAATGCCGAAATCTTCGGCGCCGATCCGCGCGCCGATTGGGTTCGCATGCGCGGCTTCATCGTTCCGGAACTGCTGGATGGAACCCGGATGCCGCGCGCCACTTATGCCTGGCCACGGATCGACCCCTACATGGTCGAACGCATCGAAGCACTGCGTGGCCCGGCAGCAGCCCTTTACGGCCAGACACCGCCCGGCGGTCTCCTCAATTTCGTCAGCAAGAAGCCAACCGACGAACCGCTGCGTGAGGTTCAGTTCACGCTCGGCGAGCCATGGCGCAAACAAGCTGCTTTCGACTTTAGCGGCCCGATCGACGAGGAAGGCAAGTTCCTCTACCGCGTGACAGGCATGGTGCGTGACGCGGAAACGCAGGTCGATCATGTCGACGACAACCGCCTCTTCATCGCGCCGTCGATCACCTTCAAACCGGAGGAAGGCACGGAATTGACCATTTCGGGCCACCACATCCGCGACGATGGCGGCTCCCTGCAGTTCCTGCCTGCGCCCGGCATGCTTTACCCTAGCGCCTACGGCTATTACGACCGCAGCACCTACATCGGAGAACCCGGCTACGACGATTTCCAAAGACGCCAGTCGGCTATCGGTTATCAGTTCGAGCACCAGTTCGACAACGGCATCACCTTTAATTCCTCGGCACGACTGATGGAAGTGGACTACGACCTGAGCGTGGTGCGCGGCCATCCCGCCGCAGCGGCCGTTCCGCCGATGGTCAACCGTCTCGCAGTTGAGATTCACGACGTCGCCCGAACGTTCACCATGGACAACAACATCTCCGGCACAGTCGAAACCGGCCCGATCACGCACGACCTGTTGGCCGGTGTGGACGTGCTCGTCCAAAACTACGACTACCAATTCGGTACCGGCACGGCCTCGCCGCTCAATATCTACAACCCTGTCTACGGTCAGGCGACGATCGGGGCGATTACCAATACCGCCAATGCCAAGCAGAACGTCAATCAGGTCGGCATCTACCTCCAGGACGAGATGTCGCTCGACAACTGGCGCCTGACACTGACTGGCCGCTATGACACAGCCGAAATGGACACCTATAATCGTCTTAATTCGACCCGAACGGTCAACGATGACGGCGCCTTCACAGGTCGTGCCGGTCTGCTCTATGCTTTCGACAACGGTATCGCTCCTTACGTCAGCTACGGCACATCGTTCGAGCCGACGCAGGGTCTGAGCACCTCCGGCCAGCCTTGGGATCCGAACGAAGGCAAACAGCTCGAAGTCGGCGTCAAGTATCAGCCACTCGGCACCGATCATCTGTTCACACTGGCAGCCTTCGATCTCGAACAGAGCAATCTCGTCGTGACCAGCGGCGGTGTCTCCCAGCAGATTGGTCGCGTCGAGATGCGCGGTATCGAGGCGGAAGCCAAGATCAGCATGTGGGACGGGTGGGACATGATAGCATCCTATGCCTATCTCGACTCGAACGTCACAGCGACGGGCAAGCGCGTGATCTATGTGCCTAACCACCAGGCAGCACTGTGGGTGAACCATACTTTCTCAGGCAATCTGGAAGGCCTCAGTGCTGGCGCCGGCGTGCGTTATACGGGTGCAAGTTTCGGCGACACGGCCAATGCTCTTGAAGCACCGGCCTACACGCTGTTTGACGTGGCGGCACGCCTTGATCTCAGCGCAATCAATGAAAGTCTGAAGGGCACAGAGGTTGCGGTCAATGTCGCCAATGTGTTCGACAAGGAATACGTGGCATCGTGCAACACGGTCACCCAGTGCTATTGGGGAACGGGCCGCACGATCCGCGCGACGCTGACGCATCGCTGGTAGGCAAGGCAATGGTGGCAAGGGCATGACGTTGAGACGGCGGGACATACTGGGTCTGATGGCTGGCGCAATGGCACTGGCAACCAGGCCGGCGCACGCCGAAAAGGCGCTCGTCTCGGCTTCCCTGCCTGAGCTACCGTCTACTCCAAAAAAGATCCTCTTGGGTGACGGGCACTTGCTTCTGGCGCTGTCTCTGGTTCACCCCTCTCCGGGCGAGCTTGTCTGCGCCTGGCAGGGCGATCTGGTGCGGCACAGCAAGGAAATTTTTGCCGCCTATCAGGCAGCCTTTCCCGGTCTTGCCACCGTACCCGTGGTCGGACAGGCGAGCCCGCAGACATTTTCAGTGGAAGCCGCCCTCGCCAGCCGCCCGGACGTCGTTCTTCTTGGCGGCTGTTACGGACCGGGGCCGGAAGATGAAACAGTGGTCAAGCGGCTGGAGGCCGCCGGAATACCGGTTGCGTTTGTCGACTTCTACGAAGATCCGATCGCTAATACTGCACCCAGCATGCGCCTGATCGGCAGGCTTCTTGGCGGAGCAGCGGAAGAAAAGGCGGAACGCTTCGCCCGCTGGCACGAGACCTCGATCGCCACCATTCGCGAGCGACTTGCCGCAGAAAAATCCAAGCGCCCGACGGTAATGCTGCAGGCGAATGCCGGAGCGCCCGGCTGGGACTGTTGCTGGGTGCCGGGCGCCGGCGGCCTCGGCGCCTTCATCGAGCTTGCCGGTGGCGACAATATCGGTGCATCACTTAGCCCCCTTCCCTGGATACAGGCACGGCGGGAATTCGTCCTGACGACCGATCCGCAATTCGTCTTCGTGACCGGGGGTGGTTATCTTGCTGGTCGCAGCGGGCTGGTGATCGGGCCGGGCGTCGCTACGGACGCAGCCGTAGCGAGCCTCGAAGCCGTTGCCATGCGGGCCGATACCGCACCACTCACGGCGTTTCAGGAAAAACGCGTCAGCGGCATCTGGCATCTGTTGCACGCGACGCCCTTTAATCTGCTTGCCGCCCAGTCGATAGCACAGCGACTGCATCCGCAATTGTTTGCCGACCTGGATCCGGCGGCGACCATGGCCCGCATCAACCGGGACTTTCTGGCCGTGCCACTCGAGGGCACGTACTCCGTGGATCTCCCCGCATGAACGGCCATCTTGCACAGCCCGCCAGAATGTTAGGCGAAAACGGCGAGCGTATCGTCGCCAGCCATCGCCGGCTGTCGGTTCGCCGCACGGTCCTGCTGATCTGCCTTCTGACAGCCGCCGTTGTTTTGCTGTTTGCAGACATCATCACCGGCCCGTCAGGCCTGAGCGCGACAGACGTGCTGACAGGTCTTATCGACCCCGCCTCGCTCGACCGGATCGAGGCCGTGATCCTTTATGACGTTCGGCTGCCGGCGGCTTTGATGGCGCTTCTGGTGGGCGCCGCGCTTGCAACCGCAGGCGTCGAGATGCAGACGGTGCTCGACAACCCGCTTGCCTCGCCCTTTACGCTCGGCGTCTCGTCGGCGGCAGCGCTCGGTGCGGCGGTGGCCATTGTTACCGGCGCAAGCATACCGTACCTCGGATCAGGCTGGTTCGTTTCCGCCAATGCCTTTCTGTTTGCCATCAGTTCCGTCGTGCTGTTGCAGGTTCTGACACGTCTGAAGGGCGGCGGCAGCGAGCATCTTGTTCTTTTCGGCATCGCGTTGGTGTTCTCGTTCAATGCCGCGATCTCACTCTTGCAGTTCTATGCCTCGGCCCAGTCTGTGCAGCAGGTTGTGTTCTGGATGATGGGAAACCTGCAACGGGCCGACTGGACAAATGTTTCCGTTTTGGGGGTGATCACGGCGGTTGTGTTGCCAATGTCATGGATGGCATCGCCGCAACTGACGGCACTGCATCTTGGCGAGGAACGCGCCATGTCCTTTGGAGTCGACGTCAAGCGACTAAGACTGACGTCGCTGATCCGCGTTAGCCTGCTGACGGCGACCGCCGTCGCCTTTGTCGGCACGATCGGCTTCATAGGCCTTGTCGGCCCGCACATCGCCCGCATGATCATCGGCGAGGACCACCGCTTCCTCATTCCCGCCAGTGCGCTGTCGGGAGGTATCCTTCTGCTTGCGGCATCAATTGCCGCAAAGCTGCTGGTTCCGGATGCCAACTTACCTGTAGGCATCGTCGCCGCCCTCGTCGGCGTGCCCGTTTTCGTCGCACTGATCCTGCGACAGGGGACGCGCCGATGAGTGCGCTGTCGCTGCAGGATATTCATGCAGGCTACGCCGGCAAATCCGTGCTGGACGGTGTCAGCCTGAGCGATATCGCCCCCGGCCAGATCCTCGCGCTGACGGGCCCAAACGCGGCAGGCAAATCGACCGTCTTGAAAGCGATAGCGGGTTTTTTGCCGGTCAGGGGCAAGATAATGCTGGGAACGGAAGATATAACCAAGCTCAAGCCGTTCCAGCGGGCCGGTAAAATCTCCTACATGCCGCAGGCACTGCCCCAAGGCGTTGGCCTCAATGTATTCGAAAGCGTTCTGAGTGCGCTTCGCATTGCCAGCAAGCACGGCACAGCAGTCCCAGGCCTTTCACTCGAACGTCAGGCGGCCGCCCTGATCGAGAAGCTCGAGCTTGGCGAAATCGCCCTATCGAACATCGACACGCTTTCCGGCGGCCAGAAACAGATGGCAGCCCTTGCCCAAGCCCTGGTCAGCAATCCTTCGGTTCTCCTCCTCGACGAGCCGACGAGTGCGCTTGACCTTCGCCATCAGGATGAATTCATGCGGGTGATCCGCAGTGTCGCATCATCTGGAACGATCGTCGTCGTCATTTTGCACGAGCTTGCTCTGGCAGCGCGTATGTCCGATCGTATCGCCGTCCTGTCAAAGGGCCGGATCGACGCCGAAGGACCGCCGGCGGAAGTCCTGAGCCGGGAGGTTCTTGCGAGGGTCTGGGGAATTGATGCCGAAGTGACGTTCAACGAGCGCGGCTCGCTCATGATCGACGTGCTCGGCCCCTCGCGGGATATGCTCAGGAAGGAAATCGGATGACACAACTATCGGCGACAACGCGCGTCAACTGTCCTGATGCGGCACTTCTTGGGCGTGTCATGACCGATCATCTCATCGAACACGGGACCCAGATCGTCCCGGTTTCCGAAACCCTTTGGACGCTTGCCTCAAGCAATGGCGATGCCCGCATCATCGCCGATGGCAGCAGCCTATGCATCGAAACCTTCGCGCCTGACACCGAACGGCTGATGGAGATGAAATATCTCCTTGCCAGCCACGTGGGCGAATTCAACTTGGACAATGGCGCCGACATTCGCTGGCAAGGTGATGGCGAAGAAATCGCTTCACTGCCTAATCTCCGTCGCTTGAAAGTCCTCGCAGTCATCGATCTTTCTCCAAATATGCGAAGGATCACGTTCGGCTCATCAAAACTGAAGCGGTTCGACACCCATTCAGCGCTGCATGCCAAACTCCTCCTTCCGCGCAACGGTGGTCCACTCTGTCTTCCGAAACTCACACCGCGCGGAACAATCGACTGGGGATCAGATACGGAGCGGGCGATCATCCGCAAATACACGATCCGCCACATTGATCCGCAGGCAAGTACGCTCAACATCGACTTCGTGCTGCATGACCACGGCGGACCAGGCTGCCGTTTTGCGGCCCAAGCAAAGGTCGGAGATGTCATCGGCATGATCGGTCCCGGCGGCGGTAGCGCAAGACCCGCTCAATGGAATCTGTTTGCTGGCGACGAAACGGCGCTGCCAGCGATCGCGAGGCTTATCGAAGCATTGCCGGCAGGTGCGCGCGGCGCGGCTATCATCGAAGTGGCAGACCGACAAGACGAGCAGACCATCCGCCAAGTCGCCGATATCGAGATAACATGGCTGCATCGCAATCGCTCGATCAGAACCAACGCCCTTGCAAAGCGTGTGGCGGCCATCGAACTGCCAGCGGACAGATCAGTGTTCGCTTGGGCCGGCACCGAGTTCTCGAATTTTCGCAAGATTCGCTCAGACTGGCGCTCCACCAAACGGTTGGCAAAGAACGACCACCTCGCGGTCTCGTATTGGCGCGATGGTCACTCCCAGACATAGGTCTATTCGAGAAGAGATCATTTTAAAGGTCTTGATAGGATTGGGACCTGCGACCCATTGTTAGAGATCAGATTTCCCTCGCCTTTCACCAGCCTCGCTACCAAATCCTTTGACGAACGTTTCGCGAAGGCTCACACCTCGCTTTAGGGTGTCGCGCGGCTCTGGTAAAATCGTCATGCGCATACTTATTCCCCGGCTGACAAGGTGAATTCTGCATCCCTATCGGTCAGGTCGGACACGTGCATTCAGAATTGATCCAACGTCTCTCGCTCTATAGCGTGCCGCCGGCAAACCGAACCCCACCAAACAAGGACACGATATGCCAACAGGCACAGTGAAATTCTTCAACGACGACAAGGGATTTGGATTCATCACGCCGGAAAACGGTGGCCAGGATGTCTTTGTCCACGTCTCTGCCCTGCAGCAAGGCGGATCCCTTCGCGAGGGTGACAAGGTGACGTTCGAGGTCGGGCAGGATCGCAAGACCGGAAAATCGAAGGCTGAGAACGTATCGGTTCTTTGACGATCGGCGAAACACGATGGCGGGGTAACCTCTAACTCCGCCGTTTTCTTCCATCAGTTGGCGAAACGATAGGTCCCGCCCTTTTCCAACGCTCTTCGATAGGCTGGCCGGGCATGAATTCGATCGAGCCAAGCGATCGTCGCAGGGCGGGTCGAGTCTAGTCCAGCCCTCGACCGGGCGGCTTCGAGTGGGAAGCTCATCATGACATCGGCTGCCGTGAATTTCTCGCCCGCAAACCACTTTCTCGAGGCAAGCTCCGCCTCGATATAGTCCAGATGAACGTCGAGCATCGGGCGGACCCTTTTGGCCGCAAGTTTTCCAAAGAGCGGAACCTTCGACGCTACCAGCAGGGAAAAGAGGACGGGCATCACCGAACCCTCAGCGTAGTGCAGAAATTGCCGGTAGCAAAGCAGATCATCCTTGCGAGCAGGGCCTAGCCTGCCTCCACATAGGTCGACGAGATACTCGCAAATTGCGCCGGTCTCGACGAGAACGACGCGACGGTTCTTGGGGTCGATATGTTCGACAATCGGTGATTTGCCGAGGGGATGGATCCGCCTCAGCTCGTCTGGAGCGCTCATATCCTGTCGGCGTTTGTAAAAACGGATCTCATAGACGAGCCCGAGTTCCTCCAGCATCCAGAGAACACGCTGCGAGCGGCTGTTGTTGAGGTGGTGGACAATCAGCATCTTATGGCAGTCTCACGAAGCGCCCTGGTCGTTTTCTGTATCGAGGTCCTCTGGACGAATCCCTTCATCCCGAGGCGCCGTCGATCCGTTGTCTTCTTTCGCCTGCTTTACAGACCCGGCCATACCGCCGGAGTGATCGGCTGACCACGTTATCCGCAGGTCGCGACCCGTCTCATCATTCTTGTCGGTCATTTGATGCCTCCACAATTACGCCGCCAAAAGCAGCGACCAATGAGCGGGAGTAACGAGGCATAGGACCCAACGTTCCCATCCACCTCGCGCCTCTAGGCTGTGATCGGCGGATCGTCTAAAGGGGCGCGGCTAAGCCAGAGTCCTCGACGGCAGTTGCCTGTCATGGCTGGCCGCCACCACCGGCGGCGCCATAGACCTGTCCATTGGCATAGCTTGCCTTGGGGTCAGCGAGCTGCACATAGATCGATGCCAGCTCCGCCGGCTGACCAGGGCGGCCCATCGGCGTGTCGCCGCCAAAACCCTGCAGTTTTTCCATGGTAGCGCCACCTGCGACCTGCAACGGCGTCCAGATCGGACCCGGAGCGACGCCATTCACACGGATTCCTTTCGGGCCGAGCTGTTTCGCCATCGATTTCGTGAAATTCATTCCGGCGGCCTTGGTCATGGCATAGTCCACGAGGTTTGCCGACGGGTCATAGGCCTGCTCGGATGTGGTCTGGATAATCACCGATCCGGGCTTTAGATGTTTCAGAGCCGCCGTGGTCAGCCAGAACATCGCGTAAATGTTCGTTTTGATCGTCGCATCGAACGCCTCAGACGTAATGTCTGAGATCGACTGTGCCTGCTGCTGCCGGCCGGCATTGTTGACCAGCGTATCCAAGGCGCCGAGCGCACCGACCGCATCTTCGATGAGCTGTTGGCAGAAGGCCTCATCGCGCAAGTCACCCGGCAGCGCTATCCCGATGCGCCCTTCCTTTTTAATGAGGGCGATGACTTCCTGGGCATCGGCCTCTTCGTCTGGCAGATAGTTGATGGCGACATCAGCGCCTTCCCGGGCATAAGCGATCGCGGCGGCCCGCCCCATGCCTGAATCACCGCCGGTGATCAGCGCCTTCCTGCCAGCCAGCCGGCCGGAGCCGACATAGGATTGCTCGCCGTGATCCGGTTTCGGGTTCATCTCGCCTGCAAGGCCCGGAAACGGCTGCGTCTGCTTGTCAAAGGGCGGCTTGGGATATTGCGTGGTCGGGTCGATCGTCATCGATTGTTCCTCTGCTGCAGACGGCACACCGCTTACGCGGCATATGAAAAGCCCGGCGCGAAGGCCGGGCTATCAGGGGTTAGTGCTTGTGTTCAGGCATGTCTTTCAGCTGATCCTTCGTCCAGCTCGTCACGGCATGGACGTCGCCATCCTCGTCGCGCATGAACTCAAGGTCAGACAGCGGCACGGCGACAGGCTTGGCGCCGATGCCAAGGAAGCCGCCGACGTCGATGATCGCCTGCTCCGCGGCGCCTACGCCGTGGACATGATCCAGCTTTCCGACCTTGTGGTCATCAGCGCCGTAGATCGTGGCGCCCTCAAGGATTGCAGGGGTGAGCTCGGTCGGCGCAAGGCGAATGTGATTGGTATGGTCCATTGTGTTTCCTCCTTCTTATTGCTTGGACAGAGAAAACATCGTCATAGCTGATATTGTTCCGATCGCCGTTTTCCGACAAGCCGATGTTTATGACGAGCATCGACCGAGGACATCTTAGAACCCCAAACCCTCGCCCTATCTGAGGAGGTTTAGTCCTTCGAAACCTTCACCGCAGTTGCGTTACGGAGTTATGGCACAGCGTCTTCAATGATCTATGCTGCCGAACGATAGTCTGTAACAAAAAAGCCTGCCGCAGGAAGTGGTGCAGCAGGCTTCAAATGAGGTCAATAACGGCCGGGGAAGAGCCGATTGGTACCTCGTCAAAGTTCAATGCTCAGCGAGATGGTTCTTCTCAAGCGACCTCTGGCAACTCATGAATGAGCTTGTCGAGCGTGACGGGATAGTCCCGAACGCGAATACCGGTCGCATTGTATACGGCATTCGCGATTGCTGCCGAGACGCCGCAAAGGCCAAGTTCACCTACACCCTTGGCCTTCATAGGCGAAGAAATCGGGTCGGTTTCGTCCATGAAGATCACGTCCTGATGGGGTATGTCGGCATGAACGGCAACCTCATACCCGGCCAAGTCATGATTGACGAAGAAGCCGCGCCGCTTGTCGACGGACAGTTCTTCCGACAGGGCCAGCCCTGCTCCCATCGTCATGGCGCCGATGACCTGGCTGCGTGCGGTGATCGGATTGAGGATCCGGCCAGCCGCGCAGACCGCGAGCATGCGCTTCAGTCGTACTTCGCCGGTCGCGACATCGACGCCGACTTCGACGAAATGCGCGCCAAAGGTCGATTGCTGGTACGTCTTCTCAAGATCACCCCACTGCATCGTGTCTTCGCCGACAAGTCCTTCCGGCCCAGCTGCCTGGGAGAGCGGCACGACGCGGTTGTCGGAGCGTACTTCGCCGTTGGCAAATTCGATGTCCTGCGAATTGAATCCCAGCTTTTGTGCCACGGCTTCCCTGAGCTTGACGCATGCGGCATAGACGCCGGACGTCGAGGAGTTGGCACCGAATTGGCCACCGGAACCGGACGAAACCGGAAAACGAGAATCACCGAGATGAACACCAACCTTTTCCATCGGCACGCCCATCATCTCCGCTGCGGTCTGCGCCAAGATCGTGTAGCTGCCGGTGCCAATATCGGTCATGTCCGTCTCGACGGTGATGTCGCCCCTCGCATCCAGCTTAACGCGGGCGCCCGATGGCATGACGAGATTGTTGCGGAATGCGGCCGCCATGCCGAGACCGATGAACTGGCCGCCTTCGCGTTTTGTACCCGGCTTGCCGCGGGCGTTCCATCCGAATTTCTCCGCTCCAAGCGTCAGGCAGCCCACCAGGTTACGATGCGAGAAGTTACGTCCCGGCTTTTCCGGGTCCACTTGGGTGTCGTTCAGGATGCGGAATTCGACGGGATCCATGCCGAGCTTGACCGCTATTTCGTCGATTGCGATCTCAAGCGCCATGAGACCCGGTGCTTCGCCGGGCGCGCGCATCGAGTTGCCTTCCGGCAAATCAAGTGTTGCAAGCCGCATAGCCGTCATCCGGTTTTCGCCAGCGTAGAGAAGCCGTGTCTGCATGACGGCGGTTTCGGGCTGGCCGCCGGGCAGGTCGCCTGACCAGCTCTCGTGGCCGATGGCGGTGATCTTGCCGTCACGCGTGGCCCCGATGCGGATGCGCTGGATCGTTGCTGGCCTATGGGTCGCGTTATTGACGAGGAAGGGACGCGGCAACGCAACCTTAACCGGTCGACCAGCGGCTTTGGCCGCGAACGCCGCCATAACGGCGTCTGAGCGCAGGAACAGCTTGCCGCCGAACCCGCCGCCGATGAAAGGCGACATTAGATGGATTTTCTCCTTATCGATGCCGAGCGTCGTGGCGAGATCGGTCCGCCACCAGTCGATCATCTGGCTGGAGGTCCAGACCGTCAGCTCGTCACCGTTCCAGGCGGCAATCGACGCGAACGGCTCCATCATTGCATGCGATTGGTCCGGCGTGGTGTATGTCGCGTCAAGCTTAACGGCAGCATTTGCGAAGGCGCCTTCGAAATCGCCGACGCTGCTGTCGGGTTCCGTCCCACCTTCCGCCTTCGGCTTCTTGGCATCCTTGGTTGCCGTGCTCAGGTCGAAGACGCCTTCGCCGACTGCATAATCAACCTTGATCAACGCGGAGGCCGCTCGTGCCTGCTCGAATGTTGCCGCGACGACAATAGCAATCGCCTGATGATAATGCTGAACTTCATCGCCCCCGAACAAATTTGCCGTGTTCTTGGAGCCGAGATCGCGCTTGCCGACATCCAGTGCCGTAACGACGGAGATGACGCCCGGCGACTTTTTCGCGGCGGCCGTATCCATTGACCTGATCCGGCCTTTTGCGATGGACGAGCCGAGAGGGTAGCCATAGGCGTAGTCGATGTCAGGATCATGCCACTCATAGGCATATTTCGCCCGACCTGTCGTCTTCAGTTCGCCATCGATGCGATGGATGGGCTTTCCGACAACTGTGAGATTGTCGATAGGGTTGGTTGTGGCTGGCTTTTCGAACTTCATGGCTTATCCCTCGTCTCTTCGATCACGGCGGCAAGCGTTCGCTCGACGAGCGCAATCTTGAAGCGGTTGTCGTTAGTCGGCCGCGCATCGGCCATGAGCTCAGCACACGCGGCTTTAGCGCCCTTGGCCAAAGCCGCATCCGCAGCATCGACGCGCCACGGTTTAGGCGCAACGCCGCCAACGGCGACCCTTCCTGTACCGTCCGCCTGGATGATCGCACCGATCGAGACCAACGCGAATGCATAGGAGGCACGGTCACGCACCTTGCGATAAATGTGCATGCCACCCGCCGGCTTCGGCAAGGTGACCGCCGTGATCATCTCGCCCTTCTCCAGCGCCGTTTCGATATGCGGCGAGTCGCCGGGCAGATGGTGGAAGTCGGAGATCGGGATGCTGCGGTTCGTGCCATCGGGCCTGGTTGTTTCGACCACGGCGTCAAGTGCGCGCATGGCGACCGCCATGTCACTCGGATGGGTTGCGATGCAGGCCTCGCTTGTGCCGATCACACCGAGCTGTCGTGTCACTCCGCCGATCGCCGAGCATCCGCTGCCCGGCATCCGTTTGTTGCAGGATTGGGCGGTATCGTAGAAGTAGGGACAGCGTGTCCGCTGCAGAAGATTACCCGCCGTCGTCGCCTTGTTGCGAAGCTGTCCCGAAGCGCCGGCGACAAGCGCCCGCGACAGCAGTCCGTAGTCTCGCCGAACGGTTTCATGGGATGCCAGGTCTGTGTTGCGAACCATGGCGCCGATACGCAGGCCGCCCTCCGACGTGACCTCGATCTTGTCGAGACCGAGGCCGTTGACGTCGATCAGATGCGTCGGCACCTCGATTTCGAGCTTCATCAGATCCAGCAGATTCGTTCCGCCCGCAATGAACTTGGCTTCGGGATTGTTCGACGCGGACTCAGCTGCAGCGCGGACCGATTCCGCACGTTCGAAAGTGAAGGCTCTCATGCTTTGCTCCCCGCGACTTCGGTGATCGCCTCGACGATATTGGAATAGGCGCCGCATCGACAGATATTGCCGCTCATGCGTTCGCGGATCTCGGCAGACGTGACGCTGGCTTTTTCGGTCAGATCGCCGGTCACGTGGCTCGGGATATTCGCTTCGATCTCCTGAAGCACAGCGATGGAGGAACAAATCTGTCCGGGGGTGCAGTAACCGCACTGGAACCCGTCATGCTTGACGAAAGCAACCTGCATCGGATGCAGGTTGCCCGGACGGCCGTAGCCTTCGATCGTGGTGATCTCATCACCGTCATGCATCACCGCAAGCGTCAGGCAAGAGTTGATCCGCCGGCCATCCACCATGACGGTACAGGCGCCGCACTGTCCGTGGTCGCAGCCTTTCTTCGTACCGGTCAGGTGCAAGTGTTCGCGCAGCGCATCCAATAAGGTGGTGCGATTATCCAGCTCCAGCGCGTGTTCTTCGCCGTTTACCTTGAATGAAACATTCGAACTTTGCTGCATTTCATTTCCTGATATCTGGGCGTGGGCATTGCCTGCGACCGAGGCGAATGCAGCGGTAGCGGCCGACGACACAAGCAGGTCGCGGCGTGATATTTCGAACGGGCAAATTTCTATCATGAACGGCTCCGTTGGCTGTGAAGTACGGCAACCTTGCGGAAGGCTGACATGGCAAAGGTGACGATCTGTGGAGGCATGAACCGGCGCGTTCCCAAATCAGTCTCCGATCGTTGGAGGTCTGTCTTAAACCGACAGAAATTTGAAACTCGACGCTCAGATCGTTGTTCCAATCGTCTGGAAAGCAGAACAAAACAAATTCGTGATCGGCAGGAGACATCGCCATTGCACCGAGCATGCCAATGAGATGAAAAAACAGCGGTCTGCGTGCTCCTCGTGGCGGGTGCACTTCAGGTGAACGAGCGCGACCGGAAAGCCGCGCCGCGAAACATCATTTCGATTGCGGAATGATGCTGATCATTTCGTCTTCGGACGGCTCTTTCGCTGGCTTTAGTTTCAGAGCCTGCTCGGGCTGAACCTGCTTTGATCGCCGAGCCGGCGGCAATACGACAGTCTCGCCTGTCTTCAGAGACTGCTCGACAGCCGCAAGCACCCGCATATCCATAAGACCCTCCTCGCCATCGGCTTCCGGATCGGTGCCTTTGAGGATGCAGTCAGAGAAATATTGCGTCTCGTTACCAAACTGCTCAACCGGGTCGAAGCTGTGCGTTTTCTCCCCGTCGTCCGTCTTTTCCACATAGGAAATACCAATGCTCGGACCGAACATGAAGCAGGGCGACGCGACGATGGTCGCCTTTGTCCCCACAAGCGTGAAGCTCTCGGCGGAGGCCGTAGCATAGCTGACCGTGAACTGCGCGCTCCGCTTGCTTGGAAAGCGAAGTGTCACGGCGACGGTATCATGGAAATCGAAACCACGGTCGGCGGCCTTTGTGCCGACGGCATGGACCGCCACCGGTTCTTCGCCGAACAGATTGCGAACTGCATTCAAAGGATACGTACCCATGTCGGGGACGGGGCCACCCCAATAGCCGTTGTGACCGCGAGAGTTTTCCTCGGCAACATTTTGCGCGAACGTCGATGTGAAGGCCCGCAGATCTCCGAACTCGCCATTTCGCGCTCGTGTGATCATCTGGACGGTCGCTGGCTCATGGTGCAGGCGGTAGGCGATCATCAACTTGGCGGCACTGGTAGTCGAAGCCTCAAGGATTTTCTCTGCATCCTCGACGCTTGCAGCCATCGGCTTTTCCAGGAGGACATGAATGCCGGCCGCCAAGGCATCGACCGCAAGGTAAGTGTGGTGTGCGTTCGGGGTCGCGATATAGACGGCATCAATTTCGCCAGAGCTGAGAAGCTGTCCATAATCGTCGTAGGACCAGGCTTTGATGCCGTAGCGACTGGCGAGCTTGTCCGCTTTCACCGGATCGCCGGTCACAAGCGCTGCAAGCTGTGAATTATTCGTTTGGCCGATACCGGGCATGAACGCCTGTTGCGAAATCTGGCCGCTGCCCACCACTGCGTAGCGAACTTTCTTTGAAACTGAAGTCATGATTTTCCGATTACGTGATTGACGTCTCTTGAGATCCTTCGCGATGACCGCGACAGACCCTGGCCAAATGCCTCATATGCCAAACGGTTCCCGATGCTGACATTGCTTTTGCTGCACCGCAGCATCACCAAGGCAGCTTGCAAGCTGCACTCATCGGCGAGCAACTGGGTGTATTGCGAACTGCAGCGGCTTAGATCCGGCGGCTAGATAGAATGAGCATTGCAACCTGAGGCAATCGCACCGACTTTCTCGTCAATCCGTCTGCAAATGGCGCTGGATATATCAGACACATGCTCGGCTAATTGTCTGAAACTTTTTCCCGTTTCAGAGCTTTCTGCTCACGACCTGCAGACAGCAGCGCAGTGGAGCAAAATGAATGACGAAAGCACTCGGCTGTGCCACCAAGCATTCCTACAGCCGGCTGAAGCCGCTCGAATTCGAATGCCAGGAACCGGGCGCCAGCGACGTCGAGATCGACATCGTCTATTGTGGTGTCTGCCATTCCGACGTGCATCAAGCCGAAAACGACTGGGGAAACACCGTCTATCCCTGCATGCCAGGCCACGAGATTGTCGGACGTGTTACCAAGGTCGGCACCAGTGTTACGCGCCATGCGGTCGGTGACCTGGTCGGCGTCGGATGCATGATCGACAGTTGTCGCGAATGTGAATCTTGCCGCAACCACGAAGAACAATATTGCGAGGGGCCGAACTCGTGGCTCGCCACATATAACGGCCCAATGAAACCGGCCGCGATGGCAAAGACCGGGCAGAACTCTTATGGCCGCGACAACACCTTTGGCGGTTATTCAACGACGATCGTCGTCAGCCAAGATTTCGTCCTCAAGATCCCCGCCTCCATCCCGATCGAAGCCGCGGCACCCATTCTGTGCGCCGGTGTGACGACCTACTCGCCGATGAAGCATTGGGGCATCAAATCCGGCCAGACGGTCGGTATCGTCGGCTTCGGCGGCCTCGGCGACATGGCCGTGAAAATCGCCAAAGCGATGGGTGCGGATGTCACCGTCTTCACGACTACGAAGGAGAAAGTCGAAGAGGCACGCCGGCTTGGGGTTAAGGCGGTGGTCGAAACCGATAGCGATGCCCTTGCGGACCTCGAGGCAGTCTTTGATTTTATCCTCTCCACCATCCCGGAAAAGCACAAGGTCGACACGTTCACCCCGCTGCTCAAGCGCGACGGCACCTATGTCGCGGTGGGCGCTTTGGCCACCATGCCGGGTTATGACAACCAGGCAATGATCATGGGGCGGAAAAAGCTGGCCGGCTCGCTGATCGGTTCGATCGCAGAAACCCAGGAGATTTTGGACTTCTGTGCGGAACATCGCATCGCGCCGGATGTTCAGGTCATCCCGATCCAGGAGATCAACGAGGCCTATAAGAAGATCAAGAAAGGCGATGTGCGGTTCCGCTACGTGATCGACACCGCCAGCCTGCGCGAGGAAATGGCGAACGCCTGATAAGCGCAGCCACACACGACCTTTCAATCAAGGAGCTCGATATATGTCCACGTCCGCACCGGTCAGATATTCGCCCAATCTCGAAACCATCAGTTCCGACGAAGCCGAAACCGTTTCCGGCCTCATCGACCAGTTCGACATCATCCTGCAAAAGACCGCCGAAGATTACGGTCATGCCGTTCGGTCCGTGCATGCCAAAGCGCATGGCATCATCGAAGGCAGGATGACGGTCCGGGAGGGGCTGCCACCGGAACTTGCCCAGGGCCTGTTCGCCAAACCCGGCCAATATCCGGTCTATATGCGGCTTTCCACCAATGCCGGCGATATCCTTCCCGACGCGATCGCGCTGCCGCGCGGGCTCGCATTGAAAGTCGTCGGCACCGATGGGCTTCGTCTTCCCGACGCCGATGGCGACACGCAGGACTTCGTCATGGTCAACGGCCCGGTATTCCAGGCGCCTAATCCTGAAAAGTTCCTATCCAGTTTGAAGCTGCTGGCGCGCACGACTGACAGGATGGAGGGCACCAAGACCGTGATGTCGAGCGTGTTGCAGACGGTCAACAAAGGCCTCGAAGCCGTCGGGGTCGCCAGCCCGACCGTGCAGTCGCTCGGCGGTGCGCCGAATGTCGATCCGCTCGGCGAGACCTATTTCAGCGTCACGCCATTTCGATACGGGGATTATGTCGCGAAATTTCGCCTGAAGCCCGTATCTTCCGACCTCACCAAGCGCACCGGTACCGAGATCGATGCCAGCGTTCGCGAGGATGCGATCCGCGAAACCGTCCAGGCCGAGATGCAGGATACGGTCGGCGAATGGGAATTCCAGGTGCAGCTCTGTCGTGACATCGAAGCCCAGCCGATCGAGGACCCGATAGTGGAATGGAAGGAAGACGAGGCACCCTTCGTCACGGTCGCGACGGTCACCGCCGGGCCGCAGGATAGCTGGAGCGACGCCAAGGTTCAAAAGGTCGATGAGGAGATGCGGTTCAGCGTCTGGACCGGCCTTGCGGATCACCAGCCGCTGGGCAGCATCAACCGCGCCCGCAAGGACACCTACCTGCACTCCGCGCAGTTCCGGGCGAAGTTCAACGGCTGTCCGTTTCACGAGCCACGCCAGTAGTCTCATCGGTCATCCGCGGGCTCTGCCGCCTTTGGCAGAGCCCGCCATCCCCATCCCTCAATTGGAATTCACCGATGGCAGACACGATCCCCAACCCAGAATCCGAGGGCCCCTCCGGCGGCTGGGGCTCGGTCAAGTCCATCGCGCGCATCTATGGCGACACCAGGCCACCTGCAGCCGTGGTGGAGACGCTGGCGCGGCAGAACAAGCCCGGCGGCTTCATGTGCGTCTCCTGCGCCTGGCCGAAGCCGGTGAACTATCACCCGTTCGAGTTTTGCGAGAACGGGGCCAAAGCAACGCTTTCCGATCTGACCAGCGCCCGGTGCACACCCGACTTCTTTCACGATCATACAGTCGAGGAACTGCGGTCATGGAAGGATTACGATCTTGAGCAGACCGGTCGGCTGACTCATCCCTTGCGCTACGATGCCGGAACCGATCGATATGTCGAGGTCAACTGGACAGAGGCCTTCGAAAAGATCGGCGTGACTTTGAAAGCGCTGCCGCGAGAGAGCGTGGTCTTCTACTCATCCGGCCATGCCGGGCTGGAAGCATCCTACCTCTACGGGCTGCTCGCCCGCGTCTTTGGCAACAACAACTTGCCGCAAAGCTCCAACATGTGCCACGAAACGACTTCGGTCGGGCTGAACAAGGTGATCGGGTCACCTGTCGGCACGATCGTCTGGGACGACCTGGAAAAGGCCGACGCCTTCTTCTTCTTCGGTCAGAACCCCGGTTCGAACAGTCCACGCTTCCTCCATCCGCTGCAGGAGGCGAAAAAGCGCGGTGCGCGCATCGTCACCTTCAATCCGGTCGTCGAGCAGGGACTAGTCTCATTCGTCAATCCGCAGAGCCCGGTCGACATGTTGACGGGTCACGAGACGCAGATCTCCGACGAGTATCTCCAGGTTCAAGCCGGCGGCGACATCGCTGCCATCCTCGGGCTTTGCAAGGTCGTCGTCGAAGCTGACGACAAGGCGGTCGCCGCGGGCGCCAAGCGCGTGGTCGACATCGACTTCATCGATGAGCACACGACCGGCCTGGAGACATTCATCTCGCTGGTCCGGCAGACGACCTGGGCAGAGATCGAGCGCGAGAGCGGCCTGGGTGAGCCAGCCATCCGCCGCGCCGGCGAGATCTACATCGCATCGGAACGGGTCATCGGCGTCTATGGCATGGGCCTGACGCAACATAGCCAGGGCGCGCTCAATGTCGCCATGGTGGTGAACCTTCTGCTTCTGCGCGGCAATATCGGCCGGGAGGGTGCCGGATGCTGTCCGGTCCGGGGGCACTCGAATGTCCAGGGCCAGCGGACCGTTGGAATAGCCGAGAAGACGAAGCTCATCCCTATGGACAAGCTGAAGCAGTTGTTCGACTTCGACCCGCCGATGAAAGACGGAACGACGATCGTGGATGCGGTGAAGGGCTTGATGGCCGGCGAGATCAAGGCATTCATTTCCCTTGGTGGCAATCTGGTCCGCGCCGTTCCGGAACAGAAGGAAATGGAAAAGGCCTGGGCAAAACAGGAACTGACGGTGGTGGTGTCCACGAAGCTCAACCGCAGCCACCTGTTTCCGGCGAAGAATGCCTATATCCTGCCTTGCCTGTCACGCGCGGAAATCGATGATCAGGCGACAGGAAATCAAGCCGTTTCCACCGAGGACAGCTTCTCTCATATTTCTGGCTCGATCGGTAAACGCACGCCCGCGTCCGAGCACCTGAAAAGCGAGCTGGCGATCGTGACCGGGATTGCCAAAGCGACCCTCGAGCCCAACCCGAAGCTGAAATGGGACGAATGGGAGGGCGACTACAGTCTGGTGCGCCAACTGATCGAGTTCACCTACCCCAAGGATTTTGAAGGCTACAATGACCGCCTCTTCCAGCCGGGTGGTTTCTACCGCGGCAACGATGCCCACGAACGTGTGTGGAATACGCAAGAGAAAAAGGCGGTGTTCACCACGCCAAAGCAACTGAACGCCTTGTCGTTCGCGGATGCCGACGGCCGGTTTCGGTTGATCACCATGCGCTCCAACGACCAGTTCAACACGACAATCTATGGCTACTCCGATCGTTTCCGCGGCATCGAGGGAACGCGGGACGTCGTGTTGATGAGCAAGTCCGACATCGATGCCACCGGGCTGGTCGAAGGACAGATGGTGACGCTGGTCAGCGATTTCGGCGATGGGATCCGCCGAGAGCTTGCTGGCCTGACTGTCAGGGCGCATAACCTGCCGAACGGGACGATTGGTGCTTATTACCCGGAAGCCAATGTGCTGAACGCCATCGACCATCACGATGAGCTGTCAAAGACGCCGGCTTCCAAAGCCATCCCGGTTCGGATCGAGGTTCAATAAGATCAACGACTTCGCTGGGATGAAGAACCCGTTCCAATTTTCGTCCTTCACCCAGCGGCGGGAACGTTTCGGGCGCGCGTTTTGTTTGTGTTCATACCGGCCTTGTATATTTGACATACTGCAATAACTCGCCGTGACCAGTGCCCGCTCAATAGGAACCAAATGACCTCGCATATTAGTCCCCAGACAGATATTTTCCAGTTCCTGGGGCATAGTGGCGAGGTTTCCGGAATCATCCGAACCTTCGACTGGGCATCGACCCCGCTCGGGAACGTAACCACTTGGCCGCAATCACTGAAAACGGCGACTGCGCTGCTTTTGCAGTCTCCCGTTCCGATCGTGATGCTCTGGGGCGAAGAGGGCGTGATGATCTACAATGACGCCTATTCGGGGTTTGCGGGCCATCGTCATCCGAAACTGTTTGGGTCGAATGTGCGTGAAGGCTGGTCTGAGATCGCCGACTTCAACGATAACGTCATGAAGGTCGGCTTGTCGGGCAGGACGCTCGCCTATCGTGACCAGGAATTGACACTTCATCGCAATGGCATTCCTGAACAGGTTTGGATGGATCTCGATTACTCGCCGGTTATCGACGAAAGCGGCAAGCCGGCGGGCGTCATCGCCATCGTTGTCGAAACGACAGAGCGGGTGCTGGCCGAGCGAAGAAACCGCGAAGAATCCCAACGTCTGCAGGATCTCTTCGAGCAAGCCCCAACTTTCATGGCGATGGTCAGTGGGCCAGATCATCGCTTTGTCATGATCAACCCCGAATACCGGCGGGTGATCGGCGGACGGCATGTCGAAGGGCGTTCGTTTGCAGAAGCACTCCCCGAGATTGCGGAGCAAGGTTATGCCGCCCTTCTGGATGAGGTATTCCAGTCCGGCGCAACAGTTCGGAGAATGTCCGAGCGGGTGCTGTTTCGGTGGTCGGAAGGCGGACCGATGGAAGAGCGTTTCGTCGACTTCGTCTATCAGCCCATCCGGGACGAGTCCGGCATGGTCACAAGCATTTTCATCCAGGGCTCTGATGTCACTGAGCGCGTGCGCGCCGAAAACCACCAGAAGCTCCTGATCAACGAGCTGAACCACCGCGTCAAAAACACGCTCGCCTCGATCCAGTCGCTCGTCTCGCAGACGCTACGCGGCCCGCAAACCAAAGAGGAAGCATCGTCGGCGATTACCGCGCGCATCTTGGCTCTCTCGCGTGCCCATAACATTCTCACCGACGAGAACTGGGATGGCGCTGATCTCGAGACGATGATCGCCAGTTCGCTTGAGACCTTCCAGCAGCCAGGGCGCGGCACCATTAACATTGCAGGGCCCAAGCTTCGTGTCGGTCCGCATGCGGCCCTGTCGATTGCTCTTGCGATCCATGAACTCGAATCGAACGCCTTCAAGTTTGGAGCCCTCTCGGTTAGCAACGGCAGCGTTGCTATAGAGTGGTCAATCTCGGCAGATGGCGCGTTCGTACTCACCTGGACTGAGCAGGGTGGCCCAGCGGTCGGAACAGGAAATCGCCAGGGGTTCGGGTCAAGGCTGCTGCTTAGGGTGCTGCCGATTGAGCTGAGCGGAAGCGCCGCTCTGGACTATCGACCGAGCGGTATCGCATTCACGCTTCGAACCAGCCTGGACGCGATCAGCGATCGCCCAGCGGTGGAAGGCGCGTAATGGCCAGGATCCTGATCGTCGAGGACGAAATGCTGGTCGCAATGCTCATCGAGGACACGGTGCTCGACCTTGGTCATCAGGTCATCGGGCCGGCGATGCGGCTCGAAACGGCGATGAGCGTGGCGGCAAGCGAAGATATCGACTTTGCCATCCTCGACATCAACCTCGCTGGAAAACAGTCGTTCCCTGTCGCGGATCAACTCACGGAACGGGGCATCCCGTTCATGTTTGCCAGTGGTTACGGCGCGGCGGGGTTGGCCGATCCGTATCGGGAAGCCGCTATTTTGCAGAAGCCATTCTCGCCCGAGCAGATCGCCAGCGCTCTGAGCCGGCGTCTCCCCTGCTGATCAACTGTCTATGGGTTGCGTCTCGATATCGGAGAACTTGGCGACAAAGCTAAGCAGCAATCCTTCAGGGTTGTAGGCGACACTGACCGAGCCGAGGGCCCCGAGGCTGGACTTGATCAGCCTAGATCCGAACCCGACCCGTTCAGGCGCTACAATCGTCGGGCCACCAACTTCCCGCCATGTAAAGTCGAGATGATTAACCCCGTCGATCGACTTGATAGCCCATGCGATCTCCACCTGTCCGGTCGTGTTCGACAGCGCGCCGTATTTGACAGCATTGGTCAGCAGCTCATGGGTCACCAGCCCGAGCGACAGTGCCGCCTGCGGTGCAAGCGATACTGGTGGACCGGAAACAACGAGACGATCATTGTCTTCCATGCCGATATTGCTGGCCGTCATCTCGACAACATCACGGATCGAGGCGCTGACCCAGTTCGACTGCATGAGGACATCATGCGCTTTCGACAACGCACCGATCCGCGACTGAAGTTTTTCGCCAGCCTCTTGCATGCTGCTGGCTCCCCTCAACGACTGAGTGGCGATCGACTGGACGACCGCCAGCGTGTTTTTCACCCGGTGCGCCAGTTCATGCATGAGCAGACGTTGTGTTTCCTCGGCCTGCTTTCTTTCGGTGATTTCCACCGATGCCCCGGAAAACCGGACCGGTTTGCCAATATCATCATGGATCAGCCGTCCGCGCGCATGGACCCATCGAACCCCGCCGTCCGGCTGCAGGATGCGATACTCGTTAGAGAAGCTTTCCTGCCCCACAAATAGCCGGTCGAGTTCGGCTTGGAACTCCGGCATGTCGTCCGGATGGAAATTCTTGATATAGTCTTCGAGCGGCGCACCAGCTGCGGCCCGCTCGGGCGCCACCGTATAGATTTCCGCGAAATTGGGGTCGGCGTAGATCAGGTTGGTTTCAAGATCCCAGTCCCAGATGCCGACCATGCTGGAGGCGCCGAGCGCGAGGCTGAGCCGCTCTTCACTTCGACCGAGCTGTTCCTCGACGCGCTTTATATCGCTGATATCGAGGGAAATACCCGACATTGCAGTCACGCGGCCGTCTTTGTCGACCAAGGGCTGACCACGAACCAGTAGCCATGCAGTCTCGTCGTCACGCTGAATGCGGTACTGGATATCGAACTCGCCACCGCTATCGACCGCCGTTTGCATGGCTGCCTGCAGACCCTTGCGATCATCAGGAAGGATCGCCTCCAGGACGCCGTCATAGGTCAGTGTCCGGTCTGGAGGACATCCGTAGTTCTGCTTGCAGATATCAGAGCATTCCATGTCACCGGTCAGAAGGTCGAGATGCCAGTAGCCGAGACGACCAGCGGTCAGGGTCAGCCGCAACCGCCGCTCGTTCTCCGCAGCAATTTCTTCGGCGACCCTTGTCGCCGTGATGTCGCGTGAGACCGACAATATCCGTTCTGGCTTTCCGTCCGGCCCGAACATCGGCGAGACCTGCACGTCCCACCATTTTCCGGTCCCCTTCATCGTGTTGGCAAACCCGATAAATCGAGCGCTTTCGCCCGCTCTGGCGGAGGCTACCGCCGCCTTGGCCGCAGTATTTCCGTCAAGCTGCCAGAAGTCTGGCCAAGGGCAACCGGCGATCTTGTTGAAGTCATCGACCTCCATGACGCGCATCCCGCCTTCCGACATGAATGTCAGGTTGGCGTCGAGGTCGAGGACCTTGATGCAATCGTCGGAGGAAAACAGAACCTTGTGCATGAATTCGGCGTCGGCGCGTCGGCGCTCTTCTTCCTGCCTTTGTGTCGTACGGTCGCGAAGAACCTTGATGAAACCATGCACCGCATCGTTCTCGTCGCGCAAAGCCATCATTTCGCCGGAGGCCCAGAAACGGGTTCCATCCTGTCGGATATGCCAGCGCTCGTCGTTGCCGCGGCCTTTGCCGAGAGCCGAAGCCATTTCTTTTTCCGGAACTCCGTCTGCGCGATCTTCCGGGGTGAAGAAGATATCGGCAGGCTTGCCAAGCATCTCTTCCTCGTCCCAGCCGAGGATCAGCCGCGCACCCTCGTTCCATGTCGTGACCCGGCCATCACGATCCATCGAGATGATGGCGTAGTCGATCGCGCTGTCGATAATCGATTGGAGCAGCCGCTCCCGAGGCAAGGAAGGATGGTCCGAGATCAATTGGCATCTCCTCTCGACCGGGCCCCGGCGCGAGCGTCCTCAACGGATGGTGCAACTATGTCCGCTCTCTCCGACATGGCCTGGGTCCTAGACTTCTTCCTGTTCGTTATCGGGCGCCTGACGGCTACCGACGAGGCCGCTCCGTCCGGTTCCACCGCGAGCGTCGGCGATTGCCGCAGCCAACCGTCGAGCATCATACGGCTTTGCCAGAACGACGGCCCCGGTTTCTCCCCTCACCGCACCCGGATCCCCGGTTGCGTAAATGATCACCGCGGATGGCTTGATAGATCGCGCCTTGGCCGCCAGTTCCGGGCCCGATGCGCCCGGCAGGTTAACGTCGGTCACAAGGACATCCACCGGTGCAGTCTGCAACGCCGTGATTGCGTCCTCGGCACTTGCTGCTTCGACCACAACGAAACCCGCATCGTTCAGCATATCGGCAGTTGTCATGCGGATGAGATGATCGTCCTCGACCAGCAGCACCGTCAGACGATCCACGTTCTCGTGCGGGCCGGGAGCCGGTGCTGAGACCGGATCGGGGTGAATTTGCGCAGGTTTTGGCTTAAGTGCGACCACCCGCTGCTTCTGGTTTGCCAACACATGCCGGAACTTTCGAGCAAGTGCTTCTCGGGTGTAAGGTTTCGACAGCAGTTCGACGCCTGCATCGAGCTTGCCACCATGGACGATCGAATTTTCCGTGTAGCCTGACGTGAACAGGACGCCGATATCGGGAAGCCTTTCCTTGGCTTTGCGTGCAAGCTCGGGGCTTTTGAGCGTGCCGGGCATGACAACGTCGGTGAACAGCAGGTCGATCGGAATGCCGCTGTCGATGACTGTCAACGCGCTCGCGGCGTCGACAGCCTTCAATGTCCGGTAGCCAAGATCGGTCAGCAGCGCGATCACGGTGTCGCGCACCTCGGCATCATCCTCAACAACCAGCACCGTTTCCGTTCCACCGACGATCGGTCCATTATCGACAACAACCTCGACGTCTTCCGCCTGAAGCGCACGCGGCAGGTAGAGTTTGATCGTCGTGCCATGCCCAACTTCGGAATAGATTTTGACGTGACCGCCGGACTGTTTGACGAAGCCATAGACCATCGAAAGCCCAAGCCCCGAGCCCTTCCCTTCCGCCTTCGTAGAAAAGAACGGCTCGAACACTTTCTCGATGATCTCACGCGGCATGCCGGAACCCGTATCGGTGACCGCCATCATGACATATTGGCCGGGTGTCACCTCTTCATGCGCACGCGCATAGGCATCGTCGAGATGCGCGTTGGAGAGTTCGATCGTCAGCTTGCCGGCGCCCTGCATCGCGTCGCGAGCGTTGATGGCCAAATTCAGAAGCGCATTTTCGATCTGGTTCGGATCGATGAATGTGTTCCAGAGGCCACCACCGACGACCGTCTCGACTTCGACAGCTTCGCCAATCGCGCGCCGGATCATGTCATCCATGTCGCGCACAAAGCGGCTGATATTGACGACTTTCGGCTCAAGCGCCTGACGCCGGCCGAAGGCCAGAAGCTGGCTGGCGAGTTTTGATCCGCGCGAGACACCGGCCATCGCGTTGGCGATCTTGGTCTCGGCACGATCGTTGCCAACCACTTCCTTGGACAGAAGCTGGAGATTGCCGGAGACGACCTGCAGCAGATTGTTGAAGTCGTGGGCCACGCCGCCGGTCAGCTTGCCGATGGTTTCCATCTTCTGTGACTGGGCCAGCTTGGCTTCCGCCTGGCGCCGTTCGCCGATTTCGGCGATGACGCGGGCTTCGAGATTTTCGTTGAGCTGCCGGAGCTGCTCTTCGGCACGCTCACGATGGCCAACCTGCCGCGCCAAAGCTTCCGCATGTTCACGCAAGGCCTCTTCGGCGGCGCGCTGGTGGGTAATGTCGGTATGGACGCCAACCCATTCGACGATCGAACCGTCCGACCGCAGGATTGGAAGTGCCCGGATCATGAAGCGTCGCCAGGTGTCGTCATGGCGACGGACACGATGTTCGTAGACGAACATCATTTTGGATGCGACCGCTTCCTCCCAGGCTGATACGGTACCACCGACATCTTCCGGGTGAACGGCGTTCGCCCAGCCAAATCCCTGATACTCTTCGTAAGCCTGGCCGGTCAGCGACGCCCATGCCGGCTGCTCGCCAAGCATCTGGCCATCGGCGCTGTTGGTCCAGAGGACGCCATGCATCGCATCCATGGCCGTGCGGAAGCGACCGTTGCTGGCAGCGAGTTGAGCTTCGCGAACGGCGCGTTCCTCGACGTCGATCCCGAGGATATAAACTCCCGGGACGGAGCCATCGGTCGCAACATGAGGGACGTAGCGGATCTCCAGTCGCCGCGGCGCGCTCCCTGCATGCGGGATGGCAACCTCGGCGGAAAAGGTCTCGCCCGCGAGCGCCCGATCCAGATCCGGCCTGCGGTTCTCATAGGCCTTTTCGCCAATTATCTCGACGACAGGCCGTCCCACCAGATCCTCAGGCTTTGTCCCAAACCAGTGCTCGTAGGTCGCATTGGCAAAACCATAGCGATGCTCACGGTCGACATAGGAGATCAGCATTGGCACCGCGTCTGTGACACGTCGGAGCTCGGCGGCGCTCGCCGCAATCCTTGCTTCCATCTGTGAACGATCGCTGTTGTCGACGACCGTGCAAAGAACCCCGCCGATCGATCCGTCTGCCTCATAAACCGGGGTGTAGAAGAGGTCGAAAATGAATGTCTTCGCCACACCGTCGCGGACCAGCGTCATCGGTTGATCGCGGTAGGAGCGCAGCTCGCCACGATGACCGGCCTCCAGCATCTCCCGGTTCCAGTCCCAGATTTCCGGCCAGATGCCGGGCACCGTGCCGCCCAAGGCCGCCGGGTGGTTTGGACCCGCGATCTCGCTGTAGCGGTCGTTGTAGATCATCACGTGGCTGTCGCCCCACATCAGGACCTTGGCGACCGGGGAATTGACGACATTGGCAACCGTCGTTCTGAGTTCGACCGACCAGTTTTGCATTGGGCCCAAGGCAGTGGCTGCCCAGTCGTGAGCACGAATGATCTGCCCGCACTCGCCGCCGCCGATCGGCCATACCGCTGGCAACGGCCGAGCGGCACTTGCGCCGTCCCGAAGGGTTCGCAATGCCGCGCGGACAACCTCGCTGGCGTTGGTGTAATCACCCGACGCAAGGCAGTCGTTGATAAAGCCTTCCAGTTCGGAGGTGAGCGAAACGTTGCGAGACAGTCTATTGGTCATGATTTCTGCTCGCAGGTTGCGCAGGCTGTGTCAACAATTGACACAGGGCTTATCTGAAATCCCTCGTATACAGCCAGGGGTTTCCATACAAAATTGCAGTGCGACGTCACTCTTCCCGCAAAAATCGCAGCGAGCTCGTTGAACACTGACAAGGAACACCTGGCAACTCCGGGCGTTCGGCCTATACCAGCCAACGTATGGCGACCCACGAGAGAAGAAAAATGCCGTACAATGTCCTCATCGTCGAAGACCAGCCAATTCTCGCTATGGGTGTCGAAGATGCCGTCGAAGCACTTGGACATTGCACGATCGGGATCGCCAGCAATGCAACCGACGCGCTGAAATATCTTGATACCGCAGACATCGCCCTTGTCGACGTCAACCTTGATGATGGCGCCACCGGCCCCGACATCGGACGACAGATGGCCAACGCCAATGTCGCCGTGCTGTTTATGACCAGCGATCCTTCGGCACTCGGAGCCGGCGTCAACGGAACGCTTGGTGTCATGGAAAAGCCGATGATGGATCTCGAGATGATAGAGGCAATTCAGTTCGTCGCCGACTGCCGATCCGGAACATCCGCGCCTGTTCCACCCAGGAAACTAAGAATCTTCGCTCACTGATCGATTCAAGGCCAGTCAAAGCTTCTGTCCCCTTTTTTATCTGAAGGCAGGCCGCTATGTTTCGATCATCGCTCTTGGTGTGGCGGGGACTGGTCAATTGGATGGAATGGGCGTGAAGCAGATCAACTGGGATGAAACCGAACGGTCGGCTGCGCTCCACTCCTACGACATGCTGGATACACCACGCGAGCAGGATTTCGATGATCTCGCCAAGGTCGCGTCGGAATTTTGCGCAACGCCGATTGCGGTGGTCAATCTTGTCGACAGTACCCGGCAGTTCTTCAAGGCGGAAGTCGGGCTCGGGGTTCGCGAGACACCGCTCGAAACAGGCTTCTGTCAGCACGCTATCCTGTCCGAAGATATCCTCGTCATTCCCGACGCCACCAAGGATCACCGTTTCGATTGCAATCCGCTGGTCACCGGCGAGCCGGGGCTGAGGGCCTATGCCGGCGCTCTGCTGAAATCACCGGAAGGCTTGCCGATCGGCACGGTCTGCGTCCTGGACTACCAGCCGCGCGAGTTCACGCAGGCCCAAGTGGAAATGCTGCGCTTCCTGGCACGTCAGGCAATGGCCCAACTCGAACTGCGCAGAACCGTCGCCCAGCAGAGACAGCTTTTGCGCCGCGCCCGCTCAGCCGAGCGCGAAAAGGCCAATTTCGAGCGCGTTGTCCGGCAGGCCTCCGATTTTATCGGCATGGCAGATGCGCATGGTCACGTGCTGTTCTTAAATGATGCCGCACGCGCTTTGGTTGGATTGGCCGCTGACGAGGTGCTCCGCACCTCGATCTGGGACTATATTGCCGAAGAGCATCACCAAATTTTCCGGGAAGACGTCATCCCGTTGATCCGCGCTGGCGAGAGCTGTGAGCGCGAATTGAGGCTTCGCCATTTTGGGTCAGGTGCGAGCGTTCCTGCGCTTTACTCGATATTTCCGATGCGTGACGAAGTCGGCGATCTCTTGGGCTATGGTTTTGTCAGCAAGGATATCTCGGAACGCAAGGCCGAAGAGCAGCGCCGAGCCGAGGTCATGGGCGAAGCCGCTCATCGCATCAAGAATACCCTGGCGGTCGTCCAGGCAATCGTTTCCCAGACGTTGAAAACGGCGACGTCACTTGATCAGGGGCGGGAAAACATCTCCAAACGTGTTGCAGCACTCGCAAGCGCGCAGGATATTTTGACAGCCGCAGAAGGCTCTGTGGCGGACATCGTCGACGTGATTGCCAGCGCCATGGCGCCGCACGACGGAGGTACCGGACGTGTCACCATGGGCGGGCCGTCGCGCCTGCTGGCCGCATCCCAGGCTTTGGGTCTTTCGCTCGCGCTTCACGAGCTGGCGACCAACGCTGCAAAATATGGCGCATTGTCAGGCGATGCCGGCAATGTCGGGATCGAATGGACCGTATCGCCGGAGGGCGCGTTCATTCTCGAATGGATAGAGAGTGGTGGACCGGCGGTTGCTACACCTTCGGGCACGGGCTTTGGGTCAAAACTGATCAAGAAAATGGTTGCGCCTTATTTCCAGGGTGCCGCGACGTTGGACTTCCATGCAGAAGGCGTTCGGTTTCGCCTTGAAGGCAAGCTAGCCGAAATGGTGTGATAGCGCCTGGCCCGAACGCAGTTTAGCTTAAAGCGCATCGAACCTTTGAGCTAGCTAGGGCGCGACTTGAACATCTTAGACAGATTGGCAGAGAAACAAAAAGGCCGGGGCGATACCGCACCGACCTTCCTGATTATCGCTTAATCACCCCTGCCAGTCCATCCGTGGTCAGACGCTGGAAAGCGACACGACCCCGCAAGATGCACCTCTGGAGCACTCCTCGGCGGGGGTCTCGACCCCAAAGTCGGGCAGCGGCCGGGCCAAAGCCCGGCCATCTATCAAATCACTCGATGACCTGCACGACCCGGCGGGACGAAGGTTCGACGATGACCCGCTGTTGGTTGACAACAGCGTAGCCGTATTTCGGATCCTCCGGGATCTGCTGCACGACAACTGTCTGTGGGAGAGGTTCGCCGACAACGACCCGTTCCTGAACGACCACGCGTTCAACCGGCGCCGGGGCCTGGCGGACGTAGGTAACGACGCGCTCCGGCGGCGGATCGATTGCGGTGCCTGCGATGGCGCCGACGACGCCCCCAACCGCAGCTCCGATCGGCCCGCCAACCACAGCACCAGTCACCGCACCGCCGGCAGCTCCGGTTACGGTTGAGTTCTGAGCGAAAGCCGTACCTGCGGCAAGAACGGCCGCCACAACGAGCACAAGACGTTTAATTGACATGAATCTCTCCCTTGGCGCTTGAAGCGCGCTCAACAACGCGGCTCCGACAAGTCGGTTCCAGTAACGGCCAAGTGGGCTGCTTTTTCCATGCGCGGGAGGTTGTTCGCGTGGATCCCACCCCACACGTTCGTACGCAGCATGGCGCATGCGGAACCGGATAAGGCGCGGGGCATTAGAGCACCATTCCGCCGTAGTCTTATTCCTGGAAGTTGAGGCATTGAATGACAGCACCCCCGTCCTTCTTCGACTTCGTAGAGGAGGTCGTCGACAGCCTGCGCGATATCACGCCTCGGCCTAGCGTCGAGCTTGGCGTCCTGCATGGATTTTGCCTTGATGCGGCCCAAGAAAGACGAAAAAAATTCGTTGATTTCCTAACGAGCCCCGGCGGGCTGACCGCGCTGTCTGCTGCCCTCGGGCAGATGCCCGGCAAGGTGGTTCAGGCCGATATTGAGGGAAAGACCTGGAAATTCGTCCGTGAGCGATCAACGGGCGATCCTGGAGAAGGTTAGCGAAACCATTTCTCAGCGGCAGCGATAAACTCTTGCTCGTCACGGGTGCCGTCCAGGCCGGCCCTCGGGGCCACTACGTGAAGATTTTGCACGATAGCTTTGAGGGTGAAAGGACATTGAGAAGCGGAACTTATGGTCGCCCTCCCCGGTTAATCAACCTCAGGAAACCGAGGAAAGACTAATGGCATTTATTGAGGCAAAGGACGGCACTCAGCTCCACGTCAAAGACATGGGAAAAGGTCACCCCGTGATGCTCATCCATGGCTGGCCTTTGACGGGCGACATGTTCGAATATCAGACGATCGCACTTCTTGAGGCCGGCTACAGGGTGATCACCTACGACCGCCGCGGGTTCGGCCAGTCCGGCCATCCTGCCGATGGTTACAATTACGATGTCTTTGCAGATGACCTCGCCTCAGTGATCGATGGTCTCGAACTGCAGAAAGTCCATCTGGTCGGCTTTTCCATGGGCGGTGGTGAGATTGCCCGTTACCTGTCACGCCATGGCGCCGCCAAGGTGGCGAAAGCCGCGTTGGTTGCTTCTGTTGCGCCGTACCTGTTGAAAGACGACTCCAATCCTGATGGCGTCGATGGCAGCGTTTTCGACGACATGAAGAAACAGGTCCGCGAAGATCGCTTCGCGTTTTTGCAGAGCTTTGCCAAGACTTTCTACGGCGTCGGCCTCGTCAGCAAGCCCGTCAGCCAGGGGGTGCTCGATTGGTCATTCGTCCTTGGTGTGATGGCCAGCCCGAAGGCCACAATCGACTGCATCGACGCGTTCGGCCGGACGGATTTCAGAGGCGATCTGAAAGCCTTCACGATCCCCACCCTGGTCATCCACGGCACATCGGACAAGACCGTTCCCATTGAGCCGTCCGGGCGAGCCGCTGCGAAGGGCATTGCAACCGCCACACTGATTGAATATGACGGCGAGCCGCACGGCCTGTTCGCGACCGCGCCAGAGCGTCTGAACCGTGATTTGATCGAGTTCTTGGCCTGAACCGAATTGGGTATTCCAGCCAGGCCGATAAAGGCTTGGCTGGATCAAATTTCGCCGACTTCACGCCCATTCTGGCCAACTTCGCGATGCGTCCGCCGCCCTTACCCTTGCGAGATCAGGTCGCTGACGCGCCTCGCGAATGCGTCCATCTGGAACGGCTTTGTCATGACATGCATGCCAGTTTCAAGGTGACCATGGTTCAGCACGGCATTCTCTGCGTATCCTGTGATAAACAACACCTCGAGTTCCCTGCGAAGGTTACGCGCCGCGTCCGCGAGTTGGCGTCCATTCATGCCATTGGGGAGCCCGACATCTGTGATCAGCAAATTCAAAGATTGATCTGACTTCAGGATCTTCAACGCGGATGCGGCATCGCCAGCCTCGATGATCGTATATCCGAGCTCTTCCAGCGCTTCTGCCGCCACCATGCGAATAAGCGGTTCGTCATCGACCAGAAGTATGGTCTGAGCCCCACCTGACCGCGGCATATCTTCAGCTAGTGGCTCAGCGGCACTGGTTTCCGCTTCGCCGTGATGGCGAGGCAAATATATGGCGATCGTCGTCCCTTGGTCGATTTCCGAGTATATTCGAACGGCTCCCCCCGACTGACCAGCGAAACCATAGACCATCGACAGGCCAAGGCCTGTACCCTGACCGATGGGCTTGGTCGTGAAGAATGGGTCGAAAGCCTTCGCGACTGTGTCTGCAGTCATGCCTGTGCCAGTGTCGCTGACACACAGCGAGGTATATTGGCCGGGTTCGAGGTTTCTTTCCCTGGCCGCACTGGCGTCCATCCATCGATTGCTCGTCTCGATGGTGATCTTGCCTCCATTGGGCATAGCGTCACGCGCATTGATGCAAAGGTTGAGCAGAGCGCTTTCCAGTTGCCCCGCGTCAACAAAATTGAGCCAGAGTCCCGCCGCACCGACTGTCTCGACAGAGATCTCCGGGCCGACGCTGCGATGAATCAGCTCGAGCATTCCGTTGACCAGCGAATTGATGTCGGTGACTTTGGGATCGAGCGTTTGCCGTCTCGAGAAGGCAAGCAGGCGTTGTGTCAACCCGGCCGCACGGCGAGCCGCGCCGCTCGCGCCGGTAATATAACGGTCAAGATCTGATATCCTGCCCTGAGCCAAGCGGGTGCCCATCATCTCCAGGCTGCCGCTAATCCCGGCGATCAGGTTATTGAAGTCATGCGCCAGCCCCCCCGTGAGTTGCCCAACAGCTTCCATCTTCTGGCTTTGCCGCAAAGCATCTTGGACCACTTTCAGTTCGTGCTCAGCACGGAGGCGGTCGGAAATGTCCACTGCCAGATGAAAGGCCCCGACAACGTTGCCGCTTTCATCCAGCAGCGGCGTGTAGTTGATTTCCCACATCGGCGTACCAAACTCTGGCCGGCCGAACTCGCTTGTTATTGTAAAATGCTCGCCCTTGAGGGCACGTTGCATGTTGGCCCGCATCACCGGGCGCTGTTCCTCTACAAACAGGTCGGGAAAGACGTCGCCCAGCTTGGTGTCGAACCCGTTCACCCGTCGGAATTCGTCCTGGTGAGCGGTATTGAAGGCAATCAGCCTGTACTCTGTGTCAAAGGCGCAAATCGGTGATGTCGTGGCATCGACGATGTCGCGGAACTGGCGAAGCTCGGCCGTGCGCTCAAGGACTGTGCTTTCCAGCGTCTCATTCAACTGCTGCAGTTTCTGCTCGGCGGCCCGGCGGGCGGAAATGTCGGTGAACAGGATAGCGACCTGCCCCGGCTGCGCGGCCGGGAAAGCATAGACATCGAACCACCGACCAAGGGTATCAGAGCCTTGAATGAAACGTGTGGGCTGGCCAGTTTTCGCGACACTTCCATAAGTCTCATACCAATGCTCTTCCAGGGTCGGTGCGGCCGTCCGAAGCCACTGTTTGTAGATAACCTCGGGAAAGCCCGTCTGGCTGTAGAATGCCGGGTTGGCCTCGATAACGCGGTAGTCGATCCGCGTCTGTCCGTCGTCGGTGGATGCAGCCAGATCGACTTCTACAATGCAGAATCCGTCCTCCAGTGCCGTGAAAAGCGCCCGATAGCGCTCTTCGCTAAGCTGCCGAGCCGCGTCGTCCTTCTGCTGCTGATGGGCTCTTGCGATCTGCTGGCCTGCTTCCTGCAGCAGCTGCATTTCTTCCAGGTGCCATTGCCTGACCTCGGCATGGTTGACGAAGAGGATGGCCTCCAGCTTCCCGTCGACCACAATCGGCACATTCATGAGGGAACGGGCCGATCGCGCCTCAAGAGCATCCGCAGCCATGTAGGTACGAGCATCTAGGCGCACGTCCGAAATTGCAACGAACTCCTTGCGGCGCAAGCTTTCGACGAATGAGCCATACTCCAGCAGCTGCGTCGCGCCGGCGAGCGTGTCGGTAATGCCTGGGGCAAGATAATCCCGGTCGACGTAAAGGGTCGCCGTGGTGTCGTCGACGTGACCGTAGCCGACCCGGCTCACCCCGAGAGCACCGCCGAGCACCGACGCAACGTCGAATGACAGGTCCTTTGAGTTGCCAGCGGCCCTGATGACCTCGCCAAGTTCGGCCAGTGTTTGCCAACGCTGTTCAGCACGCTTGGCATCGGTTGTATCGTAGCCACCAACAAATATGCCGGTGATCTGGCCCTCGGCGTCGCGGATGGGGTTGTAGAGCAGGTCAATGAAACGTTCGCCATTGGCCCGATCAAGGCTTATAGGAATAGACCTCGCGGCATAAGGAGTGCCTGTTTGATAAACTTGGTCGAGCAGCTCGTAGAAGCCTTGACCGTCCAGCTCTGGAAACACCTCCCGAACCGTGTGTCCGACAAAGTCTCTCGGCCCCGAGATCTCCCGGTAAGCTTCGTTCACGTATTCGTAGACATGATCCGGTCCCCGCAAGATGCAGACAAATCCGGGCATGAATTCGAATACGTCGTTCTGTCCACTCGCAACGATGTCAGTCACTTGATCCCCCGCGTGGCTGCTGCGCAGGAGGCGCATCAATGGCTTCATGCTAAATCTGCTAATACATGAAAAGTTTCAAGTGGGCAGAAACGGCTCGAGCGCCGACGTCGATCTCCAATTCTCAGACGAATTTTTCGCCGATTGAAAGGAGAACGCTTGGAGTCGGTCAGCGTCCAAGCGGTCAGGCGGCGAGAACTGTTGCTTTTTAGAATGGTTCCACGTTACTCAAGGCTCGATCATGCCCCCCTGTGCGGTCGGGTCCGTCAATATATCCGGAGCAAGAAATGAGCGATGATCAGCTACAAACTGACCGGGTACAGCAGGCACTGAACCAGGCCGCTGAAAAGAAGCGGGATAAACTGGCCAGCCGCGGTAAAGGCCGGAGATCTCGGTCTTCTGAGAACCAGGTCATCGGCGAAAAGACGAAAGCTGTTCGCAACGGGTCCGAGGACAGCGATCTTTAGATTTCGAGCTTGTCCTTGATGGGATACTGAACGACAAACTATCATTTCCGGATACCGAAAAGCTGACAGTTCCCCAGAGCCGAGGTCTTTCAGGGTAGCAATGATCATTGTTGATCAACCGTCGAGGCAGTCGTTTTGCAGGTAGGCTGCAGAACGGTACGGGGCTTCGGACATCCATTCGTCCCAACCAACTGATAAGCCGCGGCGATGCTAATGACCCTCTCCCTCGTTCTTAAAGGCCAGTGGCAGAAAGGCAACGCTGAAGCCTACTCGCGGAGTGGAGCTCAATCCAACTCGAACGAATCCCGTTGACCCGAGCTCACGTACAAAACACTCCCATGAAACAATCGATTTTCGGCTGGGCCGACCGCGTAAGAATTTTTCCCCGTCCTGCAGGGAACTCTTATCGTCATCGCGCGTTACGGCGCTGATTTGAGGAACAGTCAGAACGAGTGGTACCGTGAATGCTAAACCTGAGCCCGGATTACGGGAAAATTTTATTTGGTCCAGCTCGGGTTCGCTTTGATGCCTGTGCCGCATTTTCTAAAAGTCCGTACCTTGCGGGCGGCGCTCGAAACTGTTTTCACCACTTCCGAGGTGAATCCGTGTTAGTCGACCGCCCCTAGAGTGGCGTCGTTGCTTATCAACGATGCAACAGTTAGGCGTTCGGTACTCAAATCATTTGCACTCCATTCGAGATATTCATGACGACGTCCACAACACCGACGCCAACCCGACGTGCCATAGGCGTTGATCCAGCGGTTGCCTTCAGTCTTATCGGAGCTTTAGCGTTTTTCGTCATCAGCGCAGCCGTCGCCTGGTACAATGTCCAGACACTGCGTTCCAACAACGAGCGTGTCGTCCACAGCCATGAGGTGATCGTCGCTCTCGCCGACCTCCTGTCCAACATCCAGGATGCGGAAACAGGCCAACGTGGTTTTCTGCTGACGAATAGCGACCGCTATCTCGAACCCTATAATGCGGCAATCAACGCGATCCCGAGACGCCTCGACGCAATCGCCGGCATGATCAGCGACAATGCATCTCAGCAGCAACGGCTCGCCAATCTCAAATCGCGTGTCGAGGGAAAGCTGTCTGAGCTTCGCGAGACAATCGACCTGCGGCGGAGCCAGAGTGCTGAAGCGGCGCTCGCCGTCGTCAATTCCGATCGCGGCAAGGCCGAGATGGACGCGGTTCGGGCGCAGTTGACGGCGATGCGACAGGAAGAGACCCGTCTGCGCATCCAGCGTCTTTCGGAAATGGACGATGCTTATACGACCGCGTTCGCCAGTAGTATCCTCGCGGGCCTGCTCGGTGTGCTTCTGACGGTCGCGATCGGGGTGCTGATGCGCCAGGCGACGCTTTCACGGCGGCGGCAGGATTGGCTGCAGTCTGGAGAAGTGGGATTGAACGCGGCGGTCACCGGTGACCGCCGTACTGAAGAGCTTGGTGACAGCATCCTGCAATTTCTGGCTCGTTACACCGGCGCCGTCGCCGGCGCGATTTTTGTCAAGGATGAGGACGACTTTCTACGCGCCGCGACCTACGGAGTCCCAGAAGGTGCGAACGTGCCGGAACGCTTCAAGTCGAAAGAAGGTCTACTGGGACAAGCGGTGACCGGCGCAAAACCTATCCTGATCGAGGGCGTTCCAGACGGCTATCTGGCCTTCGGTTCGGCGCTTGGACGCGACAAGCCACGCCATTTGATGATCTCTCCTGGAAGTGTCGATGGTGCGGTGAATTCCGTCATCGAACTCGGTTTCCTGCGTCCCGTCGATAATTCGGTTCTAAGCCTTCTCGATCAGGCCTCAGCCTCGATCGCTACTGCAGTTCGATCGGCGAAATACCGGAGCGACCTCCAGAATTTTCTCCGCGAAACCCAACGCCAGGCAGAAGAGCTTCAAGTTCAGGGCGAAGAATTGCGCGTTTCCAACGAGGAGCTCGAAGAGCAAGGCCGGGCACTCAAGGAATCGCAGGCACGTCTCGAGCAGCAGCAGGCTGAGCTCGAACAGACGAACTCCCAACTGGAAGAGCAGGCCCAGCAGCTCGAAGGCCAGCGCGACGACCTTGAGAGGGTCAACGCGTCGGTGCAGCTCAAGGCCCGCGAACTCGAACAGGCAAGCCAGTACAAGTCGGACTTTCTTGCCAACATGTCACACGAGCTGCGCACGCCGCTCAACTCGTCCCTGATCCTGGCCAAGCTTCTGGCAGACAACCCTGAAGACAATCTCACGGCCGAGCAGGTCAAGTACGCGCAGACGATCCAGTCTTCCGGCAATGACCTTCTCAATCTAATCAACGACATTCTCGATCTGTCGAAGATCGAGGCAGGCCATGTTGATATTCGGCCCGAGTCCGTCTCTCTCGAGAGATTGGTTAGCGGTCTCAAGCAGCTTTTTGATCCTGTGTCAAAGTCGAAAGGCCTTGGCTTTGAGATCGATATCGCGCCCGAGGCGCCAGCCATCATTGAGACAGATCCGCAACGTCTCGAGCAGGTGCTCAAGAACCTGTTGTCGAATGCTTTTAAATTCACCGAGAAGGGCAAGGTTACTCTCACGCTTCGCAGCGCCACCGACGGTCAGCTCGCGTTGGCGGTAACCGATACCGGTATTGGCATCGCAGAGGATCAGCAGCGCAGCATCTTCGAAGCCTTCCATCAGGCCGATGGTACGATTAGCCGCCGCTTTGGCGGAACAGGCCTTGGCCTGTCGATCTCCAGGGAGCTTATTCGCCTCCTCGGCGGTGCAATCCACCTGACCAGTCGGCACAACCACGGAAGCACGTTCACAGTTGTTATCCCTGTCTCGTACGATCCGTCGCGTGTCGTTTCCCGTGACATTCGTACCGTGGATCCGGTAGCGATTCCGCGACCCGTTGTCGAAGAGGTGCGGGCGCTTCAGCCCGAACGCCATCGGATCGTTGAAGACGATCGCTCGGCTGCAGCTGACGGCAAGCGCACGTTGCTGGTCATCGAGGACGACGAAACGTTTTCTGCTATCCTTCGCGACCTTGCGCGCGAAATGGGTTTTCGTGCGCTCGTCGCAGGAACGGCCCACGACGCACTCGAACTTGCCAAGCAGCACATGCCGAGCGCCATTGTGCTCGACATCGGATTGCCGGATCAATCTGGGCTCTCGGTGCTCGATCGGCTGAAAACCGATGTCCGCACGCGCCATATCCCGATCCACATTGTGTCGGCCGACGACTATGCGGAGACTGCGCTTTCTTTGGGCGCTGTCGGTTACATGATGAAGCCAGTACAGCGTGAACAGCTCGTCGAAGTTCTTCACAAGCTGGAGGCCACGCTCTCGCAGGGTGTACGACGCGTTCTGATCGTCGAGGACAACGAGGTCCAGCGGGAAGCTGTTATGAAACTCCTGACCTCGCATGACGTCGAAACGGTCAGTGCCGGCACGGCTGCTGAATGCCTGATGCTGCTCAAAGAGCAGACGTTCGACTGTATGGTCCTCGACCTTACCCTTCCCGACGCGTCCGGCTACTCGCTTCTGGAGACCATCAGCGGCGACGACAGCCATTCCTTCCCGCCCGTGATCATTTACACGGGAAGGGTTCTGTCGGCGGATGAGGAGCAGCGTCTGCGGCGCTATTCGAAGTCTATCATTATCAAAGGCGCCAAGTCGCCTGAGCGACTGCTCGACGAAGTGTCCTTGTTCCTGCATCAGGTGGTCTCGGACCTGCCGGATGAACAACAGAAGATGATCCGTAAAGCGCGCAACCGGGATGCGTTATTGGAGGATCGCCGGATCCTGATTGTCGAAGACGACGTTCGCAACGTCTACGCGCTGACGAACATCCTTGAACCCCGCGGAGCCGTCATCGAGATCGCCCGCAACGGCCAAGAGGCGCTCGACAAGCTCGGCCAGTCGCAGGGCGATCCGACCAAAGCGATCGACCTTGTCCTGATGGACGTGATGATGCCGGTGATGGACGGATTGACCGCAACACGCACTATCCGGAAAAACTCCGACTGGAAGAAACTACCGATCATCACGCTGACGGCCAAGGCCATGCCTGACGACCAGCAACGCTGCATCGAAGCCGGCGCCAACGACTATATGGCCAAACCCCTCGACGTCGAAAAACTACTGTCGCTCGTGCGTGTCTGGATGCCCCGGTGATCGAGACATTCGAGAAAGTCGAGGACATCGAGATCCGGCTTCTTCTGGAAGCACTCTACGTCCGCTACCACTACGATTTCCGCAACTATGCCATGGGGTCGATCAAACGTCGCCTGCGACAGGCTCGCGAACAGATGGGATTTGCCACAATCTCCGCGCTGCAGGAGAAGGTTCTGCACGACGAGACTATGCTGCCGAGGCTGCTCGGCTATCTCACGGTCCAGGTGAGCGAGATGTTTCGCGATCCGAGCTATTTCCGCGCAATCCGCGAAATAGTCGTTCCGCACTTGAAGACCTACTCGTCGCTAAAGATCTGGATCGCCGGCTGTAGCTGTGGCGAGGAAGTCTACTCAATGGCAATCCTGTTTCGCGAGGAAGGGCTGGAAGATCGAACGATCTTCTATGCGACCGACATCAACCAGGATGCGTTGCAGGCTGCCGAAGCGGGCGTGTACGACCTCGACCGGATCCAGTTGTTCACGGAAAATCATCGGAAATCGGGCGGCAAATCGTCCCTTTCCGATTACTACAATGCCGGCTATGGCCGGGTCTCTTTCGACCGGTCACTGCGCGAGCGGGTTGTTTTTTCCGACCACAGCCTGGTTACGGACGCCGTATTCGGCGAGATGCATCTGATCTCCTGCCGCAACGTGATGATCTATTTCGACCGGCCCCTGCAGGACCGCGCCGTCGGACTTTTCAAGGACTCCCTGGCGCGAAAAGGGTTTCTGGGTATCGGCGCAAAGGAAAGCCTCCGCTTTTCCGAGCATGCGGATGGATTTAAGGAATTTGTCCGCGAGGACAAGATTTATCAGAGGGTCGGCATATGAAACCGGCCAAACCAAAGGCGATCGTGATCGGGGCCTCCGCGGGCGCATTAGAGGCGCTGTCCGTTATACTGCCATCGATACCGGCTGATTTTCGCACTCCTATCGTAGTCGTCGTGCATATCCCGCCGGACAAAAAGAGCGTGCTTGCAGAGCTGTTCCGAGCCAAATGCCGGATCCAGGTGATTGAGGTAGAAGACAAGGAACCGCTCAAGCCCGCGACTGCCTATTTCGCGCCGCCGGATTATCATCTTCTTGTGGAGGATACCGAGACGCTCGGGCTGACTTATGAAGAACCCGTTCTGTTTTCCAGGCCTTCCATCGACGTCCTATTCGAAAGCGCCGCCGACGTTTACGGTTCAGATGTAGCGGCCATACTTTTGACTGGCGCCAACGAGGACGGCGCAAGAGGCCTGGCCGCCGTCGCGAAAGCGGGTGGGCGAGTTATCGTGCAAGATCCAGAGACGGCCTTCGCTTCGGCTATGCCCGAAGCCGGCTTGAAATTTTGCCCGAATGCCGAGGTCATGTCACTGGACGGCATTTCTAAATATTTGAGGAGGTTCGACTGAAATGAGCCAGGTATCGTTTCTTTTGGTCGACGATCTCGAAGAGAACCTCATTTCTCTCGAAGCCCTCCTGCGTCGCGAGGGCCTGACCCTTTTGAAGGCAAGATCGGGCGATCAGGCACTGGAGCTCCTTCTGGAAAACGACGTCGCTCTGGCGCTGATTGACGTTCAGATGCCTGGCCTGAACGGTTTTGAGCTCGCCGAGCTAATGCGTGGCAACGAGCGCACGCGACGCGTGCCGATCATTTTCGTGACCGCCGGCAACACCACTGATAGTCGTTGGCGGTTTCAGGGTTACGAGGCAGGGGCAGTTGATTTCATACAGAAGCCAATTGAGCCAGATGTTTTGCGCAGCAAGGCTGAGGTATTCTTCGAGCTTTATCGCCAGCGCCAACAGATTGCCGCACAACGCGACGAACTCCAAATCCATGCGGAGGCACTGAAGGAAGCAGATCGTCGCAAGAACGAGTTTCTCGCTACACTCGCTCACGAGCTGCGCACGCCATTGGCCCCCCTACGCAATGGCCTTGATCTCCTTCAACGCAACCCGAATGGGGACAAAGCTGGCGACATACGCGGCATGATGGACAGGCAACTGGTCCACCTCGTCCGGCTGATTGACGAGCTGCTCGATGTCTCGCGCGTCAGTCAGGGTAAGATCGAGCTGAGGAAGGAGGCGGTCAGGATTGTTGATATCGTCAGATCAGCGACGGAGGCAAGCCGCCCACTGATAGACGGCGAAGGTCATCTCCTGACGATCGAGATGCCGGAAGATCCGTTATGGGTCGACGGAGACGAGGTTCGGTTGTCACAGGCGGTTTCTAACCTCCTCAATAACGCCGCAAAGTATACGCCTGCGGGCGGGCAGATCACTCTTGGCGTGCGTGCGGACGGTCAGCGCATCATCATATCGGTCACCGACACGGGGATTGGTATAGCTGACAATATGCAATCAAAGGTCTTCCAGCTCTTCACCCAGATCGACGACCACCTGCAACGTTCTCAGGGCGGTCTCGGTATCGGTCTCGCCCTAGTACGACAACTTGTCGAATTGCATGGCGGTTCTGTTGACGCTTACAGCGCTGGGCCTGGGACCGGCAGTCGGTTCACGATCAGGCTTCCCATCAGGCCAGCCCCGGTACAGACACAGGAAGCGGAGCAACCAAGGCAGGCCCCCTCTTCGTTTCGACCACTCCGGGTTCTGGTGGTCGATGACAACCCCATCATCGCTGATACCCTCGGGATGATGCTCGAGGATATCGGTCATGAATTTGAGGCTGTCCATGATGGACGAAAAGCCCTGGACGCCGCCAAGCACTACCATCCTGACGTAATTCTCCTCGATATTGGCCTGCCGGGCATGAATGGCTATGAGGTTTGCAAGGCCTTTCGGAGCGAAGCGGAGTTCCAAGAAACACCAATCATTGCCCAAACTGGCTGGGGTCAAGACCGCGACAAGCAACTGGCCGCAGAGGCAGGCTTCAGTTTCCATCTGACGAAGCCGGTCCCGCTCGAACAACTGCAAAAAGTATTCGCGACTTTTTCGCTCTAATTAGCGATAAGCAGCGATTGACGGGTTCCCAGCTCTTGAGCGGGATCGAACCGTCGACCCGTTAGTCTGAAGACTGAAATCTGATAAAACTCAGCAGCTTAACCCGCTGCGGATCGACTAGAAGCTCACGTCACCACTCAACGAGCAAAGTTACGCGCAGCAAGCTGACCCATCGACGGCCGGCTCGCAGCAGGATGACTTCGCCTGTTCCTCCGCCAGCCACCGATCTCGCGGCTTGCAGCTCGCCGGCCGAGCTGAAAGGGACACGTCAAACGTGCCTGCGACGAGCCGCGGTGCAGACGCGCTGTAAAGGGCCATCGGCCGCACCCCGTCGCTAACCTCGAACGTCAGCCTTGCCGTCGGCTCCAGCCGCACATGGTCGGCCACCTTGCGAATGATCGCCGAGAACTTGCCGGCCGGCATGTGCGTCCGACCATCTTCGTCGATATCCCAGAGCTGCACGAAGATCTCCGACCAGGCTTCCGGGTTGGCGCCGCAATCGAGCGCCGAAAACTGCCCGGCCTTTACCTCGGTGACATGATATCCAGGCCGGACGGGACTGCCATCATAACTGAACACCAGCGGCGCATCCGGCGCCACAGCGAGAACATCCAGAAGATGGCCGAGACTGATGTCGGTCGAAACCGTCTTGTCGATCGCGTTCATGTGGGATATCCCTCCATCCAATAGTTCAAGGATCATTGAAGTATGGATGAACGTCAAGCCCTCTCTTCATTCGCGGCGCTGTCCCAGGAGACGCGCCTCGCCATCGTTCGAGCTTTGGTAGTAGCCGGGCCAGACGGCTTGGCCGCGGGCGTGATCGCCGAGCGCATGGGCGTCTCCGCCACGAACGTGTCCTTCCATCTGAAGGAGCTGGAGCGGTCGGGGTTGATCTCTCAGCGAAGAGAATCCCGCTCGATCATCTACAGCGCCAGCTATGAGGCGCTCGCCGATCTCGTCAAATTCCTGATGGAAGACTGCTGCGCCGGTCATCCGGCGATTAGGGAGAACGTCGAGCGTGCCGAAGACTACTGCCTCCCGGCCGACAAGGGTGGCGTCGTTGCGTAGTTCGAAAATCCCGGCCGGGCTTGTCTCGGCTCTCGGTCTGACACAGATTATCGGTTACGGCACGCTCTATTACAGCTTCAGCATCCTCGCCCCCGGCATGGCAGAAGATCTCGGCTTGTCGCTGGCGGAAGTTTTTGGCGTCTTCTCCGTGTCGCTGTTCATCGGTGGCCTGTCGGCCACCTATATCGGCAAGCAGATGGACAGGATCGGCGCCGCGACGATCATGACGATCGGCTCGGGCCTTGCTACGCTGACGCTCGCCCTCTGCGCCTGGTCACCCTCGGTCGCGATCTTCGCCATCGCCATCATCCTCCTCGAAGTGTCGTCCGGCATGGTTCAGTATCAGGCGGCATTCGCAGCGCTGGTCGAGAGCGATCCCCGCACGGCCTCCCGCAGCATCACCTATCTGACACTGATCGGTGGCTTCGCCTCGACGATCTTCTGGCCGATCTCGGCGACGCTCAAAGGCTATCTTTCCTGGCGGGAGATCTATCTCGTGTTTGCGGCGCTGAACCTGTTCCTCTGCATGCCGCTGCACTTCTGGATCCGAAGCCTCGGACAGAAGGCAGGCGATGCTACGACCCGGACACGCGAGACGATCATCGGCGCGATCCCGCCGCATGCCCGGCGCCGCGCCATGGTGATCGTTTCCTTTGCGTTCGCTCTTCTTGGCTTCACGCTCGCCGCCATCCTTGCCCATATGGTGCCGATGCTGGGATCGATCGGGTTGGGCGCCGCAGCCGTCGTGATCGGCTCGCTGTTCGGCCCGGCGCAGGTTCTGAGCCGTCTGATCAACATGGTTTTTGGGAAGAACTTGTCGCCGCCGGGGCTTGCGGTCCTGTCGGCCGTGCTCATCGTCGTCGGCGTCCTGATCCTGCTGATGACAGGCAACTGGTTGCCGGGTGCGGTCGCCTTCGCCATTTGCCTCGGGCTCGGTTCCGGCATCAACAGCATCGCACAGGGAAGCCTGCCGCTCTATCTGTTCGGATCGGACGGATATGGCGCGATCACCGGAAAGATGGCCGCCGCCCGCCTGGCGGTCGGAGCCGGCGCGCCCTTCGTGTTCGCGGCGGCCATGGAGAATATCGGTCTGAGCTTCGCCCTCGTCGCAAACGCATGCCTCGGGGCGATCAGTATCGCGGCATTCGTCGCGGTGGCCGCCTCCTGCCGGCAGCCTGCCACCGCGACGGGTTGATCGGTCAGATCGACTTGAGCGAAACCCGCTTCTCCAGCTCGGCAGCCTCTTCCTTGCGCTCGCTATAGCGGTCGGTGAGGTAGGACGAGGCATCGCGGGTGAGGATAGTGAATTTCACCAGTTCCTCGCAGACATCGACGACGCGGTCGTAATAGGATGACGGCTTCATCCGGCCATCGGCATCGAATTCCTGAAACGCCTTCGCAACGCTGCTCTGATTGGGAATAGTGATCATCCGCATCCAGCGGCCGAGAATGCGCAACTGGTTCACGGCGTTAAAAGACTGGCTGCCGCCGGAAACCTCCATCACCGCCAGCGTTTTGCCCTGGGTGGGGCGGACGGAGCCGAGCGACAGTGGAATCCAGTCGATCTGCGCTTTCATGATGCCTGTCATCGCGCCATGGCGCTCCGGGCTGATCCAGACTTGGCCCTCCGACCACTGGGTTGCTTCGCGCAGCTCCTGAACCTTGGGATGGCTGACGGGTGCTTCATCTGGAAGCGGCAGCCCGGCCGGATCGAATATCCGCACCTCGCATCCGAGGCGTTCGAGCAGCCGACGGACTTCAAAAGCAAGGTGACGGCTATAAGACACTTCCCGAAGAGATCCATAGAGGATCAGGATTCTCGGTTTATGCGTCGAGAATGCTGGCCGCAGCGATTCTGGCGCGATCGGCTGAAGATGGTCGTCGTGCATTGCGGGAAATGTGTCAGACAATGCGCTTTCCTTCCTGGTCGAGGACCTGCTCGCCGTCTTCCTTGGTGAACGGTCCCTTGAAGGCGTCTGCCGGCAGGATGTCGAGCACGACCTCCGAGGGGCGGGCAAGCCTGGTGCCAAGCGGCGTGACGACGAGCGGCCGGTTGATCAGGATCGGGGTAGCGATCATCGCGTCCAGCAACTGCTCATCCGTCAGGCCCGGCTTGTCGAGGCCGAGTTCCGCATAGGGCGTGCCCTTCTCGCGGATCGCTTTGCGGACCGTAAGGCCGGCATCTGCGATCATCTTCGTGAGCTGCTCGCGCGATGGCGGGTTTTGCAGGTATTCGATGACGGTGGGCTCGATTCCGGCGGCGCGGATCAGCGCCAACGTGTTCCGAGACGTGCCGCAGGCCGGATTGTGATAGATGGTGGCGTCCATGGTCAGGTCCTTTCCGTGATGGTGTTGCGGGAGACGGCCGGGGATGCCTCATACCAACCCTTCGAGCGGTTCACGATCCAGACGACCGACAGCATCACAGGCACCTCAATCAGGACACCGACGACGGTGGCGAGTGCCGCGCCCGACTGAAATCCGAAAAGGCTGATGGCGGCGGCAACCGCAAGTTCGAAGAAGTTGCTGGCACCGATGAGCGCTGACGGCCCGGCGACGCAATGGCGCTCGCCTGCCATGCGATTCAAAAGATAGGCCAGTCCAGAGTTCAGATAGACCTGGATCAGGATCGGCACGGCCAGCAACGCTATGATGGCCGGCTGGGCGATGATCTGCTCGCCTTGGAAGGCGAACAGGAGCACTAGCGTGGCGAGGAGCGCGATGAGCGACATCGGCTGGAGCTTCGCAAGCAAGCGGTCGAGTGCGCCCATCGTGCCGTCGGCCGTCAGGTAGCTCCGCAGCATCTGGGCGACGATGACGGGAACCACGATGTAGAGCGCGACCGACAGGGCAAGCGTCGCCCAGGGCACGGTGATGGCCGACAGGCCGAGCAGCAGGCCGACGATCGGCGCGAAGGCAACCACCATGATCGCGTCGTTCAGGGCCACCTGCGACAGGGTGAACAGCGGCTCGCCCCGCGTCAGGTTCGACCAGACAAAAACCATGGCCGTGCAGGGTGCCGCGGCGAGAATGATCAGGCCCGCGATATAGGAGTCGATCTGGTCCGCCGGCAGATAGGGCCGGAAGAGCCACCCGACGAACAGCCATCCCAGCAAAGCCATCGAAAACGGCTTGATCGCCCAGTTGATGATCAGCGTGACCCCGATCCCGCGCCAATAGGAGCCGACCTGCGCCAGCGACCGGAAATCGATCTTCAGCAGCATCGGAATGATCATCAGCCAGATCAGGATCGCGACGGGGATATTGACCTTGGCGATCTCGGCGCTGCCGATGATCTGGAAGACGCCGGGCATCAGGTGGCCAAGGGCAACGCCGACGGCTATACAGAGGAAGACCCAGATGGTCAGGTATCGTTCGAAGGTGGACATCAGGCAGACTTTCCCTTGCGGGGGCTAGCGAAAATAGAACGCGCGTAACTGCTAGCGCCGAAGAACGGCGCGCAGTAGGTCTTGTCAGTCATGGTCGTGGTCCGTGTTAGGCCGGAGGCCTGGTGAGCTTCATGATGGTCGCCGACGATGGGCAGATGGAGGAAAGCTGGCGGGTCGCAAGCACAGCGGCCGGCACTTCGGCCCGCGGCACCTCCGAAAACCCCATGGTCGAGAAGAACTGTACGGCGCTTGTCGTCGCGAGGTAGACCTCTCCGCTTCCAACTTTTTGCAAGGTCGCCTCCACGATCGGCCGTCCCAGGCCTTGACCCCGGTGCGCCGGAAGTACGACGACCGATCGCAGCAGGTAATCAGCGGCGCAGCGCTCGATACCGGCATATCCGATCGTTTCACCGTCTCCAGATACCGCTTCGAAGAAGGTGCGGCCCTTGTCTTCGATATCATCGGTCGGAAGATCTGCGGCACGGAGCGCCCCGCGGAGGCGGGCGTCGCTACCAGCCACTTCGTGCAATGCGATCGCGCTCAACATAGCTTCGCCCCCGGCTCGCAGCATGGCGTCAGCTCTGCGATCAGCGGCGCGCATAGCTCAATCGAGCCGCCACAGCAGTCCTTCAACAGAAACAGCGTCAGGTCGCGAAAACCATCAAGATCAGCGCGGTAGATGATCGATCGGCTTTGACGCTGGCTCTTGACCAGTCCGGCGCGAGACAGAGTTGCGAGATGCGCCGACATCGTGTTTTGCGGGACGTCGAGTACCCGCGCGAGTTCACCTGCTGGAATGCCGTCAGGTTCGTGCCGCACCAGCAGACGGAACGTCTCAAGCCTCGTGTTCTGGGCCAGGGCCGAAAGCGCGGCGATCGCAGATATGTTTTCCATATATCCAGATTAATGGATATATTTTAACTGTCAATCGCCGGAGGTGTACACGTTGTTGAGCTTTTATACGGAATCGAACCACCGACATCGGCGATATCTGGTTGGACTGCCACCAAATCGCTGGCGATCAAATTCTGACTATCTTTCGTAACAAACGAAGGGCACGCGCGTTCTCCAGTCGCACTGGAGAACACACTATGCAATCCGCAAGGTCTGCTGATCACTTCAAGACTGCGTCGACAACGGAAGTCGAGCTCGACCGGGCATTCTCGCCGAAAACTCTGATCACACCACCAGTTGCCCCTACAGCGCTGTGGACCATCGAACGTGGCATGTCGCCTATTATCGCAACCGCGATCCATGAGGGACACTCTACGCGACTGAACCTACAGTCTATATTCAGCCTGGATCATCACGAGCGTTTACGTGAGGAAGATCCCTACACCGAGTTCACCATTCGCGATGTTCCCAATCGCATCGTCTTTCATCGCTCGCGCTTCGAGGTGGACATTAACCGCAATCGCGAGGGCGCCATATATCTGACGCCGGAGCAGGCATGGGGTTTGAATGTGTGGGCAGGAGCGCTTCCGGACGACCAGATAGAAGCCTCCCTACGAACCCATGACGCCTATTACGATATGCTGCTGCCTTTCCTGAAGGAAATCGAGCGCCAGTTCGGCCGATTTGTCGTTCTCGACATCCACAGCTACAATCATCGCCGTAACGGGCCAACCGCTCGACCTACACCGCCGAAGCAGGCACCGGACATCAATATAGGCACATCCTCGATGGACCGCGGGCGCTGGGCGCCGGTAGTCGATGCACTCATCGCCCATTTCCGATCGCATACGATCAACGGCAGCCCGCTGGACGTACGCGAAAACGTCGCCTTTCAGGGCAAGGGCGAACAGACGCGGTTCATCCACGAACATTTTCCCAAAACGGGCTGCGCAATCGCGGTCGAGTTCAAGAAGTTTTTTATGGATGAATGGACGGGTGAACCAGATACCGGTGTCCTCGACCAGCTTCGCCAGATCGTTGCAACAGCCGTCCCGATACTCGAGAAGACACTCGCGAGCCCGCCATGACCCACGCCTCGTCGCAAACTCGCAGCAGTGACGACAGCTGGCTCGACGAGATCGTATCCTGCCTTGCCGACGGCAAGTCGATCCGGCGCGACCTCCCCGGCGGAGGACGGCTGCATATCGACCGGCCGCTTCCGTTTCTTTGCGTCCATATCGCCGAGGACGGGGCAGAACCGGCAGCGCGTGACATCGCGCAGGCAAATGCGTCCTATCTCATTGCACCGCATGCGGCGTCCGCGATCATGGTGATCGAGGCGATTGAGGCTTCGCTGTGCAAACAGTTCGGCGCATTCATCCTGTTCGACATCGGCGAGTTGAAGCAGGATCGGTTTCTGACCGACGATGCGCCTTTCCTGCCTCCATTCGAGATTTCAATATGGGCGAGCGCCGACATGGCGGAGGCGGCTGAAACCTTCTCCGCCGCGATCAGCGACAGCGAGGCGCGGTTTCGCACGCCGCGCGTCGAACACGCGGCAACGCCTCCGGCGCGCGAAGACAAGGCATTGGGCCGTGACCTCGGCTGTTCGACACTTGCCGTCAGGTTTGCCCCCGTCTACCGGCAACCCGGCAGCGACCAGATTTATCCGGAACTTCACGACCAATTGGTGTCGGTCCTGTTCGACGCGGGTCTGCGAGCCATCGCGCGTTTCGTCGAAGCTGGAAAAATCCTCCAGCCGAAGACGCATCGGGCACTCGGGCGCAGGGCCTTCGTGGATGCGGTCTCGCGTGTCGACCGAAGCATTGACGAAGTGGCCTCGACATTCGATTTCTTGCTGGCTGTGACGCCCATCAATGCCGAGTCGGCTTTCGAAGCCTTCAAGCGAGAGGGGCATCAACCTGTCTTTCTGTACCGTCCTCTTGCCCTGCAGGTTGAGGCGACAAAACGGAAGCTCTTTTCGATTTCCTTCGACCATCTCGAAGACCCTGTCCTGCACCAGCTTTATCGCGAAAAACAACAGGAACTTGATCTTCAGCTCTCGCTCCTTTCCTCTCGCCAGAAACCGCAGTTTGTCGAATTCGGACGGGCGCTGTACGGCCCGGTGGAGCCCCTTCTGCTGCGCGAGGCGCAGATCATTCTGTCGCAGCTTACCAATACGGAACCGAGCGGCGATGACGATGGGGGAGCACAGGACCGGATGGCGGACTGCTTTCAGGTGGAACGACGTGCCCGCACGATGATTTCCGCCTATCATCGCCGGCTGAAGGAGTTCGACGTCTCTGTCGAGCTTCGCGACGATCTACCGTCCGGCCTCATGGTATCTGGCCATCGGCTGTTGATCGCACGCAGCACCGTGATGGACCTGGCCCGGGTCGAGCCGCTGCTGTCGCATGAGATCGGTGTCCACCTGCTGACCTATTTCAACGGATCGGCTCAGGGCCTGCGGCTGTTTCGCTCCGGCCTTGCGGGATATGAGGGCATGCAGGAAGGTCTGGCTGTTTTCGCCGAATACCTGTCGGGCGGCATGACGCCGGCGCGCTTGAGGCTGATTGCCGGACGGGTGGTCGGATGTGCGTCCATGCTGGACGGAGCAACCTTTTCCGAGACCTATTCTCTTCTTGTCGAGAAGCATAATTTTACGCCGCCGGCCGCGTTCAATCTCGTTCTGCGGCTTTATCGCGGCGGCGGGCTGGCGAAGGATGCGATCTATCTGCGCGGACTGCTTGCCCTGCTCGATCACCTGCGCACCGGTGGCGCACTCGAACCCTTCTGGATGGGCAAGATAGCCGCCTCGCATTTCGGTGTGATGCAGGAGTTGGCAGAGCGCGGCCTGCTGCGCCTACCGGCGGTTCGTCCCCTCTTTCTCGAAACCGAAGACGGTCGCACCCGACTGGCACGCGCCAGAGACGGCATGCGTCCTCTCGACATGATTCAACGACAGGAGACGTGATGCGGATTGCATTTTTTGTGAACTCGGTTGCCGATGAGGCCGCGTTCTACACGACGACAGCCCTTGCGCTCACCGCAATCGCCCGTGGCCATGACGTATGTTACCTGACGCCAGGCGATTTCGTGCTGCGCCCAGACGACAGCCTGATGGTACGTGCGACCACTGTCAAAAAAGGCAAGTCCAGGAAGCCTGATGCATTCATAGCATCGTTGCAGGGCGAGCAGGCTGAGATCCAGACGATCCCGATCGAGGACATAGACGTCCTGTTTCTGCGAAATGACCCCTCGCAGGATGCCGATGAGCGGCCCTGGGCAGCCCATGCCGGCATTATTTTCGGCCGACTGGCGGCCGAACGCGGCGTGCTGACGCTCAATGACCCCGACGGGCTGGCCCGGGCGCAGAACAAGCTCTATTTCCAGGGCTTCCCTGAGGCGGTTCGCCCAACAACCCTTATCTCGAAAAGCATCGAGGAGATCCGCGCCTTTATCGACGAGCAGAAGCAGGGCGCCATCCTCAAACCGCTGCAAGGTTCCGGCGGGAAAAACGTTTTCAAGATCGCTTCCAGCAAGGAAGCCAATCTCAACCAGATATTCGAGGCCGTCAGCGGCGAAGGTTACCTGATCGCGCAAGGCTATCTTCCCGACGCGACCGCCGGCGACATTCGTCTTTTCCTGATGAACGGTCGCCCGTTGCAGCGGGACGGCGCCTACGCGGCGCTGCGTCGTGTTCCGGCGAAGGGCGAGGTGCGCTCTAACATGCATGCCGCTGGCACTGCGGCAACCGCCGAGATCACACCCGAAATCCTCGCTGTGGCGGAAATGGTTCGCCCTAAACTGATCGAAGACGGCATGTTTCTCGTCGGGCTAGACATCGTCGGTGACAAGATCCTCGAGATCAACGTCTTCACCCCAGGCGGTCTTCCGGATATTGCTGGGCTTCACGGAGTGGACCTTTCGGTCGATGTCATCGCCGCGTTGGAACAGAAGGTCGATATCCGGAAAAATTACGCAGGTCAGATTAATAACCGCGCTCTCGCCACGCTGTAAGGTTCCTAATATCTTTCGTAGATCGGGCACTGCGGTCTTGATGGAATGTGAACCCACGGCCTGCCAAAATAACGAACGGCTTGATCTTTGAAGAAATTGATATTGCGATGTTTTCGTCCCAGAACTGTTCGGCGAGTGCGGTAGTTCCAACCTACATGTATAGACCTACGTTCGTTAACGTGCAAACATCTCACACTGCAACTAAAGTTTGCACTCCACCGAGGCTCCAATCGCATGCTGATGAGCATCCATAAGGGGCGCCAGTTCTTGACCACATAAATCTATGTGCTATTCTACATAAAATAATGGGTGGTAAGGAGCCGATGCCATACTCAGAATTCCTTGAAGAGCTAGGGAAGGCTGGGTTGAGTGTTCGGGAATTTGCCGAACTCATTGGAATGAAACCGAACTCGATCTCAAATTATGCACGTTCCGGCGAAATTCCCACTCACCTTGCCCTTATCGTTGTTCTTATGGTGGGTATCGTCGTCCTCGGCGGTGACTACAGGCAAGTCATTTCTCGTGTCGAGGTTACACCCAAGAAGCCTCGGGGAGGCGGGAGGCCGGGGCATTTTGGTGGCGACCGCCAAACAGATCTGGACCTTGAAAGATGACCAGTACTTCAGCCCTAACGACCTCGGGACTTCTCGATGGTTGATGTAAAGGAGATCGCTCGCGATTTTGGTGCAGATCCGGAGAGTTTTCTTTTCCTTGATGAAGATGGTCCGGATCTTCTTCCATATGCGACTCTGGTAGCATCGCGACGTCGTCAGGACGGCCCACTTGCGAAAGTGGCAGCAGTTTGCGAGTGGCAAGGTGCGCCACTAATGTTTCTGGTGAACGTCGACGATCTCGACGGGGACGACGATCTCCAAAGAATTCGCCGACTTCTGGCTATGCGAGGGGATGCGCCTTATGTAGGTGTCGTCAGTCCTGGTAGACTGGATGTTTTTAGGATTGCCTTGGATGCCAAGAGGCTCAGTGAGGCGCGTGTTAAACAAGATGGGACAGCCGCAGACAGGTTGACAACCTTTGCACGGCTAGCAAACGGGCGTCCGAACGCCACGGTAAGTAGCCGAAACTGGATCTCTAACGTTGTTCTTAATTTGCTGACCGGCTCGATCACCAAGCTGGTAGGTGTGTCGAAGGTGAACCACGATGATGCGATATCGCTGGTGGGTAGAGCTCTTTTTACTAGGTTTCTCGCTGATCGCAGCCTTCTTCCATCAGCGATGGTTGAGGTCGAGACAGCTGCGACGCTATTCGATAATCGCGGTATGGCGAGGAAAACCTCCGAGTGGCTGGACGAAACCTTCAATGGCGACCTTCTGCCTCTAACTGACGGCATTTGGGAAAGCCTTCCTGATAAAGCTTACCAAATTCTCGGTGATGTCCTCCGGCGGGCTCCAGATGGGCAACTTTACCTTGGCTGGAAGGAACAATGGGACCATCTCGACTTCGCCCACATTCCTGTCGGCGTCTTGAGCCAAGCTTATGAACTCCATCTGAGGCAATACGCGCCCGCGCAGCAAAAGCGCGAGGGCGGCTACTATACGCCTCGACCGATTGCCGATCTTTTAGTCCGCGCATCGCTAAAGGCGCTTGGCCGTGATGGTACAGCACACCGGGCGCGTGTTCTCGACCCTGCTGCCGGTGCGGGCGTGTTTCTTCTTACAGCTTTTCGAGAGCTTGTTTCTGAGACCTGGCGGTCTGAGGGAAAGCGCCCGGGAACTCCACGGCTCAGGCAGATTCTATACGAACAGATCTCGGGCTTTGATATAAACGAATCGGCTTTGCGATTTGCGGCTCTTGGTCTGTATCTTCTTTCCATCGAGCTCGACCCGGAACCACGCCCAGTTGATAAGCTTCGCTTCAAAGATCTTCGCGGACGCGTTCTGCATTTGCTTCGAGGAGATGACGACAGTGAAGGGGCGGCACTCGGAAGCCTTGGTCCGGCAGTATCTGATAAGCACAATCAGCAGTACGATGTGGTCATCGGAAATCCACCCTGGGCAAGCGGGACGGGTTTGGCTGACTGGCAGCTTGTAGTCGATAGGATCGGTGAGATCGCGAAGAGCCGTGAGATTTCGATCGCTGCCCCTCCGCTACCAAACGAGGGCCTTGATCTTCCATTCGTTTGGCGGGCGATGGAATGGGCAAAGCCTGGTGGACAGATCGCATTTGCCTTGCATGCACGCATGTTGTTTCAGCAAGGCGATGGGATGCCCGAGGCTCGGCAGGCTCTTTTTGAAGCACTTGATGTTACCTCTGTAATTAATGGCGTCGACCTACGACAAACAAAGGTTTGGCCTGAGATAGCTGCGCCGTTTTGCCTTCTTTTTGCAACAAACAGGAAGCCAGGTGCGACCGCAGGCTTTCGTTTGATTAGTCCAAAGATAGAAGATGCATTGAATGATGCTGGTTCAATGCGGGTCGATGCCTTAAACGCTGAGATAGTTGCATCGCAATCTCTTTCACAGACCCCGGAAATCTTAAAAATCTTGTACCGGGGCACTAGAGCGGACTTGGGCCTTATCGAGCGCATTAGATCGAAGGGATTCCCAACTCTGGACGCTTTCTGGCGCGATACGATCGGGTTGGAGCGCGGGCATCTGCTTGGCAGTGGTAACGGTTATCAGAAACTGAGGAAGAGTAGCCGAGTTCGGAAAAACGGCGATAAGCTGCCTGGTGTCGATGCAAGCTATCTTAAAGGCTTGCCCGAGCTTGGCACGGGAGCACTCTCAAAAGTTTTGATCGAGACAGACGAGCTCGCCTACTTCAACGACGAGCGAATCCACGACCCAAGATCGCCCGCCATATTCCACGGACCCATTGCCCTCGTCCACCAGTCTCCTCCTTCGACTTCGGGGCGCATCGGAGTCGCGGTGTCGGATAAGCCGTTAGTATTCAACGAAAGCTTCTACGGCTACAGCCCCCATGATTTCGACGAGGCCAGCGTATTTGTCCGCTATCTTGCGATCATCTTGGGAAGCAAGCTGGTGACTTGGATCGCGCTTGTTACCAGCGGAAAGTTCGGCTTCGAGCGTGAGGTGATAGAAAAGTCGACCCTTGATAAAATCCCAATTCCAGATTTTCGTTTGCTCAACATTGAGCAGAAAAATGACCTGTTAGACCTTTTCGAACGGCTCTCCACTGGCGAAGGTAGTTGGGAAGCCGCAGATGCTTGGGTTGCGAGGCTCTATGGTCTAGGCCATCAGGATTTGCGTGTCATCTCCGATACGCTCCGTTATAGTCTCCCTTTCAGCGAAAACAAGCGGTTGGCGCAGGCCACTCCGTTGCCCGAGGAACAGTCTATATTCTGTGCATGGTTGTCCGAGGAGCTTTCTCCTTGGTGCGATCGATACAGCTTAAAGGCAGTTGTCAAACCGATTCAGCTCACCAACGCGTCGCCGTGGCTCGCGCTGGAAATCCGGGTCTCGCCAGATGTGAAAAACCAGATAGCCGCGGGCGAACTGGAAGCCTTATTGGCTGCAGCTGACCGTCTTGCGGCCACTGAAATGATCGTTCACGCCGGGAGCACCGGCTTGCTGATCTGCAGACTGGCTCAGATGCGTTACTGGAGCGCGACGCAGGCCAGACTGCTCGCGCAACGCATCATCTGGGAGCATTCAGACGTATTGAAAGGCAAAGGCCGCGCATGAGGGCGAGCACAATTCACCCGCGACCTGACCAGATCGCAGAACTTACCCGAAAGGTCAGCCTTCCTTTGCCGGCGATTGATACGGATCACCTAGAGATCATTTCGGAGAAGCTGGTCGAAGCGTTCGAGGCAATTAGTCATTCGAATATACAGACGGTTGAAGGGGGAAGCGAAGCAGAGGTTACAGCACTCCTTGTATCCCGCCTGAATTCGATGCTCGATGAGGACCGCCTTCTCTCGCAGATTGTCATTTGTGCTACTAGAGGGACAGAGAGTCTTAGCTTTGATGGATCGCACCTTGAAAAGCGACCAGATATATCATTGCAACTGACAAATCGTGCGCGCGGCTTCCCACTAATTGTCGAAGCGAAGCTTATTGATTTTAAAAAAGATGTGAAAATGTATTGCGACAACGGTGTTACCCGCTTTGTCGCCGGTGAATATGCTTGGGGCAACCGCGAAGCGTTCATGGTCGCATACGTTCGGGACAAATCTACGATCGCCGATACGCTTACCCCTTTTCTCAATAAAGCGGCCAGCCAAAGCCCTCCTACTTACCTAGGCCACGGACTCATTAGCTGAGGCGATCCATATCCTCGTGGCGGCAAGCTTGAGGGCGGCCATGTAATTATCAGCGCGCCGGTCGTATCGTGTCGCGAGGCCTCGCATCTGCTTGATGCGGTTGAAGAACCGTTCCACGAGATTGCGCTGACGGTAGACCCATCGACTGAAGCTGAATGTCTGCTTTCGATTGGCCTTCGCCGGGATATTCGCCCAGCATTTGCGTTGCTTGGCAAAGTTGCGAATTGCATCGGTGTCATATGCCTTGTCGGCGAGGATCGTCGCGCCGCGCTGCAGGTCGCTCAACAGCTTTTCAGCCATCGGTGCATCTGCGGCTTGGCCGGCGGTGAGTTCCAGTCGAACCGGCAAGCCATCAGCATCGACAAGAGCATGGATCTTTGTCGTCAGGCCGCCGCGAGAACGTCCCATGCAAGGATCGGCAAAGCCCCCTTTTTAGCGTTGGCACCATGCTGGTGAACACGAACACAAGAACTGTCGATCATCATGATGTCTCCATCGTAACGCTTTGAAACGGCGTCCAGAAGACGATCCCAGACGCCTGCCTTGCGCCAGCGGGAGAACCGATTGTAAAGCGTCGTGCGGGGGCCATAACGCTCCGGAACATCTCGCCAGGACGATCCGGTTCTGAAGCGCCACAGGATGCCATTGATCACCCGGCGGTCGTCAACACGTTTAATGCCACGGCTATTGTTCGGCAGCAGTGGTGCGATGACGGCCCATTCTTCGTCGCTCAATTCGTGACGGCGCATGGCAATCTCCTTTCTGGGAGATTGATGGTGTGGAACGGCCCTTCGAACCGGCATCAAGGATGCCTATTGTGGGGACGCTAATCACCACACTTTTGAAGGAACCGTTCCATGGAGAAGATTACCACAATCGGTTTTGACTTAGCCAAGTCGATCTTTCAGGTCCATGCCGTGACTGGAGATGGAAAAGTCGCGGTTCGCCGTTCCTTGAGGCGTTCGCAGGTGCTTGATTTTTTCCGCTCCATCGAGCCTTGCCTGATCGGTATCGAAGCTTGCGGCACCGCCCACTATTGGGCGAACGCGATCGGAGCATTCGGTCATACGGTTCGTCTGATGCCACCTGCCTATGTGAAAGCTTACGTGAAAAGAAATAAAACGGACGCCGCAGATGCAGAGGCCATATGTGAGGCGGTGACGCGTCCGACAATGCGCTTCGTACCCGTTAAATCCGCAGAAGAACAAGCCGCCGGTATGGTTTTGAAGACGCGAGAGTTGCTAGTCCGGCAGCGCAGCCAGATGTCAAATGCCATGCGCTCCCACATGGCCGAACTTGGCATCATTGCCGCAACCGGGATGCCCAGCATCGCCAAGCTCGTTGTCATCGTACGTGACGAAGAGGATCATCGACTTCCCCCTTCAGCTCGGGTGGCGCTTTTGGAAATGGCTGAGCAAATCGAAATCTTGACGGAGAGGATCGAAAAGCTCGACAGCAAGATTGTCGCCGCAGTGAAAGCAGATGATGCCGCTCGCCGTCTGACAACGATCCCAGGCGTCGGGCCCATCATTGCAGCGACTGTCCGGGCTTCAGTTCCCGACCCCGCAGGCTTTCGGACAGGGCGCGACTTGGCTGCCTGGATTGGCATCACGCCAAGAGCGAACTCCAGCGGGGGAAAAGAGCGGCTTGGTAAAATATCGAAACGTGGCAACAAACAGTTGAGGACATTGTTAGTTGTTGGCGCGACGTCGATCCTGAAGCAGGCTCGACGAGGAGCGAAACTACCAGCCTGGATCGCCTCTGTGCTGGAGCGGAGGCCCTATAAGGTCGCAGCAGTAGCGCTGGCTAACAAAATAGCGCGTACGATATGGGCGCTTCTCGTGAAAGGTGGGACATATCAGACTCCGGCGATCATGATGAAAGCGTAGACGGGATTCTCGGCGTCAGGCGCCGGGATAGCGGCAAGGTACAACAGCGTGATGAACCAACGGAACGCAACCTCAATATCGATCAGACCGTGTGATTCAGGGCGCCGTAGTGCGCGTGAGATTGATTAGGCGATCGACATTGCGGACTTCATCGTGGCCAGCGGTCTATACCGCATCAACAGGCCGAACATATGAATGCACCGTCCGATGGAGACTTACGAGGAAAACACCTTGCTAACCGGGCCGTTCCACATATGAATCACACACCGTCAACAAGATGAACCCCGTTTATGGGGACACTGCCTAGTCGAAAAGTCGGCGACTGCATGCGGATCAACTAAAGCCGATATGGCACTCAGCCAGCACGGGCGTCAATTTGTGTATCCTCATGCCGGCGCTCCCCCAGTCAGCCCCGGTTCGATAGCTATCTGGCACCTATGGCTTACCTGAGCGTCACGCATCATAGCGTTGAAAGGGCCCACGATAGTGGTTGGGTACGCTCGTCGCGAGCGGTAGCGCAGCAAGATGTTTATCGGCGACCGTGCTGAATCCTAAATTCGACGGATCCCGTTCAGCCAAGTGCGAACAATGCATTTCCATTCTGAGTTTTTAGGAAGCTCGCAAAGGCCTTAATTGCCTTCGTTGATTGGGAAATTTTGAGTTTCGTCCGCAAGCCGTCCTGTTCACCGGCTATCTCGGCATAAGTCTTTCCAGCTCCATCGTCAGGGCAAAAAACTACATCCCAATAAAAGGCCCGCTCACCTCTCGGCGATCCAGCTATGGTGCCTTGGGTTTCGCCCACAAACGAGTAGGTCTGCGTTCCGTCACAGTATCCCACAACAGCTCGAGCTGTTGCTCGTTCCCCGGCGCACCCAACCCGCGTCAGGAAGCCCTCGGGACCTAATGCGTCCCACATCGGCTGCGTAAGACCACCAGGGAAGCCTTCACCAAAATTATTCTCAAGGATCAGCCCAGCGTGCTCGACTATGCATGGTGCCAATATCGATTTATAGGCGGACCTTGCTTTATGCCGGACCATTGCCTCAAGATCTATCGCAAGAGGCTCTTCAGTTCTTACATCCGATACACGAAAGTCGACAAAATCGCCGATCCGTTGAGGCGTGTTCAGAGCATCCAAGAAAGTTTCATCGGCAATTATCGCGAGCTCTTCGTTCTTAAATCGACTGCGCGTTGCGTAAAAAATAGTGCGCATTTTCATGAGACGACCTCGTCTAGGACTTCGGCTAACGTTGCAGTTCTATCGTCACCATACGTCGGAATGATCTCGATGTTTCGCTTCTTGAAGAGCGTATATTCAAAATCGGACGGATTGTTGACCACGATGTAAGCGCGCTTTCCGGTATCACTATCAGGTAGAGTCTTGAGCATTTCATTTAAAAGATTGAAAAGAAAACCGACGTTCAGATCCCTAAAGCTGTATCCGACAAAGAGTGCCACACGGTTCAAGAGATCGGAGCGAAGCTTGAAGTCCAGCGGGCTATCGAGCCGCAGCCGGCTATAATAATGCCCTTCAGAAAATACCATGGCAGTGGGATTGTCAAAATCACCATGAAATTTGACGACTTCGGTAACTTTGTCGTTGGATCCCATGTCCCGTTCGCTTGCTACCACCTTTACGGTTCGCCCAGCGAGCCTCAACGATCGTTCAAGTAAATCATCGTAATTTGTCGTGTAGAATTTGGTGGATTCTTCGAGGCGCGACAGCGAATTGTGAACCGCAGAACTGGCAATTGCACCGTCATCGACGTCGAACCTTCTGACCAGCCAATTGGTCAGGGGGGCGAAATTTCCCTTCTTCTGTTCAAAAAACTCGAGGATCTGGAGATCCGTTCCGCGGTACCGAAGCAGTTCGGGGTCCTCATATCCTAGCTGACGACACGCCTCATTTACCAGCTCGGTCCAGGACGGCCCCCGTCTCTCACTTTTTCCATCTGATGACGGCCAACTCAATGACATCGAGGCCCCTGCGCCAACGAAGGGGACTACGCGGCCTTGCCGATATAATTTCTTAAGCTCGGTTGGAACTGTGGCCCTCATGGTTTCACCGCAGAGATCCGCGTCATGGCGTGGTGATGGGGTATTCCGTTGTGGGGATGAGTTTCAAACAGGATCGTATCCGTACTGCTGATGATATTCCAACCGCTAAGACGAGCCTCAAACCAACTATGGCTAAGTAACAACGGTTGAAATCCCGGATGCGCAGATAAATCGTGGCTGCCGTCGTTGAACGAGACAAGAATAAGCGTTCCACCAGGTTTCAACCAATCTTGGAGCTTAGCGATAAGCTGACGCGCATCGGCCTCTCGTTGCAAACAATGAATAAGACCATAGCAAACCACCACATCGTATTGAGAATTAGACGTCTTGTATTCAACAGCGTCCGTATTCATCCAGTTGATGTCGAGATTGGGGAACAACTTCATACCGTTCTCGATCGCGGTTGAAGATATCTCGATCGCATCGACCTTGGCACCAAGTCGAGCAAAAGCTGCCGCATTTTTACCTTCACCTGCGCCCACATCCAGCACCTTCATTCCCGACGGATCATGAAGCGCCAGAAAGTTTGCAACTAAGCTGGCAGGCTCCTTTCCCCAGAAGCCGACGACAGCTCGATAGCCTTGGTCGTAGCCACCGTCAGCTTCGGTCAACATCTAAATCCTCCATAAGCTTTTTGAGAGCCATCTCGTAACCATCCATACCCAACCAATTGAACGTCACGACATCGGCATCACCGATCATGTATCGGATCTTGCTTTCAACTGGTGCCGTATAAAGGCGCACGAAGTCGGGAAATGAGAGCTTCTGCTCGCCATGGCCTTCGCGATATCGGTACATTTCGTAGGCTACGTCAGGCGGAGTATAGACAAACAGCATGGCAACGGGTGCGGTCGCGTTTTCCTTCAAAGCCTCAAGGGTTTCAGGATGCCGGATTCCGTCAATCAAAACCCGCTCGCAACTCAACTCCGACGCAGCTTCGGCTAAAGCCTTCCCCAAGCGGCTCGGCCCGTCTGGTTCATTAATAAAGTTTTCTGCAGCCGCCTGAAATTCGGATCTAGACGTTGTAGGAATAGGCGGCAATCCCATGATGCCCGCGAGAACCTGGCCCGAGTTCACAGAGCGGTATCCGTAGCTTCCAGAAAGAAGCTTGCTGGTGGCAGATTTGCCAGAACCAATTGAACCGACGACACAGAGAATGTGAGGCATATGGAAAACTGCCTTCCTCTGAATCTTGTATCCAGGGACCATCGTCATTGAGCTCTGGAAAAAAGCCCGAATGGTTAGCTGCGACCAATACTCGAAATCGGCCAAATTTATTGCATCATCAATCGTATCTAGCCAGCGAAGCCGATTTATTGAAACTTCACCTTTTTTCACATGCTTCCAACTGGCCCAATCATCAACCCAATACCGCAGCACTACCGCTGAGTGTCGAACCCCAACGGACGACGAGTCGTCGTTCAGTATTCCCAGAAACTCGAGCTTGTTGGGATTTATCTGCGGCCGTCCATTGGGAAGAATTAATTCTTCTGATATCTCGCGGGCAGCATTCTGCCGGACGCCGTGATCCCATTGCGAAAACAGGTCCCGATCAATGTCGGTAACATGTCCCCCGAAACCTACGCATTGCGCCCCACGCAAGAAGTTTGCCGCGCGGTTGTATAATCCCCTTCTGAAAGAAAGTATTTTCGATTGCCATTGAATTATAGTGTAGGTGACTACTTGCTTGTAGTCATCATCGGTTTCCGCCACTGACCTTGGCACGTATGCAATCTGCTTGTCGTGAAGTAGCTCGATCGGATTGCGAACGTTCTTATGTCCGACGCCTTGGTAATCCAGAAAGAGCTGATGTACGTGCCTCGGAATACACAAGACCATTTCGGTCGATGGAGTGGGTGTCCTCCGCTCCGCTTGATAGATCCGAATAGGGTTCTCTTCGTTGCTCGATACACTCGGTATCAGTTCCTTGAGGAAGAACCGTCCAGGACCCGTGCGCACGAATACCGAGTGCTCGTTGTTTAGAATGTCCATGCTCAGACGCGCTTGCATGGATTTTTGAGGCGTGTGACTGAGGCCAGCCGCCGGAAATAAGCCGTCTTCTTGACCGTAATCAACCAGCGTACGCGCGTTCAGTGGACGCTTATGTTTGCGTAAGACGGCCTCGGCCACCCAGAGATAAGTGACATCTTCCAATTTCACACATGCCTACAACTTTTATTTGAAGTTAGCAGGCTTTCAGTTGAGCGACAGTATTCCTGTGGTAATCCACCGGTATTTTTATTCGGGACCTCGTCGCGCTAACTTGTCCAAAGCTCGAAAGCGGCTTCAATGTTCGCTATTTTGACTGATGCCCTCAGACGATCAGTTGGCGCGTACAAAACGGGGATGTCGTTAATATCCTCAGGCCCCTGCCCGCGTTCCAGCATAGTAACTTCCAACCATTGCCCGTCACTCGACAATGCCTCGATCCGAGCAATTGCAAGAACCTCTGATGACGTTAGTAGCAAGCCGAAACCCCAGTCGTCTTGACCCATCCTCCGCACATACCAAGTTGGCAGAACTTCGAACATCTTATCGGGGTCCGTCACCATCCCAATCTTTTTTTGCAGCTGCTTCAATTGCATCTCCGCTAAAGCTGCTTGGGTTTTTGCTGCGTCGGCTTGCGCTTCAGCGTGGCTCGCCTGATCCTCAGCAGACTTGGCTTGCCTCTTTGCCGAAAGCGCGGCCCCCAATGCAACGAGGAATCCGAGAATTGAGATTACTATAGAGACAACAGCCATATCATCCATCTAAACGTCTCATGTTGGTCTCCAGTTTATCGATCTGAGTTAGCAACAGTCTTCATAGAAACCTAGCAAATTCCCCAAGCCCGAAACCTCCCCCTCCCCGTCATCTCGCGCAGTCCGAGTTCCAAAACGATCCGCCGCGCCGCCTGCGGCGTCACCTCCAGCGTTTTCGCCACCATCCCGGCCGAAACGAGCGGACGCGCCATCACCAGCTCAACCAGTTCCGGCAGTTTTGAAGACGTCCGCCGTCCTTCGAGCTTTCTGTCCATCATGGTTTTCGCCAGCGCCAACCGATCATGCTCCTTCATGCCGATCTCGGCAGCCGCCAGAAGGCCGTAGGCGATGGCGAGCAGCCGCGTCTCGCGATCGCGACTGCGGCGCCGATCGACCGGGATGGTTTTGAGGCCGAGGTTGATGGCGGCGAGATGATTTTGCGTGGTGATGCCGGCTTCCCGTAGGATGGAGGCGCACAACAGTCGGCCAAGCCAGGGCGCATGCTGCAGGACCAAAATCTCGTTCCAGGCATCGAGGGCGACGATCGTCCGAAACACCGCCGGCAGGTGTTCGGTCTGCCGCAGTACGCCGCGCCATTCGTCGAGCCGCGCATCCTCGTCCCAGTCGAGATCGTAGATCATCGCATCCTTCTCGGCTGCAGCGCGGCCCTTGGCCCCACCAGGCCAGGTTGCGTTCTCGATCGCGGCCGACGATCGCGCTAACGTCGCATCGATGGCGGCATAGTCGACGCCCGGCAGATCTTTGACGTCATCGACATCCTCCCCCTCCACTTCCGCATCCATCGCAACCGCCCGCCGGGTCACGGCACCCGTCAGCGCTTCGCCAGTGTCAGCCGACATAATTTCCGATGTTTGCCGCAACATACGCAGACCGTCCGGCGATAGCGCCCAGTCCGGCGACTGCCCGGAAACCCGCCGGCGGGTGCGCAGCACGTCGCGGGCGATGGTGAGTTCGTGGGTGGGGGTGCGGGTATCGCGAAGCGCATCGTGCAGGACGAGGTCTTCGAGATGGACGAGTTCGCCGTCGATCCAGAGCGAGGCGCAGGCATCGGCGTAATTTTGCCGCTCCAGCAAGCCGGCGCCGACCGGCGACCGAGCGATGCGCTCGTCGAGACGGGTGAGCGCGATGCCGGCGTCGAAAGACGGTCGCATTAGCGCAGATATGCTGATTTTTGCGAGATCGTAAGCCATTGATTTTATGGTAAAGGATTCCTTACGCGAACGCTATCTGAATATTGAGGTTCCTCACATGGCATTATTGCCAGTTGGGCTTATAACCATCGATAAGTATCTCTTATCGGAAGTGATTAGACCAACTGCTTGACCAGCACCGGAGAGGCGCCTATCTTGGTGCTTGAAGCCAAACGCAGAGGTTTGCACCGATGACGACCACCGTTAAAATTTCCGAAGCGAAAACGCATCTGTCCGACCTGCTTACCCGCGTCGAGGCCGGCGAAGATTTTGTTATTGCCCGCGGCAACGATCCAATCGCCCACGTCACCCGCATGCGCAAGGAGAACGACTTGCAGTTGCTGCTCGCCGAAGTCCGGGCCGCCCGCCTGAAGGCATCGCCTTCCACCCATGAAGAAATTCTCTCCTGGCGCGATGAAGGGCGCCGCTAATGTTTGTCATCGATGCGTCGATGGCGGCCGCCTGGCTGCTGCCGGAAGAGTTTTCCGACGCGGCCGAGTCGGTGATCGCTACGATCGACGCCCCCTGCCCTGTCCCGTCACTGTTCTTCTTCGAGATCCGCAATATCCTCGCCATGTCCGAGCGCCGCGGCCGGATTGCCGCCGGCGCCGCTCTGGTCAACATGGAACGGGTTCGCCGGCTGCCGCTAGATGATGCCGGCATTGGCGGCGATGGCTATGTCCTGCTGCTGTCGGGGTCTCACGGTCTGAGCGCCTATGACGCGGCCTATCTGGCACTTGCCCTCAACCGCAGCGTTCCGCTGGCGACACTCGATCGGAAACTCGCCGCGGCGGCGCGCAAGGAAGGTGTTGTTGTCCTCGGGCCATTCGCCCACGGCGACTGACCGGGCGTTATGGCAGCAAGGGTGGCTGGCACCTTTGCATTGTTTCGGGAGCATGCATGACCGTCGAACCGATCCGCTTGCCCGATGGCGTTTCCGTAGGGAGCATGCTGAACGCGCTCAAGGAGCGCGGTGGTGAGAATGGCCTCCTCCATGCCCTGTCGTCTGCCTTTCCCGGATTTGAGTTCAGACTCAGCTCCGTCTATCTTCCCTATTGGCGCACCGATCGCAGCGTAATCGACGCGGACGGCAACCGGCTGGACGACCATAAGCAATGGGTCGAGGCGCAGCTTGCTGCCTGCGGTGGGGATCTCACCGCCCTGTGGAAGCGATACAGGGAAAGCGACATGCAGATCGCCGAATGGCGTGGCAGACCGGTCTATGCAGCGGCATCGACGGGGCCCGGTGCCGCGGATTTTCTACAGATCTCGCTGGTCGAGGAGACGGAATGGCTGGCCGGGCCGATTGTCGATCCGGATTTTGCCCCTCGCCTGATCGAATCCTTGCTCCAGCCCTCCTGGATTGACCGGGACGCCAGGCCTTCCCGGCCCCCTGTGGCCGGTCCGGTCTACCGACTGTCGGGCAATGCCGGCACGGCCGTCGTCCACATGCGCGGCCTGCTTGCACGCTTTGCCCGGATCGAGCGGGACAAGAGAGAGGCGCAGCGCTCAGAAATGCAGGCTCGCACGGTTCGGGTTGTCGACGAAAACTCCAGCCGCGAAATTCCGTTTCTGGATGCCAATCCGGACTGGTTTGATCAGCTGCCGCGTGAAAACCGTTTCTTCGCCGACTGGGAGCAATCCAGTGCGGCCGGTGCCGCGATCCACGAGCACTGGGCATTCGACATTCGCGGGTTTGAGGAACGCGGCGAGCAGAACATCAGTTTTATCCCGCGCCCGCTCCGCGAGCCCACCATGCGGATCACGACTGACGATGGCTCGTCCATCCACCGCCTCCTGGAGCAGTTCGAGCTGTTCGACGCGGAGCAAGGTGTTCCCTTCTCGTGGTTCTTCTTCATGGCGCATGGGCAGTGGGTGGATCCGGATGTTGGTCCGGCAATTGCCGCTGCCCTGCGCGGAAATCGCATTGGCCTGACCGATGCCGACGCAAAGGTGCTTCTGTCCTGGGCCGAGCGGCCCTACCTGTTCTAGGGGCGAAGAATGGCTGAGCGACACTCGAGCGCAAAATCGCCTGTCGACCGCCGAGCCGGTGAACTCGACACAATCGCTGCTGTCTTGCCGATGGAGCGTCGCGACGAGCTCGCCGAACTGCTCACCGATCAGGATGTCGAAACCCTGCGCCATCTGGTCAATCAAGGCATGGGCGAAAATACCCTTCGGGCACTCACTTCGGATCTGGCTTATCTGCAGGCCTGGTCGTTGGCGGCCACGAGAAAATCCCTCTCCTGGCCGGCGCCTGAAGCGCTGCTGCTAAAGTTCGTAGCGCATCACCTGTGGGATCCGGCAAAGCGCCAAAGCGATCCGGAGCACGGCATGCCTGCGGAGGTGGAGCAGAACCTCCGTAGCCAGGGGTTTCTGAAGACGGTCGGCCCGCATGCGCCCGACACCGTGCGCCGGCGGCTGGCCAGCTGGTCGACGCTGACGAAATGGCGCGGGCTGACCGGCCCCTTCTCGTCCCCTGCCCTCAAGTCGGCGATCCGCCTCGCTGTACGAGCCACGCCCAGGCCGCGCAAAAGGAAGAGTGCCAAGGCGGTCACAGGTGATGTGCTTGCGAAAATGCTGGCGACCTGTGCGAGCGACAGTTTGCGGGATCTCCGCGACCGGGCGATATTGATGGTGGCGTTTGCCTCTGGCGGCCGCCGGCGCAGCGAGATTGCCGGATTGCGCCGTGAGCAGCTGACGGTCGAGCCGCCGATCGTTGTCGAGGGCAGCCCTCCCCTCCCCTCTCTCGCCATTCATCTCGGACGGACGAAAACGTCCGGTGCCGATCACGACGAGGTCGTCTATCTCACCGGCCGGCCGGTAGAGGCGTTGAATGTCTGGATTACGGCTGCTGGGATCGAAAGCGGAAGCGTGTTTCGAAAGGTTGATCGCTGGGGCAATGTGTCGAAGCGGGTGCTCGATCCGAAAGCGGTCAATGATATCGTCAAGCGGCGGGCGGAGATGGCTGGTCTACACAGTGGCGAGTTCTCAGCGCACGGACTGCGGTCCGGGTATCTGACCGAGGCCGCCAATCTCGGCATTCCGCTGCCCGAGGCAATGGAGCAGTCGCGGCATCGGTCGGTGCAGCAGGCGTCAAGCTATTACAACAACGCTACTCGCCGCAGCGGCCGGGCGGCAAGGATGCTCTAGGGCCTGTCGGCTCATTGCGGTCACCTGAAAGGACAGGGAACTGATCTTGAACGCAAGCGTCGTAACACTAATCATGTGGCGAAGATGACTTGGTATAGCTCTCACACCAAGCGCCTGACCTCATATGAACCGCCGCATCAGGTCCGTCCCCCAATGCGGCGGAACTCCGCCGGCAACTCCCCGATCTTAGGAAACCGGCGTTGCTAATGCTTATCGTGGCGCCGTAAGGGAGGCTTTCACGAAGATGACGGAATTGCACGAAAGTGCCAGGAAAGCTTTCACGCTAACAGTTGTTGACCGTCGTTCCACTGCCGTCAGTCGTACCCGCCGTAGCGGAAGGGGCGCCGCTGTTGCCCTGCTGGACGCAGCTGCCGCTCCACGTGCCATCCTTGGAGGTCTTTGCGTCAGACGATCCAGTTTGGTTGGGGGTCGGCTGGGCTCGATCCGTACGCTCGGAGCGCTCCGACTGCTTCTGCGCATCTGGTGCGCGCTCTTGTGCCAGTGAAACAGTGGATAGCGAGGCGATTACGAGCGTGGATGAGATTAACTTGAGCATGACCTTTCCTTTCACTAGGTCAGGGTCAACAGGCTCTGTTCCAATTCGTTCCAAGCTCTGAAGGGACAGTGATCGGTCCGTTTTTGGATGTCACTTCCTGATCGCGCCAAGATAGCCTGTCCCGCCCGCCTCCTCGCGTTCCTCTTCCGGCGTCTTGCTGGTGTCAACGTCTTCCCGATATCGTGAGCCGCGTCCAGCCGGCAGAGACGACAGTAGCTACAAGACCGTGTTAGCTTCCCCCAGGACGAGGCGCAGTGTTCCCCTCTGTACGAGGAAGTCCATCGTCCAAGTGTAGAAACGGCAGCTGCGAGCCAGCATACCCATGTATGGTCGGCGGGAACCGACCAGGATCATCCATAGCCCCCATCATGAAGAAGATCTGATCACTGATGCGAGCATCCCGGTAGGCGATGGGCGCCCCGCAAGTGGGGCAGAAGCTCCGCTGAATGGGATAGCTACCGTAGGTTGCTCCTTCAAAATCGCGAAAATTGACATTTTTGGCATAAAATCCGACGAAAGCGGCAACCGGTGCGCCGCTGGCCCGCCGGCAATCAGAGCAATGGCAATAGGCAGCATAGAATGGCTTCGATTTGGCCACGAACCTGATGGCGCCGCACCGGCAGCCGCCTGTATGTATCTCCAAGGCTCATCTCCCGCTTCGGCAGTTGTGTTGGGCAGGATTTCCCAAGCATTCTTCTTGACCTCATCATCCAACGTCCGAGATTATATTCCAATACCCGGCGACACAACAGCGTGGGCCTCGAAAGGCGGACAGCGGAAAATGCAGATCCGCGCTCGGTGCGAAGCGGAAAAGGTAAAGCAGGGCCTCCCGAGCCAGGGGTTTCAGAAGACAGTCTGACCGCATGCTCCCGCCACCGTGCCCCGGCGGCTGGCCACCTGGTCGACGCTGACGAAATGGCGTGGGCTGACCGGCACATTCGCGTCCCCTGCCCTCAAGTCCGCCATTCGCCTGGCGGTCCACCCCGCAACTCGGGTGTTCACCCTCGTATGTTTCTGCTGGGCCGACTTACCCCGCCCTCTTTGCGGCATACTCACGTTGGCCCGTCAAAACGGTCTTGTCTGTAATCCTCAACCCCGGCATACACCAGCGATGACCTCCCCTTCAAAAATCTTCGTCGGCCTCAAGTCCGTCCGCAGTAGCAAGGCATCGCCTAAGAGTGCGTCCATCGGCCCGAAATGCCATTGGGATGGCTGCGATCAGGTCGGACTCCATAGGGCGCCCGTAGGACAAGAGGGTGACGGCCTCTTCTTTCTGTTCTGCACAGAGCACGTAAAAGAATTTAACCGCGGCTATAACTATTCGAGTGCGCTCTCCAGTCCGGAGGTCGCGCGTTACCAAAAAGAAGCAGCTTCCGGCATTCGGAAGGTGATGGGAGAACTTGCATCGCCAGCGAGCCGCGAGGCCCCATTGCCGTCGACAGCACGGTCCGGATCAGCCAAGAGCATCAATGCAACGCGGTCGGCTGCGCAACGGAGTGCTAGAGACGCTGAGGCTCGGAAGCGGAAACTGCGGGTCTTGGAAGCAAGGGCTTTCGAGACGCTCGGTCTTCCAGAGGATGCAGCTCCTGAAGACATCAGGACTCGCTACAAACTCCGCATAAAGATGCTCCACCCTGATGCCAACGAAGGGAGCCGTACGACCGAAGACGAGATGCGCGCCACAATTGAGGCGTATAAAATCTTGAAGCTCAACCACTTCTGTTGAGTAGCGACCGTAGCTACCTTGTCTCCGACCTACTATAATAGCGTCCCCTGAAGGCAGGCCGACCGAGCACCAGAGGGGGGCCGCATCCAGGAACTGCTGCCACTTGTTGAACTGGCGGCCGACATCGCCGGCCAGCTTCCGGCGCAGGTCAGCGGCGGGCAATTGCAGCGGGGTGGTATCGCGCACGCTGGCCGACGATCCAAACCTGGCCATCCTGGATGAAGCCGTCTCCAACTTCGAACGGCCTGACGCATGACCGCACTCGATCGCATATGCTGGAATTTTCGAAACCGCTTGCATGAAACGGGGCATCCACACATGGAGCCTCCTGCAAATCCGGTGCGGTTCCATCGCTGTGCTTGCCTATAATCCGGATGATGCAGATTGCCGCACTATAAAATTGAGACCATAGCCTGTTGCCCTACCGCTAGTTGCCGCCGCCTTTGATATATGGGGTGAGCAGTCTTTCCATTCTCTTGGCGGCAGCCGGCGCAAGATGATTGTTGTCTACGAATGTCAGCTGCTGATCATTGCCACCAAGGCAGGTTCGTTCATCGCAGTAAAGCGGCAGAATATCTATGTACTCCACACGTGCATCGCTTGAAACCTGCTTCAGAATGTCGATTGTTCTTGCCTGGCGCTGATCGACCAGTGGCCTGTCCACCGACACGTACATGGGAGATAGCTGAAAACTCCGCCTTGCAAGACCCCTCACGACATCCTCGCTGATTTCGGGGGTCGGGCCAACCAATGCAACTGTGTTTGCATTGGCCTTCGCCCAACTCAGGGTATCGATAAGGGAAATTCGGACAAGTGAAGCGTTATCCTCAGCCGTTTGGCCGAATACGGGCGGGTTGCGGGTTTCAGAGCCAAATGGTGCCGCTTCAACGTAATAGGGCCACCTCGCGGCAATAAAAATAGTGCGAGTGTCGATAGCATTCACGACAGCCCGCGCGGCATCATTGAACGTGCGGCATTGCCACTGGCTCGAGTCTTGGCGCTCAAGACCGATGAGTGGAGGACATCCCCCTTTAGTAAGGCTGTAGGCTGCCATGCCCCGCGCGGCCAGCCAGGTGTCCAGTGCAGGAGCCATCGCGTTTGCATGGCTATCGCCCCATACGATGACCTGCACCGATGCGGTCCGATCCCCAATCTTGCAAATCCTGGCCTCAGGGAAGCGCTCTAAAGGTGAAAGCCTTGCGTCGGCAGCGATCAACTCGGGCAGTTTACACTGCGATGAGGGAGGTCCGGCAGGTTTACGTGCTTCTTCTGTCCACGCCTGGAGCTCTGGAGGCAAGCGCCAAGGGGCGCCGTCAGTCCGATTCAGGTAGAAATTGAAGGCTAGCAAAACGCACGCGAAAAGGAGGATGCCCCCAGTCATCGAAGCCTGTCGCCTTCCTCTAAACGGAAGCTCCACGAAATGGTAGCTCAGCACACCTAAACAGAATGAGGCCAGTATTGCCGCTATGCCCTCGAGGAGGTTCATCGCTCGACCGAGGAAATAGGTAGCGAAGGTGATTACAGGCCAATGCCAAAGATAGAACGAGTAGGATGTTCTGCCGATATAGTTGTGCCAAGGAAGCGATAGAGCCTTCGAAACAAAAGATGAGCGGCTGCTAATTATCAAAGCTGCGCCTAGGCAGGGTGCGAGAGCATTCCAACCCGGAAAAGGCGAGCTTTCGTTTAGAACGATGACTGGGTAAGCAATCAACGCGGCTCCGATCAACCCAAAAGTAGGCTTTAACGAGACCGGTTTGACCGCCAGAAACGCGCCGATCAGCAACTCCCAAGCCCTGAATGGCAACAGGAAGAATACCGTTTCCGGCATTCTGGGCAGCATTACAAAGGAAGCGGCAAAAGAAGTGGCCGCCAATGCTCCGATCAGCAGTGGCGCGCTCTTATTCCTTTTTACGAATAACACGAGGATAGACGGAAAAATTATGTAAAATTGCTCTTCGACGGACAGGGACCACATGTGCAACATGGGCGTTAATTCTGTGGGCGCCTCAAAATATCCAGTCCCATGGAGAAAGTAATGATTGGAGTAAATGAGAACGGCAGCAACGACACTCTTCGCATAGCGCTCCAAGTCATATGGCGCGTAGAATAGATATGCCAATGCTGTCGTTGTGGCAGCCATAACAACGAAGGCAGGCACAAGCCGCGCTATTCTACGCTGATAGAACCGGGTGTACGAAAAGCGACCTTCGGCAAGTTCCTCAGTCACAATCCGAGTGATGAGATATCCGGAGATCACGAAGAATATGTCTACCCCGACGAAACCGCCAGTGAGGAAGTGCGGGAACGCATGAAAGACAACCACTGACAATACGGCGACAGCTCTCAACCCATCAATATCTGCGCGGTATTTCACTATTGTCTCCGTCAACCCAAGGCGTTGGTTAGCGCTCGATACAACAGGGGCCTTTGACGTAGCAATGGTGCTTGCGCAGAAGGTGGTTTTATCTGCAGCAGTTGGCGATCCTTCCAGGAATGAAAAACCGCTTCGAGGAAAGCTCCATCGAACGGGTCGGATAAAAAACACGAGCAATTCTGCTTAAGGGGGAGCAATCCTGATCGGCTTGCTTTTCAGATTGTTGTATGGGAACCAGTCCCAACAAAATCGACGGCTTGAGGAACGCTATGCTGCTCTTCGATACTTACTTACTTTGGAAAAAGATCTCTCATTCAATCCGGCGGTCGATAATCGGGAAGCGCGAGCTCCACGTTAGAAATTACAGCTACGCGGTGGACGCGCTGCCCAAGAAACTTCCTAGGACCATATGGATCTACTGGGACAAGCCCATAGATGAGGCCCCAACTTTCGTCCAGTATGCCGTAAAGAGCTGGATTGCCAAAAACCCTGATTGGAGGATTGAGGTTCTCAACGACCAGATCCTGCCATACCTAGTTCGATTCGAAGAGCCCAACGGTAAAGGAAAAATCCAAGGCCGTTCTGACGCGATCAGACTTGCTCTGCTTCAAAAGTATGGCGGCGTCTGGGTCGACGCGACCTGCGTTTGTGTTCGCCCCCTAGACGAGTGGTTGCCTCCGCTGATGCAGACTGGTTTCTTCGCATTTCCCGAAACTTATCCAGGCCGAATAATCCAGAGCTGGTTTCTAGCCGCGGCACCGGATAACTACTTGGTAGATCGATGGGCAAACGCCGCACTTCGTTATTACGGCCGAGCGGGCAAAGTTGGCCATTATTTTTGGGTGATGCACCTATTCGAGTACCTAATCCGCAAAGACAGACGTGCGGCCGCTATATGGGAAGCCACTCCCAAAATTTCAGCGAAGGGCCCATCACTTCTGAAGCGCATCCTCACGCAGAAAGATCTCGCAGAAGCTGTACCATTCGAAGTGGATTTAGCCGCGATTCCGGTTCTGAAGATCAGCTCGACTACAGAGACAGACGAGCCGGAGCTGCAAAAAGCGATGTCGGAAAAGCGGGACGTGGATCTGCAAAAAATGATAGACGCGCTCCTAAAGAAATCAGAGGCCTAGGTATGGCCCCAGTCAAGCTAATACTTCGCTTGCACAGATTTGTTGCCGAGATCGATAGGAAGAAGAGAAGCGAGAGAACCTGGCCCCAGAGAGTGGCACGTACGATAGGCCGCTTTTGGATCGACAGGGCTCTCGCGACTGGATATGGAGCCTTCATCGGAAAAGGCGCACGTATCGCACCTACCGTGAAGTTCGTCCATGAGCTCTACGGGGTTTTTATCGCCGGTGAGGCCACGATTGGTGATGGTTGCAACATCTTTCATCACGTCACTATCGGCGCAAAAAGGAGGCCTGGCGGGCAATATGAGGCACCATATATCGGTGAAAATGTTGTAATCGGCGCGAACGCGACCTTGCTTGGTAAGTGTGTCATCGGGGCTGACGCCAAAATCGGGGCAGGCGTAACCCTAGTTGACGCAACGGTTGCTCCGGGTTCCATTATTGTTAACAAGAGCGCCTATGATTTAACCAATCAGCGCTTCATCTACAAGCAATGAAGCCATGCTACCGCCGTCATCCAGCACCGAATTTTGTCATAAAGCCCATATCGACCATCTGTTGAGCGTCGCGAAATTTGGTTGAGCCGTTATGAAAGAGCTTTAGGTCGCCTGAGCGGTTGAGCTCAGCCATCATCTTTTGATAATGTTCAGCCCCGTTGTAATGTTGCTTTTCGACAGCCGCTTCTTCAATTTTGGCTTTGTAATTTGTAAAAAACTTAATGTGCAGCAGTACTCCGAAGGATGCTGCGAAATTACGCTGATAAGGTAGCGGCTGGTGTATGCTTGCCCCTAAGAAACAAGAGCGATCCCAGTACAGCAGCGGATATTTCATAAGTTCATTGGTTTCTCCGAAGCAGCGCTGCCTTGGCCCGCCCTTGAGACTTATCGCACGCTTATCAACTTTAGCTTCGTACCCTTCTGCATCGAAATGGTTCGAATAATGCCACGGCATGCTGCCTTCTGTAGTCGGGACAATGCTTCCCGGCCCGGGATATAAGTCGATCATCGGAGCTGCAAGTCGCAAGCTTCCAGAGCGCTCAAGGATAGAAATCAGCGCCGGAAGGGTTCGTGATGCACACTCATCGTAAATAAGGAATTCGTCTGCATCTACATTCAGATACCAACGGTCGTATCCGTATCGGCTGAAGAGCTCTTCTCGCCACTGTTTTCCTCGCCGCGCCTCTGCATACCGTATCGGCGATGTCCATAGATCTACGTCATCTTGAGATGATAGATACGCGTTAGCTCCATCTTCTGATGCATCATCGACGCATATAAATCGGGTCACACCCAAGCGACGGTAGTGGCTGAGAAAGTACGGCAACAACGCCAAATCGTTGTGAGTGACTAGAACGAGCGGCAGCTCGTTAGGCGCGAGTGGTCTCACGGTCGCGGGAGGGGTAAGAGGCACGTCGACGCGATCACGAAGTTCGCGCCGAGTGATTCGCCACGTTTCATAGGCGGTACGCAATTTTTGCCGCATGCTGCGACGGATATCAGGCCCATCAACGTTCAAAGGATACTTCAAGAGAGCCTACCACCATGGAAATCAAAATGACTTGCTCGTATCAAACAAGAAAAATGCTTGCAATGCCGCGCCCTTATTTAGAGCAATCCCCTTATGATCGCGAGGCAGTGGGCCAGCGGATGTGCCACTTTCTGGCCAGATTGGCTGCTCTGTGACAGCCGCCCGGAGCACCCTGCGGTATTTAAACTCGCCGCCGGTTTCATAGAATCGGAGTGTCACCGGCGACGTTCCGCACCATAGGAACCAACCTGATGTGGCGGTTCCATGCCGCGAAAGTTGATCCAACTCAGCCGCCGTGGCTTTACCGAGTTCCCTAATTGGCCAGGAAAGACCGCTCCATTCGCGCTAATGGTCACTAACAGTGCCTGTTATCGCTACCATTTCGAATTGAAGAAGACTACACGCGCTAGTTTGGGTAAGAGTAAAACCCCAAAGGGCTGAAACGATTACATGTTGATCAGCTGCGCGCCCACCATTTCCACGTAAGACGTCGCGGAATGGTATCGCATTTGGTGGCCCTCGGTTGGGTTTGCTTAGTCGGCCCCCTGCCCTGTCAGCTCAAATGCTAACAAGGACACCTTCCGATGTTTGTGTGAGTGCCGCATACCTTGTGGTGCACGAAAAGTCGGTGCCGTAGAGCAACGCGGATGGGCTGGTGGTAAAAGTGTAGTTTTTCGACTACATCGGATATGATGATCGAGATTAGGCAAACGACGAACATTCGTCAAATGGGAGACGCATCGTCGCGACAAGCGAGCTAGAACCATAATCGCGTCCCGGCTGATGCGATTAGCCGATAAGGGATCGCAGACCCGAGACATCGCTGCTGCAAAGAAACTCGCTAAGGAATGGAGCGTGTAAATTGGCTGAACAACTCACAGCTTACGATCCTGCTGCCGCGCTTGTCGACGATGAAGAGATCGCCGCCTTCATGGCTGACGCTTTTGAATCAGGCGATGCGGCTTATATAGCCAAAGCGCTAGGCGTCGTCGCCCGTGCAAAAGGAATGACCGAAATCTCTCGCAAGTCTGGGCTTTCTCGTGAGCAGCTTTACCGTTCATTCAGCGAGCGCGGTAACCCGACGCTCAAGACAACCCTTGCGGTGATGCGCGCACTAGGCGTCGATATGACGGCCAAAGTCTCTCCGACTATATAGTTTCGGTCCTTCATCGTCCAAGTGGGTCAGAAACTGCCCGGCCTTTAGCTTAGCGGGATTAGGTCGCGTGCTAAATGCATAAAAGCTGAAAGATGCCACCTAGTAACTTTCTCCTAAGCACTGGGCACGCTAATCGGGTCAGAACAAGATTAGTGCGAAATCTTACGTTTAGCCGAGAACGGGACGGCCGAGATCGATATCTGTTTCAAAAATAGGGGTAAAAACAGCATTTTGCCCTGAACATTCAAACTTAGGATGGGCAGCAAACTGCGGAAAACATGCATGATTTCGCCTAGCATACGATTTCGTACTAATCTTGTTTCGACCCCATCACGCTCGACGACGGCTCGTCCGTTCACCGCCTAATGGAGCAGTTTGATCTGTTCGACGCGGAGGAGGGCGTTCCCTTTTCCGTTTGTTCTTCATGACGCACGGGCAGTGGGTAGATCCGGACGTCGGCCCGACTGTTGCGTCCGCCTTGCGCGGTAATCGCATCCGCTTGGCTGATGCCGATGTAAGAATACTTCTGTGCTGGGCCGAGCGGCCCTATCTGTTCTAGGTGCGAGGAATGGCTGAGCGCTCCCTGAGCTCAAAATCGCATGTAGACCGCCGCGCCGGCGAACTCGACACGATCGCTGCCGTCTCGCCGATCGAGCGTCGCGACGAGCTCGCCGAGTTGCTGACCGACCAGGATGTCGAAACCCTGTGCCATCTGGTCAATGAAGGCCTGGGCGAAAATACCCTTCGGGCACTCACTTCGGATCTGGCCTATCTGCAGGCCTGGTCGTTGGCGGCCACGAAAAAATCCCTATACTGGCCAGCGCCTGAAGCGCTGCTATTAAAGTTTGTGGCGCATCACCTGTGGGATCCGGCAAAGCGGGAAACCGATCCGGAGTACGGGGCATGCGGAGGTGGAGCAGAACCTTCGCGCCCAGGCGTTTTGAAGGTAACCGGTCCGCATGCGCCAGACACCGTGCGTCGCTGGCTGGCCAGCTGGATCTCTGCTAGCCCGTGTCAAGCGACGTGAGGAATTACCCCCCTTGGCGACATCACGAATTGACCCCCTTATTGGTTGGTCGTTTCGCTGGGTCCAAGCGCCGCTCCGGCCTTCTGCAGAAGGCCGGAGCGGCGCTTTTCGCGAAGTCTGAAGCTATCTCCGCGGATAGTGATCACCGTCGAGTGGTGAAGTAGACGGTCCAATATGGCCGTGGCGACAACAGGATCTCCAAAGACACTTCCCCATTCTCCCACACTTCTATTGGACGTGATGAGGATCGAGCCCTTTTCATAGCGCCGCGACACGAGCTGGAAGAACAGATGTGCGGCGTTGGCCTCGAACGGCAAATATCCCAGTTCGTCGATTATCAGCAGCTTTGGCCGGGAAAGCAGCGTCAACTGCTTGTCCAAAACGCCGTCGTTATGGGACTTGGCCAGTGTCGCCACCAAAGTGGCGGCCGTGATGAACTGGACATTATAGTTCTGCCGGATTGCTTCGCGACCAAGGCTCACGGCCAAGTGGGTTTTCCCAGTGCCGGGCGGTCCCAGGAATAAGACCGTGTCACCGTGAGCTATCCACCGGCAAGCCGCGAGTTCTCGTATCTGCCCCTTGTCCAATGATGGCTGCGCGTCGAAGTCAAAGCCGTCCAATTCGCGCACAAAGGGGAATTGAGCGATCTTGCTCGACATTGAGATCCGCCGTTCGTCACGACGGGCAATCTCTCGCGACACCAGGAAAGCCAGAGCCTCGCGCAGCGTCATCTTTGAACGCGCGGCTTCATCGAGGAGTGTATCCAGCTGGTCCCGGATTGCCGTTAGCTTCAGCCGGTCAAGTGTCGCGATCAAGAGGTCATGATCTACCGTCGTCATTACCAGCCTCCTCCAACAACAGCTTCATACTCTGCAAGCGGGCGCAACAGCACAGCAGGTTCGATCTCGATACGTTCAGCGTGCACAGCGCCCTCGAAGCCGGCAACGCCAACAAAATGCTCGCGATCCACGATCCGTTGTCGTCGGCCGAGACATAGCGCATGGTCCGCGACCACCTGACCAGCATGGCGCACAATGACGCGGCCGCCCATAACGACAACCTGCACGCTCTCACCGATCAGACGCCAGGGTACAGAATAACTGTTCGTGTCGAGATCGACGGCACAATCAGCTTGGACCTTACGAATGAGGTCCCGCAGCTGCCCAAAAGGCGCACGTCCGGAAAGTGGGCGTAGCGCGTCGGCCTCAGCAGCAAAGCGCTCTGCCGGTTTGACGCCAGTGGTGCCGTGATCGCGCTGATCGGCGACTTCGCGTGTCCATTGATCAAGATGAGCCTCGAATTCGGCCCAACTCTCAAAACGGCGGCCAGCGATGGCATTCTTCTTGACGTACCCAACTCCCCGTTCGTCTTTCCCTTTCGTTCGTGCTCGATAGGGTGCGCATGCCCGCGGCCGGAAGCCCCAATACTGGGCAAAAGCATGCAGCCTGGTGTTGAACCTTACCTCTCGCGTCACCGCATCATGGTGCTCGACAAGAGGCTTGGCGTTGTCGAGCAGCACCTCCACCGGAATCCCCCCAAACCGGAGGAAGGCCCCTTCGATACCTTCGAACCAGTCCGCCTGGCGCTGTCGTTGCGACACTCGAATATATATGCGTCGTGAGTAACCAAGCGTGGCAACAAACACATAAATCCGGACCCGAAGGCCGCCAATCGACACCTTGGTATCGCCGAAGTCGATCTGCAACTGACGGCCGGGCGGCGTCTCGAAGCGCACCGTGGCCCGCTTCTGTGCCTTCAATTCCCGCCTCCAGACCTGAACCCGTCGCTCAACCGTACGTAAGCTCAGTACAATGCGATGCTCATGCGCCAGCTCCTGCCGGATAACATCAGCATTGCCGTCGTGGCGGAAAAAACGTTCCCGCAACCAACCATCAAGGCCATCCAGGGCGGAGGCACGTATGCAGCCACGATAGGCAACCATGCCGCCTTCCCGAAGATATCGGCGAACCGTATTGCGCGCGCAGCCGAATTCTTTTGCGATCCGCTTCGCACCCCAACCATTCGCATGGAGCCGTAGCATGGCCGCCACTTCTTCTGCCTGAAGCATCGTCTCGTCCTGCATCGTTCTCGACAATGCAGGTTGCACCGAAATCTCAATTGCCATCCATCTTTCCTCTCATTCGAGAGGGGGCAGATCATGATGTCGCCAGGGCGTTAGTTTCTCATGTCGCCCGACAGCCCGATCACTTTCAAGGTGCGCCGCTGCTAATGGCGCCGGGCTGGCATGAGGTTAAGCTATCAGAGCCGCGCGTTTCACCCGGAACGAAAAAGCCCCACCGACGGTTATCGGCTGGATCCCGTCTCCTGTTCGGGTCTAGGGGACTGCTGTTCGCCCCAACAGCGGTCCCTTGATCCGCCCCTAGACGACGGATGAAAACCAGATCATCTTCGCCGCATGGTCAGACTGATAGACTCAACACTGTATTCCATAGCCGATGCCTTCCTTGAGGCGATGCGCGGAGACTTCGAACAATCCTTCGAGCTGAGCGATTTTTTCCGCTTCGTCCGGGTCCGTCATATCCGTGATGCAGACGAGGAGCAGCTTGAGGCATTCGCTTTCAAGTATTTCGGCGCCCACTACGATTTGATCAGGTGGCCTATTGGCGTGGGGTGGGCGTTTAATTCAGAACTGAAAGCACCGGAACCGCCGGGTGGCGGCTAGGACGGCCCGGTGGGGCGGCCTCACCATAAGAGCTCGTACGGAGCCACCGGATCGTGGCTTTTCTACCAACTCCTGGGTCGCGTTGCCCCCATCTCTGAACTGCACCTGTAGCTAAACGGGATAGAGCGCCCTTCTTAAAAACAGGATGTCGAGGGTGGAGGCGGGCGCAATCTGGTCTATGTTGGCCAGCTTATTGAGGATCGAGGGTCTCTAGCGAAGTTCAAGCAGTTGCGCTTGTTACGGAAGGCTAAGATACGAGCAAGTGCTGTCTTGAATGGGATCATTCACGCATTGCGCTCTGCTCAGCCCCCTGCGTAAAGCTTACAAATGCTTTGCAGAACGGCCTTGTCTGAAGCCCTCAACCTCGGCATATCATCAGCGATGACCTCCCCTTCAAAAATCTTCGTTGGGCTCAAGTCCGTCCGCAGTAGCAAGGCGCCGCCAAAGCGTGAGTCCATCGGCCCGAAATGCCATTGGGATGACTGCAATGAGGTCGGGCTCCACAAGGCGCCCGTAGGACAGGAGGGTGATGGCCTCTTCTTTCTGTTCTGCACAGAGCACGTAAAAGCATATAACCGCGGCTACAACTATTCGAGTGCGCTCTCCAGTCCGGAGGTCGCGCGTTACCAAAAAGAAGCAGCTTCCGGCATACGAAAGGTGATGGGAAAACCTGCAGCGCCAGCGAGCCGCGAGGCCCCATTGCCGTCGACAGCACGGTCCGGATCAGCCAAGAGCATCAATGCATCGCGGTCGGCTGCGCAACGGAGTGCTAGAGACGCAGAGGCTCGGAAGCGGAAACTGCGGGTCTTGGAAGCAAGGGCTTTCGAGACGCTCGGTCTTCCAGAGGATGCAGCTCCTGAAGACATCAGGACCCGCTACAAACTCCGCTTAAGGATGCTCCACCCTGATGCCAACCAAGGAAGCCGCACCACCGAAGACGAGATGCGCGCCACCATCGAGGCTTACAAAATCCTGAAGCTCAACGACTTCTGCTGAGAGGCAGCGAGCTGTGGCAACCTTCCCAAGGCAGGGGAACAGTCTTTACACCGCTCCGTACAGAAAAACTCCGATTATTATAACCGCACTACGCGAAAGATCGGATTAGGGGCACGTCGGCACGGAGACATCCGGGCTCAGTCGTAAAACCCGTTGATGTCGAAAAGTCGCCAGTGGTTTTCAGCGAGATGTTTGACAAACGGCTCAAAGTGGCGGCGTCAACGCCATCCTTCACAACAGATCTGTTTGTTTTGCCGAGTGACGGGACGATCGTTAAAGCTCATGCTGCAAAGGCCCCATTTTCTCGCATTTCCGTCTTAGAGCTCCGCTGGCCGGCATTGTGCTATATTAACAGCCAAAGACCAGGGCCAGATCTAAAATCTCGCCCTGCAGAGTCGGTTCCGAGCGCTTATCCACGCTTGCAATGATACCTTTATCGGCGCATTCCTTATTTGAACAGCTCTGGCGGAATCGAAACGTAAATCCATGACAAAAACGGCGAAAAGCAATCTACCGTACCGGCTGGTCGGCTACGCCCGTTTTTCGACGGACGATCAGATCCTTGATGCCCAGGTCGACGAGCTACAGGCCGCCGGCTGTGGTCGCATTTACCAGGAACATGGATCTGGAGCATCCCAAACGCGACCGGTGCTCGCCAGACTGCTGAAGGAACTGACCGCCGGCGACGTTCTCGTTGTCGTAAGACTTGACCGGTTGGCACGATCAGTGAGCCATCTGCTCGATGTTATCAAAGATCTTGAGGAACGAGGCATCCATTTCCGATCGCTGCACGATCCGATCGACACGTCCACACCGAAAGGAATGTTTTCGTTAGAGGTCCTTGGCGCGGTCGCCCAGCTTGAGCGTGCTCTGATAGCGGAGCGAACGAAATCCGGGATGAAGGCTGCAAAGGCACGCGGGCGGATCGCGGGCAACCCCGGTCTGCGCGCGCGGCGCCCAGAGGCGATACAAGCTGCAACTGCCGCGAAGAACCGGCTTTATCTCGATGAACTCACCAGTTCGTCGCAGACCTGGCTTCCGATGGTAAATCGACTTCGCCCGCAGCATAGCTGGGACAATGTCGTCCTGATCCTCAACCGTAAGGGCCACGACTGGACTGTTGAGCGGTTGCGCCGTGCTGTCCATCGTATGGTGCGCGAAAACCTGGCGGACCCGGAATTGTTGGCCCGCTCTCCACGCAGGCCGGTAGACGATCACCATATGAAGCTAGTGGCAGCAATTGCCATCGCTGATCCGACTTTGACGCTGCGCGAAATCGCGGGGCAGTTGGATCAGATGGGTGAGCGCCCGGTTCGGGGCGGGAGGAAATGGCAGCCCTCGTCCGTTAAGACGCTCAAGGACGAGGCGTTTCGGTTCGGGCTCTTGCGAACCTGACCAGATGTCGTGCTAGTCGCGAGATCACTTTCGAACGCTGGCGGCGGGTCAAGGTTGAGAGATCGTGTCACAGCGGATCCCTCACGCCGCGGTCGCCCGCCAGAGATAATCAGCGTCGGTTCGGGGTCGCGGTTTTCTCTCCATGGTTCCTCCTTTGGTCGCCCGGCTGACGTCCGATTGGTGTCGAAGACCATGTCGACGGTCGACATGGCCGGGGAGTGCTAGCTCTTTCACGATGTCGCTGCTTCCCGTGCAGGCGCGCCTCCCCTCCCCTCGCCTCCTCTCTCTCGCCATCCTTCTCGGCCGCACTAGGGCGACCTTCTCTAAGGAGTTTGAAAAGGATAGGTGATGTCCTTACCGACATTGCCGCCGCTCCATACTCATAGAGCTTTTTCGCTACTCGACATGTTCGGGAGCCGCTTCCCCAAGGTGGTTTACAGCCGGAGAATGTTTTTGGACTCGTTGCCGCTTCCAAATTGTCTCGGCATCAGCTTAGTCTCGGTTTCGTAGTGGAGAGGTTTGCAAGTCACCCATATCGCGATGCGACTCACTGCCCCTCGATTCGCGAGAAAAGGGCTTTTTCGGCCTGGCTAAGCGTGCGGCATGGCTACCGACAAAGTTGTCGACTCTTTTTTGTGATAGGCTCGGCTCCATCGAGATTCTGCACAATCACTTGAAACACAAACGTTTCCAGTGGTCTGGCGGTGGAATTCGCTCTCGGCTCAACGCCTTGTTAACCTTTCATTAACCCTAAATAGCTTGCCGCCGTATCGAAATCGGTGCTTATTCTCAGTAGCGGAAGTTACCAGACTTTTCGCACATAAGCGCTAATTTGAGATTGATGGTTTAACATGGCGAAGATCGCGACCCAAATCGCCCCTGTTGATGAGGACCTGATGGGTATCATCACACGGCATTCCCATGCCCTCTCGGAACAGCTCCAGGACCATCACCTTGCGACTTTCCCGCCAGATGCGATGAAAGGCATTCGGAGTTTTCAGCCGTCGGAAACAGCGAAGCTCCTCGGGGTAAAGGAAGTTTATCTCCGGCGCCTTTCAAATGAAGTCGAAGGGTTACAGGTGGCCACAGGCCTTGGCGGCCGTCGATCTTACAGCGTCGAAGACATTGCCCTTATCCGCAAGCACCTCGATGAGGTCGGGCGGGGTTCGCGGCGCTACTTGCCTCATCGCAGAGACGGCGATCAGCTTCAGGTGATCTCAGTCATGAATTTCAAGGGTGGGTCCGGAAAGACAACAACCGCCGCCCATCTGGCACAGTATCTTGCACTTCGTGGCTATCGCGTCCTTGCAATAGATCTCGATCCTCAGGCCAGCCTCTCCACTCTCTTCGGCGTGCAGCCCGAGACGCTTGGTGCTGGAGAAAGCCTGTACGGCGCAATTCGCTACACTGATGCGCGGCCGATGGGTGAGATCATTACGGGTACCTATATCCCTGACCTGCATCTCGTTCCCGGGAACCTCGAACTGATGGAATTCGAACATGAGACTCCGGCGGCGCTAATGAAGCGCAAGCCTGGAGACACCATGTTCTTCAGCAGGATTGGCGAGGTGTTGGGACAGGTAGCCCATGCTTACGATATAGTCGTCATCGACTGCCCGCCACAGCTCGGCTACCTGACGCTGTCTGCGCTCACAGCAGCGACCTCAGTGCTCATCACCGTTCATCCACAGATGCTCGATGTGATGTCGATGAACCAGTTTCTCGCGATGATGGCGGATCTTCTCAGAGAGATAAAAGCCGCCGGCGCTGACTTCACCTATAGTTGGATGCGCTATCTGGTGACCCGCTTTGAACCGAGCGATGGGCCGCAGAATCAGATGGTGGGATATCTACGAGCGATCTTCGGTGAGAATGTCTTGAACTTCCCCATGTTGAAAACGACGGCCGTCTCCGATGCTGGTTTGACCAATCAGACGCTCTACGAAGTTGAACGGGGACAGTTTACGCGGTCGACCTACGATCGCGCACTGGAATCAATGAACAACGTCAATGACGAGATCGAAACCCTGATCAAGAAAGCATGGGGTAGAGCCGCATGAGCCGGAAAGACATCCTTCGGGTTCCACAAATGAAGCCCTCGTCAGAACCGGTGCAGGCCCGTCCGATGCGGGCCAAGGTTCTGCCTATGCTTAACGCAGAGGCACCTCCCGCTGCATCTCGGTTGACACACCAAGTCGGTACCGCCCTCTCCGAAGGGAAAGCTCGCTTCGAGCGAGCCGAGGAAATTGAGCGACAACTGGCCAAGGGGCAGGCGGTCGTTGAACTCGACACCGGCGAGATAGACCCTTCATTCGTCCAGGACAGAATGGAAGGCAATATTGATGGACTGATCGCTTCAGTTCGAGATCATGGGCAACAAGTGCCAATCATGGTGCGACCTCATCCCGACCAGAGTGGGCGATACCAGACCGTTTTCGGCCATCGTCGTCTACGCGCAGTCAAAGAGATTGGTCATCGAGTTAGAGCCGTCGTTCGTGACCTGACCGATGAAGAGCTGGTGGTCGCTCAGGGTCAGGAAAACAACGAACGCCAGGATCTCACCTTTATCGAAAAGGCGCGCTTTGCTGCACGGCTGAGAGAGCGGTTTTCGCGAGACGTCATTATCGCCTCCCTCTCCGTAGACAAGGGTGACTTGTCGAAGATGCTGGCGATTGTCGATGCCTTGCCCGCCGAGTTGATCGATGCGGTAGGGCCTGCTGCTGGCGTTGGACGTCCCCGTTGGCTGGAGCTTGCCGAGCTCATGGAGAAGGCCCCTGCCCCGCAGGATGCTGTCAGCTACGCATTGTCCGACGGTGTCCGGCATCTCGCTTCGGAAGATCGTTTCAAGGCGCTCGTAACGCACCTGAAACCCCGTCGATCTGCAAAGGGCGCGCCAAGTATCCTTGCGTCACCATCGGGTGTTCGGTTGGCCGAGATCAAGAACAGCAAATCGAAGCTCGAAATCACGGTCGACAAGAAGCTGTCGCCGATATTCGCGGCTTTCATTTTAGAGAAATTGCCAGAGCTATTCGAAAAGCATTTGGCCGACGATCAACACGACAACGGAGAGTAAGCCGGGAAAAGAAAAAGGCCCCAACAGCGTTGCCGCCGTGGAACCCATTTCTGTAGTCCTGAGAAACACAGAATCGCATTTCCACGAATCCTCGTCAAGAGTCTTTGGCATCGTTTTGGTGAGCGGATTTCTTTTGCCTTCTGAAAGGTGAGAGATGATGCAGACTGGATGTGTGACGACGCCATTCGGGCGGCGGCCGATGACGCTTGCGCTCGTTCGGCGCCAGACGGCGACAGCGGAAATCGCGACAGGTAAGACGGTCGACAAATGGAAGGTTTTCCGTGATGTCGCAGCTGCCATGACAATCCTTCGGATCCATTCCAACAGCGTCGCGGTGCTCGACGCGTTGCTGACCTTCCATCCGCGCAATGAGCTGTGTCAGGATGACAGCCTGATCGTCTTCCCCTCGAATACCCAGCTCGCTTTGCGGGCACACGGCATGTCGGGCGCGGCCTTGAGGCGGCACCTTGCTGTCCTCGTCGAAGCCGGTCTGATCGTGCGTAAGGACAGCCCCAATGGCAAGCGGTATGCCCGCAAGGACCACGAAGGCGAGATCGAGACAGCATTCGGGTTCGACCTGGCACCACTCTTGGCTCGTTCGGAAGAGCTGGCGTCGATGGCCCAAAAAGTTGCGGCCGATCGCGCCACGTTGCGCAAGGCCAAGGAGAGCCTCAGCCTGTACCGGCGCGATGTGCGTAAGCTGATCACGGCCGCGATGGAGGAGGGTGCTCCAGGCGACTGGTTTGCGATTGAGGCAATCTATATCGGGATCGTCTCTCGAATTCCGCGCATCCAGACGCTTGAGACAATCGCTCCCCTCCTCGATGAGATCCGCATGCTCCACGAAGAGGTCGTCAATCGGTTGGATATTCAGGACAATACTGAATTTAAGAGCAGCAATGATGCTCAAATCGAGCGGCACATACAGAATTCAAATACCAACTCCATAACTGAACTTGAACCTAGCTCTGAAAAAGAGCAGGGAGCCGCGTCGCGTCAAACCATCGAGCGGAAGAGCGAGCCGATGAGAGTCTTTCCGTTGAGTGTTGTGCTGAAGGCCTGCCCGACGGTGATCGATTACGCGCCCGGCGGGGTTGTCACAAGCTGGCGGGATTTGATGACAGCCGCGGTCACTGTCCGATCAGTGCTGGGTATCAGTCCATCCGCCTATCAGGATGCCTGCGAGATAATGGGGCCTGAAAACGCTGCTGTCGCTTTGTCCTGTATCCTGGAGCGGGCCGCGTTCATAAATTCGCCGGGCGGCTACCTTCGCGATTTGACGCGCAGGACTGAACTCGGCGAGTTTTCGCTCGGACCGATGGTGATGGCTGCTTTAAAAGCAAACGGTGCCGGGCATTTGAAGGTCGGATAAGAGTTGGCAGCTGCCAACATAGATAACCAACTGAAATGTCTATGCTATTTAGATTGCGATTTTGCACGTCGGAAATCAAACGCCGTCTTCTAAAAACCGCTCTTAATTTCTCAACCTACTGGATCAATCTGCTGCCAGGCAACGTGTCAGAAGTCAAAGACGTCCTTCCGAAATTCATTTCTGCGCGGTTTCAGCTAGCTTGGGCCGCTTGCGATCGGCAGGCGGCAAGGGAAGCTCCGCCGCGGCTGGCATCCCCGAAGGGAGCAAGCCGCCCGACATGAAGCCCACCATCCGCGCCCTTGCCTCCTTCGCTCTTCGCGGCATGTGGAGGGCGTCCACGCAATGTGGGGAAAGGCAAGGAAAAGGAAGGACGGGCCTCTGGCCCGGGAGAACAATGGAAAGAAAGGAACTGGAAAATTTGCGGGACCGAGTCCCGTGCTCAGCGGTGCTCGAAGGAGCCGGCTACGCAATAGATCTGAAGGAGAGTTCGCGAGGGGCGATCAAGTATCGACGCGGCTCAGAAATCGTGATCGTCATCCACCAGGGGAAGGGATGGTTCGACCCCCTGTCGGAGGCGAAGGGCGATGTATTCGGTCTTGCCGAATATATTTATGGCCTGCCCTTCAACCATGCCGTTGAACGCGTGTCGGATTTGATCGGGTTTGCCGGCGTCCAGCCAAGCGGGCAACGGGTGTCGAATATTCGCTCCGTTCGGCACAACTTTTCAGGTACTTCCGCCCAAACACGTTGGGCGGAACGCGGTAGGCTGTGGCAGGGATCGGCAGCCTGGCGATACCTACGATCGGAACGCTGCTTACCGTATGCAATCATCCGCGCCGCGATGCGAGCTGATCTGCTAAGGGAAGGACCTTTTGGCAGCATGTGGGCGGCACATGTCGATGACTATGGCGTCGTCTCCGGCTGGGAAGAGCGCGGGCCCGTCTGGCGTGGTTTTGCCACCGGCGGTTCCAAAGTCCTTTTTCGTTTTGGTGCGGAGGATGCACCGAGGCTTTGCGTGACCGAGGCCGCGATCGACGCCATGAGCCTTGCAGCCTTCGAGGGTTTTCGTGAGGGCACCCTCTATCTCAGCACCGGGGGTGGCTGGTCTCCGACCAGCGATAGCGCGATACGCAGGCTCGCATCGCGAGCGGGGGCCCGGCTTGTCGCGGCCACGGATGCCAACAGCCAAGGTGAGACATTTGCCAGTCGGTTACGCAATATCGCCGACGCGGCCGGTTGCGACTGGCTGCGCCTCAAGCCGCCAGCCGAGGACTGGAACGATGCGCTGCGCGCGCGGGAGAATGAGAAAGTGGGAGGGAGAGGGCAGGCGAGGGGAACGGGGAGGGCCTGCCGCATGCCCGCCGGGCGCGTCAAGGGTGAAGCTTCGCCCGGTTTTGCCGGCCCTTGACACGCTCGGACGAAGAGGCGGCCTGAGGGGAGGGGTCCAGAAGGGCTGAAGAGAAGATGGCGACCACCAGGATCGGCCACGCTTCGAGCCCGGCCAAAACCAAAGGATCCCGCCGTGACCTTCACTTCCATCCGCAAAGTCTTCCAGGGCATCGCCGATCGCCGGCAAATTTTCCGCATGTTCGACCGCCATGCTCAGCGCCCCGATCGATGGGCAGGCGATGACAGCGCTCTTTACCGTGGCGAGTGGTTCGAAATCGACGAGCCTTCGCATGACTACATGTTCGAAATCCTTCCACCGTTGTTCATGCGTGGGCATCTGTTCGCCATGAGAGAATATCTCACCGGTTCGATCACCAGCATCTTCTTCAAGCTCTCAATCGACGGCACGATGCGGCACTTCCATGGCTATTGCGATCTCAACGAACAGGGGGCTCTTGATCGCATGCAGGCTGCCATCGTCGATCGGGAGACCCGCAAGGTTCATGCGATCACTCGCGAGGAACGTTTGGAGCATATCTGGTCGAGTACGGCGGACGATTATCGTGGATATGCCGGCGACCCCTGGCCCGAGGTCGATAGAGGCCAACGTACCATCATGCTGTGGAGCGACGGTCGTGGGACCATCCTGAAGTTGCTTGCAGCCCTGACTAACGAAGAGGTGACCGCCAAGCTCCCGGTCCAGCTTCGCCATCTGCCCGACGCGGTTGCAGCGTGAGGGAAGGACGCGATGTTGACCATTTCTATCGATGCTGTGCGTGACCTCATCGCCCGGGGCATGGCCGATGCCACGGCGGGGCTATCGCCATGGTGGGCTCTCCGGCATCGAAAACTGTAAACCGGGCCTGTATCTGGTCGACGACCAGGGCGTCTATTTCTGCCCGAATGGCAAGTCTGCCGGGGCACGTCCGCTCGTCGTCTATGCGCAGGAGTGCGACCCCACTCAAAACGACGACTGGTTCGACATCAAGTCGCCGAACTTTGGGTTGGGATGACGGCGTGGATTTTCTTTGCGCCGTCGAGTTCGACCCTTTGATGAGCGCCGCGGACGCGGATCAGCATGGACAGCGCCATGACCATCGACCTCATCCGTCTCTAACATCGACCATAGGTCATCCCTCCCACAATCCTGCGCCCAAATTACCGCGGCCTTGCCCGCGGATGCCGGCGCATGGCCTATCACAGGAGAAATTTCCATGGCACATGACGATCCCTTCAGCTTCGATATGTTTGGCTCAAGCGCCCTTACATCCGGCCTCGGTCTAGGCGTAACCGCCTTCGGCAGATTCTCTTCTGATGCTGCCAATGACGACGATCCAGATCCAACGCCGCCAGCATCGGCACCCGCCGTTCCGGTTCCTACAAGCCCTGTTCGTCGTACAGTACAAAGGGTGAACTTCTATCTCGACGTAGACCGCGAGCTTGGGGCCTCCTGGAAGGATCGCGCCCGCGCCAGTGTCGCGGCAATCCTTGTCGCTGACGGCGTTGCCAAGCAAGATCGTCCAGCAACTCGTGAAGAACAGGCTCAGATGATCCGCTTCACCGGCTTCGGCGCCGGCGAGCTCGCCAATGGCATGTTCCGTCGTCCGGGCGAGGTCGATTTACGGAAGGGCTGGGACGATCTCGGCTCCTCGCTCGAGAGCGCCGTCTCCGAGGCGGACTATGTGTCACTCGCCCGCTGCACCCAGTATGCGCATTTCACGCCCGAATTCATCATCCGGGCGATCTGGGCCGGCATTGTAAGGCTGGGCTGGCGCGGCGGTCGCATTCTGGAGCCAGGCATCGGCACAGGGCTGTTCCCGGCCCTGATGCCGGACCCCTATCGTGACGCCGCCTATGTCACAGGGATCGAACTCGATCCTGTCACGGCCCGCATCGTCGGCCTACTTCAGCCGAAGGCCAGAATTATCAACGGCGGCTTCGCCCGCACTGATCTGGCGTCGATCTACGATCTCGCCATTGGCAACCCGCCCTTCTCCGACCGCACCGTCCGCTCGGACCGTGTTTATCGGGCGCTTGGCCTTCGCCTGCACGATTATTTCATCGCGAGATCGATCGATCTCCTGAAGCCCGGCGCGCTCGCCGCTTTCGTCACCTCGCACGGTACGATGGACAAGGCCGATACAACGGCTCGCGAACATATCGCCAAATCGGCCGATCTGATTGCGGCAATCCGTCTCCCCGAGGGCAGCTTTCGCCGCGACGCCGGCACTGACGTCGTCGTCGACATCCTCTTCTTCCGCAAGCGCAAGCCCGGTGAGCCGGAGGGCCATCAGATGTGGCTCGATGTCGATGAGGTCAGGGCGGCCACTGACGACGAAGGTCCCATCCGCGTCAACAGGTGGTTTGCCCGGCAACTAGATTTCGTGCTCGGCACTCACGCGTTGACCTCCGGGCCGTTTGGGGAGACCTATACGTGCCGGCCCCGCGGTGACGATCTCGAAACCGCCCTCACCGCTACTATCGATCTCTTGCCCGGCGATCTTTATGACGGCGAGCCGACGCCCATCGATATCGACCTGGAAGATGAGCTCGGCGAGATCGCCGATCTGCAGCACAAGGGCAGCACTGTGCGCGAGGGCAGCTTCTTCCTCGACCGTTCCAAGGGCCTGATGCAGATGCTCGACGGATCGGCCGTCGCCGTCACCGTCCGGAAAGGCCGCTCTGGTGATGGGATGTCCGAAAAGCATGTTCGGATCATCACCAAGCTCATCCCGATCCGCGATGCCGTGCGCGAGGTGCTGAAAGCGCAGGAGACCGACCTGCCCTGGCGTGATCTTCAGGTTCGGTTGCGGATTGCCTGGTCGAGCTTTGTGCGCGATTTCGGGCCGATCAACCACACGACCGTGGCGATCCAGGAAGACGCGGAGACCGGCGACGTGAAAGAGACCCATCGCCAGCCGAACCTTGCACCCTTCCGCGACGACCCGGATTGCTGGCTGGTGGCGTCGATCGAGGACTATGATCTGGAGACCGACACGGCGAGGCCGGGTCCGATTTTTTCCGAACGCGTGATTGCGCCGTCGGCGGCGCCGACCATCACATCGCCGGCAGATGCACTTGCCGTGGTGCTGAACGAGCGCGGCCATGTCGATATCGATCACATCGCCGAGCTTGTGCATCGCAATTGCGATGCAGTGATATCGGACCTTGGCGTGGCGATCTTTCGCGATCCGGATGATGGCTCGTGGAAGACTTCCGACGCCTACCTCTCAGGGCCGGTCCGCACCAAGCTGGCGGCAGCACAGGCCGCGGCCGAGCTTGATCCGACCTATGAGCGCAATGTCCGCGCCTTGTCCGATGTTCAGCCGGCCGATCTTCGCCCCTCCGACATCACCGCGCGTCTCGGCGCGCCATGGATACCGGCTGCCGATGTCGTGGCCTTCGTTAAAGAGAAGATGGACGCCGATATCCGTATCCACCATATGCCGGAGCTTGGCTCCTGGACGGTCGGAGCCCGGCAACTCGGCTATAGCGCCGCCGGCACGTCCGAATGGGGCACCAGCCGTCGCCATGCCGGCGACCTGCTCGCCGATGCCTTGAACAGCCGGGTGCCCCAGATTTTCGACGTGTTCAAGGACATCGATGGCGACCGCCGAGTGCTCAACGTCGTCGATACTGAAGCAGCTCGTGACAAATTGCAGAGGATCAAGCAGTCGTTCCAAGACTGGGTTTGGACCGACCCCGATCGCACCGACCGCCTGGCCCGCGATTACAACACCCGCTTCAATAATATCGCGCCGCGCAAATTCGACGGCTCGCATCTCAATCTTCCCGGCGCCTCTGGCGCCTTTGTTCTTTACGGGCACCAGAAACGTGGCATCTGGCGGATCATCGCCGACGGCTCGACCTATCTTGCCCATGCCGTTGGTGCCGGCAAAACAATGACCATGGCCGCCGCCATCATGGAACAGCGCCGGCTCGGCCTGATCGCCAAGGCGATGCTGGTCGTCCCAGGCCATTGCCTGGCACAGGCTGCCCGCGAGTTTTTAGGCCTCTATCCGAATGCCCGCATTCTCGTCGCCGACGAGACCAACTTTACCAAGGACAAACGCGCCCGGTTCCTGTCGCGGGCGGCGACGGCCACCTGGGATGCGATCATCATCACGCACTCGGCCTTTCGGTTCATCGCCGTGCCGTCGGCTTTCGAACAGGAGATGATCAGGCAAGAGCTGCAGCTCTACGAAGATCTGCTGACCAAGGTCGACAGCGAAGACCGCGTCTCGCGCAAGCGCCTCGAGCGGCTGAGGGAGGGATTGCAGGAGCGGCTCGAAGGTCTCGCCACCCGCAAGGACGATCTTCTCACCATCTCGGAGATCGGCGTCGATCAAATTGTCGTCGACGAGGCGCAGGAATTCCGCAAGCTGTCCTTCGCCACCAACATGTCGACGCTGAAGGGCATCGATCCTAATGGCTCGCAACGCGCCTGGGACCTCTATGTGAAGTCGCGCTATATCGAGACGCGGAACCCCGGCCGGGCACTGGTCCTGGCCTCCGGCACGCCGATCACCAACACACTCGGAGAAATGTTCTCCATCCAGCGCCTGCTCGGCCATGCAGCACTTGCCGAGCGCGGACTGCACGAGTTCGATGCCTGGGCATCCTGCTTCGGCGACATGACCACTGAATTGGAGATCCAGCCATCCGGCAAATACAAGCCGGTCAGCCGCTTTGCCAGCTTCGTCAACGTGCCCGAGCTGATCGCCATGTTCCGGTCCTTTGCCGACGTCGTCTTGCCGGACGATCTCCAGCAATATGTGAAGGTACCGAATATCTCGACCGGCCGACGCCAGATCCTGACGGCCAAGCCGACGGCGCTGTTCAAGACCTACCAGCAGATGCTCGATGGCCGGATCAAGGCGATCGAGAAGCGCGAGGGACCGGCAAAGCCCGGCGACGACATCTTGCTCTCCGTTATCACCGATGGCCGCCATGCGGCGATCGACCTGCGCTTTGTCATGCCGGCGGCCGACAACGAGGTTGATAACAAGCTCAATCTTCTTGTGCGCAATGCTCACCGGATCTGGAAGGAAACCACTGAGGCGATTTATCGTCGCCCCGACGGGAAGGATTTCGACCTTCCCGGCGCCGCGCAGATGATCTTTTCCGATCTCGGCACAATCAATGTCGAAAAGTCCCGCGGCTTCTCGGCCTATCGTTTCATCCGCGATGAGCTGATCCGGCTCGGCGTGCCGGCATCACAGATCGCCTTCATGCAGGACTTCAAGAAGACCGAGGCGAAGCAGCGGCTGTTCGGCGATGTCCGCGCCGGCAAGGTGCGGTTCCTCATCGGGAGTTCCGAGACGATGGGCACCGGCGTCAATGCCCAGCTTAGGCTGAAGGCGCTCCACCACCTCGACGTTCCATGGTTGCCGTCACAGATCGAGCAGCGCGAAGGCCGGATCGTGCGTCAGGGCAACCAGCATGACGAGGTCGATATCTTCGCCTATGCGACAGAAGGATCGCTTGATGCGTCGATGTGGCAGAACAACGAGCGCAAGGCCCGGTTCATTGCCGCCGCGCTGTCCGGCGACACGTCTATCCGGCGGCTCGAAGATGTCGGCGAAGGGGCGGCCAACCAATTCGCCATGGCCAAGGCCATCGCCTCCGGCGACGAGCGGTTGATGCAGAAGGCTGGCCTTGAGGCCGATATAGCCCGGCTGGAGCGCCTTCGTGCCGCTCACGAAGATGACCAATATGCGGTTCGTCGGCAGATGCGCGATGCGGAGCGTGATATCGAGGTCTCGACCCGGCGCATCGACGAGATCGGGCTGGATATCCAGCGTCTCAGGCCGATCACTGGCGATGCCTTCACCATGACGGTGCTCGGGCAGGATCATACCGAGCGCAAGGAGGCCGGTCGCGCGTTGATGAAGGAAATCCTCACGCTGCTGCAGCTCCGACAGGAGGGCCAAGTGCATCTGGCGACGATCGGCGGTTTCGAACTGGTATTTGAGGGGGAACGGTTCGGTAGAAGCGAAAGCCATCGCTATGCCACGCTGATCCAGCGTACCGGTGCGGAATACGAAATCGATTTGGCCATCACGGTTACGCCGCTCGGCGCCATCTCGCGTCTGGAGCATGCGCTTGACGGATTCGATGATGAGCAGCGCCAGTATCGCCGGCGATTGGATGAGGCCGAGCGCCGGTTGGCGTCTTATCAAAGTCGCGCAGGTGGCCTGTTTCAGTTCGCCAACGAACTGGATGTCAAGCGCAATCAGCTGCGTGAAGTCAACGATCACCTGGCTGCCGAGGTGATCGCAGAGACCGAGGAAGCCAGGGTCTCTCCTGCTGCATAGCTGCACTGCACAAAAAATAGATGCAATGCGATCAGAAATTGAGCATAATGGTCGCAGCTGATGCATATGGCGACCTTCCGGTCGCGCAGCAGCTGTTCCCCTCTGGAGGTTCAAGATCTCCACACTTCATGGGCCGCGTTTTCGCAGGCCCATTTTTTTATTCGTCAGCCGGCTCATCCGATGAAACCGCCTGGGGTCTACCGACACGGCTCTTCCAGCGGCCGCGCCGCTCGGCGGTCTGGAGCGCCACAATATCCAGATATCGCTCGCGCAATTCGTTAATTTCAATATCTCCCCGGACCCACTCGTCCAGCAAGGCGACGAAGGCGGTATCCTGATCGATCGGCGCGCCACGGGCTGCGGCCCGATCGATGGCGCGTTGCGCGATTGCTTTTCGGGTCTCGGGATCAGTGACCATATCGACCTCGATCTTGTTGTGGCATGGGCCGAGACCTGTAGCAGCCACCGACGGATGCCGCGACTTGAAAACCCGCCACGTCGATATTATCTGGGGATCACTTCCCGATGAAACGATGTCCTGCTCGCTGCAATCGCCGCGGCGTTCGACTTTGTGCCGGGAATTAGAAAAAGGCGCTCCCCTCGCGGGTTGAGCGCCTTTTTCGTCTTGTACAAGACGGCAAGTGGACAGCTGCCCCTTGACCGGAGCAGCATCGCCGATGAGATCTACGCCAAAAAAGCACAGCGGGAACAAATGCCATTTTACCTCGTAACGCAGACATTGCTGGTTGACGCCGAAAGCGAACAGGGCGCCGCCGAGAAGACAGCCTCACGGATACGTTCCGGAGAGAAGATCACCGTTTCCGTCAAAGCCGACGAAGCCACCATAATGCATATCACTATCGCCGCGGAGGTTGATGCAGGGCCTCCAGTCTCGCCTGTGACCGCAGATGCCATCAGCCAATCACTCGTCGCCGACCCAGAAGCTGTCGTCGCCACGCCAACTGACAGGAAACATATCTTGAAGCGTATGGCAGCGGATGCTCTGTCGCTTATAAGGCCACGCACTTAGACGGGTTCCTCAGGCCGCGTTCTAGCCGGACCGCCTTGGTATTTATGGAAGCCTTTTTTCCAATCTTCAGGGTGCCGCAGGCCTCGCAGCGCCACAGTTTCAGCTACTGGCGTACGCGCTTGATCGTTGCCAGCGCGGGAATGTCTTTCACGTCTTCCTGGGGGCGTTGCTGCTGATGGGTTCGGTTTCGCAGCGCTGTGATCCCCTTTCCCTTCGCTCCCTCGAAACCTGCCTTCGGTGTTGAACGAACTTTCTCGTAAAAAATCAATCGGCCGATTACGTCGACCCTGATGCCGATCGGACCTGAACTTGCAGTTCGATCAGCGGGTGCTCCAAAGACAGGAAAGTGGGACAGCAGCCAGTTTATCGCCAAATGGCAGGATCCTGTTGCCATCATAGAGGACCCAACCTGCCTTGAAGGCATTTCCAGAGGCCGCGGCGACCTTTCGCAGACCTTTGAAGTCGTGAGAGGTCACGGTCGCAGAGGCCTTTATCTCAAGACCGATCAAGTCTCCGGCTTCGTCCTCCAGAATGATATCGACCTCTTCCTGTTCCTTGTCGCGATAATGATGGACGGTTGGTCGAACCTCGCTCCATGTCGCAAGCCTGAGGATCTCGTTGACAACAAACGTCTCCAGGAGTGCGCCGACCGCAGTCCTGTCTTTCGCTATCCGATCTGCCGTCAATCCAGTCAGCGCGGCCAGGAGCCCGCTGTCTAGGAAGACCAGCTTTGGCGTCTTTACGAGGCGCTTCAGCGGATTTCGAAACCAGGGTTCTATGCGACGGACGAGAAACAGGTTTTCGAAAATGCCGATATAGCGGCGCGCCGTCTTGTCATCGAGACCGATCTGGCCCGCCAGCTGCGCGAAATTCAACAGTTGTCCGGAATGATGTGCAAGCGCGCGAAGGAGCTGAGGCATCTGGTCGAGACGCTCGACATCGGCAATCTCGGTTACGTCACGCTCCACGATTGCGCGAATATATTCCCTCGCCCATGCGGAACGGCGACGAGGGTCGGCGCGCGCAACCATTTCCGGATATCCCCCAGTCAAGGCGCACTCTATCAGATCCGGTCCGATCACGAGGTTTCGGGGTGCTGTGAGCTCTCCGGTAAACGCCCTGTCGAGAAAATTGTCGGTCTCCTGCCTGATCTCCGCCTGTGCGAGGGGCAAAAGCGTGACGACTTCCATCCTGCCGGCAAGGCTTTCGGAGACCGTGGGAAGTGCGAGGATATTGGCGGATCCCGTCAGAAGAAAGCGACCGGGACGTCTGTCATCGTCCACCGCGCTCTTGATTGCGCGCAGCAATTCGGGAGCGCGCTGCACCTCGTCGAGGATTGCGGTATCGATCTGCCGGACGAATCCGACCGGGTCGGCTTTTGCGGATGCAAGCGTCGTCTCGTCGTCCAAGGTGAAATAGGGCCGGTCGCCGCTGAAGAGGGAGCGCACCAGCGTGGTCTTGCCGCATTGTCTTGGCCCATTTACAAGAACCACCGGCGTGTCGGTGATCGCCAGGGCCACGCGTGCGGCCGCACCTCTCGGATAGAGCTCGGTCCGCTTGTTCGCGCCGGTCATCAGCTAAAGTCCCATGAATCAATCGAAATGTCTCGTCCGGTTCGGAAACTATGCCCGTCTAATCCGGATTACAAGTGCGTCCAATCCGGAATATGATGCCGTCTATTTCGGATGTGAGATGTTATGTCGAGCATTGTTGCGCATGTGGGGCGAGCAAGGCAAAGAAAGAAAAAGAAGAGAAAAACCCTCTCGCAGATCGCCCGTTCCGGCGTCGCTTCGCTCAACCGCTCCCTTCGCAACCCTACCCGTCGGTCTCGCAGGGCTCAAAGCCCCGCTCAGCCTGTCAGGCAGGGCAGCTCGAGCGCAGTTGCGCCGGCCCGTCCGCTCCGCGGTCCGGGAAATGTCTTCGCAAGAGCTGAAGGCAGGAAGGGGTGGCGACCGTCGCTCCAGAACCCGCAAGGAGAATTGACATGCAGATCCTTAAAATCGATCCCCGTGCGCTGAAGGGCAATCCTGACGATGCGCGCCGGTCCAAGACCTCGCCGCAGGCCGATGCACTGCTATTGGCCACGGTAAAGGCCGTCGGCATCATCCAGCCACCGATTGTTTCGCCCGAACCCGATGGCGGCAATGGCCTCATTATCCAGGCGGGCCATCGTCGCGTGGCACAGGCGATCGCCGCCGGCCTCGAAGAAATCGAAGTCATCGTTCGCGAGGCCGCCAGCGACAACGGCGCCATGCGGTCGATGGTCGAGAACATCGCGCGCGAGCCGCTTAACCCGATCGACCAATGGCGTGGCATCGAACGGCTCGTGGCGCTCGGCTGGACCGAGGAGGCAATCGGTGTGGCATTGGCGCTTCCGGTACGCCAGATCCGCAAGCTCAGGCTTCTTGCCAATGTCTTGGGCTCGATGCTCGATCATATGGCGCTGGGCGATATGCCGAACGAGCAGCAGTTGCGCACCATCGCCGCTGCGTCGCTCGATGAACAGAAGGAAGTCTGGAAGGCGAACAAGCCCAAAAAGACGGAGCGGGCCGACTGGTACAATATCGCTCGCGCGCTCTCCAAGACCCGTATGTTCGCCAAGGATGCCAGCTTCGGCGACGATCTTGCGACCGCCTACGGTATCGAATGGGTCGAGGATCTATTCGCGCCGGCCGATCAGGACAGTCGCTACACGAACAATGTCGAAGCGTTTCTCGGTGCGCAGCAGGAATGGATGACGGCCAATCTGCCGAAGAAGGGCGCGATCGTCGAGGTCAACAACTGGGGGCAGCCGGAACTGCCGAAAAAGGCCGAGCGCGTCTATGGCAAGCCGTCAAAATCGGATCATGTCGGCATGTATCTCGACCGGGACGGCAAGGTGCAGTCGGTCGCGTATCGCATGCCTGAGGAGAAAAAGACCAAAGGCGCTGCGGCCAGCGGTGGGGGGGACGATAGCGCTGTGAGCGAGGCTCAGAAGGTTCGGCCTGATGTGACGCAGAAGGGACAGGATATGATCGGGGACTTCCGCACCGATGCCCTGCATGAAGCGCTCGGTCGCGCACCGATCGAGGACGACACATTGATGGCGCTGCTCGTTATCGCCTTTGCGGGCCTGAACGTCCGCGTCGATTCCGGCGCGAGCGATACCGTGATCGGACCGGGCCGGTTCCGCCGACATGCCGCCCGCCTGCTCTCGGATGACGGCAAGCTCGATATGGACCGGGATACGATGCGTGTCGTCGCGCGCTCGGTGCTCATTGATGCCTTGTCATGCCGTCGTGGCATGTCGAACAGCGGCGTGGTCTCGCGGATCGCCGGCGATGCGATCGGCGCCGACAGCTTTCTGGAGAATATGGGTTCGGAGAATTTCCTGCTTTGCCTGTCGAGGCAGGCGCTTGAAACAGCCTCAAAAGACGCCGGCGTGACGCCGCGCCAGACGGTGCGGGAGACGCGCGCCGCCCTCGTCAGCCATTTCGGCGGGGAACGTTTCGTTCATAGCTCGGCGCTCTTCGCCCCCGAACCGAAGGATATCGCCGACCTTAAGAAATATGGCGACGCTTTCGAGCAGACCGACGCGGAGAAGGGTGGCATTGCCGGTGATGTCAGTGATGACGGCGAACACGAGGCCATCAGCGATGCAGGTGATGATCTTGTCGAAGAAGACGCAGACGACGGCGCAACTACCGAACCCGAACCCGGGCTCGACGATCCCGATCTCGATGACGACAACGGCGCCTACGGCATCGCGGCGGAATAGCCGCTTCCTGGACTGCAATGCAAACCATTCCACAACCGCCGCCCGTGGCCTCCACCGGCGGCGGTTCCATGTCCATGATCCTCAAGTCTCTCAGGAGTTTTCCATGTTCGCGAACAAGTCCGCCCATCTCGCGTTTCTGGCGCCGATTGGTTCCGTTCTGGCCTGGTCCGACGGCACGCCACGCCCACCCGAACGCCACGCCAAGAGACTGTCCGCGTGGAAGTCCCGTAACAGCCGCGGCCGGCTGGTCAGCCGTCAGGACGAATATCGGCGCGGCAGCATGATCGTGCCGGCCGGTTTCAAGTTGCATGAAGGCGATCATGGCGACGGCAGGGTGATTGCGATCCACGTCTATCGGAGCTTCCCCATAGACAGCAACCTGACCTTCAGCATCGTCGAGGTTCCGGCTTTTGGCAGTTGCCGCATCTTCGACCGCGCCGGCGCGAATGCCGAACCCGTCCATCTCGCCGCCAGCCGCCAGGGCGCCGATAAGTGGCTCAGCCGCTACGGCTATCCCTCGGCCGTGTTGTTGGACGTGACCGCCGGGGAGGTTGCCGTAATCACGGGGCAGGGGAGGGCTGTCGCATGAGCGATCGTCCAGGGATCAGCGCCACCATAGCTGCATTCGACTTTCCGGAGGTGCTCTTTGATCGATCGGCCGACGGCCTCATCGTATCAAGGGTCGGCGATATCACGCTGGCCATGCTGCCGTCGGGTGACGGCGCTGCGAGCGGCTTCATCGCCAGCGCCTAGCATCTCACTCGCCCCATGAGCGAACTTACCCGCCAATCCTTCTATAGCCATGAGGGCCGGGCGGCGGACGAGGCGGACTTTCGCGCGCGCGTGTTTGAGACAGCAGAGCATCGGCGCGAGCTTGCGCAGCTCAATCGAGTTCAGCAACAGCAGACCCGCGGCACGCCTTGGGGGTGGTCGCAAATGGCCACGGTCTATGCCGAGGGCGTCGTCATCCACGCAACTGCCAGCCACGGCGGCTTCCATCTGTCCCCGGAGCGCAACCGCCAAGTCCATGCCTCATTGCGATCGGACGATTGTTTCTATGAGGAAGATTGCTGCTGGGCTGCTGTCGCCATAACCTTTCCAGACCTGTTCACCGGCTTTGAAAGGCGGATAGCCGATCAGACGTGCAAGACCTTGCAGCCCGATGCCTGGGAGGCGATCCATGGAGTGGTACTCGCTCCGGGTGAATCCGACGTCAAGGATCGCCGCACCTTCGAACGCGATCATGCGGATGACTGGGTCGTGATATCGGCATGACGGAAGTGATCGCCACACGTGGTGGGAAACGGGGCCCTGGCGTCTAGGAGCGACGATATCTGGTGCCAGTGAGCGAGTACGAGGTCGGTCGCTTCGGTTTTGTCATTGGCGAGACCCGGCACCAGGCCTATGCCGGGCCGTCGTCCTTTCTGTCTTGGTCCGGGAGGACAACGTGAGGTGTCCGGTTAGATCCTCCGACGACGGCGCGTTTCTTCTGTCTCGTATGGAAGCAGCCCGACGTCAGACACGCCATCACCTCGATCTGGTCTACAGACAGGTCGAGGCACGGGCAGAGCGCGTCACGACCACTCAAAGGGTCAGGGCAGTTCGGTCGTACGGGCGATCTCGATCAAGCTGGACCCGGTCGCATGAAGCGCGGCTTCGATTGGACCTCGAGCGTCTCAAATTCGAGCGCCGAGCCCAGATCGAGCCCCTGATCCGCATACTGGCGCGCCAGGAAGCGGCAATTTCCGCCTTCCGGAATGATCAACACGTCATCCCGCAACACGAAAGGATCGCATCATGAAACGCTTTCGGATCGACACCGAATATCATCTGCCGGTGTATCGCCGGCGGTTTTACGTGGCCGCAACCATCGAAGACGCGTGCGGGATGGCCATCGGCGACGATGGATAAGACGACGAGCAATCCGACGTCGACAGCTCCCGTGATACCTATGTCGCCGACATCCGCGAAGAGCCAACCGACGGCGCGGAAGCGACCTATCATCCGGTGCCCGACGCCTTTCGGGAGCCGGTGCAGCGGAAAGCGGATCTCTTTGATGATCTTTTCGAGTTGTTGCGGGAACTGGCGCGTGAGAAGGGTCTGTCCATACGGGACTTCGAGGATTGGCTACCACGGGCGCAGGCCGTTTTATCGAAGGCTGACGCAATCGCCACCTGCGACGGCCCCGTCGTCATCGTCAGCGGTCTGGACTGATGGTGGCACGGATTTCCATGGCCTCTGCCGGGATCCTCCTGGCATCTCGACCGGCAAGGTTGTTCCGCTTGGCCGGCCCGTCCTTCGGTTTCGTTGCGGTCTGGACCAACGCCCGTCCGGTTCAAGGCCGCTGTCGCGCCGCGGGGCGGCCGGTCATGCCGCTGGTCGCAAAAGCAGGAATGCGGGACAGCGCAGGGCTTTGGCCCCGCTTGCCGGCATCCCGGCTTTGCTCGATCTGGCCCGCCCGGACCCTGAACCAGCCAGCTTGCTTCGGTCCCTTTCGACCGCACCGAAGGACGGGCCGGCCAAGGGGGCCGGAACCGCCTCGGCAGATCACGAAAGGAAGCCATCATGGCAAAGCCCACAAACCAGTCCCGGCAATCCTCCAATCAGGCCTCCGGTCCATCCGCGCGCGTCTTCCAGCTTCGCAAGGGCGCCACCGTCGAGATGGTCCGCCTGACGTGCCCCGATGAAGCCCAGGCGCTGAAGATCGCGGAAAGTTTTGGAGCCGCCATTCTCGACAGTGACGGTATCCGCGACATGCACGAGCGCCTGATCGTCGAGACTGCCACGGGCCTCTCGGACGGCCTCGGAGAACGGGCTATGCAGATCCACTTCCAGCGGATCGTCGGCGCCTATGTCGGCTCTGCCCATGGTGCCGGCCAGTTTTATTCGCGGGCCGTCACCGAAGCACGCGACGCAACCGCCAAGGGTGCCGCGGAAGCCCGGGACGAGGATCTCGATGGTCCGGTCGGCTTCGACAGCGCCGCCCAGCGCAAGCGCGAGTTCGCCGCCGACATGGGCATCCAGGCACATGCGCTGCGGATGGCGGCCGAGGGTGCCGTCGCAGCCTACGAGCAGATCGTTGGTGAAGTCTGGAAGCCCTTCGACCGCCCGGTCGAAAATCCTGGTCAGACGCTCGACCGCAAAGCGGCTGCGGCCCAGATGTCGGCCTTCGACTGAGGCGATCCCAAAGGCGGAGCCTAGGCTCCGCCCATCGATCCAGCAGATAAGCGTTGCCGCCCTATCGGGGGCGGTTTTTCCCATGTCGGCCATCACGATCATGGCGACTGAGGAAGGGAAGGAAGGAAAGCGTGGCGCCTCTCGCAACCCCGTCCCGGCCTTGGTCCTGCAGGAGCCGGATGTAGGCCGCAACGGCTTCGCCGCCCTCCACATGCGTTTCGGCCGTTCCGGTGCGCCTACCCCCTGACCGCTCCTGCCATCGGCCCTCCGTGACGAGGTCGCGACCGACGCGGCCTCCCGTAAACGGAGATTTGAACAATGAGCAGGAAGACCGAAACCACCCGCATCGACATCCATGCCCGCATTACCGATCGGATCCTCGCCGATCTGGAAAAAGGCGTGCGCCCCTGGGTCAAACCATGGAGCGCCCAAAATATGACCGGTCGGGTGACACGGCCGCTTCGCCATAACGGTGAGGCCTATACGGGTCTCAATGTCTTGCTTTTATGGTCGGAAAGCGTCGCCTGCGGGTTTACGTCCGCGACCTGGATGACCCTGCGTCAGGCCAACCAGCTTGGCGCCCATGTCCGCAAGGGCGAAGGCGGCGCCAACGTCGTCTATGCCAGTCGCTTCACCAAGACGGAAACCGATGCCGGCGGTGGAGAGATCGAACGCGATATTCCGTTCCTGAAGGCTTACACCGTCTTTAACTGTGATCAAATCGAGGGATTACCGGATCATTATTACAGCGCTCCCGAAGCGATTGCCAAACCGCTCGAGCGTATCGAGCATGCCGACCGCTTCTTCAACAATACCGGTGCTATCGTCCGGTATGGTGGAAACCAGGCCTATTATTCGCCGCCCACCGACCACATCCAGCTTCCCGAACCGGCGCAATTCCGCGACATAGCGTCGTTCATCGCGATCCGCGCGCATGAAACACTGCACTGGACGTCTCCGGCCCATCGCCTTAACAGGGATCTGTCCCGCTACCACAAGGATCGCCGCGAGCGCGCTTTCGAAGAGATGCTGGTGGAACTCGGCGCTGCGATGGTCTGCGCCGATCTCGGGATCGTTCCGGAACTGGAGCCGCGGCCCGACCACGCTGCCTATATCCAGACATGGGCCGCAATTCTCGGGTCCGACAAGCGCGCGATCTTCCAGGCAGCCGCCCATGCGCAGCGCGCCGTCACCTATCTCCACAGCCTCCAGCCGCAGGCGGATTCGGATCAGGAGGTGGCGTAATGTTGTTCGAACCCAAGCCTGTCGACCACCCTGAAACCTCGACGATCGGGCTCGGAGCGTTGTCGCTCGGGGCCGGCGTCCAGTCTACCACCATGGCGCTGATGGCAGCCATGGCGAGATTGGGCCCAAGCCCGATTGCGCGATCTTTGCTGATACCGGCTGGGAACCTAGCGCGGTCTACGATCATCTGAAATGGCCGATGTCGCCGAACGCCCCGCCATTCCCCGTCCATATCGTCTCGGCTGGCAATATCCGCGAGCAGCTCCTGCAGGCGGGCAAGGGCGATCGATGGGCGTCGATCCCGGCCGTCGCCAGTACAGTCACGCCACGGGGTGCGCAAGTGCCGGTCTTCGACCAGGATGAGGATGGCGTCCTGGTCGAGATCGCCTCGCGGCGGACCACGACCGAGACCGTGTCCATCGGCATGATCCGGCGGCAATGCACCACGGATTTCAAGATCGTTCCGATCCGACGCAAGGTTCGCGAGCTCGCCGGTTTGGCGCGAAGGCGATCGCCGCCTTTTCCCGTGGCCGAGGCCTGGATCGGTATTGCGACCGACGAGATCATGCGCGCCAAGCCAAGCTTCGAAGCCTGGCAGATCAAGCGGTTTCCACTGATCGAGAAGCGCATGAGTCGTCACGATTGCCTTGCCTGGCTGCAGCGCCATGACGATCCGATCCCGCCGAAGTCCGCCTGTATCGGCTGCCCGTTTCACGACAACAGGCGCTGGCGGCAGATACGCGAAGTCGATCGGCCTTCGTGGGAGGATGCCGTTGACGTCGATCGGGCGCTCCGCCACGGGCTGCGGCGCATTCGCGGCGAGGTCTTTGTGCATCGCTCATGCGTACCGCTCGATGAAGCCGATCTTCCCACGGCCGCCGACCACGGCCAGCTCGATCTATGGCCGAACGAATGCGAACGAATGTGAGGTGTCTCGTCTGACAGGTCTCGTCGCGTCAGCCGATCGGAGTGGCCGCCACCAGCCGGCGCAATCGCGACAGCGTCGTCGTGGACGAAAACTGGTGAGCTGCGATCTCAACCCAACTGGTCAGCGTGGCCAAGCGGTCGCGCGGGGTCATCGCGTCTCGCGCTTCACGTCGGTCGAGAACCTGCCGATGATCGCGGGTCGTGATCTGCCTATCCGGAACGACGGACCACACACACGCAGACCTCGATGGGACTGGTGTGACCGAAGGACGCCTTCGTCTCGATCGCCTGGACCGCAACGGCCGTCCGCTACTTTCTTCCCCTGCGAACAGGGTTCGCATTCCTCGCGCGAAAAGAAAGCCGCTCCCGGCCGCCCTCCACTAACGTTTCGGCCCAAGGGTGCGGCGTCGATCGCCGTCGGTCTTGACACCGCCATCGAGGCCGCGATGGGCGTGGCCCGAACACACCGGAAAAGGAACACGACAATGGCAGTCATCGGCGAATTCACCACCAACGACAACAACTCCATCATCGGCAATGTTCGCACCCTCACCGTCAGCATGAAGGCCCGCCTCAACCCGATCGAACGCGTCTCGCGCGACGCCCCCGATTTCCGGATCACCGCCGGAAACGGTATCGAAGTTGGCGCCGGGTGGAAGGCGGTCTCCAACGACGGCGAGCAATACATTTCGGTCAAGCTCGACGACCCGAGCTTCAATGCACCGATCACCGCTGCCTTGTGGCCGGGCGAGAAAGACGGGGAATACGCGCTGATCTGGAACCGCCCAAAGCGCGAGATCTGAACCACGCAAGACCGAGCCCCGCCAACCATGGCGGGGCTCTTCTGTCGTCTGGCCTTGGCACCGAGTCGTGCACCAGGGCCGCCCCGCCCGCCGGCTGCCGCAGAAGCAGGCGCCTGAACGGCTACTCTCCACTGGTTCCATGAGGTGGCCGACATGAGCCGCTATACTATCACCGTAACCAGAACAGTCTCGAGTGAAGTCGATCCCGATGCCGTCATCGGCTTTGCCTCCCGCTGCAGACCTTTTCCTGCGGGCCGGCGCCAGCCTTGGCGATGTGTACATCGAACTCTGGATTGTCACCAAATAAAGCGCCTTTCTAACATTTGCCGCCTCGTGAAGCGCCGCTTCGGCGCTCTGCTTCGACCTTGTGCCCATGGCGTCAGGTTAGCTTCACCGACTGCTAGCGAATCACGACCGCGAAGCGATCCGTCCGGCCGCCGAGACTATCGTCAGGAGCTTGGCCACCCTCCGGCACGACGACGGGTGACTGCGAGACGAAAAAAGCCCGGCACGCGAGGCCGGGCTTTTCCCTAAGCATACAGACGCTTACTTGTTCAGCGCATCCTTGAGCGCCTTGGCAGGAGCGAAGGAAAGCTTTTTGGCCGCTGCAACCTTGATAGTCGCGCCCGTCCCTGGATTGCGGGCCTCGCGCTCGGGCGTGTGCTTCACCTTGAACTTTCCGAAGCCGGGGAGGCTGGTCTCGTTGCCCGCGATCGCTGCTTCGGTGATCGACACGATCACGGCCTCCACGATGGTCTTGGCCTGAGCCTTGGTCAGGCTATGGTCGGATGCAATCTTGTCGGCAATTTCGTTCGTGGTCGTCATGGTCTTGTCTCCGCATCATTGACGACAGGAGCCTCGCAGCCGACGTCGGGCATGTCATCGGAGCAAAGCAGCAGAAGAGCCCGGAAATTGGGTCTTTCCACAACTTCGCAATGCTGGGGCCCCAAAACGAGCTCTTCCACCGCGGCGCCCTCGAAATGGGTGCCATACGGATAGGTGTATGTCTGCTCAGTCTGGCCAAGGGTGCCATGAGCGATCGCGCCGCGTCAAGGTCGTAGCGGCACCTCCAATTTTGCCTCCGCTCCGGTTCCCTCCGCTCCAACAAAATCGGTTCCTCCGCACGCCGGCTCCGCCGGTCGCTGACGCGAACCTTGACCCGACACGACCCCTCATGACCGCGGGCGTCGTCATTCACAACGTCAAGGAGACGAAGATGCTGCTGGAACAACACATTGAAGAGCTGCGCCTGGAATTGAATGCATCGAACGACGCGATCGAGCGCCGCGAGATCGAACTCGAACTCGAACTGGCACGCGTCGAGCTTGCGGTGATCATCGCCGAACAGGACGGCCAGATCTCGGCCGAGCCTCCCTTCTGAGGGAGGCTTTTGCCGTCCAGCTTGGCCCGGCCCGCCGGATCGACCGGCGGCCCGGGCGCGAAGCGCCGCTTCGCAAGCCTGTAGCGAGCATTGTGGCTCGAAGGCCTTGTCGAGATGCGCAACTCTTCCTTTCGAAACCATCTCATCCTTGTCGGGATGTTGCAGCCGGTCTGCCGTGGCGCAACCTGCGTCGCAGGTCCTCCGCTGCGCTTCGGCCGTGCCGGTGCATCACGGCAGACGGGCTGCCTCCAACTCCCGCGACGACATTTTTTTTGAAAGGAGCACATATCATACGTCACCTCGCGAAATTCCTCGCCGCCACCAGCCGCAGGCTCAGCGCGCTGACCAGGGTCCTTCGCCATTTGTTTCGCAAGGGCAAGCTTGGTCTCAAGCTGGCGATCAAGATCCCATTCTTCGTCCAGATCGAAATCGCTTTCGAGACCGATTGGGACTGACGGCAATAATGGCTCGCCACGGCGGGCCTTTTCCATCGCCGTTCTCGCGCAGTCAGACCTGGTCTCGTTGCCCGGCCGGGCGGTAGCCGCGGCCACGCTTCTGGCGCAGAATGTCCAGAAACAATGACACCGCCTCCTGCTCATCTTCGAAGACATGGAGTTTCGACTGCCCCCGCGATCCGATCCGGCCCCACCGCCGAGTTAGGCAAGCCTGGCCGAAGAGTGTCGCCGAGATGTCCATGGCATAATAGCGCGCCATGTTTTTCAGGGCATCCGATCGTTCGACATAGAGCTGATAGGGTTGTGAGATCATGCCGGCAGCATCGTAGATCGCGCCGGGCCGGTCCAACGACAGTTTTGAATCGATCAGTGGCACCCGATTCATTTTCGTGATGGATGCTCGGCGAGGACGCGAAGCGATCTGGGCGAGCCAGCCCTGCCGACCGTGCTCTACTCGCGCCGCAGGGCGTCGCTCCCGAAGCCCGTGTTGCGGTCTTCGCCTTCGGCAACGATCACTCTCGCGGGATGAAACGGCCGCATCGACCGGCCGCCCCATCGCAAGGAGAGCCCCTCACACAGCACGCCGGCTGAACGCCGGAGGCGGGCACGGCTCCTCTCGGGCCGTGATCTCTTCTCTCTCTGACCTCCCATGATACACCCGACACTCCGGCGTCAAGGACTGCGCGGCGCCTCCAAATTTCCGCCGGCGCTCGTCGAGCACCGACATAAACTCGGCTCCTCCGCTGGCCGCCTCTGGCGGTCCCGTGCCGCGATCCTTGACCCCTCGCGTCTACAGTGCGGCCTCCTCTCGTCAGAAAGCGAAAGGAGACTTCAATGACACAGCGCAAGATCAAGTACATCGATGGTGGAAGCCCGGAATACTGGCGGCAGCGCACGGAGGGGTTTCGTCTCATTCATGAAGCCGAGCGCGCCTACGAGCGCGTCCAGCGCGCACCGCAATATATATCCGGTGGCTATGATGAGGACGGCGATATCATTCCCGTCGAAAACCTCGGTCCGTGGGATGCGACGGATGCCGCAATACAGGCCATCGAGGCGGACGAGACGGCGGTTGATATTCTCGTTGCCCAGCGTCGGACCCAGATCGGGATGTGGCGGATCGGCGCCGTGATCCGAGAGCTCGCCGGCTCAGCCGTTCGATACGATCCTGACACCATGCCTGATTGATCCACAAGCGAGAGGCGGCACCTGCCGTCTCTCGCGCTTTTCGATCCCCTGACCGCTTGCTGGCCTCGAGCCTGCGCGCGGTCGTGAGGGGAGAGACTTGCCGCCTCTCCCCTCACACACCCCTCTCCCTGCGGAGCGGGTCTTGACCCGCCCGGCCTTTCGGGCCGGTAGGCGGACGCTGCCGCGACTTCCCCAAACAATACGGAGGAAATGGGCATCCTCCGCTTCACCCTCATCTTTCGGGTATCCGCTTCGTCTCCCCATTTCCTCCTGCGGGGTGCTCGCCGTCCATCGCTCGCAGCCTTCGATGTTCGATCCCTGCGGTCCGAACATCCCGGCAGCTCGCGACGACGGCTCCCTTCTGCATCTTCTTCAGACCGGCCAAACACCGCGCTGTTCCTGCGACGCGGATCGTCGGTGTGACACCTTCGATCGCTGTTGCTTCGTCTGACGACACGCAACAGCATATGCGTCTCGGGCACGGTGTTCGGCCGGTCTGAAGAAGATGGCAGGATAGGCTATTGGTATACCCACAGCCGTTTCGCCCGAGGGGCGAGAGCAAGGCGCGCCTTGCAGAGGGGTCTCAGAGGCTTTCGGAAAGCCGCCGAAAAGGCGAGTGCCAAATGGCTCCCTGGTCCGGCGACGGAGGGCAAAAATTCGACCGGAAGACAGAGGAACACCTATAGGTTGCGATCGGCCAATGCGGGGATGAGTGCTTCGGCAAATCGGCAAATCGGCAAATCGGCAAATCGGTGTATCGGTGTATCGGTGGATCGGTGAATAAGGCGCGCGCGGATTCCCCGAGTGAGCCGATGCGAGAATCGGCGAATGAGCGTTTAGGTGAACCGGCGAACATGCGAATGCGTGCATCCGCGGATAGGTTTTTAAGTGAATGCGGCATTCGGTAAATAGGTGAGTGTGCGTACCGGTGAACCAGTGATTAGCCTATTGGGCCAATCGGCGTTTGAGCGGATCGGTGAGCCGCCTAATGAACGAACGTGCATATAGGTGGATACGCAGATCGGCTGTTGAGCGTATCGGCGACTGCGCGACTGAGGTATTGGCTGTTCGGTGCCTTACCTGTTAAGCGGATAGGCTCATAGGCAAACGCATGGACCTGCAGGGACCGCCAAGCTGATCTATGTGATCTGACTTGCGGGAGGGCGACGCCATTTCCGCCAAACATTTTCGACACGCGAAGATCTTGAGGCACAGAAATCATGGTGCTAGAAATTATACTGAAGTGTAAGTTTTTCATGGTGGCCGCAACTGGTAAACGTCCGAGCTCTTTTGACGAAGGAATGGTTCCCGGCCCCTGTCACGGTCGACTGCCCAGGCTGCGGTGCCCAGACGCGATCGGCTGCTATCGTGGTTGGGCCGACCAGCCTGGTGAACGATACTGGCTTCAAGCCGGACGATGATTTGCTATCCAAGCCCTGGAAGCAGCTCAATGGCTATGCCCTGGTCGAGAACCTAAGCGGTCGAACCCAGAATATGGAACGGTTCATCCTTGATCGCTTTCATGCATCCTTTGTCATGGTAGATGGCAGCCTGCGATCGATATGTCAGCATTGCCATGATGCGCTCCCTGTGGATGCCATGCGAGCCCCAGCGATGAACGCCTTCCTTCGGCTGGGTGCGCAACGCCTGCTGATCAACGAAGGCTTGCTCATCTTCTCTTCTCATGTGGAATTGACCGCGTTCAGGAGCGGCACGGCCATCGAGGAAGATCGCCTGCCGCATCCCGATTATGCGTTGATGCTTGTCTGCGACGCCGAAAGCCGGGCCGGCGAGACCGGCACAATCGAACTCTGGCACAGCATCGCTCGCGGCGATTACGCGTTGATCATCAAGGGGCATGCGGGCCAGGAGATGCTTCGTGACGGCATGAGCGATAATCTGGCAAGCGTTGCCGCGGTCATTTCTGATCTCGGTCTTGTCGTGACCGAGCTCCATCTGGCTCGGTCCGCATCTCCTTTCTGTTCGCTCGCTCGCGATCTCTTCATCGACGCATTGATTGACGTTGGCTATGGCCGGGAACCCCAGGAGTAACGACATGCAGGATTTGAAGGCACTTTGCCTGGTATCGACCTTGACGGCATCGTTGGCAGGATGTGCAAGTGTCAAGCCGCCACCACGTCCGCTCCCACCGGCACCCTATATCTATTTGAGTCTGGGTGATTGCAGGCACTACGGCTCAACGATCGTCGACTGCCAGTTGGAATACGGCACGGAATTCGCGCGTCATCGTCTGGGCTCAGTTCAGCAGACGGGGCGCGGCTATCCGCCCGCGGACGACTACCGCTATCAGGTTGCCTCCTGCGCGTCGGCGCCGCGCATTCAAAAAGAGCTTCCGAACTATATTTGCCAAATCTACGGGTCGCGATCGGGAGCGGATGCGGGGTCAGTGCTGGTCAAGGGCGGCACGGCGGTCCGTCTCGCCAAGATATTCGGGGATCAGGAGCAATTACGATATCGTTGGACTGCAGATCGCTGGTCACGCGTACGCGATTGAAATCGAACCGTTTTCGAAACTCTGCGGGAAACTCGATGAAACATAAATTATACGCGAGTGATATTTTCAGTTGATTTTCTCGACGGAATACAGTTCAAAACTTATACCGCAGTGTAATTTTGAACTGGTTCAAAAATGGATCGCAGCTCGTTTTACCTCAAGACGTTATCGCAAGGCATACGGTCACGTAGTTCCGTCTGGTCCGCAATCGCCTCGGTCTTTTTCCTCACGGGGTATGCCTCGAGCCTCGGCAACGAACATCATGTCTGGCAGGGTACGGGGACCGACCCGTATCCTGCGGGTTCAAGCGTAGCGCCGAAAACCGCTAGGCCGTTATCAAGGTCCGACATACCGGGGGAAGCATCTCGACCGGTGCTTGTTTCTGCCCCGGTGATCAACGCTGAAAACCTGGCAGCGCGGTTCGGCAGCCCACTTTCGGGCTCAAACCATCCATCCGTTGTTTCTGCAGACCGCCCGACGCTTCCCGTATCTCATACTGTGTCTCTTTTTCAGAAGCCGAGCGGCGATGAAGGAGCGAAACACCGGCGTGCTGCCTATTCCTCGATCGGCGTCTTCTCGCTTGGCGAAGCGCCAACCGAAACCAGACCCGGGGCGGACACTGGCGTCCCAGAGGCATCTCATATCATGTCGCCGCGAAGTGATCTTCTCGATGGCGTACCGGAAGCCTACGCAGCGCTCGCTGTCCGGATCGCGGCAGAAGAAGAGGTCGATCCGAACTGGGTGCTGGCTGTCATGCGTGCCGAAAACGCAGGCTTCGATCGGCAGCTCGCCAGCGCGGCCGGTGCCATCGGCCTGATGCAGGTCATGCCGCAGATCGGGACGGCCTTCGGTGCCACCGACCTGACAGATCCCGAACAGAATATTCGCGCCGGAACGCGCTTCCTGCACCTGCTGATCGGCAAATACCGCAATCCCGTGCTGATCGCCTCGGCCTACAACGCCGACGAGCCGCGCGTCGATGCCACCCATTCGCTGCCGTTGATCCAGGAGACTGCCGACTATGTCACGCGGGTCGTCGGATACTACACGGGTATGCCAGCAGCTCTCCCGGCGGCTCAAGCGACTATGCGGCCCCCGGCAGTCGCCTCGCCAGCTGCCCACAGGGGGCGGGCCGAACGCGCGAAGTCCCCGATGCTTGTTTTCTCAGTTGCGGAACCGTCAGCGGCGCTCGGGCCTGCTCCTCAGGAGTTTGGTCCGATCGTCGCCGGCGGTCCGGTGAAGATCGTCAAGGAAGAGGTAATCCGATGAAGAATTCCGCAATCGCAGTCGCCACCTTCTATGGAAAGGCCGCCTGGTATTGGCTCGCAAGGCATAAGGCTATTGGCAACACGGCATGCGTGGTTGCAGCCAGTATGATCCTCGTGCTGGTCCAGTACGAGCCCGCCGCGGCCCAGAACCTGGACGCCCTTCAGAATGCCGCCGACAGGCTCGTCCAATTCTTCACTGGACCCTTTGGTCGTTCAATAGGTGCGATCGCGTTCATCGGCATGTTCCTGGCCGCAGCCTTCGGCTACTGGTCATGGGGTGCGCTGTTGCGGGTCGGCGGAAGCCTTGCCGGCATGTTCGCGGCCGCGGAGCTCGTTGACTTTCTCGCCGGCACTGGGGCCTGATCATGGCCGGCGGCGGCACAACGATCGACGGGGCCGATGAGACCATCGAATCCTATCCCGTCATTCTTGCCCTGACACGTCCACCAACGGTCATGGGCATTCCATACACCTATTTCCTTGCCGAATGCTTCGTCTCGCTGATGGTGTTCATGATCCTTGGCTCGATCCTCTGGTTTCCGGCCACGTTCATCGTCCTCCACGGCATTCTCTACCTGCTGACCGTCAAGCTTGATCTCTGGTTTTTCGACATCGTCGGGCGGCTCAGCATGTGCGGCGTCAACCCCCTCGGCCGCCGCCTGGGCGGCGGCATCAGGACCTATGGAGTATAGGCGATGAGCACGATGGCACGATCCTTAAAGGGAAGCCTGTCGAAAGGTTGGGAGATCTTCGCGGACAAAAGCGTCGCGACCCATGTCCCTTTCTATGTCCCAATCGAAAATGGCATCATCCGGCTGAAGAACGACTGCCTGGTCTCGACCATCCAACTGACCGGTTTCTCCTTCGAGACCGCGGATATCGAAACCATCAACATGCTGCAGCGCCAGCGCAACGCTGCCTTCCGTGCGATCTCATCGATCGGCAATTTCGCACTCTACACGCATGTGATCAGGCGCAAGGTCGCGCCATCTCTGCCCTCGACCTTTGCCGATCCCTTCATGCAGCGGCTCGACCACGTCTATCAGTCGAGCATCTCCAGGAACGAGATGTTCGTCAACGATACCTATGTCTCGCTGGTCGTTCGGCCTCTGTTCAAGAAGGGCTCGACCCTGTCTCGCGTCATGGGCATCGGCGGCAATGTCGTTCGCAAGGAGCAGTTCCGGGCGATGCGCGACAGGCTGGTCGAGGCGACCCGTGCGTTGGAAAAGTCGCTTGTCGTCTACAGTCCGAAGGTTCTGCGCGACGTCCAGCGTATCGAGGCCGATCTTGGCAATGGTCGAGCGATCTACAAAGCGATCGCCGACGATGCCGTCCTGGAGGAGGGCGCTCGAAAAGTCTGGTTCTCTGAACAATGCGAGTTCTTCTACACTCTGCTGAATGGTGGGCGCGTGCGTCCGGTTCGTCTCGGCAATATCCCGATCGACGAGATGCTGCCGGCGCGCCGCACCTCGATCGGCAACCGGCTCATTCATCTTGGAGGCGATACCGCTGGCGACGACCGGTATGCCGCCATGGTGTCGCTGAAGGAATATCCGCCTGAGACCGGGGCTGGCATGCTCGACTATATCCTCAAGCTGCCATTTGAAATGGTGTTGACCCAGTCGATGTCCTTTGTCGACGACATGTCCGCACGGGGCCGTATCGAGCGTCTCGATCGGCAAATGTCGAAGGCGGACGAGGGCGGTTCTAGTGTTCAGGCCAATCTCGACATCGCTCGGGACGAGCTTGCCCGCAAGCGTGTCGCCTTCACCGAACATCATCTGACCGTCATGCCGATCGCGAAATCCACCACCCAGCTCGACGATGCGGTTGCCCTGATCGGTAATGAACTGGGCGCGCTCGGGGCATCCTATGTCCGCGAGGACCTTAATACGGAGCCGGCCTACTGGGCGCAGCTTCCAGGCAATCAGGCCTATATCGCACGCCGGGCGATGATTTCCACCTTGAACTGTGCCGGATTGAGCAGCTTTCACGCCTATCCCTATGGCAAGCCGGACGGCAATCATTGGGGACCGGCAATCACGATCTTCGAGACCACGTCCGGCACGCCGTTCTTCTTCAATTTCCATCAGGGTGATGTGGGGCATGCGACCGTCTTCGGGCCCACCGGTTCCGGCAAGACGGTGATCATGTCCTTCCTGATCCTGCAGGCGTACCGGGTCAGCCCGCGGCTGAAAACAATCGTCTTCGACAAGGACCGGGGCCTCGACATCATGGTCAGGGCCGCAGGGGGCACCTACATGACGCTGGAGCCCGGAGAGCCTTCGGGCTGGAACCCATTGCTTCTCGACGATACCGAGGACAATCGCGTTTTCCTCTATGGCCTGCTCAGCTTCATGTTGAAGCCGACAAAGCAGGGAGAAACCCTCTCGCCTCAGGAAGAGGCAATTATCCGCAATGCCATCAAGTCCGTTCTTAAGACCAAGGACAGGTCCTATCGGCGCCTTTCGTCCTTGCGTGCGCTTCTTGCCGGCAGCGAGCGCACAGAAGGCAGCCTGATCGCCAGGCTCGACAAGTGGGTCGACAAGGGACCCTATGCCTGGCTCTTCGACAATGCCGACGACAGTCTCGACATCTCCCGTCCGATGATCGGCTTCGACATGACGTCGATCCTCGACGACCCGACAGTTCGCACCGCTGCACTCCTGTACATGTTCCATCGCCTGGACAAGATCTACGACGGAAAGGCGCCGATCATCAATCTGATGGACGAAGCCTGGAAGCTGCTCGACGACGACGAGTTCAAGCGCACCATGAAGGACTATTTCAAGACCATCAGAAAGCGGAACGGTCTGGTGATTTTCGGGACGCAGTCGGCAGACGACGTGGTCCAGTCGAGTGTCAGCCGGACCATCATCGAACAAACCTCCACCAATATCTTCTTCGCCAATCCGAAGGCTGACGAGAGCTCCTACATGGGGCATTTCGGGCTATCGCGGGCTGAGTTCGACTGGGTCAAGAACGGCGATCCGAGTTCTCGCTTCATGCTGATCAAGCAGGCGAAAAGCAGCGTGATCGCGCGTGTCGATATGTCCCACATGCCCGAATTCATTAAGGTCCTGTCCGGGCGCGAAGAGACTGTTCGCGAGGTCGAAATGCTTCGCGACGACTACGGCGACGACCCGAAGGGCTGGCTGTCGAAATTCTGCGACTGGGAGGGGGACGTGTCCGATGACCACGCCAAGACTTCCTGAACTGGCAACCGTCGGCGCGCTCGCGTTTGCCACCATCATGGTGCCCTCGGTTTCGCGCGCGCAGGTCCCGGTGATCGACGACACCCGCCTGAAAAGCGACGAGGCGACCCGCGATAGTTACGAGCCCTACCAGGCCGACACGCAAAGCGTCAAAGGAGCTTCAGGTGGAACCACGGACAGCGTCGCTCCAGGGGAGGGATCCGGAGCGCCTGCAGATTGCTCGGCGGCCGGAATGGCTGGCGATGCGGCGCCGGCCGGCCCGTCGAAGCGAACCCCAAGCCAGCAGGAAGTCGCCCGCATGGTTCGGGATGAGGCGATCCGGCAGGGCGTCGATCCCAACTTTGCCATGGCGATCGCCGAGCAGGAATCTCGCTTTCGCCAATCCGCGCGTTCCGGGGTCGGGGCGACCGGCGTGATGCAGTTGATGCCGGGGACGGCAGCAGGGCTTGGTGTGAACCCCTATGACACGCAGGATAATATCCGCGGCGGGGTCAAGTACATCAAGCAGCTCCAGGGCATGTTCGGCGAGCGTTACGACCTGATCGCCGCGGGCTACAATGCCGGCCCCTATCGCCAATCGCTTCAAAACGGCCAGATCCCGAACATTGCCGAGACCCAGGACTACGTCAGAAAGGTCTCAGGGTATTACGAGCGCAACAAGGCCGAGAATGGCGACCCGACGCCGACCGGAACCGGGGCGAGCGAGCCTGAGACACTCAGCGATACCACGGGCTGTGGAGAACAACTGAAGAAGGCCGTCGACCGCAATACACAGGCGCAGGTCGAGCGCGCAACGACTTGGAACGCGTTCGCCCAGAAATCGCTCGAGGCGAACCAGCAGTATCTACAGCGCCTCCAGGCTGGCCTGCAATCATCTTCGTCGAGCCTGCGAGGTTCCGGAGGCGGCAACTCCAAGGACAGAGACGGATCACTGGTGATGGCGCAAATCCAGTGCCCGACGACGATCATCGACACGGGCAGCACACGCTGCTTTGCCGTCCCGACAAACGCCACGATGGAGCAGGTACAGCGCTGGCTTGAAGATCTTCAGGATGCGGCACGCGCCAATGGTGACACAGCGACCTTCTCGGCGATTCAGGATCCTGCCCTTGGATTGGTGACTGTCGTTGATGCCCGGCCATCGGAAAACTGACGAAACAGCAAAGGAGAGGCTTATGCATAGGATTGTTCTTGCCGTTGGGTTCGGTCTGGTTACTTCGCCACATGCCTTCGCACAGGTTCCAGTCAAAGACTCGGCCAATATTGCGGCAGCGCAGGAAATAGAGCGGCTGTCGAAACAGATCCAGCAGGATACGTCGGTCGTCAAGGATAACGTGACGAAGACACTGCAGGCGATCGTCGGTGATCGTACACAGGATGCCAGCCAGTTTGCCAAGCTCGCCACCGGAGACGGCTTCAGCATGGGCCAAGCACCCGACTTCAATTCGATCTTGTCGAGCAACGAGGCGGTATTCGGCGGCATCAGCGGCCAGTTCCAGAACACGGCCGCCAAACTGATCAACGGCCTCAACCTCGTGAAAATGGTCGTCGATACGGCCAAGGGCAGCGATCTGTCCGGGGCCAATCAGGCCTATTCCCAAGGGATCAACGCATTGACGACGCTGACGGCGCTGACTGATGCGATGAACAGCGCTACAAAAGACCGCCAAAATTCCTTTATGCAGGCGACTGAGAAGATAGGTTCGGCGCAGGACCTGAAGGGGGCGCTGGAGCAGAACACCCAGATGGTCCTGCAAGGAAATCAGACCGCCAATGAGGCCGTCGGCTCGCTCAACAACCAAGTCATGCTGTTGAACCAGCAATACAAGGCTGCCCTGGCGACGTCTTCGCAAAATCTGAAGACTTTCGCCACGCTTCCAGACAGCGTCATTCGTGAGGGCAGCTCATCGATCACAGATACTGCGTCGGTGCGCGATCAGCTGAAAGCGTTTGAGGAGCAGTCCCAGTGAGGGGTGTTGCGACGATGATCGGCATTGCCCTAGTGCTGAGTGGCTGTGCCGGGAAATACGAGCAGCTGGCCAAATGTTCGGCGGACGACAGCCCGGTGCCGGCGCTCGACTACGGGCCGGAGCAGCCTGCTCCGCCGGCGCCAGCGTTCGATGCTTTGCTGCCGCACGATTGCGGCCCGATGCGACCGGTCAATCAATTCTAGCCGGCAATTCCAGCCCGCCAACAGGATTTGAGGGGACGAGATGGATCCAGTCAGCTATGCGATCAATTTCTATGGCGACGCGCTCAGATATTTCGACAAGATCAATACGGCGTCGCTGGCGCGGGCATGGGGATTGTTTGCTGAAAACGGCGAACTTGTAAGCGCCATCCTGGCGATCTTTCTGGCCATTTACTTCATGATGGCAGCCTTGGGCCAGACCCGGATTTCTGTGGCCGATATGGCGATTACGGGTTTTAAGGTCGCCCTTGCCTATGCGCTGATCATGTCCTGGGCGACGTTCTACGACAGTATCGGCCAGTTCGTTCTCACCTCACCGCAGGATCTCGGCTCGGCGATCTCCTCGGCCATGGGTGGTCAGTCGGCAGGGGCCGATCTGGCTCAACAGGTCGCGTCAATGGCACGCAAGGTCTACGACTTCGCCATGCAGCTGTTCAATTCCTACGAGTCCGGATGGCTGCCGAACGTTACAGGCGCCGTCATCGTCTTCATCGTCCTGGTCTTCGGTCTTTTGCCGATGTTGCTGATCCTCACCGGCGTGACGCTTTTTGCCAAGATGATCACAGCTGTGATGATGGCGATCGGACCGATCGCCATCCTTTGTTATTTCTTCGGCATTACCCGGTTTGTCTTCGATGCATGGGTGAAGGGCATCGCCTTCGGCATGTTCATGCTTCTCTTTACTTACGTGATGGCCGGCCTCTCGTTCGGCTTCCTCGTTGGTATGATGGACACGGTCAATGATGACATGGCCACAAGCGAGAACGCGCTCGCGATCGTCGTCGCCATGGTGCTCTACTTGGCGCTGATAGCCTATTTCATTTTCCAGGTCCCTGATTTCGCACGAACCTTCGCCTACGGCGCGATAACGGGCAGTCCGGGCGGCGGCGGCGTCGATACCATTTATGGTTCGGCCCGTCGATCGCTATCCTCCAGCAGTTCGCGCCGAGGGCAGGCCGCCGCGGTCGCGCTCGGGATGCTGGCCGGGCCGAAAGGGGCGCTGGCGGCGGGCGCCCTTGCCGGTCGCGGCGGCATGGCGGCGTCAGGCGCGCTCGGCCGGATGCTGACCATGCGGCGGCGCAGCGGCGGGTGAAGTGGAAATGATCGCGGCCACTCATCGGCCAGCAAATTTTGACAGCAGGTATTTTGGGGGTAGATCTTGGCATTCTTCAAAAGACAAGTGCGTACCGAGCCGGCCGGTCAGGTTGCCGGCCCACAAATCATTTACGATCAACATCATTCCTGGGGCGAGAGGAATCGGTCGCTGCGGTCATTGATCGGTATAATGCTACTGATCTTTTCCCTCGCCGGCTGGGCCATCGCCGGCATCTTGTCATTCTCGGTCGCGCAGCTCTTCCCGCTCGTACGCACCGAGGTCGTGCCGCTGATCGTCGATAAGAATACCGGGTACATGGAAACAGTTACCACGCTCGACAAGGATCGCTCTGACGTATCGGAACTTCAGGCGGTGCAGGCGTCCTTTGTTGGGAACTATGTCATTCGTCGAGAGACCTACGACCCCCGCTACCTCTCGGACAACTTCGACATGATCGCGCTCTGGTCGGAGCCGAATTCCTCCGCCTTCAAGGAATACGAAGAGTGGATGAACCCCAGCAATCCACGTGGGCCGGTCAGGACCATGGGCGCGACAGGAGGCATCCGTGCGGAGATCCTGTCGGTCAATCCACTCAATGCCTCGACCATGGCCGTGCGCTTTGAAACGCAAGAGCGGCGCCGTGGCGGGGATGTCGTCAATCGCTGGTCGGCGACCGTGCGATATCGGCAGATCAATCTTCCGGCAAGCAATCGCGTACGCCTACACAATCCGCTCGGCTTTGTCGTCACGGAATATGCCAAGGTGCCGGAAAACATGCCATCGGGGCTCGTGCCATGAAGCGATGGATGATCGCGCTCTCTGTCTTGGCGGTTCTTGAGCCAACGATCGCGAATGCCGAGTTGCTGGCGCGACCTGGCAGGCTCGACCCGCGTATCCGCTCGCTGCCTTATTCCGCGCAGCAGGTCTTCCAGGTGACGGGCACGTACGGTCTGGTAACCACCATCCTGTTTGGTGCCGACGAGGCCATCACGCAGGTCGCTGCCGGCGACACCGTGTCCTGGCAGATACTCACCTCTGCTGACAGGCGGTCGCTGACCCTGAAGCCGATGGAGAAGGATGCTGCGACCAACCTTTCCGTGGTGACGACAAGGCGCACCTATTCTTTCGATCTGCGGGTCAACGACAGCAAGGCTATGCAAGACCAGACGTTCAAACTGAAGTTCACCTATCCGGAAGACGCCGGCCTCAAGGGGACGGCCGAGCTCTGGAAACAGGCGCAGGATGCGCAGCGCAATCCGAACATCAAGAACATTCGCCGCGACACGGTCAACTATGACTATGGCTTCAAAGGCAACGATGCGGCCAAGCCCCTCTGGGTCTTCGATGACGGGCTGAAGACCTTCATGAAGTTCAGGGGTGATACTCCGGCAATTCTCATCGTTGATGCGAGGCGTAGGGAAAGCCTCGTGAACTACCGGCGGGAAGCGGACTACGTCGTTATCGACAAGGTCTCGCGGCAATGGTCGCTGCGCTATGGCACGGAAGAAGAGACGTGCCTCTTCAATCTGCGGACCGTGCCTGCCGACATCCCCGCACCGATTGAGGGTGCCGTTGCCCCAAAGCGCTTGGGCGGCGCCACTACCTCACACTCCCAATCGAGATAGGACGGCAGTATGTCAGATCCCAGTTTCAGTTCGCCTATTTATCGCTCGCTGGACGGTGATGCGTCGCTCGGCGGACCGGTCGGACGGGCCGGTATCGGCGTTATGCGCCCGTTGGCATTGGTTGCGGCGATCGCCGGCTTTGGCGTTGTCCTCTATTTCCTCCTGTCCAGCGGCGAAAAGGAGCTGGTCGTCGACAACACGCCGCGCGAAGAATTCCGCCCTGTGCAGACGCCCCGAAACGAGGGGTTCAGATCACCCGCGCCGCCGCCATTGCCCACCGTTGAAGTGCCGGAGGCGCCGCCTCCACCACCGCCTCCGCCGCCAGCCCCCGTCGTGCCGGCCGTGGCACCTGTACTTCCCGCGCTGGAAGTCGATTGCACCAGACGCAATAACCCGGACAATCCGCGTTGCATCGAACTTGCCCGCCAGGCCAAGCTACTCGAGCGCGTGCGGTCCTCGGCCATGGTCTTCGACAAGACGAACGAGCCCCAGAGTGCTGCGCAGGCCACGACCTCAGGGGCGGGTGCCGCGCCGTTCGGCATGGGGTCGATGTCGGGTGCTGATGCCGCCTCCACATCCGACAATGGCGGCGCAGTCGATGGAGACCGGGCATTCCTCAAGGCGATGGGCGGCCAGGGTGTCCAGGTCTCGGTTGCCACCGAGAACCGTCGGACCGACGCGTGGATCCCGCAAGGCACGATGATCCGCGGGACATTGGAGACCGCCATCAATTCCGATCTCGCCGGCATGGTGAAGGGGATCGTGCGAGAGGATGTCTATTCCTTCGACGGGCGACGGATCCTGATCCCCGCGGGTTCATCGCTGATCGGGGACTACAAGTCCGGTGTCGAGCGCGGGCAGGAGCGGGTCCTGATTGTCTGGACGAGGATGATTAGGGGCGACGGGGTTTCGGTGCAGCTTGGCTCTTACGGGACCGACCGTCTCGGGCGCTCGGGTATGACCGGCATCGTCGATCGGAAATATTGGGAGCGGTTCGGGCCGCCGGCGCTGATGACCCTGATCGGTGGTGCCACACAGTACATCGCCCAGCTCGGTCAGAAGAACAACCAGTACATCACCGTGGTCAATAGTGACGGAATCGTCACGAGGGTCCCTCAAAACAGCGGCGACACATCCCAGGATCGCGCCCGGCAGATTGCCGCCGAGACGATCGCATCCGGCATCCAGCAACTGGGTACTGGAGCTTTCCAGGATAGCCGCAACATTCGGCCGACCATCCATATCCGCCAAGGCTCCGACATTAATGTTTTCGTCACACGCGACCTCGATTTCGCTGACCTTTATCCCGATCCGGTCCGCGAAGAGTTCGATCGGTTGCGCAAGCAAAGAGGTGGCAAATGAACGCCCGCCCAGTAATCTCAGCAGAGCATCATTTTCTGGCCGAGGCTTTGGAGCCGATACGGCGATTTCTCGATGATCCAGGGATTGTCGAGATATCCTGCCAGGCCAATGACGAGGTCTGGCTTGAAAAGATTGGCCATCTCGCCATGGTGAGGGAGCTGGTCGAAGGTCTCGACCAGGAGGCGATCCGCCACATGGCTTCGCGGGCGGCGTCCTACACGAAGCAGACGGTCAACGCCCAGAACCCGCTGCTGTCTGCGACCTTGACCGGCGGGGAGCGTGTCCAGTTCGTGCTAAACCCGACGTCTGCAACCGGCCATGCATTTTCGATCCGCAAGCAGTTCATCCGGCGCTTCGACCTAAACGACTACGATCGGGCCGGCGCTTTCCACTTCACCAAGGTCACCGGTGACGACTATATCGATGACGTCGACATCGAGTTGTCCCGCCTTTTGCGTGGGCGACAAGTCCGCGAGTTCCTTGAACTCGCGGCGATAAACCATCGAAGCATGCTGATCTCGGGTGGCACATCGACCGGCAAAACCACCTTCCTCAATACGATGCTAACCGCTATCCCCAATCAGGAACGGTTCATCCTGATACAGGACACCGCCGAGCTCGAGCCCCTCCAGGCAAATGTCGTGTCATTGCTCGTCTCAAAAGGTGGTCAGGGGGAGGCGAGGGTGACGATGGGCGATCTTCTCGCCACCGCGTTGCGCCTGAGGCCCGACCGGATTTTCATGGGCGAGCTGCGTGGCGACGAGGCGTTCGACTTCCTCAATGCTATCAATACGGGGCATCCCGGCTCGATGTCGACGATCCACGCAAACTCACCGCACCACGCCTTCAATCGCCTGTCGACGTTGGTGCTCAACAGCAATGTGCGCATGGAGCGGGATGATATCATTCGTTACATCCGCTCCATCATTCCGATCGTGGTCCAGCTGAAGAAGAGTGACGCCGTCGGCGGCCGCGGCGTCAGCGAGATCTATTTTGCCGATGAGGTCGATGACGATGGCAAACGTATCCACGCTCAGCGAGATTGAGCGCCCGAAGTGGTCAGGCCTGCAGAAAGCGTCGCCGCTTACCCTTCCGTTCGCCATCCTCGGCGCGGCCGGCCTGTGGCTTTTCATGTTCGTGACGATCTACGATGCGTATGTTGTCTCGTTTGGGCAGGGGTCGTACTTCGACTATGTCGGTGCGGTACGCTTTGCCGACGGCGTGCGCTACACGTGGTCGATCATCCACACGAGAGATACGGTCGGGCTTTCTATCCTCGCTTTTGCGCTGTCCTCGCCGTTACTGTTCTTTGTTTTGAGCCTCTGGATGCTAAAGGCGGGAAGGGCCTTCTCGCGGAAGATCCTCTATTTGCTCCATGTCCGGTCGATGTTCAGTCTCATAGCGCTGACCGCTATGATCTTCGCGGCAGCCTATGCCGGCGTCATTGCCTACGGCATTGCCTTCTACATGGTCGCAACGAAGGCAGGCGAGCACGTCGAGATCGCCAGCTATTACGGGAACCACCTCGCGCTCATGTATCAGGCACCCTTCGGGGCGACGGACGCGGCCGGGGCTTATCAGAAACCCTCCCGCCAGATTATCTTTGCGGCGCTTGCCGGTCTTGCTGCTGCGGGTGCCCTGGTCGGCTTTCCAATCGGGGCCGCCATTCAGAAGCGTCAGCGGATGATCATGGGCCGGGCGAGGCTTGCAACGTTGAAGGATGCCGCTGATTTTAGGCTGAGAGACAAGCATGGCATCGTGCTTGGCTTGAAACAGGGCCTGCTTCTGCGCAATGACGGTGACCAGCACGTCATGGTCATTGGTTCGCCCGGCCAGGGGAAATCGCGCAGCTTCGTCATCCCGACGATGATGAGCTTTGAAGGATCGCAGGTCATCCTTGATATGAGCGGCGAGCTCTTCGACGAGACCTCGGGTTACCTCAAGGACAAGGGCTACGATATCTTTCTGTTGGCGCCGGGATCGAAGTTCACCGACGGCTACAATCCGCTCGATCTGATCAGCACCGACCCGAACCAGCGGATCACTGACCTGCAGAAACTGACCCAGATGCTGCTTCCGGATCGCCTTCGTTCGGATACCTCGGACTTCTGGGAAGAGAGCGCCAGGATCCTGCTGACGGCGATGCTCGGCTTTGTCCTGGAATGTCCGGATACGCGCAAATCGTTAAGCGAGCTCAACCGCATCCTCAACTCCATGTCAGACGAGCGGAAGGCGATCGTCCAGCTCCTCGAGAACTACGAGGCGGTGCTCTCGGACCAGACCCGGATGCAGCTGACGAAGTTCGCTGGCCGCCACGAGAAGCTCGGGGAAGGCATCGCCGCGGAAATCGTGGCCAAGCTGAACTTCCTGCAAAACCCGATGGTCGAGGCGCTGACATCGATCACCACGATCCCGATCGACGCAATCAGAAAGCGGAAGCTTGCCATATTCATCCAGGCGGACTGGAATGCCATACAGATCTACGGGCGGCTGCTCTCGATGTTCATCGAGCAAATGGCCGACAAGTTGGTGCAACTCGGGCCATTGCCGAACGGCGAGCACGAAGTCCTGATGATGCTCGACGAGTTCGGCAATGGCGGCCGCATCGACACCGTGCTGACCTTGGCGCCGCTCATTCGCAAAAATGGGGTTCGTTTCGTCTTCATCCTTCAGGATGGCGCCCAGCTTGAACGCCTCTATCAACGGTCCGGCCAGAAGATCCTGATGGGGGCTTCCACGATCAAGCTGTTTATGAACTTCCAGAACCAGGAGGATGCGACCGCGGTATCCATGGCGGCGGGCAAGACCACGAAATGGGTAGAACAGTCCACCTATTCGCACCGCCATGGTCGTAGGCAGCGGTCAATCTCGAAAGTGCCGGTTTCCGTCGATCTGCTTCCCGTCAATACGCTGATGATGATGAAGCCGGAAGAAGCGATCCTTCATATTACTGGAATGCCGTTGATGCGGATCATGAAGCTTGATTCCGGCGGTGAACGCATGTTCGCCAAAGTCCGTAGGTTCAAGCCGATGGCAAAGCCCTGCATGGAGCCGATTGAGTGGACGTTGGAGCATGGCGCCGCATCAGCAGCGGGTGCCGATCGCACGCCTAATCCGCCGGGCCAGAAGCCGCACGACCTGCGATTTGTCGTCAAGAATGGTGAGCGACACGTCTACATCTCCTCGTTGGACGAGCTTCGTTATCGGCTCGATCTCGATGAGACCCGCGAGGTCGGCGTCGCAGAGGCAGAGCCTCAGACGGAGACGCCGGACCCAAAAGTGAAATCGCTGTCGAAGCAGGCTTCGAGCGCGCGTCAGAGGAAAAGGTCGCCGCCACAGCCCCCGGAAGAAAGCGTCATCGATATCGGGATTGACGACGAGGCGTTGGAGCGGATGGTCTATCCTGGACCGCCGGGCGGGCGCGATCAGGTCCTATCCTCTGCGTCAGTCTCGTCTAGTTTGGAGAATTCAGCATATCGTAGCCCGCCTGTGTTGCGGCGGCAGGACGTCAGGCAGGTGTTCGGCGAAGATATTCGGGCTCTTAATGAGGCGATATTCCAGCAGACAGAAGACAGCGACATCGATCCGATGGCGCTCAATAAGGACGTCGACCTGCTGATCAGGAACCTATCCCATCGGCTTTCGGACGACGCGTCGAGAAACCATTTGCGAGAGTTTGCAGAGGCAGCACGTGACCCTTTGCGTGAAGATCCCGCCCAAGCCGAAGAGCCATAAAGCCGAAGATCTGCGATGCTCTCTCGAATTTCAAGGAGGAACCAATCTGGTTGACATCAAAAGACTTCTCGGATCGCGACCTTTCAACGGATCGCAACGTCGAGCGTATTGCTGCCGCGGCGAAGGCGAACGCCGGCTTATGGTTGAAGGTCAAGGAGCGCGAGATGAAGAAGCGAGCGCAAAAAGCTGCCGCGATGAGACGTGGGAGGTCGAAGCAAACCTTCCGAAGTGAACTGAAACCATCCTTGTCGGAGATCGCCGGCACCCTGGTGACAAGAATGTTTGGCAACCGCCCACCTGCAGTGATCGCCTTCGTCGAACCGCGTATGCTTGAAGCTGTAACGACGGAACGCGGTCCCATTGCATCGGGCCGCGAACACACTGGAATCGGCAATGGCAAGTATGTCTGATCGGTACGGCCGATGAAGTGGCCTATGGCGCGACCGTTGGATAGCGAAGCTGTTGGACGACCCAGTCCATCAAACGCTGAGCAGATCTTGCCGCTTGATCCCCTGCAAAATCTGCCGGGGTGATCTGAAAGACAGGCCCGATATGCTCCATTCGGGGCAGTATTTTTGCTTTCGCAGCCTGATAATCCTCAGTCTCCATTCCCATCGCTTCGACAATGAGCTTGACGGATGGATGGTCTTTATAGGTAGCTTCGATGATAAAGTCTGGGCGGCATGGCCCCACCTTTGTCTCGGTCGCAAATAGCGGCTTGATGATCCGGACCAATAGGCCCGGCAAAGCCTCGAATAGGGCGTCCTGAAGCCAAAGCAGCAGATGGGACACTCGCCTTTCGAAACCGGACTCAACCGGAAAAAGGGTGTCGGGATTGTAAACTGGCTGGGCATAGGCCTGGACCGCCCGAACCGGCCCCTCATCATCATCCCCGAAATCCGCGTTTAGTAGGACCAGAAACGGTCCCCGCTGCGATGGATCGCCGCGCAAGGGTTGGCGAACCTTACCCATGATATCAATCCTTCTGGCGGAGGATGCCGGCATGACGGAATGTGCGGACACACTCCTGGCGTAGAGGAGCATAAATCCCGTGCGGCGCACCATATGGGGCCAATCAGTCCGCGAGGCGGACAGCAAAGCCTGCCAGCGGCTGTCGCTATCCCAGTAATCAGCCGCCCAGGTTGATGTCAGCGCATTGAGGGTCCAGGTTCGCAACACGCGAAATTCCTTCGCAGCCGCGCGCATCCGCGATAACTGCCCGCTGAGGGAAAAGTCAGGCCTGTCTTGCAAGGGTGGGATTACGTTGATCTCAGCCCGGTCGAGGATGCGCCATAAGATGCCCGCGAGCCGCGATGGCCGGTCATTTTTCTCGGTCGGTCGCGGGCGTTCCCGGTCAGGAAGATCGGCGAGACGATCTGGCAGGGCTGGCAGCGGATCGACATAGCCGCGGTCAGGCTTCAGGATCGATCGGATCCGGAAGTGACGGTCGATCAGCACAGAAGTGTCATCCCTGTCGACATGAAACGGGCAATTTTCCGCGTGATTTGGGCGCCCATTGTCTTGCTGATCTTCTAGTCGTTTCGAGGTCAGCCGCCGCAGGGTGAAAGTATGTTCCTGCTGGATCGGTGCCAACAAGGGTGGGGTTTGCCCGGCGATGCAGTCACAGGCGATCCAGCCGTCGATAACTTTTGCCCGTCGAATGACTGCAAGCGCGATTGCTTCATCATCCTTCGTTGCTGCGTTTCCGTACCAGGAACGCAGGGCGGATCCTTCCTCTCGCGTGAGCTCTTCGAGTCCATGGCCGGGGCTATTGCGTACTACGATCCGCATCCGGCGCCCTCATCTAGAAGCCAAGCATCCATAGCCGAAAGCCGAGGTATCCGACGCCAGCCGCGCTTCCCGCTGCAATCGACGTTTCTATCCAGGCCCGTAGGTTGAGGAGATCTCGCTTGTCCGTGCGTGCATCCTCGAAAAGCACCGACAGGAATATGAAGATTGGCACCACCATTGTATAGCCTAACGTCAGGACGTCTGTGGTGGCGAGTTTGGCGCAAAGGAAGACGGCTGCCAAAATAGCAGTCGCTTTGAAGATTTTTCGAACCCGAATGCGATAGCAGCCCATGAAGATAGAAGACATTGTCACCTCCTCGTTCTGTTGGTTCGATCTCATTCGGCGCTCGTTTCATCACCATGCTGAGCCATACCGCCCTCTTGCGGGAAACTATCACTCAGGTATAAGTCTGCGCGTCAATTGGCGACGCTAGCCTGCCATCCATAAGGGCGAGCGTCGTTGAGTTTCAGTCGTAATTTCTGATCGCGGACATGTCATGGCTCGTGGAAACTCTCTATTCGCAAGCGATCGCGGCTTCTGCCGTCGGTTGGAAGCGCCTGGCTGCCATGTGCCGATTGCAGATTGCTCGGGAGAAGGCCGCCAATGGGGCGCGTGAAGGCGACACAGATCACGGCACCAATGGATCCTGCAATTTTGGAGCACCTGTCGCTTCCGGAGCGGCTCGCAATTGGGTTGGATCGCTTGAAGCGAGCCCGTGGCTTGCGAGCAAAAGAGCTCGCTGAACAGCTAGGTGTAACAGAAGCGTATATGTCGCAGGTTATGCGCGGCATGCGTGATGTCAAATTGTCTACCCTCGATAAAATGGCTCGGGAGTGGAATGTGAGGATCGAGGATTTGCTGACCGTCACAGAGGCAGATCTCCCGCAAGTTGCCGTGTTGTTTGCCCGGCGCCAGAAACTCAAGAAAGGCGATAGTGCCAGCTGAAGCATTAAATGGTCGCCTAGTCGTTCAAATTGAACCAGAACCTTTGCTTCACACCGGTTTCGTTCGGGATTTCAAAAAAATATGGATCCGTTCGGCGAGGGCGCGGCGTCGCGGTCCGCTGAATGCAGCCATCGTTGCTGTCGCCATAAAAGCGCCTAATAGTCGAGCCGGAATTCGCGTCTCGACTGCTTGAAGATTGGCACACGTTCACCGTCTTGATGCATTGGTCCGGCTCACCTTGCCAGGCATTCTCCCGTAGCGAGCTGTATCCGATCGTCGTGCCAGCGGGGCACTCTTCGTAGGGCTCATTCCCAGGCTTGCCGGCATTTGCTTCATGGCAGATCGGCCACGAGAAGCCCGGCCTCTTCATCGCGGAAATCAACTTCGTCATCGGGGGAACGCAATAGCCAACACCGTGCCATGTAGGATTTTGTGAAGCTGCACATAACAGGACCTGACACCCCCAGGACCCATCCTCTGATTTCGCCGACGTTGCAATCAGCCCATATCCCGAACCGACCAAAGCTACTATGGCAAGCAGCATCCGTTTCATACCAAGCCTCCATTCGAAATCATCGCAAATGCTTTCAGCGACCATCAATTTTTGCGAACGACAGCATTCCAAGGTTGCCTCATTCCGGCGGATGATCTTGATATTGTGGTTACGATTCCGGTGCAGATCACCCCTGGCACGACCTGGCGAGACTTACACACGGATATATCGGAGGACCGACCGGATTTTGATCGCGCTTGTCGCCTCGTCATTGCTGGGCCTGTCGATGTACGGGTGATCAGCCTCCTCCTTGAGGTGCTGAACTTCCTATTCGAGCTCCGCAATTTGAACTCTCCATTGATAGGCGCTACGCATGAAGCCTTCGGCAGAACCGAACACGAATGCGATCGGTGCTGCGGCAAATAGCCAACCGGAGGAAGATCTAGCCGACATGGTTCAGTATCCCTGGATGCCCAGCCGTCTCAGGACGGCGGTAGGGTCGGTATCGCACTCCTCTTTCCAGTCCCGATGCTGAGCGCAGGCATAGGCGTATTGGCTGAGATCTGCCGAAGGCAGATCAGCAAGGCGATTGCCGACTACCTTCCATTCCTGAACGGCGGCCGGATCACAGCCAGCGCCGGCGGCGCCGCAGATATTCGGTTCGCGTTTTTCGATCTGGTCGGGCGTGACTGCATCTTGGGCTTGGGCCACGCCTGCAGCCGTGTTCCATACGCCCAGGAGCATTATGATTGACGGGGATTTGAGAAAGCGAAGCATCTAGCCTCCATGCGCATGGTTGATTTCACCGGTATCTTTGGAGACCGGCAAGGGAAGGGGGAGGCCCGGTTCGTTGTCCGGGCGCTCTGCTTCCTGCTTTGCAGGCTTTTCCATCGATGCCGCGTAGAGCCAAGGGGGCTGTAGGTCCGCCGACGACCAGACACCATAGCCCAAGCCACGCGCCTTTCTCTCAACATCGAAATAGGCGGGCACCTGCGGTTCTTCGCGATAGTTGAACGCGTATCCGATGCCCTCCGCAATCGCAGTCGCCGCGAGGTTCGTTTTCCCGACGAAGCAATGGGCAATCAAAACTTCGTTCCGATCGCGGCCGATCGGCGCGCAGTTGACGTCCTGACCAAGCGTCCTGAGGATCATCCATGCGCGAGAGACCTGGCCCGCTGGCCAAGATATCCCGTCACTGTTGGCTGTCTGTTCGAGCCTGGGCGCTTCAAACCCGGCCAGCCGCACAAGCTGCTTGCTCCTGACGAATTCGAAGGTTGTGCTATCGATGACCTGAACGCTTCCATAAATCTGGCGCGGCAGATTGGCCGGCTGCTGTTGGGCCATCAAAGAGGAGGGCAAAATGGACAGTGCTGTGAAAAGCCTTGGAAAGAAATTCATTTATTGACGCCTCCCTGGCTCCGCAGCACGGTAACGGGATGGGGCAACTCAGAGGAGGCCCATAGGCCCGCTCTTGCGGACCGCGCGCTGTCCTCGGCTATCCTGTAACCGGGTACAATGAGTTGCCCTTGTCCATCGACCGCAGCAAATCCCCAGCCTTTGGCGATGAGGTAGGTCGCGAGATCGTATCGGTGCTCGCCTGATGTTGTCTGGCAAACGACAAGCGCATTGTTCTGATCAATGTTGTTGACCGTTTCACAGACCGGACTGGTATCCCTGATGATCGCCTGCGCCATGATGACGTTGATCTCGCCGCAGTCGCGGGCCAACCCATTCGGGACTGTTACGAGGGTCCCCCTCAGGCAAGCCTGAACACCATAGAGACGATATCGGCGTCCCCCTGACACCCAAGTGTCGCCCGTTTCGAATTGTGCGCTTGCCGGAAATGGAGTGAAAGCCACTTCCGATGTGGCGCTAGCCGGCGAGGCGATCTCTGACTGCGTGGCCTGTACCGGTACGAGCGGAGGAACTGCTGGCGTCGGCGGAGTCCCGCCGGTGGTGATCGGCGGCATTATGTAGACCGATGCATAAAGGCCTGAGGCAAAAATCGTAGATATGAACATCACGTTTCCCGTCTGCATCAATCGATCGATGGTTTGGAGCGATGCCGCTCACTGTTGGAATGTCCAAGGTAGAGACTGTCCCATGTGCCTCCGTTCGATCGACGCGTTACGTGCTCGGCGCATAGATATCCGGAACAAGCTTGATGAGACCGCGCGCTGAGGTCATTTAATTTTTCCGACCAAACAACGTCAGGCCAAACGCGATAGAGCTGCCATGCGTCATTTTCCTTGCTCGCATCCGTCAACTATTGGCTTCCACGACTATGCATAAAATTATACTGCAGTGCAAGTATGGAAAATCAAAACGGCTTGGTATATGTCTATCGCAGACACCGACCTTGGCGAATGGTGAGGCAAATGGCAGGCTTCAAAACAGCACTTAAAATAGCGATCCTTCCTTTCCAGACGATCTGGCTTGTCTTTCTCATCGGCAATTTCTTGATAGTCACCACCGTTCGTCTGATGCTGGGATGTTTCATCGTGTACGGCGCATTGCTGACGTTCTCCTACGCTTTGTTGCCCGTGGAGTGGACACTGCTACTCTGGCAACCGGCTGCTGAGCTCTACGCCGAATCTGCATGGTTCAAGACTGCAGTCATTTTGTCATTCACAATCTGCTGCCTTCCAATCCTCAAGTTTTGGCCAGGGAAAATGTCGGTAGATGAGAAGGAACGGGAGCGTGAGATCACGAGGCTCAACGAAGACGTGATTGCCGCAAGGCAGCAGGAGGAGCTTCGCACTCGGCTCAGGGCGGCCTTTCCCTGACCCTTGCGCTGGCGTGCTCTACCGGGGGCCGTTCCTGCGAATGGCGCGGCGCCAAGACTTGAAGCGGCTTCGGCCCTTAGCGTGATTGGCAAAACCAGTCGCGGTGGATGGTCGCGATCTAAAGGAATGAGGAGTTTCATGGCAGCCAAACCACTCTCGCTGGCGATCTCGACCTTTAAGGGAGGCGCTGGAAAATCAACGCTCAACGTCAATCTGGCGGCAGAGTTTGCCCAGCAGGGCCATCGCACGCTCCTCATCGATTGCGACGAGCAGGAGTCGTCGACACGATGGTACAATGTCTCCATGAAACGCGGTCTGTTGCCGACCGACGGCACCTTGCTCCACTTGCGCGTTGGGCCGCGGGATCGTTTCCTTGATCGTCTTTCGGAGGCGCCTGAAGCGGACATCCGCATCTATGACGTAGGAGGTTATGTCCACCAACGGGCAATCGAGGTCTATCACGAGTGTGATGCCGTGCTGATCCCGATCATTCCCGAGCCAACCGCTGCGACATCGGCGATCAAGGTGGCAACCATCCTGACGGAAATCTCGAAGAAGCGGGCGGGCGGCCCAATCCCGTTTGCCGCGATCTGGAATTATGTGGATATGATCGCGCTGAAGCATAATCGATCATTGCCTGAGGTGCATGCTATCCTGACCAAGGGCAGGATACCCATGGTCGACACGGTCGTTCGCAAGAGCAACCACTTCAGTGACGTCGGGGCTGGCTTTGGGTCGCTCTACTCAAAACTGGCCACCATAGAGAGCAATTTGGCGTTGACGCCGTCCGCCAAGCGCAGGGCGTCCGAAAGTGTCCTCGACGCCATCGATCTCGTGAAGCGGATCAACAACGAGTTCATAGGTCTGCTGCAGAGGGAGGCAGCCTAGTCTCATGTCTCGCGAGCGAACACCAGCCGGAAATATCCTCGCCTTGGCTCGGTCGAGGGAAGAGAAAGCCAAAGCCGTGGAGGAAACCGCAACCTCCTACATGCCGACGAGCATCGATCTGCAAACCTGGTTACCGGACGAAGCCAGCCCCGAGGAAAACGAGGGGAATCGTGAGAATGTTGTCGCGTCAACCGCAACTAAAAACCATAGGAGCGACCTGCGTAACAAGGCGACGACGAAGCCCTTTGTTAGGCCGCGTGCTGACGTTCCCCGACGGAAGCGTATCTCTCTTTATCTCAACGACGATGTCCTCACGAAAGTCTTCCGCGTATCCCTCGAACAGCATGAACAGCTTTCAGCGGCAACCCATCGCCTTATCCTGGAAGCGTTGAAGGCAAGGGGGCTTTGAGACGTATGCGTGGACCCGCCATCATGTTCCGGCTTCCGGCTCACGTTCTCGCCAGCCTCGACCAGCTCGCAGGACGGCTCGACGTTTCCACAAACATTGTCGCCAAGTTGATCGTTATCCGCGAGATTACGCACGTCTCCGCGATGCTCGAAGAACATGACCGACAGCTCGCAAACATGCATCAATTCCTCCGCGAGCTTGCGTTCCACAACGAGGATTTTCTTCGGGAGGGCAATGATTCCCCCGCTGGCGCGGCGCTTATGGACAGATTGAAGGAAGTGATGGGCGCCTTGGACGCAATTCGCGATGCAAGCTTCGTCCGCCCATCAAGCTTTATCAACGACCTTATCAGGACGCACGATGAACGATCGATCCAATACTCGCTCGGCATCTAGGTCGGTCTATCGCAGGCTGCCGAGTTATTTCGATTTGATCGAAGAGGAAAGCCGTCGGCGGGGCGGGGGAGGTGGAGGCGCCGGCAGAAGGTTGGCTGCATCTGGCAGGTCACCTGCGACGTGGAACAATGATGGCGCGAGCTCGGCGCTCAGCCGGGCATCCGGAAATAATGCCGTCGTCGTGAAGGTGTTGTCATACGGCGCAGGGGCGGTCGCTGCAAGGAATGTCCTCACCTATCAGAGCAAAGAAGAGAAAGCCCGCGATCAAGATGGGTTGGAAGTAACAGACGTCAACGCCGCCGTGCGGTCGTGGCAGCGAGAGTTCGGCAACCGAAGGGGCAGCGACGATATCCTACGCCTGACCTATGAGTTGGAGGCCGCTGATAAGGAGCAGGTTGGTCACGCCCTTCGATCACTTGCCGACGACGGGTTCTTCCGAGACGGCGACACGGATCGGACCTACGCCTTCAGCGTGAGCCACGGAGTGAAAGGGCAAGCAAGGCTGCAATTTGCGTTGGTCATTGCGCACGAAAAGAAGGATCGGTCAGACCGTGGGCAGGTCAATCGGATTTCCCCTGACATTGATAGCGTCCATGCGATCGACAATCGCTTGCACAGGGCCTTGCGAGGCGTGGGGCTGGCCCCGGTTTCCCGCTATCCGGCTGAGTTCGCGTCCGGCCCGAAGGGCCTAACCGCCACGCTCCATGCCATGCAACGGGACGACGCGGAAGTCACCGTTTCGACAAAGACACAGGTGGCAGAGAGGCCTGAAAAAAGCGGACGTTATCAACAGGGTAGCGAACGTCGCGAGCTGGTGGCCACCGATCACCGGGATTTGACCAAGCACGGTCAATTGGTCGGATCCCTGATGCAGACGCGGCAGCCGCGCGACTTCATGCACCTCCTGCTATCCGGGCCGGCAAATGTCGATCGCGATAAGTTCGTTCTCGCTGGGCGAGATTTTCTGAGAGATCAATTCACTGGTCACCGCTACGCGTATGCCGTCCATAATCGGACAGACCTGCAAAAGCATCCGCACCTGCATGTCATCGTCGCGCTACGCAATGGCACTGGGCGAGCGCTCAATCCCAACATTCGCGACTTCACGGAGTGGCGGCTTCGTTTCGCCGAGAAAGCTCGTGATCGGGGGTTACCAATAGACCGACAGAAGCGGATAGAACGTGCGGCTCCTCCTCCCGTCAAGCGGTGGGAATGGGAGATGTTTCAGCGCATGGGGGCGACAGCTCCATCGAGTGTGTTCGACAAAGTGGTCGCGAAAATCCGGGACAAGCCGACTGAGCCAAGTCGGTACGACGCAAAAACACGGCTTGCACGAACTCGCCGCTCCGTAGGGCGTGTCATCGAGATGCTAGATAGCCTCGGGCGAGACAGGAGCGCTTCGAGTACGGTTCGAGAACTGAGCCAGGATTTAGCGGTCGGGCTGAGGCGCGAACATCACCGGCTTCACACCGCCGTTCAACAGGGGCGGGATCCCGCGCAAGTGAAAGGGAATGATAACATGCTGCGTTCGACACCAATTGACGCTTCGCAGGCGAAGGTTGCCAAGGAAACTTTGGCGAGGACCGCGGTGAAAGTTGCATCCAAGATTGCAGATCCATCAGATCGAATGATATTCGAGCACGCGACCAAAATCATTGGCAAGGTAGTTGGCCTTCAGTTGGATGCGCGCGTCGCGAAAAACCGTGACAGGAATAGCTTCCGCCCTTCAGCCATCCTCAATACGAAGTCAGCCGCGGGACGCGAACATGTTGCCGAGCTTGATGATAACAATAGGGATTCGAATGATCGCTTCGTGGATGCATCGCGTATCGAGCGTTCCAAGGACATCGATCAAGATAATGATAAGTTGCCTCAAAGGGACCGAAACATAGCGAAATCAAGCAAGTTGCGCCCACCGCAAGACAAAAACAACGGCCGCAGCCGCTGATGAGGAGATTTCTCCAGGTCCGCACCGTCGTAAGTGGTAGCAACAGAGCTAAAGACCTAAGGCCGCTTTGACCACATTTTCCATTCGTTGGATTTCGAGCAGATCTGCGGTTCCACTTTCGTCTGCCGGTGACGATGAGGCTGAATATTCGAGTGTTGTGATATCGTCCAAACCTGCCACCATTGAGCAGTCGCAAGAGGTGCCTACGAGGACAACATCCTTCTTTTCAATGCCGTACCATTCGATTGCACGCAGGAGCACGAAGGAGCTGCGCACATCATCTTGAGCTTCATGTGCGTTCGGGTTGCGTGTCTGTTTTGAAAAGGGCATCGCTATCCAGAAGTCAGGCTCTGCGTTATCGATACGTAAGATGGCATCGAACAAGTCCATCAAAGCCAATGCCGCGACCTGCCCACCACTATCAGCATCCATTCCCCTATCATTGGAAAGAAAGCCAAAACGGATCCCATGACACCTGAAACGTCTTAATAGTCCGATCAGCGCATGATTGAGGTCATTTAGGACTAGATCCTTGGATAGGCGCTTCGTCCTAAGGAGGATGCCGTCTCGCTCAAACACGACAAGACCACGCGATCCAAGAGCCCTAAACCTGAAAACATCTTCAGTTCCGTATGTCATCTTTCAAAACTCAGCCTCCAGAAATTCTTGAAATTGGCGACTGCTCGCAATTCGGCTTCGGCCGCAACCTAACCCGGCATCAAGGATTTACACCCTTGGCAAGGTGAAAGGCTTACATTTGCCGGATGGCTGAATTTCGAGCTCGGTGTTTGTATCTCCCCATCTGGCATTTCCGGCGTTAGAGTAGTGCCAATCGCAGTTGCACAGGATCAACCCCCAGAAGCTGCGGAATCCGTAGAAAGAATGATGGGTTCCCTTCGGCCGTGCCCACGGGTTCCCTCGCCATTGATGTAGGGTAGATGCCAATGGTCAGGAAACCGCGACCGAGTGATACGAGGAGGCCGATGGGCTAATGCAACTGATTGTCGATCACCGTACAGCGGATGCGTTACCTGTAAAGCCACTCTCATCTTCGCCTGGATTCTTGCTGAAACTTCAAAAACCCCGCAGCACACGGGAAGTCGGCCGAAACCATCTGCCCGCCCTACTTCCTCGAGCTCTGCCCCGGCCCGTCTGTAGAGACGTCGCATGTGAGGCTCGTAATTCGACACAAGTGTATCGATGCCGTTTATGATAGCGACTTCACAAAGTGCGAGCAGGAGTAAGCAAAAGGCCCTGTCGGGTTTTAGATCCGGCATGTCTCGGGAAATCGCAACATCATCAACGCACATTCGCGTCCCTTCCCAGATCGAAGGTGCCACAAGATCACAGGTATTTGGGAAGGTACTTCTGAACACGTCGTAAAGGAGCGTCGGTCCAGTGGTCGGCATCAGCCGTACGCTGCCGTATAGCGTGAGCGCGTCGTCATCGCACCATATAAAATAGGCCGGGCTGAGTTCGTCATAGGGATCTCTTTCATAGTCGCCGACGACGGAGACCGACCACCCCAACTGGTCAGCAAAAACGCGCTTTCTCAGTCGGTAGGACTGATCTAGCAGATTCTCATACTTGTCATACTGATGTGCTTGAATGAGAAGGTACATGGTCTCTCTCCGGTGCTTGGTGCACTGCAGCATGAGAGTGCTCTCGGAGACGGAAAATATCCTTTCATGCGCTCCCTCAAATGGGGGTATTGCCATATGGATGGATAAGACGAAGGTGCCTAGCTTTGGTAGTGGCTGCGGCTGTGGTGATACATCCGAGCTTGTGACGAGCGGACTTCAGGTAAGTTTTTACGGTATGCTGCGACAGACTGAGGATCGTTGAAATGCCCTTGGCGTCGTTTCCTAGAGCTGCCCAATGGAGACATTCGACCTCGCGTTGGCTCAGGAGTAGGATAGGATCGCGAGCGCCATATAATTGCTGAATGGCTTTGCGGTGAATTAGCTGAGCAACCTCGATCCATTCACTTCGATATCGCTCTAACCTCTTCGTCCAATCTAAGTCGTCTGCGCTTGAATTGAAGGTCAAAAGCGCGCGGCGGGACTTATCGATGATGGGAATGGAAAAACCATTTTGCGCAACGCCGTGCGTTCGAGCATCGAAGATAAACGCACGGACGGCGCTGTCTCTCACTTCAATCTCGCGCCAGTCGAAGGGTAGCTGCCGGACAAACCCTTCCTGAATGACCGGATCAATCCGGGCATAGCCGCGTAGTAGGTAACGAGCGATCCAGGCGTCCTTATAGGTCGTACGGACAAAAGGCGTATCGACCATGTCGGAAATCGTATGTGCGAGATGATAGGTCGCGAAATCAACGTCGTAGATTTTCTGAATAGCCATCAAGGCATCGACTAGTTCAGTAGCTTCGGATACTCGCTCGGAAGCTGAAATAAGTGTTTTTGAGGGGAATTCGGGCGCCATTGTTCCTTGAATGAAATATTTCTATCGGGAGTAAAACGCCGATCGCGAAAAGGCGTTCGGCGCAAGCTGATTAACTATCGTATTCGTAAAGTTTGGCTTAAGAATTTCTCAAGTGGGAGGCCTCAGGACTTCTGCGTGTTACCGTAGCGGCCACCGCCATCGTTCGTGGCGCATCGTGCACACGGCGCGGCTTTGGCCAATCTATCGAAATCAACAGATTGACGATCTCGAGGGAGATGCGGATTTTATCAATGATTGCTGTCCGCAAAGACGATCTCGAGCATGATTGCTTTTGCGACCGCGTGGTGGCTCGTACGAACGCCGAGTTTTCTTCTGGCGGATTGGAGATATAGCCTCACTGCGCTTTCTGAGATTTGAAGGTGCATAGCCGTTTGCTTTGCGATGTAACCGTTCGCCAAATAGGAAAGGCATTCACGCTCGCGCTTTGACAAACGAGGTGGGCGGTCGTCTTTGGCGAATTCGCTGATGCGCAGGATTTTCTCGTAGAGATAGTGGGACAAGACGAGCAAGTCGTGGGTACGTTGGTCGCGGAACTCAGACCAGTCCCTACAATCGATCGCGGATGAAGCGGAGAGCAGGCTTCGGGCACCTCTCGGGCCTCTAACTGGTACCGAAAGACCATTTGGGCCGATCTCGTAAGACAAAGCCTCGATGCGAAAACTCTCGGCTTCTTTTGAACCCCAATCCAGTGTGGCCCAATCGATCGGTAGCATCGCCTGTGGAAATGCGAGCATGACCGGATCGATCGCCACGAAATTATGCGCCGAATACGCAGAGGTCCATTCAGAAGGATACGTCGTGCAATGAAAAGGATAATCGTCTGCGGTTCCGCGAAGACGCGCAATCACGAAGGTCATGTGATCAAATTCGTACGCATCCGCAAGTTCGGCAAGGACCGGCGCCATCTCCTCAATGCGTTGAACATTGTCCATCCTCTCAAGGGATCGAGAAAGGCGGCTTTGATCCATAGAGATCCTCCTTATGCCGCGCGGCCAGGCAAGCAATCGATGATGCCGCGAGATCTATTGAGCGTGGGTATCGTTGCGCGAAGCCAAGGAGATCGGCGCAATCTAGGGTAGAGTTTAAGCGCGATCCGCATAGCATTCCACAGAGTATCCTCTTCCTCGTGATCGACTCTGACATCGTGTCTATGGCGCGATCCGCGACTTTAACCCGCATGGCAGCCGAGCCCTAAAGTAAGCTCAAACTAGCACTGTTTGGATCGGACACATCCGTGCGCACCGCGAGAGGAAAAATCAATGCAAGCTGAAAGGATCAAGCGGGAAGACGTCGCAGCATTCGTCAACCGCGCTGGATTGACTATGCACCAGGAGCAGTTCGACGCCGCACTCCAATCGTACGGACAGCTGCGCGAACTGGCGGAATCGCTGCGGACTCCCAGATGCCGAGCGGCCGAGCCGGCACACTTGTTCCATGTTCCAATATCACCGCACGTCGGCGTCACGGCCTACGCCAGAACCGAAGCTATAAATAAAGGGGCTGAATGATGCCGGAAATCTGGGAACTTGGCCTGTCAGAAACGTCCCGGTTGATCGGCAAAGGCAAGATATCTCCGGTCGACGTTGTCGACCATTATCTGGATCGTGCCTGCAGGCTCAACTGCTTCAACACTATCGATGCCGAGCGTGCCCGGAGCGACGCTCGATCCGCCCAGACCGAGATATCAAGGGGCCTCTACAAGGGCCGTCTGCACGGGATCCCCTTCGCGGTGAAGGACATTATCGATGTTGGAGGCGTGGCGACCACAAATGGCTCGCGACTGACGATCGATGAGGTCGCCGAAACGGATTCTGTTGTCGTTCAGCGATTGCGCGCCGCAGGAGGAATCTACATGGGCAAGGCCGAGACGCAGGAATTCGCGATGGGTGGGCCGGATTTCAGCCTGCCCTTTGGGCCTGCACGCAATCCTTGGAATATCGAGCGATTTACGGGAGGCTCGTCCAGTGGATCGGCCTCTGCGGTGGCGGCTGGAGCCGTGCCACTCGCCATCGGAACCGATACCGGTGGATCAATCCGAACACCGTCGGCCTATTGTGGCATTGCCGGATTGAAGCCGACCTATGGGCGGTTAAGTCGTCGCGGCATTACACCGCAGGCGTTTTCGCTGGACACGGCCGGGCCGATGACATGGTCGGTAGAAGATAATGCGCTCGCGCTCGAGGCGCTCGCGGGTTACGATGCCGAGGACCCGTCGTCGGTCGACATCGCATCGCAGCCATGGTCGCGCGCCACAACACTTGGCGTCCGAAGCTTGAAGATAGGTCTCGTGCGACACTTTCACGAAGAGGAACGGGACCGCTTCTCAGATGAGACTATCTCGGCTTTCGAGACGGCAGCACTTCTGTTGAAGGACGCAGGCGCCGAAACCGTTGAGGTTCAGTTGTCTCCCCTACGCCACTATTTCGCCGCGCAACGCATCATCATGTATAGCGAAGCCGCCGCCGTCCATGAACATGATTTCAGGCATAATCTCGAGCATTATGGGCCATTTTCGGTCGAGCGCTTTCTGCCCGGCTATCTGCTTACCGCGGTCGACTATATCCAGGCTTGCAGGCGGAGGGCGGAGCTGGTCCGCGAAGTTGCGGAAGCATTCCGCTCCGTTGATCTCCTTCTTGTGGCCGGCGCACTTGGCGTTGCTCAACCAATCAAGAACGTCGCCCGAAACTCGCTGGTGAACGGAACACCGTCTGCGTATGCGCCCTTCAATCTCACGGGCTCTCCGGCGATGAGCGTCCCCGCCGGTCTGAATGTCGACGGTCTTCCGCTCTCAGTGCAGATAGTCGGACGCAACTTCGATGAATTCAGCATCTATCGTGCTGCGCAGGTCGTGGAGACTGGTATCGGCTGCAGAAATATCCGTCCGCATGTGGCAATCTAGACAACCCCATCTACGCTCACGGCGTCGTCCAGCGTCAATCAATGCGCCGAATTCCGGGTTCAACGCCGCAGTTGAGCAGTGCGTTAGAGCAATTGAAGAGACTATTTCTCGACGGTTTGCATGAAGCAGCGTATCCCTGTAAATAGAGCTCGGAACAGAACAGTCATGAGAGGCGCTTCACGTGATTGAGCGTCAACTTGTGGTACGAATTTGCAAGCAGTGCCTAGACATGGCACCGGGAAAGCCTTTTGAAAAACCCAACCAAACGCCCCGAACGCAATTTTGTCGTCGCCTACAAATCAAATCGCAGGCAGCCAAGAGAAACCGCGAAGTCGATTTGGGGTAATACCGATTTGCGGGCACTTTCCGAGGCAGTGGCCGACGATATGCCGGCAACGTCAGCAGTCGTTCAGCCCCCTAAGAGACCGGCGACAATCGAGACCTCGATCACGCCTCAGCCGCAGCCTGTGCTGACAGAGGTACCGCCGGTTGCTGCCGCGTTGGAAGCCTGTCCCGTGCTGGAGCCGATTGTGCCTGCGATCGAGCCCGCTGAGATTGTCCCAGCTCCGGAAGCGCCTGCGGAGCCGAGGAAGTTGCGCAGGCAGCGCCGCGCGAGAACCACAAGGAAGCAGGTGCAGCCCGCCCCAAGACGGTCGGCTGCGACCATAGCTGCCGCGATCTCATTCGACGAGCGCGATGTTCTGTCGGCGCTTGAACTGGAGAACCGCCGGCTGAAAGGGCTCCTGGCCGAAAAATTGCGTCGCGAGAATGACGAATTGGCTGCAATGCTACGTCGGTTCGAAGACTGACCGGACATGCATAGAAATGATCTTCGGATCAAGCCGCGCGTATCAGTGCACGCGTCGCAGATGTGATCGATGGCACGACATATCACGCCAGCCGATCGGGCAGACTGCGAGCTTGCGGACCTAAGCCTCTCACGAGCAACTCCCAAATGCAGAGTATACTCTGTAGATGAATGCGCTTCGCAGCGCATGAATTCAGCGATGGACATCAGAGAAATATTCGCTGCGAATTTGCGTGACACTCGACGGAAGCAAGGCCTTTCACAGGAAGAGCTCGCTCATCGGGCCGACATCCATAGAACTTATGTCAGTTCGCTGGAACGGTGCCAATATTCTGCGACGATCGACATGGTCGACACGCTTGCACGCATCCTCAACGTCGAAGCTGCAGACCTGTTGAAAACACGATAGCCGAGCTGGTGAAGAGGAGCCGACAGTTGAAGGCGGAGAGCGGGCCGAACGGCCCGGTTGCACATCCTATCAAGCAACATCGTAGAACGCGGCATCATCCGAGATCCTGATCTGCGTGCCGAATAGCGCGCACTGGCTTTGAAACCGTTGTAGGATCCGCTGGGCGTCCTCGCCGATGGCAATTTCAGGGACAATGCGTTGATCGAGCGCTTCCTGCTTCAGCCCTTCGCTGCCACCGATGACGACCGGATGAAACTCCATTCCAGTCAGGGATCCGCTCTCGTCGAAAAAGCAATGGCCGATCACGCTCTCCCAGATTTCGCGGGCTGTCCATTTGGACTTTCCGGGCCGAAGGTGGAAGACGAAGTTACCGAGGCTGTAGAAAATTGGCCTGCCCTTGTAGATCTCGACCGGCTGAAGCACAGGAGCACCATGGCTGACAAACATGGTGGCGCCGGCGTCAATGCAATGCTTCGCAACCGATCCGACCCAGCCCGGCACCTGGTACCAGTCCGAGGCCCAATGGTGATGATGGAGATAGGCGATAACGTGGCAGCCATTTTCGGCCGCAGCGGTAATCGCCGCAAGGTTCCTTGCCAGATCCTCCTGATCGATCTTGACGTTTCGGGCGAATCCCTCAGAGCGTCTGTAAAGGCCCCGCGCTAGCGCGATCTCTGTCACTTCATCGACAATGGGTTTGTCGTCAGGCTGGCTGTCATTGCCGAGGTCCATCGTCGTATAGCCGACCTTGTCCCGGATCGCAGAAATCTGTCGGAACGCCTCATCATCCACATCGATGATCTGGGTCAGCTTCAGGCGATTGACACCTGGCCGTTCTGGCCGGCCGGCGGATGCGTCCGAGGCATACATGAAGTCTGGCCCAGGGCCGCCATCCATGGCGATAAGAGCAACCTCGCGACCGCTGAACGAGCCCTTGCCGGAGCGAGCCGCAGCCGTCTGGTTCCGGCCGATGCCGGCATGCAAGAAGCCGCGACGATCGACTTCTTCAAGCGTCGACAGGATCCCGGGCGAGCCCAAGTCGAAGGCATGGTTGTTCGAGAGGGAGAGACCGTGAATGCCGAGCGATTGAAGCGTATCGAGTACGACGGGCTGGCTGGCGCCGAAAAACGAGCCTTTTAGCGGCCATCCGCCATGGCTGCCGAATATGGTGCTTTCAAAATTTGTGAAGGCGAAGTCGGATTTGCGGAGCGCCTCTCGTACGTTGTTGAAGCCCGGCGTTTCAATACCGCGAATGTCGTGCTTGATAAGGGATTGACCGGTTACGGCAACCGTGAAGATTTTGGACATGATTGAGCTTTTCCTGGATAGCAATCAGGCGCGAAGCCTGCTGAAAGGATCATTGAATTTTCTTGGTATCGGATCAGTGGATGACCTTCCGTCAATGTGTGAACCGGCCGGGACGAGCATCGATGAGCCGTCGGGTGTATGGATTTTGAGATTTGGAGAAGATGAAGTCGGCAGTGCCGGCATCCTCGACGATGCCGTCCCTGAAAATGTAAATCGCGCTGCAAAGGTCCTGCACGAGCGCAAGGTCATGAGAGATGAACAGCATCGAGACACCTTGCTCGCTGACGGTTTCCTTCAGCAGCCTAACAATGTCCGCCTGGACCGAAACGTCGAGCGCCGAGGTCGGCTCATCAGCAACGATGATGCTGGGATTGGCAAGAAGTGCTCGGGCAATGCACACTCTCTGTTTCTGTCCTCCTGAAAGCTGATGCGGAAAGCTCGGTAGCAGCGACCTTGGAAGCCCAAGGCGATCCATCATCTCGTCGACGTCCTGCCGACCCGATGGTGATCCCCGACTTCCGAACGAGACGCTCTCCTCCAAGGCGGCACCAATCGACATGCGCGGATTTAGAGACATCGCCGGGTCCTGGAAGATCATCTGAACCTGACCGAGCAGCCCATTTTTCTTTCCGGCGAGAGAGATGTCGAACTGCCTGCCGTCGAAGTCGAGTGATCCTCGCCCTGCCGTTTCCAACCCGGCAACGATGCGTCCCAATGTGCTCTTGCCGCTGCCGCTCTCACCCACGATGCCTGTTATGGAGCCTCGCGCCAGTTCGATGGAGACATCCCGAAGGGCAGGAGATTGCTGTTCACGTCGAAACCAGGGGAAACTGCGACCGGCATAGGTCTTGGTGATGTTCTCAACACGCAATATCGGGATTGGATCAAGGCAATCCGGCGCTCCGACCTTGCCATGAGAAACCGCCGAAAGAGGCCCGCCGTCACATTGCGATTGCGCTGAAAGTAGACGCAGGCGCGGGACTGCGGCGAGAAGATCTTTCGTATAGACCTCGACAGGCGTGTCGAGAAGGGAGGATGTTATCCCCTGCTCGACGACCTTGCCATGGCGCATAACCGCAACCCTGTCGGCAATCTCCGAGATCACGCCCATATCGTGCGTTACCAGGATAACCGAGACCCCTGTTTCGTCGGTCAGGTTTCGCAACAGGGCAAGGATCTGCTTTTGGACCGTCGCGTCGAGAGCAGAGGTTGGCTCATCCGCAACGATGATATCCGGCCTGCCGGCCAATGCTATGGCAACGACGATACGCTGGCGCTGACCACCGGAAAACTGGTGGGGGTAGCGACGGAAGCGTGTGGCGGGATCGGAGATCCCGACGCGCTCCATGAGCTGGAGCGCCCGACTTTTCGCCAGCCGCGATGTCATGGCACCGTCCAGCGCCCGTATCGTTTCAACGATCTGAGATCCAACCGTCATCAGCGGGTCGAGCGATGCCGTGTGATCCTGGAAAATCGCCGAGATCCGGCGCCCCCTCAATTCCATCCGCTGTTTGTCGCTCAGTTCATTGAGCGCGCGTCCCTGGAACAGAATGCGTCCGCCGGTCTGGCTAAATCCGGGTGCAAGCAAACCGAGGACCGCATTGCCGAGCGTCGATTTTCCAGCACCGGATTCGCCGATCAGGCCGAGTATCTCACCTCGTCGCAGTTCCAGACTGACCTCGCTCAGGATGGTCGTTGCCGTCGCGGCGCCCTGATATTTGAGCGTGAGGTTGTCTACCGCGAGGAGGGGGGCGCTCTTGTGGTGGTCCATATCAACGGCTCCTTGGATCGAGCCGCCGGCGCACATCCTCGCCGACGAAGTTGATGCTTGCGATGAGGCCAAACAGCGCCAAACCGGGAAAGAGGCTGATCCAATATTGTCCTGTAAGCAGATACTGAAACCCATTGGCGACGGCGGACCCCAGGGACGGCTTGTCGATCGGCACACCGAGACCGAGAAACGAAAGCGTCGCTTCCAGCGCTACAGCATGACCGAGCTCGATCGGAACGAGGGTGATAGCGGGAGCAATACTGTTTGGGAGAAGATGGCGAAAAATGACACGCTGGGTCGGCAGGCGCAGGAGGCGCGCCGCATCCAGGTATGACTTGGTTGCCTCGCTCATCGCGACGCCGCGTGTGACGCGAGCGTAGGTCGCCCATTGCACGATCACGAGGGCCAGGATGATGCGGTCGATACCAGGTCCGAGTGTAACGATGGCGATGAGGGCAACAAGGATGGTCGGCAGGCTGAGCTGCAGATCGACGATCCGCATGATCAAGGCGTCGCCCCACTTGCCTGCATAGGCTGCTGTTACACCGGCAGTCACACCAATGAGAGCAGCGAGTGCCGTACTGGTGAAGGCGACGAAGAGGCTTATCCGCAATCCGTAAAGGACGGTGCTGAATATGTCGCGTCCAAGTCCATCGGTTCCGAGCAGGTATGTGTAACCAGCGCTGCCGGCAGTTCCCGGATACGACGATGACTCCCAAGCGTATATCTGCAACGGGTCATAAGGGTTTTGGGGGGCCACCAGAGACGCCGCGACTGCCAGCAGGACGTAGGCCATCAATATCAGCAGCGGCATGCTGAGGCAGGATCGGCCAGGGCGTTTCCAGAATGCGCGTATTGTATCGGTTTTCATTAAGATACCTTTCAGGCGCTGTGGCGTGTTCGCGGATCGACAACGACGTAAAACAGGTCCACGAGTGCGTTGAGGGCGACAAAAGCGATGGAGATGAAAGTGAGGGTTGCCATGACGACCGGGCGGTCGAGAAGCAGGATCGAGTCGATCAGCAGTTTTCCGACGCCTGGCCAGTTGAAGATCGACTCCACGACCACTGCAAAGGCCAGCATTCCACCGAACTGCATGCCGATGATCGTTACGATCGGAACGCTGATATTTGGCAGGGTATGCCTGAACAGGATGCGGCATGGCGAGAGGCCTTTCGCGTGGCAAAACCGCGTGAAGTCCTGGGTTTCGACCTCGATCGTTCCGGATCGAGTCAGCCTTGCGATGAGTGCGATGTTTGGAAGAGCAAGGGCCATCGCCGGAAGGGTGAGTTGCCGCAGCCCATCGAGGGTCAGGAAACTCCACTCGGTTCCAAGGAGCGTTCCTGTTGGACCCCGCCCGCCCGATGGAAACCAGCCCGTCAGGATAGCGCCGATCAGGATGAGCATCATGCTCAGCCAGAAGGACGGTATGCTGAGTGCGATCACGCTAAATCGGAGGATAGCCAGATCCACCGGCTTGTCCTTACGGCGGCCGGCGAGCAGACCCAACAGTATCCCTGTCGGAGCAGCAATCATCATCGCAACGATTGCGAGTTCGAGGGTTGCGGGGAGCTTGCCCATCACCAGCTGGAATGCCGGCAGGTGATAGATATAGGAAATTCCGAAATTCCCAGTCACAACGCTGCCGATGAACAGGAAATACTGGTGCCATAATGGCTGATCCAAACCGAGCGCGATTGTTGCCTGGCGGATGTCTTCGGCAGTTGCGGTCTCGACATTGACGAGATTGAAGGCCGGATTTCCAACGCTGTGAATGCCGACAAAGCCGATGAGCGACATGACGAGGAGGAGAAGGAAGGCTTGTGAAAGCCTTCCAACAATTGTCGATACCATGTGCTAGATCCTCACTCAGTCGGCGGAGCGGTTTGCATGGCTGTTGTCCAACCGCGCGGATGCACTGTGTAGGATCCGACCTTCTGGCCGTGTCCGACGATCAAGTGGAAATGATAGAGTGGAATGGTCGGATAGTCGGCCATGACGAATTCCGTAGCGCTCGCGAGCGCTTCGCTTCTTGCCGGACCTTCCTCCATCGCCTTGGCTTCGATCAGCATCTGGTCGAACGTCTTGTTCTCGTAGTGGCCGTAGTTCAACGAGCCTGTGCCGAGCACTGGGTTTGGAGACGCGAGGACACCGTCAAGGCAAAGAGTCACGGCTTCACCTGAGCATCCGCCATACCAAAGAGGATACTCTCCATTGGAGCGTCTGGTCATGAAAACCGAGAAGGGTGAGACGACGGGTTGGACGCTTACGCCGATGCGAGCCCAGTTCTGCGCAATGGCTTGCAGAGATTCCGCGTCACCCGGATAGCGGCCGCCCGGTCCGGCAAGCACGACGCTGAACCCATCCGGGTATCCGGCGGCAACAAGCAGTGCTTTTGCACCATCATAGTCCGGCGGGCCGACTGTTAGCTTTGACGACGTTCCGGACAAGCCCGGAGGGAACGGTTGTGCCGCTGCAGTGCCGTAGCCCGAGAGGATCTTGTCGGCGAGAAATGCGCGGTCGGTTGCCATGGTCAACGCCTGACGAACACGCTTGTCCTTGAAAGGATTGCCGATCGGTTTGCCGCTCTTGTCGGTGACGCCGGGCGGCTGATCGCTACCTATATCAAACTGCAGGAAGTTCGAGCGGGAAGCGCTGGTGCTTTCGATTTTCAGGCCCCGTTGCTTGAGACCTTCGACGTCTCGCGCTGGGATATAGTCGGCCAGATCGACATCACCTGTTGTCAGAGCTGCAACACGAGCGGCTGGGCTTTCGATCACGCGGAAGGTCACATCGGTCCATGCCGGCGCACCGCCCCAGTACTCGATGTTGCTTGCAAGGGTGAGCCCTTCACCGGATTGCCAGGTCTTGAACCTGTATGGGCCGGTTCCGTTCGGCTGCGCGCCAGCATTTAGTTCCTCGGTCGTCGCGAAACCACCTGTCTTGTGCGGAAGGATGAACAGCGTTGTCATCTGAATCGGGAGGGTAGGAGCCTCGCCATCGGTTTCGATCACGACGGTCATGGGATCTGGCGCGATCACGGATTTGATGGGCTTCGTGTAAGACTGGAAGCCTCCGCTCGGGGGCTTCAAAAAGTCACGGACTCTCTCGATCGAGTAAATGACATCCTGGGCGGTAAAGGGAGAGCCATCATGGAATTTCACGCCTTCGCGAAGCTTGAATTCCCATAGCGTTGGGGCCAGCCGCTTCCAGGAGAGGGCGAGAGCCGGCTGCGGAGAGAGATGCTCGTCCTGCCTCACCAGGCGCTCATATACATGGGCGAGAAGCGCGTTGTTTTCGTTGAGATCGGCATAATGCGGATCGAGCGTCATCAGCTTCAGTTGTGTCCCGATACGCAGTTCCTCCGCCATCACCGTTGTTGCGGCAAGACCGGTGGAGAGCACGGTCGCGAGTGCCAGCGCCTGCAATGGCGGCCGGTATTTGTGCATGAGTTGCATTTCGTCGTTCCCTTCTTTTTTGGATTATTCAGCATTCCTTCATTGCGACGAGGAGTTGTCTCGACGCGTACGCCATCCTTTCCGCGACAGGCGCTGGCGGCGTCGCAGGTTAGGAATTCCTAATTATGAATTGCATACTCTGTAGTGGTATACTCTACATTGCATAACGCGATGATTATTAAAAGCGGAAATTTCGTTTAATTTTTCCCGAGATGTCGATCAGATCCGGTTTAGAGGAAGCGAATCTAAACACAGCGATCGCCGAGGAAATCGCGCCAAACTTCAATAGGCGATCGAGCTCAGCGATCACGACCAGGCAGGGAGCACACGCCGTTCATCGCGAGCAGATCGACCAGCATCGCACTCAACTGCGGCCAGGGAAATTCTTCGCTATCAGACCGCGGCGCTCCGCGTTTCAGGATACAATGAAGTTTCGCGGCTGCAGCGACAGTCGACATTGCCGGCGCTTCCGACAGTTCGGCAGCCAATCGCTCCTCAATGAACGAAGCTTCGGTTTCCGCTCGCTTGGCACGGCTGTATCCGACTGAGACGTCCGCCGCATCCCACCGCCGCCGCTTAGAAAGTAGTTCGGCCGCCGCATTCGCGCGCGCATCTGCGAAACTTCCGCCTCTAAGCTTGTCCTGAATTTCCTTGATGGAGGACACGACGGCCACTCCACCTTCGGGAAGCTGGATCTCCACTCTTGCAGCGGGAACCAAGGCAAACAGCTTGCTCTCCAGCTCCTGTTGCTCGCGGCTTCGACGGCCGAGCTCCCGAAAAGCAAGCATCCAGGCATCCCACCTTACCAGGGCGACGTCGCGGATGCCGGGAACCCAGCGTTTCTGATCCGCGATATTCCTGGCCAGAAACCACTCTGTTGTTTGTAAAGGGTTTCTGCACGTGATTGCAGGCAAAGTTCTGCTATTCTCAGAATCAGCCATGATCCGAGCTCCAGACAGCTAGGGTTTGGTTAGACTGCATCCGATGCTCCAACATGGGGTGCAGTCGCCGCAAGAAATTGGGCAGTCACTTGTTAGCAGAATACTCATCGATGATCAATTTGAAATCAGATGATAACTATGAAATCACTGGTGCGCAGATTAGAGCTGCACGCGGGCTTGTTCGCTGGAGCGCGAAAGAACTTGCGAATGCCGCCTCCGTTGGGGTGGCCACAATAAGCCGAGCAGAGGTGCACGATGGGCGCCCCCCGATTACTGCCGCCAATTTGAAAGCGATCCAGCAGGCACTCGAGGATGCTGGCATTGAATTTATTCCGACGAACGGCGGCGGAGTAGGGGTTCGTTTTAGGAATCCATAAGCTTTACGCAGCCGGGACACGATCGATGCCAGAAAATTTTCTGAACCGTCACCGAGTACGGAGTAGCGAGAGCTATGGCCGCGCCGAACAATCCCAGATAAAAGTAGACGGGAGCGCGTCAAAACGCAATTCGCAAATCCCACCAAGTCATTTGCCGATAGACCGAGATTGTGCTTCGCGCTCGGCCTGATTGTCAAAAACTTTGCCGACGTCGTCATTCGATAGCTCGTGCGGCGGTGACTCCCTCCCAACCAAGGCGATGAGATGCAACTCACCGCTGGCACAAACGGCATGGGTTTGGTCAGGGCTCGGGTAAATTCGCTGGTAATCGGGCCGATTAAGACGAATTTTCAGACGAAGCACGGAAGGACTTTGAGAATTTTGTCGTGGATCAGGTTCCTCTGGGTCGTGTTGGCACCCCCGAGGAGGCTGCTGCCGTCGCCCTTTTCCTTCTTTCAACAGACTCGTCCTACGTTACTGGGCGCCAATACGCTGTCGATGGTGGGTTGATCATGCAATGGCTGGTCTGGGTCGAAGCAGAGACCTACCTAGCGAACTCGCGTAATCCAATTCCTCCGATTGCACTCGACATGCAACTCTGAATAAGCGATTGCTTGTCGAGTTCTTATGGATTTTTGCATGCAGCGGCCTTATTTACAGAAGACTATCGTCGAGCTTCGGACCCATTTCGAGACATTCAATACCAACGAAGCAGAGCTAAAGCTGCTGGCCTATGAGCTATCGAAACGAAGCGTTCAAAAAGCTGCGGTTCTCGGTCAGGAAGTGAACGACGCCCTGCGGGCCTTGGCAGGCCCGACGCGTGCCGAAAGTGAGGGGCCACACTCCACAAACCAGTCTAGCTCGGCGCCAAGACCTACTCCTCCATGGGAGGCACCAAGTGAAGCTGTTGCGGATCAGCCCGCTGTTGAACTTGACGATCTCCAAGGCTTTACGCCTTCCGGCAGGAAGGATGATCCGGCCTCGATCTTGTCTGCCTGGACCGCATTGGAAGCGCTCTCGCCTCAAAGCTACAAAAGGGCTGAGGATCTTGCTTCTGGGGAGCGTAGCAGGATCGTGCCCTTTTCCGCTGCAGAGCTTCCGTGGAAACGAGGTCTGAAAGCGAAACCCAACCATCGCCTCTTCTTCCAGATTGTCCTCGGTTGCATTGCCCTCGATCGGGCGACGGACCTGCTTGTTGAGGCCTTTGGGGAAGACGAAGAGCGTTCAAGACCGGATGGGCGCAAGGCAGTCATGGCGGCCATTCTCGTCGACAAGGATGGCTATCTGTTGGACGACAATGCCATTGCTGTTTCAAGCTTCGCTTGGGCATTGCAGCCGGCGCTTCAGCGCAAGCTTGGCCATCTTGGTAACTGGCCGCGGGTTCAAACCGTTGTGCTTGATAAGTTAGAAAAAATCATGCGTCGAAAGGATCGGGATGGCAACCCGCTCCCCCTTGACGCAGCGACTATCACCGCCGCCTATGAATGGCTGGTGCGGCAGTTTGCTGTTCCGGAAGAACTATTGGAAGCGCCCACCTTCGCGCTCAAGGTTTTTCACCATTTTAAGGCCAGAACGCCTCCGGAGCCCTCGCTTCTTAATTCTTTCTTCCTCGACGATATCGGACTGGCATCAGAGCTTGTCGCTTCCGGCCGGCAGGGTGAGGGGCTCAGCCGATATTTAGGAATTTCGACGATTTCCCATCCGAGCGATGTCCTGGCGCCGCCTTCGGCGGTCGAGCCGTACGTAGCGCCCGCAAAAGCACCTCAGGCCCGATGGCCCTCAAACGGTCACCATCCTCTCGTCCTGCTGCAGCAGGCCGCAGTCAATGTCGCGAGAGAAGAGCTGGTCAACAAAACCGGTATTCTCGGGGTGAATGGTCCGCCTGGAACGGGAAAAACAACGCTCCTTCGAGATGTCGTGGTTGGATGCGTGTTTGATCGTGCATCTGCCATGGTGCGATTTGAGAAGCCGCTCGATGCGTTTTCAACCACGGGGCAGAAGATGGGCGTAGGCGGCAACGCTTTTTTCCACTTCTATCACCTCGATCAAAGCCTACGCGGGCATGAGATCGTCATAGCTTCCAGTAATAACAAAGCCGTTCAGAACGTCAGCGAGGAGTTGCCGCTTCTTAAAAACAACGGACGGGCAGATGAGATTTCTTACCTGCGCTCCATCAGTGACCTCGTTGCCAATCCGAAACGCTTTGGCGTCGATGATGACGATGATGCGGATCGTTCACAGAAGAGAACGTGGGGTCTGATCGCGGCAGTTCTGGGCAATGGAGGTAATCGCGCTGCGTTTCAGCAGACTTTTTGGTGGCACGACGACGGTGGCTACCGGATTTACCTGAAAGCGGCCAAAGGTGATGATGTCCTGCGAGAAATCAAGGACGAATACGGTAAAGTGATCCGGCGGGAAATCCCGTCCGTGGTGACAAACGAGTCCCCGCCGGTCAGTGAAGCCGCAGCGTTGTCGAATTGGAGAAAAGCAAGAAATCGGTTTTCGACACTTCGCAAACAAATCGATTCAGAAATTTCGGCACTTGAGGCTATCCGAAGATCTTGTCTAGAGTTGCCGATCTTGAAGAAGGCGACCGCTGCTGCTCTGATCAGACGCGAACCAATAGCTCTGGCCGTTCAACGGGCGAGCGCACAGGAAAGCGAAGCTCGTGGAGCTCTTTTCCTAGCACAATCCGAATTTGAGCGGGCGCGAAATGATGTCCACGCTCATGGTCTGGGGCGTCCTGGCTTCTTTGCTCGATTGTTTGGAACATCGTCCTGGCGAGCGTGGCAAGTTCGCAAAGCCGACATTGATCGCATCAGCGACAATGCTCGGCTGAGGCAGATGCAAGCAAGCGAGACACATAACGCGGTAAAGGCAGAGCTGGCACGCCAGAAGGCAGAGATCGGCCGAGCAGACCAAGAGTTGCAGACGCTGCGTTCAAATGCTGCCAGGCATGAAGAGACCATTGAGACCGCCAAAGCGACGCTCGGCGCACAAGTGATCGATGACGACTTCTTCGCCCAAAGCCATGAGGCAATTAATCTGACGGCACCCTGGTTACCGGATAGCCTTCATCGAAAGCGGGAGGCTCTGTTTGCGGCGGCTCTCAATGTCCAGAAGGCATTTGTTGATGCTTCGGCACAGAAGGTCCTTCATAACCTTAATATCTTGATGAGTGCGTTTACCGCCGGCGCTCTGGCGAACCCGAGCCACAAGGCGTTGCTTGGCGACCTGTGGTCCACTCTATTCATGGTGGTCCCAGCCGTTTCGACGACGTTTGCATCCGTCAATACGATGTTCGGTGATCTCGGTTCGGAGACAATCGGCTGGCTCCTGGTCGATGAAGCCGGTCAGGCCGTACCGCAGGCGGCGGTCGGCGCAATAATGAGGGCCAAACGCTCGATCGTTGTTGGTGATCCATTGCAAATACCGCCGGTGGTCTCTCTTCCCGAGAAACTCAATCTAGAGATCTGCAAATTCTTCGACATAGATCAGGATCGTTGGTCCGCTCCCACGGCATCTGTTCAGACCCTGGCGGATCACGGTTCACCGTTTCAGTCTATGTTCAATGCCGATGCAGGCCTGCGACGAGTTGGGTTTCCGCTGCTTGTTCACCGACGTTGCCAGGATCCGATGTTCAGCATATCCAACGCAATCGCCTATGATGGCCAGATGGTCCACGCAGTCTCGGATCCAGATCCCGGTGAAGTGGGGCGGGATTTTGGGCCATCCTGTTGGTTCGACATTGATGCAGACGCAGACACCAAATGGTCGCCGGGCGAGGGGGACGTGGTTGTCCGAATGATGCGCAGGATCGCAACGCTTGGCATTGTCTCTCCAGACATATTCGTTATCTCGCCTTTCAAGATCGTTGAAACGGAGATGCGTCGTCAACTCGAGCGCGAGACCGATATCTTCAAGGCGATCGGAGAGGACGCTGCGACCTGGGTTCGCGATCGAGTTGGAACGATCCATACGTTTCAGGGTCGGGAAGCAGAGACGGTCATTCTATTGCTTGGCGCACCTAAACCCGGTCAGCACAGGGCGCGGGTTTGGGCGGGCAATCCTCCCAATATCCTCAATGTTGCTATTTCGCGGGCAAAACAGAACCTTTACGTGGTCGGTTCGAAAAACGCATGGGCCGGCGCAGGGCAGAGCTTTCAGGCATTAATCCAATCTATGCCTGTGCGCAAATTTTGACGGCGGTTGATCGACAGCGACGACCGGAAGACCAATCAGCGGCTGTCTTCACCCAATTGCGTGTTTTGGAAAGGCATTGAAAGACGCCATTAGTGGCGTTACATAGCGTCTGTGCTGACGGCCATTTGGAATAAGGGTTTAACATGAGTCTCGCACAATATGCAGACGACGGACTGTTCGCACCGCGTAAGATCGCCGTTGCGTTTCGCACAACTAGCGCAGAGGTCGCCCGCACCGTGGGACTCGGGAGAGACGCGATCCAGCGACAGGATCGAATTCGCTCCGATAAGACGCAGCGGCGCCTTCGCGAGATGATTGAGATCGTGAACAAAGTCGAGCGACGCTTCGGCTCAGCACTTATTGCGTATGCCTGGTATCGCTCAGAGCCGCTGTCTGGCTTCTCGGGCCAGACTGCGATGCAACTGGTCCGCAACGGACGCGCCGCCGAGGTGCTCGACTATATCGACGCGGTCGACGCCGGCATTCACGCATAGTCTCGCATGCGCTATCAAGGAAAGCTCTACCGGGCGCTTAATCCGGTCTGCACCTTTGAACCCATTTCGGGACGCGAAGCAGAACTGTACGGCGGCCGGTTTAACTTGAAAGGCGTACCGACCCTTTACACATCGCTGACGATCATAACCGCGTTAAAAGAAGCCAATCGGATCGGCAATCTGCAACCGATGACGCTTGTCTCATATGATGCCGATATTGAACAGGTATTTGACTGCCGAAACGAAGCGGCCGTCCGGATGCAAGGAATAGACGCAGCGGCACTCGCCGATCCGACGTGGCGTGGTCAGGTGAAGTCTGCGCCAGAGGCGAGAACGCAAACCTTCGCGCGTCAGCTTGCAGCTGACGGTTATTGTGGGCTGATCGTGAAGAGCTTCGCACCCGCCGCAACTGACGACGACATCAATCTTGTCCTTTGGAGATGGAGCAGCGCGTTACCCAACCGGCTGATCCCGATCGACGATGAACAACCACTGTCGCGATAGCCTATGCAGGACGCAATTATCCGGGTCGACACGCCGGTCGTATCTAAGCACACCGCCGGCTCCAATTAATTCGTGGCGTGATCTATTCCACCACTGTCAGCCGTAGGCCGTTTCCATCGTCAGGTGATTGTTGCGCAAATGTCCGGCAATGACCGCCGTGATCACTGACCACGGAATTCATGTTTTGAGGGTTATGTCGCGAAAAGTCATTATACCACTGACCAGGACCATTCAGGTGAGTCGGGCGAAACACGCCCGCTCGCGAGGTGTTTGGACATTTCGGCCCAGATCGCATCTTTCGTGAAGGCCGACAAGTCACCACTCGCCTCAGCCACGGTCATCCTTCGATATTTCTCGAGCAACGGTTGAACGCCACCGGCTGCATAGATCTCCGTGACGGGATTTGCGTTTGCGGGCAGAATGACACGATGCCCCCAGTTTCCGGGTCGCTCATCCTGCTTCAGCGCATCCAGGAGTTTGCAATCACCGGACCGCATGAGACTTAAAGAGGTGAGGTAACGCATAAGCGGGAGATAGATCGTTTGCCGGCATCCTCCAAGCGCGCGGACACCCGGCAATATCGAAAGCACGAGAAACGCCGTAAACAGGCTCGGAAGAAGCCTTCGATCACGGATTGCCGCAGAGATTGCAGACGGAGTAAATTCGATGTCGCAATGGGATGCATCGTCGCTGCGCAGATAGCCGGCACTCAGCCGCAATGGTACAACACTATTCGTCTTGACCAGCCAGAAATGATCAGTCGTTCTTCTGATCCACCCTCTCCAAGGACCCACGTTTAGCCCATCGATATCTGCAGAAAGTCTTTCTGCTTCCCCTCCCGAAACGAAGCAGTTCGCCATCCAAGAGGACTTGTCATCCAGGTGGTCGGCGATGAGCTCGGCAATATCGAAATCATCGAGCTGCAGCAGCTTCACGGGTGATGTGATCCGCTTTCGCCATAATACTTGGTTTGCGTTTTTGATAGCGTCAGCAGCGGAGTCAAATGAGGAAAAGGGGAGGTCGTCCAGAAGTTTCCGGGACGCCAGGCTTGCTGCTCTTTCACCATCCGAATTGGTCAGCGCGAAATGATAGGGACCGTTTGGGCAACAGATGCTGCGTCCTTCCATCCGACTTCGGGGCAGACCGAAAAGGTTAAGAGGCTCCTCCTCGACCCTGAGCCATCCAGGCCCCTTTTTCGCCGATTCCTTAAAAGACATTGTCGTGCCGAAATAGGTGATGTGCCAGTCTCGGTCATGTGCGGTCAGGCCCAGAAGGCTGAACAGGTGCGTGTAAAAGGCATCCGGCTCAACGAGCAGCAGACAATGAGGGCCGGTTTGCATGACTGGAGAGCCGAGCAGTTCACGGCCCGCAGCCATCGCTTCCTTGGCATCGTAGCCTGCTCTGAGTGCGGCGCGTTCTACCGCTGCCCGCAGACGCGTCATTGCGTGATTACGCACGAAGCTCGCCGATTGCGCTCTATCCAGTCGGTAGGCCTCCGCTGAATATGCCTCGAGCGACTGGCTCCAAAAGGGCTGGATTGATGGCATAAGGGCCGTGAGCGCTGACCGGATCTCTGAAACGCTGCTATAGTGCGTGGTAGAAGTAGACATGTCCCATGACCAATGTTCAAGAAACAAGCGACCGGTGTTGTTCGAATGCTCCCATCTGTTTCGGTTGGCGCCACACAAGCGCCGGGGCTATCGGATCAGTATCTGTATCGACCAGGACGGTCGGCAGTAGATGATGACAGAACGCGGGCGGTATCGCAGGCTTCAGCATGAGAGCGATGAACTCGCGAATGGTTTCGCGCGCGTTTGACGAGACGAAGGTGTAAAAATTGCCGCTGTTCCAGGTAATTACCGAATAGCGAAAGAATTCGCGCAACGCCGCCGCAGTGGTCGCGAGATCGACCTGTAGCCTTTCCATGGTGTCGAGCACCTCATCCTTCTTGTCAGCTATCCCGGATGGCGAAAAGTAGCGCGGCTTGAAAAGCTCGTCTTTCTGTCGCTCGCGCATTCGGTAAATCTCAACATCTTCGTGAGCGAGCTTTTGAACCTGGATCAACAAGCCTCCCGGCTTGATTTTTGGAACAACGAATTCGAGCTGTCTCGTCCTGTCGCGGTTGTACATCTGGAATGTTGTGTCCTCAAAAAGTACGTCAAATCCGCCGCGAAACGGTTGCAGTTCGGGATCGTCCGCCAAGCGTTCTTCATTCAAATCGAAAAATGGTCCTAGGAAGAAATGCGCATGAACGCTACCGCGATTGGCGTAGAAGGCTTCACCGTTCGCTGCGGTGGGACTGCAACAAAGAGTTTCGAGGCGACCGCCACCAAGCGATGCAATCGCTCGTGACATGCAGCCCGTACCCGTGCCGAGCGTATAGATCTTCGTTTGCGAGCGCGATCGGGCCCAGCTCCTTAAGGCATACGCCAGGATGGATGAACCTAACCGGCATTCTTCTTCAATCCGATAGGGAATGCTGGCGAAATAATGTATGTCAAATGGTCCCCATAGCCGGCGGTGTGTGTCGGCGAAAACGGCGCAATCAAGGTCAAAGTCAAGCAAGCTCAGGTCTACTAGAGGTTCACCGCGATCGGGTGCCCCTCCGGTGCCGTTCGCCGTGCGGTCGAAAAACGATGCAAAGGAAGTAAGCCTTGGCGCGGAGCGCCACTGTTCGATTACGTCGATGTCGACCATGGTCGCGTCCTTCCGTCTCAGACGTTGCAAGGCCTCCCCAGATCGTTATGTGCGCTTGTTGCGACCATTAGTGCGCATCGCGATCGGATGCCGCAACCTGTCGATTTCGCCAGGTTGATGAAATTCAGCTAGGTTCCGACCAGTTCGCGGCGGATCGCTTTGGCGACAGCGCCGTAGCTGGTGTACGCGCCAAGTTTCTTCCTGGCCGTGTGCAGATTAATGCGAACTGCATTTTCCGACATGGCAAGTTGCACGGCGATTTGATTAGGACCAATCAAGCTGCGACCATGTCAAACATTGTGCCTCACGAGCGGAGAGCTTTTGCAGGTCCGAACGCTTTCGAAAGCCGGTCAGCGCGAGGATCGTCTCGTGAAGATAGTGCGGGGAAAAGTTTGGGCCTATTGCGAGCTGACGTCAGAAAGAGCCTTCAATCTAACGCCGACACATCGGTAGACAGAAAGTAGGCTGCGTTCTTCCCTTCGGCGTCTCACCGGAAACGTCGACCCGTCGCGGCCAATACCATGCTCCGGCGCGTCTTCGAGAATACGGCGAGTTGAATGCCTGTGGCTTTCGAGCGAGACCAATCCACCGAAGGTGTCACAGTGCATGAACCGACAACGAGCTTCTCGATAAAATGCTCAATCGGATTTCATCTTCATCGCAATTGATCCTCCACCGTGCGGACCACAACCCATGATGACGTTGGTGAGTATGCCATTTGCCACGCGGACGTCGCGGATCTCCGACTAATCTGAGGTCCTGGTCGATGGTTCGATTTCTTTCACACCCGATCCATCGCCTTGGCTTCAGTTCTATCGGCTATCCTCGCCGGTTCAGCAGCAACATCAAAAACGGGGCGCCGATCAGCGCCGCGATCAAGCCGGCCGGGATCTGGTAGGGGGCGGCGATGGTGCGTCCGGCGAAATCCGCGACCACCATCAATGCGCCGCCGATGAGCGCCGCACCGATCATTTGTGGAAGGGCGCGGGTCAGGCCTGCTTCCCGTGCAAGATGGGGTCCCATCAGGCCGACGAAGGAAAGCGGGCCGACCGTTAATGTCGCTGCGGCTGTCATCAGTCCGGCGAGTGCAAAGAGAGTGAGTCGCGAGGCTAAAATCGATACACCGACCGCAGCCGATGGCGCAGGTCCCAGGGGCAGGATGTCGAGCCAGCGACGGGCAAACAACGCAGCGGCGATCAGAACTACGGCAATCACCATTTCGGTGGCAGCTGTACCGGCATCGATCAGGTAGGTCGAGCCGCTCATCCAGCGCAGCAAAAGAACGGCACGAGGATCGCCCGTCGAATTCAGCACCCCGACCAGCGCATCGACCATGGCGCTGAGCGCTATGCCGGCAAGTAGAACGCGCTCCGGCGCAAAGTTCGAACGCTGTGACGTCAGGAGAATGACGGCAAGGACGGTAAAGCCGCCGCAGACGGCATAGGCCAACTGACCGGGAAGGCCGGGCGCGACCGCAAAGAGCGCAATGGAAACGCCGAAGGTCGCTCCGGCGCTAATGCCCAGAACCTCTGGACTTGCCATCTCGTTCCCGGTCAGTCTCTGCAGGATCGAGCCTGCGACGGCGAGCATGGCACCGGCGGCAAGGGCTGCAAAAACTCTCGGTGATCGTATGGACAGGATTTCGTCGAAGAATTCGCCTGACAGCAGGCTCCAGCCACCGTCGGGAGCGCGCCCTAGGAACAGTGCGGCGGCCAACAGAACAAAGAGGATTATGATCGCGATAGAGGTTGACATGGAGGCTCTGCATTGCCGTGTCCGTAAATGCGGTACGACCTGCTGTATCCTGTGCCTGACCCGCAGGCGTGGCAGCATGGCGAGAAGAAGCGGCGAACCGAATATGGCCGTGACCGCGCCGGTGGGCAGGAAATTTCCGATCCCGCCCGCAATGAGCTGCAATATGGCATCGGTCATGAAGAGAAGGCCGGCGCCGATCAGCGTCGACCAGACGACAAGTTGTGCTGGCCGGCGCGCGCCGGACAGTCGCGCCAGCGTCGGCGCCACCAGTCCGATAAAGCCGATCACGCCGACAGCACTGGTGACGAACGCGGCCAATGCGACCGCACAAGCGATCACGACGATGCGCAGACGTACAAGCTTCACCCCGAGTGAAACCGAGTTGCTGTCTCCGAGGTCAAGCAACGACAGGGGCCGAATAACAAGCGAGCAGACTGCGCCGATGATTACGATCTTCCAGCTAAGCGAGATGGGTATGGCCCAGCTCTGCTGCGCCAGCGAACCGGCACCCCAGATGAACAGACTGGCAAGATAGCGTTCGTTCAGATAGGTCAGGATCGCCGAGAAGCCGCCGCACCAGAGGCTGAGCACCATGCCGGACAGCACGAGAGAATAGGGCGAGAACCCCCGCCGCGCGCCGAGGCCGATCACGATGGCCGCCGCCGCCGCGCTGCCTGCCAGCGCGACAATATCCCGACCTGCGCCGAACAGGCTGGGGATGAAAAGTGAGACAAGAACCAGCGCCAGGTTCGCCCCGGCCGACACGCCAAGAGTGGTCGGGTCCGCCAGCGGATTTCGCAGGACCTGCTGGAAGAGCGCGCCCGACAAAGCCAGCGCCGCCCCTGCGATGAGCGCGGTGGCAAGCCGCGGCAGGGTGGATGCGTAGAGCACTAGACGCTCCATCTCGCCGCTTGGCGCGTCCGCCCCCGATAAGACGGGCGCTGCGAGAAACCAGGAGGCACAGCATCCTGCGGCAATCAGGCCCAGGAATACCAGCGCAGGCCCGAGATTATCACGGCGAAGGGCGGTCATGCATCCTGTTCCAGAAGGTCGGTCACCAGGCCTGCAAAGCGCGTGGCTTCGTTGACCATGCCGAACATCAGTGCGGGTGGGATGATGGAAAAATGTCCGGGGCGAGAGAATGGGAGCGCCTTCCAGAGCGGGCTATTGGCAATGGTCGGATGGACGTCGGCCGGGATCGGGTCGAGCGCGATCAGGCGGGCGCCCGGATCGGTGATTTCGGAAAGCTGCTCTATGCCGATCGTTTCAAATCCCCAGTAGTTCGATGGCCGTGTCCACGCATTGCGCAAGCCTATCCGCTCCAGCGCGGTGTGAAACAGGCCGGGCGCGGAATAGATGCGGGCATGGCGGGCATCCAGAAACGTCACCAGTGCAAGGGGAGGTTTGTCGCTTTGCTTCAATCGTGCGCGGCAGGCGTCGAAATGGGAATCTGCCCGTGCTAGGAATTGACTTGCTTGCCGTTCACGACCGAGTGCTATCGCAAGTTCGCGCGTCGCTATCTCCGCAGCCAGTAGGATATCCCCGCCACCCGGCGTGAATACCTCGATCCGCACCACCTTAGCTATCGACTGAAGCCTGGGCATGAGTTCGTCGAGATAGGGCGTCGTCAGTATGATATCCGGCTTCAATTGGAGGAGAACCTCGAAATCGACCTCGTGGGCACTGCCTATATCGGCGACCGACGACGGCATCTCGGGTTCGACAACCCATTTGTCCCAATCGGCAAGCGCGGAAATTCCGACCGGGGGCAGGCCGAGCGACAACAGTGTCGACGACAGTCCATAGTCAAGGCTGACGACTCTTTGTCCCGCGACTTCGGCGAGGACCGGCATCGGCATCGAAACGGCCGCGAGTGCCGCGCCGTGCAGGAACGAACGTCGCGAGATCGTAAGGTCGAGATGGGGTTCAACAGGCATAAGCAAGCGGATGCAGCAGGTTGGGAACGGTAATCACGTTCATGTCGATGCTATAGATGGTGCGAAGCGTCTGTGATGTCAGGATATCGTTGGGTGTGCCGCTCGCAACCACCTGTCCACTCTTGAGCGCGTGGATACGGTCGCAGAAACGGGCAGCCATATTGATGTCGTGCAGGACGATGACGACGCTTTGGCCGCCTTCGTGCGCCAGCCGACGGATGAGTGACAGGACCTCGACCTGATGGGCCACATCAAGCGCTGCGGTCGGTTCGTCCAGTAGCAGGCAGTTTGCGTCCTGCGCGATCAGCATGGCGATCCACGCGCGCTGACGCTCGCCGCCGGACAGCGTCCCTACCATTCGATCGGTAAAAGGCTCGATATGTGTCGCGGCGATCGCAGCCTCCACCTTCTGCCGGTCGTGATCGGAAAAACGTCCAAGCGCGCCGTGCCACGGATAGCGGCCGCAAGCGACCAGTTCGCGGATCGTCATGTCCGAGCCGGTGCCAAGATCCTGGGGCAAATAGGCGACCGCGCGTGCGAAGTCGCGGCTATTATACTGGGCCAGATCTTGGCCGGCATGGACGATCGATCCGGCTGTCGGGATGAGCTGCCGGGCCAGGATTTTCATGAGGCTGGATTTACCCGACCCGTTGTGGCCGACAAGCGCGACGACCTCTCCTGCAGGAAAGTCGAGGCTGACCTTCGACAGTACAGGGTTGCCATCGATCACAAGGTCAAGATCATGGACGGTGAAGGCTTTGGTCATGTCAGGCATTTCCTGTTCCAGGTGATCCGGGGCGCGCAGCCCTGCGCAGGCTCAACGCGCCCGGTTCCCGGTGCCCTCCGTGCTACCACTTGTACTTCAGCGAGCCAAGAACGGTGCGTCCCTGACCGAAGTAGCAATAGAGTTCACCGCCGTTGCAAACCCGTTCTTCGCGGTTGGCGAGGTTCGTCGCGCTGACGGCCAGCGAAAGGCCATCCAGCTCCGGAGACTTGGCGCCGAAATCGTAGGACAGAGAGGCGTCGAGATAAACCGCGCCGCCGTTCTTCCCCGTATTGGCATCGCTGGTGTAGGAGCTGCTTGTGGCGCGGACACCGCCGCCAATGCTGAGGCCTCCAATGGCCATGTCCTCGGGGACAGCGTAATTCAGCCAAAGCGATGCGATATGGCGGGGCGTGGTCGTCGGCGTGTTGCCGATCAGGCTGGCCGTCGGGTTGCCTGTGATCTCGGCGTGATTGTAAGAATACGCGGCCATCAGGCTCATCCCATTATCGAAGGCTGTGCGGCCTTCGAGTTCGAGACCCGTATAGGTGTTTTCACCCGCATTCTCGTAATAGTAACCGGCCGGTACGCTGCCGTCGAGGATAAGCTGTGGCTTGTTCGACTCGACCAGTCGGTAGACAGCGCCGCTGAGCGAGTAGTTTTCTCCATCCGGCTGATACTTGAGGCCCGCCTCGAATTGGCGTCCCTTTGTGGGATCGAGGACATCGCCTGTGGCGGAGAGCTGGGTGGAGGGTACGAAAGAGGTGCCGAAGCTGACATAGGGGGCGAGGCCGTTGTCGAACATATAAAGCAGGCCAAGCTGGCCAGAAAGGGCGCCGTCATCCTTCTCGGTGGTTACACCTGCAGTCGTTGAGTCCTGGCTTGCCCAGTCATATCGCAGGCCACCGACGAAGCGCCAATTGCCGACTTCAATCTGATCCTGAGCGTAAAGCCCGGTCTGATGCAGGCTGCGGCCGGTAAAGTTGACGAGAGCCGGCGTCGGCGCGCTGCCGATATTGCCCGGCGCTGTCACGTCGGCGAAGGAAGAGGATGCGTAGTCCGACTGGACCGCAGTGTAGTCGAGACCGAAAAGCAGCGTATGAGACAGTGTGCCTGTATCGAATTTCGCCTGCAGCTGGTTGTCGATCTGGTAGGCGCGCATGTTGTCGGTCACGGCGGTTAGTGGCCAGTTGGCCGTCGGGTCGGTGAGTGTCGGTCGCGTGTCTGCGTAACGCGCCTCGACGTCCAGATCGCTCACGCGCGCGTTCTGTCGAAAGGTCAGGCCATTGTCGAATTCATGTTCCAGCTGATAGCCCAGCTGATACTGCCGTACCTTCTGGTGATCATAATCCGGGTCGCTGACGCGGAAGAGCTCACCATTGTAAATGTTCGTCCAGGCGCTTGAGTCTGTCTCTGACTTTTGGGCCAGGCCGTAGACGGTCACTTTCGTGCTGTCGGTCGGTTCCCAGGTGAACGAAGGCTGCAGCAGGTAGCGATCATCCGCGATGTCGAAGTTCGTTTCACCGTCGCGTGCAAGGCCGACAACGCGGTAGTACAGCTCGTCGCTCTCGCCAACCGGCCCGCCGAAATCGAAGGCCGCCTGCTTGCGGCCGATCGTGCCGTATTGCAGCTCGACTTCGTGATGGGCTTCCTTCTGCGGCAGCTTGGAAATCTTGTTGACGATACCGGCAGCACTTGCCGCGCCATACATGACCGATACCGGCCCCTTAAGCACCTCGACGCGGTCGAGCGTGTAGACCTCGGTCATCAGCGAGCCGTAGCTCATCGAAGGCTGACGCAGGCCGTCGCGGAAATCTCCGGTCGTGGTGGTTGCGATGCCGCGGATGAAGACCTGGTCGAAACGCGGGTCGTAGCCGAAGCCGCCGGTCGAGACACCGGAGCTGTAGCGGGCGGCCTGGATCATGTCGGTGACGGCGCGCATTTCCATTTCCTCACGCGTTACGACGGAGATGGCGCGCGGGGTCTCGACAAGCGGCGTGTCCGTCTTCAAGGCGGAAACGGAACGCTTGGGCACGATCGTGTCGTTATCTTCGCTAATCGTTTGCGCACCGGAATTGCTGATGACGATCGCTTCCAGCTGTGTCCCGTTGCCGGGTTGCTCCTGCGCGGTCGCAGTCATGGGCAGGAATGCCGGTGCCATCGCACCAAGGAGCGCGGTCGAGCCGACAAGGCGGCGATTAAGGGAGAACCGATTAGAGGAGAACATCATGCCCAATCCTTTTGGCAAGCAACGATATGCACGGAGCGATCCGCGATAATCGGGGATCCAACGGGTCGGCGAAGCGGGGGATGGTTACCCCCGGCGCGCGCTGGGTGCTGCCTATAGGATCAAAATTTCAGCAGATCAATGAAAGGTGACTTTTTATGTCATCTTTTCTGCGGTGTGCGCAATTATGTCACAGTCGCCGGCGTCAGACCGCCACATGAGGCCAGTCGCTTCCGGGGCTTGGCATGGGCCCAATGCCGTTCCGTTCCATTCCGCGACGCCAAACGCGATGTTGACGGCACGGTTTACGGCTGGGCCGATGACCGTCATGTGCGTCTCTCCGGCATAGACTTCAAACTCCGTGCGAATGCCGTCGTGAGAGCCGTCGAGGCGGTCGGCCATCTCGTTTGCGAGCGTCGCCGTTCTGGCCGCTTCCATCTGCTCGCGGCGAGATGCGGCATCCTCGTTGCGCTGTTGGAATGGCGCAAGCGTATCGCCTTCATATTCTCCGGCGCTGAGGTGGAGAAACGGTGCGTTCCCCGGTACCGTCCGGCGACGTGACTCGTTGTTGAGAATTTCGCTGTTTTCCCAGAATATGGACGGGCTTGCTGCTATCCAGTTGGCAAACAGCGCAGGGCGTTCGAAAAGGGAATAGAGGGTGAAAAGCCCTCCAAACGAGTGGCCGAATAGCGAGCGTCGCGCCGGATCGAGGCGAACCATGCCGGACAGCCGCGGGATGAGTTCGTGATCGATGAAGTCCAACAGTTCCCGGGTTCCACCGATACGGACCGGCGGCCCACCCTCGACATAAGGTGGATAGGATTTCACCGGCGGTGGTCCGAGATCCCACGCGCGCCGCATTGCATTGTACGGCTCATCCGAGGCATATCCGATCGCCGCGATGACGCCCCAGCCGACATTCGTGCCGCCAGGATAAGGGGCCTGTGTCACAAGGCTGGCCACGGCGAAGGGGAAGGTGGCGTTGCCATCGGTTGTCATTAATAGTGGCCAACCTTGCGTGGGTGGCTCTCCTGACGGCACGTAAAGGAATATGCGATAGGGTTCACCCCCACGGGAGGGGGCGATATCAAAATGAACCGTCCCCGGCATTAGGTAGGGTTTGGGGGCGTCAGACATTTAACCTCCAGCCAGACTTTGGCTGTTGCTAGACCAGCGGTTCGTCCAGTGCAAGGCATGCCTGTGCTCACTTAATCGATGCAAGCTAACAGACGTCTCGCTGACCGGTGCGTTCCATATCAAGAGCTTTGCTTGAGTGTCTCAGTCACAGCCATTATTTCGGTCTTGACAGTTCGACTCGACCCAAGAGTAAGACAATGAGGAGAAGACACCACTGCCTCTACGCGCAGTCAAGACGTCTGTAGCGAAGAACACGTCGCCCCCTCAGTTCTCTACGCTGCTGTCCGACCGCTTGGGCTACAGACAGGGTCGTTCTTGACTAGGTGCTGCTTATTGGGCTCGGTTCATATTCGCGGGCAGCGAGGAAATGAAATCCGTCAGTTGGTCGCCGAGCAGTTGAACATGCTCACTCGCCGCCTTGCGCGCCTCTTCCGGGTCGCCGGCATCGATGGCATCCATGATGCGGACGTGTTCGCTCAGCGTGCTGAGCATACGGCCGGGCTGGTAGGTCGCACGCATGCGGTAGGCGCCAATGCGGCGACGCAATTGTATCGCCTGATCTGCGATGAAGTGCGTATGGGCAGCCTCGTATAGCAGGTCGTGAAACTGCTGATTGACCTTGTAGAACGCGATCGGGTCGCCGGCTTCGTAGGCAGTGATCAGTTCCTTGTGGACCTCGCGCATCGCGGCACGCTCTGCTGGCGTCGCTCGGCGCGCGGCAAAGCGCGCGCACAGCCCCTCGAGCGCCGACATGACATCGAACATTTCGATCAGAGCCGAGATCGACAGGATGGCGACGTGGGTGCCCTGGCGTCCGCGCGCCTCCACAAGGCCGATGGCGAGCAGCGCCTTGATCGCTTCACGAACGGGAGTGCGCGACAGGCCGAAGGTGCGGGCAAGCTCCATCTCGTCCAAGCGCTCGCCCGGTGCGAGCCGGCCGTCCAGGATCATCTGCTCCAGTTGTTCGCGCAATTCGCCCGAGCGGGTCGGCGCACGCAGATTGCCTGAGCCTTCGGGCAATCGAATATCATCCTGAGCCAAATCCAACACTCCTGCGTTGCCGAGCACGGAAATCGAGCTTCGTCTCGCGGCCTTATACTTTTCTTTCACTCGTGCATTCAATAGTCCGGTCCTTGGCATACCAATTTGGCAACGCAGGACCCGATCTTTTCCACAATCATCGCCGGAGACTCGAGCATCGGGAAGTGACCGGAGTCATAGCTGACGATCTCAACAGCTTTGAAACAAGGCATCGGGTCGGGGTGTGCGAGCCGCGCAACCCAGCGGGAATTGAGCATCAGAGCAGGACTGGCGACGAGTGGCCAGCGATGTTCAGCATTCCAGGCGAAGAGATCATCCTTGATGTCGAGCGCAAAATCAGAAGGTGCCGCCGCAATCATTCCATCGGCAATAGACTGCCGCATCGCCTCGTCGGTCGATGGATGCACGATAATATCGACCATGGCGCGCATCCGGCCAGAATAATCAGCCTCGAAGTCAGCATGGCGACGACGGATCTCTTCATCCGGAAGCCGGCCGTAATAATCGCGGTCGGTAAGTGTGTCGAGACCGATCAGACCCTTGATTCGTGAGGGAACAGCGATCGCGACCTCGGTCATGATTGGCCCGCCCATGGAATGGCCCATCAGAGTCGCATCGGCAATGTCCAGATGGTCCAGAAGATGGGCAACGGCTGCTCCCATGGCGACAATTGTCTGCGCCGCGCGGGGAGGGGGTGCCATGCCGCCGAAGCCCGGATGGGACATGATAAGAACGCGATGATCCAGCGCCAATCGGGGGGCGATGATATTCCAGTGCTCGGCGCTACCGCACCAGCCATGGATCAACACCAGCCAATCGCCTGTCGTGCCATAGGTTCGGTAGCCTATCTGGCCGCCCATCGGCGCGTCGAGCGGCGTCAGCGGTGTCACAATTTCCAACATGCTTCAGCCCTTGATGCCGCTGGTGGTCATGCCCTGGGTGAAATATTTCTGCAGGAGAAGGAAGAGCAGGATTAGAGGGAGCGTGGCGACGGTGGCGCCCGCGAAGGTCTCGCCCCAGTTCGGCAGCTGCGTGGGCGAGCCCTGCTGCGCGATCGCCACCTGAATGAGCTGGATGGCCGGATCCTGCACGATGACGAGCGGCCAGAGGAAGCTGTTCCACGAAAAGAGGAAAGTGATGAGGCCGAGGGTGAGCATCGGCACCTTCACGTTCGGCAGGACGATCGAGAAGAAGATGCGGACATGGCCGGCGCCATCGATGCGGGCGGCATCCTCCAGTTCGACCGGCAGTTCCTCGAAGGCCTGCTTGAGCAGGAAAAGCCCGAATGGGCTGGCGATCCACGGGATCATGACGCCGACCAGCGTGTTCGACAGGCCGAGGCCCGAGACCACCTGGTAGAGCGGCACCATCATCGCCTCGATCGGCAGGAGGAAGGTCAGGAGGATGAGGACGAAGACGATTTTCGCGCCCGGAAAGCGGATGCGGGTGAGCGAGTAGGCCGCCATCGCACAGAGAAGCAGCGTCAGGGCGACCTGGCCGGCGGAGACGATCGCCGTATTGAGGAGCGCGGTCAGCACGTTGGTGCGCTCGAACAGCGTCTGATAATTCTCGATTGTCGCGCCAACGGGGAAGAACGCCTTCCATGAGAGCGGCGTCACGTCGTCGAACAGTGTCAGCTGGTTCTTGAACGACGAGGACACGATCCAGGCATAGGGCGCCAGGAAGCAGCACAAGATCAGGGTGATGACGAGGGTGACGAAGAGGCCGCGCCTCAGGGGATGCGTCTTCATGTCAGTAATTCCAGCGGGAGCGGAGAAGCGCCATCTGGACCATCGAGATGGCCAGAACCACGAGCAGCAATACGACCGAGAGCGCCGAGGCATAGCCGGCCTGCTGCATGATGAAGGCGGAGTTGTAGATATGGTAGACGATCAGGTTGGTGCTTTCCTGCGGTCCGCCCTGCGTCATCAGGAAGGCCGGGGCGAAGGCCTGGAGCGAAAACACCGTCATGATCACCACCACGAAGAGCGTGGTGCGCGACAGGAGCGGGATGGTGACATTCCAGAGCACCTGCCGGCGTGTGGCGCCATCGATGCGGGCGGCTTCCGACAGTTCCGCCGGCAAGCCCTGAAGGCCGGCGAGAAAGAGGATCGCGCCGAAACCCACCTGTTGCCAGACCGTCATGGCGATGATGGCCGGAAGCGCCTGGCTCGTGGATGTCAGGAAGGGCTGGTTGCCAATGCCGACGATATTGAGAACGCCGTTGATCAGTCCGTTCGACGGGTCGAGGAGGAAGGACCACATGGTGGCGACGACGACGGACGATGTGACGACCGGCAGCATGATCATGGTGCGCACGAGGCCGCGCGCCGGAAGTTTCGAATTGAGGAAGAGCGCCAGCGAGAACGCCACTGGGATGACGAACAACACGATGCCGAGGGCGAACAGGAAGGTCACGCCGAAGGAGACGGCCGCATCCTCGTATTCGATCATGTCCGTGAAGTTGCGCAACCCGACGAACTTTGCCGCCGCCGGGTTGAGCAGGCTGTAGTCATAGACGCTGTTGCGGGCCATCACCAGCAAAGGCAGGTACTGGAAGACCAGCAACAGGATCATGAAGGGCGCAAGGAAGCCGGCGGCGAAGATCCAGTCACGCTTCTGCCGCCGTGTCGCGGGTTTGCGTGATTTTGTATTCGATACGGCCGAAGTCGTGGCCGTGGCGGGGGGAAGGGTATTCGAAGCCGACATGCTTTGTGTCCGTTATCGTTAGCGGTCGAGGACCCGCTGAACCTTCTTTTCAGCGTCGGCCATCAGGTCTGCCGGGTCGCCACCGAAGGCCACGGCGCGCAGAGCGTCGGTGACCAGCTTGTCATACTGAGCGAATTTCGGGCCCGGCGGGCGCGGCTGGCCCCATTCCTGCAGCTGATCGACGAAGACCTTCATCGGGTAGCTGTTATAGACCTCGAAGCGCGGGAAGAGGCTCGTGAGGGTCGGCAGGTTGCCGCGCTGGCTGACGTTCATGTAGGCATATTCACCCCAGGACATGTCGACGACGAATTTGGCGGCGATTTCAGGGTTCTTCGAACGTGCCGTGGCGCCGATGGTTGTCGAACCGGTGTGGACGACCGGAGACTTGAAATAGGGGATCGGCGTGATGCCCCATTCGATCTTCGGGTCCTTCAGGAGCGCGCTGCCGGCAGCCGGCGTATCGATGTAGAAGCACGCCTTGCTGTCGAAGAAGGCATTCGGGATGCCGACCTTCGGCGCGACGCCTTCCGCATTGAACAGCGAGCCGTAGAATTTCAGCGCCTCGATGGCTTCCGGTGTGTTCAGGTAGCCGTCGACCGACTTGCCATCGGGCGAAAGAGCCCAGAACGTCTTGTAGGCGCTGCTTTCGGGAGCGGCTTTCGGATCGCCTGCGGAACGCTGGTAGACGAGATCCTGGTAGACAAGACCCGGCTGACCGTTGCCGAAGCGTGTCGGGCCGAGACCCCAGACGGTCGGCGCGCCGGCCGGCCCTTGCTGGCAGGCCTTGAAGGCGTCGAGCGCCTGCGGCCAGGTCCATGCGTCCTTCAATTCCTGCGGCGGCTTGATGCCGGCAGCTTCCACCAGCTTCTTGTTGTAATACATGGCGACTGTGGTCTGCTCGATGCCCGGCGAATAGACTTCGCCTTCGTAGCTGTGCTCGGCCTTGGTGGCCGGCAGGATATCCTCGTCCCAGCCCTTGGGGAGATATTTCGTGATCGGCAGGAGGATGCCGGATGCCGCATAGGACTGCGTGTTCGGGCCGTCATAGACAAGCACGTCCGGCGGGTTGGAGCTGGCGGCCTGGACGGAAATCGTGTCGGCGAGCTGTGCGAAGGGGACCTCGTTGATCTCGAACTTGACGCATGGATTTTCCTTCTGCCAGGCCTCCATCGGCGCCGGGTAGGGATAGTTGCCCGGCGTGCGCAGGATGCGCAGGGTCACGGTGTCGCCCGTGCAAGCTGCCGCCCTGTCCTGGGCGACAGCGCCCGTGCCGTAGAGTGCTGTTGCACCAAGTAGGCCGGCGAGGAATAGTCCACGTGCATTCATCAGCTGTTCTCCTTGTTATTCAGGCTCGTTCTGGCCTGTGGATGGGGTGCGGCCGCGGTTCAGATGGCGTTGCCGGTCTGGGGGTCGAAGATCGAAATTCGATCGAAGGCGATGCGCAAGCCCTGGCTCTCGCCCTCGCGCGCAGCCCGTTCCGGCGGCAGCATGGCGGAACAGGTGACGCCGGCGAGGGTGAAGTGGACAAGCGTCGTCGGGCCCAGCAGCTCCGACATGTCGACTTTTGCGGTGAAATCCGCCGTGCCATCGGCCAGGAAATGTTCCGGGCGCACGCCGATCTCGACGCTACGGCCGGCATGCGGCGACAGGGCCATGGCGTTTTCCGGCGGGATGGCGATCGTCATGTCGCCGATATCGAGAGAAACGGATGCACCGTTTGCGACAATCGTGGCAGGCAGGAAATTCATCGTCGGGCTGCCGATGAAGCCGGCGACAAAACGGGTCGCGGGGCGCTCGTAGAGTTCCTGCGGGGTGCCCTGCTGCTCGATCGTGCCCTTGTTGAGCACGACCACGCGGTCGGCGAGCGTCATGGCCTCGACCTGATCGTGGGTGACGTAGATGGTTGTCGCCTTTAGTCGCTTGTGAAGGCGGCGGATTTCCGCACGCATCTGGCCGCGGAGTTTGGCGTCGAGGTTGGACAGCGGCTCGTCGAACAGGAATACGGCGGGATCGCGCACCATGGCACGGCCCATGGCGACGCGCTGGCGCTGGCCGCCGGAGAGCTGTTTCGGACGACGCTCCAGAAGGGCGGAGATGTCGAGAACCTCGGCCGCTGACTCGACCCGGCGACGGATTTCCGCCTTTTCCATGCCCGAAATGCGCAGGCCGAAACTCATGTTCTGCGCGACGGTCATATGCGGATAGAGAGCATAGTTCTGGAACACCATGGCGATGTCGCGTTCGCGCGGCTCCAGCCCGTCGACGCGGCGGTCCCCGATCCAGATTTCGCCGTCTGACATTTCCTCGAGGCCGGCAATCATTCTGAGCGTGGTGGACTTCCCGCATCCGGACGGACCGACAAGGACGACAAATTCGCCGCTGCGAATGTCCAGATTGAGATCCTCGATCGTATTGGCCGAGGCGTTTTCATAGGTCTTGCCCACATTCTTCAGGGACACGTCTGCCATGGCGTCTTTCCGGCTGTCATTGCTACTCGACCCTTTCGAGCCGATGCAACATTGATGGCATTTTCGTATTCACGCAATAGATATATGCATGCAAACATATCGTTTATGATGGGGATTTGGATCGTGCGTATTATGCGGGCAGTTCGCCTAGTTTTGATGTTTAAATAGTAGGCAATTTCTATTTTAGGCGCGTTTATCGGCTTGATTACGAAAAAAATTCTCGTTCTGTTTGAAAAAGATATGGACAGATATCGAAATCGGCGTATGCAAGAAATTAAAATATGTATTCACATAGGAGACGCAGGTGGAACTCAATCTTGCTGGAAAAACCGCGCTGATTACCGGCGCCTCGCAGGGCATCGGCCATGCGATCGCCAAGGTGCTGGCCGCTGAAGGGTGTCATCTTCATCTCGCCGCCCGCAATGGCGCGGCAATGGAGGAGTTGAAGAAGGAGCTGGCCCAGTACCCGGTCAACGTGACCGTGCACGAGGCGGATCTCGGCACCACGGAAGCCATGGTTGCGCTCGACAAGGCCTGCGGCGACTACGACATCCTGATGAACAATGCCGGTGATATTCCGGCCGGCTCCATCGAGGACGTGAGCGACGAGGCGATCCGCCGCGGCTTCGACCTCAAGGTGTTCGGCTACATCACGCTCGCACGCGAATTCTGGAAGCGCCGCAAGGGCCAGGGCGAAGGCAAGGGTGGCGTGATCATCAACGTCATCGGCAATTCCGGCGAAAACTGGGATGCGGCCTATTTTGCCGGTTCCACCGGCAATGCCGCGCTGATGAGCTTCACCAAGGCACTCGGCGGCCGCAGCATGGATGAAGGCATCCGCGTCGTCGGCGTCAATCCGGGTCCGGTCGATACGCCGCGCATGTTCAAGATCATGAAGCGCAAGGCCATCGACATGCTGGGCGACGAAAGCCGCTGGGAAGAGCTTTACGACAAGTACCCGGGCAAACGTCCGGCCACCGCCGAGGAAGTCGCCGATCTGTGCGTATTCCTCGCATCACCGAAGGCCGCCTATATCAGCGGCACGGTCGTGACCATCGACGGCGGCATCGCCGCGCGCGGCTCGGTGATCTGATCCGCCATGGCTGACGCACGCACCCGCAACCGATATTTCGACGATCTGTTCTCCACCGCCGATCTGGCGTGGATGGGGCAGAACACTAACCATGTGCCCGCCCATCCGGCGGTCACGGAAGCGATGATCCGCTCGGTCGAGGCTGGCGAGTTCAACGCATACGCGCCGCCGATGGGTTTCGAGGCCCTGCGCAGCGCGATCGTTGCCGACCTTGGCGTTGACGGAACGGGCGCCGAGGCGCTGGTCACCGAGGGCGGCGTCAACGCGCTCGCCATGATCTGCAAGGCGCGCGCGCGGCCCGGCACGACGCTGGTGACCACCGACCCGACCTGGAAATGGCCCTGCATGTTCGCCGAACAGGCCGGTGCCGAAGTGATCCAGATCCCGATCTACGATGCTTCGACCAGCTACAAGCTGACGCCGGACGCGCTCCGAGCGGCCGTCGATGAGCGTTGCGCGATCATCTATATCGTCGATCCGAACAACCCGCTCGGCATCCGCTACGAGCGTGAGGAGATCGAGGCATTTGCCGAGATCGCGCGTTCCGTCGGTGCGCTGATGATCCACGACTGCACCTATCGCGACTTCGCGGACGGCCATACGCCGGTGCTGCAGGTCGCGCCCGAAGGCACGGTCGTCTCGCTCAGCTTCTCCAAGTGGCTCGGCCTTGCCGGCATGCGAATCGGCGCGCTTGTTGCCGAACCGAAGCTGGTCGACGAATTCTCGTCCGCCTCGACATCTGTTCTCGGCGCATCGGTCGTCGCACAGCGTGCGGCCATGGCCGGCCTTTCGGTCAAGCCCGAATGGATGAAGGATGTGCGTCGCCTCGACAGCGCCAACAAGGCGATGATCATCGAGGCCGCGAAGGGTGCGGGCCTTTCTGTTCCCATCCCTGTCTCGCACGGCAACTTCCTGGTGCTCGAAACCATCTCCACCGATGTCTCGCCCGAGGCCATCGTGGAGGCTGCCCGTCGCGAGGGTGTGATGATCCGACAGGGTCGCTATCACACCGCCGCTTTTGGTGACCGTTTCATCAAGGTTTCGACCTCCGTGCCGGGCGCCTGGGCCGAACGCTTCTGCAAAGGCCTGCCGCGCTATATCGAGACGGCGCGCACACTCAACGACGTACCGGCCCTCTTCTAGGGGCCGGACACTTCCTCGACCAGACGACGCAAAGAGGCTCATACATGTACGCGACTGCCAAGGATGGAACGAAGCTCTACTATGAAACCGCGGGTGAGGACGGCACGCCCATCCTGTTCATCCACGAGTTCGGCGGGAACTACGACGCCTGGGAACCGCAGATGAGCTTCTTTGCGCGCCGTCACCGTTGCATCAGCTATGCGGCACGCGGTTATACGCCGTCGGATATCCCGGCCGACATGGAGATGTATTCGCAGGCGAATGCTGCTGACGATGCGGTTGCCGTGCTCGATGCTCTTGGTATCGAGAAGGCGCATATCGTCGGCCTTTCCATGGGCGGCTTCGCCACGCTGCATTTCGGCCTCAGGACGCCCGAGCGCGCCCTGTCGCTTACCATTGCCGGTGCCGGATACGGCACGGAACGCGAGACGGCCGACTATTTCCGCAACACCTCCCTGAAGGTGGCGGACAATTTCGAGAAGGACCCGGCCGGGTTCTCGAAGATCTATTCGCTCGGCGCAAGTCGGGTGCAGTTCCAGAACAAGGACCCGCGCGGCTGGGCGGCTTTTGCCGACCGCCTGTCGCGTCATTCGGCCATTGGCGCCGCCAACACGATGCGCGGCGTGCAGTGCCGTCGTCCGTCCTTCTGGGACCTCGAGGATGAGTTGAAGACGATGATGGTGCCGGCGCTGGTGATGAGCGGCGACGAGGACGACCATTGCTTGCAGCCGTCGATCTACCTGAAGAAGATGCTGCCTGCCGCCGGCCTCGCGATCCTGCCGAAGACCGGCCACACGCTGAACCTGGAAGAGCCGCAGCTTTTCAATTCGATGGTTGCCGATTTTATCGCGCAGGTGGAACAGGGTGCGTGGAAGGTGCGTGATCCCCGGGCCGATCCCGGCCAGGTGATGCGGACGGAGTAGTGGCGATGGCGCGGCCCGAAATTTCCTCCGAAAGACTTTGGGCACGCCTGATGGCACTCGGCGAAGACGGCGCACTGCCCGGCGGCGGCGTCAACCGGCAGGCGCTGTCGGCCGAGGAAATCCTCGCGTGGCGACGGATGATCGCCTGGGGCCATGAAGCCGGTCTTACAACATCGACCGATCCCGCCGGAAATCTGTTTCTGACACTCGAAGGTTCGCTTCCCCAACTAGCGCCCGTCGTTGCCGGCTCTCATATCGATAGCCAGCCGACGGGTGGTCTTTTTGACGGGGCGTTCGGGACGCTGGCAGCACTCGAAGCGGTGACGGCGATCGTCGAGACTGGGCTGAAGCCTGAGCGGTCGATCGTCGTGGTCGGCTGGATGAACGAGGAGGGCAGCCGTTTCGCGCCGGGCATGATGGGGTCGGAACTGTTTGCCGGGCTGCGGCCGCTTGAAGAGGTGATGGCGGTTCGCGATGCCGACGGCATCAGCGTCGGCGAAGCCCTCGGACGCGTGCATGATGCTTTCCCCGAGGTGGAGCGCCGTCCGCTCGGTTTCAAGATCCATTCCTATGTCGAGCCGCATATCGAGCAGGCCGACGTTCTGGAGACCGAGGGCGCCGTGATCGGCGTTGTTTCCGGCATCCAGGGCAAGAAGACCTATGAGATCACCGTGGCGGGGCGCGAGGCGCATGCCGGAACGGAGCCGATGGAGCGGCGCCAAGATGCGGTGCAGGCGTTTGCCCGCATGGCGAGCCGCATGCATGCGGCCATGGCCGGCGACGATGTCGTCAAGTTCACCATCGGCCGCGTCACCGTCGAGCCGAACGCGCCTTCGGTGGTGCCGGCCAAGGTGACGTTCCGCATTGACCTTCGGCATCCCGACAATGCGGCGCTCGATGCTTTTGGCGCGCAGGTGGAAGAGATTGCCGTCGGCGAGGCCGGTGCGTGCGCCGTCGATATCCGCCGGCTGGTCGATGCGCCGTCCAATGGTTTCGACGAGGGGCTGAAGGCGCAGATCCGCGCGTCCGCCGATCGCCATGGCTTTGCGTGCCGCGATGTGCTTTCGGCCGCTGGCCATGACGCACGGCAGATCGCGCCGCTTGCGCGCAGCGCCATGATCTTCATTCCCTGCCGGGGCGGCGTGAGCCACCATCCGGACGAATGGGCGGAGCCCGCCCATATCGCCGCCGGCGCGGCCGTTCTTCTCGACCTGCTTCTCGAAGAAGCAGGTGTTTCGATCAACAAAGGAGATGCATGATGAGCACTGCCAACGACATGGCCGAAATGCCGGTTCAACTGCCGCGCCAACCCGCGAATGAAGCCGAGGCCCGCAGCCGCTATTTCAATTCCGGCAATGCCTTCAACATCAAGCTTCCCCCGGTGCCCGGCCATATCTTCATGGACGAGCCGGCGGCGGCCATGAAGATGGAAAAGACCGGCTTCATCAATTGCGACCAGTCCGACAAGATGGAATGCGCTTTCCCGGCAACGACGCCCCTGATGCTGGCGCGCTATGCCGTGGTCAAGTCCGGCGAGACGCTCGACACGACGCTCATCAACACCGCGTCCATCTGGTACATGATCACCGGCAAGTCGGCGCTCGTGGTTGGCGAGGAAAAGGCTTCGCTCGGCAAGGGCGACGTGTTCCTCCTGCCGGGTGGCGTCGCATCGGCGATCACGGCCAGCGAGGACAGCGTGTTCTGGGCAGTCGGCAACGACCCGCAGCTCAAGTTCGATGCATCCGTTGCCGTAACCGGCGCCGGTGCCGCAGTCGATTTCGTGCATTATCCGGCCGACGAGATCACCCACCAGCTCGACGTCGTATACGGCTCCAATGCGAATGCCTCCACGTCTGGCCACGCGCTGATTTTCTCCGCGGCAAAGAGCGAAGCCGCCCGCAACATCACGCCGACCATGACGCTCTCGCTCAACACGCTGAAGCCGAAGAGCGCGCAGCCGCCGCACAAGCACAATTCCGCGGCCATCACGCTCGTCGTCGCCGGCGATCCGGCCTATTCGATGGTCGCGGAACAGAAATGCGACTGGTCGCCCTGGGCCACGCTGGTGACGCCGGCTGCTGCCAAGCACAGCCACCACAATGACGGCGATGGCCGCGCCGAGTTCCTCATCGTGCAGGATGGCGGCCTCTACTATCATGCGCGCACAATGGGCTTCGAGTTCTTCTGATGCGGCTGATCATCGACACGGATACGGCAGGGGATGACACCTATTCCCTGCTGCTGGCGATGAAAACGCCGGGCTCGGCGCTTGAAGCGGTTACCGTCTGCGTCGGCAACGTGCCGTTCGACCAGCAGGTGGAAAATGCGCTGGCGACGATCGAGGCGGCCGGATTTTCCGGCAGGGTGCCGGTCTATTGCGGCGCTCGGCGGCCGATGGTGAAGCCGTGGGAAGCCTCGACCATGCACGGCAATGACGGGATGAGCGGCGCCAACCTGCCGCGTGCCCGTCAGCGGCCGGAAACCATGCATGCGGTCGATGCGATCATCGAGAAGGTGATGGCAGAACCGGGCGAAATCGACATCCTTGCCCAGGCGCCGCTGACCAATATCGCGCTTGCCGTGATGAAGGAGCCGCGGATCGCGAAAGCGGTGCGTCATCTCTGGATCATGGGCGGCACGGACAACGCCGTCGGCAACATCACGCCCTGCGCAGAATACAATTTCTTCATCGATCCAGAGGCGGCGAAGATCGTTTTCGAGGCTGGCTTCAATATCACCCTTTCGACCTGGACGCTGACCATGCGTTCCGGATTGTTCGACGAGGCGCAACTCGACGAAATCTTCGCGATGAACACGCCGCTTTCGGAGTTCTATCGCAAGGTCTCCGCTGTTCCGCGGCAGACAGCAGAGGCGCGTTACGGCCGGCCGATGAGCACGCATCCGGACTCGCTGACCTGCGCCATCGCGCTTGACCCTTCGATCGTCGAGAGCGCCCGCGACGCGGTCGTGCGGATCGAGACTGCCGGCGAGATCACGCGGGGCTTTTCCGCCGTCCATCCGCCGGTCCTCGGCAGCCGCTGGCCGGACTATACGGTCAATGCGCGGGTCGTGCAGAGCGCCTCGAACGACCGTTTCTTCCATATGATGAAGCAGGCGCTTTCCTGAACGTTGCCTTTCCTTCCTGACCGCAGGCACCTGAGGCCGGACACGATTTTGTGTCCGGCCTTTTCATTTTTACCCGCACGCGGGATGCAGGTTGGAGTGCCTTTATTTCGGTCAGTGTCTGCACAATAAATGGCATGTATCGCGTCCAATAAACACATTTATGGATGCTAGAGTGCGACTTGTGTATTATGTAATCGGTGATTCCGGGCATTCGGGCTTTGTCCCCTCGATTTTCCGACGTTTTAGGTGGAAATCTGCGGAATCATGCCAGTAAGGCCGCGTATCGCAGTCTGGCATGGCGATTGCTTGTATTCTCACGTCGAATAATTGCATACGCGTGAGAGGCGTAGGCAGTCGGGCAAAGGCTTTCGGACATGTGCCGATCGTCCCGCTGCCAATGTGACTGCCTGCCGATCCTCGTGACCGCTGAGAGGAATGTTGCCATGTCATCCATCGCCGAGCTCAAGCCTCAGGAGCCGGTCGGCGCAGACGTTGTCGACCGACCGTTGATCGAGCTCAGAAACGTGTCCAAGACGTTCGGCACGGTGAAGGCTCTCAGCGATCTCGAGGTCTCTATTCGCCCGGGAGAACTGGTCACGGTGGTCGGTCCATCCGGCTGTGGCAAGAGCACGCTCTTCAATATCCTGGCGGGCCTGGAAGAACCGGATCCAGGCAATATCCTGCGTCTCAAGGGAAAGAGTTCCACGGCGTCGGATCTTCTCGGCAAGGTCTCCTTTATGCCGCAACGCGACCTTCTTTTGCCGTGGCGAAATGTCATCGACAACGCCATCCTGGCACTCGAGGTCGAGGGCATGTCGCGAGCCGAGGCGCGCAAGCAGGCCAGGGACATGCTGCCCGAATTTGGGCTTGCCGGGTTCGAGGCGCAATATCCAAACCAGCTCTCGGGTGGCATGCGTCAGCGCGTGGCGCTGATGCGCACCTTCTTGTTCAGGCGCGACCTGATGCTGCTCGACGAACCTTTCGGCGCGCTCGATGCCTTGACGCGCACGATGATGCAGCGCTGGCTGCTCGACGTCTGGCAGAAGCACAAGCGCACGGTCCTGTTCATCACCCACGATGTGGACGAGGCGATCTTCCTCGGTGACCGCGTGCTGGTGATGACGGCGCGGCCGGGCAAGGTGAAGCTGGAACAGGTCGTGGACCTGCCGCGCCCGCGCAAGGCCGATATCGTGACCTCCCCCGAATTCATTGCCCTCAAGAAGACGCTACTCGAAGCGATCGAGGAAGAGAGCATGAAGTCCTTTCAGGTTTCCGGTCAGACCTCCGGGCACTGACGCGATTTGACGAGCATAAGGAAAGATGATGAACGACCATTATTCCGGCCGACCCTCCCATATCCCCGAAGACGAATGGAAGGCGCGCGTCGATCTGGCTGCCTGCTACCGAATGGTGGCGCGGCTCGGCATGGACGACCTGATCTACAACCATATCTCGATGCGCGTTCCGGGTCACGAGGATCAGTTCCTGCTCAACCCCTATGGTTTCCTTTTCGAGGAAATCACCGCTTCGAGCCTCGTGCGCATCGATACCGAGGGCAACAAGCTCGACGACACGCCCTATACGGTGAACAAGGCCGCCTTCGTCATCCATGGCGCGATCCACAAGTCGAGTCATGATGCGGCCTGCGTACTGCACACCCATTCCGACGCGAGCGTCGCCGTGTCCAGCCAGGAAGAGGGGCTGCTGCCGCTCAGCCAGTTCGCCATGCGCTTCTACCAGCGGCAGGCTTTCCACGGCTATGAGGGCGTCGCGATCGACCTCGACGAGCAGGAGCGCCTGATCCGCCACCTCGGCGACAACAAGGTGATGCTGATGCGCAATCACGGCATCCTCACCGTCGGGCGCACGCCAGGCGAAGCCTTCATGCTGCTCTATTATTTCGAACGCGCGGCCCGTATCCAGCTCGACCTGCAGGCGGCCAGCGCATCCGGCGCCAAGCTGATCGTGCCGCCGCACGAGGTCTGCGAAAAGGCAGCCCGGCAGTTCTGGGAGAGCAAGGGCGACATTCTCATTGCCGGCGAGAGGGAATGGCCGGCCTTCCTGCGTCAGCTCGACAGGGAAGGATCCGAATTCCGGCAGTGAGTGGGTGGAGGTCGATAACAATCAAAAACCAACAGAGAGGTTCCATGCTTAACAGACGTAACGTACTTGCGGCCTTTGCTGCCGCTGCCATCGGTCTTCAGGGTTTCGGCATGAGCGCCGCTCCCGCCGCCGCACAGGACATGGTCGATGCCAGCCTGCGCCTCAAGTGGCTGACCCAGGCCCAATTCGCCGGCTTCTATGTCGCCCTCGAAAGGGGCTACTACAAGGAAGAAGGCATCAACCTGACGATCAATCCCGGCGGCCCGAACCTGCTGACGGAAAACCTCGTTGCCACCGGTGCCGATACGTTCGGTCTTTCCGGCGGCACCGACAGCGTGTTCGCCGCGCGTGACAAGGGCATGCCGATCGTCTGCATCGGTGTTTCCCACCAGCAGACGCCGTTCGTCTTCGTGTCGCACAAGGATGGTTCGGTCCAGAAGGTCGAGGACTTCAAGGACAAGAAGATCACGACCTGGTTCACCGGCGCCAACCACGTGCTTGCGGCCATGCTGTCGAAGGTCGGCGTCGACCCGAAGTCGGCCGATATCCAGCCGCAGCAGGTGTCTGTCACGCCGTTCGTCGACAAGCAGATCGATGTGGTGACGGCGACCCGTTACAACGAGCTCTATGTCATCAACCAGCGCGTCGGCAAGGATAACCTCAACCTGTTCGTGCCGGAAGA
>NZ_CDRNXG010000004.1:0-85415 GCF_977018605.1 [Rhizobium] kunmingense
ATCGTCACCGTGATCCCGTATTTTCGGCCAGCGTCCCGTGCGGTCTCCAGAATACGCATGTAGCCAAGACGGGCGACTTCATCGAGCAGGAAGAGCGCTCGCCCCTCCATAGCGCCATCTCGATTGTAGATCGCGTTCAGGAACGAGCCGATCACGACGCGCGCCAATCCGCTGTGGGTTTCCAACGTCTTGAGGTCGATGTTGATAAACACGTCCGTCTTGCCCGACGCAATGTCCTCTGTCCGGAATGTCGAACCAGAGACCAGCGCCGCATAGTTCTGGTAGGAAAGCCAGTGTGTTTCCTTGATCGCGTTGGCGTAGACGCCGGAGAATGTTTCCGGCGTCATGTTGACGAAGGCGGCGACGTTCTCCTTCACGAAATCCGATTCCGAATTGTCGTAGATATCCTGCAGGCGCTGTCGCAGTTTCGGCTCGGGCTCGGACAGGTTGCAGCGCACCTGGCGGAGCGTCTGCTGCTCATTCGGCGTATGCCCGGACAGGCAGACATCCGCGATGATCGCCGTCAGGAGCTGCAAGCCTGAGGCACGGAAGAAGTCGTCGCGGACACCGCTGGCGCGACCGCTATCGCTCATGATCCATGATGCGACCGAGGCGATATCTTCCTCTTTCGTGCCGCCATATTGGCCGACCCAGTCAAGGGCGTTGAAGCCTATTGCGGGCTTGCGCGGATCGAGAATTCTGACGCGCCGTCCCGCTTCCTCGCGATGTTTCGACACCATGGGCGCGACCTCGTTTGAGGGATCGAGCACAATGAGCGAACCACCCCATTTCAGAGCAGTCGGGATCGTGACCGAGGTCGTTTTGAACCCCCCCGATCCAGCGAAGACGATACCGTGCGAGGAGCCGAACGATCCGTCGAAACAAAGCAGGGGAGACTTGCCACCTGCACCCCAGGTCTCGGTGGTATCGGCACGGAAAGAGATGCCGGCAACACTGTCACGGTCGACGCGATACCGCTCACCGACGACAATGCCTCCGGTCGACGAGAATAGTCTGCCGGCTTCGGGAAGCGCCATCCAGTCGGCCTCGCCGTGCAGGGCACGCTTGCCGATGATCCGTTTTGGCGCTGCCCGGGCAAAGGCGGCGTTGCCGAGCGTCGCCACGCGCAATGCGAAGCAGCCGGACATCAGCGCAGCGGCCGCGCCGATCATGGTCGATGGATCCAGATAGGACAGCGCGGATTTGTCCGCCGGGACCTGCGAAGAAAGTGTGCTAAGCCGCACGCCCTCCCGCACGCAAGCTGTCAGGATAACTGCGGCGTTTCCAATTGTGGCACCGAGGCCCGCAGCACGAATGCTGGCTGACCCGGCCGTTGCGAACAGGAAAATCAAGCCGAGGGCGGCAGTCGCCACGTATGGCGCCGCGACCCCTGCCCGTCCCAGGGCAAGCCTTGCCGCCTCGGTCTTGCCGAACCCGGCAAGCCATGTCTCTATCCCGGTGAGCGCGAACACTGCCGCACCCATCATGGCCGCAGGAAGAATGACGAGAGCGATCCTATTCGCCTTCATTGCCGAAGGCCTCCGCCCCGATCGCTGTCAATCGTGTTCGCTCATGGTCGTCTGACTTCAGCCGACGCTGCAGATCCATCAGTGCGCCGAGCAGAAGCGTCCGTTTCTCGAAGCGGAGACCGGCTTTGACGATGAGGCCGCCGAGTTCGATCTTGTCGCGCGTGTCCTTCTTCCGGGCGTCGGATGTCGCGTTCCTGCTCATCCGCTCAAGCCTCAACAGTGCCGCCCGAAGTCGCGCCAGACGCGATCGCTTCGGACTGCCCGCTGCCCGTGCTGCTGTCGCCCGCCCCTTTCCTTCCGACTGAACCGGGTTTGCCTCCGCGAAAGCGTTTCGCCAATTCCTCGAGCGCTGCCTGAAGCTCCGTCTCCTCGATTTCGATCTCGCCAAGGCCTGCCCGAAGCGCGATGCGACCGATGCGCTCGGCCTCTCTCGTTTCCGCGTGCTTGAGCTGTTCCTGGAGCTTGGCAATTTCTTCGCGGATCTTGGAGGATGGCTTCTTCATCTCTGGATTGTCCTCTGTTGCTGCATGACGTGGTTCACGCAGCCAGAGTCGTTCAGATCGGCGTGCCGATCTACTAACAGAAATGCGAGTAGGCGTAGCCTACGCTTTTGAGCATCATCCCGTCCGTTCGCAAGGACGGATCCGAAGGGCGCAATTATACGTCGCTGATGCGACGCTCTGCTTTTGAACCCTGGCGGGGCCCACCGCTCCTCACGAACACGTTGAATTTGTTCGATTGAAGGAGCTTTCCTGGTAGTGGCCGTCCCGCATTTCTCTGTCAGCATAGTTGCACGCGGCTCCGGCCGCAGCGCCGTGCTGTCGGCGGCCTACCGGCATTGCGCCAAAATGGACTATGAGCGTGAAGCCCGTACGATCGATTACACCCGCAAGCAGGGTCTGCTTCACGAAGAGTTTGTCATACCGGCCGATGCGCCAGATTGGCTACAATCTTTGATTGCCGATCGGTCCGTCTCTGGTGCGTCGGAAGCATTCTGGAACAAGGTCGAGGAATTCGAGAAGCGATCGGATGCGCAGCTTGCCAAAGATGTCACCATCGCCCTGCCAATAGAGCTTTCAGCCGAGCAGAACATCGAGCTCGTCAGGGATTTTGTGGCGCTGCACATCACGACCGAAGGCATGGTTGCCGACTGGGTCTATCACGATGCCCCGGGCAATCCGCATATCCACCTGATGACGACGTTGCGGCCGCTGACCGAGGACGGGTTCGGTTCGAAGAAGGTGGCGGTCACCGGACCAGATGGCCAACCGCTGCGCAACGACAGCGGCAAGATCGTCTACGAACTCTGGGCAGGTGGCCTCGAAAGCTTCAATGCTTTTCGCGACGGATGGTTCGCCTGCCAGAACCGGCATCTGGCGTTGGCCGGCCTCGACCTCCGGGTCGATGGTCGCTCCTTCGAGAAACAGGGCATCGAGCTTACGCCGACCATCCATCTCGGCGTCGGTACGAAGGCGATCGAGAGGAAGGCGGAGAGTGCCGAGGAGAGGGCAGCGCTTGAGCGGCTGGAACGGCAGGAGGGGCGGCGTGCTGAAAATGCCCGCCGGATCCAGCGCAATCCGGAGATCGTGCTTGATCTGATCACGCGGGAGAAGAGTGTTTTCGATGAGCGCGACGTCGCGAAGATCCTCCATCGCTATATTGACGATGCGGGCCTTTTCCAAAGCTTGATGGCGCGCATCCTGCAGAGCCCGGAGACCCTTCGTCTGGATCGCGAGCGGGTGGATTTTGCGACAGGGACCCGGTCATCGGCAAAGTACACGACGCGCGAGCTGATCAGGCTCGAAGCCGAGATGGCCAATCGCGCGATCTGGCTTTCGCACCGGGCCGCGCACGGAGCTCGCAAGGCGGTGCTCGAGGCGACGTTTGCCCGGCACGATCGTCTGTCCGACGAGCAGAAGTCGGCGATCGAACATGTCGCTGGCGACGCCGGGATCGCCGCTGTCATCGGCCGCGCCGGCGCCGGGAAAACCACGATGATGAAGGCTGCTCGTGAGGTATGGGAGGCCGCTGGCTATCGGGTCGTCGGTGGGGCGCTGGCGGGCAAGGCGGCGGAAGGTCTGGAGAAGGAAGCCGGCATCGTCTCGCGAACGCTTTCGTCCTGGGAGCTGCGTTGGGAGAAGGAGCGGGATCAACTTGATGACAAGACGATCTTCGTCATCGACGAAGCCGGCATGGTGTCGTCTCGCCAGCTTGCCTTGTTCTTCGAAGCGGTGACGAAGGCCGGCGCCAAGCTCGTCCTGATCGGTGATCCCGATCAGCTGCAGCCAATCGAGGCAGGTGCAGCTTTCCGGGCCATCACGGATCGGGTCGGCTATGCGGAGCTTGAGACCATCTACCGCCAGAAAGATCAGTGGATGCGGGATGCTTCACTCGATCTGGCGCGTGGAAACGTCGCGGGCGCGCTGAACGCTTATGAGCAGGCCGGGTTGGTACAAACCAGCTGGACGAGGCAGGACGCAATAGAAGGGCTGATCGAGAGCTGGAACCGGGATTTTGATCCCGACAAGACCACGCTCATCCTCGCACACCGTCGACGTGACGTGCGCGAACTGAATGAGCTGGCGCGTGGCAGGCTCGTCGAGCGCGGCATTGTCGGCGAAGGTTCTGCGTTCAACACCGAGGACGGGCCACGTCGGTTTGCCGCGGGCGACCAGATCGTCTTCCTGGAGAACGAAGGTAGTCTCGGCGTCAAGAATGGCATGCTGGCCAAAGTCGTGGATGCAGCACCCGGTCGCATCGTCGCCGAGATCGGCGTTGGGGAGAGCCGCACGCAGGTCATCATCGAACAGCGGTTCTACGCCAATGTTGATCATGGCTATGCGACGACGATCCACAAATCCCAGGGCGCAACCGTCGACCGTGTCAAAGTCCTAGCCTCCAGCACGCTCGACCGTCACCTGACTTATGTTGCGATGACGCGCCATCGAGAGGCAGCCGAGCTCCACGTCAGCATGGAAGAGTTCACTAACCACCGCGGCGGAATACTCATCGAGCATGGTGTCGCGCCCTACGAACACAAGCCCGGAAACCGTGACAGCTATTTCGTGACGCTCGAAGATAGTGACGGACAGCAACGCACGATCTGGGGTGTCGATCTCAAGCGGGCCATCGAGGTGGCCCGGCCTGAGATCGGCGATCGCATCGGTCTGAAGCACGATGGATCGGAGACAGTCACATTGCCAGATGGCACGATGGCCGAGCGCAACGCCTGGAAAGTCGTTCGCGTCGCGGACCTGGCGATCGAGCGGCTTAAGGAGCGGCTGGCCCGCGATGGATCGAAGGAAACGACCCTCGATTATGAAGGCGCATCGTCCTATCGCGCGGCGCTGCGATTTGCGGAGGCGCGTGGTCTTCATCTGATGAATGTCGCCCGCACGATCTCGAGGGATCGGCTCGCCTGGACCGTACGCCAGAAGCAGCGGCTTATCGATCTTGCGGCAAAGCTCTCAGCCCTCGGCGCAAGGCTCGGCCTGGCCCGTGGCAGCAGCAGTATCTCGATCGCGAACACAGCCAAGGAGGAAAAGCCGATGGTATCAGGCATCACGACCTTCCCCAAAACGATCGACCAGGCGGTCGAAGACAGGATCGCCGCCGACCCTGCCTTGAAGAAGCATTGGGAGGAAGTGTCCATGCGCTTCCACCACGTTTTCGCCAACCCGGAAGCGGCGTTCAAGGCGGTGAATGTCGACGCGATGTTGCACGATCAGGCGGCTGCGGCGAAGACAATTTCCAGGATCACCGCAGAGCCTGAAACCTTCGGCGCTCTCAAGGGCAAAACCGGTCTTCTCGCCAACCGTGCCGACAAACTGGACAGAGATCGAGCGCTGAAGAATGCCCCGCCGCTGGCCGACAGCATCGGCGATTATCTGCGCCAGCGTGGCGAGGCCGAACGCCGTACCCATGCACAGGAACTCGCTGTGCGTAGACAGGTCGCTCTGGAGATTCCTGCCCTTTCTGCCGATGCGAAGGGTGTACTCGAACGGGTACGTGATGCCATCGACAGGAATGATCTGCCAGCAGGTCTGGAATATGCCCTCGCCGACAAAATGGTGAAGGCTGAACTCGAGGGCTTTGCCAAAGCAGTGACGGAACGTTTCGGGGAAAGGTCCCTGCTTCCGCTTGCAGCGAAGGACAACGATGGCGAGGCATTCCAACGCGTTACGGCAGGCATGAATACTGCCCAGAAGAGCGAGGTGCAGCAGGCCTGGAATATGATGCGGACGGTGCAGCAACTGTCGGCCCACGAGCGCAGCGTCACGGCGCTCAAGCAGGCCGAAGCACTGCGTCAGACGAAGTCTCACGGGCTGACCCTCAAATGAAAATGCGCCATCGACATAGAGTGCTACGGCGCATGAAACGCCTCGTCTGGTTCTATCGGATCTCCAGCGTCAGTCTGTTCGCACTTGGCTTCATCGTGCTGCTTGGAGGACAGGGCTTCAGGGTCAATCTCACACCGAGCGAACCGCTGGGTCTCTGGCGGATCGTCAAGCCCGATCGCCCAATTCTGGCCGGCGATCTCGTCTTCATCTGCCCGCCTGACGCCGACGTGATGCGTGAGGCGCGGGCGCGTGGATATCTACGCTTCGGCCTGTGCGCCGGTTGGGTCGCTCCACTGATCAAAGCGGTGGTGGCGACATCCGGACGGGCGATCGAGATAGCTGAAGACGTGCGTGTCGATGGTCGTCCGCTTCCTCACTCCCGTGTTGCGAGGGTGGACGGCGAGGGGCGTGAGATGGTGCGCTATGGCGGGGGCGTCGTTCCGCCCGGCGCGGTTTTCCTTCATTCCGAGTTTCCGGGGTCGTTCGATAGCCGGTACTTCGGCCCTCTGCCAGTGGAGGGAATTCTCGGACTTGCGCGGGAGGTCTGGACCTATGCGCCATGACCGCGTTCGGACGCCTGTCCTCGTCGCACTATCCACGATTGCCGGATGGATAGCTTGGAGCGGTGATGTGCTTCTTTTGCCCGTCGCGGCGGCCTTCCCCATGCTCTGGTCGCTCGCGCGCACGCGACAGCAGGCAACGACCACATCTGCTGTCTATTTCCTCGCCGCATCGCGGGGACTGCCGCAGGGCGTAGCGAACTTCTATTCATCGGATATCTGGCCCGGTCTTCTGCTGTGGTTGGTCGCCTCCTCCGCGTTCGTCACAGTTCATTCCGTATTGTGGACCGACCGCAAGGGATGGCAAAAGCCACTCCGCTATCTGGCTGCTTGCGTCGCAATGGCGATCCCACCCTTCGGCATTCTTGGATGGGCGCATCCGATCACCGCCGCAGGCATTCTGTTTTCGGGCTGGGGATGGTTGGGTCTGGGTGCGATGGCAGCCGGCCTGATCGTCATGACGACGCGATATCGGCCGGCTGCAGCCTTGGCCATGACAGGCCTCTGGCTCTGGTCCGCCGCTGAGTGGACACCGCCGATTCTACCTGCGTCGTGGATAGGTGTCGACCTCGAAATGGGCGCGTCTCTCGGACGCGAAGCCGGCCTCAAGCGGCAACAAGAGCTGATCGACATCGTGCGCCTCCAGTCGCCAGGTACTACGGTCGTGCTGCCGGAAAGCGCGCTCGGTTTCTGGACGCCGATGGTTGGCCACGTCTGGCAGCGATCTCTCACCGGAACGGGCATCACTGTCATCTCGGGTGCGGCCGTTATCGACAGCCAAGGCTACGACAATGTGCTCGTGAGGATATCGGCTGGAGGAAGCGACGTTATCTATCGGGAGCGGATGCCGGTCCCCGGATCGATGTGGCAGCCATGGCGAGCCTGGATCGGTGATCAAGGCGGCGCCCGGGCACATTTCTTTGCCAATCCCGTTGTCGATGTTGGCGACCAGACCGCGGCGCCGCTGATCTGCTACGAGCAGCTCCTCGTCTGGCCGGTCCTGCAATCAGCCTACCACCGACCTGACGTCATCGTCGCAGTCGGAAACGGCTGGTGGACCGCAGGGACATCGATCATCGACATTCAACGGGCAAGCAGTGAGGCCTGGGCCCGCCTGTTCGACCTGCCTCTCGTCATTTCGTTCAACAGTTAAGGATTGAAGCTCGCATGCTGGATGCTGCCTTGATCAGGGAATGTGCCGACCCATCGCTGAAGCCGGCAATCGTCGAACAGTTCGTGCAGGCCGTCGGCTCGGAAGACCCGCTGGCCATAACGGTGAGGTCCGGCGGCCGCCTGATCCTCGTCCCGAAGCCGAAAACACCTGAGGAGGCTGTCGAGATCATTCGCGAGAACATCGGTGGTTCCATCGTGCGGGTGGGCTTGACCCAGATTCCTGCGGGTATCGGTCTGAAGGACGCGTCGGAACTGAAGGTTGATATGGTCGACCCTTGCGCAAATCTGCGGATGGGCACGGCGATGTTTGCGAAGATCCTGCGAATTGTCGCCAAATGGTATGGAAACCCGACAAGCGAAGAGGTCTTTCCGCAACTCTTCGACGATGCCGTCCACGCCTGGCAGACCGGAAAGTTCGAGGGCGAGAGTGTGTTCCAGGCGAAAGATCCCGGTGGCGCGGTCGTGCAACGATCGACGTTGACGGTCGATGATGCTGCCCACGCTGAGGAAGATGAAACCGCTGAGACGCCGGATGAATCTCGGGTCAAGCCCGACAACGCCGGTATCAGGATCGACCTGACAAGGATCGGGGGCCAGAAATAGCGGTCGGCACAATGCGTCCCCGCGGAGTGAGCGTATTTGCGCCGCTCTCAGTTTGCCGGGAGAGAGTAGCGAGTGAGAACCGCCTCATCGCCCTCGATGCTGACCTCGATCACCTCGTTCAGGAGTTCCTCGCCGCCGGCAACCTCCTCGAGGATGAGTGTGAACAGGTCTCGCTGCAGTGCCGGAACGACTTGAGGCACGATGATGATCAAGCCGGCGTGGATTTCCTCGCTACTATAGAGCTTCCTGAAATCACGCGCGTTGTTGGTTACGAAGGTGTAATCCTCTGCCACGATGCGTGGCATCAGGTCCCAGTCTTTCTCTCCACTCAAGCCGAGCCAATTTATGTGAAAGCCATCGTGGCCGTTTTCCTGTGCAACGGCCACGAGTGATGTGTGCAGGCATTCATCGATCAGAAATTTCACGATATCAGCTGCCGGACGATGTGTTGGCGGTCTTCCGCAGCGATAGCCGCTTTGACGATTTCACGGTCGCGCCAAGGTCGGAAAGCTTGCGAGGCCGACCTCGTGCCGGGTGAGCGGCCGTCCAGATCTCCGCGAGTTCGACCATACGTATGGTGAGCGAAGGATATCCCTCGACAATCTCCTCGGTGGTCGCGCCCTGCGCCTTCATGGCGGCAATCGCTCTGACTGGAACGCGCGTTTTGCTGAAGACCGGCTCGCCGCCGATGACACCCTTCACGGATTCGATAACCCGCTCCGCTTCCCGAAGCGCCTCCGCACGCGCAGCAAGCTGCTCGCGCGCACGAGCAACATCGACAATCAGATAATCGTCCGCTCGTATGGTATCGGCATCAGGATTCTGGTCGATCGTGTCGAAGAGCCGCTGACGGCGTTCGGCCGACAAGATCGAGCCGACCCCATACCAGAGTTTGAGGCGCAGCAGGTCATCGTCGGAAAGCGCTCGTCCCTCGTCTTCCGAAAGACGACGTGCGATGATCCGTTTGTCGATAGCATTATGCACCGACTTCACAGCGATTTCGCTGACGGCGGCTGCCTCCGCAGGCGTATAGGCACGCGACATCTGAACCATAATCGTTCTCCTTGTGGAGAATATATAGCGATTTCGATGCGCGTTGTGAAGTGGGACCTCGGTTCTCGGTAGGATCGGAGAGAATTCCAGTCATACTGACCGGTGGAGAGTCTCGCCTACTTAGTCTGACTGGTCTGGCGTGACCAGCTCTAGATGACTGACGCCGAGGGCTTGGGCGATCTCATAGAGTGTGACGATGGAGGGGTTTCGCTTCCCTCTTTCGAGTCCGCTTAGATACTGTTGGCTGAAGCCGGAGCGCGCTTCCACATCCTCCTGTGTCAGGCCTTTTTCCCGACGGAGGCGGGCAAAATTTCGGCCGACCAGCTTGCGCATATCCATGCGCGGAAGATCAACGTTTACATACTTTAAGTTTATCAACTATAGTATGTAATTGAGATTTAAACCGATTTGCCTCAGCGGACACCTCGGTTCGAAGAAGGTTTACATCAGTGGTATATGGACGGTAATTGGACCGATAATGTTAAAAGCAAGTGCAGACGGGCCTGTGTCTGATACCAAACTCATATTGCGCCCACTTATCGGATTGATGAGTGACCAGCCGCCTGAAGAAATAGAACGCCACGTCGTGCGCGAGATCGAGAAACATCGTCGTTTGCGCGATAACGCCGTGATGCTCGAAGCGAAGGTCGATGCCGCAGCTGACCCGGAGACGGCTCGCGAGGCAAGTCAGGCCTATATCACGGCGATGATCGCCGTCCACGCACAGCAGACGGTCGTATCGACGCTTCTTGATATCTTGGGCTACATACCGGACATGCCGAAATCAAAGGGCCACTGACCTAGATCAGACCAAACTCCTTGGCCATAGCTGTTGCCTGCGGTAAGCTCGTCGCTCCCAGCGCCGACTTCGCGTTACGCAGGAAGAACGCGACATTGGCGTATGTGGTGTTCTCGATGATAGCAATGGCCTTCATCGATTTGCCCTCTGCAGACCAGCGTAAGCAGGTCAGTTCGTCGGACTTCATTCGAATGGGAGTGTGATGGGTCGGCTTCGCTCCCAGGCCTTCAAGCCTCGAGTGCAGTTGCGCGACCGCAGAAGCGGCAAGAACCGGGTTCAGCGATTGCCCCAGGGCAAAATCAGCTTCTTCAGAAGCCAGAGTGAGCATTGCCATCCGACCAAAGCCGGTCTTGATCGGAATTGTAACCCCGGAGCGGATCCCGAACTCCCCGGCTTCTCCGTAGAAGTTCCTGCGCTCCTTGCTCATCCTGAGCGATGCTTCATTGGACCAGGCGAATGCCTCAAGCTGATCTCGTGCGCTCCGCACGACGGGATCGATCAGAGCGTAGGATTTCTCGAAGTATCGCTGCTGCCACTCGACGTCATAGTTTGAGATCGCCGTTTGCGTCTCCGCCTGAAGATTGAGATAGGCATAGGCGCCAAATCCCGCTTCACGGCTTAACTTCTCCAGGGTCGCTTTCACCGTGGCTTCGTCATGCGCCAGGGCGACCTGTTCGGTCAAACGCTCAAACCATTGGTTCAATTCATGGCCTCCTTTGAGTGAGGGTATGAACGCAACAAGGTTGCAGTCATAAGTGGCAGTACCCTTTGTCGAGGGCCCGGTCGCTCCGAAACGAAGGCGAAGCACACCCATTGCGCCTGCCTAAAGTTGAGTATTATGGGAAACAATTTACCCACGCAAGATTGTAGTATGTCATCGCTATTCAATTACATAGGGGATGACCGGTTTGCGCCGAACTCTGTTCTATTGCCGATACGAACTGGGGAAAATTATATCCTGATCGACCAGCACGTTGAATTTGTAACCGGGGCGAATCCTGATCGTAGGCTGCACATTCAGGTTCTTCGAGATCGTCTGTTCCGCCACTCTGCCGAACGATTCGGCAAAATTCCGCCGCGCTGCATCTGAAGCCGTATCCTGCGTCGCCAACGTCGAACTCTGCGGCATCGACATATCGATCCCTGTGCCGATAATGGCAACAAGCGCGGCAGAGCCGAAGGTGCGCCAGAGATGGCGATCAACCTTATCCTTGAAGCCGCCATACCCTTCGGAATCCGTGCCGGACATGCCGCCGATCTGAAGTGTCGACCCGTTGGGAAATATTATGTCGGTCCAGACGACCAGCACGCGCTCCTGCCCGAACGACACCTTGGAATCGTAGCGGCCAAACAGCTTCGCTCCTTGCGGGACTAGCAGCCGGTAGCCGGTGGCGCTGTCATAGACATTCTGGCTGACCTGCGCTGAGATCCGCCCTGGAAGGTCTGAGTTCAGGCCGGTGATCATCGTGGCAGGAATCACCGATCCACGCTTCAACTCGTAGGGCGAAAGCTGCGGGACTACCTGTTTCGGCAAATAGCCAAGATCCTTGATGTCCTGGTTGAAAAAATCCTCCTTCGACGTCTGCCCATTTTGATCGACGTTCTGTCCGAGTAAACCGGACTTCATAGCAGCGCTGTAGAGGTCGGATGCACTGGTCGTCGTGGCGTTGAGAGGTTGGCGAGCGTCGGCCCTGCTTTCGGAAGCGCTTTTCTGGACCTCGGAAACGTCTACCTTGAGCGGTGAATCGAGCGCTGTTGCCCGTGCCTGGAGGCTCGCCATTCTCTGACGCTGGGCTTCGCGGAGAATCTGCTCGTCCTGTTCCCGCTTCAGCCGGGCCTTCCACTCGGCTTCCGGCTCGAGTTGCGATCGCCTTTCCGCCCTGGCCTCGTTCTGCCGCTCTACGACGGCCTCTCTTACCGGTTCGCGCTCGACAACCACGGGCGTCGGCTGAAACAGTTCGCGTTGCTCCGGTTCGCCTATGATCCCGTCCGACACCCCTCGCTTCAGCTGATCGCCAAATGTTGTTGCCGGAGACGCGGAGGTGCTGTCGAGCTCATTGCCACGGTTGAATGAGAGACCGCGCCACGACAGGCCGACGATCACGACGCCGAAGAACAAAACGATGATGACGATCGCGACGATGATCGGCAGGCGATTGAGGCGTCGCATACTCTGTTGATCGTCAGCATCACCCGCCGTGCCGAGCTGGAGCGATTGAACCATGGTTTCCCCTCCCCTCAGTTTCGCTGCATGATCGAAAGCGGACTGGTTGGTGTCGCGCCCACTGACGTCGCCGTGTAGGCACGCCCGAGCGCAACGGCCGGCGTGCTGATCCGTGCAAGGACTTGCCCGTCAAAGCTGTCAATCGACCACGCAAGCTCAACCGGCTTCTGATCCTTGCCGACTTTGCCATCGACGATGACCGTGTATCCCCATCCTTTCAGCGCTGCCTCAAAAGCAGCGGCGTATTCCGAAGTGTCCTTGTCTATTTTGAGGATCGTGGTGCCGGCCGGCCCGACCTGTTCCGCAAGGCGGCTTGCCATGTCGCCGGCGATGGCGCTTGCGGTGGCGCCCGTGACGGCTATCGGGGTGGAATTTGTGGTCAGCGTCTCATCTGCTGTCTGGCAGCCGGAAAGGATCGCAGTGATGATGACGGCGGCGATTGTCTTCTTCATTGATCAGCCTCCCCGCCGGATCGTGATTTTCTGTTGGCGCCAGCCGACCCCGGAGACGAGCACGGCTTTGTCGACCGCATAATCGACGATCATCATGTCGTTCTTCATGCGGTAGTTGACGATGCGGTTCTGCCCGCCGCTGACGACGAACAGGACAGGCGCGTCCTGCCCGGAGATTGACCGGGGAAACTGGATGTAGGTTTTGGAGCCGTCGGAGTAGACGCGCTTCGGCCGCCATGAGGCGCTACCGCTGACCGAGTACGAGAAGTTCAGCTTGTCCGGAGCGGTTCCCGGAATGCCTCCGGTCTCAAGCCGGGCATTGATATCGGCCAGTTTGGTCGACACGTCCTCCGGGTATTCGAAGCCGATCCGGGCCATGTACTGACTGGGATGGGATTTGAGCTGGATATGGTAGGTCCGCCGCGAGGTCGTTACGACCATGGACGTAACGAGGCCAGCCTCCGACGGCTTCACGATCAGGTGGATCGCCTGTCCTCCGGTTGCTCCAGACGTCGCCGGCTCTACCTTCCAGCGGACCGTATCACCGACAAGCACATCGCGGACGATTTCGCCGCCCTGCAATTCGATATCGCAAACCTGAAGCGGCGAGCAAATCACCGAAGGCTGGGTCTCGCCGAACAGAAAGTTGACTTTCCCGTCTGGACCGGTCGTGACAAGACCAGGCGTCCCCCGCCACTTGCGCGAGATGTTGGTCCCCTTCACCTCGTTCGACGTCATGCTCTGCGCCATCGCGCTTTCCCCGAGGACAAGCCCGGCCATGCAGCCGACGGCCGCGATCAATCCTGTTTTGTGCATGTGAATACCCCTGCCCTTAAAGCTGTGCGGTCCAGTCGAAGTCCTGGACATAAAGACCGATCGGGTTGAGGCGGATGATCGCCTCATCTTGTGGCGCCGTCAGCGCGACCGTCGCGATGCCGCGGAACCGGCGCGTGCCGGTCTCCTTGCCCTTGCGGTCACGTTCGTATTCGGTCCAGTCGATCTGGTAGGTCTGGTTTGAAAGCGCCACGATGTTGTTGACCTCGATGGCGACGGTCGATGTCTTCGCCTTTTCGAACGGTGAATTCCCGCGAAACCAGGCATTGATTTTCTGGGTCGAAGGATCGGACGTCCTGAGCAGCGCATAGGTCCGGTCGATATATTGCTTCTGTACCACCGCGTCGGGGGTGATCGACTTCAAGCTGGTGATGAAGTTGCCGAGTGTCGCGCGGACGACGCGGGCATCAGCGTACTCGATCTGCTGGGGGAAGCCTGCCGTCACCGAAGTGCCGAGCTTGTCGACCTCGACAATGTACGGCACGAGTTTGACCTGCGTGCTGAGATACATGGCATAGGTAAATCCGATGAGGGCCATTGATAGTCCAAGAATGCCGACGATGCGCCACGCGCGCGCCGCCTGGACATAGGATCCATATCGTTCGGTCCATTCCTGCCGCGCGGCAAGGTAAGGGCTGTCGGGTGGCCGGTTTGCTGCCATCGCTTGTCGCCTTTCTGGTGCTTACTTGTCGTTTCGTTCCGGCGGCGTTTTGGGGACGCCTTGACCCGTGCGGCTCTGGTCGAGCTTGGCGTTGGCAAGCCCCATGATCGATCCGGCATAGGCTCCGGGCGAACCGATCGCCTTTTCCTTGGCTGCCGACCCGGCTGCTTTACCGGCGGACCCGATTCCGGCTCCCATCCCGCGAAGTGCTGCGCCGGCAAATGAAGAGCCTGCTGCGCGTGCTGCCTGAGCCGCTGCGGCGCCGGCTCCGACCGCGCCCGCCGCGAGCGACGCTGCTCCAAGTGTAAATGATGCGGTCTGCCCCCCATGGCGGATGGCTTCCATGCCGCCAGAGACAGACGCTCCTTGAACGACGCCCTGGATAATCGTTGGCACATACATGGAGATGATAAACACGACGACCGATATGCCGGCGATCGCCAAAGTGGTGATGAACTGATCAGACTCAGCTGTCGGTGCCTGCGCCAGGCCGAGAAGGACTTCCGAGCCGATTTTCGCGATCATGACCAGTGCCATGAGCTTCATGCCGACCCCGAAGGCATAGACCAGATAGCGGACGGCAAAATCCTTCGTAAAGGACGAGCCACCCAAGCCGAGCATGATCATGCCCGCGAGCAGCCCCACATACATCTCCACCATGACCGCAACGAAGATCGCGGCAACGAGCGAGAAGCAAATCACGACGACCCCCATCGCCAGAACGGCGGCGATCGCAAGCGCGTTGTCCTCGAACACCCCGAACTTGGCCTGTTCGGACATCTGTGAAGCGACCCGTATACCGGCATCGAACACCTCGGCCGGAGAGGCGGATCCGCCGCCCGCGCCGATCTGATAGAGACTGTTGACGACATCCCTCGCAAGCGTTGGCCCCTGGGTGAGAACGAACGCGAAGAAGCCGATGAACATGATTCGTCGGACGAGTTCGGCGAACCAGCTTTCAAGGGATGCGGCCTGGATGGCAAGCCAGACTGCGGCGATGCCGACCTCGATCCCGGCGAGGATCCAGAACAGCGACCGTGCCGCGTCCATGATGGTGGTCTCCCATCCCTTCGCGGCAGCAGAGACTTGGTTCTCGAGTTCCGTCAGGACCTGTCCTTGCTGTGCGAACGCGGGAGTGGCCAGGACTAGGCAGGCTATGCCTCCGAGTAAGAGAGCCCGCTCAACGTTTTGCTTCACCATCGCGGCCGCATCTCCTGGCCTTTTTCGATCGGGGGAAGCTCCTTGGCTGTGCCGAAGAACTTCTCGCGGATGGCGCGTTGCTCGTCGCTCATCCCTGTTGTTGGGGCATCGGCCCGGACGAAATAGAAAGTGGCACCGGAGGTCGCCGCAGCGACCATGACCAGCACCATGACGATCAGGATCGGCCGGCTCACCAGCGCGGCTCCATCTTCTGGCCGCTCGGAATCGTGGAAACGTCGGCATTGAAGAATTTCTCACGCCGGGCCTGCGCGAGATCCTTGTCCGTCTGCTCGGTCTGGAGCCACGTGCCCATCATCGTCATCTGCTGCGAGACAAGACCACGCAGCTTCTGCATCTGGGAAACCTGCTGGGCGGCGATCTGGTGGCCGACCTGGAGGGCCTTCATCTGCCCGTCGGCCGACTCCGACATGGATCGCAGCGAACTCATCGTGCCCTCCTCCGTGTCAAACTGGTCTGCCGTGAGGCTCGCGGCCTTCAGCGTGCTGCCGATCGTGTCCCTGTTCGTGTCAGACCAGGATTGATAGGTGCTCGAGAACGATTCAGCATTGGGCAGATTGGTCCTCAGATCCGCATAGCTCTTGAACCGCTGCTGAAGGACATCGTCGGCATTGCCCATCGAAAACGAGATGCTCTGCCCTTGCTCAACAATGCTTCGCAGACGGTTGAGATCGCTTTCGACCTGGCCCCAGATATGATCAGGGAGCTGCGCCGTGTTCTGCAGCATGTTCTCGTAGATCTTCAGCTGGTTTTGAACCTGTTCCGCGAGCTGGGTGATCTGCGTCAGCTGGTTATCGACCTGCAGACCTGAGCTTTTGAGGAGGTCGATGAGCTGGGCATTGTTGGCAAGCTGCGTCCATTCGGTGGCAGCGCCCGTTGCAGATCCGGCATGGGCGGAAGAAATCGGCGACAGTGCGATTGCTGCGGCTATCGTTGCGACCAACCAGTTACTGGACATTGAGGTGCGACGTGGCATCGTGAACTCCTCTCGATTGAAGCCAATGGGTAGGCCAATCCTGGCCATGTTCCGCCTTCAGCGCGCGGATCCGCTTCAGGTCTTCTTTTCCGGATGCGCCGACGAAGCTCAGCGCCACCGGCCCGAGTGACATATCGAAGAGCCGCCGTCCGTCTGGCGTGGCGACGTAATATTCGCGCTTGGGGATGGCGCCCGAGACGATCTCGATCTGGCGCTCGTTAAACCCGATCCGCTCGTAGAATTCCCGCGTCCCTGGCTCGCGTGCGGCGCCGTTCGGGAGGCAGATCTTCGTCGGGCAGGATTCTTTCAGCACGTCGATGATGCCAGAGCGCTCGGCGTCTGAGATCGATTGGGTCGCGAGTACCACAGCGCAATTTGCTTTGCGGAGCACCTTCAGCCACTCCCGGATCTTGTCGCGGAACACGGGATGCCCGAGCATCAGCCAGGCTTCGTCGAGGAGGATGAGGCTCGGAGAGCCATCGAGCCGCTTCTCGATCCGGTGAAAGAGGTAGGTGAGAACGGGCACCAGATTGCGCTCGCCCATGTTCATAAGCTGCTCGATCTCGAAGCACTGAAACGCTCGAAGCGTCAGGCCGTCCTCTTCCGCGTCGAGAAGCTGACCCATTGGGCCGTCGACTGTATAGTGATGGAGCGCATCCTTGATTTCGCGCATCTGCACACCGCTGACAAAGTCCGAGAGCGACTTTCCGGGCGCTGTCGCCATCAGCCCGATCTGGCGCGAGATCGCATTACGATGGTCAGGCGTGATTGTGACGCCCTGCAGGGCGACAAGCATTTCGATCCACTCAGTCGCCCAGGCCCGATCGCCATCTGTCGAAAGATCGAATAGCGGGCAGAATGCGAGCGCTCTACCCTCCCCGTTCTGGCCATTGCCGATCTCGTAATGATCGCCGGCGGCGGCAAGCGTCAGCGGGAGGAGTGAGTTGCCTTTGTCGAAGGCGAAGATCTGCGCAAACTCGTACCGACGGAATTGCGCAGCGATCAGCGCGATCAGCGTCGACTTGCCCGAACCGGTCGGTCCGAAAATTAGGGTGTGGCCGACATCATCGACATGCAGGTTCAAGCGAAACGGCGTCGATCCCGACGCAACCTGCATCAACGGCGGCGAGTTCCGGGGATAGAATGGGCACGGCGCCACCGGATTGCCCGACCATACCGAGTTCAGCGGAACGAGGTCCGCCAGATTGCTCGTATTGATCAGTGGCTCACGGATATTGGCGTACCAGTTTCCCGGCAGGCTGCCGAGAAACGCATCCGTCGCGTTCAGGGTCTCGACGCGTGCTCCAAACCCCTCTGCTTGGACCAGCCGACGGATGGCCTCCGCCTTCTCCTGCAGGGCGTCGCGGTCCTCATCGAATAGGACGACGACCGGGGTGTAATAGCCGTAGGCAACAAGTTGGGAGGAGGCCTGGGCGATTGCGTCCTCGGTCTCGGCGACCATCGTCATGGCATCCTGATCGACCGATCGGCTTTGCGTCTGGAAGAGCTGATCGAAAAAGGGGCGGACCTTCTGCTGCCATTTCTTTCGTGTGCGCTCGAGCTTCTGGCGCGCCTCTTCCGCATCGAGGAAAATGAAGCGTGACGACCAGCGATAAGTCAGTGGCATCAGGTCGAGATTGTTGAGGATGCCGGGCCAGCTCTCTGCCGGCAGCCCGTCGATAGCGACGACAGCGAGAAAGCGGTTCTCGACCTTTGGCGTCAGGCCATGCTCCAGCTCCGCCGTCGCCAGCCAGTCGAGATACATGGGGACTTCCGGTAGCCGGACCGGATGGCTTTCACCGGTGATGCAAAACCGAACGAACTGCAGGAGGTCGTCATAGCGCGCAATCCGCTCCCCTCCCCTTTCGCGGACCTCGCGGGTCTGCATGCGGGCGATCGACAGGGTATTGGCCAGGTACTGTTCGATTTCTCGGATCGCGTTGCGGAACACGAACAGGACCGTGTCCGCATAGGATTTCTTACGGCTCTCCTCGTCCGAATAGATGTACTTGCTGAGCGCCGTCTTCTTCGACTCGAGTGGCCGGTGGGTCAGAATGATCGCGTGCTTGCTCTCGAAATGCCCCTGCTCGCGCCCGAAATGGGCCCGGCGCTCCGCATCGATCGCACGGGTGACAGGGTCCGGAAAATAGCACTGGCCCGGCGTGGGATACTCGACCGTCGGCACCCGGATCGCCTCGACCTGAATCATCCAGCCCGTCCCCAGACGCGATAGGATCGCATTGATCTGCCGGGAGAGCTCGTTGCGTTCAAGGTCGGTGGCGCTTTCGGAGTCCGGACCCGCGAAGTACCAGCCGGCCATCAGGCTGCCGTCCTTCAGGAGCAGGACCCCGTTGTCGACCAAGCCGGCATAGGGAACGAGATCAGCGAACGAGGGACCTGTCGCGCGGAAACGTTTGAGGGCAGCCATCATCACACCTCTAGTATCTTCGCCACGGCGCGGCCGTCGGCCGGTAGTGGGGCTTGTATGAAATGTGGCGGGCATAGACCTGCCGCATCAGCGGGTCGGATTTGGCCATCATGCGAAGCAGACCGACGATGACGATCCAGACGGCCACACCGAATAGCGCCGAGTAGACCGTCAGGACGACGAAGATCAGGATCACGGCCGCAAGCCCGGTGATCAGCACAAGCTCGCGGTCGGCGCCCATCAGGAGGTTTGGACGCGACAGCGCGCGATGAATGCGATTGCGGTGGAGGCTCACGATGCCCCCTCCCCCGCTTCATCATCTGAAACAACTTGCGTGACTTGATCCGTTGGCAGGCCGATCGATGCACCGGTGGCGCCAAAGAGGCCGACGATCGTCGTCGCACCCAGCAGAATGCCGGCGACCAGGACGACATACATCAGCCTGCGAGCGAAATCGTTCAGCTCGCCGCCGAAGATCAGCATCCCGCCGGCAATGGCGACGGCCGCGAGGGCGATGTAGCCGGCGACAGGTCCGGTGATGGATTCCTGGATCTGCTCGAGCGGCCCTTCCCATGGAAGACTGCCGCCGGAGCTGGCGAAAGCAGGCGACGCAGCGGCGATAATAGAGAAAGCCATCACAGCAAAGGCCAGGAGTGATCTCTTATGCTGCATCTCGGCTCTCCTCTGCATAGGGTTCCGTCTGGTATTGGCCGCCTGCAAAGCGGGTGACGTGAAGAATTTCGCTGATGCGCCGGCCCTTGGCTGTTCGTTCGATCGAGATGATCAGGTCGACCGCATCTCCGATCACCGCCTGCATCGGCTGGTGACTGGCCTCGGCGGTCAGCTGCTCAAGGCGTTGAAGTGCGGAGCGAGCGCTGTTTGAGTGGATCGTTGCGACGCCTCCGGGGTGTCCGGTGTTCCAGGCCTTGAGCATGGTGAGCGCTGCACCATCGCGGACCTCGCCGACGATGATACGATCAGGACGAAGGCGCATCGTGCTCTTCAGGAGACGCGACATGTCGACGGCATCGCTTGTGTGCAGGCTGACTGCATTGTCCGCGGCGCATTGGATTTCGGCTGTGTCTTCCAGAATGACGAGGCGATCGTCGGGAGAGCTCGATACGATTTCCGCAAGGATTGCGTTTGTGAGGGTCGTCTTACCCGAGCCCGTGCCACCAGCAACGAGGATGTTGAGCTTCGAACCAATTGCGCTTCGAATGATCTCGGCATGCTTTGCGGTCATCACCTTGCTTGACACGTAGTCATCCAGAGGGATGAGGCGCGATGCGCGACGACGGATAGTGAAGGATGGTCCGGAAACTACCGGTGGCAGCAATCCCTCAAAACGGTGGCCGCCGATCGGCAGTTCTCCTGAAACGATCGGCCGATCGTCATCGACTTCCGAGTTCAGAACATGGGCGACGCTTCCAATCACAGTTTCAGCCGCGGAGCGGGTCATCTCTCCAGCTGCGGCCATGCCGTGACCGAGCCGCTCGATGAACAGACGGCCATCCGGATTGAGCATGATCTCGACGACGCTCGGGTCTTCGAGGGCGACGCACAAATGATCTCCTAATGCGTTTTGCAGCTTGCTGACGAGACGTGGGAGTGAGCGGTTTTGGTTGCTGAGCATGATCAGGCCGCTTCCTTGTGATGGAGTGAGAAGCTTGACGAATAGGTGCTGGGGCGAAGGCGATCGAAGCTCACCCAGTCTGCGGGGAGCAGGCCGGCAACGCTCTTCGTTTCACTGATCTGGGCAGGTGAGCCGAGCCGGCTTAGAGGCCAACCGGCCCGACGGAGGATGCGCTCGAGCCTGACATCCGTGGCGGTTACGATTTCCCGATAGCCATTCAGGATGCTCCACTCGATGATGCCGGCGAACATGGCGAGTGTCGCTGAGTGGAGGCCCGCTTGCTCCCGTTCGGCAGCCGCGTTCGTATCTACACAAAATCGGGAGCTCTCGATCATCCGATGGTGACTCGCCAGATGGTCCATCTCCAGGAGTTGAGGAAATACCTTCTCCAGCATCGTGCCGCCGGTTGCCGGCAGGAGCCGCGCGCATCCGATCACAGCATCGGCACGGTCAATGCAAAGGACGTATGTCGGGCTTAGCTTGTCGAAACCGTCGATCTCGAGACCGGAGGTGCAACGGACTGTCCATGCCAGGCGACCGCGGAAAATGCGGGCGCGGAGCCGGTGCATCTCGTTTATGAGGCGGCGCTCAACTTCGCTTTTTGGGTTCTGGATAGCGACGACGCGCATCGAGCAAATCTCCCTTGCGTTGGTGACGCAAGGAGGTTTGCCGGGGCTGAGGAGTTCGATCCACTGCCAAAAGTGTTAGCGAGTGATTCTGCGTACCAGCTCCTTCGACCGCCTTTTTGCAAATGGAACAGTCATGGAAGCACTAACAAAAGTGTTAGTGGCGGCGTGTTCCCAACTCAGCATTGTTCAGCACTAACCTGCCGATTCATAAACAGAATCGGTCGATTTTCTCGCTTCGGACTGCGGCAGGAGAAAGCCGCGTTAACTATTGATTAACTTTAAATATCTTGCAAAACCGAATGGAATCGGTTGACCTATCCACGGCAAATCGCTGTGTTTACGAAAATTACCGTGTGTACGAGAGGACGTCGTGGAGAATCCCGCTCAGCTTCAGAAGGCTATCCATAAACTGATAGCCGCCCATGCGCGAGATCTGTCGGGCGCGCTTCACGAACATCGCGTGAAGTTGTACCCACCTGAGGCTCGAAAGACGCTTCGTTCGTTTTCGTCGACCGAGGCCGCAAAGCTGATTGGCATCAACGACGGCTATCTCCGCCATTTGTCGCTTGAAGGAAAAGGTCCACAGCCTGAAATCGGCAACAACAATCGCCGATCCTATTCAGTCGAGACGATCCAAGCTCTCCGCGAGTACCTCGATGAGAACGGAAAGGGCGATCGCCGGTATTCCCCTCGCCGTAGCGGACGCGAACATCTCCAGGTCATAACTGCCGTTAATTTCAAGGGTGGCTCCGGCAAGACGACGACCGCAGCACATCTCGCTCAATTTCTGGCGCTGAACGGATATCGCGTACTCGCGATTGATCTTGACCCGCAGGCCAGTATGTCCGCGCTCCACGGTTTCCAACCTGAGTTCGACGTCAAGGACAACGAGACACTCTATGGCGCGGTTCGCTACGACAGTGAACGGCGCCCATTGAAGGAGGTCATCAAGAAGACCTACTTCACCAATCTCGATCTTGTCCCGGGAAATCTCGAGCTGATGGAGTTTGAGCACGATACCGCCAAGGTTCTAAGCTCCAACGATCGGAAGAATATTTTCTTCACTCGCATGGACGACGCAATCTCTTCAGTGGCCGATGACTACGACGTCGTTGTCGTGGATTGCCCGCCACAACTGGGCTTTCTGACAATATCGGCTCTTTGTGCCGCGACGGCTGTTCTCGTGACCGTGCACCCGCAGATGTTGGACGTCATGTCGATGTGTCAATTCCTGTTGATGACCTCGGAGCTCCTTAGCGTCGTCGCGGATGCAGGTGGCAGCATGAACTACGACTGGATGCGCTATCTTGTGACCCGCTACGAGCCTGGCGATGGCCCCCAAAACCAGATGGTCTCGTTCATGCGAACGATGTTCGGCGATCACGTTCTCAATCACCCGATGCTCAAGAGCACCGCGATTTCCGACGCTGGTATCACCAAACAGACCCTGTACGAGGTTAGTCGCGATCAGTTTACGAGGGCGACATATGACCGAGCGATGGAATCGCTCGACAACGTGAACAATGAAATCGAGCAGTTGATTCAGACGTCGTGGGGGCGAAAATAATGCCGACCTTGACCAATGTTACCTGCGCATCTGCTGCAAAGTTGCCAGCCGGAAACTTCGCGCTCAATCGCCTGGAAACCATAGGTGTCTTGGCAGTTGACGCTGAGAAGAGAGGGAGAGAAAATGGCTAGGAAACACCTTCTTTCCGATCTTGCGGTGCCCAAGGCACAGCGCACTGGCGAGGGTGAGGCTACGGGTCAGGATCTCCTCGCGCCTCAATATGCTCCACGTGGAGCAATCGGCGCCGTTTCTCGTTCGATTGAGCTTTTGAAGTCTCAGTCGCTTACCGATCTTGATCCGGATCTCATTGACGCTCCGTCTGTAATCGACCGGCTTGACGAAGATGGGGAGCAGTTCGAGGAGTTTGCCCGGAACATTCGGGAGAACGGCCAGCAGGTCCCAATTCTCGTCCGCCCTCACCCGACCAGCGACGGACGCTTTCAAATCGCTTACGGACGTCGGCGACTTCGTGCGGTCAAGGCTGCAGGGCTCAAAGTGAAAGCGGCCGTCAGGACGATGACGGACGATGAGCTTGTTTTGGCTCAAGGCCAAGAGAACAGTGCTCGACAGGACCTATCGTTCATCGAACGTGCGCTTTACGCAGCTGAGCTCGAAGCAAAAGGGTTTCAACGGCCAGTGATCATGGCTGCCCTTGCCGTCGACAAAAGTAACCTGTCTCGCTTGATCCAGGCGGCCACGCAGTTGCCGGCAGATATCATCCGTGGCATTGGCGCTGCCCCGAAAACCGGCCGCGACAGATGGGGCGAACTTGCCACACGGCTGGGTAAGGATGACGCCGCGGACAGAGCTCGAGCGCAGCTGTCCGATGAGGAAGTGAAAGCCCTCCCCTCTGACGAACGCTTCGCGCGGGTCTTTGAGCTTGCCGCGCCCAAAAAGGTCAAGAAAGAGAAATCCGCTGCGACGACTTGGCAGGCTGATGACGGCGTAAAGGCCGCGAGCTTCCGCCAAGACAAGCGCACACTGACATTGATGATCGACAAAAAGGCTGCCCCAGAATTCGGGGACTACCTGATGTCGATGCTCCCTGAAATCTACGCCTCGTTCAAGAAAACGAAGCAGTAGGTCAGACCCAACGAGGAAAGGATCGTTAGAGCAAAGAAAAAGCCCTCCGAAACGGTGTTCCAGAAGGCCTCTCTCAGTTTGGTCGCTTAGAGAATCGCACTTCCCGGAATCACAGTCAAGAGTCAGCGCCACACTGGCGTAGCCTTTTCTTTGCCTTGTGAAAGGTGAGAACATGGAAACGGGATACATAACGACGCCCTTTGGGCGGCGGCCGATGACCCTTGCCTTGGTAAAGAGGCAGGTAGAGACGGAACAGGCCGAGTTGGCGAGGTCAATCGACAAGTGGAGAGTGTTTCGCGACGTCGGTGACGCCCGCTCGCGCCTTGGCCTTCAGGACCGTGCGCTTGCGGTATTGAACGCCCTCCTTTCCTTCCATCCGGGAGCCGAGCTTTGCCACGATAAGAATCTTGTCGTGTTTCCGTCGAATGCCCAGTTGTCTGCCCGTTCCAACGGCATCGCGGGAACGACGCTTCGTAAGTGTTTGGGAGCGCTCGTAGACGCCGGGATCATCATCAGAAAGGATAGCCCAAACGGCAAACGTTACGCCCGCAAGGGAAACGAAGGCAGTATTGAGGACGCTTACGGTTTCAGTCTGGCGCCTCTGATCGCGCGAGCGAGCGAGTTCGCATCCCTCGCTCAGGAAGTTGCCGCAGAGCAGCGCCGTTTCCGCATCACGAAGGACCGTCTCACAATCGTTCGCCGAGACGTTCGCAAGCTCATCACTGTAGGGATGGAAGAAAATCTCCCTGGTGATTGGGCGGCCGCAGAGGCCTGTTTTGTCGAGATCATTGGACGCTTCGTTCGTCGCCCGACGCTGAAGGATTTGACTGCAAGTCTCGACGAAATGGCTCTGTTACATGAAGAAGTCTCCAGGATGCTGGAAACGCAGGAAGAAACCAAAAAATGCGATGGCAATGACATCGCATTTGGATGCCACAAACAGAATTCAAATACCGAATCCTTCAATGAACTTGAACCTCGCTTGGACAAGAAGCGGGGCGAAAAGTCAGAGCCAGCCAACCGGCCGAAACGGAAAGTCGAACCGGAGGTGTTCCCGTTATCGCTGGTGCTACGCGCCTGCCCTGAAATTTCCAGCTTTGGGCCTGGCGGGTCCATTGGAAGTTGGCGGGAACTGATGTCGGCGGCGGTTACGGTTAAATCCATGCTTGGTGTCAGTCCGTCCGCTTACGAAGAATGCTGTGAAGTGATGGGGCAAGCCGGCGCCGCGATAGCGATAGGCTGCATCTACGAGCGGGCTGGCCATATCAATTCGGCCGGGGGCTATCTGCGGGATCTGACCGCGAAGGCGCGGCGCGGGGAGTTTTCGCTTGGGCCGATGCTGTTTGCTCAGTTGAGGGCAAACTCCGCTCATGGGAAGGCCATGGCGTGAAAAGTGGGGTTCGAATTATATAAGTAACGGAAATCATTCGATAATATTGAAAGTTTCCGGCTGGCAACTTTGATGGAGCGTTACGGGCATTTTGCCAACCTAGACAGTCGCATGTGAGAGGAAGGCGACGGTGCACATGACGTAGGGCTTGTTGAATTGCCCTGGAACCGCGAGTACCGGAGGATTTTCTAGCGCAATCGACCATAGCTCGTTGAAGAAATGAAATGTTCCCAATATCTTGCGGCAACGCTGCGGTCAGGTCAGGGGTGAGGGATGGGCGCTGTAACATCATCGACGGTTGAGGTTGACGACGACGTTACCGGGCAATTGTGGAATGTGAACGACACCAAGTCGCTTGCGCAACTGATAGCGGTGATCGCACTCGGTCAAGCACAGCACGCGGTTCGAATAATCGAGGAGCTTGAGCCTCTCGCCCCTGCCCTGACAGCTGCGGAGCTTTTTCGAGGAGCCCGGGGGCAAATGTTTATCAGAGGGACGACCGAGGCACAGAAAGATACATCGCGCTACCATCGAGATGGCTTTCTATTTGAGTGCATCTCATGGGTTGTCGCGCGCCAGTCGAGCTCACCGCGCACTTTCATGAAAGATCCGCATATCGCAGCGACGACGCAGGGTTTGGATGGTCTGGCGATTGAGATGGACTCCGAGAAGGACGAAATGATCGGGGCAACCATATTCGAGGACAAATGCACGGATAACCCGAGGAAGAAGTTCCATAACGAGGTGATGGTGACATTCGGGGAGCATCATACGAGCAAGCGGGTCCGGGACTTGGTAGCCAATGCGGTTTCTCTTATAAGAGAGAGTGGGCTGAACGGTTCAGAGGCGACGAAGGCGGCAGCAAGGGTGCTTGACCGGTCGTTTCGAACCTATAGGGCATCGCTCACGGTAGGTTCGGACATCTCGACCCCACAGCGGCGGAAGAAGCTTTTTAAAGGGTACACCGATCTCGAAGACATCAAGAAAGAGCAACGTATTGGAGCAACCTTGATCGTGGAAGAACTCCGCGAATGGTTTCAGAGCTTGGCCGATGAGGTCATCGTCGCCCTCAATGAATACGAGGATGCCGATGTTTGATGTGCGGACCGCGGAACTGCTTCGGTCAGCCCCTAGCCTTCCGGAGCTCGAGGCCGATAAACTCCCGGAGATGCTAACTAGGCACTATGCGGAACTAGTATCGACTAGGCTCCGGGGCGGAGACGACGAGCCAGCCGTCGAAGGAAACTGGACGCTCGGCCGGATAGCGGATGCGTACGAGATAGTTGCTTCAATCGAAAGCGATGTTGATCTGAGGCGTGCCGCAGCGTTCGTTGCCGGGACAGCTCAGCAAATCCTCGCGCGGCGAGCATCGCCGGCAGAGGAGATCGAGCGGCAAATCCCCCTTAGCCGAGATGGGCTCGACCCTACCGTTGCTGCTGCTGTTCTTTTCCTGGGGGCCGAACAATACGCGGACGCATTTGAGGCGGGTAGTTCCATTCCCCGCGCGCGGGGTCCTTACGAGAACAGAATACTCGCAGACCATCTACGCGATCTAGCACAAGGAAGGCTGGTAGCGATTCTAGCGCGAGCCGAGCGCTGGCGCCGCGATGAACCAATTCTAGGCACCATCCAGACGCGTGCGTTTCGCTACCTCCTATCGGCTTTGATCGAGGGTGTGGAACGGTTGGCTGCAAACATGATGTCCGTCGATGTCCCGGCGGCAACACCTTCTCGTTTTGATTCCGCCAGACACGCGTTTGCGACTGTCATCAAGCTTGCGTCGCACACTGACGATAGTAGCGCCGAGATGCTTGGAGGGCCTCTGCAAACAAATTATGCAGGGCCAGCGCATCTGGCTTCGCTGCTCCTTTCGGCGTCTGAAGGAATCGAAGAGGCAGCGCTTTCCAGGCTGCCGCCCCCAGATGGAGCGAAAGCCGAGTTTTGGGGAGATTGGTTACGGTTCCGTGCGGAAGAAGCACCATACCTGTGGCGAAATCACAGAGAGGCTATAGGTAAAGGGTTTCATCAGACTGGCAATTCTGCGGTCTTGGTGTTGCCGACTGGCGCTGGAAAGACGACAGTAAGCGTTCTTAAAATTGCGGCATGCCTCTCAAGCGGCAAAAAAGTGGTGTTTCTTGCGCCAACGCATGCGCTCGTGGAGCAGCTTACCGAAGATCTGCAGAAGCTTTTCCCGAAAGACAGGTTCGGGTTGGAAGTTTCGAGCGACTTCGATTCGCTGCTGCTCGAAGAGGCGCAGTTGCAGGACATCGAGGTCATGACACCCGAGCGATGCCTTGCGATGTTGTCCTATTCCCCCGCCTCGTTCCAGAAGGTCGGGTTGCTGGTTTTTGATGAGTGTCACCTACTGAGTCCGGAGTCGGGCAAGATCGGCCGAGCACTCGATGGAATGCTGTGCCTTCTGGCGTTCCACGCGGCTGCACCTAAGGCGGACATACTCTTTCTCTCTGCGATGCTCGAGAACGGCCCGCAGTTCGCAGAATGGATTGAGGATCTGACCGAACGGACTTGCGTCCCCGTCGATCTTCTCTGGAAGCCGAGCCGGCAGGCGCGTGGCGTCATCGCTTTTGAGAAGAATGAAATCGACCAGGCCACCCAACGTGCGGAGGGCAAGCAAGCTGAGCTGGATGACAAGAAAGGCAAGGTTTCGGCCACGCTTCGTGCAGCCTCGAAACGCGAGTTGGTGGCCCAGCCTTATGTGGTTTGGGGTCTCCAACATAACTGGCACAAGTCAACAAAGTCGCATGCTTTCACCACCATTTCGGACGGTGCCTTCCAACTGGCCGGTGGGTTTGAAGATGGTAGAATTTGGGCGACCCCAAACGCGAATGAGGTTGCCGCCTCGATCGCGATAAAGGCATACGGCACTGGCCTCAAGACGATTATCTTCGTGAATACCAAGGCTGATGCTGTCGGAACTGCTGGGAGCGTCGCTGAACGGCTAGGCGAAACCGTAGTCCTGAACGAAACCGAAAGATCACTTTGGGACGCTCTTGTGCTGGAGCTCGGGGACGCTAAACATGCGATCTTCCCAAACGGAAACTTCGGAGCGGTTCCTCATAATTCAGCAATGCTTCGCATCGAGCGCAGTCTTTCCGAGAGGCTCTTCCGGCGCCCTGACGGCGCGCATGTGATCGTCGCGACTCCAACTCTTGCCCAAGGTCTGAATCTACCTGCTCATCTCGCAATTTTGGCCGGAGACAAACGGTCTGGTAAAAAGAAGGGTTCAAGAGAGCTGCTTGAAGCCCACGAGCTGTTAAATGCCGCCGCGCGAGCCGGTAGGGCAGGGCATTTGGCGAATGGTGTAGTCATCCTAATCCCTGAGCCTGTTATAAAATTCAAACCCGGAGCAGCATTGAACGCCAAGCTCAAGGAGAAGTTAAAGTCGGTTCTCCCGGAAGATGATCGTTGTGTCACAATCACCGACCCGCTGGAAGTTGTGCTCGACAGAGTGATGGCCGGGTCCCTCGATGACCGCCAGGTAAGCTACACCATTAACCGGCTTGTTTCGCTCAACATCACGGATACAGGCACGGGATCAGCACACAGTCTAATGTCCCGATCTTTTGGTGCGTTCCTCGCCCGGAAGCGTGACGAACAGAAGGATTACGCCACGAAGGTGGAGCAGCTCTGGACCGTTGTGAAAGAAGCGGTTGACGCTGATCCCGAAGCTGTTGTGATCCTACTTGCAACACAAAGTGGGCTTCCGGTTGACCTGTTGGAAACATTGCGGGCGCGGATCGCAAAGTCCATAGGGGAGTTGCCGACCACCGTCAGGGCATGGGTAGAGTGGGCATTTCTGTGGTTAAAGAGCGATGCTCGTGCGCGGGAGTATTTGCTGCGGGACGTCGAACGTGCCGCTCTGGCAGCAGCTGGCAAGGCGTCAGACCACCCGATTGATACAAGTGTTCTGGACCGCCTTTGCTCGGGAACTCTAGCTTGGATCGAGGGTAAGCCTCTCAACATAATTGAACTTGCCTTAGGCGGGGACCCGAATGGGGAGCAGAAGAACGCGCGAATTTGTATGCGGGCGAGGGAACTGACTTCTTCGTTCATCCCACGAGGCCTCTCGTTTGCGCTCGGCGTCGTTGGTAGGATGGCTGAGGAGATGGGTGCCCCCGACTCCCAGGCAACGCTAGAGGTCGAACTTCTGCAAAGTCTTTCTGGCACCATTCGTCGAGGATTTGACACCGTCGAGAAGCTACAGTTTGCGAACGCACATCGGGAGATATTAGGACGAGTCCAGCTTCACCAATTCTATGATGAGACCTACTCGTTCCCTGAGATTGACTTAGATGATGAGCTCTGACTGCCCTGTCTGAAGTGCTTACAACATGCGGGCGGCGCGCCCTGTTCGTCGGCTCGCACTGTTGTAATAGCTGGATGCCTGCTGAACCGAGCGGTGACGCGATTGCTCCATGGCCTCGGGAAGAGGAATGCCGCGGTTGGCGGCCTCGGTCAGATATCCCGACCTTAGGCCGTGCGCCGAAAACTCGCCACTGTCCAACCCCGCCATCTCCACCCGCTGCTTGATGATCGCATTGATCGACTGCGGATCGAGCGCCCGTTTTGACACCGTTCCCCAGCGCCCGATCCCCCGAAACACGCTTCCCTTGTCGATCTTCGCCGCCGAGAGCCAGGCATTCAGCGCTTCGATCGGTCGACCGGTGAGATAAACGACATCGTCTTTTTCACCACTCGTTGTTTTCGTCCGGCCGAGGTGGATGGCGAGCGAGGGGAGGGAGGGCCGTCAGCCACCTCGATCGGCGCCTCCTCGGTCAATTGCTCCACGCGCAACCCGGCGATTTCGCTGCGCCGGCGGCCGCCGGAGGCGAAAGCCACCATTAAGATCGCCCGATCCCGGACGTCGCGCAGGCTGTCGGTCGAACACGTCGCCAGCAGTTTGGCCAGGACGTCGCCAGTAACAGCCTTGGCGCTTTTGCGGTTTCGCTTCCTAGGTGCGGCCGAGCCGAATGGCGGATTTGAGGGGAGGGGAGGCAAAATTTCCATCGAGGCCGCGCCATTTGGTCAGCGTCGACCAGTTCGCTAGCCGCCGGCGAACCGTCGCCGGCGCATGCGGACCGCTCGATTTCAGGAAGCCTTGGGTACGCAGATTGTCGGCGACGTCGGCCGGCATGCCGTGATCGGGATCTGTCGCGCGCTTCTGTGGATCCCACAGGTGCTGGGCGACGAATTTCAGCAGCAGCGCCTCTGGCGCCGGCCAGGGCAGCGAGTGTTTCGTCGCGGCCAGCGCCCAGGCCTCGAGATAGCCGAGATCAGACGTGATCGCCAGCAGCGTGTTGGTGCCCATGCCTTCGTTGACGAGATGGCGCAGCGTTTCGACATCGCTGTCGGTGAGCAGCTCAGCCAGTTCGTCCCGACGGTCGATCGGCAGAACGGACGCGATCGTGTCGAGCTCGACGGCGCGATGTTCGACGCTGCTTAGGCTGGCGGACTTCCGCGGCGCCGCCATCAGTCGATCTCGACATGCGGCCGCCAGCGGCGGATGATTTCGACAATCTCCGGCTTGTAGGCATCCGGATAAGAGAGCGTGTCCTTGCGAGCGATATAGGTGAAGACGGTGATCATGTCCTCGCAGATTTCGGGATCGAGATCGGCAAGGTCGGTGAGGTCGAAACCGCCATGCACATCAGCATTCCACCATGCGAGCAGGAAATTGGCGACGCGGCGGCTCTGGCCGGTATCGCGGTGCGCGACGTTGAGCAGCGTTTCGAGCGCGAAGCGGACGCGATCTTCCATGGAAAAAGGCCTTTGCGGAGCGTGGAATGGCCCAGATTCGGTGGATTCGCGGGCGCTGTCAATCTACCATCGATAAACGTTGGTTATCGATGGTAGACAATCCAGCCGGCAGTTATACTGTGGCTTTTACTTCCCGATTTCAATTGAAGCGCTAAGCTGAAAACCCGACGCTCAATTTTGACCTTACCGCTTCACTGTGAGCAGGGGAGGGGGGTCAAAGCCCACTTGCCTTGGTGAGATTGACACGGAACCGATCTCGCCGGCGCTGATATTTTCGAGTCATCTCGGCAGAAGCGTGACCGAGTTGCTTCTGCACGTAGCGTTCGTCGACCTCGGCGGAAGAGGCCAAGCCGGCACGCAGCGAGTGGCCGGAGAATTTTTCCGCGCGCTCGGTCTCGGTGAGGTCAGGGCGCACGCCGGCAGCCAATGCCGCCTTCTTGACCAAGCGCGCGACCTCTTGGTCGAGCAGTCGATCAGGGCCGACATCCTTGCCCTGACCGGTGACTCGCCGGAAGAGGGGACCGTGCGCGATCCGTGCGAGGTTCAGCCAGGTCTGCAGCGCAACGACAGGGCAGGTGGCGTCCGAGGATCCACGGCCGACTTCGACTTCGCGCCAACCGCGTTTGCCCCGGACCGTGACGACCATGCCCTTGTCTAGGATCTCGACCCAGCCGCGGCTGTCCTTCGTCTGGTCACGACCGACGTCGAGCCCGACGATTTCGGAGCGCCGCAGCCCGCCGGCAAAGCCGATCAGTAGCATCGCTCGGTCGCGCAGGCCCCGCAGCGTGCCGCGGGGCAGCGTTTCGAGCATGGCGATCAGGTGTTCGGGAAGTACCGCTTCCTTCTGGCGAGGAGGGGCGGCATGGGTGTTGCGGATGCCCGCAAGTACCGTGGCGATATGGCGGTCCTTGCGGTCGAGCGGCGTACCGCGCTGGGCATAGTTCCAGGTTATGGCAGATAGCCGTCGCTCGATCGTCGTGACCGAATTCGGCTTGCGGCCGGCGATCGCCGCCCCGGAAGCGCAGGCAGTAATATAGAGGCCGACGGTGTGCGGGTTAGGCGGCAGGATCTCCAGCCCTTGCCGGCGGCACCATCCGGAAAAATGCTTCCAGTCGGAGGCATAGGCTTTGCGGGTGTTGGCGGAGCTGGCGGCCTCCACATAACCGCGCGCCTGATCGGCCAGCCGCTCCAGATGAGCAGGCAGCGCGAGGGACGTTTCCGGAAGAGCGGAGGGGGTTGCTGCATTGCGCGCGGAAATGTCGGCCGACACCTGAGGCGCCGAAAGACCGGCGTCGGGTGCCACGCTGCCAGACGGAGTAGCGCTCTCGGGAGGGTGAATTTCGCTGTTTTGCTCGATGATTTGGCTCATTTCCCTATAATAACAGAAACGAACGATAATGGAAGTTTATCGCTCATTATTCATCGCCCACGGGTCGTGCGGTTTATACCGTTATCGCTAGCTTAAACCGCGCATCTGATTTATGCTCCGTCGTATGGATTCGCTTCTGCCTGCCAAAGACCCAGCTCAAATCTGGTCGCCCGGCCTGCCAGGCTGGGCGCGGCCTCGAACTCACGACATCAGCGAATCCGACGCCGCCTTCGCTGCCGGTACCGCGTTGAAATCGCTCGACGATCTGATCCGCGCTGATGCGCCGTGGCTCGGCTGCTGGCGCGATCGCCTTGCCCTAAAATCCGCCGCCGTCGCTGCCCGGATACTTGGTCGCAGCGAGGAAGAAACAGCAATCCGTGACGCGGTTTTGCTGACGGCACCCGGTGACGATTCCGGCCCGGCCGGAAAGCTGTTTCTGGCCACACGAATGCTGGTGCGCCGAACCGGGACAATCTCCACGGCCTTCATTAGGGAACTCGCGGAACCGCTGGGGATGACGTGGGACGACAGCCTTGCCTCGGTCGCGAACATGATCGATTCTGCAAATCAGTCCGGGCGAGCAGCACCCTTCGCGGTGGCGGACCTGATAACGGCGATCTCTGCCGTTCGCCCGGACGCCGAGGTGCTGGCACTCGGTCTGGCCGACGTCGTCGTGGCGCAAAAGCTGAACTGGCCGAAACCGGTGCCCCTACTGTTGCCCGAGCGCTTTGGCCCAGCCTTCCGCACCATCGGTGGCCGCGGTCGCGTGCGGCCCGGGGAACCGGCTTATCCGAAAGCGATCTGCCTGGCCCTGGTCAACGGCATCGAAGCCGCGCTGCGATCTGGTGGTGAAATTGACCGTCGCGCCGCGCGGCTGATGGAAGTAGCGCCAAAAGTACGGACCAAGGGTGCCGAGCCGGTGATCCGTCGATTGCTCACCGAAGACGCGATGTCTGCGTCGGCGCCAGGAAGCGATTTATCGCGGTGGGCCGCCAACCGGTTGTTCGAGCGTCTCGAAAGTTTCGAGGCGGTGCGTGAGCTTTCCGGCCGCTCGTCCTTTCGAATATTCGGGTTGTGACGATGGCGAGAGCGAGCGCGACCACAACCAGTCGGCGACAGGCCAATGAGCGACAGCAAGAAGTCCTTTACGATCGCGAGCTCGAAGACCTACCTGCAGAGCTGCGCTGGCGGGAATGGATGCTCCGGGTTGAGGCGGTGATCTTTGCCTCAGCCGAACCGACGAGCCGTGAGACGCTGGCACGGGTGGTTGGAAAAGACTGCAGCATTGACCTGCTGATCGACGATCTTGTCGAGGAATTACGAGACCGACCCTACGAACTGGTGTCGGTCGCCGGCGGCTGGCAGCATCGGACACGCTCGCGGTTCGCCGAGACGATCCGCGCGTCTTGTGCGCCGACGAGGGGAGGGGCGGCAGCCCTTTCCGAGTTCGAGGCGACGGTGCTGATGGCGGTGGGATATTTCCAGCCGATCACCCGCGGCGAACTGTCCAAGATTTTTGGCCGGGAAGTCAGCCGGGACGTCATCGGTAATTTGCGGAGTGCGAGGTTCATCGGCTCCGGGCCACGCAGCCCGACGCCCGGCGCGCCATACACATATGTGACGACGTCGCACTTTCTTATCGCCTTCGGGATGGACACGCTACGCGACCTGCCGAACATCGAGGCGCTCGAGGATGCTGGCCTGCTGAGCAGAGATAGGATGTTCGATGGCGACATCCCGATCGCTTCGGACGAACAGGATGAACAAGCCACCTTCAACGACGACAGCAGGGATTACCCGGGTTCGGAACGCTGATCATTCTACTCGCACTGCGCCGACTAGTGAAATGGGACGTAGCGGAAAATCTGGATCGACGGGTCTTGACCCTGCAGTGGCTACAGGCCGTAGCACTGTTTTCGTCATACGAATCAGGGCCCAGGCTAAATGATCCAGGCAATATTCCACCGGCTGGGGCCGCTCGTCTTGTTTGTGCTGCTTGTCGCTGGAGTTACGGGCTGTACCACCATGAGCCTTGACGATCTCGGCGATCCGTCGCCCAAAATCCCGGTCAAACTGGTCGCAGAGATGGCGAAGAAAGGGATGACGCCGGAGAGCCCAGTGCTGTTACGAATCTTCAAGCAAGAAAGCGAGCTCGAGATTTGGAAGCAGGATCGGACCGGTCGCTACGCCCTTTTGAAGGTGTATCCGATGTGCCGATGGTCAGGAAAACTCGGCCCGAAAACCAGGACCGGTGATCGGCAGGCGCCCGAAGGATTTTATCATGTCTCCACAGGCATGCTGAATCCCAAGTCGCAATTTTATCTGTCGTTCAATCTTGGTTATCCAAACCGCCTCGAGGCGGCACTGAATTACACGGGCGAAGCGTTGATGGTCCACGGCGCTTGTTCTTCGTCGGGATGCTACGCCATGACCGACCAAGGTGTCGGCGAAATCTACGCCCTCGTGCACAGCGCACTTGCCGGTGGCCAGGACAAGTTTCAGGTGCAGGCATATCCTTTTCGCATGACCTTGGAGAACATGGCGGCCAATCGCAGCGATCCGAACTTCGCGTTTTGGAAAAACCTGAAGGAAGGTTACGACGCCTTCGAATTTTCCAAGCGGCAGCCAAAGGTCGCGGCGTGCAATCGCCGATATGTTTTCAACGCCGATTTCGACAGGGACCCCACCAACCCTCTTGCTGCCTGTCCTCTTAAACAGGCTGTGGATCCAACTCTTTCCGCCAAAGTTCAACAAGAGGATCAGAAACTGACCGCGCTGCTGGAGAAGGACGCTCCCGCAACGGTGACTGCCTATACCGACGGTGGTATGCATTCCAGCTTCCGCGAGCTGCTCAAGCAAAACGGCGCAGACAAGCTTGCTCAGAAAATTTCTACCATCAAGTACCCGATCAGCCGTCCAGACGCGGCGCTGGCGGATCCTTACAAGGGCGAGCCTTGGAAACCGGCGCCCAACCGTTCGGAAATCGGCGGAGCGGATTGATGGGTCGCGAATGAGACAGATGGCAGCTTCATGGTTGCCTTCTGCCGAAGGTTGCCGCTATCGATCCGCTTCGAGCGGATCGATAGCGACACCGAGACGTTGGCGTTGAACTGGGTAGGGATACCCGCGCGGACAGCCCGGGGCAGGATCGAGTTCTGGCCCCTTACGGCAAGTCCGCCCTTGGTTCCCCGTTTTTGCGCAGGGAGACCCTGTGAAATGGCCTGCTCAAACCAGCACGGTTGCCGGTAGCGCTGGCCTTCAACCGTCACAAGTCGTCGTGGCAGCGAAGTTGGAGAGCCACCACTATGCCGCACATTCCGCGTGAGAGGGTCCTGGACTCGAGTTTTGCTCTGATGAGCGATCCCTATCGATACATTTCGGGCCGATGTCGGCACCACGGTTCGGACCTGTTTGAAACCAGATTGCTGCTGCAGAAAACCATCTGCATGAGCGGTCCCGAAGCGGCCGCCCTCTTTTACGACGGGCGGCACTTCGTACGCCAAGGTGCCATGCCAAAGGCGATCCAGAAAACGTTGCTTGGCGTTGGCGGGGTGCAAGGCCTCGACGAGGAACGACACCACCACCGCAAGCGGATGTTCATGTCACTGATGACCCCCGAGCGTCTCGAAAAACTCGTGCATCTGACCGAGGAAGAATGGAAGGCTCAGCTGCCCAGATGGAGGACCAAGGGAAGGATCGTGCTTTATCCTGAGCTGCAGGCGCTTCTGATGCGCTCCGTCTGCACCTGGGCAGGTGTCCCACTTGCCGATTCCGACCTCGACTCCAGAACGCAGCAGGTCGCGGCGCTGTTTGATCACGCGGGATCGGTGGGGATCAGGCATCTCGTGTCAAGATACGCTCGGAAACGAGCTGACGCTTGGCTGACGAAGATGATCGAGGATATTCGCACAGGCCTGATCCGACCGCCTGAGCAGTCAGCCGCCCATATCATCGCCTGGTACCAAGACTTGAATGGCGAACTGCTCGAACCGGATATCGCTGCCGTGGAGCTGATGAATGTTGTCAGGCCGACAGTGGCAGTCTCGGTCTATATCGTTTTTGTTGCGCATGCATTGGATTCGCATCCCGATGTGCGAAAAAAACTTCAGGTGGAAAATGGAGGATATCAGGACCTCTTTGTCCAGGAAGTTCGCCGTCATTACCCCTTCTTCCCAGCCGTCGCCGCGCGGACGCGTCAATCGTTCGAACGGAACGGGTATTTGTTTGCCGAGGGGTGCCGGGTTCTGCTTGATCTTTACGGCACCAATCACGACCGGCGAACGTGGGATCGTCCGGAACAGTTCGAACCGGAGCGCTTTCGCCAATGGGACGCCAGCCGCTTCAATTTCGTCCCACAGGGTGGTGGGGATCACCATGCCGGCCATCGTTGCCCCGGCGAGTGGATAGCCATCGAGCTTATGAAGCTCGCAACAGAATTCTTGACACGACGGATGAGCTACGATGTGCCGGATCAGAATCTGGAGATCAATTGGTCGCGCCTGCCGGCGCTCCCCAAAGACCGGTTTGTAATCAGCAATATCAGAGAGACCTGAAGTCCAATTCGCCTGAGCACCAGGAAGTGGGCTCAACGAGGGCGCAGTTGACGTCCCGCGTGTAGACACTGCCTTTTCATGTCCTGTGCGCTTGGCGTACTTCCCTTGCCCCGGTGATATTGACCATGTCCTCGATCGGGACGGGGAGTTTTTCAAGGCTGAGTGGAAACGCTTCAAACCACCAACAGGCTTTCAGTTAAGCTTCGACAAAATTGCGATTGACCCTGTAGCTGCTATAGGGTGTAGGCCTGCGCTCATACCCAAGTCGGACGCAAGAGGAGGCCCATCCCAGAGATGCGCTGCGGTCCCATCTCGCTACGTGCAGTTTGCCGTGCAGTTTTTGTTCGGCGCAGGTGGAGAAGTGGGAGCAAGGGCGGCGACGGCGAGGTCGACATGGGCGCGCGGTGTGGGCGCCTCGCTCTCGAAATCAGTTATCGACAAGGCCCAGCCAACAAGAGGAGATCATATTGCCGACTAAATCCGTTAGACATCGAGCCCTCGTGGTTACAGTCACTTTCGTCATCGCGCTTCTGTTCGACATTACGACAAAGTGGCTAATCGTGAATGTCGTTATGGTGCCGCCGCAAACGATCGAGCTTGTGAGCTTCTTCAACCTGGCACTGGGTTTCAACACCGGCGTCAGTTTTGGAATGTTCAGTGATATCTTCTTCGAGCGTCCGTTGTTGCTGGCCACCATAAAGACGGTCATAACCATCGCGCTGATCGTCTGGGCAATACGAGCGGATCGGACGTTGGAAACAACTGCGCTCGGCTTGATTGCCGGCGGGGCGGCCGGGAACATAGTTGATCGCGTACAGCATGGCGCCGTCACTGACTTTCTCGATTTTCACATCGGGACTTGGCATTGGCCCGCTTTCAATATGGCAGATGTCGCGATCACCATGGGGGCAGCGCTGCTCATCGCAGGGTCGATCTATTCTCCAGCCGGCACGCAAACCCGGGCCGTCCGGTAACGAGACGCGCTGATTGAAGACAGTTTCGGTATTGAGCCGGACGCGACGCTGGATTAGTGCACGGCTTTCCAAACCTGTGCAGAATTATTGGGGAAACTTGAATGAGCGAGAAACACAGCGAGGACGAAATACGGCTCGACGCGAGAAATGCCTCCGAGCGAACGACACTGATCTGGGTCCTTGCCATCAATCTTTTGCAGGTGATCGTCGCCGGCGTCGTTGGCTTCTTCGCTGACTCAACCGGTCTTCTAGGAACAGCCCTGGATAATATGGGCGACGCTGGCGTTTATGCCATCAGCCTTTACGCCGTCGGTCGGACGGTTGTGGCGAAGGCGCGTGTTGCACGCGTGTCCGGGATCCTGCTGATCGCCCTAGGTCTGGCGCTTTTCGTCGAGGTAGGGCGTCGGTTTTTCGTGGGCGCCGAGCCGATTGGCTTGGCCATGATTATCACCGCCTTCATCAATGCCGCGCTCAATGTCATTTGCCTGAGGCTTCTTCGATCGCATCGCGATCAGGGCGTTCACCTGAAAGCATCGTGGATTTTTACCACGAACGACATGATCGCCAATGCCGGCATTGTCGTTTCGGGCGCAGCGGTTATGTTTTTCGCTTCCCCTTATCCGGATCTGATAATCGGAGTGTTAGTTGCCGGTATAGTCCTGAGGGGTGGCTGGGAAATCCTGGAAGAGGCGAAGGACGCATCGTAGCGGCCCTGCAATGGAGGAAATGGGTCGAGGCAGTTCACGAGGTCGGTTGGCAATTCGCCTGCCGCTACAGACTGACTGAAACGAAGGCCTCAAGTCGTCGAAACGCTTTTTGCCTGCGCCGGCCCATTCACTTTTCCGATCGCCGCTTCACCTTGAAGCGGCTTTCGAATGGTGCTGCCGCCTAATGCTTGGGCGAAAGAGACTCGATGATGCGGCAGTCGGCGACCGTTCCACAACTACACTGGTCGATAATATTGTCGAGTTCCGCTTTCAGCGCCTGCAGATCACGGATCTTGCGTTCGACCTCGGCGCGATGCTCGTTGGCAATTTCGTCAACCGCCTTGCATGACTGGTCACGGTCGTCACTCAGCCTTAGAAGACCGCGCACCTGATCGAGTGAAAAACCAAGATCGCGCGCGCGGCGGATGAAGCTCAGACGGTTCAGATGCGCATGATCATAGGCGCGGTAGTTCCCCTCGGTGCGGCCCGGCTCGGGCAGCAAACCGTTCTTTTCATAGAAGCGGATCGTTTCAACCTTTGTGCCGGTTTTCTTGGCAAGATACCCGATTGTCAGAATGTTTGGCGACATGGCTTGACCCTGTAGTTGCTACAGGCCCCATGTAAGGCGCGAATTCGTAATTGTCGAGGTGATGTCATGGCTGCTTCCAGCGCGTTGAAGTTGAAGATCGAGGGCATGGATTGCGCTGCCTGCGCAATGAAGATCGAAAACGCGATGAAGCGCTTGCCAGGCGTCAGCGACATCAATGTCAATTACAGTCAGGAAAGCATGGTCATCATGCTGGACAAGGACAGGACCTCGCCGCAGACTGTCGAGGACAAAATCAAGGCGCTCGGCTTCACCCCCGTTTCAGCGGGCGGTGACAATCAAGCTGAGGCCAGGCAGCTCCCGGACTACCACGACCAGGCATGGTGGAAGGGCAAGAAGGGGCGTCTCGTCATTTTCACTGGTGCGATGTTTGTGAGTGCCTGGGTCCTCGCGCACATGTCTCCCGACTGGGGGCAGATCGCTTACTCCATAGCGGCGCTGATCGCCATCGTTCCATTCGCAAGACGTGCCTTCGTCGGCGCTGTCTCGGGAACGCCGTTTAGCATCGAAATGTTGATGACGGTTGCCGCGCTTGGCGCGTTGCTGATTGGGGCCGCCGAGGAGTCGGCGGTCGTTATTCTGCTTTTTGCCGTTGGCGAGCTTCTCGAAACCATCGCGGCCGGCCGCGCGCGGGCTGGCATCAAGGCATTGATCGATCTTGTCCCAAGGACCGCCTTTCGCGAGCGCGATGGCGTGGTCGAGAAGGTTGCGGTAGAGGAACTGGCGATCGACGACATAGTCGTCGTGCGGCCAGGCGACCGTGTTCCCTCCGATGGCAAAGTCACTCAGGGCTATTCCGAGCTCAACGAGGCTCCGGTGACAGGGGAGTCTGTTCCGGTCGCCAAGAACGTCGGCGACAAGGTCTATGCCGGCAGCATCAACACCAATGGCGAGCTTCGCGTGGCGATCAGTCATGTCGCCGCCGACAATACGATTTCGCGCATCATTCACATGGTCGAGGAAGCGCAGTCGTCGAAGGCGCCGATGGCACGGCTAATCGATCGCTTCAGCGCCTGGTACACGCCGGCGGCTATGGTCGTGGCGGCGCTTGTCATCGTCGTGCCGCCGATCTTCTTCGGCGGCGAGTGGGCGACGTGGATCTACCGTGGCCTCTCCACGCTCCTGATCGCGTGCCCCTGTGCATTGGTCATCTCCACGCCGGCGGCCATAGCCTCCGGACTTGCGGCCGGCGCTCGCAAGGGCCTGCTGATCAAGGGCGGCGCGGCACTAGAGACGCTCGGAAAGGTCAAGACCGTCGCCTTCGACAAGACAGGAACGCTGACCCGCGGCCGACCGCAGGTGACGGATGTGTTGGCAATTGTCGGGACAGAGTCCGATGTGCTGGCCCGCGCGGCCGCCGTCGAACGCAACAGCAGCCATCCGCTTGGCGTTGCGATCGGTGAAGAGGCGGCCGCAAAAGGCTTATCTGTGCCGGCGAGTTTCGGCGGTGCCAAGGCGACGCCTGGAAAGGCGGTTACTGCGCGGCTGAAGAACGGTTTCGTCTCCGTCGGATCTCCTCGATTTGCCGCCGAGCAGGCCGTCATCGATGACGAACTTGCACGGCGGATTACGTACCTTGAAGAAGAAGGAAAGACGGTCGTCGTTCTGATGATGAATGGCCAGATTGAGGGCCTGATCGCGCTCCGGGATGAGCCGCGTGACGACGCCGCAACTGCCATCCGGTATCTTAAGGATATCGGCGTCAGAACGGTTATGCTGACCGGCGACAATCAGCGCACGGCGACAGCGATCGGATCGGCGCTCGGACTGGACGTGAAGGCGGAGCTACTTCCGGACGCCAAGCTTGCCGAGATCTCGCGCCTCAAGACGCAAGCGCCCATCGCCATGATCGGCGACGGTATCAATGACGCTCCGGCGCTCGCCACCGCTTCAGTCGGGGTGGCCATGGGCGGAGGCACCGATGTCGCGCTGGAAACCGCCGACGCTGCGCTGCTTCGCGACAAGGTTATGGGCGTGGCGGATCTCATTGCCCTCTCAAAGGCGACGCTTGGCAACATCTGGCAAAATATCGGGCTCGCTCTTGGCCTCAAGGCCGTCTTCCTCATGACGACCTTGTTTGGTGTCACGACTTTGTGGATGGCTATCCTTGCCGATACCGGGGCGACGGTTCTCGTAACCGCAAACGCGTTGCGGCTTCTGCGACACGGTCGCCGTGACACCAAGTAAAATGGGTTTCAAGTCGGTGCTTGATGCGGTTGATATTCCAACTTCGCACGCGCTGTGACGACGATGGTCGACGCGGAGGTCTGCTTCGGCCGGCAATCGCAATTGCAGATTTCCGGTCAGGCCGGACGCGCAAGCGGCGCGGCCGGCCTCATTGCATCGGCGGGTCTCAGTTTGGAACTGTATATCCGAGCTCCACGACGGTCTCCTGCAGGATATCCGCGCCGATGATCTCCGGGTCGATCCTAACAGTCACCTTGCCGGTATCGAGCGAGGCATTGGCTTCCTGCACGCCAGGCAGCGCGCGCAAGCCCTTTTCAACCTTCGCCGCGCAGTTCTCGCAGTCCATGCCGACTACGGTCATTTCGACGGTTTCCATCTCAATCCTTTCTTCTGCTGGGAACAGCACCGGGGAAGCATGGACCCTGTGGTAGCTACAGGGTCAAGCCTTGGATGTGCGGGATCTGCTGGCACCTAAGGACGGAACTCAAGGTCATTCTACACTCGCCAGCAAGGCCCCAGCGGGCCGCCGATCGTATGCATGGACACCAGCCACGCATCAACGAGAGCGTCGCATAATCCTGCAGGATGTGAAACAACCGACGCTCGACAGTAGTATAACGCGGAACTTCGTTCAAAATTACATCGTCAAGCCAACCATGGAGCGTCGATCGTGCTGGACCCCCAGGCTGATATAATCCGGAACCTTGCTGTTGCGGCGATCTTTGATGTCGAGGCGGACACTGAGCGCCGCATCACGTTTCTCGCAGACTATCTGCGAGCGACCGGAATGCGCTCTTATGTCCTCGGAATCAGTGGCGGGGTCGACTCGCTGACCGCCGCGATGCTTGCCCAAGCTTCGATACGGCGGCTGCGCGAGCATGGCCACGAGGTGCAATTTCTCGCCGTGCGGCTTCCCTATGGCGTGCAGGCCGATGAGGCCGACGCCCAAAAGGCACTCGAAGTCATCCGTCCCGACCGCACCGTGAAGATCGATATAAAACCCGCCGCAGACGCCATGCTGGCCGAGCTCCGCCGCGATGCGGGCGACCTCTTCGAGCCCGCGCGGGTGGATTTTCATCTCGGCAACATCAAGGCGCGCCAGCGTATGATCGCCCAGTATGCTCTGGCCGGAGCCGTCCGCGGCCTGGTGATCGGAACCGATCACGCTGCCGAGGCCCTGATGGGGTTCTTCACCAAGTTCGGAGACGGCGCGGCCGACATCCTGCCGCTTTCAGGTCTCACCAAACGGCGCGTGCGAGCGATCGCCAGCCATCTCGGAGCGCCGCAGGAACTCATCGACAAGACACCTACGGCCGACCTGGAAAGCGAAGCCCCACTCCGACCGGATGAAGACGTGTACGGCGTTACCTACGAGGACATCGACGACTTCCTGGAAGGCAAGACGGTCACTGAGCCGGTGCGCCAGCGAATCCTTGCTACACACGCGGCTACCGCCCACAAACGCGCCCTGCCGGTTGCGCCGGAATAGCGGCGGGGCCGATGGGTGATCCCGTGCGGCGGCCATGACGACACTCGGTGCGTACGATCGGCATGGCCGCCACTGGGTCGACGGTGCAGACTCTATTCCGCTGCCTCGAGCTTTCTCTCGTTTTCAGGGACGGCATGATCCGATTCGGATGCCGCTGGCAGTCGCCACCCCTTGACCAGCCCGTAGACCGCCGGAATGACGATCAGCGTCAGCAGCGTCGATGATACCATGCCGCCGATCATCGGCACGGCGATGCGTTGCATGATCTCCGAACCCGTGCCGGTCCCCCACAAGATCGGAACGAGGCCTGCCATGATGGCGACGACGGTCATCATCTTTGGCCGGACGCGCTCGACCGCACCGACCATGATCGCCCGATTGAGATCCAGCTTCGAGAAGGAACGCCCTTCCCGTTCGCAGGCTTCGCGTTGCTCCTTAAGGGCGTGATCGAGATAGATCAGCATGATCACCCCGGTCTCGGCTGCGACGCCCGCAAGCGCGATGAAGCCGAAGGCGACAGCGACCGAGGCATTGAAGCCCATCCACCATTTCAGCCAGATGCCGCCGACCAGTGCGAACGGAGGCCGAGCCCGAAATCGGCTCAGCGCTTGCCACCTATCTGGTCGATGAGGGCATCAAGATCGTCGACGGCTTTAAGGTCACATGGGGTGACCACCCCCGAAGCCGAGCGAGTCCGCCGCCATCCAGACCGCCATCGCGATCATCATCAGGTTCTCGGTCAGCGAGATGAAGCCGAGCGGAACATTGCTAGAACCGCCGACACATGCGCATTTAAGCTCGCGCCTGTCGACGTAGACCGCCTTGATCACCGAAACCGCTCCGATGATGCCGATGAAAAGCGCGACCGGAACGGAGATCCAGTTCAGCGCGCCCGCCACCATCAGAACGCCCGCGAGCCCTTCCGCGTATGGATAGACGTAGCCGTACGGCACCCAGCGCTTCGCCAGCAGATCGTAGTTCAGGAACATGGTGGCGAACGTCTCGACGTTCTGGAGCTTGAGCAGCGCCAGCACGACCATCGAGAAGGCAACGAACCATTCCGCGGCCTTCAGCGTGAAGGGACTGCCGCTCACGGCGTAGCTCGCGGCCATCGCCGTGAGCGCGGTCATCGCGAACAGGACAATAACCGGACGGTACGTCGTCGCCTTCGGATCGACCACCTTCTTTCCCAGGAACCTGCGCAGATCGTCGTGTCCGCCGATGCGCCGGCTGTCGATGAATACCTGCGGCGTGGTCGCGACGTCGTGCTCCTTCTTGAATGCGTCCGTCTCCTCGCGCGTCGTCAGGTGGTGGTCTTCGACCTCGTAATCTTCGTGTTCGAGCAGATACTTCGCCTTGAGCCCGTAGGGGCAGGTGTGGCCCGGCATCACCATGCGATAGATGACGGCCTTCTTCGGGTTCTGGACCTTGTCCAACATTTCACGTCTCCTTCGTATTGTGAAACCGTTGGCAAGACCATACGTTCCGTACCATGGTACGGAGTCAACAGCCCATGGACATGACCATCGGAAAACTTGCAGACGCCGGAAGCGTCGGCGTCGAGACGATACGGTTCTATCAGCGGCGAGGCCTGCTCGCGACGCCGAAGAAGCACGTCGGGGTCCGGCACTACGGCGAGGACGACCTGCGCCGTCTCAGGTTCATTCGTCAGGCCCAGACCGCGGGCTTCACGCTCGAGGAGATCAAGGAGCTTCTGCATCTTGACGCCGGCGACGACCGGGAGACGGCGCGGAAGCTCGCGAAGGCGCGGCTCGACGCCCTAGACGCCCGCATCGTCGAGCTGGATCAGGCGAGGACCGCGCTCAGGCGGCTTGTGGGCGAATGCGCTTCGGGGAAGACCGGACCGTGCCCGATCCTGTCGTCCTTCGGCATATGACAGGACGCCGCTATCTCGGCCTGACAGCGAGGTAGACGTAAGGCGCGCCGCCGTCCTTCGGCACGGCCATCACGTCGTAGGACGCGCGGGGATCCACGCCCATCCCGAGCGATCCCTTCGGCATCCCTGCGACGGCTAGACCTGCGAGCGAAGGCTTCTCCTGCAGCAGCTTGAGCGCGGCCTCAAGAGGCACGTGTCCTTCGAGATAGTAGCCGTCGACCGTCGCCGTATGGCAGCCCTGCATGGACGCGGGAACCCTCAGCCTCGCCTTCACCGCGTCCATGTCGGTCTCGTTCCTGACGTCGACCGAAAAACCCGCGTCACCGAAGGCCGACGCCCAGGCCTCGCAGCAGCCGCAGTACGGGTCCTTGTGGACGATCAGCTTCGGCATGCTCGCCGCCGCCGCACCTGGGAGAAGCGCCGCCGACGCTGCCATGCAGATGAATTGCCTACGTTTCATGATCTCTTTCCTCTCTGCCTCCGCAATATGAGCCGCTGGCTCGAAGCGGAAACCCTGTCGCAAGGCCGCGCAGTGTGTTATGCTCCGATCATGGTACCGGGAGGTGCCCATGTGCCGCATCTGTATTCAAGTCGCCGCACTCGCCATAGTCGTCTCGGGCGCGCAGGCCTAGGAACGTCAACCCTTCCATATTGCCAGATTTCCCGACAGCCGGACAATTGGTCTTGCGATAACTTCGTCGACGACGCCGACCGATACGCAGTACGATTTCGAAGTCGGCATCGGCCTCACAGAGACGTCTCCAGGCGGGGACCTACTCTTCGTCGATCACGGAATGCATGCCGTCCGTGTCAGATGCGAAGCGCCCGCGGCCGTGAAGGTCGGTGGTTCGGTTCACCTCGTGCCTTCGTCCAACTCGTCGGACGACTGGATGCTGGACCTCTGGAAGGCACTATGTCTGCAGCCGACGTCCTGAGGCCGGCGGCCGCGTCCCGCGATCGGCAGGCGCGGCCGCCATCGCGTCACTTCACCTGGGTGACGGTCAGCTTGCCGTTGACGCGCTCGGCGACGAACTGAACCTTCGCGCCTTCCTTGAGCTTCGCCAGCGTCGCCTCGTCCTTGACTTCAAAGACCATTGTCATCGCCGGCATCTCGAGCGTCTTCAGCTCCTCATGGATCAGCGTGACCTTCTTGGCCTTGGCGTCGACCTTCTTGACGGTGCCATTGGTGAACTCCTGGGCGAACGCCCCGGCTGCCGAGGAGAGGGCGATCGCCGCAGCGAGGCCCAGCTTGGTGAGGTTCTTCATTGTCGAATTCCTTTCAATTGCTCGTTGCTGGTTATTTGGCGACGGCGACGTCGCCGTGCATTCCGGCGTCGTAGTGGCCGGGTACGAGGCAGGCGATCTTGAACACGCCGTCGTTGGTGAACCGCCAGACGATCTCGCCCGACTTGCCGGGCTTCAGGCGGATCGCGTTCGGGTCGTCATGTTCCATGTCCGGGAACTTCTCCATGACGGCCTTATGCTCCATGACCTTGTCTTCCTGGTCGAGAACGAACTCGTGGTCGAGCTCGCCTTCGTTCTTGATCGTGAAGCGTACTGTCTGGCCCTTGCGGACTTTGAAGTTGTTCGGCGTGAAGACCATCTTGCCGTCCGGGGTCTCCTTCATGGTGACGCGGATGGTCTGGGTGACCTTGGACTTGTCGCCCGGCTCGCCGACGGCCATGGCCTCGCCGTGGCCACCTGCGTGGTTGCCGGAAGCGAGAGCAGGCGTCGCCAGAGCGGTGGCCAGCAGGAGGCCGATAAGTGCATTCTTCATGTTGGTGTCCTTTGGTTTGTTCGGGGAACGTGTGATCAGCCGTGGTTCGAATGCTTCGACGGCGGCTGCGTCTTCGCGTCTTTCGCCTTGGTCGCGTCGGGCAGGCTTCCCGTCCACTCCCAGGCCTGCGTGCCGGGCGGGTTCTCGTACCAGCCCGGATCGGTGTAATCGCCCGCCGAGATGCCCTCGCGGACCTTCACCACGGAGAACATGCCGCCCATCTCGATGGGGCCATGGGGGCCCCAGCCGGTCATCATGGGAACGGTGTTTTCCGGGATTTCCATCGACATCTCGCCCATGTCGGCCATGCCGGCCGTGCCCATCGGCATGTATTCCGGGCGGAACTGTCGAATCTTCTTCGCGACTTCCTTCTTGTCGACCCCGATGAAGGTCGGGATCTCGTGGCCCATCGCGTTCATGGTGTGATGCGACTTGTGGCAGTGGATAGCCCAGTCGCCGAGATACTTAGCGTCGAACTCGTAGGCGCGCATGGCCCCGACCGGGATGTCGATCGACACCTCGGGCCAGCGGGCCTCCGGCCGCACCCAGCCGCCGTCGGTGCAGGTCACCTCGAAGTCGTAGCCGTGCATGTGGATTGGATGGTTCGTCATCGTCAGGTTGCCGACGCGCACCCGCACCCTGTCGTTCTTCGACACGACCAGCGGATCGATGCCGGGAAAGACGCGGCTGTTCCAGGTCCAGAGGTTGAAGTCGGTCATCTCCATGACCCGCGGCACGTACGAACCTGGATCGATGTCGTAGGCGCTCAGGAGGAAGACGAAGTCGCGGTCTACGGGCATGAACGTCGGGTCCTTGGGATGGACCACGAAGAAGCCCATCATGCCCATCGCCATCTGCACCATCTCGTCGGAATGCGGGTGGTACATGAAGGTCCCGGACTTCACGAGGTCGAACTCGTAGACGAAGGTCTTGCCGACAGGGATGTGCGGCTGCGACAGGCCGCCGACGCCGTCCATGCCCGACGGCAGGATCATGCCGTGCCAGTGGACGGTCGTGTGCTCCGGCAGCTTGTTGGTCACGAAGATACGAACGCGGTCGCCTTCCACGGCCTCGATCGTCGGACCTGGCGACTGCCCGTTGTAGCCCCACAGGTATGCGGTCATCCCTTCGGCCATCTCCCGTTCGACGGGTTCGGCGACGAGGTGGAATTCCTTGACCCCGTTGTTCATCCGGAACGGCAGGGTCCAGCCGTTGAGGGTGACGACCGGATTGTAGTCCGGGCCGACGGAGGGCTTCACCGGCGTCTGGGTCGCCGCCGAATCCATGAGGGCGGCTTCCGGCAGCCCCATGTTCGTCGTCTGGCCCCAGGCCTGGGAGGAGACGAGGGCGGCGGACGCGGCGCCCGCGCCGAGCAATTGTCTTCTGCTGAACATTCTCGTTTCCTTTCTCAGTGGCCGCCAGCCGCGGCGGGCTCGGCGGACGCGACCTCGGTCTCGGCCGCGGCCGATCCGGTGCTGCCGCCGTAGATCACGGGCGCGAGGTTCGCCTCGGCGAGCCAGAAGTCGCGCTTCGCATTGACGGCGAGGATGGTGGAGGTGATCTTGTCGCGCGTGTCGGAGATCAGTTCGAACGTGCTGGTGATCATGCCGTTGTAGTTGAGCATCGACTGCTGCTCGATCGCGCTGCGCAGCGGCAGCACGTTGTTGCGGTAGTGGCGGGCGATGTCGTAGTTCGACCTGTAGGCCACGTACGCCGACCTGGCTTCGGAACGCACGTTGACCGCGAGCTGCGCGAGTTGGTTGGCCGACCGCATGTAGGCGAGTTCGCCCTTGCGCAGCCGCGCCTGGCCGGAATCGAAGATCGGGATCGTGAACTCGAGCGCTCCGGTCCTCGATATGTCGGAAACGATCCTGCCGTCCTCCCGCTCGCGTTCCTTCTCCCAGGTGCCGACAAGTTCGATGTCCGTCACGATGCGCGTCGCGTTCGTGAGCTCGTAGGACTTCGCCGCCGCCTGCAGCTCGAGACGCGAGACCTGCAGGTCCATACGCTTGTGAATGGCCTCCGCCTCGATGTCGTCGCGTTTGATCAGCGCCTTCGGCAGGTTGGGAAGCCGGTTCGGAATCTGGAAGTCGACGTCCGTTCCCGACAGCCCCATGAGGCGTACGAGCTCTTCTTTGGCGAGCTTCGCAGCCAGCCGGGCCTTGGCCGTGTCGCCCGTCAGTTCCGCATAGAAGACGTGCTCGCGGGCCTGTTCGCCCTTCGGCATCGATCCGGCCTCGCCGATCTTCTTCGCAAGTTCGGAGGAGGCGTCGGCCGCGATCTTCGCCTGGTTCAGATAGGCGACGTTCTCCCACGCCGCGACGGCGTTGATCCAGGCTCGCCGCGTGTCGGCGGCCAGCGAGATCGTGGCGATCGCCGCCCTGAGCTGGGCCTGCCGGAAGCGGTTGTCGGCGAGCTTGATGTTCCGGTCGTAGGTGGCAAGCGCGAGGATGTTCGCCGCGATCGCTCCTTCCAGAACCCTGTAGGCTTCGAGGCCGGGCGTGCCCAGGCCGCTGACGCCGACGGAGAATGTCGGAAAGACGGAGAGCTGGGTCTGCCACGCGTCCGCGGCGCTGTCGCCGAGATCGGCATACGAAGCCTGCAGCCCCTTGTTGTTCAGGAGCGCGACCTGCACGGCCGTCTCGACGTCGATGGTCTTCCTGGCCATCAGCGCCTTCACCCGGTCTCGGGTGACTTGGGCCTGCTTCTGGTTCTGGATCCAGACCGTCTGCTTGCCCGTGGCTTCGCCGCTCTTCAACGATGCGTTCAGGAAACCCGCCTCGGTGTCGGAATAGTCGGTGGTGACGCAGCCCGCCGCGGCGAGAGGAAGGACGAGGGCGCTGACGAGCTTGATATGACGTACCGTCATGGCCTCACCCCTTCTTCTTCGGAGCCTGCGCGTCGTTGAGACTGCGCCATGGCTTGGGATCGACGGGCATGCGCTGGGTATAGCCGCCGACGGGGCTCTGGTACCGGACCGGCCGGACGTCGGCCACGGTGTCGGGATTGCCGGTCGAAGCTACGACTTCGGGTAGGGTGGAGGCGCATCCGCTTGCAGCAAGCGGCATGGCGACCACCAGGAACATGAGTTTCATGGTGTGATTCCGAGAACAAGATCGCGTTCGTGCCGCCGCGCGAGAACACGCGGACGCACAGCAAGACCCGCAGTGCGGGTGCTAGTTCTCAGATGTTAGGTGGACGATGGAGGCTCGGCGCCTGGCCGAAGACGCTGGTGTCGTCAACGAGCTCGTGGATGGAGACGACACGCGGATGCGACAGGGAGGAACCCGAGCACGTGATCGCCGCTACGCCGCAGTAGTCCTTGCAGCAGGAGTTCTTGTTCTTCTCCGGACCGCCGTGGTCGTGCTGGTCGCCGTGATGGTCAGCCTGCGCCATGGCGTGGTGGTCGGCTTCCTGCGCCACAGCATGGTCGGCCGAATGATGGGACGAATGATCGTCTTCGACCTGTGAGACCTGCGGGGGGACGCTGGGATGCATCGCGGCGTTGACGGCAGAAAAGCTGTAGCCGGCCAGCGATAGGATCATCACCAGCCTGAACAGCATCGCCAACGCTTTAGATGTGATTCGATACATCCCGCTCATGTCCCCAGGATCGCCAGAGCCCTCGGGCTTGTCAATCAAGGCAGTATTCAATCATCGATTCGCGTTATTTGTGTGGCAGGGCCAACACGCCGCAATGTTTCGCAGGCTGCCAAAGCGGTCGCGCTGTCACTTGGCAGGCACGTCGCCGAAGCGGCCGAAGTCGAACGATTCCGCCGCCGCCACGACCGGCCTGGAGTCCGTCTGCGCGGGATAGCCGGTCGTGTAGCTCGCGCTGAAGGAGATCTTCGCGACGGAGTTGGTCTCGGAAGGCGCGGCGAGCGCCGCTGCGAGTTCCTTGCGCGGCAGCGCGATCGATGCGGCCGAAGCCTGCATGCTCTCCGCAGGCCTGGAGGCCGACGCCGTGATCACCTTCTCAGCCTGTGCGGGGCGGGAGGCGAATACCGGAACCGGGATCGCGTAGCCCGAAAGATCCGCGAAGCCGCTCGGCTCCTCGACCTTGCCCGCGGCGGCCGTCGTCACGGCGGTGAAGGCCTCGGGCTCCGTCGGCGTCGTGGGACGCAGCGCGGTCAGGAGCGCGCTCGTGTCTGGACGCCTGGCCGGGATCGGGGCGTCGAACTTCGCCGGCGGTTCCGCGGAAACCACGGCGACGGACTGTTCCGCCTTGGCGGGCTGCGGCGTGCGCTTGTCGGCTGCCGCCACGGTGGTCTCGGCGACGTTGTCCTCCTCCTCGCCGTCGCTGCCGCCGAACAGGGCCTCCAGGAAGCTCTTGCGCTTGCCCCCGCCGAAGCTCGCGATCTCGGCGGTCGAGCCGGCGCCCTTGCGCTTGTATTCCGCGACCGCGGTCTCGTAGCCCGGAAGCGGCTTGCCGTCGCTCGGGATGTGCAGGGTCTTCCCGTGCGGGAAAAGCTGGACGAGCTCCTGACGGCTCATCCGCGGCCACGCACGCACGCCGCCCACGTCCACGTGGACGAAGGGAGAGCCGGAGGCTGGGTAGTAGCCGACGCCGCCGCCCTGTTCCTGCATGGCGAGCGCTCGAAGCGTCGCGAGCTTCACGCCGGGAATGAAGAAGTCCATCGCCTTGCCCCGCGTGTGCTGGCTTTCCTTCGCCACCCCGGACGAACGGGTGCGAAGCATGGCGTTCGACTGCGGAGAGCGGTAGCCGGAGACTACGTTGATGTAGTCGGTCGCGCCGCTGCGCCTGTAGACGTCCCAGACGACGTCGAACAGACGGGGGTCCATCTTCGTGCTCTTGTTCGCGCGCCAGTCGCGCAGGAACTGGTTGAGCTGGTTGAGGCCCGCCTGGTCGAAGACGCCGTTGCGCTTGTAGGTGATGACGGCGCGTTCGCCCGTATGGCCGAAGTAGAGCTTCAGCGTGCGGTCCTCGGCGGAGGCGCCCGCCGCCGAACCGACGAGGGCGAGAAGACATCCGACCAGAAGGCCGGCAGCTGAACGCGAATCCCTGCGCGGGACCATCCGTGACGCCTCGCGTCCCAGTTCCTTCGTAAGATTAGACTTCAAGAGCTGGTCCCTGTCTCCGCCGCCGCCGCAGCTTGATCCGATTCCAATGCGGCGCGAGGATGTCATAAATGTCACAGTTGTCGATTATTATTTCTCATATTCAAGAAATGGTTGATTTAGGAGCGGGCGTTGAAAATCGAGCACTTGCCGGCAGGAGGAATATTTCGCGTCGGCCACTGGAAGCGGAATCAGCGTTCGCCTGCGCCTTCAACCGTGGAACTTTCTCTCGAGCGGGATGTTTTCGCAGCAACCTCGGGAGTTCCGGATGATCCTCAAGCTTGGCCTCAGATCGGTCCTGTGCGCCGTCGCCGTTGCGATGGTGATGCTGAACCTGTTCGCCATGGCCCCGGCGCTCGCTTCCTCGCCATCGTGCCAGCCCGTGCACGCCGAGAACGCTGCCGACCACCGTCACGACGCCGCGACCCCCTGCTGCGACAGCATGCACTGCTGCCCGATGTTGCCGAACCTCCCTTCGCCCGGCCTGCCGCTGGCCGCCGGCCACCGGCATCATCCATATCTCAAGGTCGAAGAGCCTCTGCTGCTGGCGACCGCGATTGATCCGCCTCCAAGAACTTCCGCCTCGTGACCCTTGACCAAAATCTCACGAAACAGGAGTTCAAGATGAACACCGTGATCAAGACCGCCTTCGCCTCTTCGTTCCTCGCCGCAGCCGTCCTGGCCGCCCCGGTCTCCGCCTCAGCACAGTCCGCGTCGTCGATGGCCTATCCGGACAAGTGCAAGTCCGAGATGTCGTCTGGCGGCGACATGTCCATGCAGGGCCACGAGATGTCGGGAATGGCCGAGTTCCAGAAGGAATCCATGGACGGCATGAAGACCATGAACATGAACATGATGCAGGGCATGATGAAGAAGGACCCGGACGTGTCCTTCGCCTGCGGAATGATCGCACATCACATGGGCGCGATCAGCATGGCCCAGGTCGAGCTGAAGTACGGCAAGAACGCCGTAACCAAGGCGAAGGCCCAGAAGATCATCGACGACCAGACCAGGGAGATCAAGGAACTGACCGCCTGGGTCGAGAAGGAGGCGAAGTGATGCATCACATGTCGTCGCAGATGAAGGAGTGCATCGACAACTGCCTCGCGTGCTATAGCGAGTGCCTGTCGATGGCGACGGGACACTGCCTGGAGATGGGCGGCAAGCACACTGAGCCGACCCACTTCAAGCTGATGATGGCCTGCGCCGAGATGTGCCGGACGTCGGCCCATTTCATGCTGATCGGCACCGAGCACCACAGGCACACGTGCAGGGAATGCGCCGAGATTTGCCGTCAGTGCGCCGACGACTGCGAGCGCATCGGCGACATGCAGGCTTGCGTCGACGCCTGCCGGAAGTGCGCCGATAGCTGCGAGCAGATGGCGGCCTGACGAGCTGCCGGGAGGGTGTTGCCTCATCCTCCCGGCATCGTTCCAAGCCTCGTCGCCACCGTTGCGGAAGGGCGAGTACGGAGGGCGCTGTCGCGACCGGATGGCGCACGGCGCTCCGGCGTCTTCACAACGGCCTGCGTGTCGTGCAAGAATGAACCCATGAAGCCGCTGATGGTCATCCAACGCATTCTCTGCGCGTTCGCCATGCTTGCCGTCCTGATGGGGCCGGCGAGCGTAAGCGCGGCCGCGGCCGCCATGGCTTCATCGGGCCAGATGGCGGGCATGGCGATGGAGATGGCGGACCAGGCCCCGGACGAAGAAGCGATGGCGGACATGCCCTGCTGTCCGGAAGAGAAGAAGCCTGCTGTTCCCGACTGCATGAAGTCCTGCCCGCTTGCGCTGGTATGCTCCACGGTGATCGTAGGCAACCTGTCCGCTACTGCGAGCCTGCCCGTCGACCTTCCGCTTCCCATGTCGTTTCCGCGCCTTGCGGGAGCAGAATTCGCTTCGGCCCTGGTCGAACCGCCTCCAAGACCTCCGCGCGCCTGAATCACGCTCTTTCGCCGCGTCTGGCCGTCCCGCTTGCGGGAACGATCCGGCGTGTCCGTATCCTGCGCGCATCCGCGCATCCTGAGATGTGAAATCATGAAGAACAGAAACGTACCCGTGCGGGCGGCCGCCGCCGCGCTCGCATTCCTTGCCGTATCCGCGGGCGCCGCCCTTGCAGCCGCCGACGACTACGAATTCCAGCCCGTCGCTTCAGAGGTGAAGCACGGTCCGCAGGCCGAAGTGGCCGTCAGGCTGGTCGACAAGCGATCCGGAAAACCCGTGCCCGGCGCGGTCATCTTCACCACACGGATGGACATGGCGCCCGACGGCATGGAGATGATGACGACCTCGGTCGAGAACCTCCCGGCCACCCAGCCGGGCGTCTACCGCTTCCGCACCAACCTGTCGATGGCCGGCGGCTGGCGCTTCAAGGTAGCCGCAAAGGTGCAGGGCGAACCCGAAACAGTGCAGGGCGAAGTCGTTCTGAAGGCCCTCCCGTGAAGACCGCCGCATTGCTCCTGTCCGCATGCTCCCTCGCCGTCGGTGGCGGGGGAGGATACCTGCTCGGCGCCGGCCGGGTCGCCGTCCCCGACGTCGCCGCCCTTCGGCTTCTGACGGCGGAGGCGCCGGCCGTCGCAAAAGAGGCCAGGTCTTCCGGGACCGGTCCCGTCGTCTATTATCGGCATCCCGATGGCGACCCCGCCTGGTCCGCGGGGCCTGCGAAGACGCCGGACGGAAGGGACTTCCTTCCGGTACGGGCCAGCGAGGACGTCGACTTCGCCGACAAGCCCCAAGGCGAGCAGTCGGGCGAAACGGCGGAAGGCGAGCAGCCGGATGCGAACTTCGCCGAAACCGGATCGGGAGGCGCTCCCGCGTCTGGGCGGAAGATCCTGTACTACCGCAACCCCATGGGACTTCCCGACACCTCGAAGGTGCCGAAGAAGGATTCGATGGGAATGGACTACGTCCCGGTCTACGAGGGCGAGGCCGAAGGCGGGTCCACCGTCCGGGTTCCGCTCGGAAAGCTGCAGCGGACCGGCGTCAGGACTGCGGAAGTCACAATGGAGAGTCTGGCGACCACCCTGCGCGTTCCCGGCGTCGTCATGCTCGACGACCGACGGATCCACACCGTGAGCATGCGCTCCGACTCCTTCGTCGAGGACGTCGCCCCGGTTACCGCGGGCAGCCGCGTGAAGGCCGGCGAAACCCTCTTCAGGTTCTACTCGAAGGACGTCGCGACGGCCGCTTCCGAGTACGCCAACGTCGTGTCCGGAGGCGGAGACACCGCCGGGAGCGCCCTGAGGCTTCGCAACCTCGGAATGTCCGACCGCATGGTCGAGGCCATCCGCAGGGACCGGAAGGTTCCGTCCAGCATCTCGTTCGACGCCCCCGTGGACGGGATCGTCGTCGAGCGTTCGACCACGCCGGGCAGCATGGCCGAGCCCGGCGACGTCCTGTTCAGGATCGCCGACATCCGCGAAGTCTGGATGGTGGCCGACGTTCCGGAAAGCCAGCTCGCCGCCGTCGCGGTCGGAGCCGAGGCGACGGTGGCGGTGGGCGCCCGGCCCGGCGCGACGGTCCGCGGCGTGGTCGAGCTGGTGGAGCCCGAGATCCGCGAGCAGACGAGGACCGCCAGAGTGCGGATCCGGCTGCCCAATCCGGACGGCAGGCTTCTTCCCAACATGTTCGGCACCGTCGAGATAGCGACCGGCCGGCCGGATCCGGTCGTCTCCGTGCCGAACGACGCGATCGTCGACACGGGAAGCAGGCGGGTCGTCTTCATCGACAAGGGCGAGGGGCGGTTCGAACCGCGCGACGTCGAGGTGGGCGTTCGTGCGGCCCAAAGGACGGAGGTGACTTCCGGACTGGCGGCAGGAGAACGCGTGGTCGTCGCCGCCAACTTCCTCCTCGACGCCGAAAGCAATCTGAACTCAGCGCTGAACGCGCTTGCCGCGGGAGACGCCCGGCCATGATCTCACACCTGATCTCCTGGTCGGCGCGCAACCTGCTGCTCGTCTTCGTCGGCGCGTTCCTCGCGGCGGCCGGCGGCGTCCACGCGCTGCGGACGCTCCCCCTCGACGCCATCCCCGACCTCTCCGACGTGCAGGTCATCGTGTATACCGACTATCCCGGTCAGGCGCCCCAGGTCGTCGAGGACCAGGTCACCTATCCGCTGACGAGCTCGATGCTGACGGTCCCGAAATCCAGGGTCGTCCGGGGCTTCTCATTCTTCGGCGTGTCGTTCGTCTACGTGATCTTCGAGGACGGCACCGATCCGTACTGGGCGAGAAGCCGCGTGCTCGAATTCCTGAACGCCGCCGCAAGCCGCCTGCCCGAAGGCGTCGTCCCGACGCTCGGCCCCGACGCCACGGGCGTGGGCTGGGTCTTCCAGTACGCGGTGATCGCCAAGGAGATGTCCCTTGCAGAACTCCGTTCGCTGCAGGACTGGGTCGTCAAGTTCGCGCTGTCGCGGTCCGAGGGCGTGGCGGAGGTCGCGAGCGTCGGCGGCTTCGTGAAGCAGTATTCCATCGTCGTGGATCCTGCCAGGCTGAAGGCGCAGGGCGTCGGCCTGAGCGAAGTAGCGTCGGCGGTGAAGGCCAGCAACCGCGACGTGGGAGGCCGGACGGTCGAGCTTTCCGAGTTCGAATACATGGTGCGCGGACGCGGCTACCTCCATGGCGTCGCGGACATAGAAAACGTCGTGCTGAGGTCCGAAAAGGGCGTGCCGCTGCGGCTGGCGGACGTGGCCAGGGTCGAACTCGTGCCCGACGAGCGCCGCGGCATCACCGAGCTGAATGGAGAAGGCGAGGTCGCCGGGGGCATCGTGCTGCAGCGCTACGGATCGAACGCGCTCACGGTCATCGAAAACACGAAGCGCAACATCGACGCCCTGAAGGCCAGCCTTCCTGCAGGCGCCGAGATCGTCCCCGTCTACGACCGCTCGCGGCTGATCGAGGCGGCCATCGAGACGCTCAAGGGGACGCTTCTCGAAGAGTCGGTCGTCGTCGCGATCGTGACCGTCGTCTTCCTCATGCATGTCAGGAGCGCTCTCGTGGCGATCGTCATGCTTCCGGTCGGCATCCTGATGGCCTTCGCCGCGATGCGCATGCTCGGCATCGGAGCAAACATCATGAGCCTGGGCGGGATTGCCATCGCCATCGGCGCGATGATCGACGCCGCCATCGTGATGATCGAGAACGCCCACAAGCATCTCGAACGGGCGCCTCCCGACAAGCCGCGCCTCGACGTCCTTGTTGAGGCAGCGTCCGAAGTCGGCCCGGCGCTGTTTTTCAGCCTCCTGATCATCACCGTGTCTTTCCTGCCGATCTTCACGCTGGAATCCCAGGAAGGCCGGCTGTTCGGCCCGCTCGCGTTCACCAAGACGTTCGCGATGGCGGCCGCGGCGATCCTGTCCGTGACGCTCGTGCCGGCGCTCATGGTCGTCTTCGTGCGGGGCAGGATCATTCCCGAGCACAGGAATCCCATGAACCGGATGCTGATCTGGGTCTACCGTCCCGTCATCGCCGGGGTGCTGAAGGCCAGGACGCTGACGATCGTCGTCGCGCTCGCCGCCCTGGCGGTCACCGTCTGGCCCGCCCGGCAGCTCGGCAGCGAGTTCATGCCAGCGCTCGACGAGGGCACGCTCATGTACATGCCGACCACGCTTCCCGGCCTTTCGGTCACCAAGGCCGCCGAACTCATGCAGACGCAGGACCGGATCATCAAGTTGTTCCCGGAGGTGGAGACCGTCTTCGGGAAGGCGGGAAGGGCGCTGACGGCGACCGATCCCGCGCCGACCGAAATGTTCGAGACCATCATCACCCTGAAGCCGAAGGACCAGTGGCGGCCGGGCGTGACGATCGACGCGCTCAGGCAGGAAATGGACGCCGCGCTCCAGTTCCCCGGCGTCTCCAATGCCTGGACGATGCCGATCCGGGCGCGCATAGACATGCTGTCGACCGGTATCCGCACCCCGGTCGGGGTCAAGGTGTTCGGAACGGATCTCGGCGAGATGGAGAAGGTCGCCCGCCGTGTCGAGGCCGTCCTCAGGAAAGTGCCGGGAACGTCGTCGGCCTACGCCGAGCGCGTCATCGGCGGCTACTACCTCGACGTCGTCCCCGACCGGGCGGCGCTCGCGCGCTACGGACTGACCGTCGACAGCGTCCAAGACGTCGTCGGCATGGCGCTCGGCTCCGAAACCTTGACGACCACGGTCGAAGGCCGCGAGCGGTACTCGGTCGCCGTCCGCTACCCGCGCGACTACCGCAGCGACCCGCAGGCCATCGGCCGCGACGTTCTCGTCAGCCTTCCGGGAGGAGGGACCGTTCCGCTCGGAGACGTCGCCAGGATCGAGCTGACGAGAGGGGCGACGTCAATCAGGACCGAGAACGGACAGCTCGCCGTCTACGTATTCGTCGACATCGCGGACCGCGACCTGGGCGGCTACGTGGCGGACGCGAAGGCAGCCGTCGAAGGCGAGGTCCGTCTGCCTCCGGGCTACTCGCTGGGCTGGAGCGGCCAGTTCGAGTACCTGGAGCGGGCGAAGGCGCGACTGGCCCTCGTCGTGCCGCTGACGCTGGCCCTCATCTTCCTGCTGCTCTACCTCAACTTCCAGCGCCTGACGGAGACCCTGATCGTGATGCTCTCGCTGCCGTTCGCCCTGGTCGGCGGCATCTGGCTCATGTGGTGGCTGGGCTTCAACATGTCCGTCGCCGTGGCGGTGGGCTTTATCGCACTCGCGGGCGTCGCGGCCGAAACGGGGGTGATCATGCTCATCTACCTGGATCACGCGCTGGCGGAGGAGCGCCAGCGTTGCGCCGCCGAAGGGCGGGAGCTGACGCGTGCGGACCTGCACAGGGCGATCGTCATCGGGGCCGTCGAGCGCGTGCGCCCGAAGATGATGACGGTCGTCGCCATCATGGCCGGTCTGATCCCCATCCTCTGGAGCACGGGCACTGGATCGGAGATCATGCAGAGGATCGCCGTTCCGATGATCGGAGGCATGATGTCGTCCACGGTGCTGACGCTCGTCGTCATCCCGGCCGTCTATGCTCTTGCGAAGGGATGGCGACTCGTACCCGAGACCGAGGATGCGACCCTGCCAAGGGAGGCGCCTCTTGAAACGGTTGGCTGACGTCTGCCGGACCGCCGTCGCCGCTCTCGCGTTCGCCGGCGCGGTCTCTGCCGCGCCCGCCTGGGAGCGGCAGGCCGACATGAAGTCGATGGCCGCCTCCACGAGGATCGTCGGCGAGCTGTTCGAGGGAAGGAGGCCGTACTCGCAGGCGGAGTTCAAGGAGGCGGAGTTCAAGGAGGCGGCGGAAAACATCCGGACCCATGCAGGGCGCCGCCTGGTCGAAGAATTCGGCAGGCTCGCCGACGACCTTGAAGCCTATGCGGCCGCGCTTTCCGCCGCGGCGGACCGAAATCCCGACCGGCTTGGTCCGGACACGAGGATGCGCGGAACGCTGCTCGGAAGTCCCTTCGCTCCAAAGGCCGAAGCCTCGCGAGATGCTGCCGCCGTGCCCGCTGAGCATGCCTAACACCTCATGCTTCAGACGTGCATGAGCTGCCACGCGAAGTTTCGCAAGCCGTGAGCCCGTCAGTCGACGCCGCGTTCAGGGCGATCATCGTGGCGGCAAGGGCGAACGTCACGACGATGGCCGGCGCCAGGAAAGCCCGGCCTGCCTTGCGGCGCATCGCCCGAGGCAGCCGGCGGCGGGGAGGGCGGCGCAGCGAAGCGCCGACCATCGGGTTGAGCCGGAACGTCTTCTTTCTTCCCGCCACTAAGGGTAATCCGGTCAGGAGACGGTGACCGTCTCTCTACCGGCCAATCTCTCACCGCAAAGAGGCCAGTTACAACTGAGTTCAATAATTCACGCTATGCAATTTTCTCTTGTAGCCGGGTACATTCTACTTCGAAGTGCGTGATCACCCTTGCCGATCGCCGGCGTCTTCATCATCTGGTGGCGGCAAAGGTTCCGGTCAACGAGATGGCACGTCAGCTTGGCCGTCATCGCTCGACCATTTACCGCGAGATCAAGCGCAATACGTTTCGGGATCGTGAGCTGCCGGAACACGACGGCTACTACAGCACGGTCGCTCACGACATCTCCAGGGACCGTCGACGCCGGCTGAGGAAGCTGCGGCGCTACCCGGCTTTGCGCACAGAAATCATCAATCAGTTGAAAGCTCGCTGGTCCCCGGAACAGATTGCCGGACGTCTGCAGCCGGACGGCCTCAGTCATATCCGAGTGTGCAAGGAGACAATCTACCGCTTCATCTACAGCAACGAAGATTACGAGCTTGGTATTTATCAGTATCTATCCGAGGCCCGCCGCAAGCGTCGACCAATGCGTTCCAGGAAGCCGCGCGGCGGTGCTTTTCCCGCCACTTCACGGGATATCCAAAGACCTGATTTTATTGGAGATAGATCAAGGTTCGGACACTGGGAGGAAGACCTCCTCATCTTGGAACGCCAACTCGGTCATGCCAATGTCACCACTCTCGTGGAGCGCAAGAGCCGCTACACTGTTCTCATCAAGAACCCGAGCCGGCACTCGAGGCCAATCATGGACAAGATCATAAGAGCGTTTTTGCCTTTGCCGGCATTCGCGCGTCGGAGCTTAACATTCAATCGCAGTACCGAGTTTGCCGGGTTCAGGGCACTGGAAGACGGCATTGGTGCGAGGAGCTGGTTTTGCGACCCAGTTGCGCCGTGGCAAAAGAGACGGTCGAAAACGCAAGCAAGCGTATTCGACGTTACTTGCCCGGCACTACAGATCTCGCGGCCATTTCGCAACGCGATCTTCTCCAGCTCATACGCCACCTCAACGACCAACCGCATAAATGCCTCGGATACATGACGCCGGCCGAGGCATTTATAGCACATTTGCAGGATGGGGCGTGATCCCCTACCCTTGACGCCGGTATGATGCATTTGGGTTAGCTTCTCCAACGCAAAACAAACAGGAAAGTGCCTCGCTGACCCGGGATGGTATCCTCTACTCGTTTTCGTCTGCGAACTGCTGAGACACCCGAACGTCGAAAGTCTAGCGCCGAGATCTCGCTCCAATGAAAGCAGACCAATCCCGCTTCTTGTGATGGCGTCCTGGACTAGGTCCGGATCTCCGTCGATCAACCCTCAAGGGGTCGGCTAGCAAGCTGCCGCCGCTCCGTCTTCGTCTCCGCGGTGATCGCGACCGTCCCTGTTCCTTTGAGGAGCCATCAGCGGGAATTGGCCCGCTTCCGATGGAGCACCTCAAGATGGCACACGATCTTTCTCTCGCCCAGTCTCACGCCTTCCACCTCTGCAACAACCTGATGGTCCCAATCACTCTGTTCAGATCCGGGGACGAATTTGGCGTCCTTCCGTCCGACGAACTCGATGACGAAGACGATCTTGAGATCGTGCACGAATATGAGCCGTGGTGACTCATGGTCACCTGAGGCTCGATCGCCCTGCTTTGCAGGGCACCCTCGATTTTCAGCTGCAAATAATTCGCCTCAGTTTGGAGGCGGTTGACTTCTCCGATATATCCAATATTCTGGATATATGGAAAGCAACAATGCGATAGCGGCCCTTGCGGCCTTAGCCCAGAACACCCGCCTTGAGACGTTCCGTCTGCTCGTGCGGCACGAGCCGGATGGGATTCCGGCCGGCGAGCTCGCCCGGCTCCTCGACGTCCCGCAAAACACGATGTCGGCGCATCTTGCGACGCTGTCCCGCGCAGGGTTGGTGAAGAGCGAGCGCCAGAGCCGATCGATCATCTACCGGGCGGATCTCAACGGGCTGCGCGACCTGACACTATTTCTGCTGAAGGACTGCTGCGGCGGTTCGACGGAGCTTTGCGCACCCCTGATCGCAGAACTGACGCCATGCGGCGCGCCGGGGGCGAAGCCATGTTGAGCGCGATCGCATTGCACGATGTGGCCGGTAGCGACGCTCGTCTCCGCGACGCGCTCCGTGCTGCGGATCTCCCGACCGATGATATTGAAGACGAGGACCGCGCCTTCCTCGCAGCCGTCTCAGGCGACGGCCAAACGATCGGCTATGCCGGCCTCGAACGCTGCGCCGGCGATTACCTGCTGCGGTCTGTCGTCGTTCTGCCGGCACATCGGCGTCATGGGTTCGGCCGTGCCATCGTCGAGGCAACGCTGCGAGACGTCGATGGCGATGTCTTCCTCGCGACGACGAGCGCTAAGTCGTTTTTCGCGAGCATCGGGTTTTCAGAGGTGCCGCGGGCCGAAGTGCCAGCCGCGGTGCTTGCGACCCGCCAACTATCCTCCATTTGCCCCTCGTCGGCGACCATCATGAAGCTCAACAGGCCTCCGACCTAACCACGGACCACGACCATGACTGACAAGACCTATAACGTGCTGTTCCTCTGCACGGGCAATTCCGCTCGCTCTATTCTCGCCGAGTCCATCCTCAACAAAGAGGGCGGCGGCCGGTTCAAGGCCTATTCCGCCGGCAGCCAGCCGAAGGGCGAGGTCAATCCTTATGCCCTGAAGGAACTTGAGACGCTCGGCTATCAATCTACCGGTTTCTCCTCGAAGAGCTGGGACGTGTTCGCCGCATCTGGCGCGCCGGAGATGGATTTCATCTTCACGGTATGCGACAGCGCCGCCGGCGAGGCCTGCCCCGTGTGGATCGGCCATCCTATGACAGCCCACTGGGGCGTCGAGGATCCGGCTGCGGTCTCCGGCCTCGATATCGACAAGCAGCGCGCCTTCGCTCAGGCGGCACGCTTTCTCAAAAACCGGATACTGGCATTTGTGAACCTGCCGCTCGCCTCCATCGATCGACTGGCGCTGGAGACAAAGCTCCGCCAGATCGGCGCGATGGAAGGTTCGACCTCGCCACAGGGAAAGTCGGCCTGATGTCCACCTTCGAACGATACCTGACCATCTGGGTCTTCCTCTGCATCGCCGTCGGCGTTGCCCTCGGCCACCTGATGCCCGGCGTCTTCCAGGTCATCGGTGGCGCCGAGATCGCCAAGGTCAACATCCCCGTCGCGATCCTGATCTGGCTGATGATCATCCCGATGCTGCTGAAGATCGATTTCCGGTCGCTGGCGCAGGTCGGCTCCTACTGGCGTGGGATCGGTGTCACGCTGATCATCAACTGGGCGATCAAGCCATTCTCGATGGCATTGCTGGGATGGCTGTTCGTCGGCTGGCTCTTCCGACCCTATCTGCCCGCGGACCAGATCGACTCCTATATCGCAGGCCTGATCATCCTTGCCGCCGCACCCTGCACGGCTATGGTCTTCGTCTGGTCCAACCTGACGCGGGGCGAACCGCTGTTCACCCTGTCACAGGTTGCCTTGAACGACGCGATCATGGTGGTCGCCTTTGCGCCGATCGTCGGCTTGCTGCTCGGCCTATCGGCCATCACCGTGCCGTGGGCGACACTTGCTCTGTCGGTCGCGCTCTATATCGTCGTGCCTGTCATCATCGCCCAGATACTGCGGAGCCGCCTGACGGCCGACGGCTCGAACCGCGCGCTCGACCGCCTGCTTGCCAAGCTGCAGCCTATGTCGCTCGTCGCACTCCTTTCCACCCTCGTCCTGCTGTTCGCGTTCCAGGGCGAGCAGATCATCGCCCAGCCGGCCATCATCGCCTTGCTGGCTGTGCCGATACTAATCCAGGTCTACCTGAACTCGGGGCTGGCCTACCTTCTGAACCGCATGGCAGGCGAGCGCCACTGCGTCGCTGGGCCGTCCGCCCTCATCGGCGCCAGCAACTTCTTCGAGCTCGCGGTTGCCGCCGCCATCAGCCTGTTCGGGTTTCAGTCGGGCGCGGCACTCGCCACCGTCGTAGGTGTCCTGATCGAGGTGCCCGTAATGCTGTCAGTCGTATGGATCGTGAACCGCTCGAAGGGTTGGTACGAGGCATCGCCCGCCGTTTCCCGCAACACCATCATCGAAAGGCCCTGACCATGGACGCCACCATCTATCATAATCCCGCCTGCGGCACGTCTCGCAATACGCTGGCGCTGATCCGCGCCGCCGGGATCGAGCCCATCGTCATCGAGTACCTCCAGAACCCGCCATCGCGCGAGCAGCTCTCGAAGATGATCGCAGATGCCAGCCTGACAGTCAGGGAAGCGATCCGTGAGAAGGGCACGCCCTATGCGGAACTCGGCCTCGACAATCCTGATCTGACCGACGACCAGTTGCTGGACGCGATGATCGCCACCCCGATCCTGATCAACCGACCACTCGTTGTCACGCCGCTCGGCACTAGGCTCGCCCGCCCTTCGGAGGTCGTGCTCGACATCCTGCCAGCAGACGCCTTCAAAGGACCGTTCACCAAGGAAGACGGCGAGCAGGTCCTCGACCAGGAAGGAAAGCGCATTGTCTGAGACATTTCCCGCCCTGCACGACGACCATCTTCAGGCGGTTTCGCCGGAATCCCTTCGCCCGGCGTTCTCCACCCACAAGCCACGGATCCTGATCCTTTATGGATCGCTCCGGGAAGTGTCGTATAGCCGTCTGCTTGCCTTCGAAGTCCGTCGGCTGCTCGAACGCCTTGGATGCGAGGTGCGGATATTCGATCCGGCCGGATTGCCGCTTCCAGATGAGGCACCCGTCAGCCATCCCAAGGTTCTGGAACTCCGCGACCTCACGCAATGGTCGGAAGGCCAGGTCTGGATCAGCCCGGAGCGCCACGGCGCGATGACAGGCATCATGAAGGCGCAGATCGACTGGATCCCGCTGTCGCTCGGCTCCGTCCGCCCCACCCAGGGCAAGACGCTGGCGGTGATGGAGGTTTCCGGTGGTAGCCAGTCCTTCAACGCCGTGAACCAAATGCGCATCCTCGGCCGCTGGATGCGGATGATCACCATCCCCAATCAGAGCAGCGTGGCGAAAGCGTTTCAGGAGTTCGACACCGATGGCCGGATGAAGCGGTCTTCCTACTATGACCGCGTCGTCGACGTCTGCGAGGAACTGGTGAAGTTCACCATCATGACCCGCGATGCCTCTTCCTACCTCACCGACCGATATAGCGAGCGGAAGGAAGAGGCGGCCGAGCTTGAGAAACGGGTCTCGCTGAAGTCGATCTGACGGATCAGGCCGTTGCGGTGGCAGGCTGCCGGCAGGAGGCGGCCACCGCGACGAATGCCACGATGCTGATCGCTCCGAGGCATGCGTTTGCGACGAGGGCGAAGCTCAGCCCGATATTCTCCATGGCCGCCGCGAACACGAAGGGCGCGCCGGCGCCAACCGCCAGACGGGCGGCCGCCATCTTGCCGGTGATCGCGCCATATCCGTCCGATCCGAACAGATAAAGCGGCAGGCTTCCCTGTGCGATGCTGTTGATCCCGGACCCGAGCCCCAGGCAGATAGCGAAGGCGACCGCACCCGGAAGCCAGTTGCCTGTCATCAGCAGGATCAGGACGCCGAAGACGATGAGCACAGCCGAGAGCACGGCCAGACCCGGCGGCGACAGGTTCTTCCCGAAGACCATGTTGATCAGACGGCTCAGAACCTGCGCCGGGCCGAACAGCGAGCCGATCACGACGGCGGCCGCGCCCAACCCGATCGAGCCGAGCATCGGCACCATATGGGCAAGGATCGCGGCGAGCGTGAAGCCGAGGAGCGCGAAGGCAAAGGAGACGATCACCATCGCGCGGCGCCGGGCGTGCGGCGGGATCGCGCCGATGACCGTCTCGCGCGGTCGGGCTGCCCCGTCGCCTGCCTTCTTTCCGAGGCTTCGGATCCAGAAGTGCAGTGGCATGCAGAGAAACAGGTTCAACGCCGCAAAGACGAGATAGATCTCCCGCCAGGACAGATAGCCGGTGAGCGTCGCCGAGATCGGCCAGAAGATCGTCGAGGCAAAACCGCCGATCAGCGTCAGATAGGTGATGCTGCGGGAAGCCGTGCGGGGATCGCTCTCGACCAGTGCCGCGAATGCCGCTTGATACTGGACCATGCCGGACGACACTTCGAGCAGGATGATGGCGATGGCGAAGATCGCGATCGAGGGCGACCAGGCGCAAAGGGCAAGCGTGACTGCGGCAAGGGCCGAGCCGATGGTCATGATCGTGGCAGCACCGATCCTGTCCATCTGCTTGCCGATATAGGTCGCCGACAGGCCACCGATGAACAGCGACACGGAGAACACGCCGAACACTTCGGCCAGCGACAAGCCGAGATCCGCCGCCATGCCGGGCGCGAGGATGCTGAAGCTGTAATAGAGGGTGCCGTAACCGATGATCTGCGTCAGGCCGAGAGCCGAGACAAGCCCGGCCGGGATTTTCGAATTATGCAACGGCGTCATCTTTGCCCACCGGGCTGCAGCAGTCGTCGGCACGCTCGACATTCTCCCTTATCGCCGGATGACCGGCGCAGCAGTCTTCCATCAGGAATTTGACGAGGTCGGCGAGCGACTCGTAGCTGGCGCTGTAGATGATCGAGCGGGATTCTCTCCGTTGTGAGATCAACCCCGACCGCTCCAACTCCTTCAGGTGAAAGGACACATTCGTGGCGGAAACGCCCATGCGCTCGGCGATGACGCCAGCGGCCAGTCCTTCTGGCCCGGCCACGACCAGCGCCCGGACGATGGCAAGGCGCGTTTCCTGGGATAGCGCGGCGAACGATGAAAGGGCTTGACGTTCATCCATACTTCAACAATCCTTGAATTATTGGATGAAGGGATAGCCCACATGAACGCGATCGACAAGACAATTTCGACAGATATCAGTCTCGGCCATCTCCTTGATGTGCTTGCGGTGGCGCCGGATGCCCCGTTGGTCTTCAGCTATGACGGCAACCCCGTTCGGCCTGGCTACCACGTCACCGAGGTGAAGACGGGGCAGTTTTCGGCGCTCGATTGCGGTGCCAACCCGGAAGCCTGGGCAGAGATCTTCGTGCAGCTCTGGGATATCGACGAGGATGGCCGCACACACATGCCGGCCGGCAAGTTCGCGGCGATCATCCGCAAAGTTTCCGACCATGTGCAGCTTGAGCCAACGGCAAAACTCACGTTCGAGGTCAGTGACGGAGAGCGGCCGATGGCCCTCTACTGCGCGTCTGCACCGCGGCTCGTCGCCGGCACCTTCGAGGTGTCCCTTGCTGCTCGACCAGCAAGCTGCAAGCCGCGGGATCGGTGGCTGGCGGAGGAGCAGGCCAAATCGTCCTGCGGACCAGCGAGCACGTCGAAGTGTTGTGCTTGAGCCGCGCAATCTGGTGGGCTCCCGGGCGCCACGCCGGGAGCGACTGGCTCACAACGCCTGAAGGAATGCCATCAGCTTGTCGGGCGGCCGGTAGCGAACACCTGTCGCGCTGACGGGCGGAAGCCGACTGAGCGCGTTTTCCTTCATGGCAAGGTCAGCCTTCATGTAGACATGCGTCGTGCTGATATCCTCGTGCCCGAGCCAAAGCGCGATCACGGTCAGATCGACGCCGGACTGCAGCAAGTGCATCGCCGTCGTGTGCCGGAAGGTATGAGGCGATATCGACTTTGACCTGATTGATGCAACAGCGCCGCCGGCAACATTGGCGGCGAGGTCGAGGCGTTGCCTGACGCTTCCGATGTCTGCCAGGCACCTTATGATGGCATGAACTCTCTTTCGGGTTTGGCCGATCTCTGCCGAGGCTCCAGCAGTTGCTCTAATTCCGCCGCGCTGAACCCCGTCCGAAGTTTCGCCGGCGTCTTCATCGCCGGTGCTGGTATGGCCCTTTCAGCTGCCGGACATCGTCGCCCAGAAGTGTCCGATATCGGAGATAACATCTTATCGAGACAGCATAGCTGCGAATGGTGGCAGGCTTCCATGCGCGACCACTTAGCACAAACTGGCGAATGTGCACGGGTGTGAGGTCGGCCGTATCGACACGGCCATCGTTTACAAAGCCAAGCAGGAGTCGGCCGACGAGATTGCGATGCTTGCGGCGAGAACCTGCGGACATGCCCCAGACCTGCTCCAGCATTTTGTCGAAAGCCTGGACTTCGCGATCGATCGCCGCGAGGTTCATCGGCGGGATCAGGCGTCGCACTCTCATTTTGATCGCAAGATTCAGGGCGTAGCGCATTGATGTCACCCCGGTGCGCATTTTCCAGAACCCGGAGCAACGGCACCATTCTCGTGCTCTGCCAGAAACGCTTCCATGTGGTCAGACGTGAAGCTGTCCATGGTCACACCGTGATCGCTCAGCCAGTAGCCAAAGTGGAGGACGACGGCGGTGTATTGGCGCCGGCGTTCGACGTCATAACCTCGGCGCTCATAATGATCGTGGACCATCCGAGCGAGTGGCCAAAGACTATTGTCTGCGTCTTCGGTTCGAAGGGGGAGGTGGAGGGGGGTCGGCAATCGCGTTCTCCTTTTTCGCTGAGTTGCGATTGTGAGCTTGCCTTCGCTCCTGTGCCCGACGCTGAGGATTGGCGGGCAACGAGCCGATTATGTGCAGCCGAAAGTCGGAGATGCCCTGCAAAGCAGGGCCATCGAGCCTGAGGTGACCATAAGTCACCACGGCTCATATTCGTGCTTATGCGGAGGTGAGCATAAGCACGAATACTTCCCGCGTGGGTCTCATTAAGACCCACCTGTTCCTGCCGCTGGCGACCTGTCGGCCGCAAGGGAAGCTTCGCCGCAGCGCTCTGCTGCAACTTTTGTCAGTTGCGCACTGCGCCCTTGCCCCCTCCGCTCTTCGCGGCGGGACGAAGGTGGCCCGCAGATTGCGGGAAAATGAAGGGACGGCCGCTGTGCGGCCGAAGAAAATATGAAACGAGAAGAATTGGAGGCGCTGCGCGCCAGGGTCAGTTGTGAAGCACTGCTAGAGCGCTCCGGCTTTAAAAACGATCTGAAAGAAAGCAGCCGTCGAGCCGTCAAATACCGGCGTGGTGGCAACATCATTATTGTGACCCATGACGGAAGAGGCTGGTTCGATCCGCTGAGTGATGAGAAGGGTGACGTCTTCGGCCTTGCGATGTTTCTGACAAGGACCACGTTCCCGGTAGCCGTGGGCGCTGTCGCAGCGCTGGTCGGGTTTCAGCTTTCCCGGCTAGAATGGCGTCCATCGCGGTCTTCGGTGGCAGACGAGGTTATTGGTGACCGTTGGAGCCGCCGGCGCTCGCCTTCGCCGGGGTCGGGCGCGTGGCGCTATCTGTCCTGGGCGCGTTTGATCCCGACGGGAATTGTGCGGCAGGCCGTTCTGGAAGACATCCTACGGGAAGGACCTTCCGGCAGCATGTGGGCCGCTCATGTTGATAGCCATGGCCGAGTGGTCGGCTGGGAAGAGCGCGGTCCCGACTGGCGTGGTTTTTCTACCGGGGGCTCGAAGGTTCTTTTCCGTTTCGGACCGAGCGATGCCTCTCGCCTCTGCGTAACCGAGGCCGCGATCGATGCGATGAGCCTCGCCGCCATCGAGGGACCGCGCGAGGGGACGCTTTATCTCAGTACCGGCGGCGGTTGGTCGCCCGCGACAGATGCCACTCTTGCAGTGCTGGCGGCTCGCCCGGGGATCAATCTGGTCGCTGCCACCGACGCAAACTCTCAAGGTGATGCCTATGCCGAGCGACTGCGTGCGCTCGCCGAAGCGTCGGGCTGTGACTGGCAGAGATTACGCCCGCCGGCAAACGACTGGAACGAGGTTCTGCAGAACAGAGAGAAGGAGAGACGGGAAAGGAAAATGAAGAAGATGAGGCCTGCCGCATGCGCGCCGGCCGCATCAAGGGAGGCTTCGCCCGGCATGCGCCGGCCCTTGACCCGGCCGGACACGGACGCAGCAACGCGCGAGGGATCATGAAGGACTGAAGAGAATGGTGAGGTCGAAACGACATTGCTGCCTTCGGTCCCCAAACCCCGAAAGGACCGTGCTGATGAGTTCGATATCCCTTCACCGTAAAGTGTTTCATGGTGTGGCCAAACGCGCCGACATGTTCCGCATGTTTGACCGGCACGCCAAGCGCCCCGACCGTTTCGACGGTGACCAGTCCACCACCTATGCTGGCGAATGGTTCGAGATCGATGAAAACTCATACTCCTATATGCTCGACATCCTGCCGCCGCTCTGGATGCGTGGACCGGTCTTTGCGATGCGCGAGTTCATGACCGGTTCCGTGACCTCGGTCCTCTACGCGATCCGGATCGATAACACCGTCCGCTATTTCCACACCTACTGCGACCTCTCCGATCCGAATTCGGTAGAGGCGATGCGTTCCTCGATCCTCGACCGCGAGACCCGGCCGGTTCGGGCAATGAGCCGCGAGGAACGGCTCGAGCATATCTGGAGCACCACTGCAGACGACTATCGCGGCTATGCCGGGCCCCGCGGGGCGAAGTCGATGCAGGGGCATCGGACGATCATGCTCTACGGAGGCAAGGAAGGCACTTTCCTGAAGCTGCTCGATACGCTCAGCGATGACGAAATCGCCGCCAAGCTGCCGGTGCATCTGCGCCATCTTCCTTCACCCCTGGCCGCATAAGCCAAACCGTTCCCCGCAGTTTGGCGATTCAGCCGGTCGAATTCTCGACCGGACGCTTGCGCACGTCCGCTTTCCAAAGGAGTTTTCAATGAGCAACGATCCCTTCACTCTCGACATGTTCGGCTCGAGCGCGCTTTCGTCAGGTCTCGGGCTCGGCGTCACCGCGTTTGGCGGTTTCTCTTCCGATGCTGCCAATGATGACGACCCGGATCTCACTCCGCCCGCGCCGGCACCTGCACTCCCCGGCTCTGCCGCACCTCTACGGCGGGCGGGACTTCGGGCAAACTTCTATCTCGACGGTGAACGCGGGCTGGGCGCCTCCTGGAAGGATCGCGCCCGCGCCAACGTTGCGGCGATCCTCGTCGCCGAGGGCATTGCCAAGCAGGACCGGTCGGCAACGCCCAAAGAGCAGGCGCAGCTGATCCGCTTCACCGGCTTCGGCGCTGGCGAGCTGGCCAATGGTATGTTTCGCCGGCCTGGCGAGGTCGATTTCCGGCAAGGTTGGGGTGACCTCGCCTCTTCGCTCGAAACCGCGGTCACAGAGGCGGACTATCTGTCGCTGGCGCGCTGCACCCAATATGCGCATTTCACGCCCGAGTTCATCATCCGGGCGATCTGGGCTGGCATCGCAAAACTCGGATGGCGCGGCGGCCGGGTGCTGGAGCCCGGTATCGGCACAGGACTGTTCCCGGCGCTGATGCCTCAGCCCTACCGCAATGCTGCCTATGTCACGGGGATCGAACTCGATCCGGTCACGGCCCGCATCGTCGGTTTGCTACAGCCGAAGGCCCGCATCATCACCGGCGACTTTGCCCGCACCGATCTGGCGCCAATCTACGATCTTGCCATCGGAAATCCCCCCTTCTCCGATCGAACAGTCCGCTCGGACCGTGCCTATCGGGCGCTCGGCCTTCGCCTGCACGATTACTTCATCGCCCGGTCGATCGATCTCCTAAAACCCGGCGCGCTGGCCGCCTTTGTCACCTCACATGGGACGATGGACAAGGCCGATACGACGGCGCGTGAGCGCATCAGCAAGTCCGCCGACCTGATCGCGGCGATCCGGCTGCCCGAGGGCAGCTTTCGCCGCGACGCCGGCACGGATGTCGTGGTCGACATTCTCTTCTTCCGCAAGCGAAACCTTGGAGAGCTAGAAGGCGACCAGCAGTGGCTCGATGTCGATGAGATTAAGCCCGCCACCGACGACGAAGGCGCAATTCGCGTCAACAGGTGGTTTGCCCGGCACCCAGATTTTGTGCTCGGCACCCACGCCCTGACCTCGGGGCCGTTCGGCGAGACCTACACATGCCGGCCCCGCGATGGCGTGGCTCTCGAAGCCGCGCTTGCCGCTGCCATCGAGCTTCTGCCGGCCGATCTCTATGACGGCGAACCGACGCCGATCTATATCAATCTTGAGGACGAACTCGGCGGGATTGTCGACCTGCAGCCGAAGGGCGGCGCTGTCCGTGAGGGCAGCTTCTTCCTCGACCGCGCCAAGGGCCTGATGCAGATGCTCGACGGGTCGGCTGTGCCGGTCATGGTCCGCAAGGGCCGCTCAGGTGATGGCGTCCCGGAAAAGCATGTCCGGATCATTTCGAAGCTGATCCCGATCCGCGATGCGGTGCGCGAGGTGCTGAAGGCACAAGAGATCGATCGGCCCTGGCGCGATCTTCAGGTTCGGCTTCGTATCGCTTGGTCGAGCTTCGTGCGCGATTTCGGGCCGATCAATCACACCACCGTGTCCATCCAGGAGGATGCCGAGACCGGCGAGATCAAGGAGGCCCACCGCCAGCCGAACCTCGCACCCTTTCGCGACGATCCGGATTGCTGGCTGGTTGCCTCGATCGAGGATTACGATCTTGAGACCGACACGGCCAAGCCCGGTCCGATCTTTTCCGAACGCGTGATAGCTCCGCCGGCGGCGCCGACCATCACGTCGCCAGCGGATGCGCTTGCCGTTGTACTGAATGAACGCGGCCATGTCGATATCGACCATATTGCCGAGCTGTTGCACGCCGATCCCGCAGTCGTGATCGACGAGTTGGGCGAGGCCATCTTCCGCGACCCGGCAGATGAGTCGTGGCAGACAGCCGATGGATATCTTTCTGGCGCCGTTCGCACCAAGCTGGCCGCCGCGCAGGCTGCGGCCGAGCTCGATCCTGTCTATGAGCGCAACGTTCGCGCCTTAACTGACGTCCAGCCGGCCGATCTTCGCCCCTCCGACATCACGGCCCGTCTCGGTGCGCCGTGGATATCGGCGGCCGATGTTGCCGCCTTCGTGAAGGAGAAGATGGAGGCGGACATTCTCATCCACCATATGCCTGAACTTGGATCCTGGACCGTCGAGGCCCGTCAGCTCGGTTACAGCGCCGCCGGCACATCGGAATGGGGCACGAGCCGCCGCCACGCCGGCGAGCTTCTCGCGGATGCGCTGAACAGCCGGGTCCCGCAGATCTTCGACGTGTTCAGGGACGCCGACGGCGAGCGCCGGGTCCTCAACGTCGTCGATACCGAAGCCGCCCGCGACAAACTGCAGAGGATCAAGCAATCCTTCCAGGATTGGATCTGGACGGACCCCGATCGCACCGATCGGCTGGCGCGCGATTACAACGACCAATTCAACAATATCGCGCCGCGCAAATTCGACGGCTCCCATCTCAAGCTTCCGGGCGCCTCTGGCGCCTTTGTTCTTTATGGGCACCAGAAACGCGGCATATGGCGGATTATCGCCGATGGCTCGACCTATCTCGCCCATGCCGTTGGCGCCGGGAAGACGATGACCATGGCAGCTGCCATCATGGAGCAACGCCGTCTCGGTCTGATCGCCAAGGCCATGCTGGTCGTACCCGGCCATTGCCTGGCGCAGGCCGCTCGCGAATTCCTCGCACTCTATCCGAATGCCCGTATTCTCGTCGCCGACGAGACCAACTTCACCAAGGACAAGCGCGCCCGGTTCCTGTCGCGCGCGGCGACCTCGACCTGGGACGCCATCATCATCACCCATTCTGCCTTCCGTTTCATCGCCGTGCCGACGGCGTTCGAACAGGAGATGATCCAGGACGAGTTGCAGCTCTATGAAGACCTGCTGACGAAGGTCGACAGCGAAGACCGTGTCTCGCGCAAGCGCCTCGAGCGGCTGAAGGAAGGGTTGCAGGAGCGGCTTGAGGCTCTGGCGACCCGCAAGGACGACCTTCTGACGATCTCCGAAATCGGTATCGACCAGATCGTCATCGACGAAGCGCAGGAATTCCGCAAGCTCTCCTTCGCCACCAACATGTCGACGCTGAAGGGCATCGATCCCAACGGCTCGCAACGTGCCTGGGATCTCTATGTGAAGTCCCGCTATATCGAAACGAAGAACCCCGGCCGCGCGCTGGTGCTCGCCTCCGGCACGCCGATCACCAATACGCTCGGCGAGATGTTCTCGATCCAACGCCTGCTCGGCTATGACGCCCTCGCCGAGCGCGGGCTGCACGAATTCGATGCCTGGGCATCCTGCTTTGGTGATACGACGACCGAACTCGAAATCCAGCCATCTGGCAAATACAAGCCGGTCAGCCGCTTCGCCAGCTTCGTCAACGTCCCCGAACTGATCGCCATGTTCCGCTCCTTCGCCGATGTCGTCATGCCTGACGATCTCCGGCAATATGTGAAGGTGCCCAACATCTCGACCGGGCGCCGACAGATCCTAACGGCCAAGCCGACGGCGTTGTTCAAGACCTACCAGCAAATGCTCGATGGCCGGATCAAGGCGATCGAAAAGCGTGAAGGGCCGGCAAAGCCAGGTGACGACATTCTGCTTTCGGTCATCACCGATGGTCGCCATGCGGCGATCGACCTGCGCTTCGTGATGCCGGCGGCCGAGAACGAGGCAGATAACAAGCTCAATCTCCTCGTGCGCAATGCCCACCGGATATGGACGGAGACCGGCGAGGCCATCTATCGTCGTCCTGACGGCAAGGAGTTTGATCTGCCAGGCGCCGCCCAGATGATCTTCTCGGATCTCGGCACGATTAATGTCGAGAAATCCCGCGGCTTCTCGGCCTATCGCTTCATCCGAGACGAACTGATCCAGCTTGGCGTGCCCGCCGCGCAGATCGCGTTTATGCAGGACTATAAAAAGACGGAGGCCAAGCAGCGGTTGTTTGGCGATGTCAGGGCGGGCAAGGTCCGCTTCCTGATCGGATCGTCGGAGACCATGGGGACCGGCGTCAACGCTCAGCTACGGCTCAAGGCCCTCCACCATCTCGATGTCCCATGGCTGCCGTCGCAGATCGAACAGCGGGAAGGCCGGATCGTTCGCCAGGGCAACCAGCACGACGAAGTCGATATCTTCGCCTATGCCACCGAGGGCTCGCTCGACGCCTCCATGTGGCAGAACAACGAGCGCAAGGCGCGATTCATCGCCGCCGCGCTCTCCGGCGACACCTCGATCCGTCGGCTGGAGGACGTTGGCGAAGGGGCCGCGAACCAGTTCGCCATGGCCAAGGCCATCGCGTCTGGCGACGAGCGCTTGATGCAGAAAGCTGGACTCGAGGCCGATATCGCCCGGCTCGAACGCCTGCGCGCCGCCCACGAGGACGACCAATATGCCGTCCGCCGGCAGATGCGCGACGCCGAGCGCGAGATCGAGGTCTCGACCCGGCGAATCGGTGAAATCGGCGAGGACATCGCACGCCTCCGGCCGACTAGCGGCGATGCCTTCACCATGACGGTGCTCGGGCAGGTTCACACCGAGCGCAGGGAGGCTGGTCGTGCCTTGATGAAGGAGATCCTCACACTTCTGCAGCTGCAGCGGGAGGGCGAGGTGCGTCTGGCAACGATCGGCGGCTTTGATCTCGTCTATGAAGGGGAGCGTTTTGGCACGGGCGATGGCTATCGTTTCGAGACGCTGCTCCAGCGCACTGGCGCCGAATATGAGGTCGATCTCTCCATCACCGTCACGCCGCTCGGCGCGATCTCGCGTCTGGAGCATGCTCTTGATGGCTTTGACGAAGAGCAGCGGCAATATCGCCGCCGATTGGACGAGGCCGGGCGCCGGCTGAATTCGTATCAATCGCGCACTGGTGGCCCATTCCAGTTCGCTGACGAGCTTGGCGCGAAAAGGAAGCGGCTTCGCGAGATCGAGGAAGAACTGGCTGCTTCGGCCATTGCTGAAGCAGACCAGATCGCCGCATGACAAACTTAAACCCAGGCTAGTTTTGCGTCTTGGTCCTGCCCCTGCCATAGCCTTCGCCAGATGGCGGGGGCCGATACTTGAAATCCCTGACCCTCGATAATATCTGAGCATCACTTCCCGTTCAGATGATGTCCTGCCACCGCTCTTGCGGTGGCTTTCGATGTCGTCCGGGATCAGCAAAAGGGCGCTCCCCTCGTGGGTTGAGCGCCCTTTTTGCGTTTCTGTTTCCAGCCGAGGTTTTCACGTGCTGCTTTGGCCGCGGGGTGCGCGCGCCGATCTTTCAACAGAGAAGCGGAAGAGCAGGAGGAGGAAGGAACCGGTCGCCGATCTGTTCTCCTGCCGCCGCTGTCGCTCAACCGCCACCTGCGCCATCCCGGCCACTCGACCTTCGCAGGGCTGTCAGCCCCGCTTGTCCTTCGCGGCAAGGATGCTCGGTTGCAGTTGCGTCAGTCCGGCCGATCGGCGGGCCGGGAGGTGTCTTCGAGAAAAATGAAGACAGGAAGGGCTGGCAAGGCGCCGGTCCGGAATTCTCCTGAAAGGACTCATCCCATGCAGATCATGAAGGTTGACCCACGCGCTCTGAAGGAAAACCCCGACCGGATGCGCCAGTCGAAGTCGTCGCCGCAGGCGGACGCGTTGATGCTGGCGACAATCAAAGCCGTCGGTATCGTTCAGCCACCTGTTGTCGCACCGGAAACGGATGGCGGAAACGGTTATATCATCGACGCCGGCCACCGCCGCGTCCGGCTCGCCATTGCTGCCGGTCTCGAAGAAATCGAGATCCTCGTCGCAGACGCCGCCAACGACAACGGCGCGATGCGGTCCATGGTCGAGAACAGCGTGCGCGAAGCCCTCAACCCCGTTGACCAGTGGCGCGGCATCGAACGGCTCGTGGCCCTCGGCTGGACCGAGGAAGCGATCGCCGTGGCTCTCGCCCTTCCCGTCCGCCAGATCCGCAAGCTACGCCTGCTCGCCAACGTCCTGCCGGCCATGCTCGAACAGATGGCGTTGGGCGATATGCCGTCCGAGCAGCAGTTGCGCGTCATCGCGGCTGCCGGACAGCTCGACCAGAAGGAGGTCTGGAAAGCCCACAAACCTAAAAAGGGTGACACCGCGCCGTGGTGGCAGGTTGCCAATGCGCTGACCAAGAAGCGTATGTATGCCAAGGATGCGAGCTTTGGCGATGATCTGGCTCAGGCCTACGGCATTGAATGGGTCGAGGATCTCTTCGCGCCGGCCGACCAGGATGGCCGCTACACCACGAATGTCGAAGGGTTCCTCGGTGCCCAGCACGAGTGGATGACGAATAATCTGCCGAAGAAGGGCGGGATCGTCGAGGTCAACAGCTGGGGCCAACCTGAACTGCCGAAGAAGGCTTCTCAGGTCTACGGCAAGCCGTCCAAGTCCGACCACACGGCGATCTATCTCGATCGCGACGGCAAGGTGCAGACCGTCCGTTATCGCATGCCCGAGACCGCGAAGCCGAAGGGAAGTGCTGGTGACGGCTCTGTTGGTGGCGGTGATGACGCTGACGCGATTGCCACCCCGAAGGTCCGGCCCGATGTCACGCAGAAGGGCCATGACATGATCGGCGATTTCCGCACCGATGCGCTGCACGACGCACTCGGCCGCGCGCCGATCGAGGACGATATGCTGATGGCGCTGATGGTGCTGGCCTTTGCCGGGCAGAATGTCCGTGTGGACTCCGGCGCAGACAGGACCTTCTATGGCGGCAAGCGCTTCTCGCGCCATGTGGTCGGACTGTTTGACGAGCATGGCAAGCTCGCCTTCGATCAAGACACCCTGAGGGTCGCGGTTCGCTCCGTGCTGATCGACGTTCTCTCTTGCCGCCGCGGCATGTCGAACAGCGGCGTGATCGCGCGCGTCGCCGGCGACGCGATCGGCGCCGACGAATTCCTGCCAAACATGGGTTCGGAAGACTTCCTCTTATGCCTGTCGCGCCAGGCGCTGGAAGCATCTTGCGCCGAAGCATCGGTCCAGCCGCGGCAGAAGGTTCGGGAAACCCGCGCCGCACTGGTCGAGCATTTCGCAACTCAGCACTTTGTCCATCCCGCCGGCCGCTTCGCGCCGCCGGCTGACGAGCTGCTCGACTGGATCCGCGCAGGTGCTGCCACTGACGTCATCGGCTCGGGCGGGCACCAGGATGACGGCGGTCATGGTGAGGACCTCGAAGCGGAGCAGGAAGGCTACGCCGGCGAAGAAGGGGACCACGACGATCCGCAGGGCACCGATGTCGGCTCGGAGGACGAGCACGATCAGGATTTCGATCAGAGGGCAGCAGCATGACCGCCGCCCTCCAGACGAAAATGGCAGCAACCACCCCCGATCTCTCGGGGGTGGAGTTTGCCACCAGCGCGGACGGCATGCCCGTCGCCCGCGTTGATGACCTGGTCCTCGCCATGGTCACATCGTACAGCGGCTTTGCTTTTTTCGCGAGCGCGGCCTTTGTTCGTCGGCCACTCGCTGAGCTGACGCGCGCCGACTTCATCGGGCACGATGGCCGCGTGGCCGACGGGACCGAGTTTCGGATGCGTGTTGTCGAGACGGCCGGGCACAAGCGTGATCTGGCTGCGCTGAATCGAGTGCAGACCCGCATGTCGGCGAGCACGCCCTGGGGGGCATCGCAGATGGCAGTCGTTTATGCCGATGGCGTCATCGCCCATAGCACGGCCGGCCACGGTGGTTTTCACCTCTCAGCCGACCGAAATGCCAAAATCCATCCGCTGCTGCGGAAGGACACACCATGGTACGAGGAAGATTGCGAATGGGCGATCGTCGCCTTCAGCTTTCCAGAGCTGTTCACTGGTTACGAGCGGTCCACTGCCGCCAAAACCATTTGCAATACCTGGCGGATGCCTGGGAGGCGATACACCGCCGTAAGCTGGCCGAGGGCGAAAGCTGGGTCAAGGATCGCAGGGCGTTCGATCAAGGTCATGCCGCGGACCACATTGTCATATCTGCAATCTTCTCCAATCAGCACCCGGGCATGACCGAGGTCGTGGCGGTTGTCGGCGGGAACCGGCGAGCAGGCAACGACGAGCGTCGCTTCCTGATCCCGAGCGACGAATATGCCAGGCGCAGCCGGTTTGGCTTTGTCATCGATCACAACCGTCATGCTGAGTATCATGGGCCATCCTCCTTCATCGGCTGGCGAGGTCGTGAGGATGGGTCATGATTGACGTCCTCACTCCAAAACCGCTGGAGCAGGCGATTGGCGCCCGGCATGAAATCCAACGGCATCTCGATTGTCTGAACCGGCAGATTGCAGCCCGTGCCGGACGGCGGGCGATCACGGTGAAGGTCCGGAGCCGGGCGCGTCGCCGATCCGGACCCAGGGTCTATTATCAGGAGCTTGCCGACCGCTTGGCCTTCGAGCGGTGGGGCGAACTCGATACGCTCACTCGCAGGTTGGTCATGCATGAGCAGATCATCGACGCGCTTGAGCATTGCACTGATGCGCCTGTTTCGCGGGTCGCAAGATAGGTGGACCTGAGGCTGGGTAGGATGCTGGATGGCCTCCAAACATCATGCGACCCCGGTGACCGCCTAGGTGGCGGGCTTGGCCATGTCCCCTTCCAGCTTTCATCTGACGTCGGACCCGTGCCGATCTGCCCTTCTTGTTCGCTGCGGTCTGAACCGGCGGCCGGTCGTTTCAAGGCCGCTATCGCGCCGCGGAGCGGCCGATCCAGCCTCTCTGCGCAAGGGCAGGCTCGCGGTCTGCTCAGGTCAAGACCTGCTGGCCCGCCACCCTGCCCTGCTGGCTCAGTCGGATCGGACCTGTGAAGCAACCCGTCCCTTGCCGGTTCTGGTCGTCCGCATCGAAGGGCAGACCGGCACGGGCCGGAACCGCTTCGGCAGCCACGGAAGGAACAGACATGGCCAAGCCCGCCACCCCCAATCGCTCCACCACCCGATCGGCGCAATCGCGCCGCGGCACCACCCTCGAAATGGTCCGCCTCTCCTGCCCCGACGCCATTCAGGCGCACAAAATCGCTGAAAGCTTCGGCACGGCTATCGTCGACAGCGATGGCATCCGCAGCCTGCATGAGCGGCTGATCGTCGAGACCGCCGACAGCCTTTCCGAGGGCTTGGGCGAGAAAGCCATGCAGATCCATCTGCAGCGCATCGTCGGAGCCTTTGTCGGATCGGCGCATGGCGCCGGACAGTTCTACTCGCGCGCTGTCACCGAAGCGCGCGATGCAACGGCCAAGGCATCGAACGATGCTCGCGACGAGGATCTCGACGGTCCGGTCGGCTATGACAGCGGCGCCCAGCGCAAGCGGGAATTCGCAGCCGACATGGGTGTCCAGTCCCACGCGCTGCGGATGGCGGCTGAAGGTGCGGTGGCCGCCTACGAACAGGTCGTCGGCGAAACCTGGAAGCCCTTCGACCGGCCGGTCGAGCACCCGGGCGCTTCGCTCGACCGCAAGGCGGCCGAGGCCCAGATGGCGGCCTTCGGTTGATGCCATCGGCGGGGGTAACCCCGCCCTTTGCATTTTGTCCCAGGCTGGCGCCAGCAAGCGCCGGCCATTTTTCGTGTCGAGAGGGAAAGCTGGCGACGCGCCTGTCGCGGCCCGTCCCGCTCGGCGGTCCTGCAGGAGCCGGGCGCCCATGCAACGGCTTTGCCGTCCTCCACGCTGTTGCGGCCGTTCCGGTGCATGGGCGCACCATCAGCTCCTGGCTTCGGACCTCCGTGACGGACCGCGACAGGCGCGGTCTTGAAAAAAGGAGAGAGAAGTCATGGTCAGGAAAACGGAAGCGGATCGCATCGACATCTACACGCGGATCACCGACCGGATCGTCGAGGATCTCGGACAGGGCGTGCGCCCCTGGATGAAGCCGTGGAGCGCCGCCAACACCAGTGACCGGATTACCCGGCCGGTGCGCCATAACGGCCTGCCCTACTCCGGCATGAACGTGCTCCTGTTGTGGTCGGAGCAGCTGTCGCGCGGCTACTCCTCCTCGATGTGGATGACATTCAAGCAGGCTCTCGAACTGGGCGGAGCCGTGCGGAAGGGCGAAACGGGCTCGACGGTTGTCTTCGCCAGTCGCTTCACCAAACCGGTGGCCGACGGGAGCGGCAACGATGTGGATCGGGAAATCCCGTTCCTGAAGGCATACTCGGTGTTCAATATCGAGCAGATCGATGGTTTGCCTGACACTTATTATGCCCCGCCAGCCAAGGTGCGGGATCCTGTCGAGCGCATCGAGAGCGCCGATCGCTTCTTCAAAGCGACGGGTGCAGTCATCCGGCATGGCGGCAACCAGGCCTACTTCTCGCCGGTCATGGACTACATCCAGATGCCACCCTTTGAGGCGTTCCGCGATGCGGCCGGTTATGCAGCCGTCCTCAGCCATGAGGCCACGCATTGGACGGCGGCGGAACATCGCGTCGGCCGTGATCTGTCGCGCTATGCAAAGGACAGGACGGAACGAGCCCGTGAAGAGCTCATCGCCGAGCTCGGCAGTTGCTTCCTTTGCGCCGATCTCGGCATCGCGCCGGAGCTGGAGCCACGGCCCGATCATGCGTCCTACCTGCAGTCCTGGCTATCGATCCTTGCCAACGACAAGCGGGCCATCTTCCAGGCCGCGGCGCATGCGCAGCGCGCGGTGAGCTTCCTGCATTCCCTACAGCCGGAAGTGGATCTGAAGGCTGCGGCCTGAAGGTCAAGCGCGGACGTCACCACCGGTGGCGGCCGCTTCTTCCATATCACGCTGATCTTGGAGACCTTGTGCGATGTCAGTATCCAGCTTTCCCCAGATCGACGGTTTCAGAGCGTCGGGCTTCGGTTTGCGGGATGGCTTGCGTTCGATGATGAACGGCTTGGTCTGCTGACGCATTGATCCTCCAGGCTGCGATTCGCGAGCGCAACGATATCGCACCGGGCATAACAGGCAAGCCGGACCACGTTCGCATGGTAACCACTCCCCAATCGAAGCAGACTCCGAGGACGGGACAAGTGTAGCATGAACCAGGTTGCCATTCTTCCCTCGGGCAAACGCGGTGAGCGCCAGTGCCTTATCCCTTCACGACAGAGTTTCCGGCAACCCATCTGCGGGCTCGATGGGGCATGTCTGACCGGAGACCGGCTGCGCCTCGATCGTCTTCCCGCAACGACAAGGCTCAGATTTCTTACCCCGGATCCCTCACGGGCTCCTCCTCTCCCACTAACAAATCTGCGACTTGTCGCCCTCCATTGCATTGCGGCCTTATCAGGTGCGGTCCGATCGTCACCGGTCTTGTCGACTGCCATCGAGGCCGCGATGGGCGCGACCCGAACCACGAAAAGGAATACGACAATGGCAACCATCGGCACCTTCACCTCCACCGAAAACGGCTTCACCGGCTCCATTCGCACGCTCGCCCTCAACGTCAAGGCACGCATCGCCCGGGTCGAGAACCCTTCCGACAAGGGCCCGCAGTTCCGCGTCTACGCCGGGAGCGTTGAACTCGGCGCCGCCTGGCAGAAGACCTCCGAGCAGGGCCGCGACTACCTCTCGGTCAAGCTCGACGATCCCAGCTTCCCTGCCCCGATCTACGCAACGCTCGCCGAGGTCGAAGGCGAAGAAGGCCTCCAGCTCATCTGGTCCCGCCCGAACCGCGACTGATCAGGATCACGAGGCTCCGCCACCGGCGGAGCCTTCTCTCCTGCCAAGAGATCAAAGCCGGATCTGGCATCGAGCCAGGCCCGGCTTTTTTGGTGGCATACGGTAAGCGGGGGAAGCTGCTCAGAATGCAGGATTGTGCCAAGCGGCAATGCCGGCCTCAAGGATGAGCGGTTCCCCCAATTTGCTCCACCTGCCCTCAAGGCCAGCTTCCGCAAATCGGCTCCCCCACTCCCCGGCTCTGCCGGTCGCTGGCGCGATCCCTGACCCCGCCATCCCCTCTCGGACCCGTCGGTCATCTTCCACAAACTTCAAGGAGACGAAGATGAACGACGAACTCGAAATCCAGATCGAAGAACTGCGGGCCGAGCTGCGCAATGCTGTCGATGGCGCCGAGCGCCGCCAGATCGAGGCCGAACTCGAAATCGCCCACGCGGAGTTGATCGTCTCAGTTGCCGAGCTGGACGGCCTTGCTGAAGCTGAGCCACCTTTCTGAGGTGGTTTCCCCCGCTTGTCGCCTTCGGATCAGAGCCGCTGCAATTTTCCTGTCGATCCCATTTCATCGACATTGGGAATGATGCGGATCGTGCGTCCCGCCGCAACCTGCTGACGGCATAATTTTCCCCGCCTTTGGCTCCTCGCGCATCAAAATTCAGCCGTCCTCAGGTCCTCCGCTGCGCTCCGGCCGTGCCCGGTGCGGCACTCCTTCCCGATCCGCATTTCATCCCCGCGACGAAACGCGATCGACAGGAGAAATCACATGCAACAGCTCGCTAAGTTCCTCAAAGCTACCGGCCGCCGGCTCCGTATCCTCGCCAAGGTGATCTGTCACTTCTTCCGCAAGGGCAAGCTCGGTATGAAGATCGCGATCAAGATCCCGTTCTTCGTCGAAGTCGAGGTCAATTTCGAGACCGACTGGAACCGACGGCGGTAACCGCCGTGCTGGCCCGGCTCGCCGGGCCAATTTTCCTACCTCAGCACCATGGCTCCCGTCGGCCGCTCCATGTCCTAGCGAGGCCTTCCGACACGAGAACATCGCCCAGACTGCGGCCGTCTCTGATCAGGACACGAAGCTTGCGGCCATACCGGTCGGCATCTCGGCCGGGCCACGCTTTGATCTCGAAGGGACCCTCGTTGATCAGCTCAAGCATCCTGTCCGTGGCGCGGTTACCAAGTGCCAGCTCCGACGAGCACTTCGGTTCGCCCACCTCCGGCGTGTCGATATCGGCGATGCGGATCTTCTGGCGGTTCAGCCAGATCGTGTCTCCGTCGACGACGCAAGCCTCGCGCGAGCCCGTGGCGCATTTCTGGAATTGCATGCCTAAATTGGATCTGTTGTCGCTCGCGTAGGCTGAAATGCTGGTTGACGCGTTGAAGGCTGGAAAAGCTGCGAACAACGCCAACAGTGTCAACCGGATTGATCTCGACGTTCGCCTATCAGCACCAATTCTGATCTCGTCTTCATTCTTGCCCTTCAAATCCACAAGCCCTTAAATCAGTTGCCGGCACGCTTTACGCGCCACGGCTGAGTAGCCACGACGCTTTTTCTGGCGGAGGAGTTCGAGAAACAGAACGACGGCTTCACGTTCGGTTTTGAAATGATGGCTCATCGTCTGGCCGCTCGTTCCGATACGACCCCAACATCGCATCAGGCAAGTTTCCCCGAACAGGTTTGGCTCGATGGACATCGCATAGAAGCGGGCCATGTTTTTCGTGAGGTCTGTCCTCTCGACATAAAGATGATAGGGCTGGGTGATCATGCCGGCATGATCGTGCCTTTAGGAGTCGCCGTCCAACGAGAGTTTTGAATCGCTCGGAGGCAATCGATTCATTTCCGTGATGTGGAGACGCTAGCGAGTTTGGGCGGTCCGCCTTCGGCGTACGGCTCTATTCGCTGGGGCGAACGAAGCCCACATTCGGTCTTCGCCCATCCGGGTCACGATCCTTCCGCAGGCCGCGGGCTCGGCCGGTTCGCGCCAACAGCAGAATTTGCGAAGTCATGCCCACGCCGTATCCAAAATCTTGCGGCGCAACATGCAGTTCCGAACCTTCGCGGCAGCAGCAACCTAACGCACGAGACACTGCCTCATCTCAACACGTGCGAGGTCTTAATCCCAGTCAGGCTCGTCACCCCTATCCTCGTAGTGTGCTTCGTGCGCGCCACATTCTAGGCACATCATTCCACCTGCGGTCTCAACCTCTGTCCAACCGCAAGCCCAGCCACAGCGCGGGCAGAATTCGTCTACCTCGAACTCGCCCCAATGCCATGGACTGGCGTACACCGGGATGGCATGGCTATCGAGACCAATGATTTCGAAAGGATCGCCCTCGGTTGCCAGAAATGCGTTGGTGGAATGGCTATGGAGTGCGTCGAAGATTTGCTCTGGGTCCACGCTGAACCATTCGCCACGCACCACATCGTCTTTGAGGCGCTTATGCAGATCGGCCTCAACTCGCCGATCCTCTGCACGGTCCTTTGTGCGAATGAACCCCATGACAGCGATCTCCCGAGGGTTGCCTGTCTGAAGGTTTCGCAGTCTTCTTGGGATATCATTCGAATAGCCAACCTTGACCGAATAACGCCAGTCGCCACCCGGGTCCCGTTCAGCGAAAAAATATACTGCCACCTAGTCATCCGATAATGTGTGAAATTATTTTTAAACAGTGGATGAAAGTGTGCGGCGGTCAAGAGGGCTCAAGCATCAGCGTCTGCAAAGGGGCCGAAAGCGGAAGCCGGCATTTGGCGATGAGCAAGATCGTCGGGTCCGGCGTAGCGCCTTTCCTATACGTGGTACCTCGACATTGAGGCCTCTGGTTTGTCATGGACTACTGTCCATGCAAAGAAGCCGACGAACCAACTACGAGAGGTGCAGATGGACAACGCTATCCAAATTGACAACCGCGGCGACTTTGGCCTGTGGGCGATCGAAGTGGCCGAGCAGATCGTCGCGGATCAGGGGTACGAGCTTGCCCGTGCTGCGCGAGACGGCTCCGAGGACGACGTTCGCGTGGCTGGCAACGCTCTCGGTCAAGCCATCACCAACGCGATGATGGAGGTGTTCGACGGACTGACCGAAGGGGTCTCCGACGCGTAGACGGCCTTCTTAAGCGGGATGCTTCGGTCGGGGCCAGTCGGGTCCCGGCTTCCGCTTATGCGGCGCTATGCTAAGCCTCCTGCGGCTGCCCGGTATCCGCCTGAAGCATGACGAGAATTCCCGAAATCACGCCCTTTCAGGTCGTCGCTATGCTGATTTCTCCGATGCTCTTCATTGTTCATGGGCGGGCGCGTTGCGCCGCGAGAACCTGCTCTGCTCAACGCAAGCTTTCATATCTTCCCGCCGGAACCAGATGGCGCGACCGCACCTCAGCGGCGGGTTGCCCGCCGTGAAGACGATCTGCTCGTCCGCCCTCATGCGAAGCACCTCATGTGGCTGGATGAGTGGCCGAGCGGCCAGTTGCTTCGACCGCGTCCGCGACGAGCCGCGCGACTGGAAGCTTCGGCTGACCTGATCGATTTCGACCGTCGTCATGCCGCAGCGGCGAGAGATGTAGTCAGCGGTTTCCGGATCGTTGATGGCCGCGAAACTGATCCAGCTCGCGCTTTCGAACCACTTGCTGGAGGCGTCGCGCCCGCCATAGGTTTCGCGCAGCTGGCCGATCGACTGATAGATC